>NZ_JAQJIN010000001.1:0-1381381 GCF_027947425.1 Exiguobacterium sp. MMG028
GATTGTTTCAGGCTCGCCAAATGGCGGGCCTGTTTTTTTGTGTGGAATAACCGTTTAATCGACGGTGGGAAAACTGTTCGGTCGTCAACCCGTCTTACGGCACCGATGCTTTCCTGCAAGAGTCACGGTACCGCTTCGACGGACACGAACGCTCTGTATCCGCCATTGAGACCTCATGCCGTGCTGTATACTGAACGTGACTGATAAAGAGTAGGGGGGGATTGGATGGACCAATCGAATGAACAAGAAAAAAGATTGAGTGGCGGGAACGTATCGACTGTTTATAAAAAGGGGAATTATGTCTATCGCACTCAAAAGGAAGGCAGCGAGCGTATTCATCGATGGTTACTTCACTTGGAGGCAAAGCAACTTTCCGGAGTGCCACGCTTTATTGGAATCGATGATCAAGGAAGAGAAGTGTTAACTTACTTGGAAGGAGAAACCGCAGACTATCCGTTAAAGTCTTATATGTGGTTCGATGAGGCGATTCAAGATGTTGCAAGACTAATGAGACGACTGCATGATGCGTCGACAGATTTTGAATGGTCACCGGAGTGGGCACCGATTGGCAACACGCCTCAACCGCTAGAAGTCATTTGCCATAATGACTTTGCCGTCTACAATACGATTTTTCATGAGGGGAAAGTATCGGGGATCATCGATTTTGATTTGGCTGCGCCAGGTCCGAGAGCTTGGGATATCGTCTACGCGCTATACACGTTCGTCCCGCTCAGTCGCCGGCATCAAGCTGAATCAGGAGAAGTCATCTATTACGATGCGATTCGAGATGATAAGTCGTATCAAGAACGTGTTTCATTATTCTTAAAGGCGTATGGTTGGGACGAACCTAAGGAAGACTTGTTTGAGATGTTGCAGTTACGCATCGAGGCACTCTGTCTGTTGATGAAACGGAAAGCCGCTTAAGGGGATATCGCCTTCCAAAAGATGATGGATGAGGGACACTACGATCATTATCAAGAAGAACTTCGTTTCATTCGAGCACATGGTCAGAAGTGGTTCTGAAACGATGTAGGAAGGGAATAGATTAGTGAAGCGCGAATGGGGAGGCGTTTCTCATGATGATGCTAGGGATTCTTCTCGTCATCGGTCTGATCGCATTTGGAGTATGGTATTATCTAAAAACGAAGCGCGACGATGATTGGTCATGACTCTTTTGTCATGACCTCTATTTTGTGTCAGAACACACAAATATTGGGTATACTCATTACATAACGAGTAAAGGAGCCAATGCTAATGACACGAGTACGTAAAGCCATCATCCCAGCCGCCGGTCTCGGCACCCGCTTCCTACCAGCCACGAAAGCCATGCCAAAAGAGATGTTGCCAATCGTCAACAAACCGACGATTCAGTTCATCGTCGAGGAAGCCGTCGCTTCAGGAATCGAAGACATCATCATCGTCACGGGTAAGAATAAGCGCGCCATCGAGGATCATTTTGACCGTGCGCTCGAGTTGGAACAAAACTTGGAGTCAAAAGGGAAGACCCGCTTACTCGAATCGGTCCGACACTCCTCGAACTTGGCGAACATTCACTACATACGCCAACAGGAGCCAAAAGGTCTCGGTCATGCGATTTGGTGTGCTCGGAAATTTATTGGGGACGAGCCGTTCGCTGTCTTGCTCGGAGATGACATCATTGAATCCGATGTGCCGGCGACGAAACAGTTGATTGACCAATATGAGGCGCATGAACGCTCGATCATCGGTGTGCAGCGTGTCCCGTATGAAATGACGAACCGATATGGTATAATTGACCCGCTTGCCGTCGAAGGGAAGCTCATCCCGGTGCGGACGTTCGTCGAGAAACCGCCCGTCGGTGAGGCTCCATCGAACTTTGCCATCCTTGGTCGCTATGTTCTGACACCGGACGTCTTTGAGGCGTTGTCAGGGCAAGAAGCAGGGGCAGGAGGCGAGATTCAATTGACGGATGCGATCGCACGCTTGAATGAAGCGCAGACAGTCTTTGCTTACGAATTTGATGGTCGACGCTATGACGTCGGGGAGCCGATCGGATTCGTCGAGACGACGATTTGCCACGCGCTCAGCGATCCTGATTTAAAAGATGACGTCCATGCCTTGTTAAAACGGCTCGTGGACGAACTTGATCAACAGTAAGGTGTGTTATTTTTGAAAACAATGCTCATGGTGTGTCAAAACTATTATCCGGAGATCGGCAGCGCCGGTAACCGGATGCAAAACATTACGCATTTGATGAAGCAGCGCGGGTATGAAGTCGAGGTCATCACGGCCGCCCCTTCGTACCCGAGCTTTGATATGTATCAGGACGACCGTTTCTGGAATGACCGGGAGCTGAACGACCAACCGTTCATCAAACGACTCATTACGAAGAAGCGAAAACATACGTCCAATATGGTCAGCCGTCTCTTCTTGTTCCTCGAACAGATGGTGAAAGGGATCGGGTCCGTCCGTCAGTTAAAATTGAAGCCAGACGTCGTATTTGCGACGACCCCTTCTTTTTTTATGGCGTTTGTCGGGGTATATGCGAAACGGAAGTATCGTGTCCCCCTCATTTTGGACGTTCGTGACCTTTGGCCGGAATCGGTGAAAGGGGTCGGCGTGTTCAAACACGACTGGGTGCTCGCGCCGGCATTTTGGCTCGAGAAACGATTGTATCGTGCCGCTGACGAGGTCATCATCAACTCGGAAGGCTTCCGCAGCTATCTGCGTCAACGCGGTGTCTCAAACGAGAAAATCCACTACATGCCGAACTCGATTCGAGAATCGGAACGAGCGCTTGAGCGGACGATCCCGCCGGACGACCGGATGGAGATTTTATATGCCGGAAACATGGGGCTCGCCCAGGACGTGTCACTCTTACTCGAGCTCGCCGAACGGTTCCGTGACGAACCGCGGATTCACTTCAAACTGATCGGCTACGGGTATCGGAAAGAAGAGTTGAAGCAGACGATCAAGGAGCGTGGTTTCCAAAACTTCTTGTTCCTTGAAGCGATGCCACGGACGGAGGCGTTTCAGGCGATTAAAAATGCGGACGTCGCCTTTGTCAGCCTGATCGAGCAAGAAGTGTTCGATACGGTCATCCCGGGGAAACTCATCGACTATATGGCGGTCGGCAAACCGATTGTCGCAGCAGTGTCAGGCCATGCGGCGAATGTCATTGAAGCGGCTGAAGTCGGATTCGTCTCTCGGAAACGGGATATCGATGAGATCGAGCTGATCCTCCGCAAGCTCCTCGACCGACCGGACCTTCGGGAGGCGCTCGGGGCGAACGGGATTCGTTACGTCAAAGAGAATTTATGTTGGGAAGAGAATATCGACGTGTTAGATCAAGTCGTACAACAGTTAGTGATGGAGGAAACACAATGAAGTCAGTATGTATGTTTGTATGGAACCATTTTACGAATGATGCGCGCGTCCTTCGCGAATGCTCGGCACTCGCCGAAGCAGGTTATAAAGTTGATTTGATTGCGCTCCAAGACCCGAAGAATAAAGAGTTACCGAAAGAAGAGATGCGGCCGGAAGGTTTCCGTGTCATCCGCGTGAAGCGTCAGCCATCGATTCTTATAAATTCAATGAAAATGGCTAGTAAGTTAAAAAAATGGATTTTTGCAAAACCACAACGCAAGTTAGGTGCCGGACTTGTTGGTGCTGGCTTGTTCCTACTCGCACCGTTCACAATGCTCGCTGTCGGTGCGTCGCTTGGAACAATTTTGTTGCCGCAAGTGCGTAAGCAAATCGTCAATGCGAGTGCGATGCTCGAGATGGTGTTCACGTCGACGAAGAAGTCATATGACTTTTATCATGCGAACGATTTGAACACGCTCCCGCAGGCACTCCTCGCCGGAAAGGTGTTCAACAAAGGTCGAATCGTCTACGATTCGCATGAAGTACAGACGGACCGTACCGGTTACGGCTATATCCAAAGTAACCTCGAAGGATGGCTCTTGCCGTTCGTCGATACGATGATGGTCGAGAACCATACGCGTGCGGCACACAACGAAGAGTTATACGGATTCTATCCGTACGTGCTCCACAACTATCCGTTCTATCGTCCGCTCGACTTCTCGCTCCGTAAGGACTTGCATGCGCTGCTCGACTTGCCGAAAGACGAGAAGATTCTCCTGTACCAAGGTGGGATTCAAGCAGGGCGCGGTCTCGAACAACTCGTGCTCGCGGCGAAAGACTTCAAAGAAGGTACGCTCGTCATGATTGGGGACGGGAAGCTCAAACCGACGATTCAACAGTTGATTGAGACGGAAGGCGTCGGCAATCGTGTCAAGATGATTGACAAAGTACCGGTCGAAGCGTTACCTTACTATACGATGAACGCCTACTTAGGCTTCCAAGTATTGAACAACGTCTGCTTCAACCACTACTCGGCGTCATCGAACAAATTGTTCGAGTATTTGATGGCCGAAGTACCGGTCGTCTCATGTGACTTCCCTGAGATCGAACGGGTCGTTGCGGGGAACGATGTCGGGGTGCTCGTCGACTCACACGATCCACAATCGATCGCAGACGGCGTCAACCGGATGATTGAAGACCAAGCACTCTATGCGCGTGTCAAAGAGAACACGAAGACCGCGCGTGAGAAATATAACTGGGATTTGGAAAAAGAGGCACTCTTGAACGTCTACGCGAACGCAGCGGAGCGTAAGTTGCCGATTATGAAAGACGGTGCGCCAAAGCCAGTACAATCTTAAGACTGCGGCTTTGGCCGCGGTCTTTTTTATATGGAAGGAGGACAATTTATGAAACGTCAACAGCAACATCTATTGCGCCAACAAGTATGGCGCAAGTTACAAACCATCTCGGTGAAGGACATTGCATGGATCATCGCGGGCTCATTCATTCTCTCATTCGGGGTCAATTACTTCACCGTACCGAACGATTTCTCAGAAGGTGGCCTGCTCGGGGTCACGATCATCCTGTACTACGTCTTCGGCTGGGACCTCGGGCTCACGTCAATCATCGGGAACGGGATTCTCTTCATCGTCGGCTATAAGCTGCTTGACCGCCGGACAATGGTCTATTCGGTCATCGCCGTCGTCGCGACGTCATTCTTCCTTAGTCTGACGCACGATTGGGGCAGCCCTGCCGAGGACAAACTGCTCGCGGCCGTCTATGCCGGGATCATGATCGGGGTCGGGATCGGCATGGTGCTCCGTGTCGGCGGGACGACCGGCGGGGGCGTCATCATCGCCCGTCTCATGGAGCGCTATCTCCACTTGAGCGTCGCCGTCTCGATGTTCATCATCGATGCGATCGTCGTTGCGACCTCTGGCTTCTTCTTAGGGGAACAGGTCGTCCTCTATACGCTCATCGCCATCATCATCGGCTCGTGGGTCATCGACCTCGTCGCGGAAGGACTCAATATCCGTAAGGCCGTCACGATCATCAGCGACAAGCAAGAAGAGCTCGCCGTCGTCTTGACGGAGACGCTCGGTCGCTCGGCTACGATCATCCATGGACATGGCTACTACACGAAGCAAGATAAAAACATGTTATATATGATCGTCGACAAACGTCAGATCGCGCCACTCAAAAAAATCGTCCAAGTGACGGACGACCGTGCCTTCGTCGTCATCCACCAAGTGAAGGAAGTCATCGGGGAAGGGTTCAGCTACCCGTCCCGATAATTTGAATGCTGGTGTTTTGACGATAACTTCTATATAATAAAAGGCGTGTAAATAGAAGGAGGAACTGACTACTATGCAAACGATCGCTACAATCAGCCTACTTGTCGTGGCTGTCTTATTGATTGTCGTCGTACTGCTCATGTCAGGTCGGTCGCAAGGTCTTGGAGCGATTGCAGGTGGCGCGGAGCAGTTGTTCGGACGCCAGAAAGCGCGCGGCTTCGATGCTGTTTTGAACCGAACTGCAGCTGTACTAGGCACTTTGTTTTTCATTTTAGGATTACTAGTCGCATCATTATGATGATAAGGCTGATCGTTCTCGATTTTCACGTGAGGCGGTCAGCTTTTGTTTTTTCGATTTATTTTTTGGGAATAATGTAGATACGAGGAGATGACAGATAAAATGAAAGTGACTGCACCAAAACCGTTCTTCTTCGAGGGCGGAAAACGTGCCGTGTTGATGTTACATGGCTTCACTGGATCGAGCGCGGATGTCCGCATGCTCGGTCGCTTCCTTCAAAAAGAAGGATACACATGTATGGGACCGATCTATCGTGGTCATGCCGTCCCACCGGAAGAGTTACTCCAATATGGACCAAAAGACTGGTGGGAAGACGTCTTGAACGCCTACCAGACACTCGTCGACAAAGGCCATGAGGAGATCGTCGTCTGCGGACTATCGCTAGGTGGCGTGATGTCACTCCGTCTCGCCGAGGAGAAAGACGTCAAGGCGGTCATCCCGATGTGCGCGCCGACTGGAATCGATGCCGAGGACCGCTTGTACAAAGGAGTCCAGGCATATGCCCGAGAATATAAGGGTAGAGAAGAAAAGTCGCCGGAACAGATCGAGCAGGAGATGGCAGAGTTCAAACCGATGCCAACGCTAAAAGACCTCCGTGCTTTCGTCCGCGACACGGCGTCGAAGCTCGAGGACATCTTCGTCCCGACACTCGTCGTCCAAGGCGCCAAAGACAACATGATCGACCCGGAATCGGCGAATCAAATTTACGAGGCGGTCAACACGTTCCAAAAAGAGTTGCTGATTTATGAGAACTCGGGACATGTGATCACGCTCGACAAAGAAAAAGAGAAACTGCACCAGGACGTGCTCGATTTTCTCGAAACGTTAGACTGGTCAGTCTAAGAAGGAGGTGTCACGTTGAATTTACGTGACCAATTACTAGAGATCTTACAGGCGAGCGAGAAACCGCTCTCTGTCGATCAACTGACCGAGCGACTACAGCTCGCGTCGACGGATGACTTCAAAGAACTCATCCGCACATTGAATGCCCTCGAGGAAGAGGGTGCCATCGGCCGAACGCGGACGAACCGTTACGGGACGCTCGCCTCGCTCGGCCAAGTCGCGGGGATCATTTCGATCCACCAGCGCGGATTCGGCTTCTTGTCGGTCGAAGGGGAAGCGGAAGACGTGTTCTTGCCGCCCGACCAACTGA
The DNA here is from genome assembly GCF_027947425.1 of Exiguobacterium sp. MMG028. Classification (NCBI taxonomy): domain Bacteria; kingdom Bacillati; phylum Bacillota; class Bacilli; order Caryophanales; genus Exiguobacterium; species Exiguobacterium sp. MMG028. Next base: position 7,091 of record NZ_JAQJIN010000001.1, read on the forward strand.
AGGACGTCTACCATGGCGATACGATCCTCGTCAAAAAACGCGAGGACAACCGTGGCAAGACAGAAGGAATCCTATTGAAAGTATTGAAGCGCGGACTCTCGGAGTTCGTCGGGACGTATACGCTCCCGAGCGGTCGACTCGACCAGTTCGCCTTCATCGAGCCGGATGACAAGCGCATCAACTTCTGGCCGGTCGTCAACCCGGAAAAATCGCTCGGTGCCGTCGACGGACATAAAGTCGTCGTGCGCATCACGAAGTATCCGGACGGACGCTTCGCCGGTGCCTGTGACGTCGTTCGCATCATCGGGCATAAGAACGACCCAGGTGTCGACATCTTGTCGATCGTCTATAAGCACGGCATTCCAACGGAGTTCCCGGAGGACGTGATCGCGCAGGCGAACGCGGTGCCGGACGAGGCGGATGAGAAAGACTTCATCGGTCGCGTCGACCTTCGTGACGAGACGATCTTCACGATTGACGGCGAAGATGCGAAAGACTTGGACGATGCCGTCCACGTCAAAAAACTCGATAACGGGAATTACGAGCTCGGTGTCCATATCGCCGACGTCTCACATTACGTGAAAGAGGGCTCGCCGCTCGACGTCGAGGCGCTCGAGCGCGGGACGAGTGTCTATCTCGTCGACCGTGTCATTCCGATGTTGCCGCACCGACTCTCGAACGGGATCTGTTCCCTCAACCCGCACGTCAACCGCTTGACGCTCAGCTGTGTCATGGAGATCTCCCCGCAAAACGGGAAGGTCGTCAGCCATGACTTGTTCCCGAGTGTCATCAAGACGACGGAGCGGATGACGTATACGAACGTCCGTGAGATCATCGAGCGCGATGACGAAGAGACGTTGAAAAAGTACGAGCCGTTCGTCGGTGAGTTCGACCTCATGGCCGAGCTCGCGGAAGTGCTTCGGAAACGACGCAACTCGCGCGGTGCCATCAACTTCGATTTCGCCGAGGCGAAAGTCGTCGTCAACGAGGAAGGGAAGCCGGCGGATATCGTGCTTCGTCCACGTTCGGTCGCCGAGAAGTTGATCGAGGAGTTCATGCTCGCGGCCAACGAGACGGTCGCTGAACACTTCCACAAGATGGACGTGCCGTTCATCTATCGTGTCCACGACAATCCGAAGCCGGACAAGCTCGACTTCTTCTTCGACTTCGTCGCAAACTTTGGCGTTCACATCGAACGCATCAAAGGACAGACTGTCGAACCGAAGACGCTTCAAAAAATCTTGAAAGCAATCGACGGAGAACCGGAAGAGCCGGTCATCAGCACAATCATGCTTCGCTCGATGCAACAGGCGAAGTATGACGATGTATCGCTCGGTCACTTCGGACTCGCGACGGACTTCTATACGCACTTCACGTCACCGATCCGTCGTTACCCGGACTTGATTGTCCACCGTCTCATGCGCACGTACGTCTTCAACAACGACTTGTCGGAGAAGACGATTGCGAAGTACGAGGACCGTCTCGGGGCGATCGCCGAACAGGCATCGAAACGGGAACGTCGTTCGGTCGACGCAGAGCGAGAGACACAGGCGCTCAAGAAAGCCGAATACATGGAAGCCCATCTCGGTGAAGAGTTCGATGGTGTCGTCGCCGGCGTCACGAACTTCGGGATGTTCGTCGAGCTTCCGAATACGATTGAAGGGCTCGTTCGTCTTCAGTCGATGGATGACTACTACCACTTCGATGAATCACAGCTCATGCTGCTCGGAGAGCGGACGAAACGTCAGTTCCGGATCGGGGACGCCGTTCGTGTCAAAGTCGACGCCGTCAACCTAGACGAGCGGACGATTGACTTCACGGTCGTCGGCATGCCGAAACGGGAACCATCGACGCGTCGCCAACCGACGACGATCAAAGCGAAAGGCGGTCGTCCGAAGAAGGACGAGAAAGACCGTCGTGGCGGTCGCGGTCGGGACGACAAGAAGAAGCGCGGCAAACCAGGACGACCTGGGAAGCCGGGTAAACCAGGTGAGAAACCGAAACGTGACGGGGAGAAGTCTTCCCAAGGCCGTTCGGCACTCGACTTGAAGAAGAAAGACAAGCATAAACGAAAAGGCGACGCCAAACGAGGTGCGAAGAAGCGTCGCTGACGGGGAGGGGCTCGTCCCTTCCTCCGTATCTTGTAGATAAAGGACTGAATGTGTATGGCCAAGAAGAAAGATTCGAACGCACTCGCCCAAAACCGCAAGGCGTCCTTCGATTACGCGATCGAGGATACGATTGAGGCGGGTATGGTGCTCACAGGGACGGAGATCAAGTCGGTCCGTCAATCGAAGATCAATATCGCGGATGCGTACGTCCGGTTCGACGGGGGCGAGGCGACGCTTCACAACTGTCATATCAGCCCGTTCGACCAGGGGAACCGCTTCAACCATGAGCCACTCCGCGTCCGAAAGCTATTGTTGCATAAGAAGCAAATCAATCAGCTCATCGGGGCGTCAGGGCGTGACGGCTACACGATCATCCCGCTCAAAGTGTATATCAAGAACGGGTTCGCCAAGTGCCTGCTCGGCGTCGGAAAAGGGAAGAAGAAGTACGACAAACGCGAGGACTTGAAGAAGAAAGACGCGAAACGTGACGTCGACCGTGCGATGCGTGATCGGCAAAAATACTGACAACGAATCCTGATTGTGGTATATTAAATATAGTACCAATTACCACCCCGGGGACGTTATGGATTCGACGGGGGTAGGTCGGTCGTATGTGGCGTGTCGAGGGGTCGGCCTCGTTAAAACGCAAACGCCTATAACTGGCAAAACTAACACACAACTCGCAGCAGCCTAAGTGCCCTGCGGATCCTGACATCCATCGCTTGTGTGGATGACTTTCAGGGTCTCAAACTAAGCAAGCTACGCTTCAACCTCGCCGTCTGAGGGCGCGAAGAAGAGATGAAACAGACTGGATGCGACAACGCCTGTTTATCGGCAGTGTCACATCGAGATTCAATAGATAAACTACACACGTAGAAGCATACGTTACGATGCCTTCGGACGCGGGTTCGACTCCCGCCGTCTCCATTTTGAAGCAGTCTGTAACGACTGCGATCAATGATTTTCATGAAGACCTTCTAATTTCATTGAGATTAGAGGGTCTTTGCTTTTGATTGAAGCTATAAAGAAAGGAAGGTGAAGAGCATGGGGAAATATCAATTAGACACGAGAAGCAAAGTAGCTGCGGCAAAGTATCAAGACGGGAAAAAGCCGACTGTCTCGAACAAGAAGGAACGATTGAACAAGCTTCGTGAGGCGTATTTGCAGAAGCAACAAGAGAAGAAGTGATTTGACGAAGGATTATTGAGTGCCTGCTCAATAATCTTTTTTCTTTATAGATAGCGGACGCTATTTATTAGGTTTTTGAGTGGATTCAAGGGATTAAGCATACCTTTGTTGAATAGAAACTACGAGTTGTTTTTTGAAAATCGTCATGAAAATATACATACCAAAGGAGAATTCCTCATGTCTAAAAAATCAACGGAACTTATTGTGAATGGAGTCAAAAAATATGGTCCGACTGTAGGAAAACTTGCATTAAAACATAACAAAGAAATCATTGGGGCTATAGGGTCCATCAATTTAAAGAAACGATTTAATAAATCCGATGATTTCGATCAAAGCCCTAAAAAAGCCAAGAACAAGCATCCGCGAAAGCAACGGTATCAGTACTATTTAACTGAAGTGACTCCTACGCTAGACACTCGAAATCGAGATGAGTTGTTCCAATATAGACTAGAAGTGGAGCAATGCATTCAACAAATCAAAATGGAGCAAGCACAAGACATCGTTATCAAAAAACAGATTCATGAGGGACGAATCAAAGAGTGGGAGGCCATTTTATCTCACATCGTGAGCCAAATGACAATCAAAGACTATATGGAATATTTAAGACTATTCAACAATCCAGAGTATCAAAGTGAATATTTCGCAGGCTTTAAAGGGGATGTAGAGAAATTTAAAAAACTGAATACGGTCGAACAGTATGATGCGCTCGTTCAGTATGTTCATGAAAAAACAATGATTGATATCGAACAAATCAAAAGAGAGTTTTCCGCTCCTGTATGACTCAACGCAAGTTGCTACTTTAATCGTTCGTATTTGTAATTTGAAAATTAGCTTACATAATTCTTTGAAGAAGTATGTAGTCAGTCATTCGAAAACGGCACTAAATAAATCCTAGATGATGAAATGCACTCCGATTGTTAAAAACATCTAATAATCGGAGTGCATTTTAATTTTGATTTAAATACTCAATTCAGAATAGTTTCATTCACTTCAACTTCATCACTTTCGAAAGACAAGCTTGAAGTAGGCATAATCCCCTCTTCATCCATTTCGATACTTCTAAAGTATTCTTGTGCAACCATTGTTGTCTTAAATTCAGCGGTTGGATCGATTGATTCAACTAAAGCTTGTAATTCTTCAACCGTTGTTACAAAAAATTCTTTACGTAAGTTCACTTTATTTAATCGCTTAGGACTTAATTCTTGATGAAGTTGATATTCTAATCCCACTGCATCATCTGAGAAAATCATTGCGTGTACGTCAAATTTAAAAGGTACAGATGCGTCTCCAAGTTCGTCAACTCGATCTTGAGGATTCATTCGTCTTGTCATTCCTACTTTGAATACTTGTTTACCAAAGGAACCTAAGTTTGAGATAACATAAACATAACCAGCTTTACCATTCGCTCGTTTTAAAATTTCTTCTTTCTGCTCTACAACATTGTTCTGTTGTTGCTCAAGTTCTGAAATACGTGACTGTAATTGAGTAATTATGTCTGGATTAGTTTCACTGATTAGCAGCTCATTTGTTCGCTGTAGCTCTGCCTCGAATTTTGCCTCTTCTGCCTCTAACTTTTTCTTTTGAGCTTCTAATTCTTTACGTTCCGCAGCTTCTTGACGCATTTGTTCTCGAATTAAACGTTGTTCTTCTTTTTCTTGTTCACGTTTAATGTAATACTGATACTCAACTTCAACGGCTTCAATGAACAACGGTTCAAGTTCTGCTAGAAATTTAGAAATAGTTGGTGCGATCGAAGCATTACCATTTGTTGAAATAACTAAATATTTTCTAATTAAAGCTCTCGCATTATCGATAGCTTCCTCATGTTTGGCGTATGAAAGAGTATAAAGAATATTTTGTAACTCGGCTTGTAAACCTATCACCATTAGTTGATAAATTGCTTGGTTTGCCTTTGTTTTGTAACGTTCTTTATACTTATCTAACAATGTTGCGATTTCTTTTTTGATTTTATTAATTTGTTTACGTAGTTCTTTTGAATTCAATGCATGGTAATCTAGCTCTACCAGGCTTTTCATAATACTATCTTCATTGTAATTTGCTAATAATAGTTCTAACTCATTTGGAAGATTTTCTTCGTTGAATAATTGTGGGAATAAGTCAATTAAATTGCGAATGCCATTAAACTCAGTTTTTAACTTTAAAAGTTTTGTACTTTGGGATTTAATATTTTTGCTTAGCTTTTCATTTTCAGCTGCTAAAGTATCACGTTCTTCTGCGAATTTTTGAAGTTCAGATATTTTTTTTTGATTATCTGATATGATTTTATCGATAATTTGTTTTCCTTCTGATTCGTATTCAACGCGAATTTGCTTTATATATTGCGTCTTTTTTTCCTCAAAAATGTCTTGGGAATTTGAAATGTTAACTTGAATCTGGTTACGTTCGACTTCTAGATTGTTTAATTCGGTTTTCAAAGAAGTAATTTCTTGTTGCAAGTTTTCAACTTCAGAGATCTGTAGTTTTAATTTTTCTGACTTCATATAATAATAGCGACCAAACAGTAAACTAAAACCTGCAATTGAAGTCACGCCAAACGTAATAATTCCTGCAAAAATTAAAAGGAATATTGTCCACCAACTAAAATACCAAGGTGTTTTTATCTTCGCTTTTTCAATCTTTTCTGAGCTCATTAGCCTCAACCTTTCCCTTATGTAGATATTTACTAATAATATTTTACTCAATAAATGACAATGAAACATTATAATTAGTTAAAAATGTAAAATAATTTTACGAGACGGTCTAATTATTCGAGTTTTTATCTCCATATAATAAATGATTCGCACTAAGAGTTAAAGCCTCTTCGCTTTAAAGGTCAAACTGAACTTATAACAACGGGTACTATCGTTTTATTCCGCTCCTGTTCATAACGTATGACCTATTGACCCGTGATTTGATCAAACCAACTTGCGACCAAGTCCGCGCTGCCATCTTGAAACATGAATATGGATACCCCGACCATTACGAGCCCGACTAAAATCAATCCACCTTGTTTTGCGCTACTTGCAATCCCTCGCACGACGAGGATCATTCCCAATCCAAGCAAAAGAAAATACCAAAATCCCATCAATATCCCTCCTTTTTCTAATTATTCTCATTTTATTACGTATCGAACGGGCAGGCTCTACATACTTAGACTGATTTATCTTTTCGAAAAGACGGGTACATTACCTCTATGTGAAAATGAAGGGGAGTGAGCTTTATGCGGGAAACGATTGTCATTGCGGGGGCGAGCGGCTATATCGGCTCGAACGTGATGGATCAACTGAAAGAAGAGTATGACATCATCGCGTTGTCGCGATCGACGAAAAATAAAGAAGATCAAGCCCATATCACGTGGCGTGCGTGTGACTTATTTTCATATGAGGCGACCAAAGAAGCATGCGAGGGTGCGGACTATGCGATGTTCCTTGTCCACTCGATGATTCCGGATGGTGGCTTGACGCAGGCGACGTTTGAAGACATGGATGCGCTCATTGCCGATAACTTTGCCCGGGCGACGAAGGCGAACGATATCGAGCAAATCGTCTATTTGAGCGGCATCATTCCGAAACAAGAGAAGACATTGTCGCGTCATTTGAAGAGCCGACTCGAGGTCGAACGCATCCTCGGCGGACAAGGCGTACCCGTAACGACGATTCGGGCAGGGCTCATCATCGGTCCGGAAGGTTCATCGTTTCCGATTTTAGCGAAACTCGTCAAACGGTTGCCGTCGATGATCTTGCCAAGGTGGACGAAGACGGAGACGCATCCGATTGATATTCGGGAAGCCGTTCAGGCACTCATCTCGGTCGTCGGTGCCGAGTCGCTTTATGATCGTCATATCGACATCGGGGGTCCCGAAGTGATGACATATCGGAAGATGATCGAACAGACGGCTGAGGTCATGGACAAGCGTCGCGTCCTGATCGACTTCCCGTTCCCGACAATCAAACTGTCGCGTCTGTGGGTCATGGCCGTCACGGGTGAACCGAAGGCAACCGTCTATCCGCTCGTCGAGAGCATGGGGCATGCGATGGTGGCAGAAGATACCGTGGAAGGCATTGGACAAGGTGAAATTCCATTCAAACAGGCTGTCGAACATGCGCTTGAAGAGGAAGAGAAACAATCCTCAGGCGGCAAAAAGAAAAAGCAGCCAAAGTCGTATACCGTCCGCTCGATTCAGCGGTTCGGCCTACCGGAAGAAAAGTCGGCACTTTGGATGGCGGACACGTACTTTGAGTGGCTCGGTCGTTTTATGTATCCGTTCATTCAGACGACAAAAGAGGACGATGATTGGGAGATTGCGCTTCTCGATCCGTCATTCGTCGCGCTTCATCTATCACTTGAACGAGAAGCGACGGATGATATGGCATCCTTTGCGATTGACGGAGGCAAGTTCGTCAAATTGAGTGAAGAGGATAAGACGGGACGTCTCGAATTTAGACGATTACCGGAGTCGGATGAAGGACTCGTCGCCATCCATGAGTTCGTCCCAGCACTTCCGTGGTGGTTCTATACGAAGACTCAGGCGAAAGCCCATCTCGTCGTCATGTGGTTATTCGGTCGTCATGTGAAGTTGTTGGCGAAAGACGCAGAAGATGGTGATCAAGTCGTAGAGGCTCCGACGAATTGAAGGGAGACGCATCGAAAAGGTGCGTCTTTTTTGATTCCAATTTTCGGAAGTACGATACAATCAATGTAACCTTGTCAAAAGTAGAAAGTGTACATAAGGACAACACACCTATATTCGAATCAAACGCTTGAGATTGAAAACAGAGGGGTGATCAATTTATGATTCAACAAATGAATAATGAAAAACGGCTCAAGGTGTTTAGGCATGCTGAGGTCGCTGAACCGAGCTTTTTAGGTGAGGGTGCGTGGCATGAGGCGTGGAAAGTCTTAAAAGACGGTTGCGAACGGGTTCTTCGGATTCCGAAAGAAGTGGCGTATGGAAAGCGAGTGACGTTCGATTACAATGCCTTGACGGCAGAGTACGCAGCTACGAAGCTATATTATCAGTCCGTCAACCAAGCGGTTCCTGGGGCTGCTCCTGATTTTTACGAATTCTATGTGTCTCCTGATTTCACGTATACATTAGAATCGTTCGGGGGTGATTCACTTTCGTTATATACAATGACGATAGAGCAAGCTGCCTATATCGGAGTCCAAGTAGGGGAAATCTATAGGAAAACGGATCAAATTGAACACGGTGTCGAAGGACTAGGGTATTTGATTTGGACGGAAGACAAGAAGTTGCACGGTAGTTTGAGCGGTGACCTACATACGTTTGTACGAGAAGAAAGTGACGAACAGTTGGCAGATTACAAAGTGTTGTGTGAAGCATATCCTGAAATTCAAGACGATGTGGTAGCGCAAATGCTTCATGCAGCGACAGAATTGCGGAACAAACAGGTCTCTGTTCCAAGTCTCGTTAACCAAGATGCATCTCCTGAAAATATTTTATTGAAAGGGAATCATGTCTGTTTAATCGATCCGTATCCAATCGTCTATGCACCGCGAGGTATGGCAGGGAACTTCATGAATTTATATGAGAACTACTTTCTCGCATTGTCACAAACGGAGCGCTACCGAAAGCATCGGTTTGATACGTGTGAAGAACAATTGAAAGCCATAGCAACAGGATTCCTCGAAGGTTATTGTGACGGAGACGAGTCCATCATTCGTGAAGTACGAGGGGAACAACTACTCCAATTACTGGAGACGGTATATCTCCATCATCAGTTGTTAAGCGAAGAAAAATTGACGCGAGAAGATATCATTCGTTATGGAGATAAGCAGGCTATCACCACTCGGTTATTCGAGCTGAACGATTCCCTCAAACAGCTTGCTAGAACATGTTTGACTGAACGATGATCTCTTTAACCAATCATAGACGTGATGCTTGTTTTGTACATTCTGTTAACGTTTTTCTCAACCCGTTTACAAGCCCTCTTTCCAGGCGTACACTGAACTCGCTTTTGAACTGATTGGAAAGAAGGAATGTATGATGCAAGACTCACTCTCCACACGTGAGATGTGGCAAAAAGACATCTCGGCCGGCATCACGGTCGGTGTCGTCGCCATCCCGCTCGCCATGGCATTCGCCATCGCCTCTGGGGTCCCGCCGGTATACGGGCTCTACACGTCCATCTTCGCTGGAATCCTCGTCAGCCTGTTCGGGGGTTCGACGTTCCAAATCGCCGGACCGACGGGGGCGTTCATCCCGATCGTCTCGGGTGTCGTTCTCGCATACGGGTATGAAGGGTTACTCGTCACGACCGTCCTCGCCGGTATGTTACTGCTCCTCATGAGCGTGCTCCGGGTCGGACGGCTCATCCGTTTCATGCCCCGTGCCGTCACGATCGGCTTCACAGCGGGAATCGCCGTCGTCATCTTCGTCGACCAGCTCGATGAGTTGTTCGGGGTCACGTTTGAGAAGGCGCCGCACTTTCACGAGAACTTGCTTCGTCTCGGTCAGGCGTTGCCCGAAGCGTCCATGTGGCCGCTTGTCATTGCCGGGATCGGCTTTTTGACGCTTTGGCTCGTGCCGAAGCTGCCGTTTCGTTTACCGCTCTTACTCATGGCGATGCTCGTCCCGACGTTCGTCAGTCTCCTCATCCCAGGTAAAGTCGCGACAATCGGGAGTGCCTACGGCGGCATCCCGAGCGGACTGCCAGAATTCAACTGGCTCGCGATCGACGTCGACTTGATCACGACGCTCCTTCCGTCTGCGTTCGCCATCGCCTTCCTCGGTGCGCTCGAATCACTTTTATCGGGAACGGTCGCCGATGGGATGGCGGGGACGAAGATGAAGCCGGACAAGGAACTGTTCGGGCAAGGGCTCGCGAACGTAATCACACCGTTCTTCGGTGGAATTCCCTCGACAGGTGCCATCGCTCGGACGGCGACAAACATTCAGGCCGGAGCGGTCAGCCGACGCGCCGGCGTTGTTCACGGAATCACGGTCCTCGTTGCGGTACTCGTCCTCGCACCGTTCGCGAGTTACGTGCCGCTCGCCGCACTCGCTCCGATTTTGATGCGGGTCGCCTGGAACATGTCCGAACGCCATCACGTGATGGCGATGTTACGTCATCGTTCATCCGAGTCGCTCGTCTTGCTCGTCACGCTACTGTTGACGGTATTCGTCGACTTGGTCGTCGCCGTCGAGGTCGGGGTCATCTGTGCGCTCGCGCTCTTTGCGAAGCGGATGGCGGATACGATCGACGTGCGTGAACGGACAGAACGGTACATCACAAGAGACGGGCAGATTGTCTTCAGTGTCGAAGGTCCCCTCTTTTTCGGTGCGGTCGAGCTGTTCGAGCACGTCCTCCATCACATCCATCGGGAGCCGAACGTATTCATCTTCAACTTCCACCGCTGCCCGGTCATCGACGTGACCGCGGTCGAGGAGTTGCGTCGTGTCGTCACCGAACTGAAAGCGGCTGACCGTCACGTCATCTTCGCACACTTGTCGCCATCGGTCCGTGCGACGCTTGCTCACTATGGACTACTCGACCGGATTGAGACGTTCGAGACAACCCAAGAGGCAATCGAGGCGTCTTAACGAACGGACAAGATATCTCCAAATGGGACGCGCCGTACTTCACCGTCGAACAGTTCGACTTCGCGCTCGGCATAATAGATGGCGTGGACGTAGCCGCGCATGCTTTTCGTTAAACCGTCCACGAACAAGGTCACTTCGACCTGGTCGCCTTCACGAATGGCGCGTTCGAGCTCGGTCTGCCAGAGATAGAGGAGCTGTTCGTCCAAGTCGGGCAGTTCAATCTTTTGGATTTGGGCATAATAACGTTTCAGTAGGGCGACGTGCTCGGGCATGAGAAATGGGATCCATTTCAATTCACCTCGGTCACGATAGCGGGTCTTACTCATGAGGAATCGCCTCCTTGTTTGTGTCCGCCAATTAAGCGTTGGCGTGTCCGAAGCGGACTGTCTTTCAGTAAACTCGACGCCGGTCGGATCGTGCCGCGACCGAACCGGACGTTCAAACCGTCAATCAAATCGAGGAAGTCGAGCCGCTTCGCCTTCGCCCATTCGTCTTCAAAGAACGACAATTGGACGTGGTCGCTCCGTGGCTCGAGCTTTCCGAGGGCGACCGAGACGTAACGGACGGCTTCCGTCTCTTCCCAGCCATCTAAAAATAGTTGCAATAAGATGGGTAAAAACTCTTGCTCGTCCGCTGTGAAGCGGGGGAGCTTCTTTTGTTTGCTGAACCCGCCTCGGTCGCTCGTCCGCGTATAACGTACCCCGAGATGAATCGTTCCCCCGACGAGTCCCGCTTGCCGGGTCCGCATCCCGACTTCGACCGCAATCGCTTGTAGGACGAGCCGGATCGAGGAATATGTCGTGTAATCTTTCATGAGGGTGATCCCATGTCCGATCGACTTCGGTCGCGTCCGTTTCGCCCCGAACAAGGAGCTCGCCGGCAAGATGGTCGGCGACTCGTCGATGCCCCAGGCGTGATGCCAGAGTTCGGCACCGATCACGCCGAATTTTTCATGAAGAGACTCGAGCGGGTAACGGGCCAAATCACCAATCGTCCAAATACCGAGCCGTTGCAGGTGGACTGCCATCTTCGCCCCGACGCCCCACATCTTCTCAATCGGGGCCGGATGAATCAGTCGCTCGACGTCGTGGAGAAGACACGTGACGACACCTTTCTTTTTCGCATGCAAGTCGAGGACGAGCTTGGCGAGGACGTTGTTCGGTCCGATGCCAATCGTCACAGGGATGCCCGTATAGCGAAAAATCGTCGCACGCATGAGGTGGGCGACGTGCTCGTCACTTCCGAATAGCCGCTCCGTCCCCGTCATGTCGACGAGCGTCTCGTCAATCGAGTAGACGCGAATCGCTTCGGGCGGGGCGAACTGATGGAGGATGTGGATGATTTGGATGGAGACGTTCAAGTAATGACTCATCCGCGCCTCGGCATACAAAACATCCCGCCGTTCGTGCCACGGAAGACGGTCGATGTGGAAGCGACGCGACCCGGTCTTGATGCCGAGCTGCTTCATCTTCGGGGTCGCCGCCAGGACGAGTGCCCCGCTATCCTGGAGGTTTGAGAGGACGACGAGCTTTGTGCGGTAAGGATTTTTGTTGCGCGCGGCACACTCGCAACTGGCATAGAACGAGACGCTGTCGATACAAAAGATTCGCCTGCGCATCGTCACCACTCCTTTTTTACGAACAAATGTTCTGTTTTTCTCATCGTAACACGGTCTCACGCCGTCTCAAATAGTGAATTGAAAATATTTTTACAAAGACTTTTTGAAAATTAACCAAAATTTATAGGTTTTTAACATGACAAAAACCAACTTTTAGGAAGTTTTCGTAAAAAAATCTCCGAATTCACTCGATTTTCGTTATAATAGACGAGTATGTAACAGATGAATTGACAGAAAGATGGAGGCTATTAGTGTGATCCAATTTGTAAAACAATTAACGAATGATCAAAGCCGGCGTTTGAAAGCGTACGAACGACGGGTCGCGCGAATCAACGAATTAGAGACAACGATGCAAGCACTCTCGGATGACGAGATGCGTACATATACGGAGACGCTCAAGGCACGTCTCCTAGATGGAAAGACAGTCGATGATATCGCCGAAGAAGGGTTCGCCCTCGTTCGCGAAGCATCGGTCCGCGTGCTCGGGATGCGTCATTACGACGTCCAGCTCATCGGTGGATTTGCCCTTCTCGAAGGGAATATCTCGGAGATGCCGACAGGGGAAGGGAAGACGCTCGTCGCCGCTTTGCCAAGTTACGTCAAGGCACTTGAAGGAAAAGGCGTCCACGTCATCACGGTGAACGATTATTTGGCGAGACGTGATGCCGAACAAATTGGCAAGATTCATGACTTCCTCGGTTTAACGGTCGGCTTGAACGTACCGGACATCGAGCCAAACGAGAAGCGCGCCGCTTATCAGGCGGAAATCACGTATGGGGTCGGGACCGAGTTCGGGTTCGACTACTTGCGTGACAACCTTGTTCATAATCCGGAAGAGCGGGTCCAGCGTCCGTTTCATTTCGCCCTCGTCGACGAAGTGGACAGCATCTTGATTGATGAGGCGAAGACGCCGCTCATCATCGCACAAAAGGACCGTTCGCACATCCGCTTGAAACAGCTCGCGCAACAAGTCATCTCGAGCTTCGAAGAGACGGACTATGAAGTCGATTTGGAATCGAAAGCGGCCTCGTTTACAGAAGCTGGGATCACCAAGATTGAAGAGTTGTTCGTCATCGACAACTTGTTCAGTGCGTCGCATCAGGTGCTCTACCACTATCTCGTACAGGCGCTCCGTGCGAACGTGTTGTTCGAACTCGACGTCGACTATATCGTCCGTGACGATAAGATTGAACTGATCGACTTGTTCACGGGACGTATCATGGAAGGACGCAGTCTCTCGGAAGGATTGCATCAGGCGCTTGAGGCGAAAGAGGGCGTCACGATCACCGAGGAGAACAAGACGACGGCGGAGATCACGATCCAGCATTACTTCCGCATGTATCCGCTCGTCGGCGGGATGACGGGTACGGCACAGACGTCGCGTCAAGAGTTCTTGAAGACGTACAACATGGACGTCGTGCAAGTGCCGACGAACCGTGAACGGAAACGAATCGACCATCCGGACCGTATCTTCATGACGATCGAACAGAAGTATGCGGCCGTGACGGAAAAAGTCGACAAATTGCATGCGATGGGGCGCCCGGTCTTGATTGGGACGACCTCAATCGCGCAATCGGAGGCCATCAGCAAGCACTTGCAGAAGAAGCGAATCGAACATGACGTGTTGAACGCGAAGACGGTCTCTCAGGAAGCGGACATCATCGCCGACGCCGGACAGTTCGGGAAAGTGACGATTGCGACGAACATGGCCGGACGTGGGACGGATATCACGCTCGACGCAAAAGCGAAGGAGGCAGGCGGTCTCTTCGTCATCGGAACGGAGCGGCATGAGTCAAAACGTGTCGACAACCAGCTTCGCGGTCGTTCGGGACGTCAAGGCGATCCAGGTGCAACTGAGTTCTTCGTTTCGCTCGAAGATGAGATTGTGAAACGCTATGCGGCGCAGAAGCTAGAGCGCGTAGAGAAGAAATTGAAACCGAGCGCGACAGGGGAGGTCTCGTCGAAAGACGCGATTGAAATCATCGAATATGCGCAGACGACAATCGAAGGACTCGGCGTCTCGATTCGAGACTACTTGTTTAAACTTGATGACGTCTTGAACGAGCAACGGAATATCATCTATACGATTCGTAATCAGGCCGTCAATGCCGACGCGAACGCGATTACGAAAAACGTGCTTGGCATGATGCGTCTTGCCCTTGAGAACAGTATCGACATGCATGTCTCGGACGAACTCGTGCCGGAAGAATGGCCAATCGATGAGTTGAAGGAAGACTTGCGCTACTTGACGATGCAAGAACCGACATGGGCAAATGATATCGCCGATACGCGTGAACTGAAGGATGCTTTAAACGATTGGATGGAGACGATTATCGCAACGACAGCGTCACGCCTCGAACAAGACGACATCGTCCTCTTCGCGAAAGAGTCGCTTCTCCGTGCCGTCGACATGAAGTGGACGGATCATTTGACGACGATGAGTGGATTGAAAGAAGGAATTGGTCTTCGCAGTTACGGTCAGGAAGACCCGAGCCGTCAGTTCGGAAAAGAAGGCCTGGAAATCTTCGAACAGACGTATATTAATATTGCACGGGATGTCACGACGGAACTATGCCAGCTCGACCGCTACTTCGCCGAAATGGCAGAGGAGGAAGTATAATGCTAGGATTTCGTAAACGTAAACAGATTGAGACAGGCAATAAAGAGGAAGGACGCCAATTGACGCTCGTCATTGACGATGAGATGGGCATCGCGAAAGAGGATGAGTACGTCTTCCGTTATCATGCGAAACGGCTTCCGAATCTGATTGAAAACCAAGTGTCTATTGAACTCTTACATGCTGAACATTTAGAAGAGGGAATATCAATTGTTGCACTGTTCCGAAATACTCTCCCAAGCTCTTTTGAGATTGATGAACTTCCAATCTTATTACTTGATGGAAATAATATACCATCTGGTCGAAAAAAATTAAGTCGTATTGATTTACCGACATTTGAGCCATGGACAAGTAAACCAGTGTATCTAAATTTTTTCCCTGATGAATTGTTTGGTGAGATTGACACGTCTGCACCACTTCGTCTCGTCTTCCAAATGAACCCGATCGACGCGATCCAAGCCATCTCACGCGAGGCGATGGAACAGTTCTCACCAGGGGCGTGGCAACAAGTGATGCGCACGAACGTTGCGACACCACCGGTCGGGGAAGACGAGTTCAACATGATGCTCGTCGCCGTCGAAAAAGACGAGACGCGTGTCACGACGACACTCCTTCTCCGAAACGGCTATGCCCACGATTTGAATGTGGAACAACTCCCGCTCGAACTCATGAGTGGAGAAGAAGTTGTCGGTCTCACGACAATCCGTCTCGAGAACCCGGTCCACAGCAAACATGCCTATCCGATCTCCGTCACGTTCGAGAACGTGGAAGGGGACGGCCCGTTCACCGTACGGATTAAACGCTCATAAGACGAAAGACCTAATTTCTGTAAAGGAAATCGGGTCTTTTTTATACGAAATTTTAATAGAAGGTCAACGAGGCTGGTGTTATATTGAGTATGGTTAGACACTTATCAACCAGACAAAGGGGACAATCACATGAAAAGTGCATGGAAATGGTCGATCGCGACCGCGCTCGTGTTACCAACCGTTTTACCGCTACAGGCACCAAACGTTTTGGCAGAAGTCGACGAGGATATCGTCAAGCTCCGTTTCTTAGAGACGACAGACTTACATACGAACATCACGAACTATGACTACTTCCAAGACAAGGTCGACAACACGATCGGGTTGTCGAAAGTCGCGACACTCATCAATGAACATCGTACAGCCGCTGGGGAATCGAACACGTTCTTGTTCGATAACGGCGATACGATTCAAGGGACACCGTTTGGCGACTACGTCCGTGAGCTTCAAGCTGGGAACAATGAAGCGTTCGAACATCCGATGTATAAAGCGATGGCAGCACTCAACTATGACGCTGTCACACTCGGGAACCACGAATTCAACTTCGGGCTCGAATTCTTGTACAACGCGATGGAAGGATCAAAAGGGAAGCTCCGTTTCGTCAACTCGAACGTCAAAGACTTAGAAGGCAACCCGATCGTCTCGAAGTTCAACGTGGATGGACAAGAGGTCCAAATCATCGAACGGACGGTCACAGACTTGGATGGGGAAACACATACAATCAAAGTCGGTGTGTTCGGTGTCGTGCCGCCGAAAATCATGTCATGGGATTCAGGGAACCTACAAGGCCGCGTGACGGCAGAGGACATCATCCCATCGGCACGTGAATCGGTTCAAAAATTGAAAGACCAAGGAGCAGACGTCGTCGTTGCGCTCGCGCACTCAGGCATCGGCGAAAGTGCAGCACTTGCGGACGAACAACTCGACAGCGAAGAGAACGTCGGATATGCGCTCACGAAGATTGATGGGCTCGACATGGTCATGACGGGACACCAGCACGGTCGCTTCCCGGATGCGAAAGGTATGTTCGCGTCGTTCCCGAACGTCGATATGGCAAAAGGGACGATCAACGGCAAACCGGTCGTCATGGCGAACAACCAAGGGAAAGACCTCGGCGTCATCGATTTCGAACTCGAACTCGTCGACGGCAAATGGCAGATTCTCGACGCATCAGCTGCGCTCGATACGGTGACAGCCGATACGGTGGTCGACCCGACAATCCAGGCGTTGATCGAAGACGACCACTTGGCGACAATCGACTACATCAACCAGCCAGTCGGTCAAATTCAAGACGATATTCAAAGCTACTTCGCGCTCGTCCGCGACGATGCGTCGGTCCAGTTCGTGACGAACGCACAGAAATGGTACGTCGAGAAAGAACTCGAGACGAACCCTGAGCTTTCACCTTACAAAGGCCTGCCACTCTTGTCGGCAGGAGCGCCGTTTAAAGCGGGCGGTCGTGAGTTGACGGACGCGAGCTATTACACGAACATCCCGAAAGGTCAAATCGCCTTGAAGAACGTGGCGGACCTATATGTCTATCCGAACACGCTTGAAGTCGTCAAAGTGACAGGGAAAGATGTGATGGACTGGCTCGAGATGTCAGCGGGGGCATATGACCAAATCGAGACAGATGGGGAAAACCTTCTCAACCTCCAGTTCCGTAGCTATAACTTCGACGTCCTCGACGGTTTGACGTATGAGATTGATGTCACAGGTCCGGCGAAGTTCGATGTCGGCGGGAAGCTCGTCAACGAGAACGCCAACCGCGTGAAGAACGTCGAGTATAACGGTCAACCGATCACGATGGACCAAGAGTTCTTGGTCGCGACGAACAACTACCGTGCCGGTTCGTCTTCATTCCCGGGTCTCGGTGGCGGGAAGAACATCGTCTATCGCTCAGCGTATGAGACACGTAACGTCATCTCGGACTATATCGTGTCGAGTGGCAGCAACTTGGACTATAAAGCCGACAACAACTGGAAGATTGTCGCGGATGCAAAACGTTCTGTGACATTTGAGACAGCAGATGCCGGCAAGCAGTACTTGAACCTTTACGAAGGCATCGAAGCGACAGACGCGACTCGTGCGGACGCAGCGGGGCGTCTCTTCCGGACGTATACGCTCGGTCTTGAGCCGACAGCACCAGAGTTCGTATTGACCCTCACGGTAGATACGATCAAACCAGGTTCAAAACGCGTGACGGGTAAGACGGCTCCTGGAGCTGACGTGACGCTTCGCGACGGCAATCGTGTATTGGCTGAGACGGTCGCAAATGAGAACGGGGAATATGTACTGTCTGTCAAACCGCTCAAGCTTCGCCAAACAGTCGAAGTCGTCAGTGAAAAAGACGGTCAGACGAAGTCAGAAATGAAAGTCGTCGGTGCCGGCCACGTCGGTGAACCAGCGCTTCGTTAATTGGAAATGAGCTTCCTGAATGGGGGCTCATTTTTTGTGGCAAAAATGTGAATGAAAACCCTTACATTTCATAGATTCTTCTTGTATAATCAATCATGTAATCGGTTACATGATACATGTAAACCGAAGAGCTGGCGGGGATCAGCTACATATGGACGGAAAAGGGGACTGACAGATGATTACATTCTTTGTCGCACTCGCACTACTTTTGGTCGGGTATTTGGTATATGGTCGTTACGTCGAGAAGACGTTCGGCATCAAGGAAGAGCGGACGACGCCCGCTTACGCTTCCCAGGACGGCATCGACTACGTGCCGATGGGTAAAAAGCGGAACTCGATGATTCAATTACTGAACATCGCCGGTGTCGGACCAATCTTTGGACCAATCATGGGGGCGCTCTACGGACCGGTCGCATTTCTTTGGATCGTCTTCGGGTCGATTTTTGCTGGGGCGGTACACGACTATTTGACAGGAATGATTTCCCTTCGGAATAACGGGGCACACTTGCCACAACTAGCGGAGAAGTTCCTCGGACGCTCGCTCCGTCATATCGTCAACGGATTCGCACTTTTACTTCTGTTACTCGTCGGAACGGTGTTCGTCACGTCTCCGAGTAACATGATCAATAACTTGTTCGATGGGAATGCATCGACGCTCATGTTCGTCATCTTCGGCGTATTCGCCTACTATATCTTGGCGACGCTTCTCCCGGTCGATAAGATCATCGGACGCATCTACCCATTTTTCGGGGCATTACTCGTCGTCAGTGCTATCGGGATCGCGGTCAGCTTGTTCGCGCAAGGCTACCAAATCCCAGAGATGACATTGACGAACATGCATCCGGACGGCTTACCGATTTGGCCGCTCCTCTTCTTCACGATTTCGTGTGGGGCGCTCTCGGGATTCCATGCGACACAGTCGCCAATCATCTCGCGGACGACGATGAAAGAAAGCAACGGGCGTGAAATCTTTTACGGCATGATGATCGCCGAAGCCGTCATCGCCATGATTTGGGCTGGGGCTGCGATGGCCATCTTCGAGCCAGGTGAATTGCTCGGACTCATCAACTCAGGGACGCCGGCACTCGTCGTCCAAGAAGTGGCGACACTCATGCTCGGTAGCATCGGTGGAACGCTCGCGATTCTCGGTGTCATCGTATTACCAATCACGTCAGGCGACACGGCATTCCGTAGTGCCCGTATGATTATCGCGGACTACTTGTCGATCGCACAGAAGAAGTTCTCGTCACGCCTCTGGATCGCACTTCCACTCTTCGCGATCTCATACGTGCTCACGAACATGGACTTCCAGATGCTTTGGCAATACTTCAACTGGGCGAACCAGACGACAGCGGTTATCGCACTGTTTGTCGGGGCGATGTACCTGTACATTAAAGGGAAGAACCATTACATCGCGCTCCTTCCGGGGACGTTCATGTTGTATGCGGTCTGGTTCTACATTTTGACGGCACCAATCGGCTTCAAGCTGGACGGGATCCTACCGTATGTCATTTCGACACTCGGGACATTGACGTTACTCGTCTTATTCCACAAACGGGCACGCGCGATGAGGGCTGCACAAATGGAATGTGACGTTCCGGTGAAAGAAGTCGCATAATCTCGACACGGGCTAATCGGTAGCCCGTGTTTTTGATTGCTTTCAAATCGGGAAGTGTCCATACTAGAGGGAACAGTTAAGGAAGGTGGACGCATATGAAACAAGATCAACTCAAAGAGATGCTCCATGCCGACACGCTCGGGGAAGAGATCGCGAGCGCGATCACGCACGGCTTAGGAGTCATCTTCAGCATCGTCGCCCTCGTCTTACTCGTCATGAGTGCGACGGAAAGTGGGAGCACGTGGAACGTCACGGCGGTCAGCGTGTTCGGGGTATCGATGATCTTACTTTACCTCTTCTCGACACTCATGCACGCCATCCCGCATCCACGGGCGAAACGGGTGTTGCAAGTGTTCGACCATGCGGGGATTTACTTACTCATCGCCGGAAGCTATACGCCGTTTGCCCTCGTGACCCTTCATGGGACGCTCGGCTGGACGTTGTTCGGGATTGTATGGGGTGTGGCGATTCTCGGGATCGTCTGGAAACTGTTTTCGACCGGGAAGTACATGTGGGTGTCGAATGTGACGTATCTCGCACTCGGTTGGATCTGCATCATCGCCATCCGTCCGCTCTATGAATCACTCGGTCATCAAGGGTTCATGCTCCTCCTCGCGGGAGGGATCGCCTATTCGGTCGGAATCGTGTTTTATGTGTGGCAAAAACTGCCGTTCAACCATGCGATTTGGCACTTGTTCGTCCTAGCGGGAAGTGTGTTCATCTTCCTCAGTATTTTACTCTATGTCGCACCTTCGACAGGCCTATAAGACAGCCGTCCTACGGGGCGTCTGTCTTTTTTGAAAAGTTGGGAAGAAAGTGCTGCAAACGGTTACAAAAATACAGACGAATTGACGTTTGTGTGTCATAATAATTGCAGACATCATCATAGAGATAGATGGGTGTAAAAGTAAGGGGGAAAATCAGATGGAAAAAGTGTTGCGCGATGGATTTATCTACATGTCACAAAACAAAACACTCAACAGTTTGGCAAAGAAATATGGCCTACGATTTGGTGCATCACGCTTTGTAGCAGGGGAAAACTTTAAGGCTTCCGTTCCGACGATTCGCGAATTGAACGCGAAAGGGTTGTCGGTCACGGTCGATCACCTCGGGGAATTTATTAAGACGGTCGAAGAAGCGAATACGAATCGTGACGAAATCATGCGTGCGATTGAAATTATGGCAGAAGAGCAATTAGACGCCTATATGTCCCTTAAATTGACGTCACTCGGATTCGACATCTCGGACGAGTTGATTGAAGACAACATGCGTCAAATTTTGACGGTCGCACGAGAAGTAGGGGTCTTTGTTGCCATTGATATGGAAGATGAACAGCGTTGTGAGAAGACGCTCGAGTTGTTCAAGAGGCTGAAGGCGGAATTTGACGGTCTCGGGACGGTCATCCAGTCGTACTTATATCGCTCGGAAGATGACATCAATCACCTCGCGCCGCTCAAGCCGAACCTCCGGATCGTCAAAGGGGCATATAAAGAGCCGGCGACGGTCGCGTTCCCTGAAAAAGAGGACGTCGACCATAACTACGTGAAGCTCGTTAAACTCCATCTTGCGAACGGGAACTACGCATCCATCGCGACACACGATGACCATATGATTGACGCCATCATCGAGCACGTCAAAGAAAACAACATCCCACTCGACCAGTTCGAGTTTCAGATGTTATACGGCATCCGCGTCGAGCGTCAACTCGAGCTCGTGCGCCAAGGATACAAAGTCCGTGTCTACGTGCCATACGGCCGTGACTGGTACGGATACTTCATGCGCCGCCTCGCGGAGCGTCCGGCAAACGTGGCGTTCGTGTTAAAAGGAATGGTGAAGAAATAAAACAAGCACACGAGTTCACGTTGAACTTGTGTGCTTTTCTGTGTGTAGATGTTTTTCGAGTATCCGATCGATTTCACTTTGTTCGACTTCGGTAATCCCATCTTTCATTTTCGGGATAATCAAAGCTTCATCCTCTTCATAATAAAGGAAGCGATACGACTCGTCTTGATATACGCGAAGAATAGATGTCCAAGGAACTTGTGTCGTACGGTGGATACTACCGCGAACGGCTTGCATTTCGACGTGAGTTTCAGAAAACTGAAGCTTAATGTCTTTTGGCCAAACGTTCTGTTTTTTGAGGATGCGACGGATCTGCCAAAGGTAGAGTGGGGCATGTAAATCTTTAAACAGCGGTCTAAGTAATAGGGCGAACAACATCCCAATTCCAAATGTGATCAACAATCGGGTCATCGTCGATTCGAGATTAGGAAATAATAAGATTGTAGCAATGAACCCAAGCGCGAATAGCGGAATATTCATATATTTCAACCATACGCTGCGAATTCGTTTATGTTGATCAGAATGGTGAATCATGTCGTTTTGGAAAGCTGAAAAATCTTCAAGCGTCAGTTTGTACGTGGTGACCATAACATCTGCTCCTTTGTAGTTTGTCATATGCATGTATGTCTAGGGAGTATTGAACCTTGAATATAGTTGCTTAGAGAGTGATATTTAAGTATTTTTGTAACAAGTGATTGATGGTTGTTTGATTAGTCTCACGCAACTTTCGCTTCGGTATAATAATTGCTTCCGTCGCTTCGATGTATAGATAATAGTTGGTTTCGTCTTCACTTACTCTTTCAATTGCTTTCCATGAGACTCGAACCTGTTTATTGACGGCGTTGTGGAGAGAGTTGACTTCAATTCCGTTCTCATAAATTGATAATGTCAAGTCACGTGGCCATTTCGATTCCTGTCGAAATATGGAACGCAATAGTTTCAGCCTAATTGTAAAATGCACTTTCTTGAAGAATGGGAACAAGAGAAGCGGTGCTACAACAGCGGTACCGACAGCGAGTATGAGGATGATGGCGGCGGACATTGTTTCAGGTAACAAGGTGATTGCGAGGGCAAATCCATAAAAAGCTGTCAGCAACATGAGTACAATCGTGATAAGTAAAGATTTCCGTTTTTCCGAAACCGAGTTTTCAATAAAATTTTTTTGTAGCATGAAAAAATCATTTTTTGTCAATTGATAATGAATCATCTATCACTAACTCCTTCCTTTCATCTGATTAACGAAGTAATATCTGTTAACCACTGTATCATGTAGTGGATTAATTTCCCATAAAAACAGACTCAGTACCTGATGACTGAGCCTGTTTCAAAATTATCCATTAATCACTGTACCACCATTGACGTGGATGACTTGGCCACTGACATACGTCGAGTCATCGCTTGCAAGATAAACATAGGCCGGTGCGAGTTCAGCCGGTTGCCCAGGTCGTTTCATCTCTGCCGAATCGCCGAACGAATCAACTTTGTCCGCAGGGAACGTCGACGGGATGAGCGGTGTCCAAATCGGACCCGGTGCGACTCCGTTGACGCGAATTTTTTTATCCGCCAAGTTTTTGGCGAGCGAGCGGGTGAACGCGGTGATGGCGCCTTTCGTTGATGAATAGTCAATCAATTGGTCGTTTCCTTCATATGCCGTAATTGAAGTCGTATTGATGATGCTCGCCCCTTCTTTTAAATAAGGGAGCGCGGCTTTCGTTAAGTAGAACATGCTGAAGATATTCGTGCGGAACGTCTTCTCGAGTTGTTCGTCCGAGATGTCGAGAAGCGATTCTTGCGGATGCTGCTCGGCAGCGTTATTGACGAGAATGTCGATATGACCGAACGTCTCAAGCGTCTCCTCGACGACTTGTTGACAGAAGGAAGATTCCCCGAGGTCTCCCTGCAGCAAGAGGCAGGCTTGCCCCAAATCTTCAATCCGTTCTTTCGTCGCTTCCGCATCCTCGAGCTCGTTTTGATCTTTATAGACGATGACCGAGTTCGCACCTTCATGGGCGAAGAAGATAGCGACCGATTTCCCAATCCCGGAATCCCCACCGGTGATGATCGCGACCTTGTCTTTTAACTTGTCACTTCCTTTATAATCTTCACGTTCATAGATCGGGAAGGGTTCCATCTTCGAATCGATTCCCGGTTGGTGTGCCTGTTCCTGGGCATTCTTCTTAAATGACTCAAAGTCCTTTCGGCTACCGGTAGTGTTTAAACGATTATCACGCATGCGTACATTCCCCTTTCTAAATTTGACTCTTGTTGTCTATACCACACTTGTTGAAAACTAATCGTTTAATCAAAAAATGGAATGAAATTGAAAAATGAACGCTTGCGAATGAATGTTCATTCATTTATGATAGAAGAGTAAACACGATGGTGATTGCGATTTTTTTTACGCGTGAAATGAATCACTATTCATTCTCATTTTAGGGGGGAACACTATGACGAGTCACATCGAACAATCAACCGACCTCCGTTTGACGAACTCAATTCGTTTTGCGGTCGTCATCGGTTCAGGAGTAATGGGGGCGGGGATTGCGGCTCACTTGGCGAACGCGGGGATTCGTTCGCTCATGCTCGACATCGTACCACGTGAATTGACAGCAAAAGAGGAAGCGAAAGGGTTGACGCTCGAGTCACCAGAAGTACGAAATCGTATCGCCTCAGAAAACCGTCAGAAGCTATTGAAACAAAATCCGGCACCGCTTGCGACAGCCGACCATCTCAACTTCATCGAAGTCGGGAACTTAGAAGATGATTTAGAGCGTTTGAAAGAAGCGGACTGGGTCATCGAAGTCGTCGTCGAGCGCCTCGATGTGAAGCAACAGCTCTTCGAGAAGATTGCACCTTACATCCGTGAAGATGCGATCCTCAGCTCGAACACGTCAGGGATCTCCATCGAAGCGATGGCAAGTGCCCTTCCGGAAGGATTGAAATCACGCTTCCTCGGGACGCACTTCTTCAACCCACCGCGCTACTTGAAGTTGCTCGAACTCATCCCGACGGAGAAGACAGCACGCCCGGTCATCGACTTCATGTCACGCTTCGCGGAAGACCGTCTCGGGAAAGGTGTCGTCGAAGCCAAAGACACGCCGAACTTCATCGGTAACCGTATCGGGACATACGGTCTCCTCGTCACGTTCGAAGAGATGCTCAAGCAAAACGCGTCAATCGGAGAGATGGATTCGATCACAGGTCCACTCATCGGTCGTCCGAAATCAGCGACGTTCCGCACACTCGATGTCGTCGGAATCGACACGTTCGTTCACGTGGCGGGTAACGTCTACGAGACGCTCGAAGCTGGGGAAGAGAAGGACACGTTCGACGTCCCTTCAGAAATGAAGCAACTCGTGGAAAAAGGCTGGATCGGACAGAAGGCCGGTCAAGGCTTCTATAAGAAAGAAGGAAAGGTCATTCAGGAATTGAATCTTCAAACGTTCGAATACGAACAATTGAAAGCGATTACAGGTCCTGAGCTCGATCAAATCAAATCACTTCCTGGATCGAAAGCGAAGTTGAAAGGTGCCATCTTGAACAAAGGTCGCGTCGGACAACTGCTCTGGCCAATCACGGCGAAGACGCTCGCTTACTCGGCACGTCTTACTGGTGAGATCGCAGACACGATCGTTGCCATCGACGATGCGATGAAGTGGGGCTTCGGTTGGAAATTCGGACCGTTCGAGATGTGGGATGCCCTCGGTGTTGAAAAATCAGTCGAACGTATGAAAGCGGAAGGCTACGAAGTCCCGGCATGGATCGATGAGATGCTTGCTGCAGGTAACACGTCATTCTATAAGGGAGACCAGTATTACGATAAAGCGTCGAAGGCGTATGTCGAGAAGACCGTCAACCCGAAAGAATTGAAACTCAAGCCACTCGCAAAATCAAACGGCATCATCTTAGAGAACGGTGGGGCACGCCTCGTCGATATCGGCGATGACGTCGTCGCACTCGAATTCACATCACCAAACAACGCGATCGGTGTCGACATCATGCAGATGATCGAACAGTCGATTGATCGTGTCGAGCAAGACTTCAAAGGAATGGTTCTCGCGAACGACGGCAAGAACTTCTGTGTCGGTGCGAACCTTGCGATGATGCTCATGGAAGCAGAAGACGAAAACTGGTTCGAACTCGATTGGATCATCAACAAGTTCCAACAAGTCGTTCAAAAGATTCGTTATTCAAGTCGTCCGGTCGTCGCCGCACCATACGGCATGACGCTCGGTGGCGGAACAGAAATCAGCTTACCGGCAGCACGTATGCAAGCTGCGCTTGAGACATACATGGGTCTCGTCGAAGTCGGTGTCGGTCTCATCCCAGGTGGGGGCGGAAACGTCAACACGTATCGTCGTCTCCTCGAACAGACGCCAAAATCGATGCAAAACATCGAGAAGGCTGCGCAACAGACGTTCGAGAACATCGCGATGGCGAAAGTATCGAAGTCGGCATTTGATGCGAAGACACTCGGTTACCACCGTGCGGTCGACGGGATCTCGATGAACCGTGATCACTTGACGTTCGATGCGAAACAGACGGTACTCGAACTTGCCGATGGATATACGGCACCTGTTCGTGAGAAGTTACCAGTCGTCGGTCAGACGGGTAAAGCGACGCTCGAACTTGCGGCGTACGAAATGTTCTACGGCGGTTATATTTCAGAGCATGATTTGAAGATTGCGAAGAAACTCGCACACGTCATCAGTGGTGGCGATTTGGCATACGGTACGCTCGTCGACGAACAGTACCTCCTCGACATCGAGCGTGAAGCCTTCTTGAGCCTCATCGGGGAGCCGAAGTCACAACAACGGATGCAACATATGCTCGTGAAAGGCAAACCACTACGGAACTGATAAAGGGGGACAAAACAGATGAGGGAAGCAGTCATCGTAGCCGGCGCACGGACGCCGGTCGGAAAAGCAAAACGCGGTTCGTTCCGTAACGTTCGTTCGGACGAGCTCGCGGGATATGCCATCAAGGCAACGCTTGAGCGTTCAGGATATAAAGGCCCGATTGATGACGTCATCATGGGTTGTGCGATGCCAGAAGCGGAGCAAGGGATGAACATCGCTCGCTATGCGGCGGTCCGGGGGGGACTGTCGCACGAAGTTCCAGCGATCACCATCAACCGCTACTGCTCGTCAGGTCTTCAAGCCATCGCAGATGCGGCGGCAAAAATCATGATCGGTCAAGCAACGGCCATCATCGCCGGCGGTATGGAGTCGATGAGCCAAGTACCGATGGGTGGTCACGTTATCCGTCCAAACCCACACATCATGGAGACGGCGCCTGAGTACTACATGAGCATGGGTCATACGGCAGAGCGTGTCGCGGCCGAATATAACATCTCGCGCGAAGACCAAGATGCGTTCGCTATCAACAGTCACCAAAAAGCGGCTGCAGCCATCGCGGGTGGCAAGTTCCAGGAAGAAATCGTTCCTGTGACGGTCATCGAGCACGTGCTCGGTGAAGACGGTAAAGTCGCAGAAGTGGAGAAAGTCGTGAAGCATGACGAAGGTGTCCGTGCCGATTCGACAATCGAAGCGCTCGGTAAACTTCGCCCAGCTTTCAAAATCAAAGGCTCGGTCACGGCGGGTAACGCCTCACAAGTGTCAGACGGAGCGGCAGCAGTCCTCGTTATGGACCGTGAAGAAGCAGAACGCCAAGGGTTACAACCGATGGCGAAGTTCCTCTCGTTCGCAGTCGGCGGTGTCCGTCCGGAAGTGATGGGAATCGGTCCAGTCGTCGCCATTCCAAAAGCACTCGAAATGGCTGGCGTGAAGTTAGAAGAAGTCGGATTGTTCGAGTTGAACGAAGCGTTCGCGAGCCAATCACTCGGTGTCATCCGTGAACTCGGAATCGATCCATCGAAAGTGAACGTGAACGGTGGCGCTATCGCCCTCGGTCACCCACTCGGTTGTACAGGAGCAAAACTTTCTGTCTCGATCTTGCATGAGATGAAACGACGTAATGAGAAGTATGGGGTTGTCACGATGTGTATCGGCGGCGGAATGGGCGCGGCTGGTGTCTTCGAATTACTTTAAGGGGGAATCGGATATGGAACGTACAGAACATGAATTGATTAAAGGCGGTAGCTTTGTCATTGACGCACTTGACGCAGAGCGTCTCTTCACACCAGAGGATTTCTCAGATGAGCATAAGATGATCGGGGACACGACGGCAGGATTCGTCGATGACCGCGTCATGCCAGTTCTCGAGCGCATCGAAAAACACGAGTTCGACCTCTCTGTCGAATTGTTGAAAGAAGCAGGTGAGCTCGGTCTCCTCGGAGCAGACGTTCCAGAAGAGTACGGCGGCTACCAACTCGATAAAATCTCTTCTTCGATCATCACGGAGCGTTTCGCGAAAGCTCGTTCGTTCGCACTCAGCTACGGCGCACACGTCGGAATCGGGACACTCCCGATCGTCTTCTTCGGATCAGAAGAGCAAAAGCACAAGTACTTGCCGAAACTCGCGACAGGTGAATGGATCGCGGCTTACGCGCTCACGGAGCCAGGCTCAGGGTCAGACGCCCTCGGTGCGAAAACGACGGCTGTCTTGAACGAAGCGGGCACACACTACGTCTTGAACGGTGAGAAGCAATGGATCACAAACGCTGGCTTCGCGAACGTCTTCGTCGTCTACGCAAAAATCGATGGTGACAAGTTCAGTGCTTTCATCGTCGAGCGTGACTTCAAAGGAGTCTCAACTGGCGCAGAAGAGCAGAAGATGGGGATCAAGGGATCGTCGACACGTACGCTCATCCTTGAAGACGTCGAAGTACCAGTCGACAACCTTCTCGGTGAAATTGGAAAAGGTCACGTCATCGCCTTCAACATCTTGAACGTCGGTCGTTACAAACTCGCAGTCGGAGCAGTCGGTTCATCAAAACGTGCGTTCGACCTCTCCGTACAATATTCGAACGAGCGCAAACAGTTCAAGACACCAATCAGCCAATTCCCGCTCATCCAAGAGAAATTGGCAACGATGGCAGCCAACATCTATGCGATGGAAAGCTCAGTGTATCGTACGGGCGGCTTGTTCCAAGATAGCCTCGACGCACTTGGTGACGAGAACATGCGCGACGGATCAAAAGTGGCACAAGCGATTGCTGAATATGCGATCGAATGCTCACTCAACAAAGTATTCGCTTCTGAAACGTTCGACTACGTTGTCGACGAAGCGGTCCAAATCCATGGTGGATACGGATTCATGGCAGAGTATGAAGTCGAAAACCTCTATCGTGACTCACGGATCAACCGAATCTTCGAAGGAACGAACGAAATCAACCGTTTGATCGTTCCGGGTACGCTTCTCAAGAAAGCGATGAAAGGTGAATTGCCGCTCCTCGCAGAAGCACAAAAACTTCAAAAAGAGCTCATGAGCTACATGCCGCAAGAATTGGACGGCTCACCGCTCGCACGCGAGAAGATGCTCCTTTCAAACATGAAGAAAATCAACTTGATGGTCGCAGGTACAGCGGTTCAGAAGTATCAACAAGACCTTCAAAACGAACAAGAAATCTTGGCGAAGATCGCAGACATGATCAGTGCCATCTACGCGCTTGAAGCAGCCATCGCTCGTACAGAAAAAGCGATCGCACGCACAGGCGAAGAGAAGAACACGCTCAAAGTCCGCTATACAGAAATCTTTGCGGAACAAGTGTTCAAACAAGTCGAACTCATGGCGAAAGAAGTATTGTATGCAGCGGCATCTGGTGACGAGCAGCGCATGCTTCTCTCGGCAATGAAGAAGTTCAGCCGCTATCAGCCGATCAATGTGATCGGGACGAAGCGTGAAGTCGCTGCGAGCCTCATCAAAGCGAACAAGTTTATCGTGTAATTCAATCGACAGAAAGGGTGGACCGGACGCGGTCGACCCTTTCTTTTTTTGACCTCTGCCACGTACAATAGAAACGAGGGGGAGAGACGATGAAAACACGTGATAAATTGCTTAAACGAATGGAACAAATCGGGGAATCGGTTGCCGCACACGAAGGAACGCTGATGCTGCTGGCATTAGGGTCGATCGGACAAGAGACGGAGCGGTTGGATGATTATTCGGACCTCGATTTCTTTTTGATTGTCGAGGACGGGCAGAAGGCACGCTTTATCGACCGACTCGACTGGCTCGAGGTCGAGCCGCTTCACTATCAGTTCCAAAACACGAAAGATGGGCACAAGATCATGTATCACGACGGCATCTACGGTGAGTTCGCCGTCTTTGAAGTACATGAACTCGCGACGATCGCCTATACACCAGGACGGGTCGTCTGGCGACGGGACGAAGCACTCGACGTGTTCGCGTCACCACGTCTCGAGATCGCGCGTGAAGCGACGGCTTACTATTATGAAGAAGCGTTGACGAACCTATATGTCGGCTTGCTTCGGGAACGTCGGGGCGAGATGCTCGCCGGGTTCGAACTCGTCCAAGTCGCGGCCGTCCAAAACGTCTTGAAGGCGCTCGGTGGACAAGGAGACCCGTTCAACCCGACACGTCGGGTTGAGTCGAGACATCCACAAATGATTTCTTTCTTGATGGGCGGGGTATTAGGATATGGCAAGTCGGGCGTCGCGGCGGCGGTCATCTTACGTTTTATCGAAGAGCGATATGAGGTCAACCCAACGATGAAGCGAGAGATCGAACGGTTGCTTGAGACGTGAATTAATTTCTCTGAATATGCTACATTGATGAGAGAGGTGATGAACAGATGGTGACACTATACGGCTATCCACCATGCAGTACGTGTAAAAAAGCAGAAAAATGGTTGAAAGAGCAAGGGGTCGAGTATACATACGTTCATATCGTCGAATCGACACCGACGAAAGAAGAACTCGCCGAGCTGTGGAAACAATCGGACTTACCGCTTAAGAAGTTCTTCAATACGAGCGGGCAAGTCTATCGGAACGAAGGCATCAAAGACAAGCTACCAAATCTATCAGAAGACGAACAACTCGAGCTATTATCAAGCAATGGTATGCTTTTGAAGCGTCCAATCGTCACAAATGGTGAAAAAACGACGGTCGGATTTTCAGAAAAGTCCTTTACGGACGTTTGGGGCTAAGTGCTATAATACAGATGTGAGTCTAATTTATTTGAGGGGGAAGTTAGGATGAGCAAAGTACCAGCAAATTTACGTTATTCAAAAGAACATGAGTGGGTAGAAGTGAACGGAACAAAAGCCCGCATCGGCATCACGGATTTCGCACAAAGCGAACTAGGGGATATCGTGTTTGTGGAACTCCCGGAAGTTGACGGTACGATTTTGCTCGACGAGCCATTCGGTTCAGTCGAATCAGTCAAGACGGTCTCTGAGTTGTATGCGCCAGTATCTGGACGCATCACAGCAGTAAACGAGGACCTTGCAGATTCTCCAGAACTCGTCAACGAGTCACCGTTTGAAAATGCATGGATGGTCGAAGTTGAGTTGACGGAAGAGTCAGATCTCGACAAGCTTATGTCTGCAGAAGAATATGAAGCGATGATTCAAGGATAAGTAAAACCGGCCTCTCCTGATTGGAGAAGCCGGTTTTTTTGTTTACTCGAAATCGAGTCGGTAGTGGTCCGATTTGACGAGCGTCGCCCGTTCGAACACACGATAGAAGAAAATTCCGAGTCCGACTGGAATGAGCCCGAACAAGACGATCACAAGAAGCACGTTGAACAAGGCGAATCCGCCCGGCATGAGATGTAGCGCGTTTACCGGTCCGATGAGTCCAGATACGCCAAACCCTGCGCTGATTGGAGTTCCCTCGATTCTTAATATACCAGCGAGCGCACCGAGGATGGCCGCATTCGCCAAAATCGGAAGCATCATAATTGGGCGTCGGACGAAGTTTGCCATTTGAATCTTCGGTGACCCGAGGAAGTGGGCGATCGATGTCCCGGTCGCGTTCGCCTGCCAACCCGCGATGGCGAGACCGAATCCAGCGGCGACGACGCCGAGGTTTGCCGCACCGGCCGCAACGCCTGATAGGCTAATCGCGGTCGCGATTCCGACAGTCGAAATTGGCGAGACGATGATGAGCGAGAACGCCATCGCGATCAGGATGCCCATGAGAACCGGTTGAAGATCCGTCATCGTCATGATGAGGTATCCGATGTATGTCGTGATCTGTGAGATATACGTCAATAAGAAGGCACCGATGCCGCCTGCGACGACAATGACTGTCATCGGCATGACGATGACGGTATACGTCTTCAAATGTGGGGCGAGCTTCATGACGAGAATCGTAGCGATCGCAGCGGTCACACCGGCTGTGATCACGTCACCGATTCCGGCCATCACAAACGCACCTTCATTAATTCGAACGGCGCCACTGCCGACATAGGTTGCGATGGCGATCGTTCCAGCCTCTAAAATCGATCGTCCGAACTGCATCGCGACGGCAAGACCGATAATGGCCGGGAGGAGGCGCATTGCAATCGTCGTCGCATCCAATATGAATTGAAGAGACGGAAAATAAGGGAGTATAGCTTTCGTGAGTTCACCGAGCAGCGCGCTCGGGATGAGGGCGATCAGAATCGCCATACTGAGACCGTTTAAGACGTTCATCGTAAATTGCTTTGTCGTACCTGTTGCCTGTTCCGTCATCATTCATTCACCTGTCCTTCTTCTTTGCTGTTATGTACAAAAGCGATAAAGTTAGAACCCATATTATTCCTATCCGACAGAAGAGTCAAGAGAATCATTGAAAAATTCTGAAATTTCACGAGAGCACGATTTTTGAACGGGACTCGAACGACCATTATAATGACAAGAGAGGTGAGAAAAATGATTACAGACGGATTCTTATATATATACGCCCCAATGTGTGGTACATGCGCTGTCGCGGAGAAAATGTTGACGGTTGTCGAGGCGGTCGACCCTGAAATTCAGATTGAAAAGCGCGATGCGAACTATATCCCAAAAGAACTTGAAGCTTATCAGGTGATGAGCGTCCCAGCGTTGTTAAAGCTTGAAAATGGCGAGGTTCGGGATCGCCTTTATGCCTTTCAAAACGTTCAACACGTCCTCTCTTTCGTGAAGTGAGAGAGGAACATTAGAATAATCTGAAAATTTTAAATAATCAGTTGACACAGAAAGTTCACGAATGGTATATTCATTACAACATCTTACTTGAACACAAAATAGGACGCGATATTCCCGACATCAAGACGTTTTGATGAAGCCGATGCTACCTTTATACGAATACACGTCAGTCTTCCCTTCGATTGTCCCCCAAAAAAATCAAGCGAAGAAAGACGTTCCGTATAATCGCACGGTCCAAGTCAAGATCGAGTGATGATTGGTGAATCTCCCCCATATAAGGATGTAAATCTTGAACGGGCAAAAGATTTTCATCTATGGGCTGTCCTTCCGTGACTCAAGGTGCTACGTTCTGTGTCGTCCTCGGACGGCACCTTTTTTTGATTTTTTTGAAAAAATGATTTGACAGCAGAAAAAGCTGTCGCTATGATAAAGCTAATCGAATACACAACACTCTTATCAAGAGAGGCTGAGGGACTGGCCCTATGACGCCCAGCAACCGCGGAGCAATCCGAAATGGTGCTAATTCCAGCAAGGTGAGAAACCTTGACAGATGAGAGCAATCGTTGTCCGTACGATAAAGTGCGCACGTTTGCTCAAACGTGCGCGCTTTTTTTGTTGTCAGGAGGGAAAGGAATTGATTCAATTACGAAACGTCGCCAAATGGTTCGATACGAAGAATGGTCGTGTCCAGGCGGTGGATGATGTGTCACTAACGATTGATCGCGGTGAAATTTTTGGAATAATCGGATATTCGGGGGCGGGGAAGTCGACGCTCATCCGATTGCTCAACCGCCTCGAATCACCGTCTAGCGGTGAAATCGAGGTTGCCGGGAGTGAGCTCACGAAGCTCAGCCCGAAAGAATTACGAGGGGTTCGCAAGAACGTCTCGATGGTCTTCCAGCACTTTAACCTTCTGTGGTCGCGCACGGTCGCAGAAAACATCAGCTTCCCACTCGAATTGATCGGGGTTCCGGCAAGTGAGCGGAAACGTCGGGTTCAGGAACTCGTCGAGCTCGTCGGACTATCAGGTCGCGAAGACAGCTATCCGTCACAATTATCCGGCGGTCAAAAACAGCGAGTCGGGATTGCCCGCGCGCTCGCTACAAATCCAGAGGTGCTCCTCTGTGACGAAGCGACAAGCGCGCTCGACCCGAAGACGACGGATTCGATTCTTGAACTGCTCGTCAGCATCAATAAGAAGCTCGGATTGACAATCGTCCTCATCACGCATGAGATGCACGTCATCCAAAAGATTTGTCATCGCGTCGCCGTGATGGAGGCAGGGAAAGTTGTCGAGACGGGTCAAGTCTCTGACGTGTTCCAACATCCGGAGCAGCCGATCACGAAAGAATTCGTGAAACAAATTGGGGCGGTCGACGATCTGTCGCTCACGTTCGAACATTTGAAAGCACGCTATCCGAGTGGGCAAATCGTCAAATTGAAATTCTTGAACGAAACGGCAGAACAACCGATTTTGTCTGACGTCCTTAAGACGCATGACATCGGATTCAACATCATCGGCGGGAACGTGACCCAGTCACAAGTCGGTGCGCTCGGCACGCTATTCATCCAATTGATTGGGGAAGCACGGGAAATCGAACGCGCCATCGCCTCGATTCGTTCGCAATCCGTAGAAGTGGAGGTGGAAAGCGATGTTTCCTAACGTAGACTGGGAAGTAATGCTTTTTGAAACGTGGAATACACTTTACATGACGTTGGTAGCAGGTGTCGCCACATTCATATTCGGACTGATGCTTGGCATGGTTCTCTATGTAACGAATGAACCATTGATGTTAAAAAATCGGTTCATCTACACAATTGTCGGGGCGTTCGTGAATATCTTCCGATCGATTCCGTTCATCATCTTAATCATTTTACTCATTCCGTTTACGCGTGCAATTGTTGGAACCATTCTCGGTTCAACGGCAGCACTACCGGCATTGATCATCGGCGCAGCCCCTTTCTATGCTCGAATGGTCGAGTTAGGGTTACGTGAGGTCGACCGTGGTGTCATCGAAGCGGCGGAATCGATGGGCGCGACAAAATGGCAAATTATTTATAAAGTCTTGTTCCCTGAAGCGTTACCTTCACTCGTTTCTGGAATTACCGTCACTGTAGTGGCACTCATCGGTTATACGGCCATGGCAGGTGTTGTAGGAAGCGGAGGGCTTGGGACATTAGCTTTCCTTGACGGTTTCCAGCGCTCGCAAAATGATGTGACATTCGTTGCGACTGTTATGATTTTAGTCCTCGTCTTTATCATTCAATTTATTGGTGATACGCTCGTGGCGAAAATTGATAAACGTTCTGCTTAATAAAAAATATATATAAAATGGAGGAATTAAATTATGAAATCTTGGAAAAAAGTACTTGGTGTAACAGCAGCCTCTGCCTTGACGATTTTGGCAGCGTGTGGCGGTGGTGATTCTGAATCGGGTTCAGGAGAATCAAAAACATTGATTGTCGGAGCGTCGAACGTTCCGCACGCTGAGATTTTAGAGCATGTGCAAGAAGAATACGAAGCGAAGGGTTATAAGCTTGAAATCAAAAAATTCCAAGACTATGTCCTTCCGAACAAAACATTGGCGGACGGGGACATCGATGCGAACTACTTCCAACATCAACCGTACCTTGATCTTCAAATGAAAGATAATAAAGATTACAAGTTTGCCTCAGCCGGTGGTGTGCACGTTGAGCCAATCGGAATTTACTCGAAAAAATACAAGTCACTTGATGAACTACCAGACGGTGCGGAAGTCATCATGAGTTCAAACGTCGCGGAACATGGCCGCATGTTGACATTGCTCCAAACAGAGGGCGTCATCACACTTGCTGACGGAAAAACAACAGATGCTACAGTTGATGATATTGTGGACAACCCGAAAAACTTGAAATTCACGATGAATGTCGAGGCTGCTTTCCTTCCACAAGCATTCAATAATGATGAAGGGGATGCGGTATTCATTAACACAAACTATGCGATCGACGCAGGTCTTAGCCCGCTCGACGATGCGATTGCACTTGAAGGCGAAGAATCTCCTTACGTTAACTTGATTGTGACACGTGAAGGCGAAGAAGACGATGAGCGTGTGAAGGCACTTCTTGAAGTGTTGACATCAAAAGAAACGCAAGAATGGATTTTAGAAGAATATCAAGGTGCTGTCATTCCAGTCAGCAACTAATCTGAGAGGACCGGGACTTCCCGGTCTTTTTTTTCGTCTAGTGTTCTTTCATAAAGAGAAGTACACTACATATATGAAAGAAAAGGGGGGATTTGGATGAAGTTCAGACAGATTCATCCACTGACGTGGGGCGTCCTGTTCGGGACGTTTTTTGCACGACTGGCGACGTTTTTTGTCATGCCATTTTTTGCGATCTATCTGGCCACGCTCGGCTTTTCGGCGAGTGTGATTGGAACAATTTTTGCCGTGACGGCACTTTCGGGTCTGTTCATGAGCTTCTTTGGGGGGACACTCTCTGACCGATATGGGCGAAAACAACTCATGTTGATCGGCATCGTGCTCAATGCCGTCACGTTCGCTGGACTTGCGCTCGCGACCGATCTGTTTTGGTTATATATGCTATCGATCTTGATGGGCATGTCGCGGTCTTTCTTAGAACCGGCTTCACGCGCACTCATCAGTGACACGACGCAGGCAGACCAACGGGTCATCGTCTATAACGTCCGTTACTTTATGATCAATATCGCCGCGGCCATCGGGCCACTCTTGGCGGTTGTCTTATCGCTTACCGGTGTAAAGACCGCATTCTTTGTCGTAACGGCAGTGTACATATTGTATGGAATCATCATCTCGATCCTGTTTTATAAGTATCCGTTTGAAGAAGGAGATGGGGTCAAGGCACGGCCACGTTTGACGGAGACGTTTCGCGTCCTACGAGACGACCGGACATTCCGTGCGGTCATCATCGGAATGATCTTTGCAATTATCGGTTACAGTCAATTCAATTCGACACTTCCCCAATTCATCGCATTAAGCGACGGGTTAGAAGACGGTTCGAGATT
The DNA here is from genome assembly GCF_027947425.1 of Exiguobacterium sp. MMG028. Classification (NCBI taxonomy): domain Bacteria; kingdom Bacillati; phylum Bacillota; class Bacilli; order Caryophanales; genus Exiguobacterium; species Exiguobacterium sp. MMG028. The sequence goes on from NZ_JAQJIN010000001.1 coordinate 43,935, forward strand.
GTTCGCTTACTTATTAACGACGAATGCCGTCACGGTGCTCATCGTCCAGTATCCAATTATGCGTTTCGGGATTCGTGTCTCTCCGATCAAGTCACTCTTTTTTGGAATCTCGACATTGTCGTTCGGACTCTTGCTCATCGGATTTGCGACGGTGGAGTGGGTGTTATTCGTTGCGATGGCCATCTTCACGGTCGGCGAGGTGTTGATGTTCACGATGACGGACGTATTGACGGATGAACTCGCACCTGAACATTTACGGGGAACTTATTTTGGGGCGATGGGATTGACGTCACTCGGTCAGACAATCGGACCGATTATCGGTGGGGTGTTACTGGATACGTTCGGGCAATCATCGCTTCCGGTGTTCGGAAGTTTGGCGCTCTTAACGGGATGTGGTGCCTTCTTCTTCGCGGCCGCAGTACGAGAGCGGAAAGCCGTCCTCGCACTCGTCGAAGAGAATGCCGGATAATGTCTTGATTTCCTACTATTAGCATTCTCAACTTTTATCATTCTATTGAGAATGAATTCTAAGGTGAGTCGCTTGAAATAAAAAAATGACTAGTCTAAGATTAGAATATATCTAATCTACGCCATTCACTGTGGCGAGAAAATACGGAAGGGGTATCCGAATGTCTAACGTACCACAAATGAAAATTGATGACCTCCGCGTCTCAATCGAAGGAAAAGAGATTGTCAAAGGTCTTAACCTAGAAATTAAAGGTGGCGAAATTCATGCCATCATGGGTCCAAACGGGACTGGTAAATCAACACTCGCATCAGCACTCATGGGTCATCCACTTTATGAGGTCACTGGGGGAAGCGTCGAATTAAACGGCGAAGATGTCCTCGAGATGGAAGTCGACGAGCGCGCACAAGCAGGAATGTTCCTTGCGATGCAGTACCCGGCTGAAATCAGCGGTGTGACAAACGCAGACTTCTTGCGTTCAGCAATCAACTCACGTCGTGAAGAAGGTCAAGAAATCTCACTCATGAAGTTCATCCGTGAACTCGATGCGAAGATGGAACTTCTCGAAATCCCTTCAGAAATGGCACACCGTTACTTAAACGAAGGATTCTCAGGTGGTGAGAAGAAGCGTAACGAAATTCTTCAAATGATGATGATCCAACCGAACATCGCCATCTTGGATGAAATCGACTCAGGTCTTGATATCGATGCGCTCAAAGTTGTCGCAAAAGGCGTCAACGAAATGCGTTCAGAAGAGTTCGGTTGCTTGATCATCACGCACTATCAGCGTCTCCTCAACTATATCGAGCCAGACTTCGTACACATCATGATGGACGGAAAAATCGTCATGTCTGGTGGCAAAGAGCTCGCACAACGACTCGAGGCAGAAGGTTACGACTGGGTGAAGCAAGATCTCGGAATGACAGTAGACACAGAAGCGTAAGGAGGCTGTACGATGACCGTACAATTTGAATTGGATGCACAAGCGTTGTCGGCACGTGCAGAAGCGCTCGGCGGACCAGCATGGATGGTCAACCGACGTAAAGAGGCAGCAGAACTTGCGCCGACACTTGCTTTGCCAAAAGTTGAAAAGATTAAGATTGATAAATGGGACTTCGCAGCAGGTGATGTCAATCTCGAACCGAAAGACGGTTTGACGACTGACATCGAATCACTCCTCGGAGACCACCGGACAAACGTGCTCGTTGAACGCAACGGTCATGTCGTCTATAACGAATTGTCGATGCCAGAAGGCGTCTTGTTCATGGGAATCAAAGAAGCGATGGAGCAACATCCTGAACTCGTTGAGAAATACTTCATGACGGAAGGCGTACGTGTCGATGAAGAGCGTCTTTCGGCGTTGAACGCTGCCCTCACAAACGGTGGTGCGTTCATTTACGTACCGAAAAACACGCAATTGAAAGATCCGCTTCAAGCGATCTTCACGATGGAACAGGCGAACGGTGCCCTCTATCACCACACAATCCTCGTCGCTGATGAAGGCAGTGAAGTGACATACATCGAAAACTTCCTTTCTGGCACGAACGAACCGCACACGGTCAACGTCGTGACGGAAGTATTCGCTGGAGAGAACGCGAAAGTCGTCTTCGGTGGTGTCGATCAGCTTGCTGAATCAGCACTCACGTTCATGAACCGTCGCGGTGTCGTCTATGCGAACGGTCGCCTCGATTGGGCGCTCGGTCACATGAACGACGGGAACTCGGTCGTCGAGACGAAGACTCACCTCGTCGGAGACAACACGTATTCGGATACAAAAGCTGTGACAATCGGTCGCGGTGCACAAAAACAAAACTTCAACATCCGTACCGATCACTTCGGAAAAGCATCTGAAGGATTCATCTTGATTCACGGTGTCCAAAAAGACGCAGCTACTGCAATCTTCAGCGGGACATCGATGATTCATCACGGTGCGTCAAAATCGAACGGTGTTCAAACAGAGCGCGTCTTGATGCTCTCTGAAAAAGCACGTGGGGATGCCAACCCGATTCTTCTCATCGATGAAGATGATGTTATGGCAGGTCACGCGGCATCAGTCGGCCGTGTCGATGATGTTCAATTGTACTACTTGATGAGCCGTGGTTTGTCTCGCCAAGAGGCAGAGCGTTTAATCATCCACGGATTCTTGACGCCTGTCGTCGAAGAACTCGCAATCGATTCGGTCAAAGACCGTCTCCGCGAAGTCATCGAAGGGAAAGTACGTTAAGATGTTGAACGCCTCGATTCGTGAACAGTTTCCGATTTTAGATCAGGAAATCAATGGACACCCGCTCGTTTATCTTGATAGCGCGGCGAGCTCACAAAAGCCGCTCGCTGTCATCGAGGCGATCGAGGACTATTATCGTCGCAACCATTCGAACGTGCATCGTGGCGTCCATACGCTCGGGACGCAAGCGACGGATGCGTATGAAGGAGCACGCGAACGCGTCCGCTCGTTCATCCATGCGGCGGTTCCTGAAGAAATCATTTTCACACGTGGGACGACGACGGCCATCAACTTGGTCGCGTCGAGCTATGGAGATGCAAATGTCGGTGAAGGCGACGAAATCGTCCTCACTCCGATGGAACACCATGCGAACTTGATTCCGTGGCAACAACTTGCCAAGCGCAAAGGCGCGACGCTTCGTTACGTTGAACTCACGCCGGACGGACGTGTCACATTGGATGCCGTTCAAGCAGTCTTATCAGATCGGACAAAAATCGTCGCGATGAGCCACGTCTCAAACGTGCTCGGTACGATCAATCCGATTGCTGAAGTCGCTCGACTCGCACATGAGAAAGGTGCCGTCATGGTCGTCGATGCCGCACAAAGTGCACCGCATCGTAAACTGGACGTTCAGGCGCTCGACTGTGACTTCCTTGCCTTTTCTGGACATAAGATGCTCGGACCAACTGGAATCGGTGTCTTATATGGGAAGAAACAACTCCTCAAAAACATGGAGCCGGTCGAGTTCGGTGGCGAAATGATTGACTACGTTGATTTGTATGAATCGACGTGGAAAGACATCCCATACCGCTTCGAAGCGGGAACACCAATCATTGCTGGGGCGGTCGGACTTGCGGCAGCCATCGATTTCTTAGAAGAAATCGGGCTTGAGAACGTCGAAGCACACGAACGTGAACTCGCGTCTTACGCGATCGAGCAGATGAAAACGATTGAAGGGATCGAGATTTACGGTCCTGAAGATCGCGTCGGTCTCGTCACGTTCAACTTGAAGGACGTGCATGCGCATGACCTCGCGACCGTTCTCGATATGCAAGGCATCGCGGTTCGTGCCGGTCACCACTGTGCACAACCACTCATGCGTCTTTTGAAGCAATCATCGACGGCACGGGCGAGCTTCTATTTGTACAACACAAAAGAAGAGGTCGACCGTTTCATCGAGGGATTACGTCAAACGAAGGAGTATTTCAATTATGAGTTTTAATAATCTCGACATGTTGTACCGCCAGGTCATCATGGATCACTATAAAAACCCAAGAAACCGTGGCGTCATCGAAGATGGCGTGACGGTGGACTTGAACAACCCGACATGTGGGGATTCGCTTCGTCTTCAACTACAAGTCGAAGACGACATCGTCAAAGATGCGAAGTTTGAAGGAGAAGGCTGCTCGATCAGTCTCGCCTCGGCATCGATGATGACCCAAATCGTCAAAGGAAAAACAGTAGAAGAGGCGCTTCAACTCGCTAACATCTTCTCTGAAATGGTTCAAGGCAAAGAGTACGACACGGATACGTTTGACCTCGGTGATATCGAGGCGCTCTCAGGCGTATCGAAATTCCCGGCTCGAATCAAGTGTGCCACGCTCGCGTGGAAGGCGCTTGAAAAAGGAGTAGACGAGGACGCGTAAGGAGAAGGAGGAGACCGATATGGCAAAGAACATGCCGGAAATTGGCGATTATAAATACGGCTTCCATGATCGGGACGTTTCGATTTTCCGTTCAGGCCGAGGCTTGACGACAGAAATCGTAGAGACGATCTCGCGCATGAAAGAAGAGCCACAATGGATGCTCGACTTCCGTTTGAAGTCGTTGGATCACTTCAACAAGATGGCGATGCCGACATGGGGCGGAGACCTCTCGGCACTTGATTTCGACGAAATCACTTACTATGTCAAACCATCTGAAAAGACAGAACGCTCATGGGATGAGGTACCAGAAGAAATCAAACGTACGTTTGACAAGCTCGGTATCCCAGAAGCAGAGCAAAAATACTTGGCAGGTGTCTCGGCTCAGTATGAGTCTGAGGTTGTCTACCACAGCATGCAAGAAGACTTCGAAGAAAAAGGTGTCATCTTCAAAGATACAGACACAGCACTCAAAGAAGACGAAGAAATCTTCAAAGAGTACTTCGGGAAGTTGATCCCGCCGACGGACAACAAGTTCGCGGCCCTCAACTCAGCTGTTTGGTCGGGTGGCTCGTTCATCTACGTACCAAAAGGCGTGAAACTCGAGCAACCGCTCCAAGCCTATTTCCGCATCAACTCGGAAAATATGGGTCAGTTCGAGCGTACGCTCATCATCGTCGACGAAGGCGCATCGGTTCATTACGTCGAAGGATGTACAGCACCGGTTTACACAACGAACTCGCTTCACTCAGCGGTCGTTGAGATCTTCGTCAACAAAGACGCATACTGCCGTTACACGACAATCCAAAACTGGGCGAACAACGTCTACAACTTGGTAACGAAACGTGCAGTCTGTGAAGCGGGTGGATCAATGGAGTGGATCGATGGAAACATCGGATCGAAACTCACGATGAAATACCCGGCTGTCATCTTGAAAGGGGAAGGTGCACGTGGGATGACACTCTCGATCGCCCTCGCCGGTAAAGGACAGCACCAAGACGCTGGAGCGAAAATGATTCACCTCGCGCCGAACACGTCTTCGTCAATTGTCTCGAAATCGATTTCGAAACAAGGCGGAAAAGTATCGTACCGTGGAATCGTCCACTTCGGCCGTAAGGCGAAGGGCGCACGCTCGAATATCGAATGTGACACGCTCATCATGGACAACGAGTCGACGTCAGATACAATCCCGTACAACGAAATCTTGAACGACCAAGTGTCGCTCGAGCACGAAGCGAAAGTCTCAAAAGTGTCAGAAGAGCAACTCTTCTACCTCATGAGCCGTGGAATCTCGGAAGAAGAAGCGACAGAAATGATCGTTATGGGCTTCATCGAGCCATTCACAAAAGAATTGCCAATGGAATATGCGGTCGAAATGAACCGTCTCATCAAGTTCGAGATGGAAGGTTCGATTGGATAATGGCTTAACACCAACGTTTTCAATTGGTTTCAGGCTCTGAAAATCGCCTCAGCCCTCAGCCAGCCCTCAAAGTTGTCTGAACGACGAGGGGGATGGCACCCGAAAAACGCCAAAAGCGCCGGCAGGTCATCGTGACCCGTCGGCGCTTTTTTGTGTCGTGCTCGTCTGATTCAATCGCATCTCATAGAGCTCCATCGCATCGTGCTCGATCTTCTTCGAGACATGCAGATAGATGTTCATCGTGATCTTCGTGTCGGCATGGCCGAGACGATCCGCCACGTATTTCACATCGGCACCAGCCTCCAATAAATGGACAGCGTGGGTATGGCGAAGTACGTGCGGACTAATGTGCTGCACGCCGCTCTTTTTGCAGGCATCTCGCAAATAGTCCCTCACAATACTCGTCCGCAGCCACGTCCCGTTCGGGCTATGAAACACGAGGGGAAGTTCAGGCTTCTTGTAATTCGGATAGGCGAGATAGACTTCCTTTTGACTGGTCCGGTGCCGTCGCATGAGCTCGTTGGTCTGGGCATCGATCCGCAGCGTCCGATTCGCCTTCTTCGTCTTCGGTTTCGTCACCTTGAGTTCTAGCTTCGATCCGAACGAAAGGGTCTTGTTCACGCGAATAGTGCCGGCATCCAGGTCGATGTCCTCCCACTCGAGCGCCAACGCCTCACCGACACGGAGGCCAGTTCGGGCGATTAGTGTGAATAGGGCGAGATACTGGATGGATCGTTTGTACTTCCCGTGTGGCGTCATTTCGAGGTAAGTGAGCAAGCGATTGAGCTCGTCCATCTCTAAGAATTCGAGTATGCCGTCATCATCGTCTGGCGTATCATCCCGTTTCGATATCTGGATTCGGTGGGCAGGGTTCTTCTCAATGAGGTTCATATCTAAAAGAGCATGATCGAGGATGCTCGAGAACGTCGAATGGAACGAACGGACGGTCCCGAGGCTATAGACCTCGACCTTCTCATTGATCCACTTCTGGTACATGACCCGGTTGATGTCGATCAATCGATATTCCCCGAACTGAGGGATGAGGTGGTTCCTGACGGTACGGCTGATTCGGTCATAGGTCGACTCTTTGACGTGTGGTCGTTTGAACGTCTCGAGCCACTCGAGGGCGAACGCGTCGAACCGGACGTTCTGGTCCATCACGAACGTGTTGTTCAACAGTTTCGCCTCTTCTTTGGCGGCGGCCATCTGCGCCTCGCGTTTCGAACCGAAGTTGCTCCGTGATCGTTCGCGCCGCCGTCCGACCTCGTCGTAAAAATAGATGCGGTATTGCCATTTTCCGTTCCGCTTACGGAAGATTGCCATATCGTTCACTCCTCTCGTTGTTATGATAGGCGATGGACGCCCTAACCGCAATCGCATCCAACTAAAAAAGGTGCCGCGCAGGCACCTAGTCAAGATTATTCAGCAACGCCGGTCTGTGTCTTCGAATCGACAGCACCGTTCGTGAACGTCACGAGGATGTTGGCACCGAGATCACCGCGAGCGTCATACGATACCATCTCCATCTTGAAACCGTCTGATTCCGAAACCGTCGTGTCCATCGGCTCGCCGAGGATCGCGTTGACTTCCTCGATTGTCATACCCGTCTCGACCTGCTCGTACTCAGCGAGACCAGGTTTCGACTCGTCCGTCTTCGCCTCTTCTGTCGTCTTGGTCATCTCCTTGTCCACCTCGTTGATGAACGCGCCCGTGCAGGCGACCATACCGATACCGATGATCACGAAGGCGAGCACGATGCCGATGATGATCTTCAAAACTGTTTTCATGATGAAAAACCTCCTAAAAAATATGTAGTTCGATTCGATTATAACAATCAAATCCCACATTATCCTTATATATACATAATTTCTAATTGAGAATCGTTCGACAAAAATAGGTACAAAATCCCACTTTGTCGAACAGACGCCCTTGTTTCTTTGGGAAAAATGGTTGAAAATATTTTGTGTTCGGTTCATACTGAGAACATAAATAAGAACGTGCGTTCGTAAATGGAGGGGTTTCTTTTGGCTGAGGTCGCAACGAGACAAATGATTTTTATTAAGGATGGTAAGTCGGAGAGAGCTACGGCGGTATGGGTAGAGGAGATTCAGACATATGTTGCCTTTCCAAGCAACGAAGCCACTAGATTGATTCAAGAATATAAATCAAAAACTCCGCACCCTCTTAAATGAGACTGCGGAGTTTTATTTGGAATCATCTTTTTGTTCGAGCTGGGCCATAATCGCCTGCTCTTTAATATAGTTGACGATCTTCTCGAGACGCTCTTGTGATAAGGATTGAAGAAGCTCCTCTGTGAACACGTCCCCGATGAACTTGTATTTCTCCTGTGCGACCTTGATGTATTCTTCATGAGTCATGGTCGGGTCATTAACAAGCCCAATCAGGTAATCAGAAGTAATCCCTAAAGCTCGGCAGATTTCTACTTGCTGAGGCATAGTGATGCCTTGCTTATTTCGTTCCATTCTAGACAATGCGCCTTTATCGATGTTAACGATATCCGATAAAGCGGTCAAAGAAAGTCCTTTTGCTAAACGAGCAGTTCTAAGTCTTTCCCCGATATCAACATACTCTTGCAAATTAATCACCATTTCCATATAGATTATCCCCTTTATTTTCTCATATTCCTCAACAAAAAAGATGAAAGTTGAATAAAATGCAAAAAAGTAGTTGATTTTGAAGATTCATCAATATATACTCTGTTTAAGGGTTGAACATTCCTCAACGAAAGAGGTGAAACTAATGCAAGATACACGTAAATGGAAATTTGATTTGAAAAAATTACGATCAGCCAGAGTGTTGAAAGGATACTCTCAAAGTGCTGTTGAAGACGCATTAAGCAAGACCAAAGGGTGGTTGTCCCGCAAAGAAAATGGACTCTCTCCTATTACTATTGACGAGATTGAGAAACTTTCAAACATTTATGGAATAAATATTGAATATTTTTTTTCGTCAAGTGTTGAAGATTCCTCAAAACCCAAAAGTTATGTAGTGATTAATGAGGAAGAGTTTAACTCTCTCATTAAAGAAGTGGCGTGCAAGTAAAACAGACAGGAGCGATGAATGTGAATGAATTTAAAACACCAATGTTCCAAGCGATGCAAGTCGCGGGGCGAGTCAAAGAACAGGAACAGGCCATCGACAGTCGCGATGTTGCTGAGATGGTCGGCAAGCAACACGCGCATCTTGTTCGTGACATTGATAACCATATTGAAGTAATGAATCAAAATCCAAAATTGGATTCTGATGATTACTACATCGAGTCATCTTATCAAGCTGGAACCGGAAAGAGTTACCGCTGCTATCTTCTCACGAAACTCGGTTGCGAGATGATCGCCAACAAACTGACTGGTGAGAAGGGGATCCTATTCACTGCATTTTACGTGAAACACTTCAACCAAATGGAACAGGCGCAACAAGTCAGTCCTGAGCAATCACTCGCGATGTTGTTCCGCTCGCAAGCTGACCTCTTAGAAGAGACGCAAGGTATCAAGAATGACGTCAAGTTCCTCAAGAGTGAGATGCGTCTTTCCACAAGTGACGAGCAGATGTTCTCGAACCTAGCGAATCAACGGGTCACTAAGTCGCTCGGCGGTAAGAAGGCGCGAGCTTACAAGGACGCGTCACTTCGCCAAACGGTCTACTCGCAGTTTTGGAAAGAGTTCAAGGACTACTTCGAGATTGCACGTAAAGGTGACCTGCCTAGGGTCAAACTCCAAGAAGCGAAAATGTTTATTCGAGAGTGGACGCCGAACACTGAGAATCGCATGACCATCAGTAAGTTGAATGACCAACTCGAACTTGACTTCGAATCCTGAGAAATTCTAAAAAATCGATGATACGGCGAAATGCCGTACCGTCATCGAAAACAAGTATTAAAAGGGTGGGACGAAACATCCTAGCCTTACCCAGCAAACATAAGATTCCCTTAGGTTTGCTCATAGCAGTTCTATAAAAGTTTCGGTCTAAGAATAACTTAGGTCGTCAAGACTAACTTCTCCTTAGGGTTACGTCGAAAGGAGGTGACACGATATGAAAGAGATGAACTTCAATCCAGAGACGGCAATGCACGACTTCGAGGACTGGCTCATCGACACGAAACTACGCGAAGGGGTTCGCGGAGTTGATTTCCTCGCCACAATGATTGTCCCGATGACCGAGAGGCATCAAGATTACAACCGTTTCATGGTAAGGAAGTTCAAGGTGATCCATCCCCATGAGCGCATCGAGTCGATGTTATACGCCTCGTTGAATCACCGATACGACCATGACTCATTTCATAGGAAGTGGGGATTCAATCTAGGGATTGCGCAGGAGCACGCGCTATGGTCACTCCGAGAAATTAAACAAAACGATACGAATCAATACATCGAGGTTTTGGAAATAGTCGACTCAATCATCAAACAGCCCATCGCGGATGACGAATGGTAACAAACGGAAAGGAGGGTCGACATGCTACAGATCCATATCGACGAGAACGAGATTCTCGACATCGCCAAGGCGCAGATCCGACAGCACATCGAACAGACACACGCCGACGTGTTCCTCTGGGACATGGAGGAACTGTGCCGCCAGACGAACCTCAGCAAGTCCTTCATCTTGAAATCGTTCTTCTATGAGGATGACTTCCCGAAATACCGGGCCGGCACCAAATGGCTCATGGTGGGAGAGGAGGTGAGGGCGTTTCTGAAAGACTGGCTCAGACGCCAGGACAAGAATCTGAATAAATAAAAAACCGCGTCGCCCAAACGGACAACACGGCTACACAAAAACCTGAACAGTTTTAGTGTAGCACGGGCGGGGCGAGTTGAAAAGGAGAGGGCAACATGCATCTGCAACAAAAACTGGATACCGTCCGTTACGGGCTCCTGTTGACGGCGCTCGGGTCGGGGGTCTGGCTACTGCTCACGATGAACGCACGCTTCGAATATTGGGTCATTCCCGCTGTCGCGTTCGTCATGAGTGCCGTGTTCTACGGGGCGCTACACATGATCGATGAGGATATCGAGGAAGGGGCGAGCGAGTGATGTCAAATCAAGAGGAAAAAACGCGAGATCAATTCGACGTCCGGAAAGAGATGCTCGAACGTCCGGACGAACCGGTCGCCCAGATCTACATGGCAGATACGAATCCCTATATCAAAGAAGGTTGGTATAAGGTGCAATTCGACTCTGAGCGACAGGGCGCTGCGCTCATCGCCGAACCGCCTCTGTTACTGACGGAAGAAGTCATCGACCAGTGCGTCCCATTGGATGCATCAGAGGAGGTGAACGCTGAATGAACACGCAGACCGAAACCGTCACGCTCGAGGCGCTCGAACAGACCGTCATCGGACGACTCCAGAAAGAGACCTGCGCCGACATCATCGACGTACCTGTCATCGAGGCATTGACGAAGACGCTCGACATCGTCACGCATCACCTGAAGCGACGGGACGATGACCTGTTCCGTGCATCCAACATGTAAGTAAAAACAACAATGGGAGGAAGTAGGATATGGATCTAAAAGAGCGTCAGCATATATACAAGAATTCAGTTGAGGAAAACAACGTTTTCGGAACTTCTATACTTCGCAAAGCACTCGAGGATTTAGGCAATGAAATGAAAGAATCGGTCTTGAAAAGAGCCGACGAGGTGGAAGCGATGGAAGAGGACGAGTTCAAAAAATATGTAACGGTGGTCGAGGAACAACTCAAAATCCGAAAAGAAGGAAGAAACCCATTGACGCTGTTACGTCAACGGATTTCTATTGTTATGCAAGACCGTCTGTTGAGCGAGTTTGAAAAGGAAGAAGTCATCCTAGATCTCATTCAAAAGTTTTATAAGGCCGCAGAAACCTACCGAGGCAGAATGGACATGGTCAGAAAACGGATGGCCAACAAGGGCATCACGGAATAACACCGTCACTCAAAATCTTCGCAGGGTACCAAGGAGACGACGGTCGCCTCTTTATCACCAAAATAAAAGAACGGCAGGGTGAAACTCCCATCTATCAGACGGGCGTCATAGATGACAGGCTCCAGGTCGGTATCGACATCCGAAAAGAGTGTCATGTCAATCAGTTTTGAAACCGTCTGATAAAGGAGAAACTCGTCAGAAATGGTTCTGAGCGCCTCTGCGTATTTCAAATAAGTACCGTGGATGGGCAACAGGAATCGGTCCTGGTTCCTGAATTCAGGACTCCGCATGACGTAGGCTTCTTCCATTTCGTCATCTAGATAATAAGAGAAAATCTGAATCCCTTCTTGTCTTAAAAGGGAACCTGTCCAGAGCTTGCCATCCACCTCAATCACGAGCTGAAGGGGTTGGCGAATCGATTTCACCTCGCTGTCCTCATTGAGCAAATTCAACATGTACTCAAAAGCATGAAGATAGTGATGATTTTTCATAAGCAATCACCTCCTTTCTGGGAGAGTATACCACTGAAATACGCCGTTAACATTTTTTGTAAAAGGAGAATCGCCATGCAGACACACGAACCTGAACAACTCGAACGGCATTATGACGACGTCAACCGGCTCGTCGAGCTCGCGGCCGACCTGGACGACATCCAGCAGGAACTGAAAGCCATCGCACTTAAAGGCGGAAAACGCAAAGCCTTCTATACCTTGACCGTCGCCCAAACACAAGTCGACGTGATGGTCAATGCCATCCAGCGTCAAATCAATCAATTGGAGGGTGGAACGCATGAACTCGCTCAACCTACGACGTAAGCACCAGAACATGCTCCGGATGAGCCGGCATCGCCTGCGGATCCATAACAACAAGCTCGTCGAACAGCTCCACGCCTCTGGCATGGATGGCAGCCACACCATGCGCCGTGATGACGGCCTCGTCTGGCTCTATCTCAAGAGGACGGACGGGAACGTGAAGCGGGTGAAAGAACGCATCCGTGAGTATGAGCTCGAGAACGGCGTCGGATATGAGCTGTTGGTGAACCCGAAAGGCTTCAACCCGAACCACAACTGGGTCTGGGTCGTGCCGAAGCACGAGACCTTCTACCGAGAAGGGGACGAACAATACGAGGTGGACACCGTCGGAAAGAAAGTAGGGAGTCAATGAGCAACCGAATCGTATCAGTAGGCAGACTTGAGGTGATTTAATGTCGACAAGAACAGAACGACAAGTAATGTACACCATCAGAGTTGGCGAAGAAAGTCACGATGTGACAGGAAGAAAGCGCACTCCGAAAGGTTATGTGACTCTCCTGATTCACTCTCACCCTAACGCTGCTAAGAATGGATACATCATGGAACATCGAATCGTGATGGAAATGCACCTTGGCCGTTATTTAAAGAGTGACGAGGTTGTTCATCATAAGAATCACGTAAAACACGATAACCGAATTTTGAACTTAGAAGTTCTGGACCATGCCGAGCACACGATATTGCACCATACAGGCGTTAAGTTTTCTGATGAAAGAAAAGAGAAGATTCGCCTTCGAGCTATCAAGCGGTACCAAAATAAAAAGCAACATCCGTCATACAAAGATGTTGATATCGAGGTTGAAAAATTATACAAGTCCGGCGTAATGCCGACAGAAATTAGCCGCCGGTTAGGTATCTCCCGAAAGACTGTTTACAACAAACTTGAATATCTCGGAATCACTAAGGAGAAAATTGCAAATGATTAATAGAGTTGTCTTGGTTGGAAGACTGGTACGCGATCCTGAATGCAGATACACCCAGTCGGGCATCGCCGTGACTCGTTTCACGCTCGCCTGTGACCGTCCTTTCAGCGGACAGGACGGGAAACGGGAGGCGGACTTCATCGACTGTGTCGTCTGGCGCAAACAGGCGGAGAACGTATCGAAGTATCTATCGAAAGGGAGCATGGCCGGCGTCGACGGCCGTCTCCAGATCAGCAGTTACGAAGGACAGGACGGACAGAAACGATATCGCGCAGAAGTGGTCGCCGACAGCGTACGCTTCCTGAGCTCGAGAGGGGACGCAGGTCGCGACAGTGCACCGCCACCAAGGGACGATGAAGTTCCGCCGGCAAAAGGTGGATTTGACCAACAACCTTACTCTGGTGGCATCGATCTCGATGACTCAGACCTGCCTTTCTAACGACCGCATCCATCGGCTTATAACAGAACGGAGTGAACGAAATGAGCGTTTATCGCACAGTACAGACAGACTTTTGGAAAGACCCGAAGATCATGGAGGATTTCACGCCCGAAGATAAGCTCTTTTATCTCTACCTCCTCACGAACCCGAACACGACACAATGCGGCATCTACGGCATCACGAAGAAGGAGATGGCCTTCCAGCTCGGCTATTCGACCGAGACGGTCAACGCCTTGATGGACCGGTTCATCACCTATCACAAGCTCATCGACTATCACGTCGAGACGAGAGAGCTCGTCATCTTCAACTGGGCGAAGTACAACTTCAAACGAGGGGGCAAGCCGGTGCAGGATCTCATCAAGTCCGAGCTCGCCAAGGTGAAACATCAGCCTTATATCGAAATCGTCGGAAAACATGTCCCGATAGACGGCATCCGACAGGTCTACGAATCGTACTACGTATCGTATGACGATTCGTGCCACGAATCGCATGACGAATCGTCGGACGAATCGACCCACCAATCGTGCAACGAATCGGCACACGAATCGTCAAGTCAAGAACCGCACAACGAAGCCGTTTTGACAAAAAAGGACGAATCGTACCACGAATCGTATGACGAATCGTCCCAAAAAAACGGACAAACAAAAACAAAAACAAAAACAGAATCAAAAACAGAAACAAAACCACAACCACAACAAGAAAAAGAGAAACCGACAAATGATGCGGTGGTGGCGGTTCAACTGAGCGACGTGGTCGCCTTCTTCGAACAGAACATCAGCACGGCGACACCTTACGTCATCAGCGAGCTCGAGGAGATGATCAAGGAGTCCTCATACGAATCGGTACGCTATGCCCTCGAGGAGGCGGTCGCCCGAGAACGACGCTCGCTCAACTACGTCAAGCGCATCGTCGACCGTTGCATCGCCCAGAAGCTGTTCACGTTCGACCTCATCCGTCTGGAAGAGTCACGTCGTCAGCAACGCCAGGGCGGCACGAACCCTGATGCCAAGACGCCGGAATGGCTCGTCGAGGAGGAACGCGAGTCCCGCGAGCATGCGGCACGCAAGAAGGCGGAACTCGAGTCGGAGGTGCCTGACGATGACGAGATCGAGACATTGCTGCAGGGACTGAAGGGCGGGACGAGCGCTTGACGCAAGACCGCAACGACCGAATCGAATCACTGGAACGCGAGATGCGGCGCTATGAGGCGAAGGGTGACGATGTCGTCGCCCGATGCCTGCGCCACTTCTCGGAACAGCTCAAACAAATCGAACGGAACAGGAGTGAACGAACATGAGAGCAACAGAGATGGATCCGCACGTCTCCTATCTCGCCTTCGAGGGTGAGACACCAAGACGCATCATGCGGGACGCGAAAGGACAGGTCTTCTCGTTCGAGTGGGTGGACCTCGGATATAAAGTGGACGGAAAGACGGTATCGGCCATGATCCCTGTCCTCCTATCGGCGAACGGACAGCTCGGCGGGGACTACCGCATCGAGCGCAAGTGGAAGAACAAGGACGTGTTCGACTACCCGGTCACGTCCGGACGGGCGGCGCTGACGATGCCACGGGCGGCCGAGCGCATCGTGAAATATCAGATGGCGGCGGGGAACCCGTTATGAACTACCTCGAGTCACGTGCAATCCAACGCAAGGCACTGCATCGCATCCAGTCGCAAATCAGACGGCAAAGGCGGAAAGGGGTCAAGGCATGGACGGAATCGTTTATCGCAAAGTGGAGGGGGACACGGTCCATCTGATCATCGTGTCCAAGAACATCACGCGGCACCGCGTCGAGGGAGGTGACCTGGTCGACGTCGAGAACTGGCTCTGCCCGATCGAGACGGCAGAGCTGCTCTACCGGGAACAGGACGAATGGTCACTCAACGGGGAACCGTACCGATCGGTGGTGACGAGGTGGAAAGAAAAGCACGAGGCACGAAACCGAGACGCCCGGACAAGGTCCTGAGGTACAAGGGCACCAAAGAACAATATCTGACGAGGATAGAAGGCACGCAGGTTGTCCATCAGTACATACCATATGCCACACATCAGGAAACGCAGCGACTCGTCGACCAAGGGTGGAGACGCCTATCAATCTAGCAGACAAAGGAGCAGGGGTGAATGGACCATATCGTCGACCAAAAACTATCGAAGACGGCGCGGAACATCGCGGAGCAGAAGCTGAACAACTTCTACACGCTCCCGATCCGCATCGACCACTTGGAGAGCCGGTTGGTCACCGCGACGACACCGAACTATCAGACGAGCGAGGGACAGAGCCATAAGGCGCCCTCGTCGCCCGTCGAGAAGGCGGTGCTCGCCAGGGAGGAACTCGACCACGCGCTCGCCGAACTGTCCGAGCTCGTCTATCTCCGGAAGCTACTCGAGGAGACGCAGCCGGAACTGATCCGCATCTGGGATTTACGATTCCGGAAGGGATTACGCAACACCGACGCCATCGTCATCCAGGAGCTCGGCTACGGGAACAGACAGAGCTACTTCAACGACCGGGACGCACTGCTCGGCAGGGTCGCCGACGTGTTCGGGCTCTGGGACGACCTGAGAGGTGGGAAACCATGAAGATCAGTCCACGAAACCGCGGGCAGCGATTCGAGCAGATGGTCGACCTGGCCAACCACACGTACCGCCTCAAACGGATCGCCCACGTCCGGAAGACGTTCCCGGAGTCGAAGATCCAGCGGGACAAGAAGGGGACCATCCAGAAGCACTGGTTCGAACGCTCAGGCGGGCTCGACTACATGGGCACCGTGGACGGCCGGTTCATCGCATTTGACGCCAAGTCGACACGGAAGAACTACCTGTCCGTCGACAAGGTGAGTGATGAGCAGTACACGGAACTGAGACGCGTGCTCGACTTCGGCGGGATGTCGTTCCTGCTCGTGCACTTCGAGCTCCATAGTGAGACATACCTCCTGGAAGCCGAGGACGCCCTCAGGTGGCGCAACAGCACCGAGCGGAAGTCTATCCCTATCGAATGGTTCCGCGAGCGTCCGAGCCATCGGGTTTACAGCCGGAACGGGCTCATCCTCGACTATCTGGACCCGATCCAGGAAGAACTGGCATTCAAATCAACCAAATCACACACATCGGAGGACTAAATCATGCACAAACACATCGACCTGAACAACTTCGCGGAAGGGGCATTGCTCGAACGCGTCAACATGGAGATCGGAAAGGTGCTCGAGAACATCCAAGACATGAACACCGACGCGACGAAGAAGCGCAAGGTGACGATCACGCTCGAAATCGAGCCCAACGACCGTCGCGAACTCGCCAACGTCGTCTCATCCGTCAAATCCACACTGGTACCGACGACCGCCGTGTCCGCATCGCTCATGATCGGCCATGACGGACGACAGGTCATCGGGCGTGAGCTCAAGTCGGCGATGCCGGGCCAATACATGGTCGACGTCGACTCAGGAGAAATCGTCAATGACGACGGGTCCAAGGTGGAAGAGCAGACCGAATCGACCGTCATCGACTTCCGGAAGACCAAGTAACCCGACGATCGCTTTGTTCATGGGTGAGGGGCTTCGGTCTCCCCCCCCGTGGACCATCTATCCAAAAAAATCGAAAAAGAAAAGGGAGCAAACTATCATGACAATTCTCAAAGACGCATTCGACTGGATCAAAAACCACGGGAAGGTGGATGAGCTGTATCACAAATCACAGACGTATGTCAGCCGCAGCGTCGAACGCCTGGAAGACCCGACGGCGAACACGGTTAAGGTCAACTCACTTCAATCGCTTGTGCGCTATGTTTTGAGCGAGATCGATGAGAACACGACGTTCGTGAAAGAGAACGACGGAGACAAATATCTCATCCATGTCGAGAGCCCGACGACGGTACATCTCTACGGCCGGTTGAACGACCAGGGACGCCGCAGCCGTTACGTCACATCGGAGGCACTCTTGCCACAATACCCGTTCGAGCGATTCCTCGACATGGAACAGATGAACATCAAGCTGCAGTCGATTTTCGTGAAGAACGATGACCGCGACGTCCTGCTCAAGGTATGTGGTTCCGTTGTCGAAGAGAACATCCAAACCCGCGAGGATGATGGTGTGTCTCAGATCATCAGTGCGAAGACGGGCGTCGCCACGATCGGCAAGGTCGCGGTACCGAACCCGGTCACGCTCGCACCGTATCGCACGTTCGTCGAGGTCGAACAGGTCGAAAGTCAGTTCATCTTCCGGATGAAGGAAGGACCGACGGCGGCACTCTTCGAGGCAGACGGCGGACAATGGCGCAACGCGGCCATCGAGAACATCAAAGATTTCCTGGCTGACGCGCTCAGCGAGGACGTCGAGAACGAACGCATCCTCATTATCTGATCGGCACGACCGACAACTGGATCCCCGGCTCTAACCGAATCGGGGATTTCTTCTACCCAAAAATCGAAAACAGGCTCAGAAAGGGGTCCAATCATGGCAGAAATGATACTGACACGCGAGCTGTTCCGTCACATGTGCGAGGAACAGGAGAAGCTCGACACACACATCTATCGAACGCGCGAAACGAAGGCGCCGTCACTGAAATCGCTCGACATCGCCTATACGAACGAAGCGAACGAGGCGATCAAGGAGCTCCAGAAAGACTGGAAGTGGTGGACGCACAAGGAACGGAACCGTGAGCGATTCATCAAAGAGATCGCCGACTGTTTCCACTTCGTCGCGAGCATGGCGAACCAGACAAGGACCGTCGGCTATTGCTATGCGGCCATCGACCATGAATATCAGAAGGTGTCCCGAGTCTCACGGGAATGCTATCCGCATGAGGACATCTTCTACAAAGCGGTCAAAGGGACGGTCCAAGAATCCATTGCCTCGCTGATCGCCATATCGGAGGCGCTCGGTGCCACGACGGACGAAATCATGACAGCGTTCGAGGACTCGCTCAAGAAGAACTACGGTCGGATGGCGACAGGCTACTGAGATGGGCGTGCTGATGATGTGGTCAGGGGTGATCGCCGTCCTATATGGTGCGCTGAACGGGATGAACGTCTTATCCGTATTCGCGCTCCTGACCCTCATCGGGATGCATGTCGACCGGAAGGAGGAACATGAACGATGGGGATGACACCGGACTGGAAGATGTATCGGGTGCACTATCTCGAGGACGGCACGGAGCAGTCGTTCGTGACCGTCGCCGAAGGGGAGTCGGGCTGTCGACGGAACTTGGAGCTCCTCAGGGGAGATGGTGCACGATTCATGCGAAACGAGGTATGGCAGAGAGGAGAGGAAAGAGATGGCGGAACAGCTGAACCGGCAACAGCGCCGGAAGCAGGAGCGAGAGTTCCAGTCGAAGCGGAAGAGCGCTTTGAGCAAACGGTACTCTGGGACTGAGGTGCAGAAGATCGTGTTCCAGACGATGCTCGACACGTTCGAGGCGTCGAAGTCGATGCATCACGATGCGATGCTGCAGGCGACCGAAAAAGTGAAAGGGGTCGGACCAGAACGGACGAGGCAACTGATCGAGCATTTCGATGAGGCGTTCGACGAATCCATCCAAGAGAAGGCGAAGGCGTTCTTGAACGGAACGATCGGTCGACACTCATGAAATTATGAGAATGAAACTTCAAATACAAGCCACGGTCTTTTTATCAGACATAGCAAAGCAAAGATAAATTTTATAGGAGGGTGATACAGATGGATCATATCGAAAAAGCAAAAACGGAAATTCGTGAAAGATGGTTCGAGAATCACAAGGTTAAATCAATCGAAGGTGAAAAGGGACTTCAACGCATTATTTGGGGCGCAGAAGGAACTAACATGTATCAAATCAACTACGTGTTAGCTGGACGGAACGTTTTTGTTAGTGGTGATTTGGGCGATGCTGTTTATTCTCTAACTTGTGCTGCAACTTTGGAAAACATCAAAGATTTCAACTTGTCATACTTCACTAAAAAATTGTCAACATCAGAACATCCTAAATATGATTTTGACAGTAAGTTGGCTAAAGCCGAAATCGAAGAGTATTTTATCGACATGTGTGATGTGAGCGATATAAACGACCTAGAAGAAGAGGACGGAGAGTTGTTTGCAGAATTGACTTCCGAAACAGAAGAATGGAGCACTTGTGATCAGTTTTCAACTGTCATTTACTCAATCTACTCAAATACAAGTGTTGACTGGTTTGATAGTGAATCCGCGTCCTATGTTTCTGATTGCGGCAAAAAACTTTCACACGCTCTAATTTCCTACTGGTTAGGGTTACAAATGGTCATTGAACAACTCGAAGCAAAGAATAATCAGGGAGGGGATTAAGTGAACGCTTTAAAAACGTTTGAATTAATTCAGAAGTACAGTGATTGTCCTTTGTGCGGTAATGACAAAGTCGGTAACGGCGCAGGTAAATTGATTGTTGAAGACGATAGATTTTATCGTTCTTGTAAATGCGGTTGGGAAGTAGAAACTGATGCGCAAGGTAACGAAAAACTAATCAATCAGTAAAATTATGAATTTTACAGACGGAGGACATCGCATGAAGCAACTGGCAGAACGTATGAAGTTGTTGAGGCACGAAGTCACGATGTATGACGAGATGATCCGATTGTTACAGGTGGAGCGGGAGACGAGGGCGCTCGAACTCGAGTCCCTCTCGAGCCGCTATGAATCAATGACCGACAAGGAGGGCGTATATGAACGACATCAGTTTCAGAGCATGGCACAACGAACGTGAATGGATGTATGAGGTCACGAGCATCAATTTAAAGACCGGGACATTGACCATCGAATACGACGAGATAAGTGAGCGTGTCCCGATGAAGGATGTCACCTTGCTGCCGTTCACAGGATTGTCCGATAAGGTAGGGCGGCGAATCTATGTAGGCGATATTGTAGAGTGCGTATTTGAACCATGGGAGACAGCTTATACCAGTCGAGTTCATATATCGAACGGTAGCGTCATGTTCGGTCCATTCCTCGCCAAGCGTGTTTTCAACAACAATCAATTTGTGGATGTTATAGGCAATGCGTTCGAACATCCGGAGCGCTTGAATAAAAACAAAGATGATGAGGTGGACACATGTCAGAAGTCGTGAAGATCGTC
Organism: Exiguobacterium sp. MMG028; assembly: GCF_027947425.1. Taxonomy (NCBI): domain Bacteria; kingdom Bacillati; phylum Bacillota; class Bacilli; order Caryophanales; genus Exiguobacterium; species Exiguobacterium sp. MMG028. The sequence continues at coordinate 64,849 of NZ_JAQJIN010000001.1, forward strand.
CAGCATCCGTGTCGTGAAAATCATGTGCAGATCTATTTCGAAGGAAACGTGGTCGCGGACGGGGTGAAATGTCCGAGCGGAAGAATCGAAGTGAGACCGAAAGAGAAGTTCTTCTCGCCTTATCATCGAACGTTCAAAGTGCTCGACATGCGACAGATTGAGGAATTGGTCCTCTTATCGGATGAATGGTGCAATCGATAGATTTTATCAAGGAGTGGATTGAATGAACTATTCGTTATACGGCAGGCAAAAGAAGAACCGTCGAAAACATCGACTCAATCGTGAAATATATTCATATGCAAGATGGACAGTATTGATTGAGGACAAACTTAGATTAATGAAGAATGCGCGTGAAGCGGCAATGGCGAACGGCATGACTCAAAAGAAATATAGACGTCGGAAAGTCGAAGGTATGTGCATCAAACGTGCCCACAAACTAAGTGGTGTGCAAACGGTACATACTTCCATTTCTTACAAAGAGGGTGCAGATAAGTGATGACAATGAAAACGCAAGAGAGACCCGAACATATGAACTCAGCTGATGACACACCAGTTCCTGTTCCTCACCGAGCGGCGAACCAACACAAGACATCGGCTTGTACGTCCATCCGACCACCCAAGTCGACGATCGTCCAAGACTGGCATATCGAGGGCAGACATCCCTCGATGGCCATCGGGGTCAACCCGGTCTATGCTGAATGGCTCAAGCAATCGAAGGCGAGACCTGGTGACGTGATCGATATCATCGGGTATCAGCTCTATCGCCGACGCAAGGGGTTACCGATGGAGAGCACGTTCCGTCATATTATTTCACATACAGCCAATCCAACAGGAAAAGAGGTGTCACGCCATGAATGATCACGAGAAGGATGCAGTAACCACATTCATGAGTCAAGTGGTGAAAGCAATTAAAAGGATCATAGATTTCACGTCGAAGTTGTGGAGTATGGTTAAGGAGTTTCACGACACCGCGGCCTCATCTATGACCGTTGCAGAGAAGAAGCGACCGAGGTATATCCGAATCCCGTCACGTACAGACCGAATGACCCGACAGTCGTCAGGGTCGCACATCGGCAACTCCCTTAAGATTGAACGGGCACACCAGACGGACCAACGACACCCGGCACTCAAACGAATCGGAGGAATCAGACATGGCAAACGATAAACATAGATGGATACTTGCGCCCATAGAGATCGTGTACTATTTCATCTGCTATATTGGCATCTCGCTGATCTGGCAACTGTACGAGTGGGCACGTTACGGGGAGGTGGCGCCCAACTGGTTCGATACAATAATCGCATGCTTACTCGCCTATGTGACCATCCTGCTGTATAAGCTGAACAAGGAGCTCAAAGTGAAGACCCTGACATTGAATGAATGTAAGGGGGCATATCGAGAAGCCGTTGGACAGATGGAAAAGATGTATGACGATAGAGCCCAACTCCTGGCTGAGCGAAACAAGACGCTCTTTGAGGCGGCTGAAGAGATCAAGCGGCTGAAGCAAGGGGACCGAGCTGAGCTCTTGTATGCATTGGAACGATATGTCGAGCCCGAGTTTTACTGCATCCTGAATGACAGAGAGGTCTTCGAGGTACATGGACCGGAAGATATACGTCCAATCGGGTCACTAGCACGTGAGAAACTATCCTCCGTTTTAAAAACATGATACGGATTTGATACGATTTTGATACGGATATGATACGCATTTGATACTCCACCCTTTGAAAAGCGTGTGATAATTGGGTTGTAGAGGAGCGCACACACGCCGCAAGTGACCGCGTCTCCTTGCCGTTCACTCAAAATTTAATAGTCCCTCCGGTCGTAGGGACACACTCAAGCCATCGAGCGGATTCGATGGCTTTTTGTATGCATCAACGACCAGATGAGCATATCCCCACTTCGGTCGCGGTCGAGTATCCCCGAACTTGGCCGCTAGGACCGATGGCTCATCTGGTGTTTGATGTACACAAGGGATGAGGGAGGGAACGACATGAGGAAGTACGGCGCCGAGTTCTATCAGATCAAGTGGATTGTCCATCCGATGCGAAAGGACAAGCGGACTGGTCCGACACGTATCCGAAGACGGAGCAAGTGGGCAAATTATTTGTGGGATGAACGAAATCGTTGATTCCTCTGAAAAGGCATAGGTTCTTTTTGGGGGTCAAAAATACCTACGGGTAGCTGCGAGCCCACGAAAGCGCTAGTTTTTTTCGCTAAAAGTTCGTTTCGCTTTCGTTATGTCGCTGTTGGGAAATAATCGTCAGAAGGGAGGTTGAAGCCTTGGCACGCAAGGATTCAGAGAAAAACACATATACCGTCACCACAGCCGAAATAAGCGAAATCTTCGGGATTTCAACGCGAAGGGTGCAACAGTTGGCGAAGGATGGGGTGTTCGTCCGGGTCGGCCACGGTCAATTCGACCTCCCGGCCTCAATCAATTCATTCATCGAGTATCGTCTGGACGACACGAAAGAAGAAGGTGTCCTCGATAAATCGACCGAAGAGGCGATGTGGACCCGGGCGCGGAGACAAAAAACGGAGCTTGAACTCCAAATCATGCGGGGCGACCTGCACCGATCGGAAGATGTGAGGCGGGTCATGAACGACATGCTCGGCGCATTCCGGGCAAGAATCCTCTCGATCCCGTCGAAATTCTCCCCTCGACTGGTCGGACTGACCGAGATTCCTCCGATTAAGGTGGTGTTGAAGCAGGCGGTCCATGAAGCGTTGGATGAACTGTCTGATTACGATCCGATGGTCTTTTATGATATCAGCAAGGACAAGATGCTGTTAGAAGACGCGGATGAGGTCACTTCCATCGACGAAGAACTGAACGGGGAGCCGGTGCGTCATGACGGCAAGTCGAAAAAGTAAGAACACCGAGTCCTTGTTCCGTGACATCGTCAAGAATACAGTAGCGCCACCACCAGATCTGACAGTATCGGAGTGGGCGGACGCCTATCGTAAACTTTCATCCGAATCTTCAGCGGAGCCGGGACAATGGCGGACGGACCGGGCGCCGTATCAACGTGAAATCATGGATGCGGTCAACGATCCGGAGTATGAGAAGATCGTTATCATGTCGAGTGCGCAGGTCGGGAAGACAGAACTCATTTTAAATACACTTGGATACCATGTCGACTTCGACCCGGGCCCGATCTTGGTCGTCCAACCGACGGTGGCGTTGGCGCAATCTTTCTCAAAAGAACGTCTCGCGCCCATGATTCGGGACACGCCAGCCATCAAACATAAGATCGCTGATGCAAAAAGCCGCGATTCCGGAAATACGACACTTCAAAAAGCGTTCCCAGGAGGCTACATCGTTTTGGCGGGAGCCAACGCACCATCCGGACTGGCATCACGCCCGATCCGAATCCTCTTGGCCGATGAGATCGACCGATTTCCGGTCTCTGCCGGTACCGAGGGTGACCCATTGTCACTCGCTGAGAAACGGACGAACAACTTTTATAACCGAAAAAAGATTTTTGTCTCCACGCCGACTATCAAAGGGGCATCCCGTATCGAGAAAGAGTACGAACTCTCGACGATGGAGGAATGGACGCTATCCTGCCCATCATGTGGCGAATACCAACCACTCAAATGGGCGCAGATCCATTTCGACAGCGAGTCGATGTCCTGTAGTTGCTGTGGATCGCTCCATGACGAATACGATTGGAAGCGTCGACCAGGTAAATGGGTCGCGCGGAATCCCGAGGCGCGAAGCCGGGGCTTTCACCTGAACGAGCTCGCCTCGCCCTGGAAGAAGTGGCGGGAGATTATCAACGATTTCCTCGACGCGAAAAAAAAGGGGCAAGAAGCGATGAAGGTGTGGGTCAACACCTCGCTAGGCGAGACGTGGGAGGAAGAGACGGAAGAGGTCGACACCGACGTCCTCGAAAATCGCCGTGAAGATTATGGGGCTGAGGTACCGGATCGAGTGAAAGTATTGACCGCAGCGGTCGACACACAGGACGACCGTTTCGAGGTCGAAGTGGTCGGTTGGGGAGCAGGTCGTGAATCGTGGGGGATTGAGTATCATGTCATTTATGGTGACCTCAAAACCGAGCGTCCGTGGCAGGAACTTGATGAGTACCTCTCGAGAACCTGGTCAAAAGCGGACGGGAAGCGATTCGGCATCGCAGTCACCTTCATGGACTCCGGTGGTCACTTCACAGGTGAGGTCTATCGCTTCACGAAAGCGCGTGAGAATCGTCGGATTTACGCTATCAAGGGTCGTTCCGATGCGAAAGGACAGTACACGCCTCTCATCGCAGGGTACACGAGACCGAAACCAATCAAGGCGGTGCTCGTCAGTCTCGGCGTGTCCGAAGGGAAGGCACGTGTCATGTCGAACATTCGTGTCCCAGAGATCGGTCCGAACTATTGCCACTTCCCTGAAGGTCGTGGGTATGACGGGAACTACTTCTTAGGACTGACGGCAGAGGCGCTCGTGACGAAATACGAGAAAGGTGTCCCGTATAAGGTCTGGAAGAAAATCCGTAGCCGAAACGAGCCACTCGATTTACGGGTGTACAATACGGCGGCGCTCGAGATCCTGAACCCCGATTTGAACGGTGAACGGGAATATGTCGTCGGGGGAACGGCGCGCAAGAAGAAAAAACGACGAAAGTCATCGAAAGGGGTGACGTAATTGAATGAAACGACTGGGGTCATGACCCTGCAACGTGCCAAGACACATCTCGAGGCATGGTATCAGGCGGACTTGGCCGTATCGACAGGAAAAAGTTATACCATCGGCTCTCGATCGCTCACACGTGCGGACATGGATGATATTCGACAGCAAATCAAATACTGGGAAGGACGGGTGGCCGCCTTGTCGACTAAACCAAGACGACGGGCAAAACGTATCGTGCCACGCGACCTATGAAGGGGGTGAACCATTGATATGAACTGGATAGACAAGACCGTCGCGTATTTCAACCCGGCGAAAGCGTTGAAGCGCGAACGGGACCGGCAACTCCTGACGGTCATGAACCGTGGATATGGGAATCATGGCGCCAGTAGCCGAAAGAGCAGCATGGCGGGGTGGGTCACACAGAACGGTTCGGTCATCGATGACATCGAGAAGAACATCCCGAAACTCCGTGAACGTTCGCGAGACCTCTTCATGGGAGCGCCACTCGCGACGGGTGCTTTGAAGACAATGCGGACGAACGTCATCGGCTCGGGTTTGCGACTCAATGCGCAAGTGGATGCCGATTATCTCGGCATGACGAGCGAGGAGGCGGACATTTGGGAGACGAAGGTCGAGCGGGAGTTCAACCTTTGGGCCGAATCGATCCATTGCGACATGCAGAGGATGAACAATTTCTATCAATTGCAAGGACTTGCATTCCTCTCATGGCTCATGAGCGGGGATGTTTTTTGTTTGCTCCCGATCAAGCCAAGAGCAGGCATGCCGTATGATCTGCGCATTCAACTGATCGAGTCCGACCGAGTGAACAGTCCGGACAACCTCGATCTCTCGAGCGGGAATCCAAAAGTGTTGAACGGGGTCGAGATTGACGGGGACGGCGAGGTCATCGCCTACCACATTTCCGAACGCCACCCGGGCGCCTATGCGCTCGAACAGAACAAGCGGGTCCGCATCGAAAAGTTCGGACGGAGCACGGGGCGACCGAACATCCTCCACCTCATCGAGATGGAGCGGCCGGAACAGCGGCGCGGTGTCCCATTGCTCGCGCCGGTCATCGAGACCATGAAACAACTCGCCCGATATTCGGACGCCGAACTGATGGCCGCGGTCGTCAATGCGCTCTATTCAGTGTTCATCACGTCAGAAGCGGATTCAGGTGACGGTTCGGACCCGTTCAGTAGCATCCCTGAAGAGGAGGAGGTGGACTCGGACAACGACACCACGATTGAACTCGGACCTGGTACGGTCCATTTCCTCGGCGAGAACGAAAAGATTCAGGAGGCGACACCAGGTCGACCGAACGCAAACTTTGACTCGTTCGTCACGTCGATGTGTCGTCAGATCGGTGCAGCGCTCGAGATTCCGTACGAGGTGCTACTGAAGAACTTCACGTCCTCTTATTCTGCATCACGCGGGGCATTGCTCGAGGCGTGGAAGATGTTCAAAATGAGACGCCAATGGATGGCAGAGGGATTTTGTCAGCCAATCTACGAAGAATTTTTGAGCGAGGCGATCGCGAAGGGGCGCATCGACGCACCCGGTTATTTTATCGACCCGATGATTCGGAAAGCCTATAGCGGGGCCGAGTGGAACGGACCGTCACAGGGACAACTCGACCCACTCAAAGAAGTGAACGCCGCAGAGAAACGTGTCGAGAACGGGTTCACGACCCGATCTGCCGAGACAGTGGCACTCGGCGGGGGCGACTGGTTCCGCAACCACAACCTTCGTGTCCGCGAAGAACAGGCGAGACGCGAGGCGGGCATGGCATCCGGTGTTCCAGATGAGACGAATCTACTAGATGGTACAGATGAAGAAGAGGACGCCTGAAAGGAGGTGAACAGGAATGAAGATTAGCATCAAGGGAGCCATCATCTCAAACGATGAGGCGTGGATTTATGAATGGTTCGGGATCGACCACACGACCCCGAAAATGATTGCAGACGCCATCGATAATTTATCGGACGAGGACATCATCGTCGAGATCAACAGTCCGGGCGGGTCCGTGTTCGACGCCTCCGAAATCTATACGGCATTGAAGTCGCATAAAGGCAACGTCGAGGTTCAAATCGTCGGACTTGCGGCGAGCGCGGCATCCATCATCGCAATGGCAGGCGACAACGTGTTAATGTCTCCGACGGCACAGATGATGATTCACAACGCATCGACGATATCGGCGGGCGACCATCGCGATATGAAACATACAGCTGATTTTCTGAAAGGGATTGACCGCACGATTGCGAATGCGTATGCCAAAAAGTCGGGACTATCGAATGAGAAGCTACTCGATATGATGTCGAAAGAGACTTGGCTCGGCGCGGACCAAGCGAAAGAACATGGTTTTATCGACGCGGTCATGTTCGAGAACGAGGCGCCGAAAGTCGTGGCGAATTTGACAGACTTAGGTAGCGGGTTGCTTCCACAAAATGTGATTGACAAACTGCGCAATGAGATGCCGAACGTGATGAAAATTGCGAATCAAGCACCTCAGCCGAATCCGGTACAACCGAAAAACGATGGAACGGAGGGAAATGAAATCATGAATTTAGAAAAATTGAAGAACGAACATCCTGAACTGTGTCGAGAGGTCATGAACCTTGGAATCGCAGAAGGGGTTAAGAATGAGAATGAGCGAATCAAGAACATCGACTCGCTGAAGAAACCGGCGGGCATCAAGAACGAGGAGTTCCAACAAATCATGAACGATGCAAAGGCGGACGTAAACGCCAATGCAGGAGAGGTCGCGATGAAGATCCTCAACCAGGCGGCCGAGGCGGATGCGACGAACCGACAACACTACCTTGATAATCGACAACAGGATGCGAACCCGATTAATCAGGTCAAAGGGACGCACGGTGGAGATGGGGCACAAGGTGATGGCGATGAGGTCAAACAGGCTGCCAATAAGATCGCCGAGAAATTCGGCAAAAAGGGAGGTAAATGAGCATGTTCCAATTAGTGAATGATGCGGGTGAACAGAAATTCGATGAACTCATCTTCGATGACAAAATTCCGTTCGTGACCAAATCGGTCAAATTGAAACAGGGGCAAGGCGTACTTCAACGAGGCACCGTGCTCGGAATCATCACTGCAACGGGCGAGGCGGTCGTCGTGGATTCGGCGAGCGCTGACGGGTCGCAGGAGGCGGATTGCATCCTAGCGGACACAATCGACACGACGGATGGCGCAGTGTCTTATGTCGCCTACGCTTCAGGGCGATTCAACCGCAAAGCATTGATCGTCGGTGGAGCCGACTCGGCGGAGGACCACGAATCACGCCTACGTGAACTAGGTATTTATTTGAAAGATAAGATGTGAGAGGGAGGATAAACAGACATGGACTTTTCAAACACTTTAACTCTATTGCAGGCAGTCGAGCAGATGCCGCCGGCCCGTTCGTTCTTGAAAGACACATTCTTCCCTGGTGAAGAGACATTTTTGACGGAGGAAGTTCTTCTCGACATTCGTAAGGGCAATCAAAAGATGGCCCCGTTCGTGGCACCGCGCGTCGGTGGTGTGACAATGGAGCGTCAAGGATTCCAGACGACAAAATACACGGCTCCTCGCATCGCCCCGCAACGCGTGACGACGATTGATGACATCAAGAAACGCGGTTTCGGCGAATCAATCGTGAGCGCACGGACGCCGGAAGACCGTCAGGCAGAACTTGTTGCGAAAGACTTGCAAGAACTTGACGCGATGATCACGCGACGCGAAGAATGGATGGCAGCACAAGTCTTGTTCTTCGGAAGCGCGATCTTGAAAGGTTACGTCGATTTTGAGAGCAAGAACTTCGTCGAACAACAGATCGACTATAAGTTCACGAATACCGAGACGCTTACGCTCACAGATCGTTGGGGCGAAGGAGCGGACATCTATTCCGATCTCGAAGAATGGCGTTTGGAGATCATCCAGAAGACGGGTATCGCACCTGCGGTCGTCGTACTCGGCCGTCAAGCGGCTATCAAACTCCGTAATGATGAGAAGATGCAAAAACTCCTCGACATCCGAAACATGAACTTCGGTCAAATCGAGCCGACGGTCCGTGGCGACGGCACGACCTTCATCGGTCGCCTTCCCGGCCTCGGGCTAGACTTGGTGACATATGATGCCTGGTATCTCGATGAAGACAACGTGTCGAAACCGTTCGTCCCAGAAGACCGAATCCTCATGGCACCTGCCGCACTCGGTACCTTTGCGTATGGGGCAATCACGCAGATGGAGCAGGACGAAAGCTTCATGACGTATGAAGGGTCACGCGTCCCGAAAATGTGGGCAGATCGTGCGAACGAAGTGAAGATGATGCGTGTCAGTAGCCGTCCACTGCCGAAACCGAACGATGTCGATTCGTGGTTCGTCGCGAAGGTGGTGTAAGCGATGGCGAAATTACGATTCATGACCCATACGCGTTATCAAGGAGAGCGATTTCGAAAGGATGACATCGTGGAGTTGAGTGAGAAGGACGTCAAGTTCTTGGTCGCAAACGGTCTCGCAGTCGCACACGTCGCTCTTGACGAAGAATCTACCAATGTCGGGACGGATGAAGGAGGTTCGACGGACCGGGTACCAGAAAAAATCGAATTGGCAAAACAAATCGACGAAGAATGGAAACTGGACGAGTTACGTGACGATATGGATGAGGTCGGTATCGTGGGCATTGACAAATCTCTCAAAAAGGCGGATTTGATCGAGGCGATCATCGAGAGTGGTCAGGCACAGAAGTTATTGGACCTGCTAGAAGACGAGGGAACGGAGTGAAGTAGATGTCTTTGTTCAAGGAGCAGTTGACGAGAGACGTGTCGACGACGTTCTTCAACCCGAATGAATTTTCGGAGACGGTGTCTTTCAACGGCACCTTGGTCAACATCACCTTCGACGAGGAGAGGTTGGAACGTTTTAATCGGAAGAATGACGAGGAGGGGCTTACGAAAGGTGAGCTCCTTTTTTATGCGGATGCGACCGCCTTCGACAAACGTCCATTCCGTGGCCAACGCCTCGCGTTCAAAGGACGTCCCTACGAAGTGATGGAAATCACGGATGAAGATGGTGTACTCATCATCGTGCTAGAAGGGGTGTCGGCATTATGATCACGACCAGCGTTACTGTTGATGAGCGCGCGATTGAATCCATCAAAATGAGACTAGGGTCGATGGAAAAGAAAGCGCCGCAAGTCATTGCGAACTCTCTCAACCGTGCAATGTCGAGCGTGGCCAAAGCGGTCAATGAAGAACTACGCAAGAACTATCATATCAAGACATCAGATATCAAACCGACAATCACCCGAACCCGGGCGAAGCGTAGCGACGTGAACGCGGTCTTGAAGAGTAGTGGTCCCGTCGTTCCATTAGACCGGTTTAAGGTGAGCCCGAAAACGGTCAACCCGAAACGAAAATCTCCAATCAAGGTTGCGGTTAAGAAGGGCGCCGCTAAACCACTCGGAGGAGCGTTCAATGCGGATATAAATGGTATCAAAGTATTTAAGCGAAGCTCGAAAAAGCGTCTCCCGATTGAGCGTTTGTTCGGTCCCTCGGTGCCACAGATGTTAAACCGTGAGGATATCCGAAATCGGATCGATGTCACTGGTCAAAAAATGTTCAATAAACGCATCGATCATGAAATCGAACGCATCTTGGCGAAGGGGGCGAGCACATGATTGCCATCTCGTTACAAGATGCGATTGTCGAGAGAATGAAGGTGATGTTTGCAGGGCGTAAATTCAAGAAGCCTTTGTTAGACGGGACGACCGGTGAAGGTGAAATGTTGATTTTCCCTCAGTCTCTCCCTGCGAAACAGAGTGAGTCAGACATTCAGTTCCCTTTCGTGATTGTGAAGCTGATGCATGGTCGCAAAGAAAAAGCAGATATACAGGCAAGGACGAGGATTGGATTTATCATCGGAATTTACGATGATGCGATAGACAACCAGGGATATCGTGATTTGGTGAATGTGATGAATGAAATAGTGAGTTCGCTCGAAGAATTCCCAATCTTAGGCGATATGTATGAACTCTCTTACCCACTAGAGGCATCCATTTATGAGGAAGACACCGCGCCACAATGGCTCGGTTCAATCGACACTTATTGGGATGCTCCGAACACGTTCAGAAAAGATGTGGAGGGATTAATATGACGGCACAAAAAAGTAAGAAAGAACAAGTTCCAGAGGTTCAATCGACTGAATCGAAGAAAAAAGAAGTCCAAGTAATCGATAAAGCCGAGGAGAATTCATCGACGATTGTCTATGTAGGTCCAGACTTAGAGTTGGTGCCTCAGTTCAGTGTATTCCACAACGGATTGCCTGATCATTTGAGAGAGAAAGTGAAGGCGCATCCGGTGCTCGAGAAATTGATAGTCAAGTTGAGCGAGATGCCTACAATCGAAGATCGATTATCTCGTGTCGGCAGCAAGGAATATCTTCTGTTCAATGCAGCGAAAAAACAATTAGGGAGTGATGCGTAATGGCATACAAACACGGTATCGACATCGTCGAAAACCCGACGTCGTTGACGCCACCGATTACCGCAGATTCTGCGGTACAAGTGGTAGTCGGAACTGCGCCGGTACATCTTTCAGAAAATATCTCGGGCGTGGTCAATCAACCGGTCCTTGCTTATAGTTTGGCGGAAGCGCAACGGAAGCTGGGATATAGTGATGACTTCAACGCATACACGTTATGCGAGTCAATGTACGCCTCGTTCCAATTGGCGGCGGTCGCGCCAATCATCTTCATCAATGTGCTAGATCCTGCGGTGCACAAGACGGCAATCTCGGCCAAAGCAGTTTCTTTAGCAAATGGAGAAGGAATCGTCGAAGACTCGGGTGTCCTGCTCGACACGTTACTCGTCAAGAGCGGTGCATCGACGTTAATCAAGGATGTTGATTACCTCGTATCGTTCAACAGTTATGGTAAACCGGTTATCGTGAAACTTTCGGATACGTTGGCTGACAATGCCTCGTTGACGGTCGACTATGACAAACTCGATTCGTCGCTCGTGACCGCCGAGGACATTATTGGGGGCTACGATGCGGTATCGAAGTCTTACAAGGGTCTTGAACTGTTGAAAGTGATTTATCCAAAGTTCAACGTGGTCGCCGGAACAATTCTCGCACCGGGCTTCTCGCATCTTCCGGAAGTCGGTGCAGTGTTGCAGGCAAAAACGAAAAAGATTAACGGTAGCTTCAACGCTATTGCATTGCTTGATCTTGATACAACGGCGGTGACATCCTACAACGAGGCGCAGGCATGGAAGAATTCCAACAGCTATAACAGCACACATGCCGTAGCACTCTGGCCAAAAGTAAAAGTAGGAGACAAGCAGATTCATTATTCGGCGCTCATGGGTGCTGTGATGGCGATGGTCGACGCGCGAAACGACTCAGTGCCGCACGAATCACCGTCGAACGAAGTCGTTGCCATTTCTGGCGCGGTATTGGCCGATGGTACCGAAGTATACCTTGATCAAGCAGAGGCGAATCATCTCAACGGGGTCGGTGTCACGACTTTGCTCAACTGGAACGGCTGGAAAACGTGGGGTAACAATACGGCCGCGTACCCAAACACGACGGATCCGAAAGATCGTTATGTCGCGATTCGACGAATCTTCAACTGGTGGGGCAATACATTCATCTTGTCCTACTTCGACAAGGTGGACGATCCGACCAACACACGTCTAATCGAGTCCATCGTCGATGCTGAAAACATTCGAGCGAATGGTTACGCGGCTCGTGGGCAAATCGCAGGGGCGCGCATGGAATTTCGTTCAGACATGAACCCGACTACCGATCTGCTCGATGGAAAAATCGTTTTTGTTCAACGCTTGGCAGGATTCTTGCCGGCGGAACATATCACGAACATTCTCGAATTCGATCCGCAGATGTTGACTAGCGCAATCTTTGGAGGTGCATCGTAATGAATTTTATCCCAGAAAAGGTCGTAAACTATAACCTTTACGACGATGTAGAAAAACTTCTCGGAATCGGGGCCGAGATGACGCTCCCGAACTTCGAGCCGTTGACCGAGACTATCTCGGGAGCGGGTATCCTCGGGGAATGGGAGAGCGTTTCCCAAGGTCACTTCGGCAGTCAGTCTGTTGAAATTTCTTTCCGAAATCTAGGGAGCCAAGCGATTTCCTTGCAACAGATGAAAGACCGGATGCTCGTCTTGCGGGCGGCGCAACAAGCCTATGATGTCTCGTCCGGGGGTATCCAGCATCGAGGGCTCAAGATTTCGATGAAAGGTCAGCCGAAAGGCTTGAACACCGGAAAAATCGCCGTCAATGCCAACACAGAGACGACGGTCGTGTACGAAATCATGTACATCAAGATCGAGGAAGATGGTAAGGTGCTTGTCGAGTTGGATAAACTCAATTTTGTTTATGTGCTCAACGGCGAGGATCAGTTGGCCGGAATTCGTAATTTAATCTAAAAAAATCTTAGGGGGAAATTGAAATGCCGAAAGTTGACAATGTATTGGCTGAAAAGGTTGAGAAAGAGGGCGTCATCGTCTTTGCGAAGCCCTTTACGTTTGAAGGGAAAGAATACGAACAGATTGATTTGTCCGGACTCGAGAATTTGACGGGTGACGATTTGCTGAAGGCAGATCAAGCATATACGGCATCAGGGAACTACTCACCTGTTCCGGAGCTGACACTCGCTTATGCCTTGAGCGTAGCGGCGACAGCGGCAGGCGTACCTCAAGAGTTCTTTAAACGCATCCCTGGTAAAGAGGCGTTGAAGATCAAGAACGAGGTCGTCCGTTTTTTAAACAACTAGGAGTCGCCGAAACAAAGGGGAATCGACTGGAAATCATCATTCAAGGGCGGACCGTGCGCAAAGCATGTGTCCGTCTTTCTTCTGTGTCACATACAGGATTGGATTATTTCATGCGATTGCCCTTGCGTGAACTCGTCGACTTCATCACGGACGTCCAAGAGGTGAAAAAGAATGGCTAGTGCTCAAGTTTATGAAATTGCATTCCGGTTGGCCGGTATCGTAGATGGTTCTATGAAGAGCGCATTCGCCAAAGCGAACGGTGGACTAGAACAAATGGGTTCGAAATCCAAAGCGGCAGCAGGGACGATGAAAGCCCTTGGAACGGCAGCGGTCGCGACCGGGGCGGCTATTGGTGCGGTGGCGGTCGGACTCTCGGGCGCAGCCAAGAACGCCGATGCGTTCAACGGGGCGATGAAACAAGTCCAGGCTTCGACAAACATGTCCACTCGTGAAATCGCTCAACTCAAAAAGATGTCCACCAACCTTTACAACGCAAACCTCGGCGAGGATTGGAACGATCTCGCAGACGCGATTTCGAAGACGCGGAGTGTAACAAAGCTGTCCGGTAAAGAACTTGAGACGGCAACGGCGAACGCGCTTGTCTATCGGGACGTGTTCGGCGAGGATGTGACTCGTTCGATCAAGACCGCGGATACCATGATGCGAAATTTCGGCATCTCGAATACCGAAGCGTTCAATTTGCTTGCTCAAGGTGCGCAAAACGGGTTGGACAAATCGGAGGAATTGTTAGATTCCGCGAATGAGTATGCTCCATATTTTGACACGTTAGGATTCACCGCTAACCAAATGTTCGACATTTTCAATACAGGATTAGAAAATGGGGCTTTTAATTTAGATAAAGTGGGAGATTCTGTAAAAGAATTTAACATTCGTTCCAAAGATGGTTCAAAAGCGTCTGCAGAGGCATATCGTGCATTAGGTCTAGATGCTGAAAAAATGTCTCAAATATTTGCGAAGGGCGGACCTACTGCTCAAAAGTCATTCCAAGAAGTCGTAAATGCAATAGCGAAAGTAAAAGATCCGGTGAAGCAAAACGCAATTGCCGTAGGTTTGTTCGGCACACAAGCTGAAGACCTTGAGATGGACGTTCTGACGGCGATGGGTAGCGCGAGAAAGCAATTCGACATGACAAAAAACACCATGGAGAGCGTATCCAAAATCAAGTACGACACCATCGGCGATGCGTTTCAAGGGATCGCAAGACAGGTTGAAACGGGACTTATCATCCCTATCGGATCAAAAGCCCTTCCACATCTTACTAAGCTCTCCAGTTATTTAAAGGATCAAATGCCAGCGATTCAAAAGAGAATGGCGAACTTAGGAAAGACGATTGGCAACTTCACGGCCCCTCTACGTGCCGCTAAAGACATGTTGAGTGGTGACTTTGTGAGTGGTCGGAAAATCATGATGGATGTAGGTTTCGATCATAAGCAGATCGATATGTTCAAAGACCGTGTCATCATGATTCGCGATTACTTGTCAGGCGTCTCATCCATTTTCATGGACCTCGGGGCGAAGGCGACACCCGTACTCGCAAAAATAGGAGATATCGCATCGTCGGTATTCTCGGGCATTTATCAGTTCTGGTCAGAAAACGGACCACAAATAGTTGCCTTAGCGACTGGAATTTTCGGGCTCGTCGGATCGGCGATCGGTGGAGCGTTTAACGTGGTCAAAAACCTCCTGTCCATCGTTCAACCGATGGTACCGATTATTATGAACTCGGTCACTGGTTTCGCATCGAAAATTCTTAGCTTTTGGCAGACGGACGGTGCTCAAATCCTTGAAGCGGTTCAAAATATTTTCGGTGGAATCGTCAAAGTCATTCAGTTTTTGGCACCGGTCGTACTCCCGATTTTGAAAATGTTGTGGTCCACGATTTCTGGATTGGTCAATGGCGCGCTGAACGTCATCATGGGAGCGGTCCGATTGTTCACTGGTATTTTCACTGGGGACTTCTCGAAAATGTGGCAAGGAGTCAAACAGATCTTCTTCGGTGCGGTCGAATTCGTATGGAATTACATGAATCTTATGTTCGTCGGCCGAATCATCACAGGAATCAAATTGTTAGGAACTCGAGTCGTTGCATCGGTTTTTTCGATGGGACGAAATATCAAAATGTATTTCAAAGATATGTGGGCCTATGGGGTCAATATTTTTCAGACCGCAAAGACGTTCGGCGTTAATACGTTCAACGCATTGAAGGATGCGGTGGTCGGGACGGCGTCGCGAATGGCTAGCGGAATTCGAGAAAAATTTGGATTGATGAAGGATAAGGCACTTTCAGTAGTCGGAGAAATGAAGA
Organism: Exiguobacterium sp. MMG028; assembly: GCF_027947425.1. Classification (NCBI taxonomy): domain Bacteria; kingdom Bacillati; phylum Bacillota; class Bacilli; order Caryophanales; genus Exiguobacterium; species Exiguobacterium sp. MMG028. The sequence goes on from NZ_JAQJIN010000001.1 coordinate 80,604, forward strand.
CCTCAATTTCCTCAAAATTCAACGAGATCATCGACATGGCCAAGGCATTACCAGGAAAAATGGGTCAAGGCATTCAAAACATGGCTGGAAAAGCAGTCGAAGGTGCGGTGACGGTCGGGAACAAACTTCTTTCTAAAATCGGAGGTTCTGTGAACGGGGTCATCGGTGGTCTGAACTGGGTCGGTGGGAAGCTTGGTATCAAAACGACTATCCCGACATGGGCTGTGCCGCAATACGCTAACGGTACCAAAGGTCATCCAGGGGGACCCGCAATCTTAGGTGATGGTCGAGGTGCGAATGCCGGTCCGGAAATGTATCGAACACCAGATGGCAGACTAGGATTGAGCCCTGCGAGGGACACTTTGATGAACCTGCCGAGAGGAACAGAAGTTCTCAGTGCGACAGTGACCCGGGCGATTCTTGCGAATCAGGCACCACGCTATGCACTCGGGACGATGGTAGGGAAAGTGACCGATGCCTTCAACACGGGAATGTCGTGGATCGGAGACAAAGCGGGTCAAGCAAAAGATGCAGCGTTTGACGTTTTTAGCTATCTATCGAACCCGACAGAATTATTGGCTACGATGCTTGAAAAGTTCGGAATCGAAGTCCCTAAAATTGATGGAGCACTCGGAAACCTTGCCGCCGGCGCGTTCTCAAGCGTGAAAGACCATGCACTGTCTTACATCAAAGGGCTCGTGCCAAAAATGAGTGAATCGTTAGGCGCGTCGTTTAGCGGTTCGGGGTCCGCGATGGCAAAAACAGCAATCTCTCAGGCTCTTGCGATGCTCAATAAACCAATGAGTCTACTCGGTCCCTTGATGACGATCGCCCAAAAAGAGTCCGGTTTCAACCCGAACGCGATCAATGACTGGGACATTAACGCTCAGCGAGGTGACCCGTCGGTCGGTCTGTTCCAGATCATCAACTCCACCTTCCAACGATGGAAGATGCCAGGCTACAACAATCGCCGCAATCCACTCGACTCGGCACTTGCTGCCATTCGATATATGGATGGTCGATATGGAGGCATCATGAATCATCCCGGAATCGTGAACATGATGCGTGGTGGAGGATACCTTCCGTATGCCAATGGCGGCATCATCACTCGGCCACATATGGGGCTCGTCGGCGAGGCGGGACCAGAGGCAATCATTCCTTTGTCTGGTGACAAACGAGGTGTGGCGACCAACCTACTCAGACGTGTCGCCTCGGCGTTCGGAATGGAGGTCGGAGAGAAACGAGGCGGGATGCGCGGCATCATCGACTACGTCTCTAGTAAGACGAACGCTTCCTCCAATGCTTCAAACGAAGGTATCCAGTTTGTTTATAGCCCGGTGATCAACCTTGGTGGTGACGTATCACGCAGTGAAATGGATGATGCGCTCAAGATGAGTTATGAAGATTTTACAGTCATGATGGAACGTTTCATGCGCGACAGACAGCGAAAAGCATTTTAAGGAGGGGGATAAATGCGTACCTATATGACAGTGTCGGGAGATACTTTTGATAAGATCTCTTCGAAATTCTACGGGAGCGAGTATTTGTTCCCTTTTCTTTTGAAAGAAAATCCGAAGCATCGGATGACCGTCATCTTTTCTGCCGGAGTGGTTTTGAAAATACCAGACCTTGAGATGATCGACGAATCAGAGAACCCGGATTGGTTAGACGATGAAGGATCGAATCTAGAAGTTGACGAAACGGGTGAATTCGGATGATAAAATTCGCAAGACGCGTGCAACCGCATGTGACACTGGACAATGTCGATGTCACAGGGGAAATCAAAGATCATCTGAAAGCTTTTTCGTTCACGGACAACATCTCTGGAGAGGCGGATTCAGTATCACTCACCCTTGCAGACCGAGATGGGAGATGGAGAGGAAGCCGAAGACCTAAACAGGGGTCGCAACTGAAATGTTCTTTCGGGATTTCAACGGGATGGGACGATACGAAAGTGGTATCAAGGTCGATCGGTTTGTTTGAGATTGACAGAATCCGTATCGGTGGACCGCCAAAGGAAATTAGTTTTGACGCCTTGTCGATTCCGCAGAGTTCGAGTTTGAGTAAAGCGCAAAAGACGAAAGGTTGGGAAAAGGCGAATCTGAAAAAGGTTGCAGGCGACATCGCCAGAACGAACAACATGAAATTGTATTTCTCGGCCACCGATAACCCACAATATGATCGAGTCGACCAAGAGGGGCAAACAGACCTCTCTTTTTTGATGAAACTCTGCACCGAGGCAAGTATGACTTTGAAGATTGCCGATCAGAAGCTCATCATCATGGACGAAAGGAAACTAGAGGAAGCCCAAGAGAAATTGGTGATCAACGAGAAAGACAAGGCGATCAAAGACTATTCAGGAGAGAACTCCATCACCGGGTTATATCGTAGTTGCTCCGTCAGATGGACTGACCCAAAAACGAAAAAATCGAAACGTTATACGTTCACGCCTACGAAACGACCGCAGTCCAATCGCATATTGTATGTGAATGAAGAAATCAAATCGGAAAGCGCTGCGAAAAAACTTGCGATGGCGAAACTGAGAGAAGCGAACAAAGAGGCGGTCACATTCAGTTTGAAGTTGGCCGGTTTTATAAATATTCATTCTGGAGAAACGGTACGTCTGACCGGTTTTGACTCGTTCGATGGTAAGTACATCGCCACGACAGTCAGCGCGACACTCGTCGGAGGAACAGAGACGTCCATATCGCTCAGAAAAGTATTGGAGGGGTATTGATGCGTCAAATAGATATCGGCAGAATCAGCGCTGTCTATCCCGAACGTGCGACGGCTCGAGTGCTTTTTGATGATTACGGAAGCGATGGGATTGTCTCTCGTGAACTATCGATTATTTCGAAGGGGAGCATGGGCGTCAAAGATTACTGGATACCCGAAGTGAATGAGATGGTGCTCTGTGTTTTTCTCGAGGGGTCGCAGAAACAAGGTTTTGTAGTAGGGACATTCTTTAATGACATCGATCGTGTACCGGTTTCCGCGCAACAAGTGAGACACCTCTCATTTCCAGACGGGGCATCAGTCGAATATGATACCCGTTCAAAGGTCATGTCCATCACATTGCCTGAAGGAGGAGCACTCGACGTCAAAGGTACCGTGTCGGTCGATAAATTGATTGTCAGAGAGGGAGGTGGAATTTGATGAAAATCGGAACGTTTGCTGGTGTGTCATTCGAAGTATCTGCTCAAAAAGTTCTGACGTTCGATGCGCTATCGAGAAGTGGGTCATCCCGTTGGGCGGTGCATGATATCGCACTCCAAAAGCCGTTACCGGAATTCCTAGGAGCGGGTCAGGAATCAATCAGCATGAAAATCTCGCTACATCGCTCGAAGAAGGTCAATCCAGAGAAGGTGGCGGAACAACTTCGTAAATTTCGTGACTCAGGCAAGGTGTCCACTCTCGTGATCGGAAAGAAACCGGTGACGAATGGGTTCTGGTATATCGAGGACTTGCAGGAGGATCACCGCAGAATCGATAACAAAGGGATCTCGAGCCGGATTGATTTGACCCTCAGTTTAAAAGAGTACCCGAAAGATAAGCCTATCCGACTCAAACCGAAAGCCAAGAAAAAAACTTCTACGTCGATGGCTAGCTCAGCCAAGCGTAAAGGCCCGATCGGAACAGCTACGGTCAAAGTCGGCATGCTGAACTGCAGAATGGGGCCATCGCTCAATGCGAGGATCAAAAAGGTCCTCAGACGGGGGCAACGTGTTCAAGTCTATGGTTACAAGACCGGAAGTGGTTTGACCTGGTTCAACGTCGGGGCAGGTCTATATATTTCGGCTGTATCGAAATACACGACGTTCAAGAAGAAGTGAGGTTGGATTAATGGAGGCCTATACGATTAGCAGTGCGGAAAGTCTACCGATTGATTACGGAGCGATTGGCATAGGAGCGAAAATACAAAGCGTCCGTTTTTTATTACGTTCGCTCGTCGACACATTCCCGATGGACCGTTCTTTCGGAATGGATCCGCCGATTGACGACCCTAGTGAGATGGCCCAGAACGAATGGGCAGCGCAAATCATCACGAGTATCGAGCGTAATGTCACAGGCGTTAATGTCGATGAAGTGACATTGACGCAAACTGAATTAGGTAGGCTGATTATAGTCACGGTGAAGGTGGGGATTGAAGATGGCGAGATTTAATTTACCGGACGTCGATTTTGTCGAGATCACACCGGAAGAAATTGAGGAGATCGCAGTCCGAAAGTTTGAGTCGCTACATCCGGGTGCGGCTCTCTCGGAGGCAGATCCAAGACGAAAGATGATTCAAGCGTTCGTATACGCGGCTTCAATGATTGCGAACAATATCGATTACACAGGCAAACAGAATCGCCTAGCTTTTGCTGAAGATGAATATCTCGATCATATCGGAGAAGAACGAAACATTCCACGCCTCGAACCGAAGCCGGCGGAGACGACTCTTCGTTTTGATGTAACCAACGTGGTCGATTACGTCATCCCAGCAAATACAGAAGTGACGAATGGGGTGGTGACATTCGTTCCGAAGAACGATGTTTTGGCAAAAGCGACAGATGAGTATGTTACGGTCGAAGCTGTATGTACCACTGAAGGTACAGAAGGGAATGGGATTTTGGTGGGAGAGCTCTCGACGATGAGCAACCCGATTTCTTGGGTGACGAAGGTATCAAATATCACGGTCACATCCGGAGGCTATGACTGGGAGGAGAACGATGCATACGCCGAACGTATTTATTTATCACCCGAGGGCTACTCGACGGCCGGACCAGAGTTGGCATATATCTATCATGCGAAATCTGCACATCAAGGGATTGTGGATGTGCAGGTCTTGAGCCCTTCCGAGGCGACGGTCGCCATCTATCCGTTGATGTCTGGCGGAGAGCTTGCGAATGAAGACGTCAAAACGAAAATTTTAGAGGCGTGCAATCGTCGTGACGTCCGTCCACTCACGGATCTTGTGATTGTCGAAGACCCAGAGGTCGTCTACTACGACCTCACCATCACATATTACCTGCCCGAGTATGCTCGGAGCAGACAGAGTGATTTCGATACGGCGATCGGAAGTGCGATTTCGGGATACAAGACATGGCAGCGTTCGAAGTTAGGCAGAGGCATCGACCCCGGCGAGCTCTATTCGGCTCTTTTGAAGGCGGATGCAAAACGTGTCACAGTCGAGCCGAACGTGTTCGTCTCGCTAGAAAAGAATCAGGTCGCGCGGGATCGAGACATCATTATCGAGTTCGGAGGGTTCATCGATGATTGATTTTGACAACCTCCACCTGGCAGAACTGTTACCGAAAGAATTCTTACGGGATCCCGATGCATATGCTCTGATTGAATCGATGAACGAAGTCCTTCAAGTCATCCATCAAAAAGTCGGGGCAATCGATCCGTTGACTCTCGAGTCCGGAGAGATGCTCGATTTCACGGCAGGTGAACGACGGGTAGACTTCTATGATGAAGGTGTATCGGACGAACGGAAGCGAGAATTGATTCGGAAATCAGATGATATCCACCGGAAGAAAGGGACCCCTTTTGCCGTGGAGACGGTCCTATCGACCATACTTGAAAAATCCGAGGTGCTGGAATGGTTCCAATATGGCGGGCAGCCATTCCGATTCAAAATCACGATCGATACACCGATACCGGATGAAAAAGGGTTGCCGAACGTGTTCCGCCTGATCAATCGACACAAACGAAAAACTGCTGTACTCGAGTCCTTGTTATTCAAACAGGCGGAAGGCATTTATTACGAAATCTTTTTCGACGGGGAACTGGTCTATACGAAACCCATCCTGAAGGGTGGTCTGAAACTGGTCGATCGGCTGTCTGTCAAAACGAAGACGTATCGGTCTGTCGATGAGTGGGGAATCGGGAAGGCGGTCATGAAATCAAAAACGGAGGTGACACTATGAGTGTGTCGATCGGCTATCTGAATCGTGTCAGCATGGATGTCAGCGAACGTGTCAGCCGGGTGGTCATCAATGAATCCGAAGAGGCCGAGGTTTTATCGGTCACGGCGAACGAGAACAAAACGGTATTGAAGATCGGGGGAATCGATCACTTGAACAGTATCACCTCGATCACCGTCTATGACGACCTCGACAACATCCTCTCTCGCAAGGTGACGAACATCCTCGTATCTTCCATGCAACTGGTCGAGCTCGAGATGGAGTGGGAGGTGACCAACAAATGAGCTATAACGCAAAAACCGATTGGGGACCGGATGACCCGGTGACGGAGCATGACCTGAATCGTTGGGAGAATGGAATCCTAAGTGTTCAGCAATCCGTCATCGCGTTGGAGGAGTCCCTCAACGACGGCACGAACTCGAAGTTGGCGTCCGTCACCGCGGATCTGGCCAAGGTCGTATTCGAACTATCGGTCATGAACATCGTCACCGTGAGTGATTTGAGACATGTATATGTCGATAGAATCGAACAAGAGTCGGACATCGTCATCCGATCCGGTTATTTTGAGTCCGGAAGTGTCAAAATCTAGCCTGTACGGAAGAAGGGTCATCGTTGGAACAGAAGGCATTGGCTTCAAGTGAGTTGTTGATCTACAAAAAGACAGAGACATTACTGAACGAAATCGTATACCCTCTGCTGAAGGTTTATCCGAAGGCGGAGAAATTTGGGATATGCCAAGAAATCAAACAGTCATTCTTCTCATTGCTGAGGGCGATTTCTTTGGCAAACAACGTGAAGAGCAGACGTCGTCTTCATCAAGAGGAGGCGGACGCCGAGGTGAAACTGCTACTGGTGTTGTTCAACATCTCGCTCGGTCAGCGTTACATCAATAAAAAGAAACATGCGATCATCCAGATGCGAATCGTGGAGATCGGTCGTTTGCTCGGCGGGTGGATGCGAGCAAAATCGTAAAGTTTGACTCAGGGTTGAGACTGTTTGGCTCCAACCGTTCTTATCGCGGTTACAATTCTGCCCGCAACTGGAACAACAATTCGGCGACGAACGTGAATTCGAATATTGGTTGGCGCCCCGACTTGTTTGCATTTTGATCATCGGTGCCAAGGCTACGATGACAGGCTTTGATAGACATCAAGGGAGTCCCAATCCTTGCGCGATGCGCTAAACACATGAACAGTCAATGAGCCAAGCTCGAGAGGAGATGCCCCATTGGCGCCTGTTTTTTATGAAGCATACGATAAGATTTGCGCTATCGAAAATATCGAGGAATCGTGTCGACAGCAGATGCGAGGATACAGGAAGTATAGACGTGACAACATCGTATTCGATATCGTCCGTCAACTCAATCTCATTCAAATCCGCAAGGACTTGCTCGAAGGCACCTACGAGCCAGGGGAATATATCAAGTTCAAGGTCTACGAACCGAAAGAACGTTGGGTGTCCGCCCCGAGGATTCGCGACAAGATCGTGCAATTCGCGGTTCATCGGCAGATTCATGAGAGGCTGAGATCGAAATGGATCAGCACATCATTTGGCTGCATCGACGAGAGGGGTACCCAGGCGGCGGTCGACTACGTCCAACAGATTATGCGCCTTTGCAAGCGCGAGCATGGTGACGGTTGGATTGTGAAGCTCGATGTGTCGCGGTTTTTCTATTCGATCGACAGAGAGATATTGAAACGCATCCTGATCAAATATCGGTTTGACGATAAGACTTATGGACTTCTATGCAAGATTATCGATTCGAGTCCTGAAGGGGACGTCGGTCTCCCTTTGGGTAACGTGACCAGTCAAGATTTTGCGAACGTATACCTTAACGAAATCGACCAATATGCGAAACGATACCTGAAAATCAAGTGGTACTGCCGTTACATGGACGATATTGTTTGCGTGGTTCGGACGAAACAAGAGGCGCAGGCGGTACTCGAGGATCTGAAGGGGTTCTTGCACGAGAGACTCCATCTCGACGCACATCCGAAGAAGTCGCAGATTTTCCCTTTATCACAAGGGGTGAACGCATATGGCTTCAAAATCTACACGACCCACCGTTTGGTAAGGGACGATAGCAAACGTCGTATGAAACGACGCATGAAAGTCATGGACCGGAAATTGAAAGCGGGAGAGCTGGAAGAAGGCGAGGTCGTCCAAGCGGTGAATGCGTGGCTTGGCCATGCCCGACACTCGAACAGCTACAATCTATCGAAGAAAATATTTGCTCGCTATCCATATATCAAAGTGGAGGGCGAGCATTACTTTTTAGGAAGGACGTGATCGTTTGGCAAATGGAGACTTGAAAAAACTCGGAACGCTGTATATGAACAACAGCAAGTACGCAAGACCGACACTGCCTTGGCGCAACTCAAGTGAACCATACACGGGGGCGGGGATAGGGAATATCCCAAGCTACCCTGGCGGCAATATCGAGATTCGCAACACAGGTGCCGCTGAAGCGGACCAGATTTATTGGCGAGAAGTGAACGACGGGAGTAAAAAACTCCTTATCGCTGATCGTGTGCTCTGCGTCGATGTCAGTTGGGACGCTTTAAATAGTCAAAATTTAATTTTAGGAAAGACAATTACGATTGATGGGCAACAATATTTAGTCCGTTCCTTAACGGGTGGATCGAACTACAGAACCGGGAGTGATAATTACAGTGGCGGTGCTCCTTCAAGCAATGAATGGGACCGGTTCATCACGAACGAATCGAATGTTTCGGGACTACCTTCACCCGTCTCATCAGATCTCGATTCGACTATAAACTCGACCGATAAGAGCTCGGCGCATAATCAGTTCTGGAACTGGATGGGTGTCTACTCGTGGACGCAGGAAACGTACACCGGTAACAGCTCCTTCCGTTCTTGTCGCGGTTACGGTTCTGCCCGCTACTGGAACAACTTTTCGGCGACGTACGTGACTTCGATTATTGGTTGGCGCCCCGTCCTTGAGGTTCTGAACTCTGCCCCTGCGATCTCTGGCACCGATAGCAGTTTAGGGAACAAGGTAGCCCCATTCACACAAGCATTCACGGTCAACGACGCCGACGTGGGAAACACATTCGGGGTTACAGTACGTTTAAACGGTGTGACGAAACAAACGTTGACCAATCAGAGCAACGGTTCGTTCAGTTATGATCTAGCTCCGGATTGGGCAAACCTGTCGCTCGGTACTCATACGCTAAGCGTCACAGCGACCGATAATTCTGGAGCTTCTAGCGTTAGGACGTGGACATTCACGAAAACGAACAGCCCGGCCGGAAAACCCCAGATCACGAACCTGGCGAACGGCATGCGTGTGAAGTCGCGACCGATTGTTGAATTCATGATCAATTCGGATGCAGAGTCCGACTCGCAATCGTTGAAATTGCAGATTGCAAACGACATCAATTTTACGAACTCTCTGTCGGAACAGACAGGCGGGTTTGAAATTTTGAACGAGGGGATTTGGACGTCAATCACTACGTTGGCGAACGAACATGTCGGAATCCCCTTGCGGGTTCGTGTGGACGCGGATTTACCCCTGAATACTACGAGATTCTTACGAATCACATCGGTCGATTCAGGTTCCACTTCCCCGAGCCATTCGGACCCTGTCGAAGTCAAAGTGGGGGACTCGCTTGAATTTGAGACGATTCCGGAAGTGATGGATTTCGAGCCGACAAGAATCTTCGTATTGCTCGAGAGGGTCATAGACCCGGCAGCGACGATCCGAGTTTTCGCAAGTCGTTCCGCCGATCAACCGGAGCCGGTGTGGGAAGAGATGACCTCGTCTTACGAATCGAACGTCCCGTACGAGTTCCTTGAAGCAGGGACCCGTGCAGTTGCCGTCAAAGTGACGGTCGAAGCCAATGGGGCGACCGGGATGATTGATATCAAATCCATTGCGATTGGAGTGAACTAGAACATGGCGAGAAAACTATTGAAGTCCGGAAAGTCGGCGAATGAGAAATTGGCCGAACAGGCTACAGAAATTGAACAACTCAAAGTAGAGAACCATCTTCTTACCGCAAAGCACGAGGCATCTGTCGAACGATCTGATTTTGTTGAGGAACTCATCGCCGAATTGGCGATGGTTGTCTATCAATGATCAGGGCGTTTTTATTTTGGGCTCTGAACCATTTGAAAGGAGGTGAGGATATGATGGCAATGTTTTTTGCGCAACGTGCGATTCTTGAGAAGACGGCTTACAAGGATGTACCTTCGACACTCAAACCGGCGGTAAAAGAAATCTTGGAAGAGAGTGGTCTCGGGTATTTGGCAGTCGAGTAAGCAGACTAAAAAGAGGCGGCATTCCCGCCTCTTCCTTAACGGGGGACAACGATGAAAAAAGTATTCACTTTGGCGGCGACTTTATGGGTGTTCGGATATATCAGTGAAACGACGATACGCTTGCTCTGCGCATGGGACTGGATCTCAGAGGAACAGATGCGGGTGATTTTGACATTACCGACAGATTGAGAGGCTAGCGGCAGCCCTAAAAGGGAGAGTTGTAAGACATGGCAAACGAAGCGCTGCTAGAACAACGCGTAGGACAGTTGGAAGAAGAGTTGAAGGTGCAGAAGAAAACAATTCTACGAATCGAGAAGAATGCGAAAGCGGGGGCAGACCTAGTCCCAGCCGTCGAGACACTCGAATCGAATCACATCGAATTGAAAAACTCAATCGGGAAACTAGAGAAGTCGCTCGAGTCGATGACGGAGAACGTCGCGGCACAGGCGCAAAGCAATCTCTTGATGGGAAGTCGTGTCGAGACGATTGCTTCGGACCTGAAGGAGTTCCGGTCGGAACAGGCGAAGCGTGACGGCCGACACGAGGTGACGATGGAGACCGTGATCAAACAATCCGACAAGATTCTAGACATTTTTAAGGAACAGGTGCAAGTAGACGGTCAGGTCAATGTCAAGATTGAAGAGACGAGACAGAAACGATTCGAGACAGAGCGCGAGGTCAAATCACATTATTTCAAATGGTTGCTCATCGTCACGCCGTATATCGGCGGAGGGGTAGCCGCGATTTGGCATTTCGTCATCAAGTGACGTCATCTCCGGATGGCGTCTTTTATTTTTAATCGCAAGGAGGAATCACATTGGCGAATACTCAAGCAGATGAGATTGAAATCGGCGTCGATGACGGGCATGGTCTGGCGCCCTTGACGCCCGGAAAACGAACGCCCTTCATACAATCGATTGGGCGTTTCATTCCGGAAAACGAATTCAACAGAGCGGTAGCGGCTTACTTGGTAAAAGAATTGAAACGTTGCGGGTTCAAGGTGGTCGAAACTGCGCCGGGAGACCAGGACCATTCACTCGAATCACGTGTGAAACGAGCGAATGATGCGAAGGTGGATCTATTCATTTCAATCCACTTTAACGCAGTCGATGGAAAGTTCGACGGACCTGGAAAAGATCCAGAAGGGTTTTCAGCGCACATCGACCCTTCCGGCGGTCAGTCTGAGGTGTTCGCGAAGATCGCACTCAAACATTTGGCCAAAGGGACGGTTCAAAAAAATCGAGGTGTCGTGAAGCAGCAGTTGTATGTCACGGCCAATACCAAGATGCCAGCCGTCTTGTTTGAACTTGGATTTATGGACAATAACCGTGAGGCGTTGTTGATGGTCGATAAATCATTCCAGAAAGAATGTGCGCAAGAAATTGCGATGGCGGTCTGTGAATATTACGGCGTGACATACAAACCGGAGAAGGAAACACCGCAAGTCGTCAAACCATCCGGCAAGCAAACGAAAAAAGGTGAAGCGGTCATGTTGCGCGATGTCCAAGCGTATGCCCGTCCAGAATTCGGAACACAAATCCCGACAATCATTAAAAAAGGCGAGAAACGAAACGTTTACGATGCTGAAAACGGTTGGTACCGTCTTTATGGTGGCGAGTATATACCATCGAATTATGGCAAAAACTTCATTTACACGCCCGTAAAAAAGGATGAACCTCCGGAGGACACATCTCAACCTCCGGAGGAACACAAGGTGAATTTGCGACGGGTGGTCGTCGATGGCAAACGAATCGGTTCGTTCGGTGACGAGGAAAACCTTGAAAGAAATGTATTACAAGCGTTAAGAAGCAACTTCAAAAAAATCGAAGTGGAGGACGTATGATATGGAATTCCCAGGAGAACTTTTGTTACTGGTCACCTTGATCTCGCCAGTGATCATCGGATTGAACGAGGTGGCGAAGCAAGCGGTACGTATTCCAAAGAGGATGATTCCCGTCGTCGCCATCTTTATCGGCATCTTGGTAGGGATTGCATCCGCGCCATTCACGACGGTCGATGTGTTCATCCGGATCTGGGCCGGGGCGATTGCCGGACTTACTTCTGTGGGTCTTTATGAGTCAGGAAAAGCACGTGACGGCTATACGAAGGAATAAACATATAAACCCCGCTCATGTGAGAGCGGGGACTTTTTTGTGCCTTACTTTTGGTTTCGTATACATCTTGCGACTATTCCCTCGATGAAGGGATACCCATTGCCACCAGGTTGTGTCCTTGCTTTGCACTTCGCAAAGATAGCTCATCCTGAGCGGATGTACCTCGATGACTCGGAATGAGATGTGCGGGTCGAGATTCGCCATCACTAAGCGTGAATAGATCAATTCGTATGTATCATCGTACAATAAAAATGGTTGCTCCATCGTCTGCATATCATCACCTCATATCGAGCATACGCCCTGTCCGATTTATTCGGCAATCGTCCGAATTGTGAAAGGTTGATGTGACTAAACGATGATACAATAAAAAGCCCTCATACGAGAGCTCAACCGATTTTCGTCGTATTAGAAGGAATGTCTTCAAATCTTAACTGCATCCGTTCCTCCGTTCGTGTGACCATCTCCGCCCGGACCACTTGCTCGCCCTTCTGGATCACCCGCATCCCTTCGATGTATCGCATCACTTCCATGATTTCTTCCTTCGACCCGATGATTGCCAGTTGCATGTTTAGTGCCTCCCCGTGCCGCAAACAGGTGACGTGTTGTTGCTCCTATACCCGCAGCGTAAAACGGCGAAACGAGTCAGCCCTCTCAGCCCTCAGTTCAGCCCTCAAAATTGAAACAAACTATACAAATCAATACAAACCAAAACATTAAAAATCCATTAAATAAGCGATAAAACAAAACTATTTCCTTCTATATATAGTGCAAATAAATAAGTTCGAGATGGAAGGTTCGATTGGATAATCGTGACTTAAAAACCAGCGAAGCTAAGCTTCGCTGGTTTTTTGTATAATGAAATAAGGAGGCGATAACGTGACCCATCGATTTTTATTAGAGAGCCGAGACATTTATACATTCATGAATCCCATGCTTGTCATTTGCCCGAGTTGCGGGGGACAGGCCGATGTGCGGCAGAAGAATGATGAGGTGCGCCTAAGTTGTCTTCATTGCGGTCATTTGCAAATGAAGGAGAGCGGTGCGAAGTACATCGGAGAAGCGATCGATGTTCATTTTGGTTTGCCGCTATTTTTACAAACAGGTTGTTGTGGTCATGTGTTATGGGCTTACAACCGTGAACACCTCAACTATATCAAGAATTATATCGAGGCGAAGATTCGGACGAGCGAGGGAACGAAACGTAGTCTCGAAAGTCGAATACCCGCTTGGATGAAAAGCAAGCAGAACCGTAAAGAAGTGTTACGAACGATTGAAAAATTAGAGCTTATGATAGAAGGTTCAACAGCATGAACCGACGAGAAGAACTCCAATACATAGAGAGACACCAATTGACATCGGTGATGAACGAGACTAAATGGCAACGTCTCAATCGAGCTGTCTCTGAAGTGTTGACGCATGCCCCGCCGTATCAAGTGAAATACTTAGGGGAGCATACGTTATTTCCAAGTGACTCGTTACCCGAGTATGAAATATTGTGGGGAGAGTGGGATGAAATCTGGCTGGAATCCCGTTTACGGTCTATCGAATGGATTCGTTTGCGACCAAGCGTACTGCTCTATAAAGGAGTGATTCTTGACCCAGATGTTTGTGATATGTCCACCGAACTCATTACAATTTTGGAGAGAGAAAAAATTCCGTTCATCTTCGATAATGAGACGATTCAGATTTTCGGTTATATTCGGAATACAGGAATCTTTGAACCGAAGTAGGATATTTAACGTAATCATGTATTTTTCATGCGGCTTTTGTCGTTAAAGATGGAAGAGTCGGGTATGCTAAAAAGAGAATGATATATAGAAAGGAAGGATCTACATGACACGTATTCCGCATAAAGATGATATTGACCCGAAAGACATCACTCGCATCGCCGTCATCGGTGCAGGGTGGGTCGGGGTCAGTTTTGCTTATCAATTATCGACAGCAGCCCTTTGTGAAGAGCTTGTCTTAATCGACTCGAATCATGCCAAGGCGGAAGGGGAGGCAATGGACCTGAATCACGGGATCTCGTTCGCCCCGACACCGGTCCGAATCTGGGCAGGCGATTATTCAGATTGTAAAGACGCAGATATCGTCGTCATCACGGCAGGAGCGGCGCAAAAACTCGGCCAAACACGGATGGACCTCGTCGAGCAAAACGCGAAAGTCGTTCGTACCGTGACACAAGACTTGATGAAGAGTGGCTTTGACGGCATCTTAGTCGTTGCGACGAACCCGGTCGATGTCATGGCACACGTCGCTTGGAAAGCATCGGGTCTACCGAAAGAACGTGTCATCGGTTCAGGGACTGTCCTCGATACGGCACGACTCCGCTACAAACTCGGAGACTATTTCGAATTATCTCCACGAAATTGCCACGCCTATTATATGGGGGAACATGGTGATACTGGATTTGTCGCATGGAACAACGCCCGCATCTACGGAAAGAGTATCGATGAACTATTGGCAGAGAACAAGAAGTATCAGTTTGAGGACTTGGAATTTATTTATACAGATGTGCGTGACGCTGCTTATCAGATTATCGAGTATAAGAGTGCCGCCTATTATGCAATCGGGGTCGGCTTGCTACGCATCATCCGGGCCATCGTGCGAAATGAAAACTCCGTCGTTACGATTGGGGCTCATTTAGACGGCGAGTATGGGGCGACTGACGTGCATATCGGCGTACCAGCCTTGATTGACCGAAGCGGTATTCGCAAAATCATCGAGATTGAATTGACGGACGAAGAACAACAGAAGTTTGACGCCTCGGTACAAGCCGTCAAGGCTGGAATCGAGAAAGTCGAACCGGCATCCTAAAAAAGATCCGACTGCGCAAGCAGTCGGATTGTTGGTTAAGACGCCTCTTCTTCGGCGATATCTTTCTTATAATACTTCTCGGACGTGAAGAATTCGGTCGTTAGTCGCTTCACTTCGCTACTGAGTAACAATACGGCAATCATGTTCGGGATAAGGATCATCGCGAGCATCAAGTCGAGGAAGTTCCAAATCATTTGAGCGCCTCCGATCGAACCGATGACGATGGAGACGATATAGACCGCCTTCATGATTTTTCCTGCTGTCAAACCGAACAAGTACTCGGCCTGACGCGAGCCGTAAAAGATGATGACGATAATCGTCGAGAGCACGAAGAAAATGAGGGAGATGGTGACGAGTAAACTTCCCGTATACCCAAAGTATTCACGGAAGGCGATCGTCGTCAACGCCGCCGGGTCCTCCATTGCCCCATCCGCCGTCCACACGCCTGAAGACAAGACGACGAAGGCGGTCGTACTACAAATGATCAACGTATCAATGACGATTCCGATGACGGCCCAGAATCCTTGGCGTACCGGATGATCCGTCTGCGCAGCGGCATGGGCGATTGGTGCCGTCCCTAGACCGGCTTCATTCGAGTATAGACCGCGGGCAAAACCCCAACGAATCGTTTCGGCGACTGCGGCTCCGGCGAAACCACCGAAGGCGGCCATCGGCTCGAACGCATAAGAGAAGATAAGACTGAGCACGTTTGGAATCTCAGACAAGTTCATCAACACGATGATGAGCCCGGCCCCGACGTAGACGAGTGCCATCCCAGGAACGACAATCTCGGTCACTTTCGCGATCCGTTTCAGACCACCGAAGACGATGATGCCGACAAGAACAGCAACGACAATGCCGGTGATGAGCGTATTTCCGTTAAACGTCTCACGGACTGCCGAGCTGACGGCATTGCCTTGCACCATGATACTCGGGATGAGTTCAATCATGAGGGCGAAGGCGAACCAAGTCGCAAGCCACTTCCAACGAAGGCCTTTTGATATGTAGTAGACAGGTCCACCGACAAATTCGCCGGCGTCATTCTTTTCACGATAGTGCACGGCAAGTACGCTCTCTGAGAACTTGATGGCCATGCCAATGATGGCAATGACCCACATCCAGAAGATGGCACCCGGTCCCCCGAACATGATCGCTGCAGGTACACCGATGATGTTCGCGGCCCCGACTGTTGAAGAGAGCGCTGACGTTAAGGCTTGTCTCGGGCTTATGTCGCCTTCACCTTTTGGTTTTTTAAAGATGCTACCGAATGTTTGCTTAAATATGTAGATTGGATAACGAAACTGAAAGAAACCAAGTTTGATCGTGAGAAACACACCGGATAAGACGAGTAACGAGATGATCGGCACGCCCCAAAGCCAATTCGAAAAACTCGTAACGATATCGATAACTGCATTCATATAACCACTCCAATTCCATTATTTTACTTAAATACTGTTTCCTAAAGTAAGGACCTCTAAACATCTTTGTCAAAATAAAGGAGGAATATAGAATGAGAGTCGCTAAACATTTGATTGTATCTGGACGTGTCCAAGGTGTCGGGTTTCGATATTTTTCACAAGAGACCGCTCGCCAATACGGAATCAAAGGATGGGTACGAAACTTGAATGACGGGACGGTCGAACTTCATGTAGAAGGCACGAGTGAAGATATCGAGTCATTTCAAAAAGCTTTAAAAGACGGAAATCGTTTCGTCGGCGTCGAGCGAATTGACGAAACGAAGGCAGACGATCAAGCATTCCGTAAGTTTGATATCCGCTATTAACGCTTACATCTCCCTACGTGTGAAGGGAGATTTTTTTTGTGAAATCTACATTTCAAAAAATTAAACCTCGAATTTTGGAGATGGGGTGGTCAAACGATAGGAAGTGTGTATAATGAAATAGACCAAGCGATATATTGTCAGAAAATTTAGTTATTATTTTTTTGTTAATTCGTTCGGAATATCAAGTGTATGGAGGTAGTTGTATGAAAAAATCGACATTGTTCCCGTTAGCGTTTACGATTTTTGCTTTATTCTTTGGGGCCGGGAACTTGCTGTTCCCACCAGAGCTCGGCGCCTTGGCGGGGGAAAACCTCGTACCGGCGATGATCGGGTTCGTCATTACGGGTGTCGGTTTACCGCTTCTTGCTTTGTTCGCAGTCGCTCGGGTAGGCGGCGGGACAGACCAAATTGCTCGTTATATTCCAAAGCGTCTCGCACTCGTTTTGACAGGATTGATGTATGTAGCCATCGGACCATTCTTCGGAATCCCGCGTACGGCTGCCGTCACGTATGAAATGGGACTCGTCCCGTTTCTCGATGCGCCTTCTACTTTGACACTTGCGATGAGTTCGACCGTCTTTTTCGGGTTGACGTTCTTCTTGACGCTCCGTGCTCAAAAGTTGATTGAAGTCATCGGACGCATCATCACACCAATCCTCTTGTTCTTACTCGCAGCGATTGGAATCACAAACCTCATCTCGCCTCTCGGAGAGCCGGGAGCTCCAGCAGAAGGGTTTGAGACATGGGTGGGCGCGCTCGGCCAAGGTTTCCAACAAGGCTATTTGACAATGGATGTATTCGGGGCTCTCGTCTTTGGAGCAATCGTCCTCGTCACGTTGAAAGCAAATGGGTTGAGTGACCAAAAAGAAGCGTCTTCGCTCCTTCGCTCTGCAGGCATGCTTGCCGTTACCTGTTTGATGCTCGTCTATATCTCGCTCGGTTCGATCGGTGCGAATATGACGGTCGCAGAAGGAACGACGAGTGGCGCAAGCCTTCTCCAAGCGTTCGCAGGTACGTCTTACGGACAAGTCGGAATGCTTGCACTCGGGTTAGCGGTCTTCCTCGCTTGTTTGACGACAGCAGTTGGACTCATCTCAGAGTTCTCACGCTTCATCAGCAACCAGTTTGATTCACTCAAATACCACCATGTTGTCATCGCGACTACATTGTTCGGCTATTTGATCTCGCTCGTCGGATTGGGCACGTTGATTCAAATCGCGGTCCCACTTCTCACGCTTCTCTATCCGGTCATGATCGCGCTCGTGCTCGTGTCGGTGACAGAACGACTTCAACGCAACCCTGGTGTGGCGATGAAGGCTACGATTTACACGGCACTCGTTCTTTCGTTGTTTGAGACGTGGAATGGCATCCAGCCGTCTGCGGTCACTTCTTGGATCTCAAGCTTGCCAATGGCGGAAATCGGTCTTGCTTGGGCGGTTCCAACGATGATTGTCTATGCGATCACACTCCTTCTTCCGAAGGGTGCATCGCAAGAATCACTTGCTCAGTCACGCATCTCATAAGTCTAGCCCATCCTTTGGTCAAGGATGGGCTTTTTTCTGTCTTATTGTTTGCCCATATGTGAGCTCAAACAGTAAAATGGAAAGATGAAAAGGGAGTGACATGCGTTGACAACAAAACAAAAAAATCAATTGGCGATCCTCATGTTAAATATGTTTATCGCCGTCGCCGGCTTCGGGATCATCATCCCGATTATTCCGGATTACTTAAAGATGATTGGCGAAGGGGGAACCGCCGCCGGGTTGATGATTTCCGTATTTGCGGGTGCTCAGCTCGTCATGTCACCAATTGCGGGGAAATGGGCAGACGTGTATGGTCGTCGCTTGATGATTATTTTAGGTCTCATTGGATTTACCATCTCGATGGGCGTCTTCTACCTATCGGATAATTTAACAATCTTGCTCGTATCGCGTGCCATTGGGGGAGTCGGGGCCGCGTTATTGATTCCTGCCATCTTTGCCTATGTAGCGGATATCACGACGCTCGAACAACGAGCGCGAGGGAATAGTTATATTTCCGCGGCAATGTCGCTAGGGATTGTCGTCGGACCAGGGATTGGTGGATTTTTTGCCGAGTTCGGGCTAAAGACACCATTACTCGTCTCAGCAATCGTTTCGTTCATTGCTGTCATTTCATCCGTTCTTCTTTTAAAAGAACCGGACCGTGCTCCTTACGTAGCACCGAAAATAAAGGAATCATTACCGACACAATTGGTCATGTCGACACGTAAACCATACTTCTTCGTGTTATTGATCAACTTAGTCATGGCGTTCGGACTCATGGCGTATGAATCAGTGCTTGGATTATACGTCAGTGAAATGTTCAGCGCGACGCCTCAAGAGATTGCGATCATGGTGACGGGAACGGGCGTTGTCAGTGTCATCGTCCAACTGTTCGCGGTAGACCGTTTAGTCGAGTTGATGGGAGAGGTCAAAGTCGTTCTCGCCTTCATCGCTCTCGCGGCGTTCGGTTTCCTATTATCGCTCTTCGCGGGAACGTATATGTTGTTCTTTGCAGTGACACTCGTCATTTTCTTGTCGACGTCTATCTTGCGTCCGGTATTGAACACGCTCGTCTCAAAACTTGCCGGAAACGAGCAGGGACTCGCGATGGGGATGAACAACGCCTATATGAGCATCGGAAATATTTTAGGACCGACACTCGCGGGTATTGCGTTTGATATTGATATGCGCTATCCGTTCATCATGGGGCTGGTCTTGTTGCTCATTACGTATACAGGCACATGGAACTGGTCGAAACGGAAAGCGACCGTCATTTCGGAGTCATAAAGGAGGACGCTATGATTTACGTTGGTGTGACTGGATGGGGTGACCACGATCTGTTATACACGACCCCAGAGGAACGAAAACATAAACTATCGACGTACGCGGGTCATTTCCCGACCGTTGAAGTCGATTCGACATTTTATGCGATACAACCCGTGAAAAATTTCGAGATGTGGGATGCCGAGACGCCGGACCATTTCCAATTCGTCGTCAAAGTTTCCCGGGAAATGAGCGGGCATGACCGTGAACCAAAAACGCCACTTATTGAGTTGTTTGAGCGTTATCGTGTTTCGGTCGATCCATTGAAACAGGCAGGGAAGTTACGGGCCGTGCTCGTCCAGCTTCCGCCTTGGTTCGACGTATCGAAACCACATCTCGACTATTTGCGAACACTCCGTGCCGAACTCTCTGATTATGAGATTGCCATCGAGTTTCGTAATCCGACTTGGTTCTCTGAGGCGTTCCGGGATCGTACGCTTCAATTTTTAAAGGAACAGCGATTCATCAATACGATTTGTGATGAGCCACAGACGAAAGAGAGCAGTATTCCGTTCGTGCCGGTCGTGACACACCCTGAGGTAGCCGTCGTTCGATTACATGGACGTAATACATCAGGTTGGCTTAAAAAGCCGGGCATGACGAGTCAAGAATGGCGGCACGTCCGTTGTCTATATCGCTATAGCGAGGAAGAACTTCAGGACCTCGCCGCCTCGCTCCGCGAGATTGACCGTGAAGCGAAAGATGTGTATGTATACTTTAACAACAACTCGGCCGGGGACGCGGCTCCGAACGCCAAACGTTTGATTGAAATTCTCGGGCTCGAATACGAGCTTGCACCTAGACAAATTAGTCTGTTTTAGAAGGAAGGGATGGTCGTGACGAAACTTACTATTTTTCACTACAATGATCTTCACTCAAAGTTCGACCAATGGCCGAAACTTGTTTCATTTCTAGAAGAACGGCGTACGGATGATACACTCTATTTTGATTTAGGAGATCATGCCGATCGCACACATCCGGCGACTGAGGTGACGCGCGGAAAGTTGAACGTTCGCTTACTCGAGCGACTTCAACCGACGGCCGTCACGATTGGAAACAATGAAGGCATCACGTTTCCACACGATTGGTTAGCCGATCTATATGAAGAGGCGACGTTCCCGATTTTGCTTGGGAATGTGTATGAAGCAGACGGGTCGCGACCAGATTGGGTCGAAGAAACGCTTGTTCTTGAGCGTGATGGGTTGAAAATTGGCTTATTTGGTGTCACAGCCCCTTATGAAGAGTTGTATCCCGAACTTGGTTGGCAAATCGAATCGCCTTACGAAGCGACAAAGCGAGCGTTAGAGCGGTTGGCACATTGTGATGTCATCATCGCACTCAGTCATCTCGGTTTCTTCGGGGATGAACGATTAGCAGACATGTATCCTGACATTGACGTCATCCTCGGGGCCCATACGCATCACGTTTTAGATGAAGGCGTGACGACGAACGGAGTGCTCATTGCACAAGCCGGGAAATATGGGAAGTATGTCGGGGAAGTGACGCTGACGCTCGATGAGTCAGGAGTCGTTTCGAAAGAAGCTCGCCTCCACGAACTGTCACAACAATCAGATAGTCCAGATACGTTGGCGTTGTTAGATACAGAAGGGGCAGATGCCGAACGCCTCCTTGATATCACAATTGCAGAAACTGAAGGATATGCATCTGATTGGTTCGGGCATTCTCCGCTTGGTGAGTTGCTTGTAGAAGGGATGGTCGAATGGTGTGCAGCCGATGTCGGAATCATTCCGTCCGGAGTCGTCCTAGACGGTCTCGCTCCAGGAAAAGTCACGCTGAACATGTTGCATCGGATCTGTCCACATCCAATCAACCCATGTGTCCTGACACTTGACGGTAAGACGCTCGAACGATTTTTACATGACGTAAATGAGGAAACGTTCACGAATATGCACGTCAGAGGTCTAGGATTCAGAGGCACCGTACTCGGTGAGCCGAGTTACTATCAAATCGAACAGCGGGACGGTCAGTACTATGTAATGGGAGAAAAGCTAGATTTGAATCGGACATATCGCGTCGCGACAGTCGATATGTTGACGTTTGGCCCGCTCCTTCCATACTTAGCAGACCAGCCGAAGCGATATTTCATGCCGGAATTACTAAGGGATGTGTTGCGAGAGACAATTGTCGCTCGTCATGAGGTCATTCGAAAAGGATAGAGCCGTCATAGCGGGACATGCTATGATAGTAGAGTGGAGGTGGGAGCGATGATTCGAGTGAATCGCCACGGATATACCGTTTTAGAAGAGAAGCGCGACGGATTTGATGAAGAAGCGTTTATCGCACGGTATAGTGACGTGCTTGATAAATACGACTATATTGTCGGTGACTGGGGACACGGACAGCTACGTTTGAAAGGGTTCTATGAACCGCAATCAAAGTTAGCGACGTATGAGAACCGGATCGATCACGTGATGGACTATGTATACGAGTATTGTAATTTCGGATGTCCTTATTTCGTTCTGAAGAAAGAGACGGACATTAACGAAGAAGAGAGTGGTCCTGTCTTTGGTGGAACGAAGCAGAAACTGAAGTTGAAGCGGAAGTTTAACAAGACTGAAGAGACGAATGCGTAAAGTGCTGAGCGATCAGCACTTTTTTTTATCAAAATTAGGCGAGAATACGCCCACTTCTAAACGTTAAGGACAGGGCTTGTGTGAAAGTGGGAGATGAATCGCCAACCTGTCTTTGGGGTATGATTTCTTCAAGGAGGTGAATATCATGGTGAAGCACAAGGCTTACAAGTTCCGGATCTATCCGACGAAGGAACAGGAAATTCTGATCGCCAAGACGATCGGCTGTTCGCGTTTCGTGTTCAACCATTTCCTATCGAAATGGGACGCGGCCTATGAAACGACCGGTAAGGGACTGTCGTATGATGCCTGCTCGAAAGCACTTTCCATACTCAAGCAAGAGTTCGAGTGGCTGAAGGAGGTCGATAGCACGTCTATCCAAGCGAGCGTCCGACACCTGGCCGATGCGTTTGATCGTTTCTTCAAGAAGCAGAACGAGCGACCCCGATTCAAGTCGAAGCGAAACCCCGTGCAATCCTATAAGACGAACATCCAGGGCAAGTCCCAGCTCCCCGAGGTCTCGATCGTCGGGAACACACTCAAACTCCCCAAGCTGAAATGGGTGCGGTTCGCCAACTCGAGACAGGTCGAGGGTCGCATCCTGAACGCCACGATCCGACGCACGGCTTCGGGCAAATATTTCGTCTCCCTGCTTGCAGAGCAGGAGATCGGTGAACTGCCGAAGACCGGTTCATCGGTCGGCGTGGACGTCGGATTGAAGCACTTCGCCATCCTATCAAACGGAACCGTATACAAGAAC
Source organism: Exiguobacterium sp. MMG028 (assembly GCF_027947425.1). Taxonomy (NCBI): domain Bacteria; kingdom Bacillati; phylum Bacillota; class Bacilli; order Caryophanales; genus Exiguobacterium; species Exiguobacterium sp. MMG028. The sequence goes on from NZ_JAQJIN010000001.1 coordinate 103,711, forward strand.
GACCGTTATTTCCGTACGCTCGAGAAGAAGCTGGCTAGAGAACAACGCAAGTTATCCCGTCGTCAGCGCATCGCCCTGAACAAGAGGGTGACACTCTCCGAGGCGAAGAACTACCAGAAGCAGAAGCGGAAGGTCGCCCGTATCCACGAGAAGATCGCCAACAGACGCACCGACTTCCTGCACAAGGTGTCGACCGAGATCGTCAAAAACCACGACGTCATCGGCATCGAGACCCTGCAGGTGAAGGACATGCAGCAGGACTGCTAGTTGAGCAAGTCAATCTCCGAGGTCAGCTGGTCAGCGTTCTTTCGCATGCTCGAGTATAAGGCCGACTGGTACGGGAAGACCGTCGGGACGACGGGGCTAGCCTGATCAGGTTTCTCTCGTTAGAGAGGACAACTCAGGAATCCCCCACCTCTCAGCGAAGCGTAGGTAGGGGTAGTTCAAATTACAGTTAATTTCCAAATATTTCGTTTAGGTAAAAAAGTCATGACTTTGAGTTTAAAGGTTGGAAAATGTGATAAATTGTCATTAAGGATAGCTACGTAGTTTTGGTTTTTTCGAGTGAGGTGATTGGATGCAACATGTGCAAACGACCGTCGGGGATCGGGATGACGTCCATAATCGAATTCATAATCTCGGACTAGGGATACTGGCCATGTTCTTTTTTGGCTTTCATATCATGATGACCTTCTATTTTACGGCGGCAGTCATTCTTTTTGAACTCATTCATGTGTTGATCGTCCGTCGCTTTGAATACAGCCACTCTTTTTTACGGAGTCGCGTCTTCAAAGTTACGTCTCACCTTGCGTTTTCGCTCGGAGTGCTCTTGTTGATCTTATCCATGTCTCAGTTCTTTTTAGGTAACGTAATGATTCGTTAAGCGGAAAGGAAAAAATCCTTTCCCTTTTTTTATGTTTTTTTGAAACGTCCTTCAACCTTTTCACGTACACTGTAGAGAAGACTATAAAAAAGGATGGGTTACAATGAGATCTGAATGGAAACAACATGCACGACAAGCACTGAAAGGAAAATGGTGGCTCATGGCTGGATTGGCGCTTTTGTTTGTCATCGTCAACGGAATTCCACAGTGGTTCGCTCCTGAAATGGATCCCAACTCACCAGAAGCGTTCACATCGACAGACGCCACGTTAAGTTTCGTGTCGACAATTCTTCAAATCTTGATTGCGCCACTTGCCATCGGTTGGTCATGGCTCGCGCTTAACGTATCACGCGGAAATGGCGCGTCACTCTCGACAATGTTCAAACCGTTTCAAACACGTTACGTGAAACATGTCATCACTTCATTTGTGATGAGCCTCTTTATCGTATTATGGACACTGTTATTGATTGTACCTGGAATCATCAAAGGATTTTCGTACTCGCTTACGCCGTATATCTTACGCGATCAGCCTGAGCTTTCGGCACTTGAATCGATCACGGAATCGCGTCGTCTCATGGACGGGCACAAGATGGAAGCATTCATGCTCTTCTTGTCGTTCTTCGGATGGTTCCTCGTCGGGATTTTGACGCTCGGGATTGGGTTCTTCTTTATCGGACCTTACTTCTCGACAACGTATGCGACGTTCTATGACTCGATTCGCGACAATCAAGTTGGTTCGGAAGAGCCGGTACACGGAACGGAACAAGGATTCTAATCAACAAAACGCCTCGCTCATTTTATTGAGCAAGGCGTTTTTTTAGGCGTTGACTTCAGTTTTTTGTAAGTATGGCTTCAATGACAAGTGATGTTCAGCCACGACTTTACGAATCGTGCGTGTCTTCGAGCGCATGACGAGTGACGTCGTCTCGACGATATCATCCGTCAAGAACTTGACGCCATCGAGCAACTCACCTGACGTGACACCCGTCGCAGCAAAGATGCAGTCGTCGCTCTTGACGAGGTCGTCGAGCGTAAGAAGTTGAAGTGGGTCTTCAATTCCCATTGAGATGACGCGAGCTGATTCCTCTTCGTTCATCGGATGTAGACGAGCCTGCATGTCTCCACCAAGCGCTTTGACAGCAGCGGCTGTGATGACTCCTTCAGGAGCTCCACCTGTACTGATGAAAATATCGATCGGGTTCGATTTGACGGCAGCAGCGATTCCCGCAGACACATCGCCATCTTCGAATAACTTGACGCGTGCGCCGACATTCATGACGGCTTGACGAAGGTGTTCGTGGCGGTCACGGTCTTGCATGATGACCGTTACTTCTTCGATGCGCTTGTTATTATATTTCGCAGCTTTTTCAATGATTGACTCGAGCGGTTCGTCGAGGGAGACTTTCCCTTTTAAGTTTGGACCGACGACAAGCTTGTCCATGTACATATCTGGTGCGTGGAGGAGGGCACCTTCATCAGCAACGGCGATGACGACCATCGCATCTCCAAGGCCTTTTGCGACAATGGATGTTCCTTCGAGTGGATCGACAGCGATGTCAACTTTCGGACCGAATGTCGTTCCGAGTTTTTCCCCGATGTAGAGCATTGGAGCCTCATCGAGTTCACCTTCTCCGATGACAACTGTCGCATCCATGTTGACCGTTCCGAGAACTTCTCGCATCGCTGACGTTGCTGCATCATCGGCCTCGTTCTTTTGGCCGCGTCCAATCCATTTCGATGATGCGAGTGCTGCTGCTTCTGTTGCCCGTACGATTTCTAATGCTAATTCACGTTCCATAGTGTTGTACCCTCCACGTTATCTCTATTCAATGTGTTATACTTTTTGCGGTTTAAATCCGTTGATTAGTGTATCACAATTTTATAAATGATGTAAATAGGACAGATTCTTTTCTCCTGACCGAAAAAGCATTAGTATTAACAGCAGGGGGGATCATCATGTATTTTGTGAATAGAGAGAAGATTAATCAGACACTGGAACAAATAGAGACGATGTTAGCGCACACCGATCAATTGACGGGGGATGCGTTCACGGTGGAGCTTGCGAAACAGCGAATGGCCGTCCTTCTTATGGAAGGTGTCATCGATGTTGGGAACTCGATGATTGACGGGTTCATTATGCGAGATCCGGGCAGTTATGAAGACATTGTCGACATCTTACTGGATGAGCGCGTACTCGATGAGACGACGGCGAACGCGACGAAAGCGCTCGTCGGATTACGTGCCTATTACGTTCGTGAGTTTGTGCACGCCGACGCATCAAAATTTGATGAGTGGGTGAAGACGTCAAAACAAGACTTCACGGCATTCTCCGCACAAGTTCGTCACTACTTAGAAGTCGAGCTTGGACCAGTGTCCGCATTCTTACCAGAAAGCGAGTGATTGGATGGAACCGATTAAAGGATATTTGTTTGATTTAGACGGCACGATGTATGCCGGTACAGAACCCGTTCAGGCAGCGGTTGATTTCGTCAACGAACTAGAAGCGACGGGCGTCCCGTATTTGTTCGTCACGAACAACGCATCGATGACACAACAACAGATCGCGGATAAATTGATTGCGATGGGCGCAAACGTGAAGGCAGAAAACGTCTTGACGAGCGCGATGGCGACGGCTTTTTATATTGAGAAGATGTCGCCAGGAGCAACCGTCTATATGATTGGGGAAGACGGACTCCGTCTCGCGTTAGAGTCTCGTGGTTTTCATGTCACGGACGAACCGAAGGCGGACTACGTGGTCATTGGACTCGACCGACACATCACGTATGAGAAGTTGGCGCGAGGCGCAATCGCCATCCGTTCAGGGGCTCGATTCATCTCGACGAATGGGGATATCGCCATTCCGACCGAACGTGGATTTTTACCGGGGAACGGATCACTCACGTCTGTGTTGACCGTGACGACGGAGAAAGATCCTTTCTTCATCGGAAAGCCGGAACCGGTCATGATTGACATCGCACTCGACATGATTGGGTTGAATAAAGAAGATGTCGTCATGGTAGGGGATAACTATCACACAGATATTTTATTTGGAATCAATGGTGGCATTCGTACACTCCATGTGAATTCAGGTGTACATGGACCGGCATTTATCCAAGAACAAGAAAAACTCCCGACCTATATGGTCGAGAGCTTAGATGAATGGAAGCATGAAAAAAAGGGATGACGAATGTCTCCCTTTTTGCTTAGAATACTTGTTCTACTTCGACGATGCCTGGTACTTCTTCGATGAGCGCACGCTCAATACCGGCTTTTAACGTGATAGTTGAAGACGGGCAGCTGCCGCAAGCACCCATTAAACGGAGCTTGACGATGCCTTCTTCGACATCTACGAGTTCGACGTCTCCGCCGTCACGAAGCAAGAACGGACGCAATTTATCGAGCACTTCTTGGACTTGATCAAACATTTCCATGGTATCTACCCCTTTCTCGTTCTACTTTATTCTAGCAAGTTTGAGAGCGTTTCTCAATCATTTACGCTGAGCGTTTCATCATCGAGAGAGGGAAAGAATTTTGTATAATGGATTCGAGGGGGAATGAGGATGAAGATTACGGTATATGGCGCAGAGGTTCAATGCGCGAGTTGTGTCGGTGCACCGAGCTCGACCGAGACGTATGAATGGTTGCAAAGTGCACTCGGACGAAAGTATCCGGAGCAATCCTTTTCGTTTGAATATATCGATTTCGAACAGAGCGAAGATGAGTTCGCCCAGGCGCTCAAAGAAGACGAATGGTTCTATCCGCTCGTCTTGCTCGACGGGGAAGTGATTGACGAGGGTGTCGTTCAATTGCGGAAAGTATACGCGGCGATTGAAGCGAAGAAAAATTAAAATATGGCAAAAAAGACGATTTTATATGTGATGAAATCGTCTTTTTTGTCTACAAAAACATCTTATTTTTGAATAAAGGAAATAAGTTCGTCTTTTTGTATCCTATTTACTGTAGAGAATTTAGGAGGCGACGAAGATGTTTCGGAAAAAGATTCAAGTACAGATTACACTAGATGAGAACGTTGAAATGAATCAAGTCAAAATCGATCTTCCACCTGAACTAAATCAGCAAAGACAGCTGATTCAATTGACCTTAGTAGACCTAGCATATTTAAGAAGTTACCGGTTTCGTATTCAAGAAGTACTGCCACAACTCGTTCATGTATTTTATAGTCATTTAGAAGAAATTGAAGAGATGAAACAAATGATCAATCAACATTCGTCGTCTGAGCGACTCAAACTGACGTTAACGACTCATATCAGTGAGATGTTTGAGGGTGTCATTGATAGTGCTTATATTGAAAAGCGATATCGAATTGCGAAGCGTCATCATATGATTGGTCTAAAAGGAAAATGGTACATGGCGGCGTTTCAAAAAATCTTTGATTATGTGTTAGACAAAATCGAGGCAGAAGCGTTTGACTCGCTCTCAAAAGTGAAACTCATTTCAGCAGTGACCAAAATATTTAATTTCGAACAGCAGATAGTGTTAGAAATGTTTGATGAAGAAGCATCGAACATGCAACAGGAAATTGATTATCGAGAAAAGATGAGTCGAGTGGTTCAAACGACCACTGAAGGATTGGTCTCGATGACGCAGGAGATGACAGCTAACTTTAGTTTGATGAATGAAAAGGTCGGTGCAATGCGTTCAATGAGCGAGGGAACGAAAATAACTCTAGAAGATATGAGGGAGTCATCACAATCTGGAAAAGAAGCGTTGATGAATGAGACGTCACATCTGACGACTATATCTGAAAACTTGTCTGACTCCGCAAATCAAATGGGAGAACTCAATCAATTAATGTCTGAAATCAATCTAATTACAAATGGTGTCAAACGAATTGCTGAGCAAACGAATATGCTTAGTTTGAACGCAGCAATTGAAGCAGCTCGCGCTGGAGACCAAGGGAAAGGTTTTCAGGTTGTGGCTTCAGAAGTACGGCAGCTAGCTAATCAATCGAAGACGTCAGCCGAGCAAGTCGAAGCATTGACAAAACGCTTGGACCATCAGATTCAGGAAACGACCGAGTGTGTGACAATCACGGAGCGAGAGATGCGAGACTCGATGATTCGGATGCATCAAGTAACAGACTTATTCATTAAAATTGCGACAGACTCGACGTTGACAGACGGAAAGATGAACCGTCTGTTCGATGAAGTTCAAGATGTGACGAATGCGATTATGGAATTACAAAAGGCGACAAGTCAAATCGCAACTTCATCGGAAGAACTTTTGGTTTCTACAGAAAAACTTTGAACGGACTTCACATGAGAGGTCGGTTATTAATTCCTTATTATCGAGAAAAACATTTTACAACTTTTGTATATCGGTCTAAACTGAACATAACCTGCATAATTTTTATAATATTTTGAAAATTAAGTGAATCCATTCATTGAGGAGGACTGTTCAATGTTTGCCCGAAAACGAAATATGCCGATCCATTTAGACATCTCGTCCCAAATGGAGCACTTGTTGATTGCTTTACCGGATGAGTTGGAACGTCAACGACAGTTGATTCGCCTCGAACGTGAAGATCTCGCGTATTTGCGTGCCTATCAACATGAACTACGTCAATTGACACCCCGTTTAGTTGATGTGTTCTATGAGGAGCTCGAAAAGATTGATGAGATGAGAGCATTGATTCGGCAACATTCGTCCTCGGACAAACTGAAACTTACCCTCTCGAACCATATTATGGAGATGTTTGAGGGGAAGTTGAATGAACCTTACATTCATAGACGTCTTGCCATCGCCAAACGTCATTATCTAATCGGCTTAAAAGGAAAGTGGTACATGGCTGCCTTCCAAAAAATATTTGAAACACTCGTCTTATCGATTCAAGATGAGCAGCTCGACGCCGAATCAAAAATGAAGTTGATGATGGCGGTTTCGAAAATCTTTAATTTCGAGCAACAGATCGTACTGGAGATGTTCGATGACGAAGCTGAAGTCGTTCGTGACCAAATGCAACTTGTGAAGGATGAAATCAGTCAAACGATCCAACAGGCTAGTGAGGACTTAGCGGCGCTCTCGCAAGAGGTCATGGCCAGTTTCCAGTCGATGAACGAGAGAGCGGATGATATGAAACATTCAAGTTCATTGACTCAGACGAAGTTAAGGACAGTGCTTCATTCATCGGTGAGTGGGAAAGACGCTATCTTGTCCGAGACAGGCCGTCTCGATGAGATCACACGAGACCTTTCAGATTCTGCTCAAGAAATCAAAGCGCTCGAAAAGTTGATGAATGAGATCATGACGATTGCAGATTCGGTGAAACAGATTGCCAATCAGACGAACTTGCTCAGTTTGAATGCGGCCATCGAAGCGGCGCGGGCTGGAGAGCAAGGGAAAGGGTTCCAAGTCGTCGCTTCCGAGGTCCGGACGCTTGCGAGTCAGTCCAAGCAAGCAGCGGAAGAAGTTGAGGATTTGGTGAAGCGTTTGACGAATCAAATGGAAGAGACATCGAGTCGAGTGCTTTCAACCGAGCAAGAGATGAAGCAGACGATGGGACGAATCAATCAAGTGACGGATGCCTTCCTCCAGATCTCTGGTGACTCGGAACATGCCGACGGACAGATGGGGAGCCTTGCCGGGGACATCGATGAGATTGTGGAGTCGATTGCCGAACTCAAGCGGGCGACGACACAGATTGCGACATCTTCGACACAGTTGATGGATACGGCGCAACGATTGTAGATGTTCACACTACAAAAAGACGAACCAGGTCGTATGAAGCGACGTGATTCGTCAATCAGTGTAGTCGAGCCAAGCGCTCGACTTTTTTTGTTTAGAGAAGTTGGAACGATGACGTTGCTGAACCAGCCGTGTAACCTGTAAGCGTCGCGTCAGACTTCACTTGATACGTACCACGCTGTGACCAAGAGTTCGTAGAGAGTGTGAACGTGATGGCTCCTGAAGCATTCGTCTTGCCTGTACCGACGAGCGTCGCGCCGTTCGGTTGTGTGACCGTCACACGGACATCGGCGTTTGCGACCGCTTGGCCATTCGAATTACGAACTGTTGAAGAAATCGAGACGACTTCACCCCCGTAGTAGTATGACTTCGAAGTCGATACTGTCGTCGTGAGTGCTTGTACCGGTTGTGTCGTACCACCAGAAGTAGGGGCTTGGACGAGTCCATTTCCGAACCAAGTGTCACGACCTGCCGTACCGAGGTCAATCGAATCTTGCGATAATTTCGTACGGAGTTGCGTGCTCGATAACGTTGGGAAAGCTTGCTTCATGAGCGCGAGGTTACCTGCAACGTAAGGCGTCGCCATCGATGTCCCGCTCATTTGACCGTAGCCGCCATTTGAGAGGGTTGAATTGATGCTGACACCAGGTGCTGCGACTTCGACTGTGCCACCTGTCGCTGAGAACGAGGCACGGTTGTTGTTGATATCCGTCGCAGCGACGGCGATTGCCGAACTGTAACGCGCTGGGTAGTTAACGAGATCGCCCGACCCATCGGTACGTCCGTTGTTTCCGGCTGCCGCAACGACAAGGATGCCTGCGTTATTCGCACGATCCACGACTTGTTGGAGTGTCGTCGAAGGGCTTGTCGTCCCAAGACTCAAGTTGATGATGTCCATGTCATTTGTGATCGACCAATCAATACCGGCGATGATGCTTGATAGACTACCGCTACCGTTCGCCTCAAGTGCTTTGACGGCATAGATGCTTGCCTCGTGAGCGATTCCGACCGTACCGATGCTGTTGTTACGGGCTCCGATAATCCCGGCGACGTGTGTACCGTGACCGTTATCATCGGCGTAAGAACTCGTGACCGTACTAAACGAGGCACCACCAGCAATCGTTAAGTCAGGATGAGCGGAAATACCCGTATCAACGACGGATACTTTGACACCTTTCCCAGTGAATCCACTTTGCCAAGCGGAAGGAGCTTGAAGTTTAGGGATTCCCCAATCCTGGTTTTGGTTTTCGATATGTACCGTTTGATCGACTTCCACGTGTGCGACATGCGGGTTATTCTTCAGTCCGTTCAAGGCAGCTTTTGGAACTTCGAGTGCTGCTGCAGGAATATTCGAATACTGTTGTTTAACTTCCATGCCTTCAATCGAGAGCGGGATTTTCTTTGCCGATTCTTTGAAGACGACGAGGACGCGTTCTTTCTCCTTGTTCGGGGCGGCTTCTGCGCCTCCTGGGACGGTTGATAAGACGAGCAATGATGCGAGGACGGTGCTACAGATTTTTTTCAACTTGTTTCCTCCTTTAAGGTAGTAGGCAAGATGACAAGATGTCGGGCTGCCGTGTTCATAGAGTAACAAGTTTTTCCAACGGATAGAATATGTCGTAGGCATTAAAAATCTGAATATTTAGATAAGGATACAGGGGATTCAGATACAAGACTTTTGACTCAAGAGGACGGAACGGTAACAGAAAATCGGTGATGCGGTACATGAAAAAAGCGAATCGACCCGTCAGGTCCATTCGCAATTGTTTACTTGATGACTTTATGTTTCCAAAGAATGCCGGACTTCAACAAGCGGGCGACTTTTCCGGTGAGTGATTGTTTCCCCATGAACACCCCGAAGCCTGCTTTCTTCCCAAGGGAACCGAGCGTCCCTTTCAATTTGATGTCTGGTAACTCTGGATAGGCAAGTCCTTTCCATTTACAGAGGAGCACTTGAACGATTTGTTCCGCCTGAGCTTCGGCGAGCTGTCCCGATGGTGCGTATGGCAAGCTCGCATTGTCTCCGACGACGAATACGTCTGGTAGGCCAGGGACGAAATGGTGCTCCGTCAGTTTGACACGTCCGCCTCCATCAAGCTCCCATCCTTGGTTGCGTACGACAGCGACCGGTTGAATACCGGCTGTCCATACGGTCAAGTCGGAAGGGAACAAATCTTCATGGTTCCATAAGCCATCGGCATCGACGCGCGTAATGTTGGCATTGTTGATGACTTCGACTCCGTGCTCTTCGAACCAAGATTGCACATACATGGAGACACGATTGGATAAGAATGATAATACGGAAGGTCCACGGTCAAACAAGCGAACTGTCAAATCAGGACGACTCTCGCGTAGTTCGCTTGCGAGTTCGACGCCGGATAATCCGGCTCCAACGACCGAGACGACCGATCCGGGCCGTAACCCGTTGATCGCTTGCTGTGTTTTTCGTGATTCTTCAAGTGTTTGAATACTGTACGTGAACTCTGCTGCCCCCTGGACGTTGTGATACTTGTCTTCACAGCCTAATCCGATGACGAGGTCATCATAAGGTACTTTTTCTCCACTCGCGAGAAGAACCATCTTGTCTTCCGTATCGATATCCGTGACTTGTCCGTATATGTAGTCAATTTCTTCCGGAAAATCGATGCGAATATCTCGGTCCGAGACCGTTCCTGCAGCGAGCGCATAATACTCTGTTTTTAATCCATGATAAGGTAAGCGATCGACGAGCGTGACCGATACGTCCTTCAACTGATGTCCAAGAACTCTTTCGATGACACGCATACCCCCGTAACCGCCCCCTAAGACGACTAATTTGCGCATAATAATCCCCCTTTGTTACTCTTCAACTGTATCATGTTATAATCTGCCGTAGAAGAACCATTTTCCGATAATTCACGTAAAGAAAGACGGTGACATATATGATGAATCCAATCATCGAATTTTGCGCCTCGAATTTAGCGATGGGCTCACAAGTGGCCCGAGCGAAATTAGAGTCTGACCCTGATCTCGATGTGGTCGAATACGGCTGTACAGGCTACTGTGGCGTCTGTTCCCTTGATCTCTTTTGCCTCGTCGACGGGGAAGTCGTGACCGGTGAAACGCCGGATGAGTTGGTGACGAAGGTGTATGAAAAAATAGAAGAGATGGCATGGTAAAAAGTTTGAGGGATGACCTCAAACTTTTTTATTTCACCCGTTGCATTTTAAAAAGAGGGATGTTATATTCTAAGAGGTTCGAATGTAGGTTGTCTGACGTTTAACAACGAGAAAAAGAAAGCGTTTCAAACGGTAGGGCACATCTCTTTTCGGGTATGACACATATAATCGCTTTGTTTAATATGAAAGGAGCACAACATCAATGAAAATCATGAGTGTGGTTGGTATTTTGGCACTAATTGCAATCGCTTACATCTTCTCTACCAACCGTAAAGCCATCAAATGGCGCACGGTCTTGGCAGCGTTCGCTGTTCAATTCGCATTTGCTTTCCTTGTACTGTACACGTCTTGGGGACGTTCGGCACTTGAATGGATCTCGAGCGGGGTTCAAGCAATCCTGAACACGGCGGGTGACGGGATCGCGTTCGTATTCGGAACAGCGGTCGGCGGCGATAACTTCGTCTTCGCATTCCAAGTCCTTCCGATTATCGTTTTCATGTCATCATTAATCGCGTTACTCTACTACCTTGGCGTCATGCAGTGGGTCATCCGTATCCTTGGTACGGCACTCGCGAAAGCATTAGGAACGTCACGTAAAGAGTCACTTTCAGCAACAGCAAACATCTTCGTCGGTCAAACGGAAGCACCGCTTGTCATCAAGCCTTACCTTCCTACGATGACACAGTCTGAGCTCTTCGCAGTTATGGTCGGTGGTCTCGCATCGGTTGCCGGTTCTGTACTTGCTGGATACGCAGCACTCGGTGTACCACTCGAGTACTTGCTCGCAGCGAGCTTCATGGCAGCGCCAGCTGGTCTCTTGTTCGCGAAAATCATCGTTCCAGAAACAGAAGAATACGATGATGACATCGAGATTGCAGAGGACGAAGAAGACAGAGCGGCGAACTTCGTCGATGCAGCGGCACGTGGTGCTTCTGACGGTCTCTTCCTTGCTTTGAACGTCGGTGCAATGCTTCTCGCGTTCGTTTCATTGATTGCGCTCGTCAACTTGATCCTCGGTTCAGTCGGCGGACTCTTCGGATTTGATAGCTTGTCACTCGAATTGATCCTTGGTTACGTGTTTGCTCCACTTGCATTTGTTATCGGTGTTCCGTGGGCAGATGCAGTACAATTCGGTAGCTTCCTCGGTCAAAAACTAGTCTTGAACGAATTCGTTGCCTTCTCTGAGTTTGCACCAATCATCGGTTCTGGTGATTTGTCAGCTCGTACAGAAGCAATGATTGCATTCGCACTTTGTGGTTTCGCCAACATTTCATCACTCGCGATCCTTCTCGGTGGTCTTGGTGGTATGGCACCAAACCGTCGTGGTGACATCGCACGTATGGGTGTCCTCGCGATTCTCGCAGGTACGCTTGCAAACTTGATGTCAGCTACATTGGCTGGACTTCTTCTCTAATTAGTATAAGAAAACGCGATCACTTCGGTGGTCGCGTTTTTGTGTTCAATAATCAGCGACGAAGGAATTAGTAGGGGATGTTTGATACATAACCGATTCGCTTAGAAAAATTTACAAAATCAATCCTGGGTGCGCTATTATCAAAGGTGAGGAGGGATTGTAATGTATGCTCTAGTAGCCTATTTTGACGAGGAAACGGATGCGGAAGTGCAGAAACTTTGGAATTCGTTAAAAGAAGAAGGAATCTCCAGCTACGCGTTTAAAATTAAAAATCTACGTCCTCATATCACGTTGGCGAGCTATAAAATGTTAGCAGTAGATATGTATATCGAGTGGTTGTCGCGGCATTATTCCAAAACGCAAGTGGTTCCAATCAATTTTGAATCGATAGGGACTTTCATTGACTCGAAAACAATATTTTTAGCTCCGACGCTGAATGATGGACTAGCCAGACTTCATCAAAGTCACCATGCGCAACACGGAAACTTTGACGATTGTTCGGATTCATTATACATACCGAACAAATGGATCCCCCATTGTACGTTGGCCAATCACTTATCCGACACGCAGATAGTAGCTGCATTTCAGTATTTGACAAAGCGTATTCAAAAAATCGAAGGGAAGCTTGAGTCCTTAGCATTGATTCAAGTCCCTGAGCGTAATCATGTGAAGACCCTCTATACAATAAAACTTCGCTATTGAAGAATGGGTATATACATAGAAAAAGCACCTAGAATTTAATCTAGGTGCTTGCTTATCGTTTATGCTTGAAGTTGTACGCGCTGACGTTCGATCCACGGCTTCAATTTCAAGAAGAGTGGAACGAAGAGTGCGCTGATCAAGATCGCTTTAATCAAGTTGAACGGTAAGATCCCGTAAAGGACGAGGTCCGTCTTCACGGCCGGGTCGGCCATGTCTGCCATTCCGAAGAAGAAGGCATAGGCTGGCAAGATGACGAGATAGTTTAAAATGGCGAGGCTGAGTGCCATCGTGATTGTACCGGCGAGTAGTCCAGAAGCGAGTGCTTTGTTCGTCTTCCGTTTGTGATAGAACCATGCGACCGGGTACATGAATGCGACACCTGCGAAGAAGTTTGCGACCTCTCCGACCGGGACACCGCCACCGTTAAAGACATAGTACAAGACGTTTTTCAATCCGACGACCACGACACCTGCGAGTGGAGAAAAGACGATCCCAGCAATGAGTGCAGGAATGTCACTGAAATCCACTTTGAGGAATGGCGGTAAAAATGGGAGCGGGAAGTTGAATAGCATGAGTACGAACGAAATCGTCCCGAGCATCGCCAAAGTCACCATAGTTGTCAATCGTTTGTTGCGCGTAGTTTTCATCAGAATCTCTCCTTTAGGTCGCTCCTCGATGAATGGCACCCGTCGCATATAAAAACCCGATTGCAATGAAGACAATCGGGAGAGTTTACGCGCATACGAAATAGATGTTTTCCGAGGTGGAAAAGTCCACGTCAAAGAAAACATCCGGATATCGGTCGGATGCCGCCATCTTCTCCCATCCAGACTGTACTGTCGGCTTTCGAATCTCACGAAATCAGCAAGCAACGCCTTGCTCGCTCACGGGCTGAGAAGAATAAATTCTTCAATACCGCCGGTCGGGAATTTCACCCTGCCCCGAAGATGGAACGATTTAATTTTTTTTGTTACAGTTTAGTTATACAAGATAATGCACAAAACTACAAGTCAATTGACTTGAATTGAAGATAAAATGAGGAGGAGTTCAGATGATTCATTTGACAGAATCAGCAGCACTTCAAGTACAAGAGATGATGAAACAGACCGAACGCCCGGATGCACAATATTTGCGAGTGAAGGTCCAAGGTGGCGGATGTACAGGACTTTCATATGGAATGGGCTTTGATGAGGAAAAGACGGATAAAGATATTCAATTCGACCATCACGGCGTCCGCGTCATCGTTGCGGAAGTCGATCACGGTGTCGTCGATGGGCTCGAGATTGACTACAAGCAATCGATGCTCGGTGGGGGATTCACGATTAAAAACCCGAATGCCATCGCCACGTGTGGCTGCGGTTCAAGTTTCCGGACGGCGACGAACGCTGGGACACCAGGAGAATGTTAATTATTTTAGACTATGGAGCGCCATAGTCTTTTTTTGTGCGATTCGACCAGTTACGGAACGTCGGGGAAAGGGAATGTAGGGAAGAGAATCGTATTGAAGGGGGCTAGGGTGATGAGGAAAGTATTGATTTTTGGAGGATCACGCTATTTCGGGAAACGACTTGCCTTACGACTCGCGGAGGCGGGGGATGATGTGACAATTGTGACGAGGGGGCAATTGCAAGTTCCAGAAGCCGAAGGAATACGGTCCATTAAAGGAGACCGACAATCGGTCGCGACGATGAAAGACTTGGCACGCGAACGGTTCGACCTTGTCTACGACAATATTTGTTTTACCCCGTATCAGGCAAAAATCGCTTCGGATGCGTTCATGGATAAGGTCGGAAAGTATGTCCTGACGTCTACAATGTCGGTATACGCGCCGGGACCTGATTTAAAGGAGAGTGACTTTAATCCGCTCCATTATGAATATCATTTAGAAGCCGAGCATGACTACGGACAAGGGAAACGAGAGGCAGAGTCGTTCTTCTTCCACCGGGCTTCATTCCCAGTTGCGACCGTACGCTTACCAATTGTCCTCGGACCAGATGATTATACAGATCGACTCAAATTTTATGTGGACGCCATTCGCAACGAGGAACCGATTGTGTTGCATCATCCAGAAGCGAAGATGGGCTTCATCTCGAGCGCGGAAGCAGCAGCATTTTTAGAATGGGTGGGACGTGCGAACGTGACTGGACCTTTCAACGCAGCGAGTGATGGTCTCATCTCCATGGGTGCTTTGATGGAGCGAATCGGGCAACATGTCGGAAAACCTGTCCATATCATAAAAGATGGGGAGTCGTCCCCATATGATTCGGACGTCGACTATTACATGTCGATCGCTGAAGCGAAAAAGGCGGGCTTCGTGTTCACGCAACTCGATGACTGGATTGACCGGGTCATCATTCAAACGATGCGGAAATGAAAAAATCCTCTGTGGACACAGTCCACAGAGGATTGATCATTATTTCCCGGCAAATACAGATGTCGAGTGTTGCGGATGACGGGCAGTCGGATCCACAAGTTGCTTCACTTGGTTGATGGCAATTGGTGCTTCACCGAAACCTGTCGCAATCAGCTTCACTTTTCCTTCGTATGTGGCGATATCACCACAAGCGAAGATCCCGGCAACTGTCGTTTCCATGCGTGAGTCGACACGGATTGTGTTCTTCTCAAATTCCATTCCCCAGTTCTTGATTGGGCCAAGAGATGACACGAATCCGTAGTTACAAATCAAATCATCGATCTCAACGATTTTTGACTCGCCGTCCTTATCCGTCAATTCAACAGATTCGATGTGTGTCTCACCTGAGAGTGACTCGATGTTGTACGGCGTAAGGACATTAATCGTAGATGCCTTCATTTGTTCGACCGTATGTTCGTGAGCACGGAAACGGTCACGGCGGTGGACGATGTGTACTTCTTTCGCGATTCCTTCGAGCATGAGTGCCCAGTC
Source organism: Exiguobacterium sp. MMG028 (assembly GCF_027947425.1). Classification (NCBI taxonomy): domain Bacteria; kingdom Bacillati; phylum Bacillota; class Bacilli; order Caryophanales; genus Exiguobacterium; species Exiguobacterium sp. MMG028. Next base: position 119,478 of record NZ_JAQJIN010000001.1, read on the forward strand.
GACAGCAGAGTCGCCACCACCGGCAATCATGACGCGGCGATCACGGAATTTCTCCATGTTGTCGACAAAGTAATGAAGGTTTGCGTAATCTTCGCAACCGTCAAGACCGAGTGGACGAGCCGAGAAGGCACCGTTTCCAGCAGTGATGATGACCGCTTTCGTATGGTACTCTTCTTTATTTGTCGTCAAAACGAACGTGCCGTCCTCGAGACGTTCCACCGTCTCAACTGTTTCGCCGAGGCGGTAGTCTTGCTCGAATTGATCAGCCTGTGCTTTTAATTGATCAATCAAATCCTGTGCTTTCACTTTCGGGAAGCCAGCGATATCATAAATATATTTTTCAGGATAGAGCGTTGACAATTGACCGCCGAGTTGCGGTAAACTTTCAATCAACGTCGTATCGAGTTGGCGCATGCCTGCGTAAAATGCGGTGAACAATCCAACCGGACCTCCACCGATGATGATTACATCTTTCGTCGTCTTCATCGAATTCCTCCTCAAAGCGTATACATTTATTATAGAGAGTTTATTGAATTAAATCCATTCAGTACAAACATGCAACACTTTCAAAAAAAATTCAAGAAGATAAGCTTTTCCATTGAGAATTCAAATTAAAGAGCGTACAATGAAACAGAAGCAATTGTGAACAGATGTTGAACAAGAATGGGCTTTATTGTGAACATCTATGTGAAGAAACACACAACATAGTTGTTCAAAAAAACAAAACTTTAAACAAGGTGGAAATGAACATGAAACGACCTAACATTGTTATTCTTGGCGCGGGCTTTGGCGGACTCATCACAGCCGTCAACCTTCAAAAGACACTCGCTGCAGGTGACGCGAACATCACGCTCATCAACAAGCATGATTATCACTACCAAACAACTTGGCTTCACGAACCAGCTGCTGGAACGATGAACCCAGACCAAGCACGCATTTACATTAACGATATTGTGAACCCATCACGTGTGAAACTTGTCAAAGGGATCGTCGATCGCGTCGATACTGCTGCGAAACAAGTTACGCTTGAAGATGGTTCTGTCGTCGAATACGACTACGTTGTCATCGGTCTCGGCGGTGTACCGGAAACATTCGGTATCCCAGGCTTGAAAGAAAACGCAATGACAATCAGCTCATTGAACAGCGTTCGTAAAATTAAAGAGCACATCGAGTACTCATTCGCTCAATATAAAACAAACGGTTCTTCTGACAGCTCGTTCGTAACAATCGTTGTCGGTGGGGCTGGATTCACAGGAATTGAATTCCTCGGTGAAATCGTCAACCGAATCCCAGAACTTTGCAAACAATATGACGTTCCACGCGAAGCTGTTCGCATTGTCAACATTGAAGCAGCGCCAACGGTTCTTCCAGGATTCGACCCAGAACTCACAACGTATGCACAGAAATGGTTGGAGCGTAACGGTGTCGAGATGAAACTCGGTAACGGAATCAAAGGTGTTGAGCCAGGTGTCGTTACGTTTGGTCCACTTCAAGGTGACACGACGGAAACGATCCACGCCAACACAATCATCTGGACAGGTGGCGTAAGTGGTAGCCCGATTATTGAAAAATCAGGATTTGAAGCGGTTCGTAACCGTGTCATGGTGGAAGCGGACAACCGTGCACCAGGTCACGACAACGTCTTCATCATCGGTGACTGCTCGGCAGTCATGGACCCTGCTTCGAACCGTCCATACCCACCGACGGCACAAATCGCAACACAACAAGCGCACAACGTTGCGAAAAACATCGCGGCACTTATCAATGGCAAATCGACTTCGAAGTTCACTTACGAGAGCAAAGGAACAGTTGCTTCACTCGGTCATAACGATGGAATCGGAATCGTCATGGGTAAAAAAATCTTCGGTCGCAACGCTTCATTCATGAAGAAAGTCATCGACAACAAACACTTCATCGAATTGAAAAAATACGGACTCGTCCTCAAAAAAGGAAAGTTCTAATTTTCGATTAACGTACGGCTCGTTCTGATTCAGAACGAGCTATTTTCTTTCGAAATTGTCATAGGAAGTTCTTTGACCACGTCGGTTGAAATTTTGTATAATGGAGAGCGGACAAGGGGGGCATCACATGCATATTATCCAAGCAGTCATTGGGGCCGTTTTATATATGACGATTTTTTTCAGTATCGGCTTCATCTTGAATATGTTACTTAAAAAGACATGGACACTTGTGTTCATTTATCCAATTTTTGTCATCATGATGATTGATAATGTCAAACTTTCAAGTTACGTGACCGAGACGTCAACTGCACTCACGGGGATCTATGAAGGACTCGTCGGATTGCAACTTCTCGATTTGTTCATGCTCGGTTTCGGGTTGCTCGGAGCAATCTTGGCTGGCGTGACGATTCGTTTCTTACGGAAGAGCGGTTATTCAATGTTTTAAATGGCGACAGAAATGTTCGCCTTTTTTGTTTTGTCCCTACTTTTTTAGGGCATGAACCGATATACTAGATAGCGAAACGATTTTTAGTAAGGGATGCGATGCGAATGACATTACCGATGTATACGATCAAAAAAGTGTTGAATAATAGCGTTGTCATTTGTCAACATGATACGGATCCGGAAGTCATTCTACTCGGGAAGGGAATTGGCTTTGGCAAAAAACCAGGCGACCTCGTCGACCCGGCCAGCGTCCCGGAGAAAGTGTATCAACTGACAGATAAAGAAGAACAGTCGCAGTATCAAGAGCTCGTCAAACATGTCGATGAGGATTTTATTGCGTTCATGCAAGAGATCGTCGGCTTCATCGAGACGAGTACGGGTAAAAAAGTCGATGAGCACATTCATATCGGCTTGACCGACCATTTGTTCTTCACGATGAAACGAATCGAGCAAGGGATGGAAGTGACGAATCCGTTTTTACTTGAGACGGAATCCCTCTATCCAAACGAGTTTGCGCTCGCGGAACGAATCGTCGATATGTTCCATGAACGATTGAACGTACTTCTTCCAGATGCGGAGACTGGATTCATTGCCCTCCATATTCACTCAGCGACGACGTTCAAAAATGTCCTGGAAGTGAATCGTCATAACCAAATCATCGGCCAAATCGTCCAGACGATTGAGAGTCGTTTGAACGTAAAATTGGACCGAACTTCACTCGATTATAAGCGCTTACTTCGGCACTTAAGGTACGCCGTTGAGCGGGTTGCGACGGGTGAGATGGTCGAGGCACCACAAAAAATTGAAAAGGTGTTGCGCGACGAATATCCGCTATGCTATAGTACTGCTTGGGAGCTGATGGGTATCATGGAACGCGAATTAAAGCGTCCCGTCCCACGAGGTGAAGCGACATATTTGACGATGCATCTCCAGCGCCTAACAAGTAGATAAATGATACCACGTGTCTTACGTGTTACTGATTCGATCAGGCATGAGTAAGGAGTGGAACGTTATGTGATTTCTCCATTGGGAGAGGTCTACGTTCTATCCTTATTCATGCCTTTTCTGTTTTTATAAACGTGATTTATGAAAACGTTTAGATACGTCGGTTGTCTGACATCTACACCGCTATCATATTGTTTATACGTACTTAAAAAAAGGAGGAAATGTTGATGTTTAAGCAGATCTTTGGTGTTCTTCAAAAAGTCGGTAAAGCACTTATGCTTCCTGTTGCGATCTTGCCGGCAGCCGGTCTTCTTCTTGCATTCGGTAACGCAATGCAAAACCCACAACTTACATCACGTGCTGGTTGGTTAACAAACGAAAGCATCGTGAAATTCGCTCAATTGATGGAGCAAGCAGGTGGAATCATCTTCTCGAACTTGGCGCTCTTGTTCGCAGTCGGTGTCGCCATCGGTTTAGCAGGTGACGGGGTTGCCGGACTTGCAGCAATCGTTGGATTCTTGATCATGAACAAAGTGATGGGTGTTTGGCTCGAACTCACACCTGAAGTGTTAGCTCAAGGTGACCCAGCATACGCGAACGTACTCGGTATCCCAACACTCCAAACAGGGGTATTCGGAGGGATCATCATGGGTCTCATCGCCGCATGGGCCTATAACAAGTACTTCAATATTGAATTGCCACAGTTCCTTGGTTTCTTCGCTGGTAAACGTTTCGTTCCAATCGTAACAGCAGTTGCAGCAGTCGTTGCTGGTTTCGTCTTACTATTAGTATGGCCACCAGTTCAACACGGATTGAACTCATTCTCAAACTTCATGTTGAATGAAAACCGTACATTTGCAGCGTTCATCTTCGGTTTGATCGAACGTTCATTGATTCCATTCGGTCTTCACCACATCTTCTACTCACCGTTCTGGTTTGAATTCGGTTCATACACAGATGCAGCGGGTAACGTCGTTCGTGGTGACCAAGCGATCTTCTTCGCACAAATTCGTGACGGTGCTGAGTTGACAGCAGGTACGTTCATGACTGGTAAATTCCCGTTCATGATGTTCGGTCTTCCTGCAGCAGCACTCGCAATGTACCACGAAGCACGTCCTGAGCGTAAAGCGGTTGTCGGTGGTCTCTTGGCTTCGGCTGCCCTTACATCGTTCTTGACTGGTATCACAGAACCAATCGAGTTCTCATTCTTGTTCGTAGCACCACTTCTCTTCGCAGTACACGCAGTATTCGCAGGTCTTTCATTCATGACGATGCACCTCTTGAACGTTAAGATCGGGATGACGTTCTCAGGTGGTTTGATCGACTTCTTGCTCTTCGGTGTTCTTCCAGGTCGTACGGCTTGGTGGCTCGTCATTCCAGTCGGTCTCGTGTTCGCGGTTGTTTACTACTTCGGATTCCGTTTCGTTATCCGCAAGTTCAACCTTAAAACACCAGGTCGTGAAGATGAGGTTGTTGAACAATCAACAGCTACTGGTTCGGAACTTGCACAAGATATCCTCGTGGGTCTTGGTGGCTCACAAAACATCAAACACCTCGATGCATGTATCACACGTCTTCGTGTCGAAGTAAAAGATAAGAACCAAGTCAACAAAGATGAGTTGAAACGCCTTGGCGCATCTGGTGTCCTTGAAGTTGGTAACAACATTCAAGCAATCTTCGGACCACGTTCGGATGCATTGAAATCAGAAATCCAAGCGGTTATCGCTTCAGGTAACGAAAAGAAAGCAAACTAATCATCATTTAGACCAATCCTTCGGGGTTGGTCTTTTTCTTTTTATATGAAACGGTTTCATCCAAACGTTTGAGGGAAAAAGTAAGTATTCTGACAAAGGAGGGAACCATGATGTGGAAGAAAGTGTTTGGCGTTTTACAACGGGTCGGGAAAGCACTCATGCTTCCGGTTGCGATCTTACCGGCAGCCGGTCTTCTCTTGGCGTTTGGTACCGCATTCCAAAACCCGGACCTCGTTGAATTGCTCCCGTTTCTGGCAAATGACTCACTTGTCCTGATTTGGCAAGTCATGACAGATGCCGGGGACATCGTCTTCGCAAACTTAGGGTTACTGTTTGCCGTCGGGGTCGCAATCGGCCTGGCGAATGGGGATGGGGTTGCTGGTCTAGCAGCCATTGTCGGTTATTTGATCATGAACAAAGTCATCAGCACGTGGAACGGGATTACCGCGGAAATCGCTCAAGGCGACCCGCAGTATGCAACCGTTCTCGGTATCCCAACACTCCAAATGGGGGTATTCGGGGGTATTATCGCAGGTCTTGTTGCAGCCTTTGCGTACAACAAGTATTTCAACATCAAGTTGCCAGATTTCTTAGGATTCTTTGCAGGGAAGCGGTTCGTCCCGATTGCGACGGCCGCATTCAGTTTGATTATCGGGATTGCGCTCGCGTATATATGGCCACCGATCGGGAATGCGATCAATACGTTCTCAAGTACGGTCATCGAGGCAAACGTTGCCTTATCAGCATTCATCTTTGGATTGGTAGAACGTTCCTTGATTCCGTTCGGTCTTCACCATATTTGGTATTCTCCGTTCTGGTTCCAATTCGGGGAATATACGAACCAAGCCGGTGATCTCGTACAAGGTGACCAACGGATCTTCTTCGCGCAACTACGTGACGGCGTCGAGTTCACAGCTGGTACGTACATGACCGGGAAATTCCCGTTCATGATGTTCGGGTTACCTGCTGCCTGTCTCGCCATGTTCCACACGGTTCCGAAAGAACGTCGGAAAGACGTCGAAGGTCTCTATTTCTCAGCTGCCCTCACGTCATTCTTGACAGGAATCACAGAACCAGTCGAGTTCTCATTCGTCTTCGTTGCACCACTTCTCTTTGGAATTCACGCCGTCTTTGCAGGTCTCTCCTTCATGACGATGCATCTACTGAACGTCAAGATCGGGATGACATTCTCTGGCGGTCTCATTGACTATCTTCTTTTCGGAGTCTTGCCGAACCGAACCGCCTGGTGGCTCGTCATTCCGGTCGGACTCGTCTTTGCGGTCATCTATTACTTCGGATTCCGTTTCGCCATTACGAAGTTCGACCTGAAAATCCCTGGACGTGACGTTCAGACCGGCGCGAAAGGTGACAAAGCCGGTATTGGGGACGACTTGCCGTACGAAGTGCTCGTCGGACTCGGTGGTCCTGAAAACATTAAACATTTGGATGCTTGTATCACTCGACTTCGTGTTACGGTCAATGACGTCAAACAAGTCGACAAAGACCTCCTGAAAACACTTGGTGCTGCCGGTGTCCTTGAAGTAGGGGATAACATTCAGGCCATCTTTGGACCGAAGTCGGATACGCTCAAATCACAAATCGCGACCATCATCGAAGGTGGCGAGTATAAACCGAAAGAAAAAGTTGAAAAAGCGGTCATTACACCGGAAGCGGCTGAACAAGCTGATCATCGCTTCCTCGCTCCGATGTCAGGTGTATTGTTGTCACTTGATGATGTACCAGATCAAGTCTTCTCTGGTCGCATGATGGGAGAAGGATTTGCGATTGAACCAAGTTCGGGTCAGGTCGTTTCGCCGGTGACGGGTCAAATCACGACATTCTTCCCAACGAAACATGCAATCGGTATCTTGGCTGACGATGGACGTGAACTACTGATTCATGTTGGTCTCGATACGGTCAATTTGAAAGGGGAAGGATTTACTGCGAAAGTAGAAGAAGGTGCTCGAGTCGAAGCGGGAGACGTCCTTCTCGAAGTCGATCTTAATGCGATTCGAGATAAAGTACCTTCACTCATCACACCGATCATTTGGACGAACGGAGACGGAAAAGTCGTCGTCGTACCGTTCGGTGAGACGGTCGTCGCAGGTGAAGCGCTCGACTTTAGAGCCGATGACAGAGGTCCAGAGTAACCAAGTTTCACACGCCGCTCCAGTAATGGAGCGGCTCTTTTTGTATAGTTACTTCAATGTGCCTTATTCCGAAAAGTGAGAATCCCTTTTATAGTGAAGAAGAATTCTCACGAAAGAAGGGGTACAAATGAAACAATCTATAGAGTTGAATCATGGTCAGAAAGCCATTCCTACCATCGGACTTGGCGTCTTTAAAGTAGAGGACGGGGATACGGTCATCGATGCTGTCGTGGAAGCGATTCGTCAAGGATACCGCCACATTGATACGGCAGCTGTTTATGAGAACGAGGAAGGTGTCGGAATCGGAATTCGAAAAGGAATGGAGATGGCGAATATTTCCCGGGATGATTTGTTCATCACCTCAAAACTTTGGAATGCCGATCAAGGGTATGAATCAGCCATCGCTGCGTATGAAGCTTCACTCGAACGCCTCGGCTTAGAACAATTGGATTTGTATTTGATTCATTGGCCGGTGGAAGACAAAATTGTTGACTCTTGGCGCTCCCTTGAACAATTGTATCGAGACGGACGTGTCGGAGCAGTCGGAGTGAGTAACTTCCAGATTCATCACCTTGAGACATTGGCTGCAAACAGTGAACTCGTTCCAGCCGTGAACCAAGTCGAGCGGCATCCATTGCTTCGTCAAACCGAATTAGCATCGTATATGACCGAGCATGGCATCGTACCAGTCGCTTGGGCACCGCTCATGCAAGGTGGATTGTTCGAAGAGCCGACGTTAGTTACAATCGCGAAAGAAGTGGAGCGTTCTGTCGCTCAAGTGATGTTGCGCTGGCATCTTCAGACAGGATGGGTGATTATTCCGAAATCGGTCAAATCGCATCGCATCGAAGAAAACTTCAGTCTGCATGACTTTGAATTGAACGAAGATCAAATGGAACGAATTGATGCACTCGATCAGTATAAACGTGTCGGTCCAGACCCGGACGACTTCGATTTTTAAATAGTATGTAAAAAAAGTCCTTCTCTCGCTCGAGAGAAGGACTTTTGACGTTACTTTTTAATGTCAAACTTTTCGCTAAGGAAGTTCACGACTTCTTCAGCTGTGTCCATGTTGAGGACTTCGTTGACGATCGATTCTGTTTCTGTCTTCGTCAAGCGCTTCACGAGGCTACGTGCACGGAGGACGCTTGAAGCTGACATCGAGAATTCATCGAGTCCAAGACCGAGAAGGATTGGAATCGCGAGCTCTTCTCCAGCCATCTCTCCACACATACCGACCCATTTGCCAGCTTTGTGTGCTTCTGTGATGACGTTATGGAGAAGGTTCAAGATGGCAGGGTTGAACGGTTGGTACAAGTAAGATACTTTTTCGTTCATGCGGTCAGCCGCCATCGTGTATTGAATCAAGTCGTTTGTACCGACTGAGAAGAAGTCGACTTCTTTTGCGAATTGTTTCGCCATGACAGCTGTAGATGGAATTTCAACCATCATCCCTGTTTCATATTGACCGACTTCGATTCCTTCTTCTTTCAACTTCGCTTCTTCTTCAAGGAGAAGGGCTTTCGCTGCGCGGAACTCTTCAAGTGTCGCAATCATAGGGAACATGATCGCGAGGTTACCGTGAGCTGACGCGCGGAGAAGGGCACGAAGTTGCGTGCGGAACAAATCTGTTTCCTCGAGGCAAAGACGAATCGCACGATAGCCGAGGAACGGGTTCATCTCTTTCGGGAGGTCGAGGTAAGACAATTCTTTGTCGCCACCGATATCGAGTGTACGGATGACAACTTGCTTGCCTTCCATACCTTCAAGAACCGTTTTGTATGCTGTGTATTGCTCTTCTTCTGTCGGGAATGTTTCAGAGTCCATGTACAAGAACTCTGTACGATAAAGACCGATTGCATCTGAACCGTTTTTCAAGACGCCTTCTAAGTCGTTTGGCGTTCCGATGTTCGCTGCAAGCTTCACTTTATGACCGTCAGCAGTGACAGACTCTTCGTTGACGAGTTGTTTCAACTCTTCTTTGTAAGCTTCGAAATCAGCACGTTTGCCTTCGTACTCTTTGACGAGGTCTTCTGAAGGGTTGACGAACACGTCACCTTCCGTACCGTCGATGATGACGAGGTCACCGTTTTTGATTTCTTCAAGGGCCACTTTCGTACCAACGACCGCTGGAATTTCGAGTGAACGTGACATGATGGCAGAGTGTGATGTACGTCCACCGATGTTTGTCGCGAACCCTTTGACGTATTTACGGTTGAGTTGTGCCGTGTCTGAAGGCGTCAAGTCTTCAGCGATGATGATCACTTCTTCTGAGATCGATGCAGGTGTCACGAATGTCACCCCAAGAATGTGTGCCAAAACACGTTTTGTCACGTCACGAACGTCAGCTGCACGTTCGCGCATGTATTCGTTGTCCATCGATTCGAAAATCATGATCATCGTCTGTGCGACTTCATCAAGTGCTTTCGCAGCGTTCATGTTTTCGCTTTCAATTTTATCGTTCACTTGCGAAACGATTTCTGGATCCTCAACGATTAAAAGGTGAGCTGAGAAAATCTCGGCTTTGTCTGGACCAAGTTCACGAAGCGTGTGCTCGCGGATTTCTTCAAGCTCCGTTTTAGATTGTGCGATTGCATCTTGGAAACGTGCCTTTTCTGCAGCGACATCTTCAATCTTGTGTGTTGGGATATCGAATGAAGGTGTCTCCATAACGAATGCTTTTGCAACTGCAATCCCTGCAGATGCACCAATACCTTTAATGTGTGACATAAGCGTAGTCCCTCTTTTCAAAGAAATAGTGTACTTTCCTGCCTCGTTACTTCATACCCGAAAAGAAAAAAGAATTAACGAGAACGAAGAAAGTTAAAGTAGCAACGGTCTACGACTAGGGGAAGCCTCGACCAGTCAAATTGGCCTCACTTCACGATGAAGAGAAGCCCGATTGCGTACTTTCTTATCCTATCATAAAATAAAACAACGTCACAACGAGGAGATAGCCCACGAATTCGAAGATTTCTTGACTCTTACGCATACTATTTCATTATTTTGGAGAAGTTCGCTATGCTTACCATATATAAAGAAGGGAAGTGGCAAGATGTATCAAATTGCTCAATTAAATTGGACAGATTCATATGACACGATGATTGTTGGAATCGGTGCGGCCGATTCAATCGACGAAGGGCTCGACACATTGTTCGGTGGACGAGTGAAAGCACTCATTCAATCAGGAGACCTTTCGACGAAAACAGGAGAAGTGACGTTATTGCCGACGTTCGCCGGGGAAACGGCACGCGTCTTGTTTGTCGGACTTGGACAACGAAACGACATCACGACAGAGAATGTACGGAACTGGTTCGGGAAAGTGGCGAAGCTCGTCCACGCGCGTGGATTAAAGGACGTTGCAGTCGCACTCGACACGTTCACAAACGACGCGGCTCGCATTTTCGCAGAAGCATTTGAAATGGCGACGTATGCTCATCCTACATACAAGTCAGAGCCGAAACAAACGGTCGAAGAGCCAAACATCACACTTCTTGGGGATGTGTCACAAGAAGACATCGATGCAGGTGTCGCTTATGGGAAAGGGGTCAATGTCGCTCGAACGTTGACGATGATGCCGGCTAATATTTTGACAGCAGAGACGTTGGCGGATTATGCGGTAGAATTAGCGAAACGCCATGATTTCAAATACCGAGTGTTAGAAAAGGAAGAAATGGAAGGGCTCGGAATGGGTGCACTCCTCGCCGTAAACCAAGGCTCGACGATCCCGCCGAAATTGATCGTGTTGGAATATCGTGGTGCAGAGGAAGAAGCTCCGATTGCGGTTGTCGGAAAAGGCGTCACGTTCGATACAGGTGGCTATTCAATCAAGCCGAAAGATGGCATCGTCGGAATGAAAGGCGATATGGGTGGTGCGGCTACTGTCCTTGGACTATTCGAGACACTCGGACGCACACGTCCGAATAAAAACGTCATCGGAATCATCGGTGCGACAGACAACATGATTTCAGGTGATGCCTTCAAACCGGATGATGTGATCACGGCAATGAACGGTAAGACAATCGAAGTACTCAACACAGATGCGGAAGGACGCCTCGTTTTAGCGGATGCTGTCACGTTCGCGAAAACGTATGAGCCAACAGCAATCATCGACGTAGCTACGCTAACGGGCGGTGTACTCGTCGCACTCGGTACAGACGTGACGGGCTGTCTGACGAACGATGATACCCTCTATCGCTCACTCGAAGAAGCGAGTCGCGAGACGAATGAACTCGTTTGGCAAATGCCATACTTTGATGTGTTCATCAACAAAGTGAGAAAATCAGAAGTAGCCGACTTGAACAACTCACCTGGTCGCTTCGGTCACATGATTTTCGGTGGAGCCTTTGTCGGCGAGTTTGTCGGCGATACACCGTGGCTTCACCTCGATATCGCAGGAACGAGCGAACGTGCTGCAGCGAACGACCTTGGCCCGAAAGGCCCGACTGGTGTCATGGTCCGAACGCTTGCACGGATGATTGAAACGTGGGAGCGCTAAGAGCGCTCCTCTTGATCGGTTTGGCGATTCTGTGTGGCTTTGCGTACACGGTTTGGCCGAACCGGATCTGGTTAGGATGTACAGTATTTTTCGCCGTGTTCGGCGTGTTGATGATGTTACAGGAGGTAAGACATGGTAGGAGTAGGAATTGACGGCGCACGCGGAGGCTGGGTGCGCATCACATACGATAGCATTTCCTTATGTTTGACGATTTCAGAAACGCTAGAGGAGTTGCTCATTGACGGTGCGATGCATTTCGTGGATATGCCGAAAGATTTAGGGACGGTCGACCATCCGAGTCGAGCATGTGACGCGTGGATGCGGAGCCAACTCGTCGAGCGGAAATCGTCCGTCTTTACCCCGCCGATTCAAGAAGTGCTTCATGAAGAGACATACGAGGAAGCGAACAAACAAAGTCGATTGTTGATCGATAAAGGGATTAGCAAACAGGCTTGGCATTTGGTTCCGCGTATCCGTGAGTTCCAGCATGTGTTAGTGGAGGACGTTTATGAATCTCACCCAGAAGTATGCTTCTCAGTCATGATGGGGCATGAGGCAAGTCATTCGAAAAAGACAGTCGAAGGGCAGGACGAACGAATCGAGTTACTTCGAAAATACTCGAAAAGCACTCCGTGGAAATGGAAAATGTCGAACGTCCAAATCGATGACATTATCGATGCTTGCATCTTAGCGGTAGCCGCCTATGAAGCGGGGACGAGTGGTCTTTCGTTACACCCGGCTGAAGCGAATGAGCCGAAAGTAGCTGTACCTCAAATGAAAGAAGAGCGATGAAATGTTGATTTCATCGCTCTTTTGCTGTTGTGGCAGACGGACCGATGATGAACCGCCACATATAATGAAAGACTTTAGCGTTGTATACAGCTTTTAGTAGTACGGCGAGTACGGGACCTAAGATGAAGCCGAATACACCGAATAGTTTTAGACCGACAAAAATCGAGATGAGTGCGGCAAGCGGATTCAACCCGATGTGGGAACCGACAATCTTCGGTTCAGCCAAGTTTCGTTGAACGATGACGATGATGTATAGGACAATCAATCCGATGGCGACGAACCAATCGCCCGATACTGCGGCATAGGCGGCCCATGGAATGAGTAGTGTACCGACACCTAAATAAGGTAAAAGGTCGAAGAACCCTGCGAGTAAAGCGAATGAGAGCGGATTGTCGACTCGGAGAATGAACATACCGACCAGTACGATTCCGAAGGTGATGGAAATGAGCGTCAGTTGTGCTCGAACGTAACCGAATAAAGCGGACTTCAGGTTGATCATCACTTCCTCGAACTCTTTAAATCCTTTGCGTTTATTCAGGCGATTTAGAGACGTCACGTAAGAGGGCCAGTCTTTTGTAATAAAGAACCAGGCGAGCACAATGACGACGACAAGCAGCAGGACGAGTGGGAGTGCTGCCAACATGCCTTGTAGGACACTTGCCACACCACGGGATAAAACACCGATTGCGGCAGCGAGTTGGACACCGAGCTCTGTGATGCCACCTTCTAATGAAGTCGTCTGTCCAGGATTCAATTGTTGATAGCTCTCATACGCATCGTTGACGAGTGGTGCAATCTTTTCGTTGAACAAGCGCTGGACATATTCAGTGAACGTTTGGATTTGTTCAGGAAGTCGCTCCGCTGCGATTGTCGCATAATGAATCAATTGGATGATGACGATCGTGATGATGCCGACGACGATACTGAGGACGATCAACAACGAGATCAGTGTCCCGAGCGCACGCGGCATGTTGGTTTTTCGTTCAAAAAAATTGACGAGTGGAACGGTCAAGAGAGATAAGAGTAGGGCAAACACGAAAGGATACGTATATTCGAAGAGGATGTTCAGTACCCATGTAATCAAAAATAAGCCGATTACGACAAGTACGAACCGAAGCAGTTGCCAAAGTCTTACCGAAGACATGAAAAACCCACCCTTTCCGGACAGTTAGATTGAGCATAGTATATCATGTAGACGGTAAATAAAGCAGAAAGATAGGTGAATGAACATGAGAGAGATTCAACAAAAAATTGATGTGATGATTCTTCATTTGGGAGGTTACTGGAGACCGTTATCGGGGCTGGCACGATTATTAGAAGAAGTGGGAGAAGTGGGAGGTGCGATGCGCAAAGGATCAGCGGAGGAGCTAAAAGAAGAACTGCTCGATGTGCTTGTCATTTCCACTTGTCTCGCAAACCAGTATGCCATCTCACTTCAACAACAAGAAGCGGATGTAAGAGAAGTGACGAAAGAACAGTTATATTTTCAAATCGTAGAAGAGGCCGGCGAAGTGGCGAGGATATTGAATGCTTACGAAGGAGATAAAAAGCTGAAGCCGAATCGCCAAGGGGAGTCGTTACAGCTGCATATCGAGCAACTGCAACGTGCCGTGATTTCTTTAGGAGAACAGTGCAACTATGAATTGTTTGACTCATTGTATGCATTGATTGATGAAAAATCGACACGTGACTTCGGGCGTTTCGATCATACACCGGATCCGATTACGGAAACTTCCGTCAGAACCTATGTCACGTATCAGTCTGGACGCTATTGGGGTGGGATTAACCCTAAACCTTTTGAGCGATTTGACCGATACATGGAGAGAGAGAAACATATAGAACGCTTTCTGAAAATTGCTCATATTGAGGGGCTTGATGGATTTGTGATTCAACAATCAAAAGATGGTCTTTTATATGAAGATGGTTATGAATATCGGATTCCTGAAACCTTTCATATTGTAGAAGAAACTTACGAAAATCATCAATTCATAGTCATCAAACCCCAACAATAAAAACATTTACCTTTTTATCAAAAAAATTCATCTTTTTTTCAAATATTTACTTTTTTTAAAAAAGCATTATGCTAATATGAAGTTGTTGTTAGTAGGAAATGCCGCTAGAAGAAAGGAATATTTTGGATGAAAATGAAGCTTGTAAAAATCGCACTCATCTTAACGGTTCTCTTATTTGGAATGCAACTTCCTTCAGTTGAAGCCGCAACGTACGATGGGGAGACGACTGTGAATTTGAATATTCGTTCAACACCAAGTTTGAGCGGGACAGTCGTCAAGACATTGCCGAAAGGCACGAAAGTGAAATACGGGACGTATAATCAGTCCTGGCATAAAGTGTATGTCGATAGTCGTACATATTATGCATCGGCTCAATACATCCGCAAACTTTCTTCTCCTTCGAGTTCGTTGACGACTCAGTCAGCAACTTCAACAGGTGTGACAACCGAAAATTTAAATATCCGTGTCACATCACATCGTTCAGCCAGCATTGTCACGACGTTGAAAAAAGGGACAGAAGTCAAGTATGCCGTTCATAACTCTTCATGGGCGAAAGTCTATTTGAACGGAAAAACTTACTATGCTGCGAAGATGTACATTGCACCAAAACTGACAGATGCAACAGTGAACCGAACGGAAGGTTACGCGAACCGTGAAATGAAATTGTTTGCGACTCAGATGCAAAGTTCGCCTATCCAAAAGGTATTGCCGAAACATACGGTTGTCATGTCGAGCAAGTACAATTCGAGTTGGTCGACCGTATATATCGGAAACGCGACATACTATACGCCGACAGCGTGGATTACGCCTGGATCGCTCAAACCTCAGACTGTTAAAGAGAATGGATACGCAAACCGAGAATTAAAGCTGTTCCTGACGCGAATCCAAAGTTCTGAAGTAGTTAAAGTCTTGCCAATAAACACTGCAGTTGTTTCAAGTAAGTACAATTCAAGTTGGTCGACCGTATATATCGGTAATGCGACATATTATACACCGACAGCTTGGATCTCAACTTCTAAAACGGAAACACAACCACCTACAACAACGGAACCAAACGACGGATTGACTCAGGGATATGCTAACCGAAACGTTAACTTGTTCGGAAGAACGCATCAAAGTTCACCAGTTCAACTTGTGCTTCCGAAATACACAGCTGTATCATACAAATCGTATAATGCAAGCTGGTCGACGGTTCACATCGGGTCGAAAGTCTACTACACGGCAAGCTCATGGTTGACTGCTGGAAAATCTCCGGCTGCGCCTGAAGCGGCACCCAAGGGAACGGTATATATTAACACGCCAGGTGATGTATTAAATGTTCGTTCTCAAGCGAGTCTTAACTCAAGCGTAGTAGGGAAACTCGATCACGGCACGGCTGTTACTTACTATGCAACGGTAAATGGTTTCCACAAGATCAAATACAACGGAAAAGATGCTTACGTTTCTTCAGGATTCGTTTCGTCGTCGAAACCGAGTGAATCTTCAGGAGCTGTCATCGTTCTAGATCCTGGACATGGTGGGAAAGATCCGGGAGCACTAAACGGTTCACTTTATGAAAAGACGATTGTATTAGATTTATCAAAACGTGTAGAAGCTTATCTTCGTTCGAAATACGGGTATACAGTTCGTCTGACGCGTTCGACAGATGTTTACTTGACGCTTGATCAACGTGTCGCTGCAGCGAAGTCGTTACGAGGTGACTTGTTCGTCAGTATGCACATCAACGCAGCAGATTCTCCAGCAGCAAAAGGATTGGAAACATTCTATTCGACACGGTCGGCCCATAGTGCACGTAGTCGTGTGTTGGCTTCGAACATTCAAAGCAACCTAGTCGGGAAGATGAGTGGGATGTCAAACCGAGGTGTCAAGACGGCAAACTATTACGTCATTACGAATAATACGATGCCATCGGCTCTCGTTGAGCTCGGGTTCATCTCTTCTCCGACGGATTTGACGTATCTCCGCAGTGACGCATCTCGCCAGCGTATGGCAGAGGGTGTTGCAGAAGGAATCGCTAAATACGTACAAACCTATCATTAATCCTTAAACCTTAGACGAACGTGTCTAAGGTTTTTTGATGCATCAAAAAAACCGAACCATGTAAAGGTTCGGTTGAGCGAGAATCTTACAAGTCATCGAAACCGTTTGCGTCTGTCACTTTCGCATACGAACGCGATTTTTGTTCGAAGAAATCAGATTTTGTTGCGTTGAGCGAGAATCTTACAAGTCATCGAAACCGTTTGCGTCTGTCACTTTCGCATACGAACGCGATTTTTGTTCGAAGAAATCAGATTTTGTTGCGTTGAGCGAGTCGTCTGAGTATGCACGGATCCAAGGCATGACATCTTCGTCATATCCTTCGTACAAGTCGTTCAGACCGATTACACGTAAGCGTTTGTTTGCCAAGTATTTGACGTAGTCACGCATCTCACTGACATCGAGTCCATCGAGGTCGCGAAGGACGTATTCACACCACTCAATCTCAAGGTCGACGGCCTCTGCCATCGTATCGTATACGAACTGGCTGAACTGTCCGTCCGCATCAATCTTTGGATTTTCAGTCAAGACGGCACGGAGCAACTGGCTGATGAAATAAGAATGTTGCATCTCGTCACGCTGGATATAACTGATCATCGTTGACGTCCCGACCATCTTTTGATGACGGGCCAAGTTATAGAAATAGGCGAAGCCAGAATAGAAGTTGATGCCTTCCAAAATGACCGAGGCTACAAGTGATTTTGCGAAATTCTCTGCGTTTGGTGTGTCGCGGAATTCTTCATATAAGTCCAGGATGAATTGGTTACGTTTCATGACCATCTCGTCGTCTTTCGCAATATCAAAGATGCGATTTTGTTCAGCGAGTGGGACAAGGCTTGATAAAACGTAACTATACGATTGATTGTGTACGACTTCCTGTTGCGCGATGACGGCAAGTACGGCGTGCACGGATGAGTCTGATGAGAACATCGACGACTCGAGGATGTATCGCGTCTGGACAGAGTCGAGAATCGATAACAGTCCGATGATCCGTTTGAACGCGTCTTGTTCACGTTCAGTTAGTTGGGGCCATTGTTGCATGTCTTTCGACATCGAGATCTCATCTGGGATCCAAAAGTTTGAAAGCAATTGTTTGTAAATCGTATAAAACTGAGGATATGCGATATCGTTCCAGTTCACGATTGAGCTTGTTTCGCCACCGATGATGGCGGTTGCCCGGTTAGGATGTTTGGGCGACAATAATTTGATTTTCTGAATCGACATGGTGCATGACTCCTTCTTCTACATTCTGAGCCATCCGTTCTGCCCAGTGCTGGACGTTGAACGGTTGGTTGCGAGGCGACTGCTCGATTTTAAGCAGTTCACCGGCTAGTGGGATTCCGTATTTTGAAAGGTGGTACGCCATCTCATCGACCGCTCGACAGAAATGAACAAACATTTTGTCACCCGTTCCGAATACGGCTGCCTGACGAATCGGTACATTCAATTCTTTTAGCACGAGACGGAACGTGTCCTTCATTTCATCCGGCAAGATGCCATCTGCCCATGTGTAAGACCCGAAATAGACGAGGTCACATGACGCAAGAGACTGGGCTTCCCGATATCCGACCCGATCCGCGTCGTAACGGACAACGTGGTCACCACGATGATGGTGGGTCGACTCGATGAGCGTCGCCACTTCTTCCGTGTTTCCGCTCATCGAATGACAAATGATTGCAATGTTCATGTCGTTAACCACCTTTCATTAAAAACGGACTAATGATGAATCGAACAAGTTATGAGGCACAAGACTCACATTCATCTACTTCAACGGTCGTTGAACGTGTGTAATAAATCGATTTCATACCGAGAGACCAAGCTTCTAAGTGCATCGCGAGAAGCTCTGTCGCTTTCACGTCGTTCTTCACGTACAAGTTGAAGCTGATTGCTTGGTCGATGTGACGTTGACGCGATGCGTTTTGACGGATGCTCCATAGTTGATCGACTTCGAAGGCTGATTTATAGAACCAGTTCGTCTCAGGTGTCAAATCTGGCACCGTGACTGGAATCTTATAGTTCTTCTTCTCTTCTGAGTAGACTTTCTTATAGACCGGGTCAATCGACGCGGTACTACCTGCGATGATAGCGGTCGACGAGTTCGGTGCAACAGCCATCATATAGGCGTTACGGACACCGTTTTGGTGGACGGCTTCTGCGAGACCATCCCAATCCAAATCGTCGTGCGAGCGATAGTTCCGGCGTTTGAAGTATTCCCCTGTATGCCATTCCGATCCTTCGAAGACGCCGAACGCGCCTTTCTCCTTCGCGAGTTCCATCGAAGCTTGAATCGTGAGGTAAGCAATCTTCTCATAAAGTTTCTCTGCATATTGAACGGCGTCGACTGATTCCCAGCGGATTCCTTCGAGGGCGAGCAAATGATGCCATCCGAATGTTCCGAGACCGACCGCGCGATACTTCTGGTTCGTGATCATCGCTTGTGGCACTTCAATGGTGTTCAAGTCGATGACGTTGTCGAGCATACGCATTTGAACCGGGATGAGGCGTTCGAGGACGTCTGCTTTGACTGCGCGAGCGAGTGCGATTGAGCTTAAGTTACAGACGACGAAATCACCTGGTGTTTTCGTGATGACGATTTTTCCGTCTTGTGTGTACTCTTCTTCAATCGTCGTTGCCGACATGTTTTGTGCGATCTCTGAACAGAGGTTCGAGCTATAAATCATACCGGCGTGTTTGTTCGGGTTAGCCCGGTTCACGGCGTCACGGAAGAACATGTACGGCGTACCTGTCTCAAGCTGTGAGCGCATATAACGCTTTACGAGGTCGATGGCAGGTACGGTCACGCGAGACAATTCTGGTGTGTTGACGCACTCCATGTATTTTTCGGTGAAGCTACCGCCGTTCTCTGTCTCGTCAAAATAGTCCTCAAGGCTATATCCCATCACCGTGCGAATCTCATGCGGGTCGAACAAATGCCATTCACCGCGTGCCTCGACCGTACGCATGAAGAGGTCCGGTAAACAGACTCCTGTGAACAAGTCATGTGTCCGAAGACGCTCATCCCCGTTGTTCAACTTCGCATCTAAGAATTCGAAGATATCTTTATGCCAGATGTCTAGATATACGGCGATTGAACCTTGGCGCATGCCGAGTTGGTCGACAGAGACGGCCGTGTTGTTCAATTGTTTCATCCAAGGAAGGGCACCACTCGAGACGCCTTTGAATCCTTTGATGTCACTTCCGCGTGAGCGGATTTTTCCGAGGTAGACACCGATTCCGCCTCCACCTTTTGAAAGTGTCGCCACGTCGGTGTTGGAGTCGTAGATGCCGCGAAGCGAGTCGTCGACTGTATCGATGAAACAAGAGCTGAGCTGACCATATGACTTACCGGCGTTCGATAACGTTGGTGTCGCGACGGTCATATAAAGGTTTGAGAGCGCCCAGTACGCCTCTTCGACGAGTTTGAGGCGTGTTTTCTCATCCTCTTTTTGCATGAGGGTCATCGCGATGACCATGAAGCGCTCTTGTGGAAGCTCGTATAAGTTCTTCACATGGTCGCGGCCGAGGTAACGGTCCGATAACGTGCGAAGCCCGATGTAGGTGAAGAGGCGATCGCGAGACGGGTCAATCAAGGTCTCGAGGTGGTCCATATCTTCTTTTGAATACGTATCCATCAGCGCTGAAGTGAAGATGCGTTTTGATGTCAACGTCTCAATCAAGTGATGGAAGTTGCCGTAGCGCATCGACGCATCATAGCCGCGATTGCGTGCCGCCTCAAGATAGAGACGGTTCAAATACATCTCAGTCGCCACGAACGTCCAGTCCGGCTCTTCGGCTTTCAACATATCGAGCGCATGCATCGTCAATAAGTCATATACTACATCTTGTGTCAGCGTCTTCGTCTCGAGCGCCCGAATCGCGCGTTCCTCGTAACGCTGTACACTTAAATGAGGATACCGTGTTTGGATAGATTGAATAAGAGAAGAAACATCAGCAAGCGTTGGCGTCGCTGGTAGCATCGTCTCGTGGTGAATAGGGGATGTCAAAATCGATCACTCCTTTAATAGATGTAGACGTTATGAAAGTATAATAAGAACTTCCTAACCTGTCACAATAATGTGTCAACGACCAAAATAGCTGTTAACTATATATTGACACATTTTTATCTTTTTAATCATAAAACACCTATATTTAGTTTTTCAATCCTTGACATTCTTGAATGTGCGGGGTGGTGTTTTGCTTTTGTTCGAAAAGGGCTTCATGACCCAATTTGAGACAGAAAAATGAGATGAAATTTTTTTATGAATTCTAATTGCACAGTTCTTCACAGAAAATGAATTCGATTTCATCACCGAAAAAGGGTTACTTCGTTTACGATTTAAGCACGAATGTATTGTATTTGACGTCGCTTAGCGAAATACCTACATGAATCGATCAATACTAGATATAGTGTTTCGTTAAATCGTAACGAATGAATCAATTTGTCAAGGCTGGTATCCGAACAAAAAGTAAGGTAGATTGATGAGGTAGGGCATGGATTCTAACGAAAAGAAGGGTTTAACAAGTGCGTACAGAAGACTTATTATTAACATGGGACCCGCTCGGTTACGGAGCAGGTTCATACGGACCTGAGTTCGATGAGGTGATGATGGCATTAACCTATGTCGAATCCACCGAACAATTGACCGAGGTGATTCGCCGCACGTTCCTTGAGGCGTTCGATGAGTGTCCACCTGAACAAGAGATCTTCAAGATGGCGCAGCGCCTGCTCGCATCGTCGTCTTGCCAACTATAAGGAGGAATTATAATGTTACGAATTGATCCAACACCAAACCCAAATGCGATGAAAGTCACACTTCCAGAAAACGTATTCGGAGCGAAAAGCCAAAGCGTGAAAGCAGGAGAAGCAACAGATCAGCCGCTCCTTGCGAAACTCGTTGAGATTGAAGGCGTCGAGAGTGTATTCGCATACGGCGACTTCGTGACCGTTTCAAAAGAGAACGGCGTGAGCTGGGAAGCGATCCTTCCACAAGTCGAGACGGCATATCGCGGATGAATCCGACTGTCACGATCATCATTCCGGCTTACAAACGAGAGACGGAATTGACGGAGCTGCTTGAAAGCTTAACGGTCCAAACGTTTCAGCAGTTCGAAGTCTTGGTCATGAATAACGAAGGGCCGCCAAAACATCACATTTTGGCGCCTTTTTTGAATCAGCTGGATGTACGTGTCATTGAGGTTGGCGAGAATCACCATGTTCGGGCGCGGAATCGTGGCGTACTCGAAGCAAAAGGGGACGTCATCTTATTGTTGGACGATGATGACTTGCTCATGCCGACTCACATCGAGGACGGTTTGCACGATCTTCAAGAAGCGGACTTCGTCTATACGGATGCCGAGCTATTCCGTTTTACATGGGAAGGCGGTCGTCGAGTAGTGACGGACTGGGAACCGTTCGCATATGACTTCGACCGTGAGCGCATGCGAAAAGACTCGACGTTCATTCCGTCCGGCACGATGTATCGAAAATCGATCCACGAGACAATCGGTCTCTTTGATGAGGATGTCTACAATTATTGGGACTGGGATTTTTTCTTGAGGGTCATGGAGACGTTCACCGTGTCCCATCCCGCTCGAGCAACGGTTCTCTACGCATTCAATGGGACAGACAACTTATCAGCGAAACAAGACGAAACGAGACGTCGTTACTTTGACCGCTTTTGTCAGAAGCATGGGCTGACAGACATGGGGATGAAGAATTTCCATATGGTCCAAGAGGAACGACGTCCATATGTGAGGCAGACAGAGAGAACGTTCACAGGCGTGTTACCTGGTCGGACGGAAGGAGAATAAGTATGTATTCATCAAAAGAACTTGAACTATTAGAGTTGTTAGAAGAAAAGGGCTATTTGGAGACGAAGATGTTGGCTGATTTGTTGGCGCTTGATGAAGAAACGATTGAGTCGATGCTCGAGAAGTTCAAACAAGACGGCATTTTGCTTGGTTTTCGGGCGATGGTCAATTGGCAAAAAATCAACCGGCATGATGTCACGGCGTTTATCGATGTCAAAGTTGCGCCGAAACGAGGACGTGGATTTGATGATGTGGCCGAGCGTATTTATCGCTTCCCGGAAGTGACGGCCCTTTATCTGATGTCAGGTGCTTACGATCTCCAAGTCGTCATTCAAGCGAGCTCGCTCCAAGACGTGGCTTCGTTCGTCTCTGACAAGTTGTCACCCCTTGACTCGGTCTTATCGACGACGACACACTTCAAATTGAAGACGTACAAACACGACGGGATTTTGTTCACCCCACAAACTGAAGACAAGCGGTTGAACATCACGCCATGAAGTCATTATCCAATCAAGTTGTCTCGATGAAACCATCAGGCATCCGCCGCTTTTTTGATTTGGCGCAGACGATGGAAAACGTGGTTTCTCTCGGGGTGGGAGAACCGGATTTCATCACGCCTTGGAACGTACGAGAAGCGAGCTATGTCGCACTCGAACAAGGATATACGGCGTATAGTGCCAATGCAGGACTCATCGAATTACGTGAAGAGATTGCTACTTATATGAAAGAACGATTTTCAGTCAAATACGATCCGGCATCGGAATTAATTGTGACGACAGGTGCCTCACAGGCGCTCGATATCGCATTCCGTGCCCTCCTGAACCCAGGAGATGAAGTCATCGTCGTCGAACCTGCCTTCGTATCTTACGGACCGCTCATCGAGATGGCGGGTGGGAAAGTTGTTCCTGTCGCCTGTCGTCCTGAAAAGGGTTTTCGCCTCGACCGTGATGATGTCGAGCGCGTCATTACCGAGCGGACGAAGGCGATTCTCCTCTGCTTCCCGTCCAACCCGACGGGAGCGACGATGAACGCCGACGAGCTCGCGCAAATCGCGGAACTCGCGACCAAGTATGACCTTTGGGTTGTCAGTGACGAGATTTATGCAGAACTTTGCTATGACGAGCCGTTCACGAGTTTCGCGACACTTCACGATATGCGGGACCGGACAATCGTCATCAATGGTTTCTCAAAAGCGTTCGCGATGACGGGATGGCGCCTCGGTTTCACTTGTGCCCCTGAAGTCGTGACGCGGGAAATGTTGAAGGTTCATCAATACGGTATGATGTGTGCCCCGACGCTCGTTCAATTTGGGGGACTCGAGGCGCTTCGTTCACGTCATCAACACGTACCGAACATGGTGAAGAGCTATCGTCAACGTCGGAACTATTTCATTCAGGCACTGAATGAGGCAGGTCTCCCGACACACGTGCCGGGTGGAGCATTCTATGCTTTCCCGTCGATTCGACACACGGGGTTGACAAGTGAAGAATTTGCGGAACGTCTCTTGCTTGAAGAACGGGTCGCCGTCGTCCCAGGGAACGCCTTCGGTGAGAGTGGGGAAGGGTTCGTGCGAGCGAGCTATGCGACGTCGCTTGAACAGTTACAAGAAGCGATTCGACGCATCCATCGATTCATGCAGCAATTCGAAGTCACAGCAGTCAAGGACTCTCATTCGTGAGGGTCTTTTGCCGTTTTAGCGATATAATGAAAGGGAAAAGACGGGCGAGGTGAAGAAAATGAAACAAGTTGACTTTGTTGCAATCGGATGTGGTCCTTATAATCTTGGATTAATGGCTCTCGCGGAAAAAACATCACTACGCGGGATTTGCTTTGAAAAGCGGAAGGAAATGATGTGGCATGAAGGGATGCTTATCGAGGGGATGACGATGCAAACACATTACTTACAAGATCTCGTCACGCTCGCAGACCCGACCAATCCATCGAGTTTCTTGAACTACTTGAGTGGGACGGGGCGTCTCCAGACGTTCATCACGCAAGAACAAGATAAAATTCCTCGGACGGAATACAATCGATATTTGCGTTGGGTCGCCGAACAGCTGTCGACCATCCACTTCAATCATGAGGTGACGGATGTGTTGGTCGAGGAAAATGGTTTTCTCGTGACGGTCGAATCAAACGGTGAAACGACTCAAGTTCAAGCTACACATGTTGTTCTTGGAACTGGGGCAGAACCGTTTGTGCCGGAAGGTTTTGAACAAGTTATCCATACGAGCGAGTATTTGACCTATCGGGACGTCCTTCGAGATCGTTATCGCGTCGCGGTCGTCGGCAGTGGACAGAGTGCGGCAGAAGTGTTTCTTGATCTGTTTCGTGAAGCGACGGATGAACAACGTGTCGACTGGATCACACGTTCTGATCATTTCGAGTCACTTGAAGCAGGAAAGATTGGGGACGAGATTTTTAGTGTGGACTACATCGAATATTTTCACGGCTTACCTTACGAAGCACGTCAGAAATTGCTTCAGTCATTTGAACGTTTCCGCCATGGCGTCAACCCTGAGACGATGACGGCGATTTATGAGGCGCTCTATCACCGGACTGCAGAAGGTGAGCCGAAGCGAGCAGAGATGCTGACGCAAGTCGAGGTGGAATCCATTTCCTATGATTGGTTGACGCATCGTTTGAAGGGGACGCAGCGCTATACAGGAGAAGTGATTGAGAAAGAGTACGACCTCGTCGTTGTGGCGACAGGGTATCGCCCGGTAATCCCATCTTGGGTCGATAAGCTTCCGGTAGTATGGGAAGAAGAGGGAGAATGGGCAGTGCATGACACATATGAAGTGATGATGAGCGAGTCGTTAGGTGGGAAGTTGTTCACACATACGAACTTGGAGCATTCCCATGGCCCCGCAGCAACGAATCTAGGGATGGCCGTCTATCGAAATGCGGTGATGTTGAACGAAATGGCTGGAGAAACGGTCTATCCGATTCGCCATCAAAAGCCGTTCACGACGTTTTGAACAAAAAAAGGGCTAGGCGAGTCGCCTAGCGGAATCAGGGGGGAATACTTGAAGTCTTGCTTGATTTGTATTTACCCCGCGCTTCGACTTTAAAACATATCAACACGTCAAAAATAATCTTTTTTACTAATTTGTACACTTTATCGAAAAAAGTGTGTTATAGTAAGTTGATGAATTTAGCATAGGAGTTGTTTGTAATGGCAAAATACGAAAAAGATCAAGTATTAACAGGTAAAGTAACAGGAATTCAACCTTTCGGTGCTTTCGTAGCACTCGATGACGAGACTCAAGGTCTTGTACACATTTCAGAAATCTCACACGACTACGTAAAAGACGTAAACGATTACGTTCAAGTTGGTCAAGAAGTTGAAGTGAAAATCCTTGAAGTGGACGAAGCTTCTAAAAAGATCAAGCTTTCAATGAAAGCGACTCAAGAAGCTCCAAAACGCGAGAAGTCTGCGAAGCCAGCTCGTCGTGCGCCACGCCGCAACGAAGCATCTTCAAACTTCAAGCAAGAAGAAGCTCCAGGATTCACAGTCCTCAAAGACAAACTTGAAGACTGGATCAAAAACACAAACTTCAAGAAGTAAGTGTTCGAAGGTGACCCGTTTTAAACGGGTCACCTTTTTTGTGTTTTACAGGAATCGATGGGGCTTATGACGAAACTGTAATTCGAATAGGGGGAGATTATATGAAGATTGGCATCATTGGAACGGGCGGGATTGCGACGAGTGCCCACATTCCGAATTATGTAAAAGCAGGGATGGATGTGGTAGCGGTCATGAACCGGACACGGGCGAATGGGGAACGTGTCGCACGACAGTTTGACATCCCGAACGTCTATGAGACGGTCGAAGAGATGCTCACGCATGAACAGCTCGATGCGGTCAGTATCTGTACGCCGAACGCCTTACATAAAGAGCAAGTGCTCCTTGCACTAGAAGCAGGATGCCACGTGCTCTGTGAGAAGCCCCCGGGCATATCGGAAGATGAAGCGGTGGAGATGTTAGAAGCGGCGAAACGAGCGGGGAAGACACTTCATTATGGATTTCATTATCGGCATCGTGCCGACACGGTTCTCTTAAAGCGGATGATTGACGTAGGAGAGATGGGCGACATCTATGCGGCAACGGCACTTGCCCTTCGCCGACGCGGTATTCCCGGATGGGGCGTGTTTACGAACAAAGAGCTTCAGGGTGGAGGGGCGCTACTCGATATCGGCGTCCATATGTTAGATCTCGCGCTTCACTTGATGGATTATCCGGAACCGAAAGAGGTTATCGGTCATGTCGGGCAATATTTGGGGAACCGTCCGGGTGTGGGCTTGATGGGCAAATGGGATCATGAATCTCTCTCTGTCGAAGACACGGCGAGAGCGATGATCACCTTCGATACGGGTGCTTCTTTGTTGCTCGATGTCAGTTACATGGCCAATGTCGAAGCAGAAGATACGATGCGTGTCGAGTGCAGAGGGACGAACGCCGGGGCAAGTCTATTCCCGCTCACGCTCCATACTGAAAAACATGGGGCACTGTTTGACGAACGACCTGCCTATTTGACGGAGCATGATCCGTATGAACGTCAAATTCAGCTGTTTCTCGAAGCGTGCCGAAAGGAACCGAACTATCGTCAAGCCGAGGAAGCCGTCATACTCCATCGCATCATCGATCGCATTTACGCATAAGCACGATACTTTTCATTCTTTGAAAACAGGGTATATAGTGTAGGTGTTACATATTTCTACGAGGAGGATGAATCATGCACAACTTTGAATACAAAAACCCGACAAAATTGATTTTCGGTACACATCAGGTCGAAACATTATCGAAAGAACTTGGCGCGCTCGACGCGAAGAAAGTGATGCTCGTCTATGGTGGCGGAAGCATCAAAAAGAACGGAACGTACGATGAAGTCGTGGCTGAGCTTGAAAAGGCTGGCATCTCATACGTAGACTTCTCTGGCGTCGAACCGAACCCGCGCATCGAGACGGTACGTCGTGCAGTCAAATTCGCACGTGAAGAAAACGTCGATGCGTTGCTCGCAGTCGGCGGAGGTTCCGTCATCGACTGTACGAAACTGATTTCAGCAGCGATTCCTTATGAAGGGGATGCGTGGGACATCGTGCTACGTGAACATATCCCGACAGAGGCGGTACCATTTGGGACGGTCCTCACACTCGCGGCAACAGGATCAGAAATGAACTCAGGCTCGGTTATCACGAACTGGGAAACACAAGAGAAGTTCGGATGGGGTCATCCACTCGTCTTCCCAACATTCTCAATCCTTGACCCACGCTATACAGTCTCGGTTCCAAAAGATCAGACGATTTACGGTATTGTCGACATGATGAGCCACTGTTTCGAACAATACTTCCACCCGAACCATGCGCCGGTACAGGAACGCATGACAGAAGGTGTCTTGAAAGCTGTCGTTGAATCGGCGCCGAAACTCGTGAACGATTTGGAAAACGTTGATCTTCGTGCCATCATCTTGTTCTCAGGTACGATGGCGTTGAACGGCGTCCTTCAAATGGGTGCTGCTGGTGACTGGGCATCGCACAACATCGAGCACGCCGTATCGGCTGTCCACGATATCCCGCACGCTGGTGGTCTCGCGATCCTCTTCCCACGTTGGATGGAACATGTATTGGATGAAGACAATGCTGCACGTTTCGCTCGACTCGGTACGGAGGTATTCGATGTGGAACCAGGTGAAAACGACTTGGAGACTGGGAAACGTACAATCGAAGCGATTCGTGCATTCTTCGACCAGCTCGGCGCACCAAACTCACTCCGTGACTACGATATCGATGAGTCGACATTCGATGCGATTCTCGATTCTGCGATGAAACGTGGCGCATTCGGTCGTTTCCGTACACTCGAACGTGAAGATGTCGCGCATATCCTCGAACTCAGCAAATAAGGCAATTTATTGCCTATTTTGCAATAATGATTGAACGAATCTAGCGTTTCCGTTTATGATGGGTCATGTATGGCTCTTTTACGAGCGATTTAAAGGAGGAAATGACATGTCAACTGTACGTTTCGATTATTCAAACGCGCTCTCATTCGTAGGGAAGCACGAAATCGACCAAATGCAAGAAACGGTAAAAACCCTTCACTCGGTGATTCACGAGCGGAGCGGTGCCGGAAGTGATTTTCTTGGGTGGGTCGATCTTCCGACCGAATACGATCAAGATGAGTTCGCACGAATCAAAGCTGCGGCGGAACGAATTCGCGAGAATTCAGACGTTCTCGTCGTCGTCGGAATCGGAGGATCTTACCTCGGTGCCCGTGCAGCGATCGAAATGCTTCAACATTCGTTCTTCAACGTATTGTCAAAAGAAGAGCGCAAGGCACCACAAGTATTCTATGCGGGCCACAATATCTCTTCAACGTATATGAGAGAGTTGCTTCAAGTGCTTGAAGGCAAAGAGGTCTCAATCAACGTCATCTCGAAATCAGGAACGACGACAGAACCTGCGATTGCATTCCGTGTCCTCAAGCAGTTCATGGAAGACAAGTACGGTCAAGATGGAGCGCGTGAGCGGATCTATGCAACGACAGACCGTGCCCGTGGTGCACTCAAGACACTTGCGGACGCAGAAGGATACGAGACGTTCGTGATTCCAGATGATGTCGGTGGACGTTTCTCTGTCCTCACACCAGTCGGACTTCTTCCGATTGCCGCTGCAGGAATTGATATCGATGCATTGATGGAAGGTGCACGTGACGCGCAAAACGCTTACAGCTCACCAGAATTGGCTGAAAACGAAGCGTATCAGTATGCAGTCGTACGTAACGCCCTTTACGCGAAAGGCAAATCGATTGAGATGCTCGTTAACTATGAGCCAGCTCTTCACTACGTGTCAGAATGGTGGAAACAACTTTACGGTGAGTCAGAAGGAAAAGACAACAAAGGGATCTTCCCAGCGGCTGTCGACTTCTCGACGGATCTCCACTCGATGGGGCAATACATCCAAGAAGGTCGTCGTGACTTGTTCGAGACGGTCATTCGTGTGAAAGAAGTCCGTCACTCGATGAACGTCCCAGAAGACGCTCAAGATTTGGACGGTTTGAACTTCCTCGCAGGCGAAACGATTCAGTTCGTGAACGACAAAGCGACAGAAGGAACACTTCTCGCACACACTGACGGCGATGTACCGAACTTGGTCGTCGAATTGCCAGAGATGACACCGTATCACCTCGGCTACTTGTTCTACTTCTTCGAAAAAGCATGTGCGATGAGCGGATACATCCTCGGAGTAAACCCGTTCAACCAGCCAGGCGTCGAAGCTTACAAAGCGAACATGTTCGCGTTACTCGGTAAACCAGGGTATGAAGAACAAAAAGCAGAGCTCGAAAAACGTTTGAATCAATAAGAAAACGAATCGGTCCGCGCGTCGGACCGATTTTTTTGTTTGAAACTGGGTGAAGACAAGGTAAAGTGAGAGTAGACAGGGGAAAGAAAGGGATGGACTATGAAGACATTCAAGGATTACTATCATAATCAAGTCGAGTTAAGCTTCACCCATTATCCGTTCTCAGACACGCCGCTCCACGTCTGGGTCGTCGCCCGATATGAAGACAAGTGGGTATTGACGAAGCATAAACAGCGCGGACTCGAGTTTCCAGGAGGGAAAGTCGAGCCAGGAGAACACGAGGACGATGCCGCTATCCGGGAAGTGTACGAAGAGACCGGTGGAGTCGTCAAAACGTTGCGCTATTTGGGACAGTACCGTGTGTTAGGTAGAGGTGATACGGTCATCAAAAACATTTATTATGCGGAGATTGAGCGATTCGAGGATCATCCTGCCATTGACGAGACAGATGGGGCTGTCCTGATCGATGCCTTGCCGGATAACTTATTGCGCAATCCACGCTACAGCTTCATGATGAAAGACCGTGTCCTACCGGAAACGATGAGGGTTCTCTATGATCAAAAACTGGTTTGACCGAATCGATGTGTTGCCACCTTATGCGGGTTACCGGGTAACGCGAGGATGGTACACGACGACAGATGGGGAAGAGGTCGTGGCGTATTCGATTGAGCCGAAACGTTCAAACGGCCAAGTGTTGATGTACTTACGAGGAGGAACGGCCCGAATCGGCGATGTCCGTTTACCACGTCTCATGCAATTTGCATCGCGGGGCTTTCACGTCGTCGCCCCGGTCTATCGTGGCAATCACGGCGGGACTGGAAAAGAGGACTTCGGTGGAGAAGACTTAGAGGATGTGCTCTCGCTATTCGATCGTGTCCACATGAGCGGGCGACCGGTCCACGTTCTCGGCTTTTCAAGAGGAGGCATGATGGCCCTCTCCCTCGCTTCTGAACGACCGGTCACGACGGTTACATCATGGGCTGGCGTGACAAACCTCGAGTGGACGTATGAAGAACAGCGTTCGATGCGGAAGATGTTACGTCGGATGACGGGTGGGGACCCCGAATCCGCAGAATCTGCGTATGTCGATCGTTCTCCACTTTATAAGGAATGGGATGCCCCGACGCTTCTCATCCATGGTACGGACGATGAACAGGTTCGCTTACGTCATGCGACAGCTGTTGCAGAGAAAATAGGAGAGCAAGCAGAGTTTTGGGTGCTTCCGTTTGGTCACCAGCTTCCGTTTTGGGATAAATGGGAGACGACCGAACAAGCCATGGACTGGATGTTGCGACAAGAAAAAACACTGACTCGTTAAAAATCGAGTCAGTGTTTTTACGTTAGATGACGAGTGGTCCGGCTGCGATGACGGACTCACTTGCTTTCGTGAAGCGATTGAAGTTTTCTTTAAATTTCATGGCGAGTGCTTTTGCCTCTACATCATAACGAGCTGGATCGCTCCACGTATCTCGCGGATTGAGCACGTCGCTCGGTACACCATCGATGGCTACAGGAATCTCGACATTGAAAATGTCATGTTTCATCGTCTCCACATCACTGAGCTGGCCGTTGACGGCGGCATTGACCATCGCACGCGTATAGGCGAGTTTCATACGTGAACCTTCGCCGTATGCTCCACCTGTCCATCCCGTGTTGACGAGGTAGACATCCACATCGTGTTCTTCAATCAATTTACCGAGCATATCCGCATAACGCTCAGGGGCGAGCGGAAGGAACGGTGAACCGAAGCAAGTCGAGAACGTTGCTTGTGGTTCTGTGACACCACGCTCTGTACCAGCAAGCTTAGACGTATAACCAGACAAGAAGTGATACATCGCCTGTTCTTTCGTCAGTTTGCTGATCGGTGGCAAGACACCATACGCATCGGCCGTCAAGAAGACGATCGTATTTGGATGACCGGCACGTGATGGGAGCATCGCGTTGTCGATGAATTCGATTGGATATGCCGCACGCGTATTTTCAGTCAAGGAGATGTTCTTGTAGTCCGGCGTACGATCTTCATTCAATACGACGTTTTCAATCAATGAACCGAAACGGATTGCATCATAGATTTGTGGTTCGTTCTCACGCGACAGGTTGATCGTCTTCGCGTAGCAACCGCCTTCAATGTTGAAAACCCCATCCGGTGACCATCCATGCTCATCGTCTCCGATTAAGTGGCGCTGTGGGTCAGCTGAAAGAGTCGTCTTCCCAGTTCCCGACAATCCGAAGAAGAGTGCCGTTTCGTTTGCATCGTTGACGTTTGCCGAACAGTGCATCGATAAGACGTTTTGCTCAGGTAACAAGAAGTTCATGACGGAGAAGATTGATTTTTTAATTTCGCCACCGTATTCTGTTCCCCCGATCAGAATTGTGCGCTTGGCGAATGAAACGAGAATGAACGTCTCTGAGTTGGTGCCATCCACTGCAGGATCTGCTTTATAACTCGGTGCATAGATCACAGTGAACGGATCGAACGCACCTTTCGTTGGCCATTCACGTAAAAATAGCTGTTTTGCGAACAGACTATGCCATGCATATTCCGTGATGGCACGGACCGGTAACGTATAGTGCTCATCGGCACCAGCAGACGCTTCGAGGTAATAAAGTTTGTCTTTCTTTTCTAAATGGTTGAGTACTTTGTCGAGAAGTGCTGAAAACTTCTCTTCCGCGATCGGTTGGTTCACTTTTCCCCAATCGACAAGGTTGTTGCTGACTTCATCTTGTACGACGAATTTGTCTTTCGGTGACCGTCCGGTAAAAGCACCCGTGCTGACAGATAAAGCCCCGTCTTTTGTCAGTACACCTTCACCATTTTGGATGGCTTCTTCCACCAGTTCTGGAACCGTCAAGTTCCGTTTCATGTCGGCACCATTAATTAATTCTTCGATTTTCAGGAGCGTTGTCGCCATCCTGAATCCCACCTTTCCCCTAAATAGATGTGGATGAAATCCGCATACTTCCGCGATTACGATTAATCAGTATGACATTTTTAATTATATGTGACACACTAATTAAATACAAGCGTTTCTTCTCTCTAAGTAAGCGCTTTCTTACAAAGACAGTTTATCACATTCTCTTATCACAAGGTGTTAAAAAACAGAAACGAATTAAAAAAATGTTTGACGATTCACAAACAGAAATGTTTTGCAAGTCAGTGAAAACTTTAACGAATTCGTCCGATTCCCTTGACATAATCGAGCGTCATTTATATGATGGTTTTCGTAACGGATACTCTTATTCTGAGCGGTGGAGGGAACAAGGCCCTACGAAGCCCAGCAACCGTCCGACATGAAGTCTTGTGCGGAAAAGGTGCTATCCTGAAGCGAAGCCATTAGCTTCGAACGATAAGAGGGTAAGGAAGAACGATTCAACCTTTCCCCATGTATGTCATCGGGGGAGGTTTTTTTCATTACCGTCCCAAAGCAACGCGTAAGGGGAACGAGTACCGTCCACATATCACCCTTATTATAGGAGGTTTTTTGAATGTCAAAATTGAACCGTCGACTTTTTACTTCAGAGTCGGTTACTGAAGGACATCCAGATAAAATTTGTGATCAGATCTCTGACTCGATTTTGGATGCCATTTTAGCGGAAGACCCGAATGCCCGTGTTGCGGCAGAAACGTCTGTCACAACGGGTCTTGTACTCGTAGCTGGTGAAATCACAACGTCAACTTACGTGGATATCCCGAAAGTTGTCCGTGAAACAATTCGTGAAATCGGATACACACGTGCGAAATATGGTTTCGATGCAGAAACATGTGCAGTCTTGACGTCGATTGACGAGCAATCAGTAGACATCGCGCAAGGTGTTGACCAAGCTCTCGAAGCACGTGAAGGTCAGATGACTGAAGAGGAACTCGATGCAATCGGTGCTGGGGACCAAGGTCTCATGTTCGGATACGCGACAAACGAGACACCTGAACTCATGCCGCTCCCGATCTCGTTGGCTCACAAATTGTCACGTCGTCTTGCTGAAGTTCGTAAGAACGGTACGCTTGAATACCTCCGTCCGGATGGTAAGACTCAAGTAACGGTTGAGTACGATGAGGACAACAACCCTGTTCGCATCGATACAATCGTTATCTCGACACAACACGCAGAAGAGATCACGCTCGAGCAAATTCAAGAAGACTTGAAAAAGTATGTCATCGAAGCAGTCATCCCGGCTGAACTCATCGATGCTGAAACAAAATACTTCATCAACCCGACTGGTCGCTTCGTAATCGGTGGACCACAAGGAGATGCAGGTCTTACAGGACGTAAAATCATCGTCGATACGTACGGTGGATACGCACGTCACGGCGGTGGCGCATTCTCTGGTAAAGATCCTACAAAAGTTGACCGTTCAGCAGCATACGCAGCTCGTTATGTAGCGAAAAACATCGTTGCAGCAGGGCTTGCGGATAAAGCAGAAGTTCAACTCGCTTACGCGATTGGGGTAGCACATCCAGTATCAATCGCTGTCGATACGTTCGGCACTGGTAAATTGAGCGAAACAGAGCTCGTTGAACTCGTTCGTGAGAACTTCGACCTCCGTCCAGCAGGCATCATCAAGATGCTTGACCTTCGCCGTCCAATCTACAAGCAAACAGCAGCTTACGGTCACTTCGGTCGTACAGATATCGAACTCCCATGGGAGCAAACAGATAAAGCAGCAGTTCTTGAAGAAGGCGCGAAGCGTTTCGCGTAATCAACAAAAACGACCTTTCCGCGGAAAGGTCGTTTTTTTAGGTTCAAGTCGTTGGAGGTGTCTGTTTATTGTCATTCGATGACGAATCAGTTGAAGTGTTTTCTTGTCCAAGCGCGGTATCCTTCGCTTCGACGACTTTTTCACCGATGTCTTGTAAATCTGATTTGGCTTCTTGAGCCGTCTCGACGATTTTATTGACGTCTTCTTTGACCGTATCGACTTCTCCGACCACTTTTTCATATACGTTTTGGACGTCTGTTGAGACTTCCTGAATCTTGCCGGAAGCGGTCTTTACTTGTTCAATGACTTGAGATGCTTTCCCGGCTGGATCTTGTTTGACTTCGTTCACGATGCCTCCGACCGAAGATTTTGCATTCGTAAGCGATTGTTTCGTCTGCTCCCGATTCGAGGAGCTAAGTAAGGCGAGGAGACCACCGACGAGGGCACCGAGTAACATCCCGGTCACAACGCTGATTTTTGGACCCCCTGCATCCATTTGGTCGAATTGACGATTTGGATTCTCTGTTTGTTCGACTTTCGGGTCATGCTCTAATTTTGGTTCCATGTTGTTCCACTCCTTCATGTGATTGGCATTGATAGTGTTATACCCTAGTCGATTGCGGACATAACGTTTTCTTATGAATCGTCACGAAAAAGAAACGAATGGCAGGATAAAAACGTGACGATAGGGAATGATACAAATAGATTGGCCAAAAGGGGGAAGCTGTCATGAACATGAGGGAAGCAGTTCCAGAAGATGCAGCATTAATTCGAACGATTGCACTTGCGACGATTTCAGAGGATGATTTGAATCGTTTGAAAGCGATGGAGCGCGCTTATCGACAAGAAGAGATTGTGCGAGCGATCAGTTCGAGTGAAGAAGCACGAGAGCAATACTTTATCGTCGGCGAGTTCGAAGAAGATGTCATCGGATTTTGTCATGCCATCGATCGCGGTGACATGTGGGAGATGCTTCGTCTTTATCTTCATCCTGATTATCACCGGAACGGGTATGGGGCAGCCTTTTTAAACTATCTCCAATCGAAAAAAGAACAACCGATGGAAGTGTACGTTGAAAATTCAAATGACCAAGCGATTGCCTTCCTTTTGCATCAATCGTTTAAAGAAGTGAATCGGATCCAAGAAGAGGTATACGACCAACCGATGGAACTCATTCATTTACGATATCATCCGAGCTAAGCCTCCAGACGGATTTTCTTCAAACATCAGTTGCGGCTGATGTTTTTTTGATACAATACACATAGTCTATAAATGAGGTGACGGCAGCATGACATATGAAGAAGCACGAAAAGGGGTCATCGTCATCGTGTACCCGCTACAGTTCACGTCACGGATTAGTGAGAACTTTATTCGCCGACTCCAAGACGAGTACGAAGTAATTGTCGTCCGTGACCAATCGGTCGGATTGACGGCAGATGACCATAAACAGCTCATCAAGCGAGCGTTGCGTGAGGCAGGGGAATACAAACTACCAATCCATGTCGTGGCATTCAGTCTAGGGGCACTTTTCACGAACCGACTCTTGCAAGAGTACGATGTGCCGCTTGGAAGTTTGACGTATATCTCTCCTTTATTTGATTGGCATGCCACTCGTCAAATCGGAGGATTGAAACAAGTCGTCGCAAGTGCTGTCGACCGGTTCCGCCCAGACTTGCCGCTCGGGATGATGACATTCACCGGGGGAGGCGAGGAATCGTCACGCTTCGGTGAGATCACGTATGCGCAATATCGAGAGATTGAAGAAGAAATCGTGGAACATCAAGAAGAGAAGAAGCACTTACCACGACTTCCACTTGCTTGTTTCTATGCACCGGATGATCAATTTGCGGACGTGAAGTTGACGTTAAACGTCTGCCGAAAGATTGGTGGGGATCAAGTGTACATCCGTCGGTTGGAAGGATTCCCGCATTTTGGATATGAACGTTTGAACACCAAGTTTGCGGAGACATTGATGACATTTTATGAATTGATTCAAGAATGACAGAAGGCGACTCGAATGAGCCGCCTTTTCTTATGCGCGTTTTTCAATCGCCACGATGAATGGGGGATGATTGATTTGGTTGATGAAACCGTAGCGGAGGACGCCGGCCTGTTTTTGATCGAGCGACTCCACGTAATGAAGCACTTCATCCCGTTCGACTTTTCCGCTCTCATGCCCGTGATAAATGACGATGACGATGACGCCGCCGACGGTCATGATCTCTAATAATTGAGATAACGCGGCAATCGTCGTATTCCCGTGAGTCGTGATTGATTTATCGCTTCCTGGTAAATAACCTAAATTGAAGACGGCAGCGGAGATGGGGCGCGTCTCGTTCGCGACGACCGCTTGAACCGTGTCGTGACTGTCATGAATGACGGATACCCGTTCATCGAGACCGGCTTCCTGTATACGTGCGCGTGTGGACGCGACCGCTTCTGACTGGATATCAAATGCATACACATGACCCGTTTCGCCCACTGCATTCGCCAAAAACAGCGTATCGTGTCCGTTTCCGGCGGTCATGTCGATGGCGACATGACCTTCTTCAAGGTGGTCATGTAGTAATTGTTTTGCAAACGGTAGTACTCTCATTAATCCCATACATCTCATCCTTCTTTTTTCCTTGGAAAGAATCTCGTCGTTCCAATTCTGCACGGATCTTGTTTAACACCTGCATCTTGTGACGACTCCATAACGGACCAATCAATAAGTCAGGTGGGCCGTCCCCGGTCAAACGATGAACGATGACCTCGGGAGGTATACATTCGAGCTGATCACAGACGAGAGAGACATAGTCATCTTCCTCCATCAATTCGAGTAGGCCTTTTTCGTATTGACGGGCGAGCGGTGTATGTTTCAAGACGTGAAGTAAATGGATCTTGACTCCTTGTATGTCCATTTTAGCAACTTCTCGGGCTGTGTCGAGCATCATCTCTAGTGTCTCACCGGGTAAACCGTTGATGATATGAACACAGACACGGATGTTGTGGCGCCGAAGTTTTGCAAGACCGCTCAAAAATGTCTCGTAGTCATGTCCGCGATTGATTTTTTTCGCCGTCGTGTCATGGATGGTCTGAAGGCCGAGCTCCACCCAAAGCGACGTCCGTTCATTTAATTCTGCTAAATAGGCGACGACGTCCTCTGGCAAGCAGTCCGGACGTGTCGCAATCGAGAGACCGACGACGCCTTCCTCTCGGAGTGCAGGTTCATACAACTCACGTAATCGTTCGACCGGCGCGTACGTATTACTGAATGCTTGAAAATAAGCGATGTAGTTGGCGTTCTTCCACTTTCGGTGAAGACGGGCTTTCACTTCGGCAAACTGAACGGGAATCGGGTCGCAAGCATTTCCTGCAAAGTCACCACTTCCGTCGTCTGAACAGAACGTACATCCTCCCTTTGAGACGCGCCCGTCACGGTTCGGACAGGTGAATCCGCCATCGAGCGGGACTTTGAACACCTTTCCTCCATATTCTCGGCGATACGCCTCGTTCAACGTATGATATCGGTTTTGACCAAATGGATTCATTCAACATCTCTCCTTCCTTGCTCATGCTATCACAAATGAAAAATGACAAAACTTCATAATAAGTAATTTTTCTTGACACTTCTTTG
The DNA here is from genome assembly GCF_027947425.1 of Exiguobacterium sp. MMG028. Taxonomy (NCBI): domain Bacteria; kingdom Bacillati; phylum Bacillota; class Bacilli; order Caryophanales; genus Exiguobacterium; species Exiguobacterium sp. MMG028. The sequence continues at coordinate 157,558 of NZ_JAQJIN010000001.1, forward strand.
GCATTCGTTTAGGTTTGATAAGGAAATCTTGTCGATTCGGCCATTTGTGCCGATTTTTTTTGATGTGAAAGAGGAATGAAAGGAGGACTTGGTGTGAACAATAAAATGCCAATTTCGGTATGGATTCTAGTCATTGCGATGGCGCTCAATACAACGGCGGCGTCTTTTTTATGGCCATTTAACACACTGTATATTCATGATTTTTTAGGTGAGTCGATGACACTTGCTGGGGTGGCACTTCTTGTGAACTCCGCACTCGCAATCGTCGGAAACTACATCGGAGGGACATTATTCGACCGAATCGGTGGAAAGATGACGCTCATGATTTCTGTCGGTTTGTTGCTTGCGAGCTCACTCGGATTTTTACTGTTCCACGCCACGTTCTTCGGCTATTTGGTGTGGCTCGGTATGATTGGGTTCTCAGGTGGACTCGTCTTTCCGACCGTTTACGCGTTTGCGGGACTCATCTGGCCAGAAGGTGGACGCCGTTCGTTTAACGCGATTTATGTTGCGCAAAACGTAGGTGTCGCACTCGGTACGGCCATGAGTGGTCAAATCGCGCGCTTGAACATCGAGTGGATCTTTTATGCGAACTTCTTCTTGTCAGTCTTATTTGTCGTGGTCCTCTTATTTGGACTTCGTTACTTGAAAAACCCGGCACGTCCGGTCGTTCAGTCGCAACTAGAGGCAGCAGCCACGACGCTCTCGAGCGCGACGATGAAGTCGATGTGGTATGTCGCCGTCGGTTACGCCGTGCTTTGGTTCGTTTACGTTCAGTGGCAAGGGACGATCGCCGTTCATTCGAAAGACCTTGGTGTCACGATCAGCCAATATTCACTGCTTTGGACGGTGAACGGGGCGATGATCGTATTTGCACAGCCGTTACTCAACCGTGTCTTGCGACAATTTGAGGATGACTTAAAACGTCAACTGATTATCGGGGCCTCTATTTTCCTCGGTGCCTTCTTGATTGTGCCGTTCGCTGGTGGATTTGGCATGTTCATGGTCGCGATGGTCGTCATGACAATCGGGGAAATGTTCGTCTGGCCAGCAGTCCCGACGATTGCAGCAAAACTTGCCCCTCCTGGTAAGGCGGGACAGTATCAAGGGCTCGTCAATATCGCAGCGTCTGTCGGACGAATGATTGGACCGACATTCTCGGGCTTATTATTCGATGCGTTCGGAATGAATGCAGTATTCACGTTGATTATTTTGCTAATCATTACGGCTAATATTGTCTTTTTACGTATTCGTTCATTAAATGTTCAAAGTTCGTGACATTTCGCATATTCTCTACAGATTTAAACCTTCGTCTTAATGACTTTCGTAGATAAAATTTAGGTGAAGGATCCTTTCAACCACATATGTTTGTTGTCGGTCAGCTCTGAAGTAAAGGGGATGGGCATGATGAACGAGGAAGTCAATTTGCTCGTATTGGCAACGCAGTATATGTTTTGGGTTGGTTTTGTAGGAATGGCGGCAGCGACATTGTATTTTCTAGTTGAACGGAGCAGTCTCGATCCCGAATACCGTTCGGTCGCGACCGTGGCGGCACTTGTTACGTTTGTAGCAGCGATTCATTATTACTTTATGAAAGACGCGGTCGGAGATTCAGGGTTACTGTCGGAAATCACAGGGTTTCCGACGGAGATTCGGTATATCGATTGGCTCGTGACGACACCGTTATTGTTAATTAAGTTCCCGCTGCTCCTCAGCCTACAAGGGAAGATGAAAACTGGATTATTAACGAAGTTGATTATCGCAGATATCATCATGATTGTAGCTGGGTATCTCGGTGAGTCATCAATTAACTTGAACGGTGGCTTTACGCAACTTGGACTTTGGGGATATCTTGTCGGTTGTATCGCTTGGATTTATATTATTTACTTGCTCTTCACGAATGTCACGAAGGCGGCTGAGTCTTCACCTCCACCTATTCGAAAAGCATTGCTCAACATGCGTCTCTTCATTTTGATTGGATGGGCGATTTACCCAATTGGCTATGCTGTGACGTTGTTCGCTACAGGGATCGAAATTCAACTCGTGCGCGAATTGATATACAACGTGGCGGATTTAATCAATAAAGTAGGATTTGGGTTGATTGCGTTCTTCGCTGTTAAAACCATTTCGACGCAGAAACAAGTCAAAGCTTGAAAACTTCAAGTTGACGTTGAATTTCAGAATGGGCTAAAATAGACTACGATGAATAGCAAGCGATGAAGAGGATTAGTAGCGAATGTTCCGTTTCAAAGAGAGTCGATGGTTGGTGTGAATCGATAAATGGAGGTCGTGAACTCGCCTTGGAGCTGTTTTCCTGAACCGAGTAGGGAAAACCGGGGTTACGTCTCGTTATCGGCGTCTCAAGTGGCAGCAATGCAACATGGGTGGTACCGCGGAGAGCTTTCAAGCCTTTCGTCCCATTTTCGGGGACGGAAGGCTTTTTATTATGCAGAGGAGGAAGAATGTTGAGCTATTTTAAACATCAAGAAATCGAGCCGAAATGGCAAAAGCGTTGGGAAGAGAAAGACGCATTTAAAACGACAGAAGACCCGGAGAAGGATTGTTTCTACGTCCTTGATATGTTCCCATACCCATCAGGTGCCGGCCTTCACGTTGGTCACCCGGAAGGTTACACGGCGACGGATATCATCGCTCGTATGAAGCGGATGCAAGGATATAACGTCCTTCACCCAATCGGTTGGGATGCGTTCGGTCTTCCTGCGGAGCAGTACGCACTCGACACAGGGAATGATCCACGCGAATTCACAGCACGTAACATCGAGACGTTCCGCCGTCAGTTGAAGGAACTCGGTTTTTCGTATGACTGGGCTCGTGAAATCAGTACGACAGACCCGAAATATTATAAATGGACACAATGGATCTTCACGCAACTCTTTGAGCGTGACCTCGCATACGTCGATGAAGTGGCCGTCAACTGGTGTCCGGCACTCGGTACGGTCCTTGCGAACGAAGAAGTCATCGACGGCTTGTCAGAGCGTGGGAACCACCCGGTATACCGCGTCCCGATGAAACAGTGGGTGCTTCGCATCACAGAATACGCGGAGCGTTTGCTTGAAGACTTGGAAGGTCTTGACTGGCCAGAGAGCGTCAAAGAGATGCAACGCAACTGGATCGGGAAATCGGTCGGTGCCGAGGTCGACTTCAAGGTCGACGGTCACGACAAGATTGTCACGGTCTTCACGACACGTCCGGATACGCTTCACGGAGCGACTTATGTGACGCTCGCACCGGAGCATCCGTTCACGAAAGTGATCACGACGCCTGAACAATCAACGGCAGTGGAAGCATATATCGAGGAAGTGTCGAAGAAGACGGACCTCGAGCGTACAGACCTTGCGAAAGAGAAGACAGGTGTGTTCACGGGCGCTTATGCGATCAACCCGGTAAACGGTGAGAAACTTCCGATTTGGACAGCAGACTATGTCCTCTCGACATACGGGACAGGTGCAGTCATGGCCGTTCCTGGACACGATGAGCGTGATTATGAGTTTGCGAAAACGTTCGACCTCCCAATCCGTGAAGTCGTCAAAGGTGGAAACTTGGAAGAGGCGGCTTATGTCGAAGACGGGGAGCACGTCAACTCAGGTAGCTTGAACGGACTCAATAAAGCCGATGCGATCAAGACGATTATTGAAGAACTTGAAGCTGCGGGTACGGGTCGTGCGAAGACGACATACCGTCTTCGTGACTGGTTGTTCAGCCGTCAACGTTACTGGGGAGAGCCGATTCCGGTCGTCCACATGGAAGACGGAACGATGAAGACGGTACCGGTCGAAGAGCTTCCGCTCGAACTTCCAATCATCGATGAAATCAAACCATCTGGTACAGGTGAGTCGCCACTCGCGAACGCAGAAGAGTGGTTGACGTACACAGATCCTGTCACGGGGGAAAAAGGTCGTCGCGAGACGAACACGATGCCACAATGGGCAGGTAGCTGCTGGTACTACATCCGTTACATCGATCCAGATAACGAAGAAATGATTGCGGACCCTGAAAAACTCAAGCGTTGGCTTCCAGTCGACTTGTATATCGGTGGTACGGAACATGCCGTTCTTCACTTGCTCTATGCACGTTTCTGGCATAAAGTCCTTTACGATATCGGTGTCGTCCCGACGAACGAGCCGTTCCAAAAATTGTACAACCAAGGGATGATCCTCGGTGAGAACAACGAGAAGATGTCGAAATCTCGTGGGAACGTCGTCAACCCAGATGATATCGTGAAGTCACACGGGGCGGATACACTCCGTCTTTATGAAATGTTCATGGGCCCACTTGACGCGGCAATCGCATGGTCAACGAATGGTCTTGACGGGGCACGTCGCTTCCTCGACCGCGTATGGCGTTTGTTCGATCAAACGAACTTTGCGGACGTGGCACCGACTGCCGACTTTGAACGTACGTATCATCAGACGGTGAAAAAAGTCACTGAAGACTATGAAGCACTTCGCTTCAACACAGCAATCTCTCAGTTGATGGTCTTCGTCAATGAAGCGAACAAACAAGAGACGTTGCCGAAATCGCAAATGGTCGACTTCATCAAGATGCTCTCACCAGTCGCTCCGCACTTGTCTGAAGAGTTGTGGGAGAAGATGGGCATGACGGAAGAGTTGACGTATGCGGCTTGGCCGACGTACGATGAGTCAAAACTTGTGAGTGACACGATTGAAGTCGTCATCCAGGTGAACGGGAAACTCCGTGCGAAAATGCACGTTTCGCGTGACGCATCAAAAGAAGCGCTTGAAGCGGAGGCACTCGGCAACGAGCGTGTCCAAGAGTTCACAGAAGGCAAGACGGTTCGTAAAGTTATTGTCGTTCCTGGAAAACTCGTCAATATTGTAGTTGGGTAATCGAAAGAATGTGTGACATTGTCGCACATTCTTTTCTTTTTGGTGAGGTCATTTTCTTTTACGGTCGGTTTTGATACACTAAAGGGCGATACTGAAGTAGAAGGGGACGACATGTCCATGAAACGTTCTTATGTGCTATACACGACACTATGTGCTGTCGTGGTCGGCGTGATCCTTTGCTATGTCTTTGTCTTCTCTGATGAAGAGATTCAGCGGCAGGTCGCCTCGACATTTGAAAAAATCGACATTCAAACGAGTCATCAAACGGCATCCCTCCCACCTGTGGAGGCAGCACAAGATGACGAAGATATTGATACGACCGATGCGCTCGAGCAAATCAACCAGATCGATGAAGTGTACTATAGCGATACGATCGGGGCCTATCTCGTGCTTACCGAGCAGGCTGAGTTTTTCGAAGTGAGCGGGAACGGCACACGCGTCAACTCAGTGCTTCAACTCGAAAATACGGGACAGGCGCGTCTCGATGACTTTATCGGGATGCGGATGGTCGAAGAGAACCTCGTATATGCGGTGACAGCAAACGGGACGCTCATTACAATCGAGCGAGAAGAAGGACGCTGGATCGAGAGACCACGTAAACAAATCAAAGGTCTCGTATCGGAAGACCGAATCTTTGGTCTCGGCTATGACCGAGAATCGAATCGTCTCTTCATGATGAATCGATTAGCAGACACGCCGGACCTTGAGCTCCTCTATATTGAAGAGCGTGAAATTGAACCGGAAGCGCCTGCAGAAAACGAGTCAGAAGAATCGACAGAATCTGATGATAATGTTGAAGGTACTGAAGAATCAACAGAAGAAACGACAACAGAAGAAACGACAACAGAAAACGTTTCGACAAGTGACGGTGTCTCTAGTGAGACGGCCGTTGCGGAAGAAGAGACACCTGAGAATGAGCAGGATGCGCCAGAAGAGGCAGTCGAGGAAAAAGAACCGGAAACGGAATGGATGCTCGATTCGCGTCAAGCGTTATCGGCTGACGGGATGAGCGCTTCGATCCAGCAAAAGTTTGAGCGATTCGAGGGCGTCGGGCTTGTCGAACGACAAGGCCGGATATACGTGCTCGACTCAGAAGAGCTCGTCCTCTATACAGTCAATCCGGAAGAAGGTACCATCAACGGTCAGATGGTGACACCTCGCGTGTATGACTCGACCGGCATGTTTTTACAAGACAATGAAATCTTTGCAATCGTCCACCCGGAAGTATTCGATTTGGATGCATTCGTCTCCGTGGACTAACAATGGGGGAAGAACAGATGAGCAAACGTTACTTTTTTGAAGAAGTGAAACAATTCCATGAGACTTTCGGACATCCAGGAGCAAAATCTCCTCAACCGTTGACACTTGATCGTGCGACAAAACGATCGGTTTGGACGGCAGAGGAAGCGGTCGTTGAATTTTTACACCAATCGTCACAGACAGAAGAAGAGTTCTTACAGGCGATCGAGCAATTCCAAGAAGGATTCCAAAAAGCGGTCCAAAAATCATTACAAGACGCACCACCGTCAGATGATGTGGAACGCCTCGTCGGTCAAGGGGATGCGTTAACGGATGCGTTATATTTTGTGATGGGAAGTTTCGTTGAACTAGGACTTGATCCCGTTCCGTTGTTTGAAATCGTCCAGCGTGCCAACATGGCGAAGCTTGGACCGGACGGAAAACCGATTTTACGCGAGTCGGACAATAAAGTCATGAAACCTGAAGGATGGATGCCTCCGGAGCCGGAGCTCGAAAAAGAAGTGCGTCGTCAAATTGCAGGGAAAGAATAATCACAAACGGCTTGAGCCCTCATTAGAGTGGGTTCGAGTCGTTTTTCGTTGTGATGGTCGTGATGACATCGTGGAATTAGATGGGATCATAAAGGTTACGAGAGTAATTTATGGTATAATTTAACATAAGTAACGAATAAGAAGTATTATTTATAGAGATGGAGGTCATTCAGCTGAAAAAGTTATTCGGTATTCTATGTTGTAGTTCAGTACTCCTGTTAGCATCATGTATTGATGATGAAAAAACGTCAGAATCTAAAGCGTCTGAGCCTGACGTTTCAATCGAAACGATAAAAATCAACGAAGAGAATGAATTGACAATCGTGCCACTCTACACCCAATACCAGCAATATTTGAACGCATCCCTTGAATCAACCGATTCGGAGGAGAACAAACAAAACTTCAAAAAATACGTACTAGATTACATAGGAGAGGTCGGAGAGGAAGAAAAGATCGATACATCCCTCATCAAAACAAATTTTTTACTAAAGCCGACTCCTCATAAGCAACAATTGCTGAAGCAGTTGGACGCATTAATCGAGCAGCATGACGAGATTAATGAGATTATTGCATCAACATATATCGATTCAAATCAAATCCTTCCTAAAAAGAAGGGTATGGTGTTTGTTGCCCCTTACAATCCTGAATTCTTCTACGATAGTGAAGCGTTGGAAGGTGTGGCCGGCCAAGCCTATAATGATACCTTCATCTTGTTTCTCGATACAGATTTTGACAAAGGTGTGCTAGCCCATTCGACGGCTCATGAGTATCATCATCTGATTCTTTATGATCAACCTGAGTTCCGTCTTAATACAATTCTTGATTCTGTCATCATTGAAGGGAAAGCCGATACGTTTGCCGACCGCATTGTCAAAGGGGTAACGCCACCATGGTATGTACCAATCGATGATGCGACCATGGAACATATCGCGAGCCGAGTGAATGATTATGAAACGTCCCACACAGATTTTGTAGTCGGTAATTATCAAAAGGATATGCCACGTTGGAGTAACTATATTCTAGGGAGGGATGTGCTCCATGACTATTTGACGGCGCACCCAGAGCTGTCGATTCCCGAATGGACGTTCAAAGAAGGTCATGAAATTTTAGAAGGATACAAATATCGAGATGTGATGGAATTGGAAAATTAAGTGAAAAAGAATGTTAAAAGGCTTGACCCTGAATGAGACAGGATTAAGCCTTTTGATTGTGCATATATGCTTTAGTGATCGCGATAGAACGCAGACGATGCGTTGGGCCGAACCCTTTACCGCTCTGTCGCAAGTTCAGCTGCGTGCGATCCGGCGCAATGTCCTGTCGTGAAAGCAGCCGTGATGTTGTAGCCACCTGTGTATCCATGAATGTCGAGTACTTCACCGGCAAAGAAGAGACCTGGTGCCTTCTTCGACATCATTGTCTGCGGCGCTACCTCTTTGACAGAAACACCACCGCCCGTGACGAACGCCTTATCAAAGTCGAGTGTCCCGACGGCGTGCATCTCGAACATTTTCAAGCGCGTTGCGAAATCAATGACGGATTGCTTCTTCAACTGACTGGCGTCTTCTTCTCCAAATGCGAGCTCTTCTAACAACAAGTCAAGAAGTCGCTCGGGGATATAGCCTTTCCATACGTTTTTAACGGCACGCTTCGGTTGGCTCTGTACTTGGTTCCACAGTTCCTGGACGAGCGCATCTCGTGTCGTGTCCGGGAAGAAGTCGAGTGACAAAAGGACGACTTGTTCTTTGCTGCGCTTCCGTTCTTTAATCGTATACTGACTGCAACGGAGTGCGATTGGACCTGAGATCCCGAAATGGGTAAAGATCATGTCGCCTTGGTGCGTCTTGATGGCTTTCCCCTTTTTGCCGTGTACCGTCAACGCGACGTCACGTAATGATAATCCTTGAAGTTGTTTCGTTCCGATGAACGAATCGTTCAACTTGATCGGTACTTCTGTCGGGAATAGTTCCGTAATCGTATGCCCGGCTTTTTGTGCCCACGGATAACCGTCACCCGTCGAACCGGTGTGGGGGACGGATTGTCCACCGACCGCGACGACACATGCTTTCGCTTCAATCATTTCACCGTCCATCAACTCGACCGCGTGAAACTCGTTTTCTTCATTAAAATGAAGCGTTTTGACTTCTGCTTTTTTTCGAATCTCGACACCGAGGTCTTCAATGGCACGAAGTAACGTGTTGACCACGTCTTGTGCCTTGTCCGTCACAGGAAACATGCGCCCGTTATCCTCTTCTTTCAGTGGGATGCCGAATCCTGTAAAGAGGTCGATAATCGATTGGTTGTCGAACTGGGCGAGGGCGCTATATAAGAAGCGGCCGTTCCCAGGGATGAACTGAATCAATTCATCGATTGGTTTTCGGTTCGTAACGTTACAACGCCCCCCACCTGAAATCGCTAATTTTCGCCCGAGTTTAGACCCTTTATCGATCAACAAGGTCGATGCGCCGCTCTTTGCAGCCGCATACGTTGCCATAAGTCCGCTTGGACCTCCGCCGATGACGATGACATCTTTCATGTAAAATCTCCTCATTTCTTCATCTATATGATTAGTAAAATTATCGTAACTTTATTATCCGTAACAGTAAGAGTATAATGAGAAGCGGTTGTTTTGTAAAACTGAATTCATATGAACAGTTGATTTATAGATGGAGGTGCCTCATGTCATCAAGCGCCAAACAAGATTCTGGAAGAGCCTCCTTCGTCAAAGGAACGCTTCTTTTATCGGCGGGAAACTTGATTTCTCGGATGTTAGGGCTGTTGTACACATTCCCGTTCCAAGCGATGGTCGGGATTGCCGGAGTGACGTTGTATCAAGCGGCTTATACGTATTACGCAATCATGATCTCCATATCGACGGCAGGGATTCCTGTTGCCGTCTCGAAATTTATCGCCAAATATAATGCGCTAGGGGAATACGGAACGAGTCAACGATTGTTCCGACAAGGAATGAAGCTGATGCTTGCGACCGGTGTCGTCGCTTTTTTATTACTCTTTTTTGCGGCACCATGGCTGTCCGAGCTGATGGTCCGAAATTCGGAGAACAATCAGCAATACATTGACTCGCTCACACTCGTGACGAGAAGCGTCAGTTTTGCGTTACTACTCATCCCAGCGATGAGTATGGTTCGTGGTTATTTCCAAGGACATCAAGACATGGCTCCGACGGCAATCTCACAAGTCATCGAACAGATTGTGCGCATTCTATTCCTTCTCAGCGGGACGATGCTCGTCTTGTTCGTCTTTGCGGACTCTGATTTCATTCGACCAATCGCAAACGCTCTTGGGGGAACGCAATCCGTCGAGACGACTGAACTGAATGGATTGAAAGTCATTGCCGTCACGATTGCGACGTTCAGTGCTTTTGTCGGGGCAATCGGTAGTTTCGTCGTACTCATGATGTACTGGAAGCGTCGAAAAGATATCCATCGTCAGACGGATAATCCAGCTGGCACACCTGTCCGTTCGATGAAGTCGTTGTTACTCGAGTTGCTCAGCTACTCAATCCCAATCGTGATGGTCGGGGTATCGACCCCTCTCTATCAGCTGATTGATCAGTTGACGATGGTCAATACGTTACTCAGTTCGGGTGCGACCGTATCCGAAGCGACTTCAGCTTATGGATTTTTAACTGGAAACGCACATAAAATTGTATTGATCCCCGTGTCGATTGCGGCGAGTGTCTCGATGGCGACCATCCCGCTCGTGACCCGTTCCTTCACGACAGGAGATATGCTGAAGGTACGAAATCAAGTCAATCATATTTTCCAAGTCTCGTTCTTCGTGACAATTCCTGCTGTCATCGGTCTCGTGGCTCTCGCGGAGCCGCTGTTTGGGACGTTGTTCCCGGGAGACCGTGAAGGATGGGTGTATTTACTTCATTATGCACCGAGTGCTTTCTTCTTAGCCTATTACTCAGTTGCGGCTGCGATCCTCCAAGGGATTAACCGTCAGTACTTCACCATCTTTGCTACATCGATGGGTCTGTTGGCGAAACTCGCCCTGAACGTACCGTTCGTCTATTGGCTCGGTGGTATCGGTGCGGGTTATGCGACGATTGCGGGATACATCGTGGCGATCGTGCTCATGGTATGGATGATTCAGCGGTCTCTACATTTCCCATACAAGCAGTTGCTTCGTCGGACCATCTTGATGTTCTTGATGGGGGCGGCGATGTTTGCGGCTGTTTACCTTTCTCTTCTCGTCACGTTGCAAGAAGAAGCGAGTTGGGGAAATGACATCTTTGCGACAATCGTCGGTGTCATTGTCGGGATTCTCGTATACGGATATCTCGGCTGGCGCAGCCATCTTGCAGGGAAATTATTAGGGAAACGCTTTGAATATCGGAGGAACGGATAATGCGAATTGATAAATTACTATCGAACATGGGATATGGGTCACGAAAAGATGTAAAAATCTTATTAAAACAAGGGGCAGTACGAGTCGATGATGTGCCTGTAAAAGATGCGAAACGGCACGTCAATCCTGAATCAGAGCGGGTCACCGTTTTTGGGGAAGTCGTTGAATATCGTCCATTCATCTATTTCATGATGAACAAGCCTGAAGGGGTCATCAGTGCGACGGAAGATCAAGTCGAGACGACAGTCATCGAGTTAATTGATCCGGAGTATGCCCATTACGACCTTTTCCCGGTCGGACGTCTCGACAAAGATACGACAGGCCTTCTCCTCATTACAAACGATGGTGCGTTCAACCATGCGCTCATGTCACCACGTAAACATGTCGACAAGGTGTATATCGCCGAAGTCGATGGGGAGATGACCGTGGACGACATCAAGGCGTTTGCAAACGGCGTCGAATTAGAGGATGGATATACGACGAAGCCGGCCCGACTCGAGATTTTGAGTCGGAGCGGGCGTCGCTCTGTCATCCGTCTCACATTGTCTGAGGGGAAATATCACCAAGTGAAACGAATGGTCGCGGCGGTAGGCAAACACGTCGAGCGATTAGAGCGTGTTCAAATCGGGGAGCTAGAACTCGATGAGACGCTTGAGCTCGGGGCATATCGTGAGTTGACGGAAGAAGAAGTTCAATTGTTTCTTCAATAATTAAAGAGGTGAGAGGGAATTTGTCCAATTGGGCGGATTCTCTTTTTTAATCAAAAAAGAGACCTGAATGTCAGGTCTCTTGAATCTACATATACGTTTCAATTTGCCGTCTTGAGTGAACGTTTCGATGAAGTCCACGTGCCACGGCTAGGGCTCTCCACAAGATTATTGTACTCAAGTACGTTCAAATCACGTTGCACAGTGCGCGACGTGATGCCGAACTCTTCTACTAGTTCTGAAGTGGTAACTGTCTCCCTTTCATTGATGAACAAATAAATGGACTTGATGCGCGTTAACATCCGATCTGTTGAGCCTTTCATTGGATAACCTCCCAATGTGTAGAATAATGATAAACCATACCTACAGACGACAAAATGAAATATAAAATTGTTATTTTCTAAAATTACACCTTTAGTATACCGCTCCTGTACAAAAATGCAAGCAGAAAGCACGAACAATCTGTTTGTAAAGATTTGATTATGAACGTAAATATCGAATGAAGATTGTTTTTTTGTATTTAAAATGAGGTCAAACACGAACGAAAAAAACTTTTCTAAATGAATGTTCGTCTTTCATTCATTTGGATATACTAGTAAGGGAGAGAACATTCGCAAAAGGGGAGATGAACATGAATTGGAGACAAGAAGTCGACAATCGTAAAGATGCATTTTTAGAAGATTTAAAAGGATTATTACAAATCCCTAGCGTGCTTGATGAATCAAAAGCCGCGCCGAACATGCCATTCGGGCCAGATGTTCGAAAAGCGCTCGACTACATGTTTGAACTCGGTGAGCGAGATGGCTTTAAAACGAAGGACGTCGGTGGATATGCAGGACACTTGGAGTATGGGGATGGTGAGGACATCGTCGGGATTTTATGTCACCTTGATGTCGTTCCTGCTGGTGAAGGATGGACATATGGTGCGTTCAATCCGACGATTACATCGGACGGAAAAATCGTCGCTCGCGGAAGTAATGATGACAAAGGACCATCGATGGCTGCTTACTACGGTTTACGTATCGTTAAAGAACTCGGATTACCGCTCTCGAAGCGTGTCCGCCTGATCGCAGGTTGTGACGAGGAGAGCGAGTGGCGCTGTGTCCGCGAATACTTTAAACAAGAACAGATGCCGACATACGGCTTTGCACCAGACGCGGACTTCCCAATCATTAACGCAGAGAAAGGGCTATATGACGGTGTATTGACACAACTTCCGATTCAACGCGCACCAGAGTCGGCGTATCACCTTCTCTCATTCACGAGTGGAGAGCGTCCGAACATGGTGCCGGACTTCGCGAAAGCTGAATTGAAAACAGACGAGGTACTCGAAGAAAAGTTCGAGGCTTATCTTGAAAAGTATGAAGCGGACGGGACATGCGTTTATGACCGTGGCACATATACGTTCACGATGAAAGGGAAAGCGGCGCACGCAATGGAGCCGGACAACGGGATCAATGCCGCCTACGTCCTCGCTGGATTCTTGTTGCACCTTCCTCTCGATATTCAAGGGGAGCGCTATATTGAACTCGTTCGTCATGTGTTTGCCGATTCTCGCGGGATTTCACTCGGGATTGAGGCGAGTGACGAGACAGGTGATTTGACGATCAACGGTGGTGTGTTCCGCTATCACGAAGATGAGCGCACGGCTACGGTTAACATTCGCTACCCTTATACGGCGAAGTTTGAAGAGCGGTTGCAAAACCTACGTGAAATCGCGTTGTCGCTCGGTTTCGAATTGAAGACGCGTCAACATATGCCACCGCATCACGTGGCTGAAGATCATCCGCTCGTGAAGACGCTCGCTAATGTGTACGAACGTCAGACGGGGGAGCATGCGAACTTGATGGCAATCGGTGGGGGAACTTACGCCCGTTCACTCGAGGCGGGGGTCGCATTCGGTGCATTGTTCCCAGGCGCTAAAGATGTAGCGCATCAGGTCGATGAATATATGGAGATAGAAGATTTATTACGCGCAGCAGCGATTTATGCTGAAGCGATTTACGAGCTCGCTAAATAAGAACTATGGAGAGCTGACTGATGTAGTCGGCTCTCTGTCCTTTAGGAAGGAAGTTATCATTGAATTCGCAAAAAAGATTGTTTCAATCTGTGTACGTCGCCATTTTCTTCGCACAAGGGGCATTGATTCCTTATATGGCTTTATATTTTTCACAAGATCAATTTGGATTGAGTCCTAGTCAGGTCGGGAATATCGTGGCTATTCTGCCCATTCTTTCGATTGGGGTACAACCACTCTGGGGAATGTTGACCGATCGCACAGGTAGGGTTCGGGCATGGCTCATTTTAGCGATGTTAAGTGCTGCGATCATTTCGTTCACCTTTTTAGTGGCGACTTCTTACGTATGGATCGTGGTGCTCATGGTCATCTGGTCGGTGTTCCAATGCGCGCACATCCCTCTCGTTGATATGATGACACTCGACTATACGGTCCGTTCCAAAGTAGACTACGGTGCAATTCGTCTATATGGATCGGTTGGTTTCGCCATCGCGGTATTTGCGATGGGACGGATTTCCGATTCGACGTGGGGCCTTGCTAGTACGTTCGTAGTAAGTGCCATACTGCTTATTCTCGGAAGTGTGTTCGTCCGAATGATTCCGGAAAAGAGCTCGATTCGAGACGTCACGTTAGCTCCGATTTCATGGACAGCTGTATGGAATAAGACCTTCTTATTCTTTCTGCTCGGGGGCATGCTCGTCTTTGGACCAATTTATGCGAACAACTACTATTTTGGATTGTACGTGACAAGTAGCGGGGGATCGACGACGCTCGTCGGAACACTATTCCTCGTCGCGGTCTTGTTTGAAATTCCCTTCATGAAAGTGGCATCACAGTTGGTAGAACGCTTCGGCAGCGTGCCGGTACTCGTCGGGGCGGCAGCCATATCGGCTATGCGAAATGGAATCCTTGCATTAGAGCCACCCATTTGGGTCGTTTGGTTGCTAGCAATCGCACAAGGTCTCGTCGTCGGACTTTTAATTCCGGTCGCGCTTCAGTTCGTCCGGAAACTTGTCGACCGTCAAGTCTCTTCAACGGCAATCGGTGTTTACATGGCGTTGACTTCAGGACTCGCGACAGCGGGATTCAACAAGTTGAGTGGTACAATCATCGAACTCGATGACATCATCGGCGTATTTTGGATGTATACGATCGTCACGGCAATCGGGGCAGTGATTTGGATTGGACTGTCACGTCGCGCACTGAAAGGATGAATCAGATGAGCACGCATTATTTTATTGCGATTCCAATCGAAGCGGCCGAACTCGCCGCTGTGCAACAAGCCATCTTACCGTATTACTCGTATCGGCGAATTTATCGACCGGACGAGTTTCATTTGACGATACAATTTTTAGGGGGGGTCGATGGTGAGGAGCTGGATGAAGTGAAAGAAATCACTAGAAGAATCAGTCAAGAAACCCTTCCGTTCACGTTGACGTTTCATGCCATCGACCATTTCGGGAGAGCAGACCGTCCACGCGTGTTGACGATCGTACCTGATGCGTCAGATGCTCTTCAGCGATTTGCGACGGCGCTGCGTCAAGAGCTCGTCGCATTGATTCCAAATTTAGACCGAAAAACGTTCGTCCCTCATGTCACTCTCGCAAAAAAGTGGGACAAAGGGGAACGGATTGCTTACGTCCCACCCGAGTTTAACGTGACCGAGTCGGTGGAAGAAGTGATCCTGTATGAAGTGCAGCCGAATCATACTCCGTCCTATAGGGCGATTGAAGTATTTCCGTTAAGACGGCCAGAGGAGGACATATGGCAATCCCGGTTAAAATTTTTGACGTAATCTCAAAATATGAACGTGATGTATTAGATCAATACAATCGCTATTTAGAATATGTAGAATCCGATACGGCCCGATTGCAGCGTCTTCATGAAAACAATCGACTGAGTCCGGTCGAAGTGCTTGAAATTGATCGGCCGTGGTGGAAATTTTGGGCGAAGTCGGAAAGGATTGAACTAGAACCAAAACCACTCGCCGAATCACAGTATCAGAAATTACTTCGAGAGCGCCGACACATTCAAAAACTGCAATTTGCTTGTGAAGGGGTACTTGAGGCAGATTTACCACATTTGGCATTCACGAGAGATTTTGCATATCGCATGATGCGTTCCGAATGGAATGAACGCCACTTCTTCTTTTATCGTCCCGTCATTGAGTGGAACGGTGCGACCGTTGAATTAAGTCACGTCCTTGTCGGTCCGACGCATCTCTATATCGTGGAGTGGCTCGAGGGAGACCGAAGCATCTATCACATATCGAAAGAGAAGACGTGGGTTCATCAACCGCTGAAAGGGGAAAATACTCGTGTAGTGAACCCGCTCATTGCGTTGACACGCACCGAAGAACTTGTTCGACAAATTGTACCGAACTATGCTGGTGTCCTTCAAAAGGTCGTCATTGCAGTAAATGGTTATTTTGATAACGTTCCGAGCGCTCGAACGACGCATTATGTGGGACGAAATGAGTATAAAGAATGGATGAAACAAGTGAATGGGCGCGCACCGATTGTAAAAGCGCAGCAAGTCCGTGATGTCGCTACATTGTTAGAAGTGACAGCCAAGATGCCGTTTCGTCAATTTATGGATCAGTGATTGAGAGGAAGGGACGCATATGCATCACACACCAGATCAAAAGACTGCCTCGCATGTAACGATTGAGAGCGCGTCTTTCGTATCATTTGAGACCATACAACTTGAGATTGTGCGCGAATATGAATCCGTTCCAGTACAAATCGAACAGAATGGACGCCAGATTGACTACATGATTGAACAACAACATGTGACCGAATCAGGGATGATTGAGCAAATTCTGCGACTATATGAACCTATTTCTTTAGATATGATGTATACGGTGTTTCATCCGGGACAAAAGACGACGGTCATCGTTCCTCGAGAAATTGTACGCTCCGAAGAGTTCGAGCGTCGATTCTCATATGATGGACCACTTGGCGTGTCATTTACGCCACACGGGATGGAAGTGACCGTTTGGTCGCCTGTCGCACTCTCGATGTGGATTACCGTCCATGACGACACGAACCACCGTGAACTCGAACGCTTCCATATGCATCGCGGTTCTCGTGGAGAGTGGAATGGAGAAGTGCCAAAAGCGTTCGAAGGGATGCTATATCGTTTAGAAGTAAAGACACCCGTCGATACGAGACAAGTCGTTGACCCTTATGCAAGAGCCGTTAGCTTGAACGGAGAGTTTGGGGTATTGATGGACGTGGAACGATTTGTGAATGAACAAGTCGAACAAGCTCCGCGTCCACCTCTTTGGAAAGCGACCGATGCCGTCATCTATGAACTGCACATCCGAGACTTCACAAGCCATCCCTCATCGTTGAGCCAACTGAAAGGTCTATACGGAGGGGTAAGCGAAAAAGGAGTTCAGACGAAAGACGGTCACAGTGCAGGACTTGATTATATAAATGAACTCGGCGTGACCCATGTCCAATTGTTACCCGTTCATGATTTCGGAAGTGTCGATGAAGCGACACGAATGCCGTATAACTGGGGTTACGATCCAATTCATTGGTTCAGCCTTGAAGGAAGTTACGCCTCTAGCCCGGATGTGCCAATGAGTCGGGTATTCGAGTACGCGTCACTTGTCGCGGATCTTCACCGGTCAGGTCTTCGTGTCGTCACAGACGTCGTGATGAATCACATCTATATTCGTGAACATTCACCGCTCGAGGCCCTCGTCCCTTATTATTATTTTCGTTATGAGCATGACGGAACGGTCGCAAACGGGACAGGTGTCGGAAACGATACGGCATCGGAACGCTATATGATGCGGCGAATGATTGTCGACTTCGTCTCATACTTTGCGACAACTTATCGAGTGGACGGATTCCGTTTCGACTTGATGGGTATCCATGACGTCGAGACGATGAATCAAGTGCGAGCCGCCCTTGATAAAGTTGACCCGTCCATCCTTGTGTATGGAGAAGGGTGGGACTTGGCGACACCGCTCGGACAGTCCTTAAAGGCGACTTCGCAAAATGCAGCCCGAATGCCTCGAATCGGACACTTCAACGACATGATTCGGGATGCCTTAAAAGGGTCAACCTTCAATGATCGAGAACGTGGATTCATTTCAGGAAATGAGTGGCGAGAATGGGAACTGCGTGAATGTCTGACCGGGGCCGTTCATATTCCGAACGTGACGGTCGGACGTTTTCCGAGCCCGACGTATTCGATCAACTATGCCGAAGCCCATGATAATTATACGATTTATGACAAATTACAGTTGTCATGTGAAGGGATTGATGAAGCGACTCGCCTCGCAATGCAGCGACTCGCCAATGCGGTCGTCATCACGTCTCAAGGGATCCCATTTATCCACGCGGGTCAAGAGTTCGGACGAACGAAACATGGCGTGGAGAATAGCTATAATTCACCAGATCACATCAATCATTTCGATTGGGACTTACGAGATGCGCGAATCAGTGAGATCGAGTATGTGAAGACGCTTTTGAAACTACGACGACTGCATACGTGTTTCCGTTACGATTCACGTCAGGAAGTTATCGACCATTTCACATTCCTGCCGTCGCCGCCTGGCGTCATCATTTATGAACTGACGGCGAGCCACTCGTATGACGCTTGGCAGCGGGTACGCGTATATATTAATGGAACGTTCGAAAAACTGTCATTCGAAAGCGATGCGAAATGGAACGTCTATGTTCAGGGGGAGACTGCTAGCCTCGTCCCGATCGAAAGAAACCCGTCACACATTCAAGTCGAGTCGTTGTCAATGACGATTCTCGCGTGTTAAGATGTTGATTGTATCTCTTTAATTCAAGTAAGATTTGAGCGTGATGAATATGTATTCAGATATAGTCGGTGCGCTCGGGAAAGAGTGGACAGTCGCTTCAGCCGGAGGCATTACGGGCGAAGCGTATGTAGCGACGACGCGCCAACAGAAGATTTTTGTGAAACGGAACTCTTCTCCATTCTTGGCGATTCTTTCAGCGGAAGGAATTGTTCCGAAACTTCTTTGGACAAAGCGGATGTTTAACGGGGACGTACTAAGTGCCCAACAATTCATTGAGAGCCGCGAACTTTCACCAGAAGATATGAAGCGACCAGATGTCGCGGCACAACTCGGAAAGATTCATGATTCGAAAGAGCTATTATTCATGTTACAACAATTAAATCACACACCGGTGACGCCGCACTTGTTGCTTCGTCAGTGTGAGGCATATGAACAAGATGAGACAGATCCTACGATTGGAGAGGCGATTCAATGGTTAAAACACCATTTGCCGAAAGTCGACGAGCAAGAGTTCGTCGTATGCCACTCTGATTTAAATCACAACAACTGGATTGAAGATGAAAACGGTCTTCTCTATTTGACGGATTGGGACGATGCGATCATCGCGGACCGTGCCTTTGATTTGGCGATGGTAGTCTATAGCTATGTCGAAGAGGCGGAATGGGAGCGCTGGTTCACGCATTATGGCGTTGAGGTTTCGAGTGAACTTCATAATCGAATGCATTGGTATGCAATTGCCCAAACGATTTTAACGATTTATGGGGAACGAAACGATGCAGCACGAACAGAAGGTTTTCATGTACTGCGCGAATTGATCGATGAGGCGTATGAACGAATCAATTAAAAGGGATGGCTGTGCGCCACCCCTTTTTGAATGTGTTTAGATGTCGTCTGGATTCATGAAGTAAGCCCAAACGAACGTTGCGATGACGCCTGCGAAAAACGTAAGTGGAGCTGCATAAAAAATTAAGAATTGATCTAATGTACTCATCGTATATAACCTCCTTGTGAAGGATGATTCACGTTCATTAAACTATGATTTCGTGTATAATCGCAAGAGGACTGCTCGTACGTAACGTGCATATTCCCATTAAACTTGAACATTTGATGAACGAAAGGTAGGATTTTCATGCGTTTACGACATAAGCCTTGGGCAAAAGAATATATGGAAGCTCAAGAACACGTATTTATTCAACATCCTGAACAATTAAAAGGGAAGTGGGACGCCGAGTTCGGCAATGACCACCCGCTCTTTATCGAAGTCGGTTCAGGGAAAGGGCAATTCATTTTAGGGATGGCGAAACAACATCCGGACGTGAACTTTATCGCAATCGAACTATTTGAAAGCGTAGCTGTCTCAATCGTTCAAAAGCTCGTCGAGACACCGATGCCGAACGTGAGAGTACTGACGGTTGATGCGAAGCGACTCGTCGAATATTTTGAAGCTGGAGAAGTCGACCGCGTCTACTTAAACTTCTCGGACCCTTGGCCGAAAACACGCCATGCGAAACGTCGCTTGACGTACAAGACATTTTTAGCGACATATGAAGCAATTCTTCCGAAAGCAGGGGAGATTCATTTCAAGACGGACAACCGCGGACTCTTTGAATATTCTCTTCAAAGCATGAGTCAATATGGGATGTTCTTCACAGAAATTTCACTTAATTTGCATGTAAATGAACCGGAAGATAATATTCGAACAGAGTATGAAGAGCGCTTCAGTGCGCTCGGTCAGCCGATTTATCGAATGGAAGCTGTATTCCGTCCGAAAAATTGACACGCTTTTTTCTTATTTTAATAGTATTTTCTTCACACTTTTTTCTTTCTTCTTGGTACAATAGGAATGACGCTAAACTGGAATAAGAGAAGGGGGAACATGGGGATGTTGAAAAAAGCATGGGCAAGCCTGCTTGCAGTAATCTTCATTCTAACAATCGCACCAATGAATACCTCAGCGAACGAAGCGTTCTTGGACGCACTCGAAGAGGATTTGAAAGCGACGCATTACGATTATAAAGAAGGAACAGCTGAAATCATCAAAGAAGAGACGCTTCGCCATTCAAATGGCAACGAAGTGATCGCGGCTGTCGTAGAACTCGATACGATTCGTGATGGGATCTTCATCACACGTAAAACCGAGTACCATTACTTTGATGCGACAGACAACAAGATCCTCTCATCAGCAGATCTCGTAGAAGTTGAAGGAGCAGCCGAATTCGCAGATGCAAACATCGATATGCTCGGTCAACAAATTGTCTACTGGTTGCCGGTATTGGTATTGCTTCTATTGATTGCGATTCCAGCACTCATTTTGTTCTTGGTCGTACCACGTTTCTATTCAACAAGCTCATATATGAATGCCGTATATGAAAAGAATGACAACCCACGTTAAGACATAAAAACACCCCGTTCTCCTGAACGGGGTGCTTTTTCATTGTTGCTTCAGCTGTTCGACGATATCTGTGAGAGACATGTCGTTTCCTGAGGAAACCGAAGCGATGAATGCACTTTCGACAATCGGACCATCAAAAAATGCGACCTCTTTACTTCCTTCGTACATGTCGATGGCAAGTTCGGCGTTCATCGTGGCCGAACCGATATCGCTAAGAAGAAGCGCTTCCCCTTCGACTTGGTCGAGTGCCTCCAAGATGCGCGTGACGTCTGTTCCAATCGAACCGTCTTCGAGACCGCCGGCTAGATGGATGGGGACGGATGGCGCCATCTCTTTCATGAGATCTTGGATCCCTTCCGCAATTTTTGCACTGTGCGAGACGATAATCAATTCAACGATGTCAATCGACCTCCTTCATAATCGCGGCTAACAGAATCGAACTGGAGAGGGCACCCGGGTCGACCGTCCCACGCGAATTTTCACCGAAGTAAGAAGCTCGACCTTTCGTCGCCACCATATCTTCCGTTTTTTGCACAAGTTCGTCTAACTGTTGTTTGTAGTCGTCCCCTTGTTTCACATGTTCGAGGAACGGGTCCCAAACGTCGACCATCGTTTTCTGACCGACTTCTGACTTTCCACGCGCTTTAATCGAATCGGAACCTTCTTGGAGTGCTTCTTTGAGAAGATCAAAGTCAGCTTCGGTCGCATCCCCGAACTTGGTCGCCATCTTGACGAAAGCAGAGCCATATAATGGACCAGCCGCACCGCCTACTTTCGACATCAGAGTCATGCCTACTTTTTTACTGAGCGCTCCGAGAGAGTCATACTCCTCGTCTAAAATGGAAGAGACCGCGTCGAAACCACGGGACATGTTGATCCCGTGATCTCCGTCCCCGATGGCACGGTCTAAATCTGTCAGTGTGTCTTTTTGGTCTTCAATTCCGACTTGTGTGTCGCGTAACGCTTGCTTCATCCGATCAATCGTCAACATAAAACAAACACCTCATTTATCAAAGTTTAAATCCAAGTGCTTCCGATGGAGTATCTAGATAAGTGGTCATCTCATCATCAAGCGGTAACAAAGTAATCGAGAATCCGTGCATCTCGAGTGACGTCATGTAGTTACCGACATATTTCCGTTTCAACGTATATCCAGCTGCTTCGAGTTTTTGCGCGACGAAATGATACGTCACATATAGTTCGGACAATGGAGTCCCGCCCATTCCATTTACCATAACGGCGACTTCGCCAGGCTCAACTTCTTTTTTCAAATGGCTGAGAAGGTCATCGACGATTTGGTCGACATCGCTCGTTGGTTTACGTTCGACACCGCGCTCCCCGTGAATCCCGATCCCGATTTCCATTTCTTCCTCGTTCAAGTCGAAACCAGGCTTGCCACTCACTGGCATGTAGCAAGGTTCTACCGCCATCCCCATTGAGCGGACGTGTGATGCGACTTTTTCCGCAATCGATTTAACTTCCTCGAGTGATTTGCCGCTTGCTGCAGCGGCACCTGCGATTTTATGAACGAAGACGGTACCGGCAACACCACGACGGTCTTCCTTGTTTGAAATCGCGACATCATCGGCGACGACAACATGGTCGACTTTAATCCCGTCTCCTTCAGCCAATTCGGCGGCGAGTTCGAAGTTCATGACATCCCCCGAATAATTTTTGACGATCAACAAGACACCGTTGCCACCGTCAG
The DNA here is from genome assembly GCF_027947425.1 of Exiguobacterium sp. MMG028. Taxonomy (NCBI): domain Bacteria; kingdom Bacillati; phylum Bacillota; class Bacilli; order Caryophanales; genus Exiguobacterium; species Exiguobacterium sp. MMG028. Next base: position 180,203 of record NZ_JAQJIN010000001.1, read on the forward strand.
CTGCTTTGATTCCTTCAAGCACCATGTCCGGAGTAGGGGATGTAAAGACTTCCCCGCAAACTGCCGCATCGAGCATGCCGTCTCCGACATAACCGGCGTGTGCCGGTTCGTGTCCGCTACCACCACCCGAGACGAGCCCGACCTTACCGGATTTTGCACCGTTCGCCCGACAGATGACATTGAATCCTTCGACACGACCGTACAGTTCAGGATGGGCATGGACCATTCCTTCTACCATTTGCGATACGAGTTCACTTGCCTCACCGATTAGCTTTTTCACGCGAGATCACTCCTTTTTTAAATTGAAAACTACCAATTTCAATTTTCCACTCTTTCGCTGTAACTAAACAAAAAAACCGACGAATCATTCGTCGGTTTCGTGTCATGCATATTCGAGTAAAGCGCCAGTCTCAGAATCGACTGTGAACTCATACGTTTTTTCTTCGTCGTTCTCAAGAACCGAGATTCCACCTTTGTAGACATCGTATTCACGACCGTCATACGTGTAAATCTCAGGTGATGCAGAGATCCATGCCCCTTGGACATGACCTTTAGCTGAGAAAGCACGTTTTGTGTATTCCAACGCGTTTTCTGCAGATAAGCTACGTTCATCTAAAGCCTTTTTCGTCATAAGTGCGGCAATGACGGCAACCCCGATTCCAATAAACCAATACCTTTTTTTCATATGACTACCTCCCCTTGAACTATGGCTATCATGTACATCGTACCAAAACCTGTACCCGAATGGAATGAAAAGCATTCGCATCCTATCAAAACTTTTGTATATAATGAGACAAGAACGGTTAGGAAGGGATGATAAAAGATGGATCAAAAGACGAGAGATTTATTTAAGACGTTAACAGAACTACCAGGTGCTCCTGGGTTCGAGTCAGAAGTTCGTCAGTTCGTACGTGAACGAATTGAACCACACTCAGATGAAATCGTCACGGATGGCATCGGATCAATTTTTGGGAAACGTGTCGGGGACGAAGCGGGACCTAAAGTAATGGTAGCCGGTCACATGGATGAGGTTGCCTTCATGGTGACACGCATCACGGAGAATGGCATGTTATACATACAACCGCTCGGCGGATGGTGGAGCCAAGTGCTCATGGCACAACGTTTTGACATCATCACTTCGAACGGGAAAATCCCAGGTGTCGTCGCTTCGACACCGCCTCACTTACTCGGACCAGATGCGATGAGTAAACCGATGGACATCAAACAAATGTTCATCGATATCGGTGCCGATTCAAAAGAAGAAGCAGAATCATGGGGAGTGCGTCCGGGTGTTCCTGCAGTACCATCGAGCGCTTTTACACCACTCCATCACCCGAAAAAAATTATGGCGAAAGCATGGGACAACCGTTACGGTGTCGGTCTGGCTGTCGAATTGTTAGAAGAGACGACAAAAGCAGACCACCCGAACATCTTGTTCTCGGGTGCTACCGTACAAGAAGAAGTTGGACTACGTGGAGCGCAGACGGCATCTGAATTGATTCAGCCAGACGTGGCACTCGTACTCGATGCTTCACCGGCGAACGATGCATCTGGAAGTAAGACGGAGTTTGGACAACTCGGTGAGGGTGCCTTGATTCGAATTTTAGACCGGGTCATGGTCATGTCGCCTGAAATGCGTGACTTCTTGCTCGACACGGCTTCTGATGAAAATATTAAAACGCAGTATTTCGTCTCGCCAGGCGGTACGGATGCTGGACGCGTGCATATGAGTGGCGAAGGTGTACCGACAGCCGTTATCGGTGTCGCATCACGCTACATCCATACACATGCTTCGATTCTTCATACAGACGACTACGATGCGGCGAAAGCGTTACTGAAAGCGTTGGTCAAACGACTTGACCGTTCGACGCTTGAAACACTTCGTCCGTCTCGCTAAACGTACATGCCGTTCACTCATGATGTTGAGTGGACGGTTTTTTTGTGTAGATGTTCTTGCTATTTCAAGAAAACACCTTATACTGATAGAGGTGTTTATACATGCTGTTTACTTATGTAAAGACACCTGTATGATTGTAAGGAGGATCTCGTATGTTCAAGAAAAAAGGAATCTCACTTAGCCCGTCTGTTTATTTTGTGACGGCACTTAGTTATATGGCACTAGGGTTGTTCAGTACGTTGATCATCGGTTTGATTATGAAGACGATTGGTGGTCAGCTTGAAGGGACCGCACTTGCTGGAATAAGCGCTACGCTCGTTCAAATTGGGGACGTGGCGATGAGTCTGACGGGTCCAGCGATCGGGATTGCGATTGCTTATGCCCTTGAGGCGCCACCCCTTATTCTATTTTCTGCACTCGTTGTCGGGACGTTCGGATATGAGTTTGGACCGGCCGGTAGTTACGTCGCCACACTTTTAGCCGTTGAGGTATCAAAACTTGTATCGAAATCAACGAAGCTTGATATTTTGGTGACGCCATTTACGACAATCGCAGTCGGTTTCTTCACAGCGACATATATCGGGAAATATGTAGGGATGTTCATGACACAGCTCGGTAGTTGGATTGAGTGGGGGACTGAGCAACAACCATTGTTCATGGGACTCGTCGTAGCGACACTCATGGGGTTGGCATTGACTGCGCCAATTTCGAGTGCAGCCATCGCTTTGATGCTCGGGTTGAACGGTATTGCCGCTGGTGCCGCGACGGTCGGATGTGCTGCTCAAATGATTGGGTTTGCGATTACGAGTTATCGCGATAACGGAGTCGGCGGAGCGATTGCGCAAGGAATCGGAACGTCGATGCTCCAAGTCGGGAATATCGTGAAAAATCCTTGGATTCTTTTACCCCCTACATTAGCTGGGGCTGTCCTCGCACCAATCGCGATTCTATTGTTTGAATTAGAAAGTGTGGCAGCTGGGGCAGGGATGGGGACGAGTGGACTCGTCGGTCCGATTGTCATGCTAGAAACGATGGGCTTCAGTTGGTACACGTTTATCATTGTCCTCGGCTTCCTAGTCATCGGACCTGCTTTGTTAAGTTATGCGGTATACGCTGTATTGAGAAGAACTGGACGTATTCAGCCAAACGATATGAAAATTGACTATTAAAAGAAGCGCCGTTTGAAGCAAACGGCGCCTTTTCGTGTCATCCGATACCGAATAAGACTTTGACAGAATCTACCGTCTCGCGAGGGACGCGGAAGCTGATGAGGAACAGTAGAAGGACGATTACATAGATTGGGATCAAATATCGTTTTCGTACGATTGGTAAATGACGGGCGAGTTGCTTGAGCCATTTTTCAAGAACATAAATGACGGCAAAGCCCACAACAAGCCAAATCAAAATCTCGAGTCTCGTTTTATCGGTATCAATAAATAAATATCCATATCGCAAAATGGCGAGCATTCCAAAGACGCCGACCATCTGTTCGAGGGGATGTTTCATTTCAGGATTCAATTTTTCTCGTGTCAATTTCATATGAGTTCACCTGTTTCAACTAGTTTCGGCTTTGATTATAACAAACACCAGAGCAGAATGTGTGACAGGACTTATGCTATTATAAGTGAGGGAAAAACGAACAGGAGTGGTCAATTATGAAACAACTATCAACAATGGCAGAATATACAGAAGCAAAAGAATCAAAAAGTATTTTCATGTTCTCGGCAACATGGTGTGGAGATTGCCGTTTCCTCGACCCGTTCATGCCTGAAATCGAACAGAAATTTGAAGATTGGACGTTTTATTACGTCGATCGTGACGAGTTTATGGAACTCGCGCAAGAGCTCGATATTTTTGGGATCCCAAGCTTTGTCGCATTTGAAAATGGTAAGGAAATCGATCGCTATGTCGGTCGCGAACGGAAGACGCCGGAACAGGTCGAAGCATTCTTGAATGGATTAGGGTGACCCTTTATGGAACGGAATGAGTTAAGACGCTACTTAGAAGCGAATTTCAAAGAGGACTATCGCACATCTTATGACCGCGAGAATGAGGTGTTGCGCGTCGAACGGAAAACTGATCGCTTTGGTGTGAATATTCGACTCGCACCAATCGTCGCGAAAGCGAAAACGCGGGGCAAAGTGGCAGTCGATGAAGTCATCGAATACATCGAGTCGGCAATGAAGGCAGATGATCACATCTCACTCGCCGGAAAATTGGATGCCATCTATCCGGTCATTCGTTCGAACTCGTTCGCAAAGACGACGAAAAGTGGAGAACCACTTATTTTCAGTCCGCATACGGCGGAGACCGCCATCTTTTACGCGCTCGATCGCGGGAACGGCTATCGTTTAATCGAGGAGAAGCATGTATCCGGTGATTTGACGCTTGAAACGATTGAACGCATTGCCCGGGAAAATGTCAAAAAACTCCCGACCGAGATGAAACAAGATGAAGTTGCAGGCAACCCGTTCTACTTTTTATCGACGCGAGACGGCTACGAGGCATCGCGCATTTTAAACGATGAATTTCTTCGAATGATGGAGCGCCGAGTTGAAGGGGATATGCTTGTCGGTGTACCGCATCAAGATGTGATGATTATCGCCGATATCCGAAACGACCAAGGGTATGATGCGATGCAACAATTGATGTTTGACTTCTTTACGAATGGTCGTGTCCCAGTAACTGCACTCGCCTTTCATTATGAGGCAGGGCAACTTGAACCGATTTTTATTGTCGGAAAAAAGACCCCGCCATCGAACACATAATCTGATAAAATAAGTGAGATGAGTTTGAAAGAAGGGACGTAGGAACGTATGCAAATGAATGTGTTTTATAACCGAGAAGGAATCGGCGATGTACTCATGGTGTTATTGAAAGAAGGAGAACGTCACCATCAATCTGTAGAACGGACAGGTGACGTCGCCATCGTCAAATCTGAAGACGGAGCCGTCAACGGATATAATTTGTTTCAAGCAAGTGAGCACTTTGACGTCACAGGTTGGAATGGTCCAGTTGATTTGACAACGGAATTAGTTGAACAGGTACAAGCTGTCTTGAAGGAAAATGGAATTGACGAAGACTTCTCATGGGTAGATGTGACACCGAAGTTTGTCGTCGGTTATGTGGAAAGTGCGGAAAAACATCCGGATGCGGATAAATTATCCGTTTGCCAAGTTCAAATCGATCAAGGCACTGTTCAAATCGTATGTGGCGCACCAAACGTCGCGACTGGCCAAAAGGTAGTCGTAGCCAAACCAGGAGCGGTCATGCCGACCGGTTTGATTATTCGACCATCGGCACTTCGCGGAGAGAGCTCGCATGGCATGATTTGCTCGGCGCGTGAATTAAATCTTCCAAATGCCCCGCAAGAAAAAGGGATTTTAGTATTAGATAACGAATATGAAGTAGGTACAGCATTTGAAATCGGTCGCTAAACTCGACCGATTTTTTGTTAAATATGGATTGAGTGAAAAAGCGAGGAATCAAGTATGGATGCATATGAACGTTCATTGAAACAACAAGCAGATCGAATCAAACGAGAGCTGTCGAGAGAAGGACAGCCGGTCTCACCACCTCCGAAGGTAGATATCACCGATGAATTCATTCCGACTGATGTTCCTTCACCGATTTACGGATATGCCCGTCCAAAACCGAAGATTGTTCTGCCGGTCGAGCATTCTCCTGAAACGAGAGAACCGTTCGAAATGAGCACAGCGTCTGAAGTGGTTCCGTCTGAAGAGTCACTTCAAGATGAAGAGATCGTTAGCATTAGTCCTGAAATAGACGCAGAACATGTTGAAGACATTTCCGGGGAAACAACCGAAGAAGAAAAATCGATTCTCGGTCAGGTCTCGATTCTAGATAACGGTTTTTCGTCCGTTTTTATGCAATCAACGGACTTATCCCGCTCGAAAAAAGAAGAGGTCGTGGAAGTTCATCAAAGTGCAGCGCCAGATGAAAGTTTAGACATCGATGGTTCTATGGAACAAATCGGAGAGTCGATTGAGCAGATTGCAGAAAAATTACAAACGCCATCTGAACAAGAAGAATTACCGGCTGACACCGAATTGACACCGGCTGTTCAAGTTTCGTTTAAAGCCGACCAACCGCCTGTAAACGTGATGATGACGCCAAAAGATCGCATGGCAATGTACCGTAGCCGACGACTTGCGCAAAAAAACAATAATCTGTAATAGCACGACTCAGTGAGTTTTGCTATAATGACAAAGGTTTGTCGCATTTTGACGAGCCGCAATGAATTAGGGGGGCTATTTACAGATGAACCGTTATCACTTCGTCGGAATTAAAGGAACGGGCATGAGTCCTTTAGCTCAAATTTTATTTGATATGAATAATGAGGTCCGTGGATCGGACGTTGAAAAAGCATTTTTTACAGAAGAAGCATTGAAACGAAAAGGGATTGAAATTTTGCCATTCGACCCTGAAAATATTTCTGAAGATCAAATCGTCGTACAAGGAAATGCGTTCAGCGACGATCATCCAGAAATCGTACGCGCGCGTGAACTCGGATTGACGATTTATAAGTACTACGAGTTTTTAGGTGAGCTCGCGAATCATTACACAAGTGTCGCCATCACAGGGTCACACGGTAAAACATCGACTACAGGCTTGCTTGCCCACGTCATGCGTGGAATCGAACCGACATCATTCTTAATCGGTGATGGAACAGGTGAAGGTGTTGCCGATTCGAAGAACTTTGTCTTCGAAGCTTGCGAATATAAGCGTCACTTCTTATATTACCGTCCAGACTATGCCATCATGACGAATATCGACTTTGACCATTCAGATTACTTCTCTGGTTTAGACGATGTCATCGATGCATTCCAGGAGATGGCAAAACAAGTGAAGAAAGGAATCATTGCTTGTGGCGATGATGAGAATCTTCAGCACATTCAAGCGAACGTTCCACTTGTTTATTACGGGTTTGGGACGCATAACGATTTCCGTGCAGAAAACGTTACGTCGACAGAGAACGGAACGACGTTCGATGTCTTTTTACGTGATGATTTCTACGGAACGTTCCGCATTCCTGGATACGGAGACCATAGCGTGTTGAACGCTCTTGCTGTCATCGCTACATGTGATTACGAGAACTTACCTAAAGAATTGGTGAAAGAGCGTCTTGCATCATTCAACGGGGTGAAGCGTCGTTTTAGTGAATCAACGCTTAACAATCAAGTACTCGTAGACGATTATGCACACCACCCACGTGAGATCAGTGCAACGGTCGAAGCGGCTCGGAAGAAGTATGGAGAACGGGAAGTCGTTGCGATTTTCCAACCACATACGTACACACGTCTTAAATCGTTCATGGATGACTTTGCAACAGCATTGGCTGAAGCAGATACGGTCTATCTCTGTGATATCTTCGGTTCAGCCCGTGAACAAGAAGGGACTGTCACAATCGAGGACCTTCAATCACGAATCGACGGTGCGCATATTTTGAAACGTGGTGGTACGAGCGTCTTACGCAATCATGACAAGGCAGTACTTTTGTTCATGGGTGCAGGTGACATCCAAACGTACCAGCGCGAATATGAAGAAATCGTAAAACTTGAAGCATAAGACGGGGGAGGGACGAATGTCTCTCCTTTTTTATGTTTAGCCAACCAAAATCTCGGTAATAGTAGTATCGATGAATATGACAAAGGAGATGTTTGGAATGGCTAGTCAAGGTGCACTCAATACGTTAAACAAGGAAGTCGCAAACTATGGGTTACTGTTTGTGAAACTGCATAATTATCATTGGTATATTAGCGGTCCTCACTTCTTTACGTATCATGAGAAACTCGAAGAGCTCTATAACTTAGTCGCGGAACTCTACGATGACGTAGCGGAAAGACTTCTTATGAATGACGGTGAACCGTATGCGACGATGAAAGAGTATTTGGAACACTCGACGCTTACAGAAGGTGATCGTCATGCAGAAACGGATCAGATGATTAAAGATATCATCAACGACTTCAAACAAATTCGCCAAGAGATGCAAGATGCGATGGAAAACTTTGAAGACGGGGATGAAGCGATTGAAGATACGTTCGTCTCTCATATCGAGCGACTCGAAAAAGAGATTTGGATGATGTCTGCCGCACTCGGTAAAAAAACAAAATTGTAACCACAAAAATGGTGCGCCTGACGAAGGCGCACCATTTTATATTATTTCAAGTTTTCCGGATTGAGTGGAAGCAACGCATCGATGACGAAACGTCCGTCTTTACGAATGAGGACATCATCGAACCAGATTTCACCACCGCCATAATCCGGGCGTTGGATGTTGACGAGGTCCCAGTGAACTGACGAATTATTGCCGTTATAGGCATCGTCATACGCTTGACCTGGCGTGAAGTGGAAGCTGCCATCAATTTTCTCATCAAAAAGGATATCTTTCATCGGATGTTGAATGTATGGGTTCACACCGATTGCGAACTCACCGACATAACGAGCTCCTTCATCTGTGTTGAACACTTCATTGATTCGTTCTGTATCATTGGCCGTCGCATCCACGATTTTACCGTCTTTGAACGTCAACTTCACATTCTCGAACGTGAATCCTTGGTATGGAGATGGCGTGTTGTACGTGATCACGCCATTGACCGAATCTTTTACCGGTGCCGTAAACACTTCACCGTCTGGAATGTTCATTTGACCAGAGCACTTGATTGCCGGGATATCTTTAATGGAGAACGAGAGATCCGTTCCTGGTCCTTTCAATGTGACACGGTCCGTCTTGTTCATCAATTCGACCAATCCGTCCATTGCACGGTCCATTTTGCCGTAGTCGAGTGTACATACATTGAAGTAGAAGTTTTCGAACGCTTCTGTTGATTTACCTGCCAATTGTGCCATTGATGGAGAAGGGTAACGAAGTACGACCCATTTCGTCCCTTTGACACGGTCTTCCGTGTGCATTTTACCGAGTGTGGCACCGACGAGTTTTTGTTGCTCACTCGGCACGTCAGAAAGTTCGTTGATGTTATCACCGGCACGTAAACCAATGTACGCATCCATTGCCTGCATCTGTTTCCGTTCGATGTCAGCCATGAGTTCGAGTTGCTCACGACTTGCTCCCGTATACAATTTGCGTAAGATGCGGCTCTCTTTCAACAAGACGAATGGGTGTCCGCCGGCCTCATATGCTTTTTCGACGAGTGCCTCGACGAGCGATTCCTCTACGCCAAAATTCTCAATCAGTACTTTTTCCCCCGGTTGTAACTTGACGGAATAATTGATTAAACCGTCTGCTAATTGTGTAATTCTTGGATCTCTCACACGACCACCCCTAATTTTTTTTATGAATTTCTATTTTAGTGTAATCGAAAACATAAAAACGGGTAAAGGAATAATCAGACCGAATGGCGAAAACGGTTGTAGCAAATCTTTTCAGTCATAATGGTGCTATAATGAAACAAGAAACGATTGAATAGGAGGAATGGATTGAATGGAGATCACATTAGGAGGCATCGCTGGCCTGATTGCGGCCCTCGCGTTTGTCGTACTCGTCATCTTCTTGGCACGTGTCTTATCGAATGTAAACCGTACACTCGGTAGCGTCGCCAATACGACAGAAAACTTAGAACGCCAGCTCGACGGAATCACAATGGAAGTGACGGCGCTCTTACATAAGACGAACCGTCTCGTCGACAACGTGGAAGAAAAAACAGAGTTGCTCGCACCTGTTGCCCATGCACTCGATGAATTAGGTACATCCTTGAACGAGGTAACTGAATCGGTCCGTACCGTCTCAACTTCTGTCCACTCGGCAGCGGATGAAAACAAAGAACAGATTGCTCAAGCGGTTCGATGGGGATCGGTCGCGGTAGAATTGTTCAAGAAAAACAAACCAGAATCATCAACTACGAAAGAACGCCCACGCCGTCGCACGCGACGTGAAAAGAAAGAGGAAGCACCTGTATCACCCGACATGATTAACACGGACGATACAATCAAATAACGATACATCGGGGAGGAACTCACACATGACAGACCAAAAGCAACCAACAGAACAGAATCAATCAAGTAGTGGATTTTTAACGGGTGTTATTCTTGGAGGGATCGTCGGAGCGGCTGTCGCACTATTGACATCACCGAAAAGCGGACGTGAAGTGCGAACGTACCTAGACGAAAAGACATCTACATCGCGTGAGCGATTGACTGTCAAATCGAAGGAAATGCGTGAGAAGGCAGAACCAGTCGTCGGCGAGTGGATTAAAGTAGCGAGCGATAAAGCGGCACCGGTCCTCAATATCGTGAAAGATAAGGCGCGTGAAGCTGCCGAATTGAAACAGCAGATGGATGAGGATGACCTCTCAATCGAAGAGGCAATGGAGAAAGCGGATCAACTCGTCGCAGAAGCGGAATCTGAAGTGAAAGAACAGATGGACCGCGCGGCTGAAGAAGAGACGGCGGACTCATCGCTTGAATCTGAGTCGGACGATTCACTCGAAGCACCTGTCAATGAGTTGCTCGATGATGAGTCGAAAGAAGAACTCAAAGAGTTGAAGAAAGACCTGAAGAAGGAAGAATAAAGTAGAGAGGACCGAACGCCTTCGGTCCTTTTTTGGTGATTTTGTGACGTAGAAGGTTTCCTTATGACAAAGCGCACAAAGTTCGATATAATTAGGTTTCTGGAAAGAACGGCTTAAGAATGTGAGGGAAACGAATGAGTCCACAAGATCAATTGAATCGATTACGTCGAGAAATGGATGAATTGAACCATGAAATGCTCGACTTGCTGAGTCGGCGTGGTGCACTTGCCGTCGAAATTGGAAAGATCAAACGTCTTCAAGGCGTCGAACGATACGACCCGGTCCGGGAACGAGAGATGCTCGATTTCATCGCAGCTTCGAATCAAGGACCGTTCGAAACGTCACGTCTTCAACATATTTTTAAAGAAGTATTCAAAGCGTCTGCTGAACTGCAAGGCGAAGACCGGGATAAGACATTACTCGTTTCGCGTAAACGTCAACCGGAAGATACGTTGGTCCATGTGAAGGACGTGACGATTGGGAATGGACGTCCGCAGCTGATTGCGGGGCCATGTGCCGTCGAATCGTTCGAACAAGTGAATGCGGTCGCAGAGAAGCTCGCCTTGTCTGGAGTGAAAGTGATGCGAGGCGGGGCATACAAACCACGTACATCGCCGTATGACTTCCAAGGCTTAGGTTTTGAAGGGTTGAAAATGCTGAAGGCGGCAGCGGACCGTCATGATTTACGAGTCATCACGGAGATCATGACGCCAGGAGCAGTCGAGTCGGCCTTGCCATATGTCGATATCATTCAAGTTGGTGCCCGGAATATGCAAAACTTTGATTTGTTGAAAGAAGTCGGTAAGACAGACAAACCGGTCTTGTTGAAGCGTGGATTATCCGCTACAATCGAAGAGTTCATCTATGCGGCAGAGTACATTATGGCGAGTGGGAACAGCCAAGTCATCTTGTGCGAGCGAGGGATCCGGACGTATGAGCGTGCGACACGCAATACGTTAGACATCACAGCGGTGCCGATTTTGAAACAAGAGACGCATTTACCGGTTATGGTAGACGTCACCCATTCGACAGGTCGTCGTGACTTGTTGTTGCCGGCTGCTAAAGCGGCACTTGCCATTGGGGCAGACGGTGTCATGGTCGAAGTACACCCGAATCCTGCCATTGCCTTATCGGATGCGCAACAACAATTGGATTTCGATCAATTCGATCAATTTGTGGAAGGACTGACGTTCCAGTTTCCTCAACTTGATTTGGTGAAAAAGTAAGCTTTCCAAATGGAAACGTTTTATATCGCATGAAGACAGGGTAAATGGATGACAGATACCTGTCTTCCTTTTTTAAGACGTTTTATGAAAACTTTTTGAAAATCATGACTTGTAGGAGGAGTAGTTTATGAATAGTAACAACGTAACGATTTACGATGTCGCACGAGAAGCCGGGGTGTCTATGGCAACCGTCTCTCGTGTCGTCAACGGAAACCCGAACGTCAAACCAACGACACGCAAGAAAGTACAAGATGCGATTGACCGTCTTGGGTATCGTCCGAACGCCGTCGCACGTGGACTAGCAAGTAAGAAAACGACGACGGTCGGTGTCATCGTACCAGACATCTCAAATATTTTCTTCGCCGATTTGGCACGAGGCATTGAAGATGTGGCGACGATGTACAAATACAACATCATCCTTGGAAACTCGGATTCAAGTCGTGACAAAGAAGTTCATTTATTGAATACGCTATTAGGGAAACAAGTGGACGGCATCATCTTCATGGGTGGACGTTTGCATGAAGATCTCGTCGAAGAGTTCAAAAAATCACCGGTTCCAATCGTTCTCGCAGCGACATTAAACCAAGGATATGACCTCCCGGCCGTCAACATCGATTATGAGCAAGCGGCATATGACGCGACTCAGATGTTAATCAACCATGGGCATGACCGTGTTGGATTCATCACTGGGCCACTCGAGCAACAGATCAATGGCGAGAAGAAATTCGCGGGATACCGTCGCGCTCTAGAAGATGCAGGTCTTCCATTCCACGACAACGATATGATTCTCGGGAATTACACATACGCATCAGGTCTTGAAGCGATGCAAAAAATGTTGCAGCGAGACGATTGCCCGAAAGCAATCTTTGCTGGGACTGATGAGATGGCCCTCGGTGTCATCCATGCCATTCAAGATGCCGGCTTCTCAGTTCCGAACGATTTTGAAGTTGTCGGGCACGATAACACGCGTCTCGCGACGATGATTCGTCCGAAGTTGACGACTGTCGTTCAACCGATGTACGATATCGGAGCCGTCGCGATGCGTCTCTTGACGAAGATCTTGAACGCAGAAGAAATCGAAGAGAAAAACGTCGTGCTTCCTCACCGGATCGAGCGTCGTGATTCGCTTCGCCAAGACTAATGAAAAGCCTCCCCATCCGTCACGTCACGTGAGGGAAAGGGGAGGCTTATTTTTATAGGTAAATTGATTTTCGGTCATTTGAGATAAACGGCCAAAAGGCTCGTTTCGTGACTTCCCAATTCTTTTCTTCGATTTGTTGACGACGTGGGATATGGTCAAACGAATATAGAGAGTCGTCCCACCGATTAGGCAACGGTTGACCAGCGATACCTGACCACTTCTCAATCCACTCGCGCGGGATATCTCCAGAGTAGGGTGCTTCTCTCGTCAACCCTGCCCACACTTGAGCCCAAGCGCGTGGTACGGCACGATACCAGTCATACCCACCGCCACCAAGGGCGACGAGACGGCCATCTGTATATTCATCGGCCAGGCGTGAGGCGATCTGCGGGATTTGTTCGAACGTCCATATCGTTGATGCCAAATGGGTGAGCGGATCAAAGGCATGGGCGTCTGCACCGTTTTGAGTCAAAATGATATCAGGTTTGAACCATTCGCACGCCTCGCGTAAGACGGTCTCATAGCACGTCAAGAATGAATCATCCTGGGTGAACGCATCGACGGGTACGTTCCAACTGTAGCCGTATCCTTTGCCGTTCCCTCGTTCTGTCACCATTCCGGTGCCGGGGAACAAATAGCGTCCCGTCTCATGAATCGACAGTGTCATCACATCATCATCGTCATAGAAGAGCCATTGGACGCCGTCCCCATGATGCGCATCCGTATCGACATAAAGGACGCGCGATCCGTATTGTTTCCTGACATGTGCAATCGCGACGGCTGCGTCGTTATAGACGCAAAATCCGGATGCTTTGCGTCGCATGCCATGATGTAAACCGCCGCCGACATGAAAGGCGCGCTCCGCTTTCCCGCTCGCGACCAAATCGAGCGCATGAATCGTCCCGCCGACAAGCCGAGCGGCTCCCTCATGAATCGTCGGAAAGATAGGTGTGTCTTCCGTACCGAGACCAAACTTATTCGCTTTCAGCGTAGAAAGTTCTCCTGCAGCCGCAGCTTGGACGGCTTCGATGTAATCGAGGTCGTGAACGAGCGCTAACTCTTCAACCGAGGCGAGTGGAGGAGACACACATTCCGATTTGGAAAGTTTTCCGGCTGCAATCAAAAGCGATGTCGTCAATTCAAGTCGTAGCGGATTGAACGGATGATCCTCATGAAAGCGATAAGACGTCTCGTCTTCGCCAAATATGTAAATCGGTCTCATCGTGACATCTCCGGACCGAGAACATCATAGCCTTCACGCTTCAACCGTTCGATGATTCGGAGCGGGTTCATCGTCTGGACGCGGAACGAGATGATGCGCTTATACGGATCGCTCGTCGGATGAACGAAGACGTTGATGATATTGACGTTTGTTTTGGCGAGGAGTCGGGTCACTTTTTCGAGTGTACCGGTCGTATTTTCGACGAGGATCTCAATTTGTGAACTTGGTTCGAGTGCGCCGGTCAATTGTACGAAATAACGTAATAAATCGGTCTCTGTCAATACACCGACGAGTTTCCCTTGTTCGACGATGGGGAGACAGGTTAGCCGGTTTTCATAAAACAAAGCTGCGGCATCTTCAAAGAAGTCGAAAGGATGCGCTGTCGGTACCTCGGATCGCATGATGCTCGATACAGGGTTTTGAAAGTCAGCATTTTCACTTTCAGGATGAAAGACGCTCGTCGCACCACTCATCTCGAATTGTCCGACGATCCCGACGACTTGGCGGGCCGGGTTTGTCACAATTAAATGTCGGACACGATGCTCGCGCATCAATTTAGCGGCATGAGCGATCGTATTGGTCGGTTGAATCGTCACAACATGTCGATTCATCATCTGTTCGATTAGCATGAAATCCCCTCCTTAGTCGTACATAAATCTCCGGCGAAGCCGTAGCGAATCAAAATGATCGATTGATTCTTGGCGCACGTTTTTGCCGATGCGAGCCATCAAACAGTTGGCAGGGTGAGAGGCGATTTCAGGATCGTCTGTCGGGAAGAAGACAAGTCCACCATGATTCATCATCTTCTCCATGACTTTTCGATAATCCCAAATCGAGAGTCCGCTGCCTTTCAAATCCCAGTGCCAATAATATTCAGTCGTTAAAATCAAAAAGTCATCCATATGTGGGTCCATCATCGATACTTCGAGTAACTGTTTCCCGATTCGTTGACCACGGAAGCGGGGACTCACCTCGATTGCCCCAAGTTCCAGGATGTATGGGTCGTTTCCTTCACTCCAACGCTCATATGGGTCAGGATAGAGGAATGTCACGTAACCGATCACGAGATCATCCTGTCTGGCGACGATAATTCTTCCTTCTTTCAACCCAGCAATATCGACAAGAGCCTCGTGCTGATCTTCTGGTTCACGAAAAGCCGTCAATCCTTCATCAAGACGATACGTCTGCAGCACGTCGGGCGCAACCGGACCGTCAATCGTGACGTCACCTTGTGAGGTCTGCCACACTTTTGAATGATATTGTTTTTCCATTGGGTCACCACCTTTTCCACCTCTTATTATAGCGCTTTCATCAAGTAGGAATCATCCTGTTTTGATGAAATTGGAAATTCATTGATTTGTCATAATTTTAACACTATACTGAAAGTGGTTATACCAATCTGTACAGGGGAGGCGAATCTTTAGCGATGGAAAAATTGAAAGCGTTAACAGGGGAACATCAATTAGCGTCGTATGAAGAGGCTTGTCAGTCGTTTGAATGGACACAAGCAGAAGCTTTATTTTCTTGGAACTTAACGGGGAAGGTCAATTTGGCATACGAAGCAATCGATCGTCATGCGGAAAGTGAATTGGCGACGAAAGTGGCATTGCTCTATTTCGATGGGGATCGGGAAGAGCGCTATACGTATGCGGATATGAAGCAAGAAAGTAATCGTTCTGGAAATGTTCTGAAGTCGATTGGTGTGGAGAAAGGCGACCGTGTCTTTATCTTTATGCCACGTCAACCAGAACTTTATTTTATTTTACTCGGTGCCATCAAACTCGGTGCCATCGTAGGACCGTTGTTTGAGGCGTTCATGGAACAGGCGGTACACGATCGATTGCTCGACTCTGAAGCAAAAGTGATCGTGACGACGAAAGAGTTGTTGCCACGTGTGCCAGTCGACCAATTGCCACATCTTGAAACAATCCTACTCGTAGGTGACGACGTCGAGGAGTCTGGGAAAGTGCTCGATTATCGGAAGCTAGCGAATGAGGCGACGACAGATCTTGACTTAACATGGGTCGACCGTGAAGACGGTCTAATTTTACATTATACATCGGGATCAACAGGGAAGCCAAAAGGGGTGCTTCACGTTCATAACGCCATGGTTCAACATATGATGACGGGAAAATGGGTGCTCGACCTTCAACCGGACGATATTTATTGGTGCACCGCTGACCCAGGCTGGGTGACCGGGACGAGCTACGGGATTTTTGCGCCGTTCTTGAACGGGGCGACGAACGTCATCGTCGGGGGACGATTCAACCCTGAGTTCTGGTATTCGGTTATCGAACGATTCGGTGTGACGGTCTGGTATAGTGCACCGACGGCGTTCCGGATGCTCATGGGTGCGGGCGATGAGGCATTTGAAAAGTATGACTTGTCGTCGCTACGACACATTTTATCGGTCGGTGAGCCGTTGAATCCTGAAGTCATTCGTTGGGGGCACGAAGCGTTCGATCTCCGGATCCATGACACGTGGTGGATGACAGAAACCGGCGCGATGATGATTTGTAACTATCCGACGATGGACATCAAACCGGGTTCAATGGGGAAACCGATCCCAGGATGTGAAGCTGCCATTTTGGATGACCGGGGTCAACCACTTCCGCCACACCGAATGGGGAATTTGGCACTCAAAACGCCTTGGCCATCGATGATGCGGAAGATTTGGAAGAACGATGCGAAGTATGAGAGCTATTTCTGGGGAGATTGGTACGTATCGGGCGACTCGGCTTACATGGATGAAGACGGATACTTCTGGTTCCAAGGACGTGTGGATGACGTCATCATGACGGCTGGAGAGCGTGTCGGTCCGTTTGAAGTCGAAAGCCGACTCGTAGAGCACCCGGCTGTCGCTGAGGCAGGTGTCATCGGGAAACCGGACCCAATCCGAGGCGAAATCATCAAAGCGTTCATCGCGCTTCGGAAAGGTTATGAGCCGTCGGATGAGTTAAAACAAGAAATCCAACAATTCGTCAAAGAAGGATTGGCTGCCCATGCGGCACCACGTGAAATTGAATTCAAAGACAAGTTGCCAAAAACGCGAAGCGGTAAGATTATGCGACGCGTCTTGAAAGCATGGGAGTTGAACCTTGAGACAGGTGATCTCTCGACGATGGAAGATTGAGATATACAAAACGGTCGACACGCGATGTGTCGACCGTTTGTTTAAGCACCGTCCGAATCGGCATTCTCTTCAGCTGGTTGCTCAGTTTCTTGTTGAGCCTCTTCTTCAGCTTTCTTCTTCGCTTCTTCCTCGGCTTTCTTCTTTGCCTCGGCTTCGGCTTTTTTCTTTGCTTCGGCTTCAGCTTTTGCTCTAGCTTCTTCTTCAGCTTTTTTCTTAGCGGCAGCATCGGCAGCGGCTTCTTGTTTCTTCTCTTCAGCCTCTTCCTTCGCTTCCTCCGCCTCTCGTTTCTTCTCTTCTTCTTCCTTCTTCTTCTCTTCCTCTTCTTTTTCTTTCTCTTCTACTTTTTTCTTCTCAGAGAATGAACCAGAGTCTTTGAAGTCTTTCGCAGTTACGCTTGAAGGTTGTTTAAAGCGAGTTCCGGCATTAAATAGTTCTGGATTATTCGCATAAACTTCATTTACTGTTTGTGCCCAAATGCGTTGAGTACGTTGGTAATATGGTCCATAAGGATATGCATCAGTCATACCAAGTTCTTGACTATCGTAGCCTGACCATACGGCAAGAGTGACCTCAGGTGTCGAAGCTACCAGATACGAGTCGCGTTTCAATTGAGTTGTACCGGTTTTACCCATCCAATCTCCGGGAACATTCATAAGCGATTTGGCATACGTGGCCGTTCCTGATGTGAACACATCGCGAAGCATATCGACGACGAGGTATGATGTTCGATCTTCGTAAATTTGTGTTTTCTTAGCTTCTGCCTTGAAGATTGTTTCTCCATTAAATTCAATTTTATCAATGAAATAAGGTTCAACATGCTCTCCGTAATTGGCAAGCATTGCATATGAAGACGCCAAGTTAACTGGACTTACTTCACCAACGCCTAAAGCCATTGAAGATGCTTTGCGGTTAACATCCGATACTTCAATTCCCATATCAACAAGATGTTGCGTGTCTGCCACCATTTGATTTCTTTCTTCGTATATTTTAACAGCAGGAACGTTTAAAGAAAGTTTGAGCGCATCACGTACAGTAACTGGACCACGATATTTCTTTCCTTCGTTGTTAACGGGGTCTTTTCGATTACTGTAATCAAATTTATAGAAGTATTCTTCATCAATAATTTGAGTAGCGGGTGTAATCATACCAGCTTCAATCGCACTGGCGTATACAAGAATTGGTTTTGCCGTCGATCCAATTTGACGAGTCATACTGACGGCATGATTATATTCTTCTGTCTTGCCATTAATATATCGACCACCTACAAAGCCGAGAACTCTTCCGGTTTTGTTCTCCAACATAACGCTCGCAGTCTGTTCCGGATAACTTTTACCGTCTATCTTTTTTGTAGGTCCAAAATTATCTGCATTTTTTGCAGGTTTCTGCATGGATTCATGGATATCTCGGTCAAGTGTTAAATGAATATCATATCCCCCTTGACGTAATGCATTGTGTGCACGTTTCGCGTAACTTGAGCGAATTTCTTCTCGTTCTTTTGGTTCGAGATCATTGACATTGATGCCGTCTTGAGCAAGTAAATAGTCTGTGACAATAGCTCTGGCTTCCTGCTCAGCTAAATCAATAACGTACGGATACTTATCCCGTGGTTTTGACTGCGTCTTCATGAAGTCTTGCGTAATGTCGTAGTTATACGCGGCGTCATACTCTTCTTGTGTAATCTTCCCAGCGACATACATCCGGTTCAAGACGGTCTTCATTCGGTTGACCGCACCTGACACATCTTCTTTAATGACCCCACCTTGATAGTAAGGTGTATAGAAGAACGGGTTTTTCGGAATACCTGCTAAAAATGCCGCTTGTGGAAGCGTCAATTTCTCGGCAGAGGTGTTGAAGACACCATTCGCCGCGGCTTCGATTCCTGAAATGTTGCGTCCCATCGAGTTACGACCGAATGAGACGACGTTCAAATAGGCATTTAAAATCTCATCCTTATCCATCGCTTTTTCAAGACGAAGGGCAAGCAAGATTTCTTTTGCTTTCCGTTCGAACGATACCTCGTTCGTCAGCATTTGGTTTTTAATCAATTGTTGCGTCAAGGTCGAACCACCTGTCCGATCTTCAGACCCTGTCGCTTCTTGTAAGATGGCACGGAGTGTCGCTTTCGGCACGACGCCATCGTGTTCGTAGAATTCGACGTCCTCTGTCGCGAGAAGCGCATCAATAACGAATGGTGACACTTTTTCCATAGGGATTGGGACTCGCACTTCATCGGTCGTATAGTTCCCGATGCGTTCTCCGCTCCCGAAATAAATATTCGACGTCGACGTATACGTATTGATTTGTGACGTCATCGTCTTATAGGCAGGGGTCGGCATATCTTTGACAAGGGATGCGAAATATCCGACACCGATTCCGGCACCTAAAAATCCGATTAGTACAACAGAAATGATGGTGAGGAGTAAGACGTTCCACGACACATCATAAATCACATTGGCATAGCGACGTGTTTTCATGGACGTCGGATTATTCCATAAATCTCGAATCTTCTGCAGCATGACAGCCTCCTTAATATGGTGTAAAACTATTTTAGACAGTAATATATTCGATTATAGCACAATTCAACCTACACCTTACCTTGAAACCGAAGTCTCGTGCAAGTTTCGATATGGGAGTTGACAAGTTGAAAACGATGCTTATAAAATGAATAGCATAGTCAACGATATCATGACGCGATGAAGAAAGCGAAGTAGTCGGTGGGCCTCTTGTCCAGAAAGCTAGTGGTTGCTGTGAACTAGCCAATGCCAAACGATGAATTACACTTTCAGAGCGTGCCTTTAGGCCGGTTCGAGACCGTTATCTCTCGCTTAAGCGGTCGCAAATTGCGACAAGTAGGGTGGTACCGCGGAATCTCCGTCCCTTCTCATATGAGAAGGGACGTTTTTTTTATGTCAATTGAAGGAGTGGAACAGATGGAACTATTAAAAGACTTAGAGTTTCGAGGGCTTGTCAACCAAATGACAGATGAAGAAGGATTGAAAGAACAACTGAAACAACCAACGACGTTGTACACGGGATTTGACCCGACAGCTGACTCGCTTCATATCGGGCACTTGCTCCCGATTTTGACGCTGAAACGTTTCCAACAAGCAGGCCATCAGGTCATCGCGCTCGTCGGCGGGGCGACAGGTATGATTGGAGACCCGTCTGGTCGTTCGGATGAACGTTCATTGAACACATTGGATACGGTCAAACTCTTCTCGGACCGCATCAAAGATCAGTTGAGCCGATTCCTTCCACTTGAAGGGGAGAACCCGATCACGATTCGCAACAACTACGAATGGACGGAAGAGATGTCAATCATCGATTTCCTTCGCGACATTGGGAAGCACTTCCCAATCAGTTACATGCTTGCAAAAGATTCCGTCGATTCACGCATGGAGAACGGGATCTCGTACACAGAATTCTCATACATGTTGCTCCAATCTTACGACTTCTTGAAACTATACGAGACAGAGAAATGTCGTCTTCAAGTCGGTGGAAGTGACCAATGGGGGAACATCACGGCAGGTCTTGAATTGATTCGTCGCTTCGGCCATTCTGAAAAAGCGTTCGGACTTACGGTTCCGCTCGTCACTAAGTCGGACGGACAGAAGTTCGGAAAGACAGCTGGCGGTGCGGTCTGGTTAGACGCTGACAAGACGTCACCATACGAGTTCTACCAGTTCTGGATCAACGTCGACGATGCAGATGTCATCAAGTTCATCAAATACTTCACATTCATGTCGCATGAAGAGATTGAAGCACTTGCGACTGAAGTGGCAGAAGCACCTGAGAAGCGTGTGGCGCAGCGCCGTCTCGCAGAAGAGATGACGAAGCTCGTCCATGGTGAAGCAGGACTTGAACAAGCGGAACGCATCACAAAAGCATTCTTTAGCGGAGATTTGACATCGCTTCAACCAGAAGACATGGAAGATGCTTTCAAAGGAATGCCACAATTCGAGCTTGATGGTGAGCGCAACATCGTCGACCTCCTCGTCGAGGCGAAGATCTCGCCATCGAAACGTCAAGCACGTGAAGACGTGACGAACGGAGCGATTTACTTGAACGGCGAACGCGAACAAGCGCTTGATAAAGTCGTCACACGTGAAGACACGCTCGGTGAATTCACAATCATTCGTCGCGGTAAGAAAAAGTACTTTGTGATTCGTCACGTATAATCATCACGTCCGTTCCTCATTTGTTGGGGAATGGACGTTTTTTGTACATTTTATATTATTCGGATTTGATAAAATGAGGAGATAGGAGGGATGACGATGGAGATTGAAGAATTTTTCGGCGACCAGTTCCATCAATGGCGTGAACACTTTCGATATTATGAAATGGCGATCACGGAGCTCGAGAGCGATCTCGGGATCATTGACTTGGATTGGCAGACGCGACTCGGTTATTCACCGATTGAACACGTAAAGACGAGAATGAAGACGTTACCGTCCATCGTGCGCAAAATGAATCGGAAAGACTTACCTCTAGAGGTGTCTGCACTTTGGGAACACGTCCATGATGTGGCGGGGATTCGGATTGTCACGAGCTTCCGTGATGACATTTATGAGATCTTGCGTCATTTAGAGGCACGGGATGATTTGGACATCATCGAAATCAAAGATTACATTGAGCATCCGAAGCCGAGCGGGTATCGGAGTTTACATCTGATCGTGAAGACAAAAGTCTATTTAGCCGAGCGGATCATCTGGGTACCGGCTGAGATTCAAATTCGCACGCTCGCCATGGATTTTTGGGCGGCGACGGAACATAAACTTCAGTATAAATACCAGCATGACGTACCGGAATCATCTAAAGAAGAGTTAATAGAAGCAGCTCTTATGGCCGACGCCCTCGATACGCAGATGGGGCGCATTCGACAAGAGATTCTGAAGATATAAAAAAATCCCCTTCGCGAAGAAGGGGATTAAAAGCATTAACGTGAGTAGTACTCGACGATGAGTTGCTCTTTGATTTGGTCGTTGAGTTCAGCGCGTTCTGGGAGACGTACGAATGTACCTTCGAGTTTCTCAGCGTCAAACGATACGAAGTCTTTTGTAGCTGGTGCTACTTCAAGAGCTTCAGCGATAGCTTTCACGTTTTTCGACTTTTCGCGAACTGCGATAACTTGACCTGGTTTTACGCGGTAAGACGCGATGTCTACGCGTGATCCGTCAACTGTGATGTGACCGTGGTTGACGAGTTGGCGTGCTCCACGACGTGTGCGAGCGAGGCCGAAACGGTAAACGAGGTTGTCAAGGCGTGATTCGAGCAAGAACATGAAGTTCTCACCGTGGATGCCTGGCATTTTACCAGCATCGTTGAAGATGCGGCGGAATTGCTTCTCGTTCACTCCGTACATGTGACGAAGTGCTTGCTTCGCTTGAAGCTGAAGACCGTATTCTGAGATTTTCTTACGACCATTTCCGTGTTGACCTGGTGCGTAAGGACGTTTTACTAATTCTTTACCCGTTTCGCTAAGCGAGATGCCTAAGCGACGCGAGAGTTTCCAAGCTGGACCTGTGTAACGAGCCATGATTGGACTCCTCCTTGTTGTTCATGTATTTTGCACAAAAGAACAACGGTGTCAAAGACGAGTAACGCCCCTTTCAAGGTGCAAGCACCTTCACTTGATAGCGAAGCTACGAGATGCCCCTCCGACTAAGTCGAGGCCCGAAAGATGGATACGTTTGTCTATGACTGCTATCGTCATTTCATGCACAAAGATGAGTATACGATGAAAGTAAATGCTTGTCAATCAAATAAAGCGAAGTAGCGTCTCACAAAAACGTTCGAGTCCAACACGATCGACTTCGGAGAAACGATCGAATTCTGGACTGTCGATATCGAGGACGCCAATTGTCTTCCCATCCCGTACGAGTGGTACAACGATTTCAGAGTTTGAAGCCGCGTCGCACGCGATATGTCCTGGGAATTGATGAACGTCAGCGACAAGTTGCGTTTCTTGTGTAGCCGCCGCTGTTCCACAAACGCCTTTTCCGAATGCGATATGCACACAAGCTGGAAGACCTTGGAAAGGACCGAGGATGAGGCTATCCTCAGAGTCTGTCACATAAAAGCCGACCCAATTGATTCGATCTAAAAATTGGTTCAGTAAAGCACTTGCGTTGGCAAGATTGGCGACCGCATTTGTTTCGCCTTCTAATAGAGCGGCGAGTTGTTTATTTAATAAATCGTAACCGGCAGCTAAATCACCTGAATAGGATGTTGTTTGGAACATATTGAATCCCCTCCATCTTTCTTGTTTTTAGAATTTAGCATTATGGTACACGCAAATTTCGGATTTGTCTTGCGTGAAAGTTCCGAAAAAATGAACAATCTCCACTGAAACCATTGGAAAACCTATGCAAATCATTGGTTCTATAATATGATTAGGTATATCTATTCTTATAAAATACTTCTTTTTTATATAAGGTACATAAGTCCACGAAAGCGGCTTGGAGGTTGTGACAAAGATGGATTACGGAATTTATGGGTTAATCATTGGAATCATCGTCGTCGTATTAGGCGGCATGTTGGGGAGTATGCTCATTCGAAGGAATTTTTACCAAAAAATCGATGACTTAGATATGAGAAAACAAAGTGTGCTCAGCGCGAGCATTCCGGTTGAACTTCAAAAGTTCAAGCAATGGCCAATGGAAGGGGAAACGAAAGAAAAGTTCGATCGTTGGCATCAATCTTGGGATGAGTTGGTCAGTGTGCATGCAGGTCAAATCGATGAGGCGTTATATCGAGCTGAGGAAGACTTGGATAAATATCGCTTCATGAAAGTAAAGTCAGACTTGAATGCGACAGAACAACTCATCGAAGAACTCGAGACGATGGTACACGCCATGCTCGATGAGATGGATGAGTTCACGACACACCACACTTCGCTCATGGACATCGTGAAGCAAGACGAGAAAGAATTGTATCAGTTCCGCAAAACATTGAACTCACAAAATCATGCGTTCGGACCGACGTATACGCTCGTCGAGCAAGAGATTGCCGCCGCTGAGGCGAAGCGCAGTGAAATGATCAACTTGAAACAAGTCGGTCAAGTCTCTGAGGCGTTCGAGACTGGACAAGCCTTATCGGACCAAGTCGGTCATATCCGTGAATTGATTCGGATCATTCCACAATTCGTACGTACGGTCCAAGTGGAGTTGAAACAACAACTTCAACAGTTACGGGCTGGACATAAAGAAATGCAAATGGACGGATATGCGCTCGAACCGCTCGGATTAATGGAAGAAATCGATCAAGCGGAAGAGCGTCGTGAAGAACTAATGGCTCGCATCGAACGATTGGAATTCGATCATTTCGAAGAGGACATGCAACAGTTGAGTTCCGATATCGACCAGCTGTTTGAAGCGTTCCGAACGGAAGTCGATGCACGTCAATATGTGAAGAAGGAATTTGCGACGATTCAGGAGCGCGAACGTCAGTCTTCCGAAATCATGGGCAACCTGCAAACAGAAATGTCTCGACTCGTCAGTAACTATGAGATCAATGCTCGCGTCGGCGAGGAGTTTGAACAGTTAGAACGCGAACGGACGACGCTCACGGCGAACGTAATCGATATCGAGCAAGCGCTCGTCGCCCAAATGTTGCCGTATAGCATGATTAAATCGAAAGTCCAAGAAGCGAAACGTTCGCTCGATCAATTCAATGCCATGCATGAGCGATTCGTCGAGGACACGAATTCGTTACGAAAAGAAGAACTCGAAGTACGCCATAAGCTCGAAACGTGGAAGAAAGAATTGTCTGCGCACCGCCGCCTTCTGGCGAAAAGCGCGATGCCTGTCGTCCCGAACGATTTATCCAACGACTTACGTCAACTTCAAAAAGGCGTACAGTCTCTAGATGAACAGTTCGATAAAGCGCCATTTAATATGACCTATATCGTCGGACTCAGTCATGATGTAGAAGAAATGATGGATCACTTCCGCGACCGTGTCCATGCGCTCATTCGTCAAGTGACGTATGCTGAACAGTTGTTACAATACGCCAACCGATTCCGTCGTCGTGACAACGAAGTGCACATCGCTTTGACACTCGCAGAAAACAAGTTTTTGCACGGTGAGTACGGTACTGCCGTTGAAATCGGTGAGCGTGTGCTCGGCCGCTTCGAAGAAGATGGTGCGCATGAGATTCGTCGACGTGTCGATCAAGGGTTAGAACAGCAAGAACTGCTAAAAAAATAAACGATGCATGAAGATTGACGGAAACGGGAAAAACGTAGACGTCAATCTTTTTTCAATCAAGGAGGAATCGTCAGATGGGTACGTTATGGGTTAATGGAAACATCTATACGTTGAATAAACCGGGGGAAATGATGCGAGCTATGTTCGTGGAGCATGGACGAATTTTAAAAATGGGCGAAGAGGGTCATCTCCGTCGTACATACGCCGGTCGGATTGAAGAGATTGTGAACTTGGAAGGAAAGAGTGTCTATCCTGCCTTCACAGACTCGCACATTCACCTTGTCGGTTACGGAGAAGCGCTAGACCGTGTCGATGCAAGCGAGGCGACCAACCTTCGAGAATTACTTGAGATGATGAAGCAACAAGGATCAGATGACGAATGGGTGGTTGCAGAAGGATTTGATGATCGATTACTCGGTGAAATGCCGACGCGAGACATGATTGATGAAGTGATCTCGGATCGTCCCGTCGTCTTGAAGCGTGTCTGCCGTCATGTTGCGGTCGTGAACTCGAAAGGACTCGAGCGCCTCGGCCTGATTCATCACACGGTCATCGAAGGCGGGAAGCTCGGCCGGGATGAGGAAGGGAAGTTGAACGGTGTCTTATATGATGCCGCGCTCGACCTCTTATATAAAGAACTGAGTGGGAATCGGAAGAAAAATGCTGCCTCACTCCGACGTGCCATCGATTCGTTGTTCGCACACGGGATCGTTGGTGCCCACACCGAGGACTTGTTTTATCATGGTGACCCGTTAGAGACGATTCAAGCGTATGAGGACGTGCTAGATGAATTGCCGTTCCAAGCGCATCTTCTCGTTCATGAACAAGTCGTGGACCGTGTCATTCAGCATGATGCGATGACAAAACGAAAACGATTTGACTTTGGGGCGATGAAACTGTTCGTAGACGGCTCGTTTGGGGGACGGACAGCGCTGCTCTCAGCACCGTATGCTGATGACCTGGCTCAGCGAGGGATCGAAGTACATCGGCCGGATCATCTAGAAGCGCTTGTGAAAAAGGCGCGTACGTACGGGATGAACGTGGCGGCTCACGTGATTGGGGATGCGGCCGTCGAACAGTTTGTCAGTCTGCTTGAGAAATATCCAGCTAAAAAAGGAACGCGGGACCGGATTATCCATGCTTCCTTGTTGAACGATTCACTGATCAAGCGTATCAAATCCCTGCCTGTTCTAATCGATGCGCAACCGGTCTTTCTTTCTGACGACTTAGATATGTTGTTTGAACGGTTAGGGAATGAACGCGTTCATGATGTGTATCGCTTCAAGTCACTTCTTGATACGGGAGCGTTGTTGCTCGGGGGAAGTGATGCCCCAATCTCATCCGTTGATGTTCGGAAAGGATTGTTCGGAGCGGTGGCGAGACAGTCGTTTAAAGGTTCGAGCACGTTAAATCCAAGTGAACGTCTATCGATGTACGAGGCGCTTCGCAGCTTTACGTATTCACCTCATGTCGCCACGGGTACACACGGAAGAAACGGGTTGTTGATTCAAAGTTACAACGCGAACTTCACCGTGTGGGACGAGGACTTCTTCCAATTACAAGGGGAGGACATTCTTCACAATCGTTTAGCCATGACGGTCGTCGAAGGAAAACCGGTATATGAGGCGGAAGTCGTCACATCGTAAAAAAAAAGAGGAGCCAATCGACCCTATTTAGGATCAATTGGCTCCTCTTTTTTATTAGAAGAATGAACGTTGTACTTTATGCCAGAACGAGTTCGTGCGAAGTTTGACGGTCTTGATGACTTTGTCAGAAAGTTCGATGTCGATCCGGTCGGTGTACTTCAAACTAAGTGCTTCATTATCCATACCGATGATCGGGTAATCGTTTCCGTCTTCGACGATGCGAAGTGATAGCTTGCGCGATTCGTGTACGATAAACGAAGAGCCGAGTGTGCGGTAACGGTTGTTGTTGACCGAAGCAATTTCACTGACTTGCATACATGGGATGAGCGGGTCGACGACCGCGCCGCTCAACGATTTGTTATAAGCAGTCGAACCGGTTGGAGTCGACACGACCATTCCGTCCCCACGGAATGTCTCAAAGTGCAAGTCGTCGATATAAACCTCAATCGCGAGTGATTTGATGATACTCGATTTAATGGAAGCTTCATTTAAACAAAGAAGCGGTGTCGATTCGTTGATTGATGCAGAAAGAAGTGGATATTTGCGTACTTCGAGACCTTCTTCGATTCGCGTCGAGTTGTCCGAGAAGAGGCGATCGACTTCATCGAGTTTATGTATGTCAAAGTCACAATAAAACTCGTTCAATCCGCGTCCGAATCCGACATAGATGGCATCCTGACGAAAACCTGTATAGCGAACAGCCTGTAAAAAGGCGCCGTCTCCACCAACCGCAGCGATAATATTCGCATCTTCTGGTTGATTGACGATGTTAAACCCGTGTTTTTCCCCGATTTCTTTTAGCTTTTTCACTTCTTTAGTGAATTCGTTGACGTTACGATGGTACAAATAGACGTTATTTCTCATCTGAGTCATCCCCTTTGTCAATGGTGTTCCCCTTATTATAACGTGTTTCCTTCAACCAATATAGGGAAAACTGAAACAGAGCCAAAAGCAGGAAGTTTGTCAAAGGCTCAATTTCATCGATATGATGAGAAGGTAACTACAACAAAGGGGATGAGTTCATGCCAACATTTAAAGGGAATAACGTGACATTACAAGGAAATCCAGTAAAAGTGGGAGACCAAGCTCCTGACTTCCAAGTGTTGACGACAGCTTTAGAAGAAGTGACATTAGCAAGCTATCCGGGGAAAAAATTGATCAGTGTCATTCCTTCAATTGATACAGGCGTATGTGACGCACAAACGCGTGAATTCAATGAGAAAGCATCATCACTTGGCGGAACGGTCTTGACTGTGTCGAACGACCTCCCATTTGCACAACGTCGTTGGTGCTCGGCTTCAGGTCTTGACAACGTGGTCACGCTCTCTGATCACCGTGATCTATCATTTGCGAAAGCGTACGGCGTATTAATTGAAGAAATGCGTCTCCTCGCTCGTTCTGTGTTCGTCGTCGATTCAAACGGCGTCGTCCAGTACGTTCAATATATGGATGAAATGACAGACGAAGTTGATTTCGAAGCAGCGCTTCAGGCATTCGAACAAGCGAATTGATTCGTTTGGCGAAATTGATTAAAATAGCTTACACTAGTACGTGAACCGACCGGTCCTCTTATGGGGGCCGGTTTTGTATGGAAAGGATGAACGAAAATGGAACGTTTTGAACAACTGTATCGTGATTGGAAGAAAGAAGCGAAAAAACTTGTCAACGACCTTGATGTATTACCGATTGAGGCACTCGTGCAAGTGTTTGACCATGTCGACATCGAAAATGAGAAGATGGATGACGTGCGGAAAGCTGTCAGTCTACTCGTGCTTGAAGAAACGACGCAACTCCCACCGAACAACCAACCGACTCCGGATGCGGTCAGTTTGTTCATGGGCTACTTGGCAACGAAGCTCCTCAAAGATGGTGCGACGATTCTCGATCTTGGGAGCGGCACAGGCACGTTGACACATGCGGTCCTCTCGCAATTGAAAGAAGCGACGGCACAAGCGGTCGAAGTCGATGAATTGTTGCTTCGTCTCTCTTATTCGATCAGCAATTTATTAGGAGAGCCGGTTTCATACTTCCATCAAGACGCGCTCGCCCCGTTGTTTGTCGAGCCGAGCGACCTGTCACTTGCGGATTTGCCGATCGGTTACTACCCAAATGATGAAGTCGCGGCCGAATACGACATGAAACGTAATGAAGGACATGCCTATTCTCATTTCTTGATGATGGAACAGGCGATCCGTCATACGAAACCGGGTGGACACGGATTGTTCGTCATTCCGAACAATTTGTTTGAACAAGATGATGAAGGGAAATTAAAACAATGGATGGACCGTGAAGCGGTTGTCAAAGGTGTGATCCAACTTCCGACAACGATGTTTAAAGATGAACGCTATGCGAAAAGTTTGTTGCTCCTTCAAAAAGTAGGGGAAGGCGTCACACGTCCGAAACAAGCCTTATTCGTTGAGCTTCCGTCGTTCACGGACGTTCGAGCGGTTGCCAATGTAGTGAAACAGATTGATGATTGGTTCAAAACAACGCAAAAATAATAGACAAAATACTTGAAAAAGGTATTCAAAATCAAGTATCTTCATTATGATACAGTTATCAGTTTTAAATTGAACAGATAAAGAAACGCGTTTAAAACGAAAGGTAAGAGGTGTATGACATGACGAAAATTATGGCAGTCAATGCTGGCAGTTCATCGCTCAAGTTCCAGTTACTCGAGATGCCAACGGAAGAGTTGCTCGCAGTCGGATTGGTTGAGCGTGTAGGGAAAGAAGATGCAATTTTTACAATTAAGTACGGTGAAGGACAGAAGTTCAACGTGGTCACGCCGCTTCACACGCACAAAGAAGCGGTTGAATTGACGTTAGAGAAACTGATCGAACTTGATATCATTCAATCGTTCGATGAAATTTCTGGCGTAGGTCACCGTGTGTTACACGGGAAAGAGTTGTATGCGGATTCGGTTGTGATCGACGATGAAGTCATGAAGAACATCGAGTCTTTCACAGAGCTCGGACCACTTCACATCCCACCAAACTTGACTGGGATTCGTGCTTTCCAAGCAATCTTGCCAAACGTTCCACAAGTTGCGGTATTCGACACGGCATTCCATCAATCGATGCCAGAAGAGAACTTCTTGTACAGTCTTCCGTATGAATACTATACAGAGCACGGTGTTCGTAAATATGGTTTCCACGGGACTAGCCACAAGTACGTGACACAACGTGCATCAGAACTTCTAGGTCGTCCGCTCGAAGACTTGCGTTTAATCTCATGTCACCTCGGTAGCGGTGCGTCAATCGCAGCCGTTGCAGGTGGTCGTTCGATTGATACGACAATGGGCTTCACACCGCTTGAAGGAATTACGATGGGAACTCGTTCAGGTTCGCTTGACCCGGCCCTTATCCCATTCCTGATGCAAAAGACAGGGAAGTCTGCTGAAGACGTCTTGAACGTCATGAACAAAGAGTCTGGTGTTTACGGTCTCTCTGGTATTTCAAGTGACTTACGTGACATCGAGCAAGCGGCTGCAGAAGGCAACCACCGTGCAGAAGTATCACTCAAAATCTTCTCAAACCGTATTCACGGTTACATCGGTCAATATGCCGCTGAAATGAATGGTGTCGACGCCATCATCTTCACAGCGGGTGTCGGTGAAAACTCGGATGTCATCCGTGAGCGTATCCTTCGTGGTCTCGAATTCATGGGTGTCTACTGGGATCCTTCACTTAATAATGGTGCACGAGGCAAAGAGTTGTTCATCAACTACCCACACTCACCAGTTAAGGTCATCATCATCCCGACGAACGAAGAATTGGTTATCGCGCGCGATACGGTTCGCATTGCAAACCTCGTTGAAGAGCACGCATAAGAATCACTCAAACCCACGTTACCTCGCGTAACGTGGGTTTTTTTTGAGCCTTTTTTCCTAACGTGCTAGAGGATGAATAGGACAAATGAATTTTCGCTTTGTAACATTGGGTGCATGTTTTATATCGTTTTGTAACATTTGAGTCATGAAAGAGCCATATATTGGATGATTATTTATATAAATATCGCTACTTCGTTTCGGAAGTGCAATTTAAAGCAAAGAATCGGCTTTTTTGACATCAAGTTGTAACGTTCGTGACATTTAAATGAACCGTAAGTGTAACGGCACTGCTACATATTTCATCATATAGTTATCTGGACGAAACATTCGATGTACAAATCATCGATGACACGATCTGAACTAAAGGAGGAACGATTGCATGCTTAAAAAGTTAGGATGGATGATGCTAATTACGATTTTAGTTTCAACGCTTTTCCTGCCACAATCGCAAGTGCAAGCTGCCTCTTCAAATAAAGTTTATGTCGTCAGTAAAGTGAACGATTTAAATATCCGTTCAGATGCACGAATGGGTACAAAAATCTTAGGCAAGTTAAACAAAGGTCAAAAGTTACAACGTTTAGGTTCAAAAGGTGCCTGGACACAAGTTTATTATAAAAAGAAAAAAGCATGGGTTGCGACAAGTTATGTCACGACAACAGGAGCGAAGAAACAGTCTGTCGGCAAAACGTACACGATGAAAGCATCGGCGTATACACCTTTTTGCAAAGGTTGTTCAGGAAAGACGGCTCTCGGTTGGGACGTTCGTAAACAAAAACGTAATGTGATTGCGGTCGACCCGCGTGTCATTCCACTTGGAACGAAAGTTCAAGTATACGTAGGAAGCAAATTGTTAGGAACGTATACGGCTGCAGATACTGGCGGCGCCATCAAAGGAAATAAAATCGACATCTTAATGTATTCGCACAGTGCGGCGATTCAATTCGGTCGTAAAACGGTTACGGTCAAGGTGTTGTAATAAAGAAAGGGGTCTTGCGATTGCGCAAGACCCCTTTTTCGAGAATAAATGATTATTGACGGACGATGAGCACGTCACACTTCGCATAGCGGACGATGCTTTCTGAAACACTTCCGATAAAGAAGCGTTCGACAGCGTTCAACCCAGTCGCGCCACAAATAATAAGATCAATATCATGGTTAGGAGCAATCTTTTTAGCGATTGTCACTTTTGGAGAACCGTATTCGATCACGGTCTCGACTTCTTTCACGCCACGTTCTTTCGCGCGGTTCACATAGTCTTCGAGTAACTCTTTGGCATACGTTTCTGCGCGTTCCGTAATCGTCCGATCGTAGGCTTCAACTGTCGCAAATGTACGCGTGTCAATCACGTGACCCACATACAGTTTCCCTTCGTTACGAATAGCGACATCGATTGCAGTTTCGAATGCACGTTCCGCCTCTTTAGAGCCGTCAACGGCAGATAGAATGTGTTTGTATACAATTGCCATGTAAATCCCAACCTTTCGCTCGAAATATACGTTCGGCTTACATATATAGTATACCACTTCTTTCGAATTTCACGCTTTTTCGTCATGAAAAGGAGTGAATTTTTTCATGGAATTGTTCACGACATGTCCAAGTTTGGAATTCACGTGAAAGAACGGGTAAAATAAGGCGGAGGAGGTTGGACGATGAAACATGTAATGATTACTTCTGGTGCGAAAGGGATTGGCCGTGTCGTGACAGAGCGTCTTTTGCAAGAAGGATGGCACGTCAGTATATTGCAGCGGAATCCGATTGATTGGGAACATGAGCGGATACATATGATCGAGGCAGGGTTGACGGATCGCAAACAGCTGCTCTCGGCCTATGAGGAAGCGGTCGAGCGGTTTGGTGAACCGGATGCCTTGATTTTAAATGCGGGTCCATACATTTTTGAACGGAAACCGCTCGTCGAATTGACGGATGAGGAGTGGGATGAAGTGGTGACAGGTAACCTGTCTGCCTCGTTTTGGTTGATGCGTCGCGCGATTCCTTCGATGCGCTCGAATCGTTTCGGGCGCATCATCTCATACGGGTTTCCGGAAAGCGCATCGGCTCCCGGATGGATTCACCGTTCAGCGTTTGCGGCAGCAAAAACGGCACTCGTCAGTTTGACGAAATCGGTCGCTCTTGAGGAAGCGCCTTTTGGGATTACGGCAAATATGGTCAATCCAGGAAACATCGTCGGATCTCAAAAAGAGATGCGTATCGAGGAGGCGAAAATCGATGAAGGGACTCCAGTCGGACGACACGGAACTGGAGAGGATATCGCACGACTCATTTCCTTCCTATTACATGAGGAATCAGATATGATTACGGGCGCCGTCATCGATGTGACCGGCGGGGTCAACGTGGTCCATCAGTATCGAAAGTGAGGGGGAGAGCGATGAAGATTGGGGTTGTGACTGACGTTCACGGAAATCTAGAGGCGCTAGAGGCAGTCCTTCATGCGTTAGATACAGAGCAGGTCGACATCATCTGGTCACTCGGTGACATGATTGCGATGGGGCCGGACTCAAACGCGGTCATGGAGCGATTGATTGACCGCGGGGCACACATGATTTCAGGTAATCATGATGAAGCGGTCGTTTCTCTACTAGCCGGACAAGGTCATCCAGAAAGTTATGCGCATACGCGACCGCATCATGAGTGGGTCGCGCGTCATCTTCAATCTAGATATGTGGATGTTCTTGAGTCTCTTCCGCGGACAATCACGGGTGAGTTGGCTAGTCAAAAGGCATTCGGTATCCATTACCATATCCCGAGTGAAAAGCGTCAAGCCACCATCGTTGATGAACCGTTCCATGACATTCTCGAGCCGACACTTGAAAACATGCAACGGTTGTATGGAGAGTATGATGGGGATGTCATCTTATTTGGGCATCACCACCCGGTTCACCTATTCCAAGACGAGAAGAAGCGGTACGTCAATCCAGGTGCGCTCGGTGTCGCCCGAGATGAACTTGCGCGGTTCGCGATTTTGTCAGACGGGGAAAACGGGATGCAGATTGATCTGCGAGCTGTGCCTTATGACAAGCGAACATTTCTAGAAAAAATGGAACGTTATGAAGTTCCGCAACGAGATGTCATGTTTCGATTGTTCTATTAATGAATATATAGGTAAAGGTGGGATCCTTAATTGGACCCCACCTTTTTTATTGAATCTCTTGAAGTGTTTTCGGATAGCTCGTCAACGTAATCGGACCGCTTTCTGTCATGACGAGGTCATCTTCGATGCGGACACCACCTACGCCCGGTAGATAAATACCTGGTTCGACCGTAAACGTCATCCCGACTTGGGCTGTCATATCATTGTTCGCAGCCATTGATGGATGTTCATGAACTTCGATTCCGATTCCATGACCGATACGGTGTGTGAAGTACTCACCGTATCCAGCGGACGTGATGACTTGACGAGCTGCGATATCGATCGCTCCGAGCGTCGTGCCAACGTTCGCCATCTCGATCGCTGCTTCTTCTGCTTGTAATACCGTTTCGTAAATTTCACGTTGTTTCGTACTCGCTTCACCGAAGACGACCGTTCGAGTGATATCCGAGCAATACCCTTGCCAGACGACACCGAGGTCGAACAAGGCGAAATCGCCTTTCTTCAAACGGTTGTTGCCTGGTACACCGTGAGGGTCAGCGCTGTTTTCACCGAACAATACGAGTGTGTCGAATGACATTTCACGAACGCCTTGTTGTTTCATCGCATATTCAATGTCCGCGATGACTTCGAGCTCGGTCACGCCTTCACGAAGTGACCGAATTCCTGCTTCGATTGCCATATCTGCAAGTTCAGCGGCACGTTTCATTGTACGCACTTCATCCGGTGATTTGATCATGCGTAACGTTTGGAGTTCGTCTGTCAAATCGATAATCGACAATCCGGCAAAACCAGCGCGGAGTTGCTCGACACGGTTGAATGTCAAATGCTCGCCTTCAATCCCGATACGCTCAGGAACGATTTGGTTATCGAGGAACAACTTGACGATTTTATCCCACGGATTCTCGTGGTCCATGTACGTCACGATTTCACCTGACCAGTCACTCGCTTCGACAATTCCTTTTTCAAGAGCAGGACAAATGATGGCAGTTGTCCCATTCTTTAGAACGAGGATGGCAATCAGCCGCTCGTGTGCTTCTGCGTATACTCCCGAGAAGTAAAATACAGATGCCTTTGACGTGACGAATGCCGCGTCTAATCCTTTCGTCGCTAAAGATTGTGCAATTTGATTGGTGCGTTGATTCAAGATGAATCCCTTCCCTTCTCACTCTTACGTTGACTACTCGTCTATTATAGCTGTTTCGAAAACAGAAAGGAAATGTTGCAATTTGATTAGTACAGTTTGAACAAGTTTGACTGATACAGTATACTAGAAAGAGTAGAAAATGTATTGAGAGAAGGGACTCCGCGTATGACCACAAAACATGAACAGATCATAGCACATATCGAGTCACTCGATGTTGGGTCAAAAATTTCGGTCCGCCAAATCGCTAAAGAGTTAGCTGTATCAGAAGGTACGGCTTATCGGGCCATCAAAGAAGCTGAGAACCTGGGCTTCGTCTCTACCATCGAGCGTGTAGGGACGATTCGGATCAAGCGTAAACAAAAAGAGAATATTGAAAAGCTGACATTTGCCGAAGTCGTCAATATTGTCGATGGACAAGTGTTAGGTGGACGAAATGGTTTGCATAAGACATTATCTAAATTTGTCATCGGAGCCATGAAATTGGAAGCGATGATGCGTTATATCGATGTCGATTCACTCGTCATCATCGGAAACCGGGAGAAGGCGCATGAACTCGTCTTGCAGTCCGGCGGGGCCGTGTTGATCACAGGGGGTTTTGATACGACGGATGAAGTGAAACGAATGGCGGATAAGTATGATATGCCCGTCATCTCGACTTCTTACGACAGCTTTACCGTCGCAACGATGATTAACCGGGCGATTTATGATCGACTCATCAAGAAAGAGATTCTTCTTGTCTCAGACATCGTCATTCCGCTTCACGACACGTTTTATTTGAAATCGGATGACACGGTGAAACGTTGGCACGAATTGAATGAGCGGACGAAGCATAATCGTTATCCGGTCATCGATGAGCAGATGAAGGTGGTCGGGGTGATCACTGCGAAAGATGTCATCGATAAATCGCACGACTATGACATCGAGAAAGTCATGACAAAGAGCCCGATTACGGTCGGTGTTCAGACGAGCGTGACCAACGCTGCGCACCAGATGGTATGGGAAGGGATTGAGATGCTCCCTGTCGTCGATAACTATGGTCGCTTGCTCGGGATCATCAGTCGTCAAGATGTGTTGAAGGCGTTGCAGCTTGCGAATCGTCAGCCGCAAGTCGGTGAAACGTTCGACAACATGATCACGAACCAATTGAAAGAAGATCCCGCGTCGAACGGTACGGCGTTCACTGTCGAGGTTGCTCCGCAAATGACGAGCCATATGGGGACCGCATCATCAGGTGTGTTGACGACTTTGTTAGTCGAAGGGGCGACGCGCAGTCTGCGTCATATGAAAAAAGGGGATTTGGTGGTCGAGAACATCACCGTTTATTTCATGAAACCGATTCAGATTGAGAGTCAGATTCGAGTGTCGGCAAACGTCTTCGATCTCGGACGAAAGTTCGGGAAAGTCGACGTAGAAATGACACAAGGTACACAACTTGTCGCCAAGGCGCTTGTCACGGCTCAGTTGATTGATCGGTAACTTAAAAGAGCACCGGCTACACGAGTAGCGGGTGCTCTCTTTTTATGAAGGCGTATTCGTCGGTTCTTCTGCGGCGAGCGGATAGATTTTCCGGTAACGGATAAATCCAACGACCGCATTGCCTAAGCCGACGACCAACATGACGATACTGACAATCCAACCGACCGATGAATTTAAACCGAATCCACCGACCATTTGGTTCGCGGCGAATAGCGCGAGGAATAAACTTAACCAGATTAAAGCTTGTGTATTGAACAAGGCTTTACGGTTTGGCGTCTTTGTCAAAAAAGCACGACGCTTGAAGACAAGGTACGCTCCGAGCGCGAACAAAATGAGTCCAATCATGACAAGTTGCAAGTGAAGGAACCCCTTTCTTTCTCGTAATCTGTTATCATCATACCATAATAGTGTGTAGGAAAGTGAGGAATCATCATGTGGGCATGGGCGAAAGCGGATTCAATCAAAACAGAAATCGAGGCGGCTGACACCATTTTTATTCATCGACATGTCAGACCAGACCCCGATGCATTGGGGAGTCAGCTCGGGCTTCAACGTATTTTAAAGTCGGTTCATCCGGATAAAAAGATCTATGTAGTCGGTGGTATGGTGCCCGACCTTGAATTTTTAGGGAAGATGGAACACGTTGAGGAAGAAATGTATAAGGATGCGCTCGTTTTGATTCTAGATACAGCGAATCAGGAACGAATCGATGGACCATATGCGTTAAAAGGAAAAACAATCATTAAAATCGATCATCACCCTGATGAAGACCCGTATGCGATGACACAAATCGTGGACACCACGGTCAGTTCGACGTCCGAGATGATTGTGGAGTTGGCGAACATTTGGGATTATCCGATCGATCAAGAAGCGGCCTTCTTATTATATGCCGGTATCGTAGGTGACACGGGGCGCTTCCAGTTCCGGAATGCCACGGCACGTACGTTTGAGATTGCTTCGAGATTGATTGACAAAGGCATCGATACGAACAAACTGTACCGACACATGTATAAGACCAACTTAGCGACGCTTCAGTTACAAGGGTACGTGTTACAGCACGTCAATGTCACAGAAGAAGGCGTCGGGTATGTGAAGATTGATAAAGATGTGCTCCGGACGTTCCATGCGTCCCCGGAAGCGGCATCGCAACTTGTCAATAGCTTCTCTGGTCTCGAAGGATTGAAATGTTGGGTCATGTTTGTCGAAAACAAAGAAGAGATTCGTGTCCGGATTCGGTCGAAAGGACCTGTCATCAATGAAGTGGCGAAGCGTTACCGTGGTGGTGGCCATCCGATGGCGTCAGGTGCCACGATTGATACGTGGGATGAAATGGATGACGTTATTGCTGCTTTGAATGAAGTGGCAGGAGAATTCACGTTTGAAGAAAATGAAGAGAGCTGACCGCGGTCAGCTCTCTTCATTTGTCTCCATTTTCTTGTGGGATAAACCACGTGCCGCGGTCGGTCACATCTTCGACGACATCGAGTTGATATTCTGCAATATACTTTCGAAGTCGGTCGATGATTTCAGGACTGTCCGCAAAGACGGTTTGACCGTTCTGTAATTTCTCTAACTTATCGCGCGCAATTTGTCCCCGATTGATAATCATACGCTTTTGCCCCCTTTTGTCGTGAGTTTTGTCTATAATTATTGTATCAGAGAAGTGGAGAATTGAGTTTGACAATTCCATTAAATAGAGAGGAGGACGAAGATGATTCATCTTAATGTCAGAACTGCTTATAGCTTACTACAAAGCACGATTCGACTAGAACAATATGTGATGCAGATGACAGAGCGGGGGAGTCGCGCGGTCGCCATCGCAGACGATGCCTTTTATGGTGTGCCATCGTTTCTATCTTACTGCAAACGCTGTGGGGTGAAGCCGCTCATGGGGCTGAGAACCGTCCTTCGACTAGACGGGCTCGATGTGTCGGTACTTGCTTATGCCTCGAACGAAGCAGAACTACAAGAACAATACCGAATTATCAAGAAAGGCGGGATCGATGAACGTACGACGATGCCCCTCATTGTCTTACCGGAAAACTGGAAAGCGAGCGACCCGGTCCATCGACGTCGTCTTTATCATCAACTGCTGTCTTTTGTAGACGAGAACAGACTATGGCTCGGTCTCCCGGCACCGCAGACGACAGAACAGGTACAACTGTTAAAACAACTTCGCATGATGAAAGAAGAACTCGACGTCCAATTGATTCCAGTCCCTGAAACGAGATATATGCGACCTGAAGATGTGGAGGGTTTCCGGGCAATCTCTGCCATTCGAGAAGGCGAAGTGATGTCAGAGGAGGATGTACGTCAAAAAGGTCTGCATGTCCGGCTTCCAAGCGAGATGAACGACTGGTTCACCTCAGAAGAACTGGGCGAGCTTGAACGATTTGAAGCACTGATTCAAATCGTTCATCTTCCACAAGCGGAAGGCGCGATTCCAGAGTTACCGGACGCTGATCAAAAGTTGAAGCGGCTCGTCGGTGAACGGTTAAAAGCGATGGAACTGATGAAAGAGCCGTATATCGGACGAGCGAAGTTTGAGCTCGACGTCATTGCCAAGACCGGGTTTTCTTCGTATTTTCTGATTGTCGAAGATATTATCCGATTCGCCCGTGAGTCCGGGATCGAGGTCGGTCCAGGTCGGGGGTCGGCGGCCGGCTCGCTCATCAGTTTTGCACTGCACATTACAGAAGTCGACCCAGTTCGCTATGGTCTCCTATTTGAACGGTTCCTCAATCCGGAACGCGTCTCAATGCCGGATATTGACTTAGATTTTGAAGATGAGCGTCGAGAAGAAGTCGTTTCGTACGTGTTGTCAAAATACGGAGAGGCTCATGCGGCGCAAATCGGGACACTCGCAACCTTTGGAGCAAAGGCGGCCATCCGTGACGTCGCGAGGGCGCTCGGTATGACGTTAGAAGAGGGGCAGGCTGCAAGTAAACAAGTGAAATCAGGTGGGTTGGACGAATTGATGGCGAATCCAAAACAGATGAAATGGTTCGCAGGTAGCCAGAAGCGTCAACAGTTGATTCGGATTGCGAAACAGCTAGAAGGGTTGCCACGTCAATCATCCATACACGCCGCTGGGGTTGTACTCAGTCGTCAACCGATTGAAGACGTGACTCCACTTCAACCCGAACTCGAGGATCATGTGACCCAATACAATATGAAGGATTTGGAAGAAATCGGGCTGCTCAAAATTGATTTGCTCGGGCTCCGAAACTTGACTCGCCTTCGTCATATGGAGGAATTGGTCCGCGAGAGTGACGCGATGTTCTCCTTAAAGACCATTCCCTTACATGACGCCCGGACGTACCGATTATTAGCAAGAGGAGAGACCGACGGGATCTTCCAGTTTGAGTCGTCTGGTATGAAACAGGCGTTGCGTCAAGTCAAACCGACGGAATTTGAGGATATCGTCGTGACGATGTCGCTCTATCGACCAGGACCGATGCAGTTTATTGAAACGTATGCAAAACGAAAACACGGTATGCCATATCAACCGATTCACCCGGACGTCGAAGAAATCATGAAGTCGACGTATGGCGTGCTCGTCTACCAAGAACAGGTCATGCGACTTCTTCGAAAACTCGGTGGATATTCATATGCCGAGGCGGATTTGGTCAGACGAGCGATTGCCAAAAAAGATACCGGTACGATTGAACGGGAACGAGAGCGGTTTTTACATCAATCTGAAGGAAATAACCGTGATGTCTTGTCACAAAGCTTCTCTTGGATTGAAAAGTTTGCAGGGTACGGTTTTAACCGTTCCCATGCGGTCGCCTACAGTTTGATCAGTTATCGATTGGCTTACGTCAAAGCGCATTATCCCCGTGTCTTCCATGTCGTGACGTCGGAGAAGACCAGTCAACTCGTGAGACTATTGCGTAAAGACAAAATCCCTGTGTATCCGCCAGACGTATTGCACGGGCATGCCGATGCGACACTTGAAGGTCCTGGCGTCCGTCTTGGGCTTAAAGCGATTCAAGGACTGACGAAACGAGACGTCGAACGACTCATCGAGCTGAATGGACAGCTAAAAGACGTCCGCACTCTTCAGGAAGCGATGGAATGGAAGAGTAAAGATCAACTGAAGTTGAGACGTTTGCTAGGAGCTGGGGCGCTTGACCGCATGTATCACGGTGACCGGACGAGTGCGTTTGAAGCAGTCGAACGTTTACGTGAAGAGGCCGGTACGCACTTCTTACCAGATGAACTGTCATCACTCGGGCTTAAGCAGAAAAAAGCGAAAGAGCCAAACTGGTCTGAAGAAGAGCGGGAAGCACTCGGAACATGGGTTGTGCACTCTCCGCTTACAACGATTCCTGACGTGGGCATCGAGCCTTCCACGATTGAAGACGTTGTGCACGGAACGAACGGGTATCTAGTCGTGTATGTGGATGACGTGCGTACGTTCATGACGAAAAAGCAAGAACGAATGGGTGTCATGATGGTGGATGATGGTGTGACGCAAGAAGAAGTCGTCGTCTTTCCACGAACGTTCGCCCAATTCAGTCGTTCCCTCTACGTAGGTAACATTTTGTTGCTTGAAGTTCATTCAAATGAAAGGGATGGACGTAAACAATTGATTGTCGAACGTGTGCGTCCATTACATGGTCAAGCTTTGTTCGTAAGGCTCACGTTAGATCGATTCCCTGAACTAGAAGACTGGATTCAGCGTGCGCAGGGTGACGTTCCGGTCGTCTGTCGGTTCACGGATTCGAAAGAAGTGAAACAACTGGCATCCGCTTTTTCGATTAACCCGAACGAGGAGTACGTCGTAGAAGCGAAAAGACGATTCGGAGAAGAGAATGTTGTGTTAAAACGAATCGATCATAAAATGGTTGGTCCAGAAACTAGTACCAAGTCCTAAAAAGTGATATAATCGCACTAATTGGTCTGACCACTTAAAAATTGATAAGTGATCCAAATAAGGGAGTTGAACGGTCAGATGCATGAAAAACACGCATCCACATTTCACGAGAATATTTCAAAGATACGAAAATTAATTGTCCAATCGTCGTTGGTCCCGGGAGACCGGCTTCCATCCGAACGTGAACTTGCGGAGACGCTATCCATTAGTCGCGCTTCAGTTCGAGAAGCGCTACGCGCGTTAAGCTTTTTAGGCATCGTCGAAACAAGGCGCGGTGGTGGTACTTTCCTATGTGAACAAGACCGGCATCGCTACATCGAGATTTTGTCGGAGTTCATCGTCACGAAACAGACGAAAGCGACCGATATCATCGAAATGCTCAAACTGTTAGAGCGAATGGCTTTTTCGGAAGTAGAGCCGACGAAGGAGAGACTGACTCAATTAGAGGCAGTGATCGAAGAGGATCGAACGTTTCGTCAACAACTCATTTTTCAGTTGAAGAATGAGTTGTTCATCAGGATTTGGAACGAAGTGAACCGATTTTTTGAGGGACTAGATGTTGGGGAGTTATATACGCTCGAAGAACGTAAGCGTTTTGTCGAGACGTGGCGTGGAATGGGGATGCCGGAATGAACGAGGGGGAAGCGATGACTGCTTTTTTCAAGAAACCGAAACGATATATGCCTTTGCGTCAACGAGAACCAAAAATTGACGCTCCACAGGGATTAATGACGAAGTGCCCATCTTGTAAATATATGCATTATACAAAACAGTTAAACGAAAATCATAAGGTATGTGACTGTGGCTACCATTTTCCGCTTCATTCACAGGAACGAATCGACATGCTCGTCGATGAAGGTTCTTTCGAACGGTTTGCGGGACCTTCCGTCAAAGCAAATCCACTCGATTTTCCTGATTATGAAGAAAAGTTGAGTAAAGACCGTGAACGGACCGGGATTGAAGAAGCCGTCGTTTGCGGAAAAGCGACGATTGATGGACTACCACTCGTCGTTTGCGTGATGGATGCTCGATTCCGAATGGGGTCGATGGGTGCTTACGTAGGGGAAGCGATTGCCTCTGCTGTTCGCCAAGCGACGTCACGTCGTCTCCCGGTCGTCTTATTCACGGCGTCAGGTGGCGCACGAATGCAAGAAGGGATGGTCAGTTTGATGCAGATGGCGAACACGTCCATCGCTTTAAAAGAACATGATGAGGCGGGTCTTCTCTACATCGCCTATTTGACACATCCGACGACAGGCGGGGTTTCAGCAAGTTTTGCGATGCTTGGCGACTTAAACGTCGCAGAGCCCGGTGCACTTATTGGATTTGCGGGAAGACGAATCATCGAACAGACGATTCGGGAAAAACTTCCGGAAAACTTCCAGACGGCAGAGTTCTTACTCGAGTCCGGACAATTGGATGCGGTCATCCATCGTGAACAGATGCGTTCGTTCTTGAAGAAAATGATCGGATTACACGATGGGGGTGTTCGACATGTTTGACCCAATCAAAGAAGTGACCGAACAGCTAAATAAATTGCGTGAGACAGCCGAAACGAAAGGGATTGACCTATCACGTGAGATTCGTCACCTGGAGTTGAAGCTCGACCGATTAGAAAAAGATATTTATGGGAATATGAAACCGTGGGACCGCGTACAATTGGCGCGAAACCCGAAACGTCCGACAACACTCGATTACATCCATCACATGTTCCCTGATTTCATGGAACTCCATGGCGATCGTCACGGGTATGATGATGCGGCAATCGTATCGGGACTTGCGACATTCGAAGGTGTTCCGGTGACCATCATCGGGCATCAGCGTGGTCGAAATACGAAAGAAAACATGAAGCGGAATTTTGGGATGCCACACCCTGAGGGATACCGAAAAGCACTACGTTTCATGAAGCAAGCCGAGAAGTTCAACCGTCCGATTTTGACATTCATTGACACGAAAGGGGCTTATCCAGGGAAAGCCGCTGAAGAGAGAGGTCAAAGTGAAGCGATTGCTCGAAACTTGTTTGAAATGGCGACGTTGAAAGTACCGATCGTTTCCGTCGTTATCGGAGAAGGCGGTTCTGGTGGTGCGCTTGGGATTGGTGTTTGCGACCGATTGTTGATGCTTGAGAATAGTACGTACTCGGTCATCTCGCCAGAAGGTGCAGCGGCACTTTTGTGGAAAGATGCCAAACAAGCAGAGCGTGCAGCAGAAACGATGAAAATTACAGCACAAGATTTGTTCAACCTAGGGATCGTAGATGAAGTTGTAGGGGAAGTGTATGGGGGCGCGCATGTCGATGTGTCATTACAGTCATCACTCTTGAAACCTGTATTATTACAGCACATGAACGAGTTGCTCGATTTGTCGACTTCTCAGCTCATTCAAGGACGTGCGACCAAATATCATCAAATTGGCACAATTAGTGAGTGAAAACGGTAACAATGGCTTTGAATATAGAGTTATTCATTCATCAAGTGACTGCTTTGTAGGATACCCTATGCATTTTTTTCACATACTTGTGTTGTAAAACAAAGGTCAGACATGGTATTTTATTTTCAGATTTCGTTAAAACACATAAGAGGTGAGTGACGTGAATTTAAAACGTATTGCGGTATTAACGAGCGGAGGAGACGCTCCTGGAATGAACGCTGCTGTCCGTGCCGTGACCCGAAAAGCGATTTTCGAAGGTCTTGAAGTGTACGGTGTGTATAACGGCTACCAAGGATTAATCGAAGGTGATTTAGTCGAATTAAACCTTGGATCAGTCGGCGACATCATTCAACGTGGAGGTACGTTCCTTCGCTCTGCACGCTGTCCTGAATTCAGAACAGAAGAAGGACGCGCAAAAGCAGTAGAACAGTTGAAGAAATTCAATATCGATGCCCTCGTGGTCATCGGTGGAGACGGCTCATATCGCGGAGCTCAAAAATTGACGGAACTCGGATTCCCAACAATCGGCCTTCCTGGTACGATCGATAATGATATTCCGGGAACGGATGCGACAATCGGTTTCGATACAGCGCTCAACACAGCGCTTGACGCCATCGACAAAATTCGTGACACAGCTTCATCTCATGAACGTACGTATGTGATTGAAGTAATGGGTCGCGATGCTGGTGATATCGCGCTTTATTCTGGTCTCGCTGGTGGCGCGGAGTCGATTCTTGTCCCAG
Organism: Exiguobacterium sp. MMG028; assembly: GCF_027947425.1. NCBI lineage: Bacteria > Bacillati > Bacillota > Bacilli > Caryophanales > Exiguobacterium > Exiguobacterium sp. MMG028. The sequence goes on from NZ_JAQJIN010000001.1 coordinate 224,837, forward strand.
AACGCCCAGAAGAGTTGAATGCAATCGTGGAACGTATCAATCACGGAATTGCACGCGGTAAGAAGCACTCAATCGTCATTGTTGCTGAAGGTGCCGGAAGTGCTGAAGAAATCGGCAAATTGATTGCCGAGAAGACGAACTCAGAGACACGTGTTACGATTCTCGGACACATTCAACGTGGTGGTTCCCCAACTGCTGCAGACCGTGTACTTGCAAGCCGTATGGGTGCATACGCTGTCGAAATTCTTCTTGAAGGCAAAGCGGGCCGCGTCGTCGGTATCCGTAATAACCAGATGATGGATCTTGATATCGATGAGGCGCTCGACCACAACAAGCACACAATCGATATGCAATTGATTGACCTCGTCAACCAATTGTCGATCTAAATGATTTTTAGAAGTTGCAGAGACGGGATCAGGTCTATGGCCCCCCGTTTTCTGTGTGTAAGTTGCACTATATCCCCTAGGAGGTTTTTATATTATGCGTAGAACGAAAATTGTATGTACGATTGGACCGGCTTCTGAGAAGCGTCTTCCTGAAATGATTGAAGCTGGAATGAACGTTGCCCGTCTCAACTTCTCACACGGTGACTATGAAGAGCACGGCGCACGTATCCGTGACATCCGTGAAGCAGCGAAAGCAGCTGGGAAAGTGGTCACAGTCCTTCTTGACACGAAAGGTCCAGAAATCCGTACACATACGTTTGAAGATGGAAAAGCTCTTCTTGAAAAAGGGAAAGAAGTCACAATCGTTTCAAGCGAAGAAATCGTCGGAACGAAAGATCGTTTCTCTGTAACGTATGAAGGTCTTTACGAAGACGTAGAAGTCGGTTCACACATCATGCTCGACGACGGTCTCATCGGACTCCGTGTCGTTGAAAAACTTCCGAACCGCGACCTCCGTTGCGTAATCGAAAACGAAGGAATCATCAAGACGAAGAAAGGTGTTAACTTGCCAAACGTCAAGGTAAACCTTCCTGCCCTTACAGACAAAGATATCTCGGACATCGAGTTCGGTATCTCACAAGACATCGACGTCATCGCAGCATCGTTCGTACGTCGTGCGTCTGACGTGGTAGAAATTCGTCAACTTCTTGAAAAACACAACGCGTCACACATCAAGATTTACCCGAAAATCGAGAACCAAGAAGGTGTGGATAACATCGAAGAAATCTTGGCAATCTCTGACGGCTTGATGGTTGCTCGTGGTGACCTCGGTATCGAGATCCCGACAGAAGAAGTAACACCTGTTCAAAAAGAACTCATCAAGAAGTGTAACGACCTCGGTAAGCCGGTCATCACGGCAACGCAAATGCTCGACTCGATGCAACGTAACCCACGTCCGACACGTGCGGAAGCATCTGACGTAGCAAACGCGATCTTGGACGGAACAGATGCAGTCATGCTTTCTGGTGAAACAGCTGCAGGGGACTACCCAATCGAGTCAGTTCAAATGCAAGCTGCCATCGCAGAACGCACTGAGCGCATGCTCGACTACAAAAACTTGTTGAAAGATCGTCAGAAGCGCAGTGAGCATACGGTAACGGATGCGATCTCACAAGCGGTTGCTCACACAGCAATCAACTTGAACGCGAAAGCGATCTTGACGCCAACACAATCAGGATACACAGCTGCTCGTACGGCGAAATACCGTCCAGAAGCGAACATCATCGCAGTCACTGAATCAGAGCGCGTTGCTCGTCAGTTGAACCTCGTTTGGGGCGTATACCCGATCGTTGCTGAGACGATGCCAAACAACACGGATGAAATGTTGGTTCAAGCATCAGAAGCAGCACGTCACGCTGGATTCGTCACTGACGGTGACCTCGTTGTCATCTCAGCTGGTATTCCTGCAGCGACAGCTGGTACGACGAACATGATGAAAGTCCACATCGTTGGTCATGCTCTCGCAGACGGACGTGGAATCGGTGAGCGCGGTGTCGTTGGAGAAGTCGTTGTCGCAAAAAATGCGGAAGAAGCAAACGCAAAAGCGAAAGACGGCATGATTCTCGTCGCGCCATTCACAGATAAAGAAATGATGCCTGCCATCGAAAAAGCGGCTGGAATTATCACGGAAGACGGCGGATTGACGAGCCATGCTGGTATCGTTGGACCATCACTCCGTAAGCCAGTCATCGTAGGTGTAGACACAGCTACAACTTCACTTCGTGACGGTCAGATGATTTCAATCGACCCACTCACAGGTAAAATCTACAACGCATAATTGAACGACAATCGAACCGGCCTTCTACAAAGGTCGGTTCTTTTTCCGTTCGAAGAAAGGAATACGTATGAGTGCATATTTATTTTTATTGATGCTCGTGTTAATCGGTGTCATTTCAAACAATCAGTCAGTTATTATCGCAAGTAGCGTCTTGCTCATTATTAAAGCAATCGGGTTTGGTGATCAGTTATTTCCGACACTCGCATCGAAAGGAATCAGCTGGGGTGTGACGATTATTACAATCGCTGTCCTTGTTCCCATCGCGACGGGCGATATCGGTTTTAAAGAATTGTGGAATAGTATTAAAGGACCTGTCGGGATTGTGGCATTTGCTTCAGGGATGTTCGTTGCAATCGCTGCTGGACAAGGTGTTCAATTGATGCGCGTCGACCCGGTCGTCACGACAGCGCTTCTCGCAGGCACGATTCTAGCGGTCGGATTCATGAAAGGGATCCCGGTAGGACCACTCGTAGGAGCTGGAATCGCAGCCTTGATTTTAGGGGGATATCAAGTCATTGAAAAATGGTTTTGATATTTTCTGACAACTGAAGCCGCTTACATTTCTTTTTTGCAATAAATTGTTTATACTATATAAAGGACAGGGTAAACGGAGACTGGGTGAATGCAGGGGAAAAACCCGTCCCGTATCCTTATTCCCTATACACAGACTGTTTTTACGGTCGACCACTTTCAAACAAGACTGAGGGGGAGTTATGAATGTCAACGACAAAAGGGTTAGAAGGTATTGTGGCAGCAGCCTCAAAAGTCAGCTCAATTATTGACGGTCAATTGACTTACGGAGGATATACCATTGATGATTTAGCGGACCATGCCACATTTGAAGAAGTTGTATTTTTATTGTGGAATGACCGTTTACCAAATGCAGAAGAATTAAAGTCACTTTCGGAGGCACTCGTGAAAGAAGCGACGTTGCCAGAGGAAGTGATCGATACGTTAGCTCGTGCACCGAAATCAGCCAATGCAATGGCGACGATTCGTACGGCACTCTCACAACTTGCTCTATATGATGAGGAATCCGAAGACATGAGTGACGAGGCAAACATGCGTAAAGCGATTCGTCTTCAAGCTCAAGTCGCTACAATCGTGACGGCGTTCGCACGTCTACGTAAAGGCGAGCAACCTGTCGCTCCAAAAGAAGGTCTTTCATATGCAGCTAACTTCTTATACATGTTGAATGGAGAAGAACCAAGCGAAGTCGCAGAGAAGACAATCGACAAAGCACTTATCCTTCATGCAGACCATGAATTGAACGCTTCGACGTTCACGGCACGTGTCTGTGTGGCGACGCTTTCTGATATGTATTCTGGTGTGACGGCGGCGATGGGAGCACTCAAAGGACCGCTTCACGGTGGTGCAAACGAAGCGGTTATGAAAATGCTTCATGAAATTGACTCGGTCGACCGTGTTGAAGAATACGTACGTGGTAAATTCGAGCGCAAAGAAAAAATTATGGGCTTCGGTCACCGTGTCTATAAGGACGGCGACCCTCGTGCGAAGCACTTGAAAGAAATGAGCCGCCAGTTGACTGCTCAAATCGGCGAGCCGAAGTGGTATGAGATGTCTGAAAAAATCGATCATCTCGTTGAAACAGAAAAAGGATTGAAACCAAACGTCGACTTCTACTCGGCATCAACGTATTATGCGCTCGGTCTTGAAGAAGACTTATTCACGCCAATCTTCGCCGTATCACGGATGTCAGGTTGGATTGCGCACATTCTCGAGCAATATGCGGATAACCGCTTGATTCGTCCGCGTGCGGAATATGTCGGTGAAACAAGCCGTAAATATGTTCCTGTGAACGAACGTTAATTCGAGACACATTTTAGACAAAAGTTTGGTAAACTAACAAGTGACGTAGGTCGGCGTACGCGTCGACCTACAGTAATGTACTTAGGGGGATTCATTATGTTGACACAAGGACAAAAAATTACAGTTGAAAACGGTGTATTGAACGTACCAAACGTTCCAACGGTACCATTCATTATCGGTGACGGAACAGGTCCTGATATTTGGAACGCGGCTGTTCGTGTATTCGATGCTGCAGTTGAAAAAGCATACGGCGGCGACAAGAAAATCGAATGGATGGAAGTATACGCTGGGGAGAAGGCTTATAACGAAAAAGGTGAGTGGCTCCCGACAGAAACGCTCGATCAAATTCGCGAGTACTTGATTGCAATCAAAGGACCACTTACGACACCGGTCGGTGGTGGGATTCGTTCATTGAACGTTGCCCTTCGTCAAGAGCTCGACTTATACACATGCCTTCGTCCAGTTCGTTACTTCACAGGTGTTCCTTCGCCAGTAAAACGTCCTGAAGATACAGACATGGTCATCTTCCGTGAAAATACAGAAGATATCTACGCAGGAATCGAGTACGCGTCAGGAAGCGACGAAGTGAAAAAACTCATTAAATTCTTGCAAGATGAAATGGACGTGAACAAGATCCGTTTCCCAGAGACATCAGGAATCGGCATCAAGCCTGTTTCTTCTGAAGGGACAGAACGTCTCGTCCGTGCTGCGATTGAATATGCGATTGCGAACGATCGTAAATCTGTCACGCTCGTACACAAAGGAAACATCATGAAGTTCACAGAAGGCGCATTCAAAAACTGGGGTTATGCACTCGCTGAAGCTGAATACGGTGATAAAGTGTTCACATGGGCACAGTATGACCGCATCAAAGAAGAGTCTGGCGAAGCAGCTGCGAACGAAGCTCAGTCTAAAGCAGAAGCTGAAGGAAAAATTATCGTTAAAGATTCAATCGCTGATATCTTCCTCCAGCAAATCTTGACACGCCCACGTGAGTTCGATGTCGTCGCGACAATGAACTTGAACGGTGACTACATCTCAGACGCACTTGCTGCGCAAGTAGGTGGAATTGGGATTGCACCTGGTGCAAACATCAACTACATCACAGGACATGCAATCTTCGAAGCGACACACGGTACAGCTCCGAAATACGCGGGTCTCGATAAAGTAAACCCATCTTCAGTCATCCTTTCAGGTGAGATGATGCTCCGCCACATGAACTGGAACGAAGCGGCTGACCTCATCATCAACTCAATGGAGAAAACAATCGCTTCGAAAGTTGTCACATATGACTTCGCACGTCTCATGGACGGCGCGACAGAAGTGAAGTGTTCTGAATTTGCGGATGAATTGATCAAAAACATGTAATTTAAACGAATAAGTCGCCAATTGAGGGGGAGAGCTCATGATTCGTCGTAACAAAATTTCTGTAATTGGAAGTGGCTTCACCGGTGCAACCACTGCACTATACCTGGCTCAACGTGAGCTAGGGGATGTCGTTCTACTCGATATGGAAGAAAAAGTTGGACCGACGAAAGGGAAAGCGCTCGACATGCAAGAAACGGCTCCGATTCAAGGGTTTGACGCTTGGATTACGGGAACATCAGATTACGCCGATACGGCTGATTCGGACATTGTGGTGATTACGGCGGGAATCGCGCGTAAGCCAGGGATGAGTCGAGACGATCTCGTTGCAACGAATGCAAACGTCATGCGTTCTGTCGTCAAAGAGATTGCTCGCTATTCACCGGAAGCGATTTTGATCGTCTTGACTAATCCGGTAGATGCAATGACCTATGCGGCGTTCAAAGAATCGGGTTTCCCGAAAGAACGCGTCATCGGACAATCTGGAGTGCTAGATACGGCTCGTTTCCGGACGTTTGTCGCTCAAGAATTAAACGTTTCCGTCAAAGATGTATCCGGGTTCGTTCTCGGAGGACATGGTGACGATATGGTGCCTCTCGTGCGTTACTCGTACGCCGGGGGAATCCCGCTTGAAAAACTCATACCACATGAGCGGATCGAGCAAATCGTCGAACGGACACGTAAAGGTGGCGGTGAGATTGTCCAACTGCTAGGTGACGGTTCGGCGTATTATGCGCCAGCTGCCGCAATCGTAGAGATGGTCGAGGCGATTTTAAAAGATCAGCGTCGAATCTTACCTGCTATTGCTTATCTAGAAGGCGAGTACGGATTTAGCGATTTGTATCTTGGCGTCCCGACTATTCTTGGGAAACATGGCATCGAGCAAGTACTTGAGCTCGAGTTGACGGATGAGGAGAAAGCAGCACTTTCACGTTCTGCCGACTCGGTCCGCTCCGTATTAGGCGTCTTATAAGTAGAAAGTGCTTCCTACAATTTTGTGGGAAGCACTTTTTTGCGGTTTCCATCATGTGGGGCATGCTACACTAAAAGTGGATTTGTTTTGTTTTTGTAAAGATTTGCTTTGAGGTTGGTCGTTGCAAGCTTTGATTTGTAAAATAGAGAGTGACATTTGATGGATTAAGAGGAGGAAGTAGTGTGGCAGATAAAGTAATTGTTGTCGACGATGAAGTATCGATTGCGACGTTATTAAAATTTAATTTAGAACAAGCTGGTTTCGAGGTGGAGACCGCCCATGACGGAAAGACAGGATTGGAACTCGCTGAGAAGAAGGATGCCGTCTTAATCGTGCTCGATTTAATGCTTCCGGAAATGGACGGACTTGAAGTGTGTAAGCGACTCCGTCAACAAAAAGTCAACACACCGATTTTGATGCTAACGGCGAAAGATGATGAGTTTGATAAAGTTCTCGGACTCGAGCTCGGTGCAGATGATTATTTGACGAAACCGTTCAGTCCTCGCGAAGTCGTGGCTCGTGTCAAAGCGATTCTAAGACGCTCGGCGCCACAAGAGACCACAGTCGAAGAGGACGTCATTCAAATCGGTGACGTAAAAATTGTCGCTTCGAACTACGAAGTGTTCAAACAAGGCGAACGTCTCGAATTGACTCCGAAAGAGTTTGAACTGTTAGCATATCTGGCCAAAAATAAAGGACGTGTACTGACAAGAGACCAATTGTTATCCGCTATTTGGAATTATGATTTCGTCGGTGACACACGAATCGTCGACGTCCATATCAGTCATCTCCGTGAAAAAATCGAACCGGTCACGAAGAAACCGACGTATATTAAAACGATTCGTGGACTTGGTTATAAGATGGAGGAGCCGACTTCTGAATGAAGACGTATCGCTCTAGATTCATGACGACGCTCATCCTTCTCGTCACGGGCGTACTTTTAACGCTTGGCATCGTGCTCGGCCAACTGTTCAAAGATTTCTACTTGGATTCTGAACGTGACCGCTTGAAAGAGGATGCTCAGCTAGCTGCCCTATACCTTGAAGGCGGAGAGCTAGACGAAATTCGAGAATATGTCGGTCAAATCGATGACGGGAGTAGCTTTGACATACTGCTTCTTAATAGCAGAAATGAAGTCATCGCCGGGACGCCGTTTCGTGTCGGGTCAATCGATTATAAGATTGAACCAAGTCTGGTGCCCGAAGACGGAACGTTTGGTGAAGCGGACGAAGATGAACTAATTCAGTTCACAAAACCGATTGAACTTGCGACAGGGGAGACGGTCTATTTAACGTTCATCCGTTACGTATCAGACCTTGAAGGTGTGTATGATCGAATTTGGTTAACGATTGCGCTCGCGCTGTTCTTTTCATTTTTCATCATCCTATTTGTCCTTCAGCATCTGACGAACCAATTTATACGACCAATCGATGAGGCGACCATCGTCTTACGGGAACTCGCCGATGGTAATTATCGGGCTCGCGTTTATGAACTGCGAAATGACGAGGAGACCGGAAGTCTCGCTGGATCAATCAACGTCCTCGCCCGAAACTTAGAATCGATTTCACTCGGAGAATCGGTTCAGCGGGCACGACTCGAATCGCTCATCGAATATATGGGGGCAGGGCTCCTTCTCGTGGACGAGCGAGGCATCGTCACATTAGTCAACCGTTCGTATCGCGAGATGTTCCAGTACGATGATTTATCGATTGGACAATTTTATCACGGGATGTTACCGAGTCCTGACGTCGAGACTCTGATCGAAGACGTCTATTTGACGGAAGAAGTCCATCGTCGTCAGCTGTCGATTCGGACCGGTTTCAATCAGAAGACGTATATGGTGTCTGCTGCACCGATTTTCAGTGATACAGGAATGCTTCGTGGGACGACATTATTATTCAACGACATCACGGAGCTGAAGCGACTCGAGAAGATGCGTAAAGACTTTGTCGCGAACGTCAGTCATGAACTCAAAACCCCACTCACCTCCATTCGTGGATTTAGTGAGACATTACTCGATGGGGCAAAAGAAGTCCCTGAACTCCGCGACCAGTTCTTAGACATCATTCAAAAAGAGGCGACGCGGATGCAGATGCTCGTTGAAGATTTACTTGAGCTGTCGAGATTAGAGCGTGATGACTTCCAGATGGAGCTGGTATCCGTCGACTTGAACCAGCTTGTCGATGAAGTATGTCTCTTGCTCAGTCAGAAAGCGAATAAGAAGTCGATTCATCTAGAGGCGAAGCATCAGGGGACTGCCGTCTTACAGGCCGACTTGAATCGGATGAAACAAGTCATCATGAACCTCGTCGCGAACGCCATCAACTATTCTCCTGAAGGAAGTCGTGTCGAAATTTCCGTCGAGGCGAATGAGGATGCCTACAAGTTACGCGTCAAGGACAATGGAATCGGGATTGCTGAAAAAGAAGTGAGCCGAATCTTTGAACGATTCTATCGTGTCGACAAAGCGAGAAGTCGAAATTCAGGTGGCACGGGTCTAGGTCTTGCTATCGTGAAACACATCATCGATCTCCATCATGCGACAATCGATGTCGATAGCGTCGAAGGTAAAGGGACGACGTTCACCATCACGTTCCCAAAAGTTTGAAATCCTTTACCTCACGTGTGATCAATCATTTTACAAAACCTTGCCATTCCATTCATATTTGCTTTACAAAACCTTGCTATTCTATGAATGAGACCTCTTCATCATCTCGTGACTCGATCGGTGCTCATCTCCACACGATCGAGAATTTGGCCCTTTTCTATTCGTAGAAAAGGGTCTTTTTTTTCGAACGCATGTACCCGTATGGTATGATGAATAAAGAGAAGAATGGAGGTCGATTGAATGAATAAACTACTAGTCCTAGATGGGAACTCCTTAACATATCGTGCGTTTTTTGCACTGCCTCCGATGTCGGACGCGTCAGGTCGAAATACGAACGCGGTGTACGGCTTTACGATGATGTTGTTGAAATTGATGGAAGATGAGCAACCGACGCACTTCGCCGTTGCGTTCGATGCGTCAAAAAAGACGTTCCGTCACGATACGTTTGCTGACTATAAAGGAGGGCGTCAAAAGACTCCTGGGGAATTACGCGAACAGTTCCCGCTCGTGCGAGACGTCTGTCGTGCGTTTGGTATCGCTGTCTTAGAGCTCGATCAATATGAGGCGGATGATATCATCGGCACGCTCTCCAAGGATACATCATACGATCAAGTGACGATTGTGACGGGAGATAAAGATTTACTGCAACTGATCGATGATCGCGTAACCGTCTACTTGACGAAACGAGGCATCACAGATGTCGAGACAATGAACCAAACGGCGTTCCAGGAACGTTATGAGGGACTACAACCGATTCAGATGATTGACTTAAAAGGGTTGATGGGGGATAAATCGGATAACATTCCAGGTATCCCGGGTGTCGGAGAAAAGACGGCGCTCAAGTTGATTTCAACATACGGAACCGTCGAGTCCCTTTACGAACATACGGATGAACTAAAGGGGAAACAGAAAGAAAAGGTGGAAGCGAACGAGCGAGAGGCGAAGATGTCAAAACAGTTGGCGACGATTTATACGGACGTGCCACTTGATGTGACCGTTGACGATCTCGTTTTTAAACCTTATGACGCTTCTGTCGTAAAACCTCTGTTCATGGAACTTCAATTCAAGTCGTTGATTGGAAAATTAGCGGATAGCTCTACAGAAGAAACGGTCGAAAAAGAAGTGCGGCCAACCATCGACCTTTCTGAACAAGATTTGTCTCGAGCTGTCCTGTTTCTTGAGCAACTACACGATGACTACTTCGAAGAAGACATCGTTGGGGTTGCAATCGCATCAGATCGTGGCGTGACCGTCGGCGACGTGACACTGTTACAAGATGCACGAGTCAAGGAATGGATTGAAGACGAATCGAAGACGACGATTTGTCTCGATGCTAAACAGACAATCATTCAGTTGAAGCGACATCACCTATCCCTTCGCGGTTATGAAGATTTACTCGTTGCCGGATACTTGTTGAATTTATCTGGTGGAACGTCACTCAGTTCGATTGCTTCTCATTTTTCGTATCCTCTTGAAGAAGATGAAGCAGTATATGGGAAAGGCGCAAAAGTGAAAGTCCCAGATGAGGAAGTATTCCATTCCCATCTCGCGGAGAAAGCACATGCGATTTTGACGTTGTTCGAACGTGTCGCATCAGAACTGAAAGACAACGAACAGACGGAATTATATGAGGCGCTTGAAAAACCGCTCGTCTCGGTGTTAGCCGAGATGGAATGGGCAGGCATTCATGTAAACGTTGAAACACTTCAGCACATGGAGACAGATCTTCGAGAGCGCCTGTCTGCGCTTGAAGTAACGATTCATGAATTGGCCGGCGAACCGTTCAACATCAACTCGCCGAAACAGCTAGGGGTCGTCCTGTTTGAGAAACTAGCGCTTCCCCCTGTGAAAAAGACAAAGACGGGTTACTCGACTGCGGCGGATGTCCTTGAGAAGTTGGCGCCGCTTCATCCAATCATCGAGAAAATCATGCATTATCGTGAACTCGGGAAACTACAGTCGACCTATGTAGAAGGATTGCAGAAAGTTGTGAAGGAAGATGGCAAGATTCACACCCGTTACACGCAGACGTTAACGCAAACGGGACGACTCTCGTCAGTCAACCCGAACTTACAAAACATTCCGATCCGATTAGAGGAAGGACGTCGAATTCGTAAGGCGTTCACCGCAAGTGAGCCGGGCTGGGTACTCTATGCGGTCGATTACTCACAGATCGAACTTCGAATCATGGCGCATATGTCACAAGATGAGAAAATGATGGCGGCCTTTTTGCATGATGAGGATATCCACACGTCGACGGCGGCGAACGTGTTCAAAGTCGCAAATGAGGAAGTCACTTCACTCATGCGTCGTCAGGCGAAAGCCGTCAACTTCGGAATCATATATGGAATCAGTGATTATGGGCTCTCGCAAAACCTAGGTATCACACGAAAAGAAGCACAAACGTTTATCGATACGTACTTTGAACAATTCCCGGGAGTGAAGACGTTCATGGATGCTGCGATTGAACGAGCTCGTGAGCATGGGTTCGTCGAGACGATGTTAAAACGACGTCGTAATATCCCGGACATTCATTCTCGTAATTTCAACTTGCGTGGATTCGCCGAACGTACGGCGATCAATACGCCGATTCAAGGAACGGCAGCCGACATCATCAAAAAAGCGATGATTGACGTCGATCAGGCCCTTCAATCGTCGCAACTTCAATCTAAGTTGTTGTTACAAGTACACGATGAATTGATTTTTGAAGGTCCGGCTGAAGAGATGGAAGCATTAGAAAAATTGGTGACGGAAGCGATGGAGCATACGGTGACACTCGACGTTCCGTTACGTGCGGATGGAGCCGTTGGAACGACGTGGTTCGATACGAAATAAGAAGATAGAAAGGAAATCAGTATGCCAGAATTACCAGAAGTCGAAACGGTTTGTCGCAGATTACGACCTGCCGTTTCCGGAAAGACGATTCAGTCTATCGATGTGTACGACCCTAAAATCATTCGAGGACTCGAGCCAGAAGAATGGGTACACCATTTGATTGGAGAGACCATTACAAATGTAGAACGTCGAGGGAAATTTATTTTATTCAAATTAACGAACGGATATCTCGTCTCCCATCTCCGGATGGAAGGGAAGTTCTTCCCTTATGAGACAATCACAGCACCGGCTAAACATACGCATGTCGTCATCAACTTCACGGACCAATCAACCTTGCATTATAACGATGTGCGGAAGTTTGGAACGATGGAGTTGCGGACGAATGAGGCGGTTCATACGACACCGCCACTGTCACTACTTGCATACGAACCGTTTGACGAGCGTGTGACAACGGATGCGTTGCATAAGCGTCTAGAGCGGATGAAGACACGCGCTATCAAGACGGCGCTTCTCGATCAGTCCATCTTCGTTGGATTAGGGAATATTTATGTAGATGAAACATTGTTTCGTGCTGGTGTGCATCCGACACGACCAGCTGCTAGTTTGACGCACGAAGAAGTGGAGCGTGTACGCATTGAAGCGGTAGCCGTGCTAAATGAGGCGATTGAACGTGGAGGCAGTACGATTCGCAGTTATACGAATCCAGACGGAGCAACGGGAACGTTCCAAGAACGACTTTATGTATACGGACAAGCCGGTGAACCATGTCGTCGTTGCGGACAAGAAATTGAAAAGATGAAACTAGGCGGTCGTGGTACGCATTATTGTCCACACTGTCAACAACGTTAAGGAGTGGGCGTTATGTTGAAAATTGGATTGACGGGTGGGATTGCAACCGGGAAGTCCACGGTGTCTCGACTTTTTCGGAAAAAGGGGATTCCGATCATCGATGCCGATTTGATTGCGAGGACGGTCGTCGAACCTGGAGGCAAGGCGATTGAGGGCGTAAAAGCGGCATTTCCAAAATGTTTTGACGGCGATGTCTTAAACCGTCCCGCACTAGGGCGTGAAATCTTTCATGATGAGACGAAGCGTCAACATCTCAATCAGCTGATGCATCCAGCGATTCGTGAAGAGATGAAGGAACAGATGCGTGCTTATGAAGCAAACGGGGAGTCTGTCGTCATTTTTGATATTCCTCTCTTATTTGAAGGGACGATGCTCGACCTCGTCGATTATTCTGTCGTCGTTTATTGTCGCGAAGAGATTCAACTGATGCGTCTCATGGAGCGGAATGGATTGACGAAAGAAGAGGCGCTCGCTCGGATTCATTCTCAAATCCCGATCGAAGAGAAAAAGCATCAGGCCGATTTTCTCGTCAATAACAACGGTTCACTCGGTGACTTACCACCGCAAATTGACCGTTTGGTCGAACAATTTAAGACAATCGAAAAAGAAGGCGAATGATGATTCGCCTTCTTTTCGTTTAGTTTAATGGATCGGAATCGGGAGATCCTTTTTTCCACGTATCATAAATGGCACGTCCATCACTTGGATGACCATTCGAATAATAGATCGGGTACAGTGAAAAGAAAATATAGTAAAACGAGAAATAAGCGAACTGATACGTATACAACGTCGGTTCAATATCTCGACTTAAAATAAATGAATTGACAATTAAGATACTCGCCAGATTGAAAATGGCTCCACCGCCATATACAAGCGTGCGTGTGACCTTATTGCTCCATTTTAAATCTGTAAACTGGCACCACGCATCGTAAAAATAGACGCGGTTCACTTGAAGACGTCCTACTTTAAATAGTTTTTTTCCTGTGCCGATTTGCATGTCGAGCGAGCCCCCAAACAACTTTGCGAAAAAGAAGTGTCCGAACTCGTGAATCAACGTCACAATCGGTAAGATGATGAAAAACGAAATGAAGAACTTATCGATATCTCCCCAATCAAACATGGTGACGCCTCCTTTCTGATGTGCTTTACGACAAGAAATTTCCCTCATTTTCAAAAAATAAACAAAGAAAAACGAAAAAAATGTGACGATTCATAGTGAAAACGCTTACAGTTATCCTTTATAATGAAACCGTAATGTAGAAAAAGGGGGATTTAGCATGGGGACAAAAGTTGCGATTAACGGATTCGGTCGAATCGGGAGAATGGTATTCCGGAAATTGATGCTTGAGGGACGTCATGAAGTCGTGGCAATCAATGCGAGTTATCCAGCGGAAACGCTCGCTCATCTCATCAAACACGATTCCATTCACGGACCATTCGGATTGACAGTTCGAGCGCAAGGGGATGCGCTTGAAGTCGATGGGAAGCGAATCGAACTGATTTCAGAACGTAATCCATCACGTTTACCGTGGGCAGACCTTGGTATCGATATCGTGGTCGAGGCGACAGGGAAGTTCAACTCGGATATTGGGGCGAAACTTCATTTGGATGCAGGCGCAAAAAAAGTAATTTTAACTGCGCCAGGGAAAGGGGAATTACGTACGATTGTGATGGGTGTCAACGATCGAGACTATCGCCCGGAGGAAGACCACATCATTTCAAATGCATCGTGTACGACAAACTGTCTTGGACCGGTCGTGAAGGTGTTACACTCGACATTCGGTATTGAAACTGGTTTAGTGACGACTGTTCATGCGTACACGAACGACCAAAATAATATTGATAACCCGCATAAGGACTTACGCCGGGCACGTGCTTGTGGCAGTTCAATCATCCCGACTTCGACAGGAGCGGCTAAGGCGATTGGGCTTGTCATGCCAGAGCTACAAGGGAAATTAAACGGAATGGCACTCCGCGTCCCGACACCGAACGTATCACTCGTCGATTTAGTCGTCGAGCTCCACCGTGACGTCACCGTCGATGAAGTGAATGAAGCGTTTGAGCGGGCGGCGTTTGGAGAGATGACGGGCGTGTTAGGTGTCTCTCATGAACCGCTCGTATCGATTGACTTCAATGGAGACGACCGTTCTTCAATTATCGATATGGATTCGACGATGGTACTCGGCGGGAATCATGTAAAAGTACTCGCATGGTACGACAATGAATGGGGCTATTCGTGCCGTGTCGTCGACTTGTTGGATATGGTGGCGAGTTACCTTCAAATCGGGCAACAAGAAACACACGCCTAAAAAATATTACGGTCTAAAAAATATTTTTGATTTTTTTAAACAAATGTCTTGTAACGACGTCCCAAACACGTTACACTCAGTTTCGTGAACTTCAATTGGTCTGACAAACGCAACTTAAAGGGTTAGGACCTCTTAGGACTAACTTGCCCCCGTGGTTGTGGGCGATTCAGGCACAAAGTGAGTGATCATCAACTACTTTGAGACCATTGATGTAAAGGGGGATCCACTAATATGGATACTATGGGACGTCACATTATTACAGAACTTTGGGAGTGCAATCCCGACAAATTGAATGATATCGACTACATCGAGCGTTTGTTCGTCGATGCTGCTCTTCGTTCGGGCGCTGAAGTCCGCGAAGTCGCTTTCCACAAATTCGCGCCACACGGTGTGAGTGGAGTCGTCATCATTTCAGAATCACACTTAACGATTCACAGTTTCCCAGAGCATGGCTACGCGTCGGTTGACGTGTTCACATGTGGAGATCGAATCGATCCAGCTACGGCATCGCAATACATCGCCGAAGGCTTGGATGCAAAAGTACGTGAAGATGTGAAACTTGAGCGTGGAATGGGACCGATTCGTGTTCCAGAAGCACAAGTTGCACTAACTAAATAATTTAGAAGAACCTTTTGAGGCTGGCCGTTTGACGGTCAGCCCTTTTAATTGTTTTGTTGTTGCCTTAATTTTGATATGCTTAACGTATATAACTCAGGCGTTGAGGTGGATCATGGGACTGTTAGATAAGTTACAAACACATATTGAAACGAAAGATACACATAAAAATGAATTGCTTCGGACACGTTACTATGCGGCATCTCCGAATGCAATCTTACAATGGTTAGAAAGTCAGATTCAGGCAAATGGACAGACGGTCCGTCGAATCGACGCGAATCGCGGCGAACTCTCGTTCATTGGTGATGGATGGGACGGACTCATTACGATCGTGCAAGTGGACGGTGGTCGTACGGCGGTCGATTTTACACTGAACCGCGAACAGCGACTCGGAACTGACCTTGGACAAATCATTACTCACTATTACGAGGCGCTCACACAACAATTCCCGCTTCGTGCTATCGGAAATAAATCTGTCGAACGATAAGGAGGCTTGAGCATGCGTTGTCCGAAATGTGATCACAATGGAACGAGAGTGCTCGATTCCCGACCGGTGCAAGACCATTATTCGATTCGACGTCGTCGTGAATGTGAAAAATGTGGGTATCGGTTCACAACGTTTGAGACGGTGGAACAGACACCTCTCATCATTGTGAAGAAAGATGGAAACCGTGAAGAATTCAGTCGCGAAAAAGTGCTCCGTGGAATCATTCGTGCGTGTGAAAAGCGACCGGTCACACTTGAACAGCTTGAAGGGGTCGTGACAAAAGTCGAGCAACAACTTCGCGCCCTCGCACAGTCGGAAATTCCGAGTGAGCAAGTGGGTGAGTTGGTAATGAATGAACTCGCGCGTGTCGATGAAGTCGCATATGTCCGATTTGCATCGGTTTATCGCCAATTCAAAGATATCACTGTGTTCTTTAAAGAACTTGAAGATTTAATGAAGCAAGAAAATTCGACCAACTAAAGGGCGGCCTGCTGGTCGCCCTTTTTCAGGGGAGAGAGCTATGGAGAAAGAACGTACAATCTTTGGGACGGACGAACTGCTCATTATGAGTACAGGTCTTGTTGACCGCGAATCGTATCAGTCCCTTTACCACTTATATCAGCCTGTCATCGGCGTCAAAGCGCTCGCGCTATATCAGACGCTATGGAGTGAATTGAAACCAGGCAAAATGAAATCGAACTATATGTCACATAGTGCCTTGTGTGAGATGTTGGAGTACTCCATCAATGAATTGACGGATAATCTATTTCGCCTCGAAGCCATCGGATTGGTACGAACGTACAAAACGAAAGATGCCCGATTGACGCAATACGTCTATCAGTTGCGTGTGCCGCTCGCACCGCATACGTTTTTAAACGATGGGCTGTTATCGAGCTTTCTCTTCTATAAAGTAGGGGAAGTGCGATTTAAACAACTTCAGGGGCGTTTCACGATCGACCCTTTACCAGCGGGAATCGTCGAGGTGACGAAAGATTTTAACGAAGTATTTGATGTGAAAGGCGTCAACCATCGAGCGTTCACACAAAAGAACTACGAAAAACCAGACCGTGCGAAGATTGAAATCAACTATTCGTTCGATATGGATATTGTGAAGAAATTGACGAATTTCCCAGTCGGGTTCTTCACAAAAAAATTAGACGAAACCATCACAAAGTTGGCCTACGTGTCTCAACTCGATGAAGAGACGATGGCGGAGATGTTGAAAGAATATTTTGTTCACGAAGCCTATTTGCCGCTCAGTGAGCAGGAGAAGCGAGACGGATGTCGTCAGATGGTACTCCAGTTGAAGAAAAAACAAACGCGGCATCGAAAAGAGAAGACGGTGGAGCTCGAAGAGACCAAACTGGGAGATTTACATGATCCAGCGGTAATGGAAGCGGCCCACCCCCATCAGTATGTATCGACACTTCGGAAGACACCTCAGCTGTCGAAGAGTGACGAACAGTTGGTCATCGAACTCGTCGATACGCTCGGGCTCGCACCAGGCGTGATCAACGCACTCTTCTATTATTGTATTGAAGTGAAGAAACAGACTCGTCTGAACGAGAACTATGTCCTTCGCATCGCGACGAGTTGGAAGACGGCTGGTTATACGAACGCGAAAGAGGCGTTGGAGCAAGAAGCGTCACAAGATGCGCTCATTGAGAAGAAACAACAGAAACGTGAAAATGTGCAGCGGACGACTGTCGGTTCGCGTCGGAAACCTCAACAAGGCGAGATGCCGAAATGGCTCGAAGATGAAGCGAAACAACAGAGATCGTATGATCAAGCTAGAAAGAAAGAATTGGAATCTTCCGTTCCAGATGATGCGGAGCTTGTAAAACTATTAAATGAATTGAAAGAGAAGGGGTGAGGGGATGGAACGAATCAATCAGTCGTTATCGCAGTTGATGAATCGAAAAGAAGTCCGCGAAGCGTATGAGTCGATTCGCAGACGAACGCTCAATCATCCGGGAGTGATCGCCTTTTTGAACGCTCATCCTGAGTTAGAAGAGAAAGCGATTGAAATTGGATTCACGAAGCTGAGTGAGTATGCCGAGCAGATGGATGGAAAGACGTTCATCGAAGAACAGGCCGTCATTCCTGGTCATCAACCGGTGCTCTATGTCGACCTCGGGCAGATTGCCATTCGTTATGAAGAGACGGTCGCTCACCGACAAGCTAGACGCCAAAAAGAGATGGACCGAAAGTTTAAGAGCCTGTTTTTACCCGAAGAAGTCCGTGAGGCGAGCTTTGAGTCATTTGATTGGGCGGACGATGCACGCAAGATCGCACTTCGGGAAGCGATGCGTTTCGTGACGGGGATGAAGTCCAAACAAAAAGTGAACGGACTCTATTTACACGGGAGTTTTGGTGTCGGGAAAACGTATCTACTCGCCGCCATTGCCAATGAATTGAAAGTGGCGGATATTGAGACGATTTTAGTTCATGCCCCTGGATTCGTATCAGAGGCAAAACGCAAAATCCGTACGGAATCGTTTGATTCATTTTTGACGTCGTTTCAACACGTGCCTGTCTTGTTGATTGATGACATTGGTGCCGAGGCAATCAGCCCGTGGGTGCGCGATGAACTGTTCGGCATCATTCTCCAATATCGGATGATGCATCGATTGCCGACGCTATATAGTTCAAACTTTAGCGGAGAAGAGCTTGAGACTCACTTTTCAATCGATGGGTCCGCGCAAAATAAAATGAAAGCGCAGCGTCTCATGCAGCGAATTTCAACGACGACGACCCAAATCGAACTGAAGGGTGAAAATCGACGTCGGTAAAGGATTGTTTTTCTCGGATGAGTTGACTATACTAATAACCATATAAGTGATGCATAGAAGAGGATATGAATCATCGAGACGAGTTTTAGCGAGGGAAGGGCGGTGGAAGCTTCCTAACGACGACGATGCATTTACTCCCTCAGAGCACCGTACGGGTCAATCGTGCGGCGATTCACACTCGTTATCGTGTGTTCGAGCCAAGCATTGATGCTTGGGAACGAGGGTGGTACCACGAGAATCAAAGCTCGTCCCTTTTTGAGGGATGGGCTTTTTTTATATTCATTTTTTGAGAGGGGACAGATGTACATGATTCAATTGACATTTCCAGATGGCGCGGTAAAAGAATTTGATGCCGGCGTCACAGCAGAAGACGTCGCAGGCTCAATCAGCCCGGGACTTCGCAAAAAAGCAATCGCAGCAAAACTAGACGGAGAACTTATCGACTACCGTCGTCCGATTGAACAGGACGGCAAAATCGAGCTCGTCATGCCAGATTCAGAGGACGGTCTCGACCTGATGCGTCACTCGTCAGCGCACTTGATGGCACAGGCAATCAAGCGTCTGTATGGAGAAGAGAATAACATCTATCTTGGAATCGGACCGACAATCGAGAACGGATTCTATTACGACATCGAAATGGACCGCCGAATCAATGAGGAAGACCTTCCTGAGATTGAGAAGATGATGAAACGTATCGTCGATGAAAACTTAGAAATCACTCGTGAAGTTGTTTCACGTGACGAAGCGCTCGCTCGCTATAAAGAGCTGGGAGACCCGCTCAAAATCGAGTTGATCGAAGACATTCCTGCCGATCAGACACTTACAATCTATCATCAAGGTGAATTCTTCGACCTTTGCCGCGGACCGCACGTCCCATCGACTTCGAAGTTAAAAATCTTTAAATTGATGAGCGTGGCCGGAGCATACTGGCGTGGTGACTCAGACAACAAGATGTTACAGCGTATTTACGGGACGGCTTGGGCAACGAAAGAACAACTCGCAGAGCACTTGCGACTTCTTGAAGAAGCGAAAGAGCGCGATCATCGTAAACTCGGAAAAGAACTCGACCTCTTCTTCGTGTCACAAGAAGTCGGTCAAGGACTTCCGATGTGGCTACCAAAAGGTGCATCGATTCGTCGTACGGTCGAACGTTACATCGTCGATAAAGAGCTCGAGCTCGGATACCAACACGTCTATACACCCGTGCTTGGGTCGGTCGACTTGTACAAGACATCTGGACACTGGGACCACTATCAAGATGACATGTTCCCGAAAATGGAGATGGACAATGAGGAACTCGTCCTTCGTCCGATGAACTGTCCGCACCACATGACAATCTACAAACATGAGCCACGCTCATACCGTGAGCTTCCACTCCGTATCGCTGAGCTTGGTGGGATGCACCGCTACGAGATGTCAGGCGCGCTCACAGGACTTCAGCGTGTCCGCTACATGGTCTTGAACGACGGGCATACGTTCGTGACACCTGAACAAATGAAACAAGAGTTCAAAGACATCGTTCACTTGATTCAAGAAGTGTATGCTGACTTTGGCATTAAAGATTATCGTTTCCGTCTCTCGTATCGCGATCCTGCCGATAAAGAGAAGTACTTCGATAATGATGCGATTTGGGAGATGGCGCAGAGCCAGTTGAAAGAAACAATGG
Organism: Exiguobacterium sp. MMG028; assembly: GCF_027947425.1. Taxonomy (NCBI): domain Bacteria; kingdom Bacillati; phylum Bacillota; class Bacilli; order Caryophanales; genus Exiguobacterium; species Exiguobacterium sp. MMG028. The sequence continues at coordinate 245,389 of NZ_JAQJIN010000001.1, forward strand.
ACGAGCTCGAACTTCCATACTTCGAAGCGGAAGGTGAAGCGGCATTCTACGGACCGAAACTCGACGTGCAAGTACGCACGGCGCTCGGGAAAGAAGAAACGCTCTCGACTGTTCAGCTTGACTTCTTACTTCCAGAACGTTTCGATTTAACGTACACTGGGCCGGACGGAAAAGACCATCGTCCAATCGTCTTGCACCGTGGTGTCGTCTCGACGATGGAGCGATTTGTTGCGTATTTGATTGAAGAATACAAAGGCGCATTCCCAACATGGCTCGCACCGGTACAAGTGAAATTGATTCCGGTATCACATGTCCATGATGAGTATGTCGCTGAAGTCAAAGCGGAACTCGTCAAGCGTGGTGTCCGCGTCGAAACGGACCTCCGTGACGAGAAACTTGGCTATAAGATTCGTGAAGCGCAAATGAAGAAGATTCCGATGACGCTCGTTCTCGGGGACAAGGAACGTGATGAGCGTGCGGTCAACATTCGTCGTTACGGTCAACAAGAACAAGTATCAGCATCACTTGACGAATTCATCGCATCCCTCACAGAAGAGATCGCGAATCGTTCACGCTAAGTGAAGAGCCACCTTTCCATCTAGAAAGGTGGCTTTTTTCGGTCTAAAGACGGATGTGTATTTTGTCGTCTCCACGTATCGTAAACAATAAGGAGTGATAATTCATGAATTATATGAAGCCAGTATTGGCACTTACTATTGGAGCAGTCGCATTTACAGGAGCACTTCCAAAAGTCGGGGCGGAGGCAATCGTCAATGACACGATTGTGACGCTCGGGGAATCGCTCTCTTCAGAACAACAAAAATGGGTACTTGAACGTATGGACGCGCCAGAGGGAATCGAACCGATTATTACGACGGCAGCGGATGAAGAAAAATATTTAGGAGATTCTGTCCCACAAGCGCAACGTGGGGGTGGTATGTATTCGTCCGCACGAATCAAATTGACGGACGGAACAGGTCTTGATATTCAAACTGAAAATGTGACGTGGGTCACGAAAGATATGTATGCGAACGCATTGGTCACGGCAGGTGTGACGGATGCGGACATCTATATCACGTCACCAATCAACGTGACGGGTACGTCCGCTTTGACAGGGATCATGAAGGCGTATGATCAAACGGCGGCCGAAACCGGAATTGAACTGTCTGATGAGCGAAAAGAGCTTGCGCAAGAAGAGTTAGCAGTGACGTCTGAAATCGGCAAGACGGTCGGTCAAGAAGATGTAGCCGGTCTCATGAACGAAATCAAAGCGGAAATCGCGAACCAAATGCCGGAGACGAATATTGAGATTCGCGATATCGTCATTCAAGTGTTAAATCAAAATAACGTTCAATTGTCTGAAGGACAACTCGACCAATTGACGACACTATTTGAAAACATGCAACAAGCGAATCTGGATTGGTCTGCGATCAGTAACGGATTAAAAGATGCAGGGCAGGACGTACAGGCTTTTCTTGAACAAGAGGAAGTCCAAGGATTTTTCGCAAGATTGTTTGAAGCAATCAGTAACTTCTTCAAGTCGCTCACGAATTAATTGTGTATCATTGTGAAAAGAAGGAAAACTGGATAAGGAAATCATCAGACGGGGTAAATAACTTTCATCCATTATCTTAATCTTAGGGAGGAATCGTTATGCTCGGTGGTGTTCCGCTACATCCATTGCTCGTGCACGCTCCGATTGGTCTTCTACTGTTTGGGACGCTTTTGATTTTGATTAGCTTCAAATGGACAAGTTTTCGACTGTTTGCACTCGTCACGCTCGTTGCTGGATTAATATCAGGCGGAGTGGCATTTCTATCGGGTGACAGTGCCGAGGAGTATGCGGAAGCAAACCTTCCTTCGGTCACAGAGGCGATGATTGAAAACCATGAACATTTTGCCTTGTACAGCTTGATCGCGTTTGGCATCACTGTTGTCTTGCTTGCCATCGGATATCGTGCGAAAGGGAAGCTATGGATCACGCTTAGTTTTGTGATCGCACTTGTGGGAGCGGGACTTCTTGCATACGCCGGGCACCTCGGTGGACAGATGGTTTACGCACAGTAAACATGAATAAACGTCCAATTCCATTGATGTGGAACTGGACGTTTTTTCATGAAACATAGGAAGGACAGAGTTCCTCACATTTTAATACCATCGTTTATGAATGTAGTTTTGAGCCGACTCGTGATCATCGACAATCTTTAATGTGATACGATTCATCTCTTCTAATAAGTCCGTTAATACTGCCTGCAACTTTTCATCTTCTAAGCCATGCGCCTGCATCGTTTTACTGACGATCTGCTGAACCTGGTCGTGATAGTCATGTTCGCGCGAGACGTCTTTTCGCCAGTTCATGTAAATCCCTCCTTTGATAATTCATTATTCCCTTTGAAAAGGTATTGCGAAACGAGAGAATGACTGGTATCATCATAAAAGTGTGAGCTACCAATTATTCATGCGCGATATCTTGACATCTTTTCCTGCTAGTGCTAAGATGACATAGTGATTAAAAACAACAAAGCAGAAGCACCCGCTTTTCACCTCGTCTGAGAGTCATCAGGCAGGTCCATCAAGTTCTTGGTTCAATCGGCATCGTCTGCCGTTTTATGACCTCAACTGATGTGTGGGTGGGAAACTGCCGACGCTTTTTTTATTGCCATGTTGTCTTGTCAATCTAAATCTCGTGCAATCGCACGATGGAGGTGCTAACCATTAGCAAAGAGCTCTTTATCAACGAAAACATTCGTGCCCGTGAAGTACGTCTCATTGGCGCAGACGGCGCACAACTCGGTGTGAAATCGCGTAACGATGCGTTACGTTTAGCTGAAGAAGCGGAACTAGACTTAGTCTTAGTCGCGGACAAAGCGAATCCACCGGTCGCTAAAATTATGGATTATGGGAAGTACCGTTTCGAACTCCAGAAAAAGGAGAAAGAAGCGCGTAAAAACCAAAAAGTCATCCAAATGAAAGAAGTACGTCTCAGTCCAACAATCGAGGACAACGATTTCCAAACAAAATTGCGTAACGCACGCAAGTTCCTTGAAAAAGGAAACAAGGTGAAGGCTTCGATTCGTTTCCGCGGACGTGCCATCACACACTCGGAAATCGGGAAACGTGTTTTGGACAAAATGGCAGCGGAATGTGCCGATTTGGCAACAGTTGAACAAAAGCCGAAGATGGAAGGACGCAGCATGTTCTTAGTGCTGGCTCCGAACAAAGAAGATTAATCATCGATTCTCAGTGGGGAGGAAATACTCATGCCGAAAATGAAATCGCACCGCGGTGCTTCAAAACGTTTCAAACGTACAGCATCAGGTAAACTCAAGCGTTCACACGCTTACACAAGTCACTTGTTCGCAAACAAATCGACTAAAGCGAAACGTAAGCTCCGTAAAGGCGCTATCGTATCAGCTGGAGACTTCAAACGCATTCGCAACATGATCGCGAAGTAATACAGAAACAATTAGGAGGGAATCCATATGCCACGCGTAAAAGGCGGTTATACGACTCGTCAACGTCGTAAAAAGCAAATTAAACTTGCCAAAGGATACTTTGGTTCGAAACACATTCTATTTAAAGTAGCAAAACAACAGGTCATGAAGTCACTCATGTACGCTTACCGTGACCGTCGTCAGAAGAAACGTGATTTCCGTCGTCTTTGGATCACACGTATCAATGCGGCAGCACGTACAAACGGTCTCTCATACAGCCGTATGATGCACGGCCTCAAGCTTGCAGGAATCGACATCAACCGTAAGATGCTTGCTGAGCTTGCTGTGACAGATGCACAGGCATTCGCGTCACTCGCTGAAACAGCTAAATCAAAATTGAACGCGTAATCGTTCAATCGACAGCGCCGAGACACTCTCTCGGCGCTTTCTTTTTTCTTCAGAATTTCTTAGAATTAAGAGAAGGAGGAAAGCGTATGAATCAATCAGTTGTCGCTATCGTTGCCCTTGCGCTGATCGTCTTGAACGTATATACCTATATCCGAGCAAAACGTTATACGCATGGCCAAGGTGATTTCAACGTACTATACGCCTATGCGGGAGGAGCCATCGGTGCCTTGTTCGGTCTCCATTTGACACGAAAAAAGACCGTTCATGCCCCAAAACTGCTCCAATTACAAGTATTGATTTTAGCGGTAGGCTGGTCTTTAATGATTTTAGTACTGCTATAAGTGGAGATAGAGGAGGAACATCCGGTGAACTGGACAACATTGTTTGATCGGCAGCGCGAATTAGACGAGCGGATCAAAGAACAACATGGATTATCCGGCAATCAATTCGATGAACGGTTACTGGCGCTGCTTGTCGAACTCGGTGAACTGGCTAACGAAACACGTAGCTTTAAGTTTTGGTCGAAGAAAGGACCGTCGCCTCAAGATGTGATCTTAGAAGAATATGTAGACGGCATTCATTTCTTACTGTCACTCGGCCTTGCACTTGGGTATGAACGAGACGCGTTTCCTGCGGGGAGCTCATATCTTGATGCGACTGATGCTTTTTTAGATATTTATCGAAAAGTGACGAACTTTGGTCTTTCGAAAACAGAAGCGATGTACGAGACGCTGATGGCAGCGTATCTTGAACTTGGCTATACGCTTGGGTTCAATGAACAACTCATTTTCATGGCGTATATGAACAAAAATGAAGTGAACCATGAGCGACAACAATTAGGCTATTAAGGAAAAGGAGCGGATTGGTATGAATGAATCGTTACATATGTTAAAACGTCTGACAGACGCAACTGGCGTCCCAGGAAATGAAGGTGAAGTCCGTCAATTAATGCGTGAATACCTTGAACCACATGTCGAATCATTTGAACAAGACGGTCTCGGAAGTTTATTTGGTCGAGTGACTGGAAAATCAGAAGGTCCTCGTGTCATGATTGCAGGTCACATGGATGAGGTCGGCTTTATGGTCACGCGTGTGGAAGAAGGTGGTTTCCTACGTTTCCAAGCGCTTGGTGGATGGTGGAACCAAGTCTTATTGGCACAACGGATGGATGTAGTGACGCGTTCTGGTGAAAAAATCCCGGGAGTGATTGGTGCGAAACCACCACATGTCCTTCCCCTTGAAGCACGTAAAAAACCAGTTGAAATCAAAGACATGTTCTTAGATATCGGAGCGACATCAAAAGACGAAGTCGCCGAATGGGGAATTCGTCCGGGTGATACGGTCGTCCCGCATTGTGAATTCACGGTCATGAAAAATGAGAACTTCTTGATGGCGAAAGCTTGGGATAACCGAATCGGTTGTGCCATTGCCATTGAAGCTGCAAAACGCCTGAAAGATGAAGCATTCCCAGGTGTCATCTATACAGGTGCGACGGTACAAGAAGAAGTTGGTTTACGTGGAGCGGTTACAGCAGCTAACTTGGTTCAACCAGATGTGGCGATTGCTGTCGATACAGGAATTCCAAGTGATACGCCAGGAATGACACCAGCAGAAGGGTTGTCAAAACTTGGTGATGGCGTTCAAGTCATCTTCTTTGATGCAACAACCGTGACGAATCCACGTCTCGTCGACCTCATTGTTGAGGTAGCAAAAGAAAACGACATCAAATATCAGCTTGATTTGACACCAGGTGGCGGAACAGACGCAGGACGATTCCATTTGTCTGGGATTGGAATGCCGGCGATTGCGTTGACAGTACCAGTTCGTTATTTACACACGAACGTGTCAATCATTCATAAAGACGACTACGAAGCAGCAATTGAACTCGTTGTCGCATTAACGAAACGCTTAGACCACGAGACGGTCCAATGGTTGAAAGAGGGATAATATGACGAAGATTACGTCTACGAAGAGCGAGACGATTAAACGATTAAAACGATTGATGACGAAAAAAGGACGCCAAGAAACCGGGCAATTCCTTGTAGAGGGAGAGCATTTGGTGGATGAGGCAATCCGAGCAGGTCGTCTCGTACAACTCATCATGGCAGAGTCGTACGTGCCGAAAAAGACGTGGCGCATCGAGGACATGCCGGTGCTCGAGTTATCTGATCATGTCGCTGACCTGTTATCTGAGACAGAAAAGACACAAGGTGTGTTTGCTGTCGTGAAGATGACACCGGTAGAGCGTAAGATGAAGAAAGTCCTCGTATTAGACCGGGTACAGGACCCAGGTAACCTAGGTACGATGATCCGGACGGCAGATGCAGCCGGATTTGATACGGTGCTCCTCGGGAAAGGGACGGTCGATCCGTTCAATGCTAAAGTCGTTCGTGCGACTCAAGGTTCCCTGTTTCACGTGAACGTGACTTCGGTTGACTTGCTTGAAAAACTACCTGAACTGAAAGAAGATGGTTTCCATGTATATGGAACAGCCCTTTCGAAAGCGACATCGTATGAGCAGGTGGCATTTGAAGACAAAGTAGCTTTGGTCATCGGAAATGAAGCACAAGGTGTACATGCCGATGTGTTGGCACTGTGCGACACACGTGTCCATATTCCAGTACTTGGTGAGGCAGAATCGCTCAATGCGGCGGTCGCTGCCGGTATTTTAATGTATCGGATCGCTTTACAATAATCTTGTCAGCGCGTGAAAAACGTGATAGGTTAAACACATCGATGAATAAGATATGACGTTGAAAGAACATAGTAAGCGAATGACCGATTCCGTTCAGGGAGCATGGGCCGTGACTGAAAGCCTAAGCCGGAATCGTCGCTGAATTCACTCTGGAGTCGTGTTGGAGACAACACCGGTTTGGCATCTCGATAACGATGCTCTCAAGTGGGCCAACTATTGGCCAAGTAGGGTGGTACCGCGATGATTCGTCCCTTCAGTCAACGACTGAAGGGACTTTTTTATGTAGAGGAGGAAGTGAACATATGAAAGAGCAATTAGAACAGTTACAAATGGAAGCACTTGAAGAAATCAAACAGGCATCCACACAAAAATCATTAAATGATGTCCGCATCAAATATTTAGGGAAAAAAGGTCCGATGACCGAGGTACTTCGTGGGATGGGTAAGTTATCCGCAGAGGAACGTCCAGTCATTGGTGAATTGGCGAACACGGTCCGCACGTCGATTCAAACGACGCTCGACGCTCGAATCGAAGAAGTGAAGGCAATCGAACTGGAAGAGAAGTTAAAAGCGGAAACGCTCGACGTGACGCTCCCGGGACGTACATCGGCTCCAGGACACAGTCATCTATTGCAACAGATCATCGACGAGATGGAAGATTTATTCGTCGGACTTGGTTACACGATCGCAGAAGGTCCTGAAGTCGAAACGGATTTATACAACTTTGAGATGCTCAACTTGCCAAAAGACCATCCAGCACGTGATATGCAAGACTCGTTCTATATTACCGAGGAAACGTTGCTCCGTACACATACGTCACCTGTACAAGCACGGACGATGTTAGAGGCGAACGGGAAACCGATTCGCATCATTTGCCCAGGAAAAGTATACCGTCGTGATGAAGATGACGCGACGCACTCGCATCAATTCATGCAAATCGAAGGGTTAGTCGTCGATGAGTCGATTTCGATGGCAGACTTAAAAGGGACGCTTGAAGTGTTCGTGAAGCAATTGTTCGGTGAGGCACGTGAAATTCGTCTTCGCCCGAGCTTCTTCCCATTCACGGAACCGTCAGTTGAAGTTGATATTTCATGCTTCAAGTGTGGAGGAAAAGGTTGTAACGTCTGTAAGGGAACCGGCTGGATTGAAATTCTCGGAGGCGGAATGGTACATCCACATGTGTTAGAGATGGCAGGCTATGACTCGTCAAAAGTGTCAGGATTCGCATTCGGAATCGGTGTTGAGCGTATGGCGATGCTCAAACACGGTGTCGATGACATCCGCCACTTCTACACAAACGACTTACGCTTCATCGAGCAATTCTAAGGAGGAAGACAGATGTTACTATCAAAAAAATGGTTGAATCAATATATTGATGTGTCAGATTTGAGCGGAGAAGCACTTGGTGACTTGATCACAAAAAACGGGATTGAAGTGGAAAGTGTCACAAACCGTGCAGAAGGACTTTCCGGGATTGTCGTCGGTCGCGTTCTTTCATGTGAGAAGCATCCAGAAGCGGATAAATTGAACGTGACAAAAGTAGACATCGGGGAATGTGATTCCGTTCAAATCGTTTGTGGCGCACCGAACGTACGCGAAGGTCAACACGTCATCGTGGCGAAAGTTGGCGCACGTTTACCAGGACTAAAGATTAAAAAAGCAAAACTTCGCGGTGTCGAATCTCAAGGAATGATCTGTTCGCTCGAGGAACTCGGATTCGAGAAGAAACAAATTCGAGAAGATGAGCAAGACGGAATTCACACGTTCCGTGAAGATGTCCAAGTTGGAGCGGACGTACTCGATTTACTCGACTTGAACGATGAGGTCATCGAGCTTGGCCTGACGCCGAACCGTTCGGACTGTTTGAGCCTTTATGGAATCATTCATGAAGTGGCGGCAATTCTAGAACGTCCGTACACGTTGCCAGAAGCAGATGTCACATCATCTTCTACGTCTGAAGTATCGATTGAACTCGCTACACCGAACTGCCCGTACTATGCGGCGCGTGAAGTACGAGGAGTCACAATCGCAGAATCTCCTCAATGGCTTAAAAACATCTTGATTGCAGAGGGCGTTCGTCCAATCAATAATATTGTTGATGTGACGAACTACGTGATGCTTGAGATCGGTCAACCGCTCCACGCATTCGATGCGAAAAAACTCGGTCAATCGATTGTGGTCCGCCAGGCTGAGAATGGAGAAGAGATGGTTACACTGGATGATGTGACACGTACGCTCGACGCTTCGATGATGGTCATCACAGATGGTCAGACACCGGTCGCAATCGCAGGTGTCATGGGTGGTGCGAACACTGAAGTGGACGCCTCTACGACAGATATCGTCTTGGAGTCAGCATACTTTGATCCGGCTTCAGTTCGTAAGACGAGCCGTACGCTCGGTCTTCGTTCTGACTCAAGCGCTCGTTTTGAAAAAGGTGTGGACCCGGAACGTGTCATGCTTGCGCTCGACCGTGCCGCTCAATTGATTGTGGAGCTCGGTGGAGGCGAGATTCGGGAAGCGACTGTTTCTGGTGAAAAGGAGTCACGCGCTCGTCAAATCGAAGTCTCGGTCGATTACATCAATAAACGTTTAGGGATGACACTCGATTGTCAAACGATTGAACGTATTCTAGAACGTCTCGGTCTAGCTACAGAAGGCGATGATGTATTGAGTGTTCATATCCCTTCTCGGCGTCCGGACTTAGAGCTGCCAGCTGACATCACGGAAGAGGTTGCGCGTCTATACGGATATGACAGTCTTCCGTCGACGTTACCTGCATCTCAGTCGAAAGGCTATTTACCAACAATCAACGTGTTGCGCAGAAAGACACGCCGCATGTTACAAGGTGTCGGATTATCACAAGCGATCACCTATTCATTAACGAGTGAAGGACATGCGACGCGTTTTGGTGGTCAAGCCGATCAACTCGTCCGTCTAGCGATGCCAATGAGTGAAGAGCGTTCTGTACTTCGCACATCACTCATCCCTGGGTTGTTAGAGGCGGCACGTTATAACACGGCGCGTCAACAATCAAACGTCGCACTCTACGAAACAGGGCGTGTCTATACAGAGCAAGGTGATACGTTACCACGTGAAAAAGAACGGGTGGCGGGAGTTGTCACAGGTCTTTGGATGGATCATCGTTCACAAGGCACTCGGATTCCGGTCGACTACTTTGTCGCGAAAGGGATTGTCGACACGTTGGTTCAAACACTTCGTCTTGATGTCACGTATGAAGCGGTATCGATGCCAGATATGCATCCAGGTCGCACGGCGAACATTTTGATGAACGGTGACGTCATCGGTTATGTTGGACAAGTGCATCCAGGAACGTCAAAAGAAGTCTATGGGATGAAGGAAGTGTATGTATTTGAACTCGACCTATTGGCACTTAGTGGGGAAGAGACACTTCTTTATCAAGACGTGCCACGTTATCCATCGATTTCACGAGATTTGGCACTCGTTTTGTCACGTTCGATTCCGGCTGGAACAGTGGAGCAAACAATCCGTGAAGCGGCAGGTCCACTCTTGATCGATCTCGTCTTGTTTGACGTATACACAGGGGAGAATGTTGGACCAGAAGAGAAGTCGATTGCCTTCTCACTCAAGTTCCAAGACCCGTCACGAACGTTACAAGATGAAGAAGTAACAGCAGCATATGAAACAATCGTCGAAGCAGTCCGTGCAGCACACGGCGCTGAAGTACGAGCGTAAAAATAAGGAGCGTTGTCCGATTTGGACAGCGCTCCTTATTTCATTGGATTTCAAGGGCAAGGTCACCGAACTTCGTCCAACCGACGAGGCTCGTGACACGATAAAGTGCCCAGGTAATGAGTGCAGGAAGAACGACACCTGTCATCGTGAAGATGAGAAACGCGTCCATTCCTTGTACCGCTAAAATTTGAAGCGGGGCAATGAGAGAGTTGAGTCCGAGACCGGCGATTTCATACGGCACTTGTAGTGAGAACATTAACGTGGCAATCGGTGCTGAGATCATCGCGGCAATGAATGGTGGAACGACGATTCGCGGATTTTTGATGATGTTCGGGAACTGCACTTTCGGCGTGACAAAGAAGGAAGCGACCAAACCACCTGGATCGGTTTGACGATACGCCATCAATGTAAATCCGACAAACTGAGCAGAGCAACCAATCAATGCGGCAGCACTGGCGACAGGGTCTAATTGAAGGGCGATGGCGAGTGCGGCCGATGAAGCAGGTGACATGAGCATGACACTGAAGACAAGGGCGATGACGAGAGATGTCGCGATTGGTGACGTTTCAACGGATGCTGTGATTCCTTGGCTGATGGAGTTGATGAGAGGGGTCGTGACTGCCGCTGCGGCTACACCGACGATTCCACCTCCGAGAACAGCTGTTACGGGTACGACCATCATGTCGAACTTTGTTTTTCCGAGAACGCGTTTACCGAGCCATACTGCTGCGGCAGCTGCAATCAATGCACTAATCGGTTGACCTGGAACGAGGACGAGCCCACTTTCGGTCGCTTTTAAAGCAGCACCGCCAATCGTTGCGGCAATCATTGCGCTAAACAAGATGAGCGTGTTCCCACCGAGTTGAAAGGCAACACCGGCTCCTAGTGCTGGTGCCAACAAGGATTTCGCAACTTGCCCGATTTGAATGAGCATCGCGATCCCGGTCAAATTACCAATCGTCTCAATCAATAGACCAACACCGAGCGTGACGAGTACGGCGTTTGCCATCCCTGCTGAAATTTTTACCATTCGATCCATCATATACTGCTTCACTTCCATCATCTCCTCTTTGTCTATGTGCCAATAAAAAAACCTATCCAATTAGGATAGGCGCGGGTTACGTGTGCAGGCGCCTGTCCGATTACCACGGGAACAAGGGCCTGAAAAGTCGTTTTTCAAAAACAAAACGATTTCAGTCCCTCAGTCGAATAATAATCAGCAGGCTATTCATATGTACGGGTTTCAACATCTCAAGCATCTCCTCTTTGTTGGATTTGCTAAAGAATACCACCTATTTTTGTAATAATCAATATTTTCTGAAAATAAACTGAAAAAAATTCAGGATGTATGGTGGCATCCTGAATTAGCTCATTTGAAGAGAGCGTGCTTGAATTTGATCATCGATGAATTTCATCGACAATGAATTAAATTTCTCGGGTTGGTCCACATTCACGACGTGACCAGAGTCTGCAACGATTTCAACATTGGCAGTCGGTTGGTGTTTTGCGGTCCGTTCCACAGCTTCAAGGAACATATAATCTTCATCGCCCATGATATATAAAATCGGGACGGTCGTTTGAATCGAAGTGATTTGATTTAATAATGGATTGATGTTCTCAGTCATCTTAAACCAGCGAATAAATTCGCGTTGACACAAATTCGCAGCGTCACGTACAAACATCATCCGTGATTTTTTATGCCGTTTTTTCGGCAGTAAAATCCATGCGAACAATTTGTATAACCACATATAGGGAACGAAATTTTGAACGAGGCTACCGAGTCGAATGAGAAGCGTTGAACGAACGTTAAACTTGACGATGGCGCCCCCAAGGACGACCGATGCGATCCGGTCTGGATAATGTTCAAACATCGCTTGAATCACAATCGTACCTAAAGAGAGTCCAACCATATGACCTTTTTCGATGCCTAAGTGGTCCATGACCTCGATGACATCTTTTGCGACAACATCGAACGTATAGGCGTTCAATGGTTGTTTGAGCGATTGTTCAGCATCGTATGAACCACCATGTCCACGTAAATCGACGAGCAACACATTATATTTCTTACGGAATGGGCGAAGTTGACGATACCAATGTGACAAACTTCCACCAGCTCCGTGAATGAAGACGACCCAAGGATGGTCATCGCTGATTGTGTAGGTTTTATAATGCAACATGAACGCTATCCTCCAAAAATTTTAAGTTCATTTAACCATAAAATTAGTATATCATATTTGAAATCGAACCTCTACAGACGACGTTCGTTTAAGTTTATTGCTTTTTTCGTGTTGGCAAAATGGACTTTAGCAATCTTTTGTAAATATTCCTGTCCATGAAGTCTGATGATTTGAGCGGCCGCTTGGTCGACTTTTGCCCCTGCCCCTTTCGGAAGGGTCAATCCTGCTTGTTTACTTAGTTTATCCATCTCTTTTAAGAAAAAGGCACGGGCTAAGATGGACGCGGCTGCGACTGCAACGTGTAGTCCTTCCGCTTTTGTTGAAAAGTAGACGTCATCACGGACGACATCGCGCTCTGCCCGTAGGTGTTGATAGTAGACCGACTTTTCCGCAAACTGATCAATCAGGATGGCGTCTGGTTTCTGTTCAAGTTTTTCAAGCAATGCATGAAGTGCAGCATTATGTGCGATGGCGGTCATTTTGCCTTGTGTCATCGTGCGTTGCATCTTGTTATACGTCGGGTTATGCAGTGTCGCTTTTTGATATGGGATGGTTGCGTGTAAATCCCTGGCGATTCGGATGATTTCGGGATCGGATAGCTGTTTTGAGTCTTTGACGCCGAGCTCTTTGACGAGTGCGATCTGGTCGCGTGATACAAAAGCGGACACGACGACGAGCGGTCCGAAATAATCCCCTTTTCCGACTTCATCGCTCCCGACGACAGACCAATTTGAAAAGCCTTCAGGTAGTGTCGTCTTTCGTGGAGACGCTTGTTTTTTCTTGGCAGGGATTCCCCATTTCACTGCCTCGGAATCTGCATCTTTACCTTGAAACATCACTTTACCCGACTGATAAATCGTGACGACAAATCCAGGGGTCTTTGCACTGAAAGTCGCGTAAGGAGGAGGGGTGACTGCATACTTGTGATACATGGTTTTTAGTTTTTCTTGATCAGCAGTTGATAGCTTGATGACTTGGTTGCCCAAAATGAGCACTTCCTTTCTGTCTGGCAAATTCATTTTACATTTTTTTATGAATTTTTGAAACCGATGATGAGGTTTTGTCGTATATGAAAGTGATTAGAGTAAAGTGAGGTGAGATGGACGTGTGGTGGCGCGATGACACGAATCAAGATGAGGTAGAGGAATTGTACAAGCACATTCTCGAACTCGAATCGAGAATTGCCAAGTTAGTGGCTCATCAAGTGAGAGTGCGTCGGCTGCTGATGCAAGATTCTTCTGAGGACGTGACGGATCAGGTGGTTCAGGTTCAAAAGGAAGTTGAACATTTTTTAAACAGGATGCGACTCGAACGTCAAGAGCTTGTCGATGTATATAATCGACGGCGCATTGAACAATCGATTGGTCGAGTTCGGGAAGCGAACGATCTATCCACGTCGTCCTTATCCGAATGGGATAAGATTGAGGATCAGCTCGCCCTTGAAGTCGAGCAACTTCGACGTATGTTATTAATGGAACAGCAACGTCGACAGGAGGAGGGGTGGTAATGGAGGCAATCGATCAACTGTACTGGTGGGTGTTGATCATCGCTGGTTTTGGAACCTTCATCTATATGATGTTCTCTGATGCATTTGACATGTTTGAAGGCTGGTTTAACCCTGCAGTTATTTTATCGTTTTTAGCACTCGGTGCTGGAATCGGACTCATTTTAAACGCATTGGCGCACGTGTCACCGATGATTGGCCTTGCTGTCGCATTGGTCGGGTCGCTCGCTCTAACAACACTTCTCTATTTGTTCGTGTTGTTACCATTATCCAATGCTGAAGAGTCAATTGGATTGACAGATGAAGCGTTGGTCGGACAAGTCGGACGGTTGACGGTACCGATCCCAGAAGGCGGATACGGTGAAGTCATGATTGAGACAGTGACCGGTTCCCTTTTGAAGACAGCTCAAAGTTTGGATGGGACATCGATTTCCACAGATCATCGCGTCATTATCATTGAAGTGAAAAGTAATATCGCCATCGTCATGACATATGACGAACCTACGATTCGAGAGGAGAAATAACTTATGAATACGGCTATTTTAGTCAGCATCATCGTCGGGGTCATCATCCTCGCACTCGTGTTTGTATTCGTTTTGAAATACCGCACGGTCGGACCTGACGAAGCGTTGATTGTAACAGGTAGTTATTTAGGCAAGAAAAATGTACATAGCGACACCTCGGGCAACCGTGTCAAAATCATTCGTGGTGGAGGAACGTTCGTCCTCCCAGTGTTCCAACAAGCAGAACCACTCAGTTTACTTTCTAGCAAGCTAGAGGTCACAACGCCTGAAGTGTATACCGAACAAGGTGTACCGGTCATGGCGGACGGAACGGCCATCATTAAAATCGGCGGGTCCATCAGTGAAATTGCGACAGCCGCAGAACAGTTCCTTGGAAAACCAAAAGTTGAACGAGAAAACGAGGCGAAAGAAGTATTAGAGGGGCATTTGCGATCTATTCTTGGTTCGATGACGGTTGAAGAAATTTACAAAAACCGAGACAAGTTTTCTCAAGAAGTGCAACGTGTCGCCTCTCAAGACTTAGCGAAGATGGGACTTGTCATCGTCTCCTTCACAATCAAAGATGTTCGAGATAAAAATGGTTATTTAGAATCACTCGGTAAACCTCGTATCGCGCAAGTGAAGCGTGATGCCGATATCGCAACAGCGGAAGCGGATAAAGAAACGCGCATCAAACAGGCGGAAGCGATGAAAGATGCGAAAAAAGCAGAGTTAGAACGAGCATCAGAAATCGCAGAAGCAGAGAAAGAGAATCAGCTCCGGATTGCGGCATACCGTCGCGAGCAAGACGTTGCCAAAGCCCGGGCCGACCAAGCGTACGAGCTCGAGGAAGCACGTGCGAAACAAGAAGTGACAGAACAACAGATGCAAGTTCAAATCATCGAGCGTCAAAAGCAAATCGAGCTCGAAGAGAAAGAAATCATGCGTCGTGAAAAGCAGTATGATTCAGAAGTGAAGAAAAAAGCCGATGCGGACCGTTATTCGATCGAACAATCGGCCGCTGCGGATAAAGCACGTCAAATCGCAAGCGCAGATGCCGAAAAATATCGCATCGAAGCACAAGCGAAAGCGGATGCGGAACGTGTACGTTTGGCTGGTCTTGCTGAAGCCGATTCTGAACGCGCGAAAGGTGAAGCGGAAGCTGAAATCATTCGCTTGACGGGTCTTGCTGAAGCGGAAGCGAAAGAGAAAATCGCCGAGGCGTTTGCTCAATATGGGCAGGCAGCGATTCTCGATATGGTCGTCAAAATGCTTCCGGATTATGCGAAGGAAATTGCGGCACCACTTGGCAACATCGATCAAATCACGGTCGTCGACACAGGCGGTGGTCAAAACGGTGGAGCAGGGAAGGTGACGGGATATGCAACGGACCTTATGGCTTCATTGCAACAAACGTTGAAAGCCTCTTCGGGTATCGATATGAAAGACTTGCTCGAGAACTTTGCCGGTAAAGGGAACGTCGCGAAGGCGCCTGCACCGGAGCGAGAGTTAGCGGATACGACGGTCGCTGCATCAAAAGAATAATTGACACGAGCCATAGACATCGTCTATGGCTCTGATTTTTGTACATGATTGACTAGTATGAAATGACTTCAAATGCTTTTAGGACGGAAATAAAATAATACAATGTCGGCACGAACGTGATGAATAGACCGAACCATTTCGTTCGCGGTCTAAACTGTAAAACAAAACCGACCGTCCATAGTACAAACCAAAGCATGAAATACCAACGATATAGAGGGGAATCTGTCTCTGATATACCAGGACCACTCAACCAAATTGACAAGAAGAACACAAACAATCCAGATATGACGTTCCAACTATGTCGAATTATCTTTTCAATCATTCCCTTCATCTTCCCTTCGGATCAGACATCATAGTCATTCTTATATGTATTCAATAATTAGAAAAAATCCCCTTTTATAACGCCTGACATTGTCAGATGTCCCCACATTTTATTCCCACAACTTTAAAAAAAAAATATGGAGAACCGTGTCCTCTCTGTCGATAAAAGAGTTGTCAGACCAATAGAGAGAGGGAGTATGGAATACATGAAGAAAAGCATAATCATCAGTACAATCGCAGCTTGTTCACTGTGGTTGTCAGGTTGTCAGTCGGTCATTGATGACCCGACTGCCGCTGTTGAAGAACGTCAGACGATGGGTGTCGTCCTATCGGATGTTGGTCTCGGGGACCAATCGTTCAGTGATGCGGCGATGCGTGGCATGGGGGAGTTACGTGAGACGGGCGAATGGTTCGTCGACTATCGTGAATTATCAGAGACAGAAACATATCAGGCAGGGTTTGAAGAGTTGGTCAAAGAGGGACATGATGTGATTGTCGGTCTCGGTTTTGCCTGTCAGGAAGATCTTGAGACGGTAGCGGCAGAACATCCGGATCAACAATTTGCCCTCATCGATGGCGTGTCAGCCTTACCGAACGTTTTAAATGTCACGTTTGAAGAAGGAGAAGGTAGTGCGCTCGCGGGTGCGGTAGCCGGTCTTGAGACGGAGACGGATAAAATCGGTTTTATCGGTGGTATGGATATTGAACTCATTCAGAAGTTCGAGGTAGGATTTGAGCGTGGAGCAAAATCCGTAAACGAGGATGTCGAGATGCTCGTTGATTTCTCGAACGACTTCGCCTCACCAGAGCTTGGACGCGAACTAGCAGAGAAACAAATCAAAGAGGGGGCAGACGTCCTCTACGCAGCGGCGGGTCTCACAGGAGTCGG
Source organism: Exiguobacterium sp. MMG028 (assembly GCF_027947425.1). Classification (NCBI taxonomy): domain Bacteria; kingdom Bacillati; phylum Bacillota; class Bacilli; order Caryophanales; genus Exiguobacterium; species Exiguobacterium sp. MMG028. The sequence continues at coordinate 262,578 of NZ_JAQJIN010000001.1, forward strand.
GGTATTGGAGACTGCTGAAAAGTATGGAATTAAGGCAATCGGAGTCGATAGCGATCAATCGATGATTGCACCTGATGCGGTCGTGACTTCAATGTTGAAACAAGTCGATTTGGCAATCGTCGAAATCGCAGGTCGTGTGACGACACAGCCGTTCAACGATCATGTCATCCTTGGTATTGAAGAAGGAGGCGTCGGCTTAGCACCACTTCGTCGCATTCAATGGGATGAGAATGAGACAACTCAGTATGAATCGGTCGAACGTCAACTGAAAGAGGGGACACTATAATGACTTTACGTAAACGGTTTATCTTCTCAACGGTGTTCACCGTCGTCTTGATCGTTCTCATGATGAGTTATGTCTTGTCGACCTTGAACCGTCTGCAGACTTACAATGAACAGTACGGGAGTCAGATGATTGAATTGTCTCAGCTCGAGACGTCACTCTTACAAGAACAGTCGCTCTGGACGTCGCTTGGCGAACAATCGAATCAATCAACACTCGTCCAACTTGAGCGAATCCGTGTATCGAATGCGAAAACGTTTGACGATCTCAAACAAACTTACTTGATTCCAGAGTTTTCGAATCATTTAGAACGTGCCACGATGAAGTATGAGCAGGTGAACGATGACGTCGAGTCTGCATTAGAAGGTGGGATTGGAGCGCGGATTCAAGCTGCCAAGCTCGAAGGGTTGTTAAATGATATCAACACACTGATTGCAAAGAACGGTTCGTTCTACGAGGCGCTTCAAGTAGAGGCGGCGAATGAGACAGAGCGTTTATTATTCATCTCAATCTTGTTGACGATTCTCGTTGTCTTAGCACTCGGCATTTACAACTTCTTTTTCGCGCGTTCCATCACACGTCCGCTCGAGCGCAACGTGAAAGTCGCAGAAGCCATCGCTTCAGGACGTCTGATCACATTGCCAGAGTCGACTCGGAAGGATGAAATCGGGCGACTCGAACGCGCCATGCGCGAGATGACAGCATCTCTCCAAACGGTCATCGGTTCGATTCGTGTGACATCGATGAAAGTGAATGGGATGACCGAAACGGCAGCGTCTGAAAATGAAGCGGTCGTCAGCACGACGTCAAACATCACGAACGCTGTTGATGAAATGGCACATGGTGCGCAGTCCATCGCCAATGAATTGCAGGAGACACTCAGCTCGGTCCATACGATGGCGACTTCGTTTGAGACGAGCTTGAATCAAACGAAACTGACGACAGAAGAGACGTCGGAGATGACACGTGAAGTGGCAGCCGGAATTGAGACGTTGACGGATCAGGAACACATCCTTGATCGCTCAAGCCAACGAAATGAAGTGCTCGTTACGAGAATGGATCATTTTGCTAGACAGACGACGGAAATCGAATCGATGGCGAAGCTCGTGGAAGACGTAGCGGCTCAGACGAATTTACTCGCTTTGAACGCAGCGATTGAAGCGGCTCGTGCAGGTGAAGCAGGACGTGGGTTCGCGGTCGTGGCGAGCGAGGTGAAAAAGTTGGCCGAAGAGAGCAATAAGGCAACCCGCTCGATTTTCAAGGTCGTCGAGACGATTCAACAAGAAGTCGTACGATTGACGGAAACGGTGAACGAATCAAAACGCGAACAAGAAGCACAACTCGAAGCGTTCGGATTGACGAAGGAAGCGTTCAATCGAATCCATGAACGGACAGACCATGTCGCCTCGTTCGTCCGTACAATTGAACAAGAGATGCGCACATCTAGTAGTGAGGTGAACAACGTGTTGCGTCGTGTCGAGGAAGTGTCGGGCGTGACGGAAGAATTGGCAGCCGGGAACGAGGAAGTAGCGGCCTCGATGAAGGAACAACAAGCAAGCTTTGATCAAATCTTTACGTTGATGCAAGAACTAGAAGGACAGGCTGCGGCACTCGCTGACCAAGTCCAGCATTTCGAGGAAGAGTAATGATCCTTATGCAGAAGGACCGAAGACCATCGTTGGTTTTCGGTTTTTTTTGCTGTTTCGAATGTTTGGGCCCCTTCTTCTGTTGTCGCAAGGAAATGAGCGATTATCTTTCAGATTGTATGAGGGTCGAGTACGTAGCAGGTAAGCAAACGACTCCGTTGAGAGTGAATTAAGACCTGGAACGGGACAAGTGTAGTCACGTTAGATTCGTCATACTAGATACAATAGTCGAAACAGGGGGAGAATCGTCTTGGAAAAGTGGAAGCAGGTCATCATTGGTGTTGTCGTCGTCCTGTTTTTAGGTGTTGGTTATTTATTTTATAGTAAAGAACCAGAAGAACGTGTCGTCGATGAATTCGTCGTAGAATCAGAAGAAGTAGTTCCGGATGAGACCGTAGAGCGATTAGAAATCGTCGTCTATGTCACAGGCGCGGTCGAGTCTCCGAACGTCTATACCGTGCCAGAAGGTGCTAGAGTCGGGGATGTTCTCTCGTTGGCCGTATTAACAGATGAAGCCGACCCGGAACAATTGAACTTGGCACAACTGCTCGTGGACGGTGTAAAAATCATCGTACCCAAAAAAGGAGAAGCGCCGATTGCACAAGAGGTACCTAGCACAGAGTTAGAAGCAAATGGGGTACACGTGAATAGTGCCACGAAAGACGAGTTGATGTCGGTCCCTGGTATTGGTCCTGCAAAAGCAGACGCGATTTTGAACCACCTGAAAGAGAATGGTCCCTTTAAAACATACGAGGACTTAGGTGATGTGAAAGGATTTGGGGAGAAAACATTAGAAAGTATGAAACCTTACTTATTGGTACCATGAGATGCCGTTATTTCCACTATTTGCGATAGTGATGGTGACCGGATTGACTGAAGGAATCTACCCCGTCACAATCGTTTCCGGTGTGTTATATGTCGCGTCTCGAGGCGGACAACATCTATATGCGAAACTCGGTGTCATTTTCCTCATCCTGATTGCATGGCTAAATGCCGAGCCAGCAGAATGGACACCGACAGACACAGTCGTGTTCTCGATTGAGAGTCGTAAAGAGAACGGGAAGACGGCCCGATTATATGGGAACGTGGGGACTCATCAAGGTGTGTTGCGGGGGAGGGAGCTCACGATTGGTAGACCTGGTGAGACGTGTCTCGTAGAAATGGAACAAGAATCGTTTCAGCCGTTAAGGAACATCGGGGGATTTGACGAAGAAAAATGGGCGGCTAGCGCGGACTTATCTTTTAAAGGAAAAATCAAGCGAATCGACGAGTGCCATCCGACAGCGGGGATGGACGGTTGGATGTTGAGGTGGAAAGAGAGACGTCTTCAACAGATTGAACAACAATATCGCGCCGATGTCGCACTATACATAGAGGCCTTACTGTTCGGTGAGAGCCGGATGCTCGATGAACAGACTTCTTTCTCATATCGAGTGACAGGTCTCCTACATCTTCTCGTCATCTCAGGTTCGCATATCGCCATGCTGATCGTCGCCCTTCGAGCAATGTTTCGACCAATCCCAATTCGACGAGAGACGAAGACGATTTTGATTCTATTGACGATTACGGCGTTCGGGTGGCTAACCGGCTTTTCACCACCGGTCGCACGAGCTGTCCTCGTGGCAGATGTGTTGCTCATCCTTTCTTTATTTGGTGTATCGGTAAGGGACCCGATTCGTCTTTTAAGTTGGTGCGCAGCTGCTATGCTTGCCTTTCAACCTCACCTTCTCTCAAACTTAGGGTTTCAGTTAACGGTCGGGATGACGTTCTTCTTGTTGGTCTCGAGACAAATGTGGACCGGGTTGTTGGAGTTGTCCGTGTTTGCCCAATTATTTGGATTATTTGTCCTTTGGCAAGTTCAACCGATTCTATCCGTTGCTGCACCCCTTTTCAATATCATCATGGCGTTTTGCATATCGTGGGTGATGATGCCGCTCGCACTGATTGTTTGGGTCGTTCCTGAAATTGCACCGATATTCATGGTGATCCTAGACGCCATTAACGGAATATTTTCCATGCATGATATGAATCGACCATGGCTACCGTTGCATGAACTGACATTTCCGCAGCAAGTCGCTTTGTGGATTGGGATTTGGGGAAGTTTACTTCTCGTCCAACGAAAGCGATGGTTCGGATGGTGTATGGCCATGTTGACGTGTATCCTCGTTGCCGGTTGGGCCGAATGGACAGAGTCTCCACGGGTGACATTTTTAGATGTCGGTCAAGGCGATGCGATTGTTATAGAGTCAGGGGACACAATCGGTGTGATTGATGTCGGCGGCGTCTTTCAGGATCCCAACGAGCAAAAACGGACAATATATGACCCGGGAGCGGACGTTGTGGCTCCATATATATGGAAGCGAGGGGAGCGTGCACTTGATTTTGTTCTCTTGACGCATGCGGACCATGACCACATCGGTGGCTTAGAAGGATTGTTGATGCTCGTGCATGTAAAGGAGATTTGGTTATCGAAAGAAGTGGCGAATGCTGAGAAGCGTGAGGAGATTCTTCAGTTGGCGGTAAAATATGGGGCATCCGTTCGCTATCTCGAGGCAGGAGATCGACCGATGTCTTGGATGTGGATTGTCGCACCGACTCAAGTGCATGAAGATGAAAATGATCATTCGATCTGCCTCTATATGAACGTAGGTGGCATGCGGTATTTATTGACAGGGGATTTGCCTATAGAAGAAGAGACTAACTTACCGACGATTGATGTCGACGTGTTTAAGTTAGGGCATCATGGATCGAATACGTCGTCAGGGGAAGAGTTGCTCGAGCGAATCGATCCGGAATGGGTGATTGCGAGCGTCGGAGCGAACAATCGTTATGGCCACCCACATCAGGAGACGTTAGACCGGATTGTCGGACGTCGCTTGTTGCGAACGGATCTCGATGGGATGATCATCTGTGAAAAAAGAATGTGTCGGGGGATCATCGACTAGCACGTGAATAAATATGATACACTAAAAAACGATTGCTCCCCCGGGGCAATCGTTTGAAAACTTATAGGCTTAAGAACTTGATGATGACACCGATGAAGAAAATCGTGAAGAAAAAGCCAAATGGGACGATGAAGCCGATCGCAGAGTCGATCGCGTCATTACGTTTGCATTGAACATCATTTTCAAACGGGTTTTCACTCGGTGGGCGTACAGAGTTGATTTGCATATTAGGTCCCTCCTTATCATACTTCCTTTATAAGTATAGCGAATCATGCGAAGATAATCTATGTTTAGATGAGAATAAATTGTGAAAGTGGTGTGTGTTTTGAATGAACCGTGGTTACATAATGGTAAACTAGCGAGCGTCTATGTTCTCCATGGAACTGAAAAGTATTTATTAGAGAATTGGGAACGTGGAATCGTGAAGGCGGCCAACCCATCCGGTGATCAATTTGATGTCATGCAACTCGATCTCCAAGAGACGTCATTAGATACTGCGCTCGATGAAGCGGAAACGGTCCCTTTTTTCAGTGAATTTCGGACAGTCATCGTCAAGAATGCCCAATTTTTGACGGGAGCGAAAGAAAAGCAAAAGCATAACGTCGACCGTCTCGCCGAATATGTCGTTCAGCCCGCGACTTACTCGGTCCTCGTCCTCGTTGTCGAGTCAGAAAAACTCGATGAACGAAAAAAAATCGTAAAACGATTGAAAGAACGGGCTATCGTACTCGAAGCGAAAAAGCCGAGCCAAGCAGAATTGATGCGTTATGTGAATGATACGCTTAGTCAGGAACAACAAAAAATGGAGCGTGCGACCATGGAGCGACTGTTGTTCTTATGTCAGGATGACTGGGGAAAATTAGTCCGAGAATTAGAAAAGCTACAGTTATACGCTGGAACAGGAGCGATGATTCCGATTGACATCGTGAATGATTTGGTGCCACGTACGCTAGAGGATAATGTGTTTCAGCTGTCCGAGCTCCTCGTCAAACGACGCGCAGATGCGGCACTCCGGTTAGTACGTGACTTAGAGAAGCAGGGACAGGAATTAATTGGACTTCTCGGGTTGTTAGCAAGGCAATACCGAAACATGTATTTATCAAAGCAGTTGACAGAAGCGGGGTACGGAGAAAAACAAATCGCTTCAAAAATTGGTGCTCATCCATATACCGTCAAACTAGCAACACAAGCGAGTCGTAATTTTTCAGAAGCGCAGCTCGCGCAAGCATTGACGTTGATTGCAGATGCGGATGAAGCGATGAAAACAGGTCGTGGCGATAAACAAATCGTATTCGATACACTCGTTTGTCAACTGGCCTTACTGTGAGGTGAGAAGATGGGATTGGAACAAGTATCACTACAAGATGTGATTCCGCTTCGGCATATTGTACTCAGACCAGGTAAAGGGATTGAGACTTGTTATTTTGAAGGGGATGAGGCGTCGACGACACGTCATTTTGCTTGGGTCGAAAGAGACCACGTGCAATCGATCGCGACTGTCATGTTGTCATCAAGAGAAATTGAAGGCGTGTTTGTGCCGTATCAACTTCGGGGAATGGCGACGGATCCGGATCTAGCCGGACAAGGAATCGGGTCGCATTTCTTACAGGCATTGCATGAAGAGTTAGATAGCTCGTGGTGGTGTAACGCCCGAGAGGTGGCCGTTCGCTTCTACGAACGGAACGGTCTCGAGCGAATTGGTGAACCGTTCGATATTCCTGGAATTGGTCCTCACTATGTCATGGTATACAAAAAAACAGCCGGCTCCGAGTAGGAGGCGGCTGTTTCGTTTGGTCTCTAATTAGAGAGCAGCGATACGAGCTGCGAGGCGTGATTTATCACGACCTGCTTTGTTTTTGTGGATAAGGCCTTTTGATGCAGCCTTGTCGAGCTTCTTCGTAGCGAGGACGAAAGCTTCTTGAGCAGCTTCTTTGTTTCCTTCGAGTACGAGAGCATCAACACGTTTTACTGCTGTACGCATTGCCGCTTTCTCTTGAGAGTTCGCAACACGACGTTTTTCAGAAGTTTTTGCACGTTTGATTGCTGATTTGATGTTTGCCATTGTTTGTCACCTCCTGAAACAAGAAAGTGTATGTTCTTATTACTTCAAGTAATCATTCAACAGAACAAGCACAATTGTAGCAAACGGTTATATGAAAAGCAACCACTTGATGATTATTCTGAAAACTATATGTGGTATTGTTGTAGTAGGTCGTACACATTACTTTAGGATTTTGATATAATGACACGGTATGCATGAGAAGGATAGGTGAACCCATATATGAATAAACAAGAATTAGAGAATCGTCAGAAGAAGATTCGTAACTTTTCGATTATCGCTCACATCGATCATGGAAAGTCGACACTCGCTGACCGGATTCTTGAGAAAACTGGTGCACTCACGGCTCGTGAGATGAAAGAGCAGACGCTTGACGCGATGGATTTAGAGCGTGAGCGTGGGATTACAATTAAATTGAACGCTGTTAAATTGAACTATACGGCAAAAGACGGAGAAGAGTATATTCTTCACTTGATTGACACGCCAGGACACGTCGACTTCACGTATGAAGTGTCGCGTTCGCTTGCGGCATGTGAAGGTGCAATTCTCGTCGTCGACGCGGCACAAGGAATTGAAGCGCAGACTCTTGCGAACGTTTACTTAGCACTCGATAACGACCTCGAAATTATTCCGGTCATCAATAAAATCGATTTGCCGTCAGCGGATGTCGATCGCGTGCGTCAAGAGATTGAAGACGTCATCGGTCTCGACGCGAGCGATGCGGTCCCGACTTCTGCCAAGGCGGGGATTGGAATCGAAGAGATTCTCGAGCAAATCGTCGAACTTGTTCCACCTCCGACAGGTGATCCGTCAGAACCGTTACAAGCCTTGATCTTCGACTCGTACTATGATGCCTACCGTGGTGTCGTCGCATCGATTCGAATCGTCAACGGTTCGGTCAAAGTAGGAGATAAAGTTCAGATGATGGCTACCGGGAAGACGTTCGAAGTAACGGACCTCGGTGTATCGACACCGAAGCCTGTCTCGGTCAAAGAATTGAACGTCGGTGATGTAGGAACACTTTCTGCATCAATCAAAACAGTCGGAGATGTTCGTGTCGGGGATACGATCACACTTGCGAAAAATCCTGCCACGAGTCAGCTTCCGGGTTACCGTAAAATGAACCCGATGGTGTACTGTGGATTGTATCCGATCGATGCAGCCAACTACAACGATCTTCGTGAGGCACTCGAAAAGCTTCAACTTTCTGATGCCGCGCTCGAGTTTGAACCTGAGACGTCACAGGCACTCGGATTCGGTTTCCGTTGTGGATTCCTAGGGATGCTTCACATGGAAATCATCCAAGAACGGATTGAGCGTGAGTTCGGGATCGACTTGATCACGACGGCACCATCGGTTATCTATCACGTGACGACAACTTCAGGAGAAGTCGTCCACGTTGATAACCCATCAAAGATGCCGGAACAACAAAAAGTGGAATCGATTGAAGAACCTTACGTCAAAGCGGCCGTCATGACACCGAACGATTATGTCGGGGCCATCATGGAGCTTTGCCAGAAGAAACGTGGGACGTTCATCGATATGCAGTATATCGACACGACACGCGTCAAAATCACGTATGAGATCCCACTGAGTGAAATCGTCTATGACTTCTTCGATCAATTGAAGTCGAGCACGAAAGGGTATGCGTCTCTCGATTATGAGTTGATCGGCTATCGTCAATCACGTCTCGTGAAGATGGACATCTTGCTCAACAACGAAGTGGTCGATGCACTCAGCTTCATCGTCCACCGTGACTTTGCGTATGAGCGCGGAAAAGTGATCGTCGAGAAGTTGAAAGCACTCATCCCACGGATGCAGTTCGAAGTCCCGGTACAAGCTGCCGTCGGAACAAAAATCGTCGCACGTTCGACAATCAAAGCACTTCGTAAAAACGTTTTGGCTAAATGTTATGGGGGAGACATCTCGCGTAAGCGGAAACTCCTTGAGAAACAAAAAGAAGGTAAGAAGCGCATGAAGATGGTCGGGTCTGTCGAAGTCCCGCAAGAAGCGTTCATGTCCGTTCTATCGATGGACGAAGAATAATTGGATTGAATCACCCTGATGTTCGAATCGGGGTGATTTTTTTGTTTAGGCAGGAAATGGCACTTCGTTTAAGGAAGAGTACACCCTTAGACAGACAAAAGAGGAGGAAACACCGTGTCGACGTATACATACTCTGCGGGTCCCGGCATGCTACCAAAAGAAGTGATGCAAGAGATTCAACAACATCTGCTGACATTCGAATATGAAGGGGTCTCGATCATCGAAACGAGTCATCGTTCAGAGTCATTCCAACAAGTGGTCGACTCGCTCGAGGCAAGGCTCAGAAGACTCATGCATATTCCTGAGAACTATGCCGTTCTTTGGTTGCAAGGTGGGGCGACACTGCAATTTTCCATGATCCCGATGAATTTACGGAATCGAAATCGATTCGCCTATGTCGATACAGGGATTTGGTCTAAAAAAGCGATGGAAGATGCCAAGCACTTCGGACAGGTCGACGTCATCCATCCACTCATAGATGAGGCGGGTGGGATGTCATTTGAACCGAGACTCGCTCAAGATGTCGACTATCTTCACGTGACGTTGAACAATACGATTGAAGGAACCCGATTTACGACTATACCCGAAACGGATGCTCCGCTCATTGCGGATGCCTCTTCGAACATTCTTGCCGAGCAGATTGACGTTGAGCGCTTCGGGATGATCTATGCTGGTGCCCAGAAAAATATTGGTCCAGCAGGACTGACGGTCGTCATCATACGCCGCGACTTGATTCAGTCGATGGAGCTGCCAAGTTATCTTCAATACGCGTCTCATGTCGATACGTTATTCAATACGCCGTCGACGTTCAGTATGTATGCGGCCGAACGTGTCCTCAAGTGGGTCGAAGATCAAGGAGGTGTCGAGGCGATGGAGCAACTGAATCGTGAAAAAAGCGATACGGTCTATTCGTTCCTTGAACAATCGAATGTATTTTCTTCTCTCGTGTCGGGAGAACGCCGCTCCTTAACGAACATCCCGTTCACGACGGGTGACCGTAATCGAGACAAGGGCTTTCAACAATTTGCCCTTGAACGCGGATTACTCGAACTCGGCGGTCATCGTTCCGTCGGTGGTCTGAGGGCGAGTCTTTATAACGCGATGCCAAAAGAAGGTGCTGTGCGCCTTGTCGACGTCATGAGAGCATTTGAGGAGGAGAACAATGTATCACATCAAAACATTTAACCAAATCGCTACAGCGGGTCTTAAACGATTTGAGCCGAATGAATATATCATCAATGCTTCAGAACAGGCCGATGCTTGGGTACTGAGAAGTCATAACGTGCACGATGAAGCAATTCCGCCCCATCTGCTCGCCATTGCAAGGGCAGGTGCCGGAGTCAACAATCTCCCGCTTGATCAACTGGCGAAACAAGGAGTCGTGGCGTTTCATACTCCGGGTGCGAATGCGAATGCGGTAAAAGAACTCGTCCTTGCCAGCATGATCCTCTCGGTCAGACCGATCGTAAAAGGTTTCAACTGGGTAAATGAACAGGCGACCGAGTCACAATCTCAGTTGGAAGAAGCGATGGAGCAACAGAAACGGCAGTTCCTCGGAGCGGAGTTACGTGGGAAAAAAGTGGGGATCATCGGCCTTGGGGCCATCGGGGCTTCACTTGCCAATGACCTTCTCCAACTCGGGGTCGATGTCATCGGATATGATCCTCATCTCTCGGTTGATGCCGCTTGGAATATTTCAAAACACGTCACACGCGCCAAGCATTTGAGTGAGGTTCTAGGGTCCGTTGATCTCTTGTCGATTCATATGCCGCTGACGAAAGAGACGCGCTTCAGTATCGACCGGAGTTGGTTCGAGCGGATGAAGCCAGGGATGACCGTTTTGAATTTCGCACGTGGGGAGCTTGTGAAGGATGCTGATTTAGTTGAAGCATTCCATCATCATGTCGGGCTATATATCACCGACTTCCCTCGACACTCGCTCATCGGACATCCTCAAGTGATGGCATTGCCTCATCTCGGTGCCTCGACAAAGGAATCAGAAGTCAACTGTGCCATTCAAGCCGTCGAGACGCTCAAATTATATCTGGAGACCGGTAACATCCGTTCGTCCGCCAACTTCCCAAATGCGGAACTTCCGTATACCGGCAAACGTCGCCTCGCGATTTTGCATCAAAATGTGCCGAACATGGTCGGACAAATTACGGGAGAGCTCGCCTCACATGGATTGAACATCGATAACATGATCAACCGTAGCCGAGGCGAGATGGCCTATACATTGATTGATTTAGACAACAATGAACATGAACCGTTATCGATTCATGCACTGTATGACATCAAGGGCGTCATTCGCGTCCGAGAATTTTAAGGAGGATCCTATGGTCGTATTTAAGCCGTTCAGTCCATACATGCCAATACATGCTAAAGATGTTGCCGCAGATCCGTATGACGTCGTTTCTGTAGAAGAGGCGAAGGCGATCATCGCTGAGCAACCGAACTCATTTTTGAAGGTAGATAAACCGGAAGCACTTCAATCAGACCTTTCACTCGAAGACTGGGGAAAGCGTGCTCGTCAAGAGCTTGAACGTCTATATGAAGACGAGCTGACGGTTCGTCCGAGTGGATTTTACGTATACAGATTGACCCGGAACGAGCGTCAGCAAACGGGCTTAGTCGCCACATTTTCAGTCGCGGACTATGAAGCCGGGCGAATCAAGATTCACGAACATACCCGTGAAACGAAGGAACGGGAACGTGTCGAACATGTCCGAGCGACGGGGGCGCATACCGGTCCGATTTTACTTAGCCACCCGCCACATGCGAGTCTGAAACAGATTTTAAATAGTGCGACGGAAGAAGAGCCGCTGTTCTCGTTTACGGATGATCGTGGCGTGTTACACGAAGGATTCATGATTCCGAGCCGAGAACTTGCGCGCGTCATGATGATCGGTGCGACGATCCCGTCTATCTATATCGCAGATGGTCATCATCGCGCGAAAGCGGCAGCGGTCGTTTCTGAAATGGGTGGGGGACATTCTCAAAAGAATGAACGAACACACTTTTTAGGTGTCCTCTTCCCGAGCGACGAGTTGACGATTTTGCCATATCATCGCCTGTTGACAACGATCGCACCTGAAGAAGTAGAACATATGTTGGAAGGACTTTCGTTCTCGTATCAAGTGACAGAAGAAGATGAACTCGTCTTACCTGAAAGTCATGGCGTGTTCGGCGCTGCGTATCGAGGGAATTATTACAAGTTATTGAAACGAAAAGATGAAACGGATCTCGATGTCGCCGTCTTACAGCGTGATATCCTTGCTCCGTACTTCAACGTCGAAGATATTCGTACGGATGCCAGAGTCGATTTTGTTGGAGGGAACCGGTCAATCGAAGAATTGCAACAACTCGCGCAAGTACCCGACCAATTACTGTTTACGTGCCATGAAACGACGATGCCACAGTTGATGCGAGTGGCTGATGGGGGTGGGCAGATGCCACCAAAATCGACATGGTTCGAACCAAAATTAAAGAGCGGTCTGTTTATTCATCGGTTCGATTGATGGCGCAGGCTGGAAAGAACGGACGAAAAGCGTTATAAATGGAATGAGAAGAAAGGGGTGGCCGAAATTGGCTAAAGCCGTATATCTTCACATTCCATTTTGTGAACATATTTGTTATTACTGTGATTTCAACAAGGTGTTTTTAAAAAACCAACCTGTTGATGAATATTTAGATGCATTAGAACGAGAGATGGTATTGACGCTCGAAGCGTTTCCGACAGAGCGGATTGAGACCATCTTTATTGGAGGGGGCACACCGACGGCTCTCAATGAAGCGCAGATGGGTCGCCTGATGGACATGGTCCGTCGACACCTCCTCCCGCTCGCTTCAGACGATTTAGAGTATTCTGTCGAAGCGAACCCGAACTTTGTGAGTACGGAAAAACTCGACACGATGAAAGCCGGTGGTGTCAATCGACTCAGCTTCGGTGTCCAAACATTCGACGATGGTGGACTCGAACGAATCGGAAGAACGCATCGCGCCGACGACGTATTTGAAACGGTGAATGAAGCGGCGAAGCGCTTTGATAATATTTCGATTGACCTCATGTTCGGGTTACCAGAACAGACGCTCGAGCAGATTGACCGAGACTTGAAGCTTGCGCTCGAGCTTCCGATTCAACACGTCTCATCCTATTCCTTAATTCTTGAGCCGCATACCGTGTTTGCGATTCAGGATCGAAAAGGTAAGCTCCGTCTACCGGGAGAGGATGTTGAGGTCGAGATGTACCTGAAAGTGATGGAGACGCTTGAACGGCATGGACTGAAGCAATACGAAATCTCGAACTATGGGTTGCCGGGTCGAGAAAGTCGTCACAACCAGGTATACTGGCGGAACGAAGAGTATTATGGATTCGGGGCAGGTGCGCACAGTTATTTGAATGGCACGCGTCGTGCCAATATCGCGCCGATTCCTCACTATATTAAAGCAGAAGGCATCCCGGTGAAACGGGTGACTGACCTCGAAGAAGTAGAAAAAATGGAAGAAGAGCTGTTCCTCGGGCTGCGCATGCGTTCAGGGGTCTCCCTTCAGATATTTGAACAGAAATATGGTGTGGCACTCGATCATGTGTTCGGTCACGTCATCGACGATTTGGTGAAGAAGTCGTTGATTGAGCGGACAGACTCCCATATCCGATTGACGGCGTCTGGTCTACCACTCGCGAACGAAGCGTTCGCAGCATTTATCGGAGAGGCAAAACTCGAGCATACCGAGTCATGAAAAATGGACAAGTCCCTTATTTGGGATTTGTCCATTTTTTAGCATTATAAGACGAGATCACGATAGAGCGGCGTGAGTCGCGCGAACGTGTCTTCGACCAAAGCGAGAAAAGCGTCTTCGTTTTGAAGAATCGATGCATCGGCAGGGAGTTGTCGTCCGATTAAGAAATCAGCCTTTTTGACAGAGCCGAATCGCTCGAGCAACGCTTGGATGTCTTCGTTTGATGTCTCTTCAATCAGGAACGCATCTTTTTTCATATGGTCGCCCGCAATATGGAAATCAGTAAACGTTGATTTGAAATCGATTTGTTGCAAATGTTTCGCGATTGCGTCTTTGTTCGGCATCTCATAGATGAATGCGAGCCAGATGAAAACGCGGTCGTCGAAAAGTCCGACTTGTAAGTGGGGATGTTTTTTATATCCGCGCTTATCGTGACAGATGGCCATCCATGTGTCTTTCGGAGGGTTTACCGTGCGACGTGCATGTTTCGCGACATGCAGGTAGAGGGGGATTCCGACATCTGCCTCGAGTTGTGGCCCGACCTCGTCATAAATCCGATGGAAGAGCGGTTGAATATCCGAACGGATGCCAGACATGCGTTCGTCGAGTCCGTCCTGTTTGAATACGTTAAATTGTTTTGTTGTAAACATTTCATCACCTCACGTTCTATCATAACGAAACACTGTTTCTTTTTCAGGTTTGCCGTCTGTAAAAAAGGTGAAAAAATCCGAGTGTATGAATTGACAAATAGTGAGAACGTGATAATATTTGAAGTGTGATTAGCACTCGTTAAATATGAGTGCTAATAAAGCGAGGTAACTTTTTCAGAGAGGAGTGATGTTGTGCTGACAGATCGACAATTGCTCATTCTTCGAGCCATCATTGACGATTATATTCAGACGGCTCAACCGGTCGGTTCGCGTACGTTATCGAAACGAGACGATTTGACGTTTAGTTCGGCAACGATTCGGAACGATATGGCCGATTTGGAAGACATGGGGTTGATTGAAAAACCACATACTTCCGCGGGTCGAATCCCGTCAGAGGTCGGATACCGCTATTACGTGGACCACCTCGTCGAGAAGCAAATCATCGACGAGCGGGAAACGGGTCGCTTAGAAGAACGTTTAAAGCAATCTTCAAAAGAGTCTGAGATCCTGATTCGCCAAGCTGCAGATCTCCTTTCTGATTTGACCAATTATACGACGGTCGCCCTCGGTCCCAATAGCCAATCCGAAAGATTGGCACGTGTGGACTTTATGCCATTAGATGAGCGACGAGGTGTCGTTCTCATCGTCACGGATCAAGGTCATGTCGAGCATCGTACGGTCATGTTCGAATCACGTGTAGCTCCTGAAGTCATCGAGGAGACGATTCGACTGTTAAACGATCGTCTCGTCGGGACAGCGATCGGACAACTTAAAGTCCGAATCGGAGAAGAAGTTGCAAAATTGCAACTCGCGCAGCGACAGCAATATGAAAATATGATGCAACTGATTCAATCGACGGTTGGCATTCAAACGCCGTCTTCGCTTTATCTCGGGGGTAAGAAGAATATCTTCAACCAACCTGAGTTTCAGACGTTAGACACGCTCAGACCGTTCCTAGAATGGATTGATGAGCAAGAACGATTGACGCACTGGCTCGAATCGTTGCCAAATCGCGAGATTTATGTGAGCATTGGGAGCGAGAACGGAATTGTCGCCCTTCAAAATTGTAGTGTCATCACTTCGGATTATACACTAGATGGAAAAACGTTCGGAACGATCGCCATGATTGGCCCGACTCGAATGAATTACCGTCACGGTGTCCAAATGATGGGACAAATTATTGAAGCGTTGCGACGAACGAAACTAGATGAGTGACGGAAAGGAGTTTTACTATGACAGCAGATCATCAAAACGGGCACGAACAAGAAGACGTGCTTGAAGAAAAATCTGTAGACTCGGCACAGACAGAAGAGAACGAGTCAACTGAATCAAATGAAGATGAGGTTTTAAATGCTGAGATTGTGGAAGAAAGTTCTGAGGGGACGGACTTACAAAAAGAAATCGAAGCGTTGAAAGCGAGCGAACTCCGCATTCGTGCCGACTTTGACAACTTCCGTCGTCGGACGAATGAAGAGAATGCAAAACGCGTCAAGTTTGCTTCACAGTCTGTCATTGAAAAATTGATTCCGCTCATTGATAACTTTGAGCGTGCACTTCAAGTGCAAGCAACTTCAGAGGATGCCAAGCAAATTCAATCAGGCGTCGACATGATTCATCGTCAACTGCTTGACGTATTGAATGCTGAGCAAGTCGAAGTGATTGAAGCAGTCGGACAGCCGTTCGACCCGAATTTCCATCAAGCAGTCATGCAAGAACCGAGCGACGAGTTCGAGTCGGGCATCGTGACGATGGAGCTTCAAAAAGGATATACGATGCATGGTCGAGTCATTCGTCCAAGCATGGTAAAAGTTGCAGAATAATACTACTTAACGAGACGGAGGAATAAACGATGGGTAAAATTATCGGTATTGACTTAGGGACTACAAACTCATGTGTGGCAGTAATGGAAGGTGGCGAAGCAGTCGTCATCTCAAACGCAGAAGGTAACCGTACGACTCCTTCGGTTGTTGCATTCAAAGGAGAAGAGCGTCAAGTCGGTGAGGTCGCAAAACGTCAGGCCATCACGAACCCGAACACGATTCAATCAATCAAACGTCACATGGGAACGTCACATACAGTTGACGTAGACGGCAAGAAATTCACACCACAAGAAATCTCGGCAATCATTTTGCAGAAGTTGAAGAAAGATGCTGAAGACTACCTCGGTGAAACAGTCACGGAAGCAGTCATCACAGTTCCTGCATACTTCAACGACGCTGAGCGTCAAGCGACAAAAGATGCTGGTAAAATCGCTGGTCTTGATGTCAAGCGAATCATCAACGAGCCAACAGCTGCGGCACTCGCTTACGGATTAGATAAAGGTGAAGACCACACGATTTTGATCTATGACCTCGGTGGTGGTACGTTCGACGTTTCAATCCTTGAGCTTGGTGATGGCGTATTCGAAGTTGTCGCTACAGCTGGTGACAACCGTCTCGGTGGAGATGACTTCGACCAAAAAGTCATCGACTACCTCGTTGCAGAATTCAAAAAAGAGAACGGCATCGACCTCGGGAAAGACAAGATGGCACTTCAACGTTTGAAAGATGCAGCTGAAAAAGCGAAGAAAGACCTTTCAGGCGTCACAAGCGCACATATCAGCCTTCCGTTCATCACAGCAGGTGAAGCAGGTCCACTCCACTTGGAGATGACACTCACGCGTGCGAAGTTTGAAGAATTGACGGCTGACCTTGTCGAACGCACAATGGAACCAACTCGTCGTGCCTTGAAAGATGCAGGACTTACACCATCTGACCTCGATAAGATCATTCTCGTCGGTGGTTCGACACGTATCCCTGCCGTCCAAAAAGCAATCCACGACTTCACGAAGAAAGAGCCATTCAAAGGGGTAAACCCGGATGAAGTTGTTGCACTCGGTGCGGCAATCCAAGGTGGAGTTCTCGCTGGAGACGTAAAAGACGTCGTCCTTCTCGACGTTACTCCACTCTCGCTCGGTATCGAGACAATGGGTGGCGTGATGACGAAATTGATCGATCGCAACACGACAATCCCGACATCGAAATCACAAGTGTTCTCAACTGCTGCAGATAACCAGCCTGCTGTTGACATCCACGTCCTTCAAGGGGAACGCCCGATGGCACCAGACAACAAGACACTTGGTCGCTTCCAATTGACTGACATTCCGCCAGCACCACGTGGTGTGCCACAAATCGAAGTTAAATTCGATATCGATGCAAACGGAATTGTTCACGTATCAGCGAAAGATCTCGGTACGAACAAAGAACAATCGATTACAATCCAATCTTCTTCAGGTATCGATGAGGCAGAAATCGAGCGTATGGTAAAAGAAGCTGAAGCGAACGCTGACGCAGATAACAAACGTAAAGAAGAAGCGGAACTTCGCAACGAAACAGACCAACTCGTCTTCGCGACAGACAAGGCAATCAAAGACCTTGGTGAGCAAGTGGAAGAGGCGGACAAAGAAAAAGCAGAAGCTGCGAAAGAAAAAGCGAAAACTGCTCTCGAAGGTTCAGACCTTGAGGCGATCCGTACAGCCAAAGACGAATTGTCAGCTGTCGTTCAAGAGTTGACGCAAAAAGTATATGCTAAAATGGCTGAACAGCAAGGTGCTGAAGGCGCAGAACCACAAACAGAAGCGAAACAGGACGATGATGTCGTGGACGCAGAGTTTGAGGATCTCGACGACCGTAAATAAACAGCCGTTGTAAAGGAGAGCGCCAAAGCAGGTTTCTGCTTTGGCTCTTTCCATGTTAAGGTAGAATCGGTAAAATCGATACGTAGATTGTAAGGATAGGAGCGAGAATAGTGGCGAAACGAGATTATTATGAAGTGCTCGGGCTCGACAAGTCGGCCTCGGCACAAGAAATCAAGCGGGCATACCGAAAATTGGCCCGTCAATATCACCCGGACATCAACCAAGAAGCAGATGCGGCGGATAAGTTTAAAGAAATTGGTGAAGCCTATGAAGTGCTTTCTGACGAACAAAAACGTGCCCAGTATGACCGATTCGGTTTTGAAGGGGCGAACCAGTTCGGAGGCGGCGGTGACTTCCAAGGTGGATTCGGTGATATCTTTGACATGTTCTTCGGTGGCGGCGGACGCCGTCAAGACCCGAACGCACCGCGTCGTGGTGAAGATTATCAATATGTAGTCGACCTTGACTTCATGGAGAGTGTGACAGGCAAGACGGAAACAATCGAGCTCGAAATCGAAGTCGAGTGTGACACGTGTATGGGGAACGGTGCGAAACCTGGAACGAAACCAGAAACGTGTAACCAATGTGGCGGTAGTGGTGTTGAAACGGTTGAGCAAAACACAATTCTCGGTCGTATGGTCAATCAACGTCCTTGTAGCAAGTGTCACGGTAGCGGTAAGACGATCAAAGAAAAATGTCCGACTTGTCACGGCTCAGGTCATGTGAAGAAGAAACAGACCGTCGAAGTGAAAATCCCAGCCGGTATCGATAACGGGCAACAGATCCGTCTATCTGGAAAAGGCGGTCCTGGCGTGAACGGAGGACCAGCCGGAGACTTATACGTCGTCGTCCGCGTGAAAGCTCATGAGATCTTTGAACGTGTCGACCAACACATTGCGATGGAAATGCCGGTCACGTTCGCTCAAGCGGCACTCGGTGCAGAAATCGAAGTTCCGACGGTTCACGGGAACGTGAGTTTGAAAGTGCCAGCTGGAACACAAACTGGCTCGAAGTTCCGTTTACGCGGAAAAGGGATGCCAAGTGTGCGTGGTGGCGCGAATGGCGACCAGTACGTGAGCGTCATTGTCATGACACCGAAAAATATGACGGACCGCCAAAAAGAATTGCTTCGTGAATTCGAAGAAATCAGTGGCGAATCGGGTGTCGAAGAGGAACACGGCATGTTCCAAAAAATGAAAAAGTTCTTTAGTCACTAAAAGGAGTGTGTACAAACGATGAAATGGTCTGAAATTTGTGTCCACACGACACAGCTTGCGGTGGAAGCCGTATCGAACTTATTACACGAAGTGGGGGCACAAGGTGTCGTCATCGAGGACGTCGAAGACTTCGACCGAATGATGGCGGAAGACCATTTCGGAGAGATTTGGGACGTTTCGGATCGTGAAACGTATCCGACTTCTGGAGTACACGTCAAAGCGTACGTGCCGGCTTCAGGTGATTTCCAAGATGTGCTCGCAAACTTGAAAAAAGAAATCGAGCGACTCCGGAACATGCTTGATATCGGATCAGGTGAGGTCACGGTCGCAGAGATTGATGAGGAAGATTGGGCGCATTCTTGGAAGCAGTATTACAAGCCGGTCAAAATCTCACAACAACTAACGATTGTCCCTTTGTGGGAAGAGTACACACCACAACCGGAAGAGAATGTCATCTTGCTTGACCCGGGCATGGCGTTCGGTACAGGGACACATCCGACGACGATGCTCTGTATTCAAGCGATTGAGAACTACATCCGGGAAGGTGACCGCGTCATCGATGTCGGTACAGGATCAGGCGTATTGTCGATTGCCGCTGCGAAACTTGGAGCGACGAGCGTAAAAGCGCTAGACTTGGATTCGGTTGCCGTTGAATCGGCTCGTCAAAACGTGGAGACGAACGGTGTCGAATCGCTCGTTCAAGTGGATACGGGAGATTTATTAAAAGGTGTGGACGGAGAATATGACTTGGTCGTGGCAAACATTCTTGCTGATGTCATTCTTCTCTTCATCGAAGATGCGTATGCTCGTACGAAAACGGGTGGTCGCTTCATCACATCCGGTATCATTGGAGAGAAACGGGCGGAAGTCACGAACGCTCTGATAGCTGCAGGGTTTGAAATTGAAGAGACACGCGTGATGGAAGACTGGGTCGCGATCATCGCCAAGAAGGGATAAGCTATGCAACGTTATTTTCTGACACCAGAAGCTTTCACAGGCGATGTTGTGACACTTCCTTCAGATGTCGCTCATCATATCGGAACGGTCCTGCGACAAGGGGCGGGTTACGAAATGGTTCTTCTCGACGGGACGGGCAATGAGTATGCATGTGTCGTGACGTCGCTTGAGAAGAAGAGTGGAGTGGCTAAAGTATTGTCGACTCGTCAATCAGAGACCGAACTGCCGATTGACGTGACGCTCGCTTATGCGTTGCCAAAAGGAGACAAGGTCGAACTTGTCGCGCAAAAAGCGACCGAGCTCGGCGTTCATCATCTTCTATTGTTCGAATCTTCCCGATCAGTCGCCAAATGGGACTCGAAAAAAGTGCCGAAAAAAGTAGAACGTATTCAAAAAATCATGCAAGAGGCGGCTGAGCAATCGTATAGGGCCGTCGTCCCGTCATGTACGTTCCTCACTTCGAAGCAACTGTCACAGCAATTCGAACAATACGACGAAGTCATCATCGCATATGAAGAATCGGCGAAAGAAGGCGAGCAGTCGGCACTTGCCAACACATTGAATCGACTTCAATCAAAACAACGCCTCCTCGTCATCACAGGACCGGAAGGCGGATTTGACACAGGAGAAGTCACGCAATGGATAGAGGCGGGGGCGACGGCTTGTGCGTTCGGACCTCGTATCCTTCGTTCGGAGACGGCTCCGTTATATGCACTGTCTGCCATCTCATACGCACTTGAATTGGCGAAAGGATAAGAAAACGGCTGACCCTCGTGGGCAGCCGTTTTTTCGTGAATAAATTATTTTTTATTGATCGTGATGACTTTCTTCGTCACGTTTCCACCGAGGTCAGTCACTTCAAATGTGAAGATATTTTGACCTTTCTTCACAGGAAGTGAGATGGTATCGGTACGCGAGAACGCACGCATCGCATAAGGTTCTTTCAACGTATGACTCCATTTCAAATCACCGTTGACACGAAGTTTAATATCGTCAAAGTTATCCTTTACTTGAACTTTCACGTTCACAGTGTCTTGCTTCGCCGAGACGTTTTTCGGCACGTTGCTGATTGAGATTGCAGCTTCCGTAGAATCGACAAAGATTGGACGGACGAAGTTCGTCACGTTACCAGACGTGTCTTCCGCGATGAAACGAATCTTGTGGAATCCATCTTCATACGAACGTGTCGTATTGAACGTGTATTGTTTTGCAGCTGCGTCATACGTGAGTGGTACGTCCACATCGTCGACAGTGAACGATACAACGTCAGAGGCATCTTTGATTTGACCGATGATTGGCACAATTGATGAACCGTATGGAGACAGGGCGAGTGGTGCATCGACAAAGACTCCTGGTTTATCTGCGTCATTTTCTGTAGATACGTCGCGTGTGATCACGTTACCCGCATTGTCTGAAACGCGAACCGATAGTTGGTCCGTTGATTCAAGTGGCGCATCGAGTGTGAAGTTTGCTGTATCTTTTGCTTCTTTCGCAACAACTTTCCCATTGAGAAGGAATTCGATACCATTGATTCCTGCAAAGTCGTCGGATGCTTTGACACTAGCCACACCTTCGTTCCAACGAATCGTGAAACGAGGGTCTGTGTAATCCACTTTCACTGGAATCCGAAGCGTCTGGGCTTGTTTTTTCATGTAGTCGATGCTCGCTTCAATTTCGTAGTAGTACGTTCCTTTCGGCGCCATCTCTCCGTTCAGTTTTCCGTCCCAAGCGTTATCTGACGTGTAGTAGTATGGGTCACCACTTCCGCCATCAAAGTAGTTCTTTCTCAATTCCTCTTCGATTTTAAGGGTACGCAGGACGTTTCCTTTCTCATCGACGATCCGATACTTGATGTCTTTCGCATTTCGCAAGAGCGAGTAGACCGGGGTAGCCGTGTCTTTTGAACCGTCTCCGTCAGGCGAAATCGCTACCGCTTCTTCAGCTACAGACTCATCAAGTTTCTCTCCTAAATAGTTCCCGGCCGCATCGACCAATCCAGAGATTCCATAGAATGAACCATCTTCATAAATCGTTTCGTCAAAGATTGGTGCTTTGCCCCAATCGCCTTCGAATCCGACGAACGGGACAACGAGTGACGGGTTGCCGTCTGTCCCACGTGGGTCAGTCAAGCGTAGGAATCCATCGACGAAATAACCATTCTCAAAGACTGATTTTGCAGATACCGTTCCTTCTAACGTCTCAGGATTAAGTACTTGTGCCTTCGAGACGTCAATCGATACGGTGATTTCTTTCTTTTGTTTTGCCTTCAACGTGACTTTAGTTGTGTTTTTGCCATTGATCTTAATGATTGCTTGTTGAAGCGCCTGAGCTTCCATCGCATTCTGAATGACGCCGTCCTTGTTAGTAACGGCAAGGTCTGTCTGGAGGGAAGCGGCCACATCGTATGTGAGTGATTCGTCAGACATGTTTTCAACGACAATCGTGAACTTCGCCTTACTCTTCGACAATTCTTTTAAAGCGACTTTCGCTTCTTTCGTCTTCTTCTCATACGCGACTGCCGGAGATGTGACGGCCGCATGGAGTTGCATGAGACCAGCTCCCGCCCGACGTGGTGAATATGGAAGAGACTGCTTCAATTCCTGGTTATACGGTCCGATGTCTGTGACGGGCTTCGACGTATTGAGTAGCAAGTTCTTTGCCATCGTCACACGAGCCGCTCCGCTCAAGTCGAAATCGCGATCGACGCGTTCAAGAACAAGTGCTGCACCGCCGGCAACGTGAGGTGCGGCCATCGATGTTCCGCTCATCAAACCGTATTGGTTGTCGTTGAACGTTGAGAAGATTTGACCGCCTGGGGCTGAGAGCTCCGGCTTGAAGTCAAGGTTCGGTGTGACACCCCAAGATGTGAAATCAGACATCGCGCCTGCCGAACGGTTGTTGACGCTGATCCGGTCACCGGCAAACGTGAGTTGGAGAGGTCCATCTGCTAATTTCTCTTTTAATTCATTCCCGTCTTGGATGCTGAGTGATGCCATCGGGATGAGTGGTTGATCGAGAGCCATCGACACATAGTCTCCGTGTGAAACGGCGCCTCGTACGATGACACCGGCTGCCCCTTGTGCCTCAGCCGTTTTTTGAATCTTCGAGTAGAAGTATCCTCCATCGCGAACGGCGAGGACGAGCTTTCCTTTCACGTCTTTACCAGCATAGTTTTCTGGTTGCCCATCTCCGACGTAAACGACGTCATATGTACCTTCCGAGAATGCAGGTCCATCTTGTTTCTTCCATCCGATTTTTTCGTCACCGACGCGGAAAGCGTCCAATTGAATTTGATCGTTCTCGAGTGAAGCGACCGATGTCGATGCTTGGCTTACGCTTGGCGCACCGACGACACCCGTATCAGGGTTTGAAGCCGTTGGTAAGTCGAATCCATGTCCGAAGTATGCTGAGTTCCCAGCAGAGATGGACATGAAGACGCCGTTGTCTACAGCGCGTTGAACGGCTTGTTGCTCAGGTGAGTCGGCATCGACAAAACCTGCTGTTGAACCAAGACTCATGTTGATGACGTCAGCTCCAAGCTTGATCGCATCGTCAATCGCTTTAATATAAATATCTCCGTATGTAGATGCGTAGTTCGGGTCGTTACTGAATACTTTAAGACCAAGGATTTGAGCTTCAGGTGCGACTCCTTTAATTCCACCGTTTTCGAGATCACCGTTTGCAGCGACCGTTCCCGAGACGTGCTGACCGTGCATAGAAGCGCCTGGGGAATCATCTTTAATATCATCGTTTTCGTCGTAGTAATTATAGGCGTATGGAACTTTCTCATTCACATATTCACCAGGTAGACCGAATGAAGTGATGGCCTGATCGACTTCTGATTTCGTCAATTCTGCCGTTTTTGCATCCGTTATTCGATAATCTCGGTGGTCGGCATCAATTCCCGAGTCGATGACAGCGACGACGGTGCCTTCTCCGGCAAATCCGTAATCGCCCCATGTTTGTTCGGCTTGAACCATTCCGTTGCTTGTGACCATATCTGGTTTCACTTCAGGACGTTCATACTCGTTGACGACATGGACAGTCGCTACTTCAGGTAAAGCTTCAACTTTTGCAATTTCACTTGTAGAGAGGAAAGTAGAAAAGCCGTTAAAGACGGTCGTGAACTCTTCGATTGGTGTAGCCGTCACGCCTTGTTTTTTCAAAGCGGATTTTGCGCGTTTTTGTTCAGACTGAACAGATTGTTGTGCCTTGTTTTGTTCTGATTTCGTCAACTCATTAAATTTTTTCCCTTTTTGCGCTGCTTCTGCGATTGCAGGTGCACCGACGAGTTCGACGACGACCCGGACTTTTTTCTGTTTCTTTTCGAGCTCAATTTTTGGTTTGATGGAAGCTTCTGCTGAAACAGATGACGTACCCGCTTGAATCAACACAGGTGTTAAAGCAATACATGTAGCAAGTGAAGCGTTTAAGTAGACTTTTCTTCTTGACAACGTTTTTACCCCCTAATATTTGTTATTACCTGTAAAAAACAAAGATTTCCTCTTGCATTGTGAACTATCATATCGTTGTTCAGGGGAAAAAGAGTGGATTTTTTTGTAAAGTAGGGGAGTGTTTTTGCACAAATTTAAATGTTCAGACAATTACTAAAGACCTGAATCATAAGACCTATATCAAATTTTGTTCATCGTCAGAAATCACGCGAATGACTTGAAATGTCCAAAAAAACCTGTTAATGTAACGTTAATGTCAAATACCAATAAAACATATCAATTTAGTCAGAATTAAGGATGGGGTGGCGCTATGAATTTACCATTCATGGATATCTTCAAGGATTGGGCGAAAGATTACGATACGGCAGTCGGGGGGCATGACGAACAATATCATGAAGTATTTGTCGGATATGATCAAATGCTTGATGACGTTGCGTTACACGTTGAAGGAACGGTCTTAGAATTTGGTGTCGGTACAGGCAACTTGAGTGCCCGAATTTTAAAGGGACATCCTTTAATTGCAATCGAACCTTCTCCAGAAATGAGGCAGATTGCAATTGAGAAGTTGGGCATATCGGTCGAACATGGAGATTTTCTCCGTTATCCAACGTTCTCACATGTCGATACGGTCGTTTCCTCGTACGCTTTCCAT
The DNA here is from genome assembly GCF_027947425.1 of Exiguobacterium sp. MMG028. Taxonomy (NCBI): domain Bacteria; kingdom Bacillati; phylum Bacillota; class Bacilli; order Caryophanales; genus Exiguobacterium; species Exiguobacterium sp. MMG028. The sequence continues at coordinate 287,903 of NZ_JAQJIN010000001.1, forward strand.
CACTTGACGGATTCTGAGAAAGAAACAGCGATCGGTCAATATGTTCGTGATTGGGGACATCCGAAATTCGTATTGCTTGATACGATGTTCGAATCTCCACACGCACGTCAAGAAATTATTGACTGGGCTACGGAACAAGGCTATTCAGACTTGGTCGAGGATTTAAATCGTGAATATTATCCATATACGACAACCATTCGTACGATGCTAGAGGCGAATGGATACAACGTGACAATGACACAGAAAAATAAATTTGTTTGGCTTGTCGTCGCTACAAAATAATTAGGAGGAATTACTCATGAAAACATATAACGTTGAAAGCTTTAACTTGGATCATACGAAAGTTCAAGCTCCATTTGTCCGTCTCGCCGGTGTGAAAGAAGGAACGGCTGACACGATTTACAAGTATGATATTCGCTTCATCCAACCGAACGAAGGCCTCATGCCGATGCGTGCTGTTCACTCTCTCGAGCATTTGATCGCCGAAAACAGCCGTAATCATTCAGAAGACATCGTGGACATTTCGCCGATGGGATGCCAAACAGGTTTCTATTGGACGATGTTGAATGATGGGGACTATGAGCGCATGCTCGACCTCGTAGAAGCGACATTGCGCGATGCGATGAACGCGGAAGAATTGCCAGCGCAAAACCCGGTACAGTGCGGGAATGCGAACCATCATGATTTTGAGGGAGCCAAAAAATTAGCAGCTGACATGCTTGCAAAACGTGACGAGTGGCATATCGTCTTCAAGGACGAAGCGTAAGATGATTGTCCGTGACGTCTATGAACTCATCGGGGACACACCGCTCATCGAGCTCCGTTCATTACCTGTTCCAGCTACGGTAAAAGTATACGGGAAGATGGAGATGATGAATCCGGGAGGAAGTGTCAAAGACCGACTCGGCATGAATTTGATTGAGCGGGCGATGAAACGTGGAGACGTGGCACCAGGTGGTACGGTGATCGAGCCGACAGCCGGGAATACGGGAATCGGACTCGCGCTCGCTTGTCAGCGATACGACATTCGTCTGATTACCGTGACCCCTGAAAAGTTTAGTCAAGAGAAACAAGCATTGATGCGTCTCCTTGGAGCGACCGTCGTCAACACACCGACCGAGCTTGGAATGAAAGGCGCAATCAGTCATGCACTCGAGTTGGCTGAAGAATATGATGCATACGTGCCGGAACAGTTTTCAAACCCGGACAACCCGGACGCCTATGTCGACATTCTTTCGCAAGAGTTGTTGAAGGACGTGCCACAAATCGATGTATTTGTAGCGGGTGCGGGTTCAGGAGGTACGTTCACCGGTGTCGCCAAAACGTTAAAACCACAAGGGACGAAAACCGTCGTCGTGGAGCCGGTTGGTTCGATTTTGAACGGCGGTGAGCCAGGTCCGCATAAAACTGAAGGAATCGGCGTCGAAAAATGGCCGTCATTTTTGGAAAAGGCTTATGTCGATGCGATTCATACCATCACAGATGAAGAAGCCTTCTATTACGTGGCGCATCTTGCGAAACAGGAAGGATTGCTCATCGGAAGTTCTTCTGGTGCTGCCATCGCAGCATGTGTAAAGGAAGCAAATCAAATGTCAGAAGGCACGATTGTGACGATCTTGCCAGACAGTGCAGAACGATATTTAAGTCAAGGAATTGTCAAGGAGGCAGAACATGCGTACAAAGACAGCACTCATTCACGGCGGTAAAACGACCGACCCATTAACAGGCGCGGTCACACCACCGATTTATCAAACGAGCACATATAAGCAAGACGGAATCGGTAACTTACGGGAAGGATATGAGTATTCTCGATCTGCGAACCCGACACGTACCGCACTCGAGACACTCATAGCGGATATCGAAGGCGGTGTGCAAGGTTTTGCATTTGGTTCTGGGATGGCTGCCATCTCGACCGTACTCATGTTGTTGAAATCTGGAGACCACGTCATTGTCGGGTCTGATGTATATGGAGGAACGTATCGTGTATTCAATCGAGTATTTCAGTCACGAGGCTTGGAGGCAACTTTTGTCGATACATCCGATGAAACGGCGGTTCGTGATGCGCTACAAGCGAACACGAAAATGATTTATGTGGAGACACCGACAAATCCACTCTTGAACGTGACGGATATCCGAGCGATGCGCACAATTGCGGATGAGGCAGATGTCTTGCTCGTCGTAGACAACACGTTCATGACACCTTACTTCCAAAATCCGATCGACCTTGGTGCCGACTATGTCTTACACAGTGCTACAAAATATTTAGGCGGTCATAGTGACGTCGTGGCAGGTTTAGTCGTCGCACGTACGGAAGAACAAGGAGAGGCGTTGGCATTCCTACAAAATTCAGTCGGTGCAGTCCTCGGACCTCAAGACAGCTTCCTCGTCGTCCGTGGAATCAAGACACTTGCCGTTCGAATGGAAGAGATTGAATCGAACGCACGGGCGTTGGTTGAATTCTTACAATCGAATGAGAACGTGTCACGTGTCCTTCACCCGAGTGTCTCTAGTGAAGAAGCGAAACGCGTCCACTTGTCGCAAGCGCGTGGGTTCGGTGGCATGATTGCGTTTGACGTCGGTTCGGCCGAAGCGGCTGAAATGATGGTCGCGAAGACGAAGTATTTCACGCTCGCAGAGAGCCTAGGTGCAGTGGAAAGCTTGATCAGTGTTCCGGCTCGTATGACACATGCGTCGATTCCGGCTGAGCGACGTGCAGAACTCGGGATCACGGACGGACTCGTTCGAATCTCAGTTGGATTAGAAGATATCGATGATTTAGTTGAAGATTTAGCACAAGCTCTATCCGCCATCGAACAGGTAAAGCAATAAACAGTAAGGGACGCGATTTCGCGTCCTTTTTTCATGAAACAAAAGCCTTGTATCGGAAGTCATTCATCGACTAAACTATTTTTATCTTGAAAGAGAGCGGGTGAACGTGTGAACAAGGGAGTATGGACGACAATCGGGGCCTACGTGATGTGGGGCGTCCTCCCAATCTATTGGAAGTTTTTGCAAGAAGTGCCGAGCGGGCAAATTTTGGCACATCGTATCGTTTGGTCCTTTTTATTTATTTTACTCGTATTAAGATGGACGAATCAGTGGAAAGAGTTCGGTTACGCTCTTCGCCACCCTGCCACACGAAACGCGTTCATGTTGAACGGATTCATCGTCAGTGCAAACTGGTTCGTGTACATATGGGCTGTCAATCACGGTTATATCATCGAGGCATCCCTCGGCTATTACATTAATCCGCTTGTCAGTATGGTGTTAGGGGTGCTCGTCTTTCGGGAATCATTAAACCGAGTCCAATGGATGGCAGTCGGGATCGCGTCAATCGGCGTCCTCGTCTTGACGCTTGGATATGGCTCGTTTCCGTGGATTTCGTTCGTATTAGCGAGTACGTTTGGTTTTTATGGAATGGTGAAGAAACGGCGACCTCTCGCTTCAACAGTCAGTCTTGGGATTGAGACGTTAGCAGTCGTTCCTGTCGCGCTCATCTTTCTCAGCAATCAGGTCGTCACGGACCAGATTGCCTTCGACATGTCACCGATGATTTGGGTCGCATTGCTAGGAACAGGTGTGGTGACGGCGCTTCCGCTTCTTTTGTTTGGTTACGGGGCACAACATATCCCGTTCACACTCGTCGGATTCCTTCAATTTATCGCACCAACACTCAGCCTGATTATCGGAGTCGTCATGTATCATGAACCGTTCACAGCGTATCATGTCTTCGCATTTACTTGTATTTGGCTAGCCATCTTCTTTTTCAGTTGGAACAGTTGGGTCGTCGCTCGTAAACGTCGTCAACTCATTTGAATTTGGAAGCTGTTACATCTCGAGAAAACATGGTAATATGTTAGATGTCAGACTTATTTGTCAGAGGAGGAAATGAATAATGGAATTAGCCCGTTATATCGACCACACAGCTTTAAAAGCTGAAACAACAAAAGATCAAGTTACAAAACTTTGTGCAGAGGCACTCGAATATAAGTTCGCAAGTGTCTGTGTCAACCCGACATGGGTCAAATATGCTGCGGAGCAACTTAAGTCAGATGACGACGTCAAAGTATGTACAGTCATCGGATTCCCACTCGGAGCGAACACGCCTGAAGTGAAAGCGTTCGAAACAAAAGACGCGATCGCTAACGGTGCGGATGAAGTCGATATGGTCATCAATATCGCAGCACTCAAGGACGGCGACTACGACCTCGTAGAGCGTGACATTCGTGCGGTTGTCGAAGCGGCAAACGGTACACTCGTCAAGGTCATCTTTGAAACTTGCATGCTTACAAAAGAAGAAATTAAGAAAGCTGCTGAACTTTCAGTGAAAGCTGGAGCAGATTTCGTCAAAACATCAACTGGTTTCTCAACTGGTGGCGCAACGGTCGAAGACATTCGTCTCATGCGTGAAACAGTCGGACCAGACCTCGGCGTAAAAGCTTCAGGCGGTGTTCGTGACTTCGAAGGCGCGAAAGCAATGATCGAAGCTGGTGCGACACGCATCGGTGCTTCAGCTGGTATCGCAATCGTCACAGGCGGACGTTCAGACAGCGACTATTAATAAGTGGTTGACCACACGACTTAATTTCACTATAATATGATATGACGTGTGAAACACGTTTCCTTAGTCGTGTAATTCGGAGGGAGGGAAAACTAGTGGAAACTCGTGTCCGTAAAAACGAATCGCTTGAAGACGCTCTTCGTCGTTTCAAACGCGGTGTTTCGAAAGATGGCACACTTGCCGAAGTTCGTAAACGTCGTCACTACGAAAAGCCAAGCGTAAAACGTAAATTGAAATCAGAAGCTGCGCGTAAGCGTAAGAAATTCTGATTCCAGTTTCATTGTGTAGAGAGGGTGTTGGCTCATGAGTCTTCAAGAACGCTTGACGGACGACATGAAGCAAGCCATGCGCGCTAAACAAAAAGATCGTCTCACGACGATCCGGATGGTAAAAGCGTCGCTCCAAAATGAGGCTATCAAACTAGGCCGTCAAGATCTTACCGAGGAAGAGGAACTCACGGTGCTCAACCGAGAGATGAAACAGCGCAGAGACTCCCTCCGAGAATTCGAAAGCGCTGGTCGTGAAGACCTTGCTTCCAAAGTAGCAGAAGAGATTGTCGTCCTAGAAGCCTATATGCCTGAACAACTTTCAGAAGATGAAGTGACTGCGATCGTCCAAGCAGCAATTGCTCAAACGAATGCATCTGCTCCATCTGATATGGGTAAGGTGATGGGCGTCGTCATGCCGCAAGTCAAAGGCAAGGCAGACGGTGGTCTTGTGAACCGAATCGTCAAACAACAATTGACGAATTGATGAGAAAGCAGAACTTTTCGGGAAACCGAAAGTTTCTGCTTTTTTTTGCGTATTCTGAAACCACATTCATTCTTGTTTCGTATACACTAGAGATAGGAGATAGCTTTGAATTTGGAAGGGGGTAGCAAGACGATGACATTTGGTCTCGGAGTGATTCTGACAGTCTTTTTTGTCGGAGTCGTCCTTCTTGGAATTGAAGTGTTCGTTGCAGGGTTTGGATTGTTCGGTTTGCTTGGGATCGGAGCGGTCGTTGCCAGTTTGATCATGGCGGGTGCGACAATCGGTCAGCTATGGCTCTCCATCGGTTTGGCAGCAGCGGTGCTCACTGGACTTGGGTTCTGGGCATACCGCCGATTAAGTACGAATCGTCCGCTCATTTATAAAGGGTTGATTTTGACGGATTCGACATCGACCGAAAAAGGTTACTTGTCCCATGATGACCGTAAACAACTTCTCGGGAAAGTCGGTGTGACGTTAACACCACTTCGCCCGGCCGGTACTGCCGAAATCGACGGAGAACGTATTGACGTCGTGACAGAGGGTGGCTATCTCGATCAGCAGACAAAAATTCAGGTATATAAAGTGGATTCAGGGCGGATTGTCGTTCGGACCTTTATAGAACCGAAGGAGGATGTAACAGAATGACACCAGAACTATTGACGACGTTACTCATCACAGGTGGAGGATTGATTGCGCTTGCTGTCTTCTTCACGTTTGTACCAATCGGATTATGGATCAGCTCATTCGCAGCGGGTGTACACGTCTCGATTTTCACATTGGTCGGGATGCGCCTTCGCCGCGTCGTACCATCAAAAATTGTTAACCCACTGATTAAAGCAGTCAAGGCCGGTCTCGGTTTAAACACGAACCAACTCGAAAGTCACTTCTTGGCGGGTGGTAATGTTGACCGTGTCGTAAACGCATTGATTGCGGCACACCGCGCAAACATCGAATTATCGTTCGAGCGTGCCGCTGCCATTGACTTGGCAGGACGTAACGTACTTGAAGCCGTACAAATGTCGGTTAACCCGAAAGTCATTGAGACACCATTTATCGCCGGTGTGGCAATGGACGGGATTGAAGTGAAGGCGAAAGCGCGTATTACGGTGCGTGCCAATATCGATCGTCTCGTTGGTGGTGCAGGGGAAGAAACGATTATCGCACGTGTCGGGGAAGGTGTCGTATCAACAATCGGTTCGCAAAACAATCATAAGCACGTACTTGAGAACCCAGATATGATTTCACGTACCGTACTCACAAAAGGGTTGGATTCAGGTACGGCGTTTGAAATTCTCTCGATTGATATTGCAGATATCGATATCGGTAAGAACATCGGGGCGGTCCTTCAGACTGACCAAGCCGAAGCAGATAAAAAGATTGCCCAAGCGAAGGCGGAAGAACGCCGAGCGATGGCGATTGCTCGCGAACAGGAAATGAAGTCTTCTGTAGAGGAAATGCGTGCGAAAGTTGTCGGCGCCGAAGCGGAAGTCCCACTTGCGATGGCCGAAGCGTTGCGTAACGGTAAACTCGGCGTTATGGATTACGTGAATTACTTGAACGTTCAAGCAGATACGGAAATGCGAAAAGCGATCGGGTCCCCTATCGATTCTGAATCAGATAGTGAGTGATAAATATGGAAGGACTATGGGTACTTTTGTTAGCAGCCTTTGGGATCGCCTCGGCGGTGATGAAGCGGCTTGAAAAGTCATCGTCTTCAGGCGACCGTCCTCAGAGCAGTGAACTGAAACGCTACTTGGATTCGGTCGGAGACGTGATGAAAGAAATTGAATCGGCGTTTGACGACTCCGAATCAGAACAAAAGCCAGCACCACAAAAGGTGAGACGACGGGTAGCGCGTACCGAAGAGCGACCAGCGCCTCGGGAACGTCAAGTCGAGATGCCGAAAGTGAGTGCGCAGTTTGAACAAGCGGTGAAAATCCCTCCAATTCAGGAGGAAATCAAACCGAGACAACTGAAAGTTTCGAAAAAACAAATGCGGGAAGCTGTCATTTGGAGCGAGGTATTACAGCCTCCGGTCTCGAAACGAAAGAAGTAAGGCAAAGGCAGTAACCTCGCGTTACTGCCTTTTGCATGGGGAAAATACACGGTCTTTCTTTCACGATAGGCGTGATAGTGCTAAAGTAAAAGAGGAATAACCGATATTTAGAGGGGGCAACGTATCCATTGATTATGACTGATAAAATACCTTTCGTCATGGAACATGCGAATGAAGCACAAGCTTTACTCGGACCGAAAGATGAAGTGTTCCAAGCTATTGAGACAGAATTGAAAGTGGCACTCATTCCAAGAGGCGAGGAATTGATTATCCAAGCCGATACTGGAGAAGCACTAGAATTGACAAAACAAGTCATCCTCACGTTACAGACGTTAGTGAAAAAAGGTGCACGTCTTAACGAAAGTGACGCCATCAGTGTCATTCAACATATCCAAGTTGGAAAGGGAGACGAACTGCTCGAACATTATGAGCGTGTCGTCTTCACTACTAACAAGGGAAAACCGATTCGTGCTAAAACAGTTGGGCAGAGTCGCTATGTTCGTGCAATCGAACGACGAGACCTCGTCTTTGGAATCGGACCGGCTGGAACGGGTAAAACGTATTTAGCAGTCGTACTAGCAGCTCGTGCGTTAAAAGAAGGTCAGGTCAAACGGATTATCTTGACGCGACCTGCCGTTGAAGCAGGTGAGAACCTTGGTTTTTTACCAGGTGATCTGAAAGAGAAAGTGGATCCTTACCTTCGACCGTTATATGATGCCTTATTCGACGTCTACGGCGTTGAACAGACGAATCGCTTATTAGAACGAGGGACAATCGAAGTGGCTCCTCTCGCCTATATGCGTGGACGTACATTAGAAGATGCGTTTGTCATATTAGATGAGGCACAAAACACGACGAAAGAACAAATGAAGATGTTTTTGACGCGACTCGGTTTCGGATCGAAGATGGTGGTCACGGGGGATTTGACACAAGTCGATTTACCGAAAGGCAAGGCGTCAGGTTTACAAGAGGCGTTACGACTATTAGAGGGTGTGGATGGGATTCACTTTGAACACTTCAGTGCGTCAGACGTCGTCCGCCATCCACTCGTTAAGAAAATTATCAACGCCTATAGTACAGACCTCACATAAGGATATTAGAGAGGTCAACTATCGTGAAAGGGGGGGCACGAATGCAGCAAGCCAAACATTGGACAGTCGCGACGATCTCGTTGATTTTCTTTCTCTTACTAGGTGCCATTTTATACTTCACCGTGCGCCCATCCATTATCAGTGTGGAACCGTTAGGGATTGCCGAACAGGACATTCGGTCTCCGATTACGGTCGAGGACCGGGTGGCGACTGAACGGTTGAAGCAAGAAGTCACAAATGGTGTCGGCAGTCAGTTTTCGCTTCGCCGGGAATTTTCCGACCAACAGATTGCTAAAGTCGAGCAGTTGTTCGCAGCGTTCGACCAGACCGACGAAGAGACGGAACTTGCAGATATTAAAAACCGTCTGAACTCGACGGAAGCGAGCGGGGTACTCGCGGACGAAGAACTGAACTCACTCCTTGAGGCGACGGAAGATACGCGCCAAACCGTTGAAGACGTGACGGTGACGGCTTTGCAACAAGTGATGGATGATCGGATTGAGACGAGTAATGAAGCGGTCGCAGCGGCCAGAGACCGCGCGGCTGCAATCGTCGATCAATCACCACTCTCGTTTGAATTCCGTGCGATCGCAAAAACACTAAGCGATGAACTCATCGTTCCGAACTATGTGTTTGATTCTGAGGCGACTCGTCAGAAAGAACAAGAAGCCGTCGATGCGGTCGACCCTGTCATCATCCAAGAAGGGCAACTCCTTGTCAGCCAAGGAGAAGTCGTCACGCGTGAGATTTATCGGAAGCTAGAACTCACTGGAGCGATCGATCCAAACCGGTCACTCGCTCCACTGTTCGGATCATTCTTATTGAGCGGATTATTGACGGGCGGTTTCTTATTCATGCTTATCCGCTCGAAAATCAAAGATCTATTACTAAGCCCGAAAATATTAGTGACCGTCTATGGGTTGCTTCTGTTACAACTCGGTATCTTCTTTGGCGTCGGATACATCGGCGTCGACTACACGACGTATGCTTATCTTTTGGCACCGACCGCCTTCGTCGTATTATTACTACGTATCTTGATTGACGAGCGTGTCGCCCTCGCATCGGCGTTCATTACCATGATTGCGGGGAGTATCGTCGTCACATTCGGACAAAGCACGAACTTCATGACATTGGTATATGTCGCGACCGGAAGTTTCTTAGCCGTCTTTTTAGTCGAACCAAAAATTCAGCGGAAACGCTTGTTTTTGTCGGGCGTCTTACTCGGCATCGTGAATATCATCATGGTCATCGCGTTGCTCTTATTGCGAAACGTTCAAGTGACTTGGGAAATGGCGATGTACCTATCTGGGTTCGCCGTCATCAGTGCCCTGTTGTCCATCGTTTTGACATTTGGATTCTTGCCCTTCCTAGAGCCATGGTTTGGCGTCTTGTCGTCTGGTCGACTCGTCGAATTGATGAGTCCGACACATCCATTGCTCCGAAAGCTCTTGATGGAAGCGCCTGGCACGTATCACCATAGTATGATGGTGGCAAACTTGGCGGAATCGGCATGTGAAGCCATTGGGGCGGACGGTTTACTCGCGAGAGTGGCGAGTTATTACCACGACCTTGGGAAAACGGAACGTCCTCTTCACTTCATTGAAAATCAGCAAGGTGGAGGAAATCCGCACGATCGTCTGACACCAGAAGAGTCCGCTGACATCATCATGGCTCACCCTTATGACGGGGCCGATCTATTGAGACGCTATAAACTACCAAAGGAAATCATCGATATTGCTGAACAACATCATGGTACATCTTTATTGAAATACTTCTTTGTCAAAGCGAAAGAAGATCAGGAGAAAGAAGTGGTGGAGTCCCGATATCGTTATCCTGGTCCAAAGCCTCAAACACGTGAAGCGGCGGTCGTCATGATTGTCGACTCAATCGAAGCGGCCGTTCGTTCGCAAAAACAACCGACTCCGGAGAAAATCCGGATGCTCGTTCGTGCCATCATCCGTGATAAACTGGCAGACGGACAGTTTGAAGACTGCGATTTGACGACAAAAGAAATTTGGCGCGTCGGTGAGAGCGCATGCGAGACGTTGACGGGCTTGTTCCACGAGCGAATTGAATATCCAGAACTAAAGAAAGAGGGAGAACTACATGCAAATCATCTCGAACGATGAACATGAATTGTTGACGGTGTCTCAAATCGAGCTTGTCGAGTCGATTCTGAAACATGCCGCACAATTAGAAGAGGTAGAAGAACCGAGTGAATTGTCGGTCACCTATTTAACGAATGAAGAAATCCATGAGGTGAACCGGGAATGGAGAGGCAAAGATGCCCCGACTGATGTAATCAGCTTTGCCTTTGATGAGATGGGCGAAGACGAAATGGACTTCACACTCGATGAGGACGAACCGCATCTCCTCGGAGACTTGGTCATCTCGGTGGAACGATGCCGCGAACAAGCAGCGGACTACGGACATTCCTTTGAGCGAGAACTCGGTTTCTTGGCCATCCATGGATTCCTCCATCTGTTGGGATATGACCATATGACGCCAGAGGAAGAGGCGGAAATGACCGCAAGACAAGAGGAAGTTCTCACTCATTTCGAGTTGAAGCGAGGCAACGTGTGAGACCGTTTCGTGTGGCATGTGAGGGAATCCTCCATGCCATTCGGACAGAACGGAATATGCGTGTCCATCTCATATCCGCCCTGCTCGTATTTGCTGTCGCGATTTGGCTACAAACGACAAGGATGGAAAATCTCGTCCTCCTTGCCTGGGTGACACTAGTCCTGAGTTTAGAGCTCATGAACACGGCAATCGAACGGGCGGTCGACCTTGTCACAAAAGATGTCCATCCGCTCGCGAAGCAGGCGAAAGACGTGGCCGCGGGTGCCGTCCTCGTCGCTTCAGTCGGAGCGGCTGTGACAGCACTCATTATATTCGGTCCAAGGCTATGGAACGTGCTATACTAAGAGTTCTGAAATTGAGAAAGCAGGTGCATTATGTATCAAGAAGATTTTAAATCTGGTTTCGTGTCGATCATTGGTCGGCCGAACGTCGGGAAATCGACATTCCTTAACCGCGTGATCGGTCAAAAGATTGCCATCATGTCGGATAAACCACAAACGACACGAAATAAAGTACAAGGTGTATATACGACGGATGATTCTCAAATCATTTTCATCGATACACCGGGAATCCATAAACCGAAACACCGCCTCGGCGACTTCATGATGAAAGTGGCGACGAACGCCCTTCGCGAAGTCGATGCGATTCTTTTCATGGTGAACGTGACGGAACCTCGTGGTGCCGGAGATGATTTCATCATTGAAAAATTGAAAGGACTCGACACACCTATCATTTTGGTGATGAATAAAATCGACTTGATTCACCCGGATGAACTGCCGAAAGTGATTGAGCAATATACAAATGAATTGGACTTCGCAGCATATGTGCCAATCTCGGCATTACAAGGTAATAACGTCGAACCACTCCTAGGAGAAATTAAGAAATTGTTACCTGAAGGACCGATGTACTACCCGGCTGATCAAGTGACGGACCACCCGGAGCGATTTATCATCTCAGAGATGATTCGCGAAAAAGTGTTGCATAAGACGCGAGACGAAGTCCCGCATTCGATCGCTGTGGCAATCGAATCAATCAAGAAACGTGATAACTCGGAGATGATTGATGTTGAAGCCGTCATCATGGTGGAACGCGATTCACAAAAAGGAATCATCATCGGGAAAAAAGGGACGATGCTCCGTGAAATCGGGACAGATGCTCGTCAAGACATCGAGGCACTTCTCGGCACGAAAGTGTACTTGAACCTTTGGGTCAAAGTACAGAAAGACTGGCGTAACAAGATGGGTCAGCTTCGTGACCTCGGTTTCCGCGACGACGAGTATTAAGCCATGTTACAAAAAGTCACGGGAATCGTCATTCGTACCGTCAATTATGGTGAATCGAATAAAGTCGTGACATTGTTTTCAGAAGAGCTTGGCAAAGTTGCGATTATGGCACGAGGCGCAAAAAAACCGGGGAGTCGGTTTCATGCCTCGAGCCAACCGTTTGTAGAAGGTGTGTATATTTTCCCCTCTAGCCGTGGGCTCGCTCAGTTAAAATCATCCGATGTTATGACGTCCTATCCGGAAATCCGGAAAGATGTCGATCGGATGGCGTACGCCATGTATTGGTTAGAGCTCGTCGACCGGTCTGTCGAGGATCGGGTACAAAATCGTCCGCTCTTTCGGATTTTACAGGATGCGCTTCAAGCATTGAATGCGGGCATGGACGCAGATGTGATCACCCATCATCTCGAACTGCGTATCTTGCATCTTCTAGGTGTTTCTCCTGTGCTGACAGGGTGTGTCCGCTGTGGGGACGTGACGGACCCGATGTATTTCTCGGTCGCTTCTGGCGGTTTTTTATGTGGGCGGCATCGAGAAGAGGGAGCGGTTCCATTATCAGAACGTCTCGCCAAATTGCTTTACTTGATGAGTAAACACGAACTGTCAGAATTTCGGAACGTACCGTTATCGAACGACTCTAGACTCCTCTTGCGTCAACTCTTTGATGTATACATGGAGTCATATAGCGGACTCCGATTGAAGACGAAACGAGTGCTCGACCAAATGATCCGGCTTCATCTGAATGAGGATTGACTTTTCAAACTGAATTCGATACGATGAGTTACGATTAGACAAATGAAATAGCGTGCGCGATGAAGGAAAAAAGTAACTCTTTCTGTCATGAATAAAGCGAGTTCGGGGTGGTGTGAGCCGAGCGTCATGAGAAGAGTGAATGGCGATTCCAGAGCGCCCACATCTTTTAAGAGTGGCCCCGTTGTTGGGGCAAGTAGGGTGGAACCGCGGGAATCAATCCCGTCCCTATGTGCTAGGCACATAGGGGCGTTTTTTTGTCGTTTCAATACTATTGGAGGTGTCATTTATGAAGCACATGACTGTGCAAGAGATTATTCTCACGCTACAAAACTTTTGGGCATCGAAAGGCTGTTTGACGATGCAAGCGTACGATGTGGAAAAAGGAGCAGGGACGATGAACCCGATGACGTTCCTTCGAAGCCTTGGTCCAGAGCCTTGGAACGTTTGTTACACGGAACCGTCACGCCGCCCGGCTGACGGACGTTATGGGGAGAACCCGAACCGCCTGTATCAACACCATCAGTTCCAGGTGATCATGAAACCGTCGCCGAGCAACATCCAAGAGTTGTACTTAGAAAGTCTCGAGTTGATTGGAATCAACCCGCTCGAGCATGACATCCGCTTCGTCGAAGATAACTGGGAAAACCCGACATTCGGAGCAGCCGGTCTCGGTTGGGAAGTATGGCTGAACGGGATGGAAATCACGCAATTCACGTATTTCCAACAAGTCGGGGGAATTGAGTGTGACCCGATTGCAGTTGAAATCACATACGGTCTCGAACGCCTCGCTTCGTACATTCAGGAAGTCGAGAGCGTATTCGACCTCGTTTGGACGGATGGATTTAAGTATGGAGACATCTTCTACCAGCCTGAGTTCGAACATTCGAAATATACGTTCGAGTTATCAGATGTCGATATGCTCTTCACGCTATTTGACACATATGAGAAGGAAGCAAAACGTGCTCTCGAAGAAAATCTCGTCTTCCCTGCGTACGATTACATTTTGAAATGTTCACATACGTTCAACTTGTTAGACGCAAAAGGTGCGATTTCCGTGACAGAACGTACTGGATTCATCCAACGCGTCCGTAATATGTCACGTGCATGTGCTGCTAAATTTATCGAAGAACGGGAACGCCTTGACTTCCCGCTTTTGAAACAAGAGAAAGCAGGTGACTTGAATGCGTGACCTTTTACTAGAGATTGGATTAGAAGAATTACCGGCTCAATACGTCTTGCGCTCAGAGAAGCAATTGGCAGAGCGCATCGATGCGTTCTTGAAAGAAGCGCGTGTTGAATTTGGTTCAATCGATGTGTATTCTACACCTCGTCGTTTAGCTGTAATCGTTCGCGACGTGGCAGAAACACAACAAGACTTGACGGAAACCCTTCGTGGGCCTGCGAAGAAGATTGCTCAAGACGCTGAAGGGAACTGGTCGAAAGCGGCAGAAGGCTTTGCTCGTGGTCGTGGATTAACAGTAGAAGACTTATACTTCGCCGAAGAAAAAGGTGTTGAATACGTCTTCGCAGAACGTCATGAGGCGGGTCAAGATACGATGTCGTTATTGAATGGCCTTGAAGATGTCGTTCGGAGCTTGACGTTCCCGAAAAACATGAAGTGGGGAACGAGCAGTTTACGCTACATGCGTCCGATTCGTTGGTTGATTGCCCTCTCCGGTCAAGACGTCATCGACTTTACGATTGAAGGCGTGAAAACAGGGAATGTGACGAGAGGTCACCGTTTCCTCAGCAAGGGAGATGTCGTCGTCGAGTCACCTGCTGAATATGTGAAAGCGCTAGAGGCTGCATTTGTCATGGCAAGCTACGAGACACGTAAAGCCGAAATCGAACGTCAAATTCAAACGCTTGCGACAAATCAAGGGTGGACGATTCCGCTTGATGCCGACTTGTTAGAGGAAGTCACGAACTTAGTCGAGTGGCCGACTGCCCTCTTTGGTGAATTTGATGAGACGTATCTTGAATTACCGGAAGAAGTTCTCATTACAACGATGAAAGAGCACCAGCGCTATTTCCCGGTATATGTTGATGGAACGTTGAAAAACTATTTCGTTACCGTTCGAAACGGGAACGCCGATCATCTTGAAAACGTCGCACGTGGGAACGAAAAGGTCATCCGTGCGCGTCTTGCGGATGCGGTCTTCTTCTACGAAGAAGACAAGAAGACAAAAATCGATGATCAGCTTGCACGTCTCGACCGAATCGTTTTCCACGAAAAATTAGGAACGACTGGTGCGAAAGCGCGACGTGTGACCGAAATCGCACAAGCCCTTGCTCCTTTGTTTGATGCGGACCTTGAAAAAGTAAATCGTGCTGGTGCGATTCATAAGTTTGATCTTGTCAGCCAGATGGTTTACGAGTTCACAGAGCTTCAAGGAATCATGGGTGAGAAGTATGCCCTTCAACAAGGTGAGGACAAGGAAGTAGCTGCGGCGATTCGTGAGCACTACATGCCACGTTTCGCTGGTGATTCGTCTCCGGAGACGGCAACAGGTGCCGTGCTTGCTCTCGCAGATAAGCTCGATTCGATTGCTGCGTTCTTTGGTATCGGCATGATCCCGAGTGGTTCACAAGATCCGTTCGCACTTCGTCGGCAAGCACAAGGGGTCGTACAAATCCTTGGGGATTGGAAGATCGATCTCTCAATCGACAAACTTCTTTCGAAAGTTGTCGAATTACAACTGGAGGCAGGACTCTATGAAGCCGATAAAGAACAAGTCAAGGCACAGCTCGTGGAGTTCTTTACACTTCGCTTGAAATATCGCTTGCAAGAACAGCAGGTTCGCTATGACGTGATTGATGCCGTGTTGACGACTACGCTTACGGTGGACCGTCTTGATGCTCGTGCACATGCGATTCAACAATTCGTTTCGACGGACGCGAAGTCATTGATCGAGCAATTGTCACGCGTCGTCAATATCTCGAAAAAAGGTGAGCCAGGAGACGTCGATCCGTCATTGTTTGAAAACGACCAAGAGGTTGCATTACATGAAGCGATCGAACAGACTGCTCCTGAAGCGATGACTGCCGTTCAAACAGGAGACTACAACAAAGCGCTTCAACTTCTTCAGACGCTTGAATCACCAATTATGATGTATTTCGAACATACAATGGTCATGAGTGATGACGAGGCGGTACGCCAAAACCGACTCCACGAAATGAACCGACTTGCTACGACGATTAAGAGTGTCGCAGACTTCAACGCGCTCGTACTCTAACAAACTAGAGGGGGTTGGCTATGCAACTGAATGAACGCCAACAAAAAATCGTCGAGATTGTAAAAGAAAATGGACCGATTACAGGGGAGCAAATCGCGCAGGAATTATCGCTGACGCGTGCGACCTTGCGTCCAGATCTTGCGATTTTGACGATGACAGGAATACTTGAAGCAAGGCCTCGCGTCGGCTACACGTTCGTTGGCAAACGGAATTCGTCGATGCTCCGCGAAAAGCTAGATTCCTTAACGGTCGGAGATTTTATGTCCTCTGCGAAAGTCGTTCGGGATGAGATGACGGTATACGATGCGATTGTCACGCTCTTCTTAGAAGATGTGGGCTCGCTGTTCGTTGTCGGACGTGACAGAGAACTCGTAGGAGTACTGTCACGTAAAGACCTCCTCCGCGCAGCAATTGGGAATCAAGATTTAGATCAATTGCCGGTCAACGTCATCATGACACGCATGCCGAATATCACGGTTTGCGAGAAAAGCGAGACATTGATTCGTGCGGGAATGAAATTGATTGAGAAGCAAATCGATGCAATGCCTGTCGTTGAAGAGAAGGATGGCAAATTGATTGTTCTCGGTCGGATGACGAAAACGAACATGACGAAGGTGCTCATTGCGTTAGCGAACGATGAGTCGATTTGAGGAGGAAACCGATTTGACTACGAAACAACTCGTTTTTGTGGTAAGTGACTCGGTCGGAGAGACATGTGAGCTCGTCGTCCGAGCAGCGAGTATCCAATTCCATGAGAATGCAATCGAAACGCTCCGAATCCCATTCGTTGAGGATGAGCAGACGATTATCGATGTGGTTACACAAGCGAAGGCGCAACACGCAATCATTGCATTCACGCTCGTCAATGAAGAACATCGCGCGCTTCTCATGAGGCTCGGGGAAGAACACCAGGTCAAGACGGTTGACTTGCTTGGTGATTTACTCGATGTCTTATCGGGACAACTGAAAGAAGCCCCACGTGAAAAACCGGGACTCATCTATCGCTTGGACGATGATTATTTCCGCAAAATCGAAGCGATGGAATTTGCCGTCAAATATGACGATGGTCGAGACCCGCGTGGTCTGAAGAAAGCCGACATCGTACTTGTCGGCGTCTCACGAACATCGAAGACACCACTGTCTCAATATTTAGCATTGAAGCGATATAAAGTCGCGAACGTCCCGCTCGTACCAGAATCACGACCTCCAGAGGAGTTATTCGACTTACCGGCAGAACGGTGTGTCGGGTTAATCATCTCTCCAGAGAAGTTGATTTCGATTCGAATGGAGCGCCTCAAGTCACTCGGTTTGAAACCGGAAGCGGACTACGCACAACTTGAACGAATCAACCGAGAACTCGAATATGCTCGCGGGATTTATGAACGAATCGGTTGTGATGTGATCGATGTGACGAACAAGGCGGTCGAAGAGACGGCGGGTATTATCTTACGTCATCTCGAACAATCAAAAGACGACTAATGTGCATAAGTGTTTCAATTAGTAATCGTTGCTTTGAGAGGGTATAATAGAGTATTGACAGTACAGTGAAACGGAACGTGATGAGCGTTCCGTTTCGTTGCGAGATTGGAAACAGGGAGTGGTCAAGATGCCACGGATACCAGATGAAGTCATCGCAGAAGTGAAGCAAGCGACAGATATCGTCGAATTGATTGGCGAGCGTGTCGAATTAAAGAAACAAGGGCATCGGCTTGTCGGGTTATGTCCATTTCATTCCGAAAACTCACCGTCTTTTTCCGTTTCACCTGAAAAAGGGATGTATCACTGCTTCGGTTGTGGTGCCGGAGGGAACGTGTTCACGTTCGTGATGGAGACGGAAGGATTATCTTTTCCTGAGACAGTCGAGCGCTTAGCAACGCGCGCGAATATTTCAGTAGACGGTATACAAGGGGACGAAGAACTCACACGTGAACAAGTATGGCGCAAACAAATGCGTGATGCACATCGACTCGTCGCGGACTTGTACCATGAAGTCTTGATGAAAACGGAAGCTGGCGAAGTGGGATTGTCGTATTTGCGAAACCGTGATTTATCGGAAGAAACGATTGCGCAATACAAGATTGGATTTGCCCCAGACCAACGGCGCTTTACTGTCGAGTTGTTGGAGCGGCGAGGGTTTGATTTAGAAGTGATGGTTGAGGCAGGTTTAATCTCGAAGTCCAAATCCGGTGAATATTTTGACCGATTTGAAGGACGGGTCGTCTTTCCGATTGCGGATCGAGACGGCACCATCGTTGGCTTCAGCGGACGTGCGATTGATGACCGACAACCAAAATACGTGAATACGGCTGAAACACCGCTATTCAACAAGAGTGAATTGCTATTTGGCTTCTCTCAAGCCCGGGCATTGATGCGTAAGAAAAAACGAGTCTTCCTTGTAGAAGGGAACGTAGATGTCTTACAAGTCGCGCAAGCGGGTACACAAGAAGTTGTGGCATCACTTGGGACTGCCTTCTCTCCACAACATGCAAGAGCATTGTCACGAATCGTGGAAGAAGTCATCATCTGTTATGACGGAGACCATGCGGGACAAGAGGCGACTCAAAAAGTCATTCGCTTATTAGAGTCATCACCTCTCGATGTACAAGTTTTACCGTTACCCGAAAAGACAGACCCGGATGATTATATACGTCAACACGGGGCGTCGCATTGGCAACAGTTTGTCGAGACGGAACAGTTGAGCGTGCTCGATTTTATGAATCGCATGCTCAGACGAGGAAAAAACTTGAACCGAGAAGGAGAACGGATTCGCTTTATTGAATCTATGCTTGAAGAGATCGGTAAGACGAATGATTCGATTCGAAGAGATTTATATGTGAAAAAACTGGCGGATGAATTTGAGATTCCGATTGAGACGCTTCGTTCGAGAATCCCTCGTCCGACGTTAAGCGAATCGACACCCGTCCGTTCGATGGAGCCTGCGGAACCTGTACGAAAGCGTTCGAGTAAAACGGGCGAACCCCGCTGGATGAAAGCAGAGAAGTATTTGTTACGTGCCATGTTGACCGGACCGGAACAAGTCCGTTTCGTACGCGATCGTCTAGGGCTCCGTTATCAGGATGAAACACATCGTATGTTAGGCTCGGCATTATATGAAATCGTCTCTGAGACGATGACACAAGATGAGTTCGATCAAGTGACGTTACCGTTTATGGAGCGTTACTGCGACCAACGTCCCGATTATGCGATGCGTTTTGCGGAGATCCGACTGATGGCTGGACCGGATGAACTGTCTGAAGAGGTTTTAGACGAATACATTCGGGTCATAAACAGTTATGAGGAGCAACGTCAAATCGAGCGTGCAAAAAGGGAAATCGCTCAAGACGCCGAAAGTATTGTTGACCAGGCGTCCAAGCTACAAGAATTGATTGCCCGTAGTCGTCGTCTACGAGAACGATGAACGTGGATGAAGTTTGGAAGGAGTTGAACTGCTAAATGGCAGAGAAGAAGAAAGAGGATTTATTTAACGCCATAGAAGAGCTCGAAAAGTTAGGAAAGAAAAAAGGCGTCGTCTCAATGCAAGCCATCCAAGACCGCCTCAGTCATTTTGAGGTGGACTCGGATTTCATTGATAACTTCATCGAAGATTTAGAAGCGAAAGATATCCGTGTCACAGAGGACGCAGCTGACGCAGAAGAAACACCTGCGAAAAAAGAAGATGAAGAAGTCGACTTAAACGACTTATCGGTACCACCTGGAATTAAGATCAACGACCCGGTTCGAATGTATTTGAAAGAAATCGGTCGTGTCGACCTTCTCAGTGCGAAAGATGAGACAGAGCTTGCGAAACGAATCGAGCAAGGAGACGAAGAAGCGAAAAAACGTCTTGCTGAAGCGAACCTTCGTCTCGTCGTTTCGATTGCGAAACGTTATGTCGGTCGTGGAATGCTCTTCCTTGATTTGATTCAAGAAGGAAACATGGGCCTCATTAAAGCGGTCGAAAAATTCGACTACATGAAAGGGTTCAAATTCTCGACTTATGCGACATGGTGGATTCGTCAGGCCATCACTCGTGCGATTGCTGACCAAGCGCGTACAATCCGGATCCCGGTTCACATGGTCGAAACAATCAACAAATTGATTCGCGTTCAACGTCAATTGCTCCAAGATCTCGGACGCGAACCTTCTCCAGAAGAGATTGCGAAAGAGATGGAACTCACACCTGAAAAAGTACGTGAGATTCTAAAAATCGCGCAAGAACCGGTGTCACTTGAAACACCGATTGGGGAAGAGGACGATTCACATCTCGGTGACTTCATTGAAGACCAAGATGCGATGGCCCCACAAGATGCGGCAGCCTATGAATTGTTAAAAGAACAGTTAGAAGACGTGCTCGATACGTTGACGGACCGTGAAGAAAACGTTCTTCGTCTTCGTTTCGGCTTAGACGATGGTCGTACACGTACACTTGAAGAAGTCGGAAAAGTGTTCGGCGTCACGCGTGAGCGGATTCGTCAGATCGAGGCGAAAGCTCTTCGTAAATTACGTCACCCAAGTCGTTCTAAACGCTTGAAAGACTTCCTCGATTAAGTTCATATTTGAATAAAGTGTGAAGTTTTAGAAGAAAGGAAGGAAAATGAGTGATTTTCCTTCCTTCTTTATTATTTTTTGAGTAAAATAGTGTTGGATAGAAATTTGGAATGAACATGAGGGGGAACTACAATGCGTAATCCATTGTTACCGTTTGCGGCAATCGCAATCGTCGCAATTATTGCCATGGTATCATTATCGTATTTTGGTGTGAATCAGGCGCAACAAGCGGCTGAAGGTCCAGCAGTCACTGAAATGAACCCAGAAGAGTTATATGCAGCGAAGGGTTGCACAGGTTGCCACGGCGGAAACCTTGAAGGTGGCGTTGGTCCAGCACTTACTGGTGTTGGCGATCGTCTTTCGCCAGAAGAAATCGCAAACATCATTGTCAACGGACAAGGTGCGATGCCTGCAGGTCTTGCATCAGCTGAAGAAGCAGAAGTGCTTGCGAACTGGTTGATTGAACAATAAGAAGTGGCGCACTCCGTAGCGGGGTGCGTTTTTTGTTGTCGAAGTGTAAAGAATTCGATACGCTAGGGAAGAAGTAGAACAAAGGAGTTGTCTTACATGCAAGAACGTGTCATCTTAGATCGGCGCTTGAAGCAAGTTGTCGATTATATCCCGAAAGGAAGCGTGCTCGCTGATATTGGTTCAGATCACGCATATGTGCCATGCTATGCTCTTCAACAAGGAATCATTTCAAAAGGGATTGCTGGCGAAGTAAATGTTGGTCCGATGGAGGCCGCGAAAGCGCAAGTGGACTTGATTGGAGCCCGAGAAGTCATCGATGTGCGTCTCGGTGATGGTCTCGCTGTACTACAAGAAGACGAAGCGACATGTATTTCGATTTGTGGGATGGGAGGCAGTTTGATTCGTTCGATTCTAGAATCCGGGAAAGAGAAGCTCGGTGCAGTCGAGCGTCTGATTCTTCAACCGAATGTCGACGGACAACACGTTCGGAGTTGGCTACTTGAGAACGGATATGTTCTCGTTGAAGAAGCGATTGTCGAAGAAAATGATAAAGTATATGAGATTCTCGTCGGCGAAAAAGGGTCTGAGACGATGTATAGTGACGATCTCACAGAACGGACTTGGCAACTATTATTCGGTCCATATTTGATTCAGGAACGCCCTGAGGCGTTCAAACTGAAGTGGAGTCGTGAAGCGGATAAGCTCGAATACGTACTCGGTCAAATGGCAGATGGCATTCAGTCAGAGGCGTTGGTTCAAAAACAAATCGAATTCAAACGGATGCGTGACAAAATGAGAGAGGTGAGTCAGTAATGGCGAACGGCAATCAAGTGATCCAGTTGTTTGAAGAGTTTGCGCCAAAGCACTTAGCAGTCGAAGGCGATAAAATCGGCTTGCAAATCGGATCGCTCAATAAAGAGGTCAAGCGGGTCATGGTAACGCTCGATGTGCTTGAATCGGTCGTGGATGAAGCGATTGAGAAAAAGGTGGATTTGATCATTGCCCATCATCCGCCTATCTTTAGTCCGTTATCTCAAGTCAATGATCGTTCTACGGCAGGGAAAATCACGATGAAATGTATTCAGCATGACATCGCGGTCTACGTGGCACATACAAATTTAGATGTTTGTGTTGGCGGTGTGAACGATTGGATGAGTGAAGCAATCGGGTTGCACGACACAAAAGTACTCGTACCAACGTATGAGGAGCCAGTCTATAAATTAACGGTGTTCGTGCCGGAATCACACGCAGAAGCCGTGTCACGTGCATTAGGCAAAGCAGGTGCCGGACATATCGGAGACTATGCGGATTGTCAGTTCCGTGTTTCTGGAAAAGGACAATTCACTCCGCTCGAAGGAACGACTCCATTCATTGGTAGAGTTCACGAGACAGAACAAGTCGATGAGATTCGAATCGAGACGGTCGTTCGCGAAAGTCAGAAGAAGCGAGTCTTGAAAGCGATGAAAGATGCTCATCCTTATGAAGAAGTGGCATACGACATGATTCGAGATGAGATTGAAGGGCACGTATATGGCTTAGGACGTATCGGTAAACTTGAACAGGCATTAACACTTGAAGCGTTCGCTGACCATGTGAAAACAAGCTTTGGAGTGGAAGGTGTCCGTTTCGTCGGAGACCCGAAACGATTGATTGAGAAAGTGGCTGTACTTGGAGGGGACGGAAACAAATATGTTTCCGCTGCACATTTCAAAGGAGCAGATGCTTACGTAACGGGTGATTTATACTTCCACGTGGCGCATGATGCGATGGCGTTAGGACTCGCGGTCGTCGACCCAGGACACCATGTCGAAAGTGTCATGAAGCATGGCGTGGTCGGGATTCTCACAGAGAAGTTTCAGAAAGCAAAAATTGATGTCGAGTTGATGATTTCCGAAGCGAACACGAACCCGTTTCAATTCAGATGACAAAAAAATCCCCCATTTTCTCGTTGAGAATGGGGGATTCGTTCACTTACGTAATGCCTTTACTTTCGGTAAGATACTGCGAAGTTCGAGATATGGTGTTTTATCATGTGTACTCAAATCTTCTGGGTCGTACTGTGACAAGAAATCGATGACCTTTTTCGTGATTGGTGTCGGTGTAGATGCGCCAGACGTCACGGCGACGGTCTCGACACCCTCGAGCCAGTTCAAATCAAGTTCGCTCAAATCGCCGATGCGATATGCATTTGTGCCGGCAATCTCTTTAGAGACTTGCGCCAAACGATTCGAGTTATTTGATTTTGGATCGCCGACGACGATTAATAATTCGCAGTCTCCGGCTTGTTCGGCCACGGCTTCTTGACGAACTTGAGTCGCATTACAAATTTCGTTATGCACTTCAACGTGTGGATAGCGGGACTGAATCGTCTCAATCAGTGCAGAGACATCCCATTGGCTCATCGTCGTCTGGTTCGTCACGAGAATTTTCCGATCGAATAACCGACTCGGTAACTGATCGATTTCATGGTCATATTGAATCAAATGAACATGGTTCGGTGCGACTCCAATCGCGCCCTCTGGTTCTGGGTGGCCATGTTTTCCAATATAGATGACGTCATATCCTTCGGCTGTTTTTTCCCGAATCAAGTCGTGTGTGACGAGGACGTCAGGACAAGAGGCATCAACAATCGTCAATCCTTTTTCAATGGCACGTTTACGGACGAGTGGGGAAATCCCGTGCGCCGTGAAGACGACCGTTCCGCGATCGATCGTTTCAAGCGCCTGCATCCGGTCCTCACCGTCAACGGTTTTGACACCGAGATCCTCGAACGCCTGTGTGACATGACGGTTATGGACAATCATTCCGAGTATATGAATCGGGCGTGGCAAATCTGGATTTGCAACTGCCTCATTTGCGAGTTTCATGGCATCAACGACACCATAGCAATATCCGCGTGGACTAATTTTTTTAACTTTCATATGAAGACGAAGGCTCCTTTCGAAGTGCTTTCATACATATTAGTCTAACATTGTTTCGAAAATACGAAAAGATTTGCGTGTATTCATGCTATAATTTTTAGGTTAGAAAGGAGGGACATCGTGAATCGAATGAAACAGTTACGTGAACTTAGAAAATCATATTTTTTCCAAATTACGTTTATTATCATCATTATTCTAGCACTTGTTATCTCGTCACTTGCATTTTCTGCTGATCGCGTCACGGTGTCTCGTGCAGAAGAGCTTGCGAAAGAGCAATTTGACTATGCGATTGACGATAGTATTGAAAATGTCGAGTCCCGACTCGGTAAATTGTATGAGGATCTGGTTTATCTTGGAGCTTATGTCGGGAACGAACCGTGGATTGAAGAGCGGATCCGGACAGGGTATTTAAATCAACGAACGAGTTTTACATCGATTTTTTATTATGATGTCAGCAAGAATTCGTTTAAATGGTATTCTGAGCGTCAAGTTTCATCTTCTGTGATTAAACGGGACCCTAAGTTCGCAGAAGTATTGACTGCGAGTGGAAAAGAATTATATATGAGTGACCCTATCATGATTAGTGGGGACATGGGAACGTTCTTATATGTTCCCGTCATTGAAGACAACCGACCAATCGGTATTTTTGGGGGAAGCATCAGTGTGCTCAACTCTGACTTGTACCGTCGGTCGCTCGAGTCATCGAATGATGACATGATTCTTTACCTGTTAGATGAACAAGGAGAAGTATTGACGACGTCGTTCAATTTGGTCACAGATGCAGAACGTCGCGTGTCACGTGAAGTCATTGACGACGTGCTAGGACGGAGTACACGTACGATTTTAAGTACGGAAGAAGACACGATGATGTACGAACCGGATGCGCGAGTCAGTGGCTGGAGTATGCTTGCAAAACATCAGAATGACTCCGTATATGAGACGGTCTACGATACGCGTTGGCAGTACTTGATGATTGCACTTGTGACATTCTTCTTGAGCATCCTTGTCGGATTGTTGCTCTCGCGAACGTTGACGAACCCGCTCGTCGAACTTGTCAATCAGATCAAGAAGCAACAGTCACTCGGTGCCATCACGCTCGAGAGGACCGGTTCAAAAGAAGTCGAGACGTTACTGGATACGTATAACGACTACGCCCAGCGGATGGAAACATCAAGGCGTGAACAGTTGAGCCAGCAACAATTGATTTTACATCAAGAAAAGCTAGCATCACTTGGACAATTGGCAGCCGGGATTGCCCATGAGATTCGAAACCCGCTCACACCGGTGCATATCACCTTACAGTTGGCACGAGAAGGACAAAGCAATAAAGACATGGTAGACGTCGCCATCAAAGAGTTGGAGCGGGCGAATGATTTAATCTCGACGATGCTGACACTCGCCAAACCTGATCAGGCAGGAAGAGACGAAGAATGGATTGATATGTTAGACTTTGCGAAGCGACTCGAATTCTTGATGGATGCTGAATGTTATAAGCGTCCGACCAAGTGGGAATTACTCGTTCCGAATGACATGCCTCCTTTCTATGCCTCGTTCGATATGCTCGTTCAAATCATCTATAACCTGTTCAAAAACGCGGTCGAGGCTGTCGAGTCGAAAGGCGCAGAGGGAAGTGTTGTCGTGACCGTCCTCTTTACGGAGCAGGAATATCGGTTCTTAATTGAAGATAACGGGATTGGGATGACAGAAGAACAACTCAAGACAGTCGGTTCGGCATTCAACACGACGAAAGACAACGGAAACGGTCTTGGGATTTACATGATTCAAGAATACTTGAAGAGTGTGAACGGATCGATGGAAATTGACAGTGTCGTCGACAAAGGGACAGCGATGTTGATTAAAATTCCAAGGAGAGATCCGTCATGAAAAAACTCAAACACTATTGGTTTTGGTTACCAATTGTTTGGGCCATGACAATCCTTCTCATCACATCGATTCAATTACCGGAGCAAAAAACAAATGAAAAAGAAGTCGGATTCGTGTTCGTCAGTGACAAGCATGAACATGCCAATAAGTTGTTAGATTCATTCGTCCATACGGCCAACCAGAAAGGGTTCATTCCCATTCCAACGACGAGTGAAGACTCGCGTGTGTTAGAGAAAGAAAAGTTAGACTCTTTAATTGATCGGGGCGTCGAGGCCATCTTTTTGACGACGCTCGATGACACATTCATCCAACCATCGTTAGAACGTGCAAGACGAGAAAACATCCCAATCATTGCGATTGACCGAATGATTGACCATTCGAGTGTGTTAACGTCGGTCGTTTCCGACAATGTTGATATCGGGCGCATGGCAGCAGAGCAGATTGCAGCAAAGTATAGTGACCTCGATCGACCGATTCGTGTCGTCGAGGTGACGGGTACGCCGAAGGTACGCTCTACGATGGACCGCAGTCTTGGGATTCGGGAGTACGAAAAAGCGAATGCCGACCAATTCGAAATCATTGCCTCCATCACGGGGAACTATGATACATTTCAAGCAGAGATTGAGATGTCACGTTGGTTAGAAGAAGAAATTCCATTTGATGCCGTCTTTTCGCACAATGACGATAATACGTTCGGTGTCGTCCGAGCTTTAGAAAGTCATGACTTAACGGATAAGACGATTGTATCAGTAGACGGCATTTCTGATATTTATCCACTCATTCAAAATGGGAAAGTCAATGCGACTGTCGTACAGTCCCCGAATGAGATGATGGAAGTCGGCTTTAAAGCGCTCGAACAACATTTAAATGGAAAGAAAATTGCCAAGCATTATTATTCGTCGAGTTATTTATATGAAGGCGTGGCAAAAGATTGATTGACAAATGATTTGATTCCGCTATGCTAGGAAAAGTGGAAAGAAACAGGAGGTGTATCGATTGAACAGCTTCCAACAGTTCAAATTGCTACCGTTTATGATCGATGCGTTAACAGAAAAACGCATCACGAAACCGACCGATATACAAGCACGGATTATTCCGGCTGCACTGAATGGTCGAGATATTATTGGGAAATCACAAACAGGAACGGGGAAAACACTTGCGTTCCTATTACCGATCGTAGAAGCGATCAACCCAGAAGAGGAATCTGTCCAAGCGATCGTTGTCGCACCGACACGTGAACTCGCATGGCAGATTCATGAAGAATTAAAATCAATCCTCATTAAGAATCCGGATTACATCAAATCAAGTTTGATTGTCGGAGGAACAGACCGCGAACGTCAAATCGATAAGATGAAAAATCCACCACAACTCATTATCGGGACACCGGGAAGAATCCTTGACTTGATGAAAGCACAAGCATTGTTCCCGCATAAAGTGACGCATTTCGTTGTCGATGAAGCTGACCAAATGCTCGATATGGGATTCTTGCCGGAAGTTGACCGCATCGCGCAATCACTTCCAGAAAAACTTCAAACGATGGTCTTCTCAGCGACAATCCCTGAGAAGCTCGAGCCGTTCTTGAAGCGTTACTTGCACGACCCGCGCTTTGCTGAAGCGAGCCCGGAACATCGTGTCGCACCAAAAATCAAGCACCACGTCATTCCGGTACGTCACCGTGACCGTAAGGAATTGACCGTCGAAATTGCAAAAGCAATCAATCCGTTCGTCTGTCTCGTATTCACAAATACGAAACAAGAAGCGGATGAATTGGAGACATCATTCCGTGAAGCGGGACTGAATGTCGGTACGTTACACGGGGACATGCAGGCACGTCGCCGTAAACAAGCCATCAAGGACATTAATGACGCGAAGTATCAATACGTGATTGCTACAGACTTGGCAGCTCGAGGAATCGACATCTCAGGCGTTTCTCACGTCATCAACCATGGGATTCCGAAAGACCTTGACTTCTACACGCACCGTGTCGGTCGTACAGGTCGTGCGGGCGCATCTGGTGAGGCATACACATTGTATGAGGACCATGAAAATGGACCAATCAACCGACTCGAAGAACGAGGGTTCGAATTCACACACGTGGACTTGCGCAATGGTTCGATTCAGCCAATCAAAACACGTCGTCGTCGCCAAACGGACCGGAAGATGAAAGTCTCACATACGGCACATAGTCGTATGGCCGGTGAAATCAAGAAGGCGAAGAAGAAAGTGAAACCTGGCTATAAGAAGAAATTTAAGTATAAGTTAAAAGAGACGGCTTCACGCGAGCACATGCAACAGCAGCGCTCAGATCGTCGTGCCGCTCGTAAGAAAAACAAGCGTTAATCGTTTGAAGAATCGACTTCTTGGAGTCGGTTCTTCTTTTTGTGTAAACTGAAGATAGAAGCTTATGAAGGGAAGATGATGATGTTAAAAATAGGTTCACATGTTTCGGTATCAGGTAAAAAAATGCTACTTGCAGGTAGTGAAGAGGCTGTTTCTTATGGGGCGAATACGATGATGGTGTATACGGGAGCTCCTCAAAATACACGTCGAAAGCCGATTGAGGATTTGAATATCGAGGCGGCACTCACACATATGGCTGCTCACGATATCGAAGAGATTGTCGTCCATGCACCTTATATCATTAACCTCGGAAATACGACAAAACCTGAAACGTTCGAATTGGCCGTTTCATTTTTGACACAAGAGTTGAAGCGTGCTGAAGCACTCCAAGTTGCTCGTCACGTCGTTCTTCACCCAGGGGCTCATGTTGGTGCCGGGGAAGACATTGGTCTTGCGCGGATCATTGAAGGACTGAATGAAGTGTTGACTGGCGACGAACAGGTTAAGATTGCGCTTGAGACGATGGCAGGGAAGGGAAGCGAGCTCGGAAAGACGTTCGAAGAATTGGCGACAATCATAGACGGCGTCACACACAATGATCGTCTCTCTGTCTGTTTCGATACGTGTCACGTACATGATGCAGGCTACGACTTAGTCGGTGATTTGGACGGAGTGATTGAAGAATTCGATCGAATCGTCGGTCTCGACCGTCTCGGTGTGATTCATGTGAATGATTCAAAAAACGTGCGCGGTGCGAGAAAAGACCGGCACGAAAATATCGGGTATGGTGAGATTGGGTTCGATACATTAAATCGAATCATTCATCATGAGGCATTTGCACATCTCCCAAAAATTTTAGAGACGCCATATATCTCAGTTAGTGAAAAAACGAAAGTGGCACCTTATAAACAAGAAATCGAGATGTTCCGTGCGAATCAATTTGATCCTGAATGGCGTGAACGCTTCACGTTTTCGCATCAATAAACGATGGCGATCCTTCAGGTCGACCCAAAGCAATATGATGTGTGGAACGCATTCCCAACCTATTTTCTTGAACAGAGTCCTGTTTACGTAAAAGGGTCCGTAACGACCCCGACAGCGTTCATCGAAGTGATTGGGCATGGGATTGTGGCAGAGG
This sequence comes from Exiguobacterium sp. MMG028, assembly GCF_027947425.1. Taxonomy (NCBI): domain Bacteria; kingdom Bacillati; phylum Bacillota; class Bacilli; order Caryophanales; genus Exiguobacterium; species Exiguobacterium sp. MMG028. The sequence continues at coordinate 317,521 of NZ_JAQJIN010000001.1, forward strand.
CAGAAGTATTGTTAGAGGAAATGATTGAGCAACCTGACGATCCGTACTGGTTTGGCGCTAAAAAGGAAGAAGTGGCGACGTACAGTTTGGTCGATTTAATCCAACTTCATTTTCACCATCCGCTTTTGAAAATAGGGATGTATGAGGCGGATGAACCGTACGAATCGATTCATCAGAAATGGATGGATGGGTACGATGTTCCTTCTTCGAAATGGACAAAAGAAAATTATGAAGCACATTTGTTTCGGGAGAAGTTTGTCATCCCGTACGCTCCGGTGACAACATGCTCAGTTTGTGAGATCAATCTTTTCGAACGATACGGAAACGATGCATCGAAACTGATGGAATATCATCTGCAAGGTGACGACGGGATTTGGGTGTGTCCAACCTGTCATAAAGCGATTCATACGTTAGACTAAAAAAACGATGCCTCTCAGGCATCGTTTTTTTAGAATGGCCAGTTCGCCACGGCAAACTGATATACTTTCATCCCGAGGAAAACCCCGAAGATTCCGACGACACCAGGCAACACCGGTGGGGCCGGTAATGGCAATTTGAGTGCCGTGAAGATGGCACCACAGATTAAGCCGGCGAGTAGTGAAAGTAGAATTTCTTGCATGTATGATTCCTCCGTCTCTTTTAATGAAAACGCTTTATAATAGCTGAACCGCATTCATTATACAATGAGATTGTTATTTTTTGAAGTCTAACATCAGTCATCTGTCATTTTCTCATTCTCTGCCCGAAGACGTAATACTTCTCGTTCAGCCCAGTTTGAAGGTTCGCGCTCGAATACACTCGGAATATTGTTCCAACGACCTCCGGTATATTGATGAATAATAATTTGAGACTGAATTTCTTCTTCATTGTCTTCTCGTTTCACATACACATAACGTCCATCGGAACGTTGTCTTCTCGCCTTCACGTTATCGACGAGTTGAAGTGCCATCATATCTTTGATGTACGTTTTATGTGATGGATCGAGAATTGGGAAGAGGATTTCGATTCGCTTTTTCATGTTGCGTGTCATCCAGTCTGCGGAAGAACAATATAAATCTTCTTTGCCGTTTTGATAGAAATAAAAGATTCGAGAATGTTCGAGATATCGATCGATGATTGAGATGACTCGAATATTGTCAGAAATTCCTTTGATTCCTGGTCGTAAGCAACAGATACCTCGAATGATCAAGTCGATTTTTACACCTGCGGAGGAAGCGTCATATAATTTCGTGATGATGGCTCGATCGGTAATCGAATTCATTTTCGCGACGATGTGACCATTCCCGTACTTCTCATGCAGCTTGATTTCTTCTTCGATTTTTTGAAGGAAGAAATCCTTCATGTCGTCTGGTGACGTCTCGAACTGATGCCAAGACGGTCTTTCACCATAACCGGATAACCAGTTGAAAAAGTTTGTAGCATCTTCGGCAAGCTCTTCATTTGTCGTCAGGAGTCCAATATCCGTATACAGTTTTGCCGTAGAGTCGTTATAGTTGCCCGTTCCTAGGTGAATGAAACGTTGCAACACACCACCTTCTAAAATACGAACGACAAGTGTGATCTTGGAATGCGTCTTGAGCTCTTTATAGCCATAAATGACGTGAGCACCTGCTTTTTCAAGTTGTTTGGCCCATTGAATATTTTTCTCTTCATCAAATCGTGCTTTCAATTCAACGAGGACGGTCACTTGTTTGCCGCTCTCGGCCGCATCGGTCAAGGCCTTGATGATCGGAGAGTCCCCGGAAACTCGGTAAAGCGTCTGTTTAATGGCCAATACGTTCGGGTCTTTGGCGGCTTGAACGATGAATCGTACAATCGGGTCGAACGAGTGATACGGGTGATGTAACAGGTAATCTTGTTTGGCGATACTTTGAAATAAATCTTTGCCGGATTCAAGACCTTCCGGGATGAACGGAATTAATGTCTCGTTGATCATGTCGTCATATTCCATCCCGACTTGGCTATAGATACCGAACAGGAAAGTCAAATCAATCGGACCATCAACAATGAAAATATCACGTTCATGCAAGTCAAGGACATCCTGGAGCATGAACAATAGCTCTTTTCGTAACGAGCGTTGTTGTACTTCAAGTCGGATGGCGACCCCATATCGCCTTTTTTTCAGTTCCTTTTCAATTTGTTTCAACACGTCACGACTGCCTTCCTCATGGAACGGCATATCCGCGTTACGTGTGATGCGGAACGGCATCGTCGATTCGACGACAAATCCCTTAAACAGCGAGTCGATGAATTGGATAATCAAATCCTCAAGCAAAATCAAATCGGTATGTTCCTCGTCATCTGTAGGAAGCTCTAGATAACGTGGAAGGACAGAAGGAACTTGAACGAGCGCAAGTCGTTTCTTTCCTTCTTCATTTGAAGCGATCTCAACGGCTATGTTCAACGATTTTGAGAGCAACATCGGGAAAGGACGATAAGCATCGACAGCAATCGGCGTCAGAACCGGGAAGACATGTGTCCGGAAATACTCTTTCACGAACTCTTGTTGTGTCTTATTCAAATGCTTTGTGCGCAAAAACCGTACGTTTTGATTGGATAATTGTTTCGTGATTTTCTTATACGTCGCATATTGTGTCTCGACAAGTTCTTGAGCACGCATCGAGATGGATTTAATCTGTTGCTTCGGAGTGAGTCCTGTCTTGTCTTCCGGACGATTAAACCCCGCGAGCACCTCATCTTTTAACCCGCCGACACGGACCATATAAAATTCATCGAGGTTAGAACTGAATATGGCGAGAAACTTCAACCGTTCCATAAGCGGGTTTCGTTCATCCATCGCTTCTTCGAGGACGCGCTCGTTAAAATCAAGCCAACTTAGTTCGCGGTTGTTAAAATGTTCATACGTATAGTCAGACATGCTTATTCCTCCTCATTCAAAACGATTTCAATCGATTGGTCGATTGCACGCTCTAAATGTTTTTTGTGTCGTGTGCTTCGTTGTAACTCAAAGCGGGCAGACCCGTTCGTATCAAGTGAGAATGTAAGACCATCTTTTGAGCCAGAGACGTGAATATCCGTGACGATTTGGCGCTCTGTCAAATCGAGTGCGTCGACAAGTTTGACAATTGAACCGAGTAATTCAAGACTCTTCAACAACTTCTGGTCAAACCACTTCGGAAAGGCCTCGATATGTTGTTCTAACACGCGTTTTGATTTAAATGATGTAACGAGCGCGAGTGCGAGCCGGTCTTCGTTATTCAACCCTTTGAAATCATTCGTCGTGATCAAATGGAAGGTGTGGTCGCTCTTATTGTTATGGTCGATATATTCACCGACATAGGCGAGACGACAAGCACCCTCGAGTAGACCAGGCTCGAACGGTTTCGGTTTGATGGCCTTCTCTTCAATCAGTCCGGTATACAGCTGACGAGCCAATCGAATCAAGTGTTGGTGGCGGGTCGGGTTCACATCATATTGTTTTTCAAAATGTCGAAAGCTTTCTTCTTTCACATCAGCAAACCGCACTTTATCATGCTCATGTAAATAATTCTCATAGAACAATCCTTCTCGAAGACCGTTATTGCTCATCGTGAATTCCGGAACTTTCAAATATTTCGCAAGCTCACCGATGGCTGTGACAGCCGGGGCAATGATGTCGACCCGATCTTTTGACAGTCCATCCATTCGTCCGAGTTGCTTGCTCGACATGCCGACAAGCTCATCCACGACTTTTTCGAGTTGATCGGATGAGATCGTGTATTGATGGATTCCTTCAAGCGGGAAATTCGACATGCTCTGCTCGACACGAACTAAGTTACGGGCCGTTCCTCCGACGCCGACAAGCGGAACACCATGAGGTTCTAACCATTCGATTTCCTTGAATGCTTTCTTTAAGTATGAGGTCAACGCTTTGCGTTCGTCTTTTGTCATCGTATCGTTTTTCATGAACTCTTTCGTCAAGGTGACAGCACCAAACGGGAAACTATGATAGAAGACGAGCTCACGGTTCTGGAAATAGGTGACTTCCATGGAACCCCCACCGATATCGACCGAGTAACCATCTTCAACATACGTCGAATTGACAATGGCAGAATATCCGTAGAAGGCTTCTTCATAATCACTCAGTAAGCGAATCGTCATACCCGTGGCGTTTTTCACTTGCTGTAAGATGTCATCCGAATTGTTTGCATTTCGGATGGCTGCTGTCGCGACAGGAAGCACATCGGTAACGGTGTGATAATCGTTCAATTCTTTAAAATGGCGAAGCGTATCGATCAAAGCAGCGATTCCGTCCTCTGTCATTTCATTCGAGTCACTAATATGACTAGATAAACGAGCTACTTCCTTCACGTTCAAACGCTCGAAATATTGTCCCTCCTCGTTGACTTCAAAGATGACATTCCGAATCGAGTTGGATCCGATATCGATGACTGCCAGTTTCTTTTCCATAAAAACCATCCCCTTCATATCCTTAGTGTAATCGACAAGGTTTTGGACGAACATATGATTTACGTGATTTTTAAACAAATAGATTGGCGAAAACGCTCTCGCTTGAAGGCGTGTCGGATATTCTGTATAATACAAACGCCTAGAAAGTAGAAATGATTACGATTTATCAAATGAGAGAAGGGATTAGATGACAGCATCCGTCGTCAAATTAAACGATGTGTCTTATTACTATGATGGGACACCGGCCTTACAACAAGTTTCGATTGATATTCGACAAGGGGACTTCGTCGCCATCGTTGGAGAAAACGGTTCTGGGAAGTCGACGTTGATTCGAACGATTCTTGGTTTATTACAACCACAACAAGGATCCGTTGAACTGTTCGGCAAGCCAATTTCGCAGTTTAAAGACAAGTCTCGTATCAGTTACGTTTCCCAAAAAGCGGCTTCATTTAACTCGGGATTCCCGGTTACCGTTGAAGAAGTTGTGGCGATGGGGAGATATGGCCGCCTCGGTTTATTCAAACGTCTAAAAATCGAGGATCAGGCAGCGATCCAAAATGCGCTTGAGACGGTCAACATGTGGCAGTTCCGCCATCGGAAAATTGGGGACCTATCAGGAGGTCAACAACAACGCGTCTTTATCGCTCGAGCGATGGTCAACCAACCTGACCTTTTGATTTTAGACGAGCCCACGGTTGGTGTGGACCAGAAACACTTACAAGACTTTTATGAAGTGCTGCATATGCTCAGAGAGCATACGACGTGTACATTCGTCCTCGTCACCCACGATTTAAATGTCGTGACGGATCTCGTCACGAAAGTCGTCCATCTCGACCGTGGGCGTTTGGCATGTAATTGTGGTCTTCGAGAATATAGCGAGCTCGGTGAACTGGCGTCATCCATTAAGCCATATCCCGTGAAAGTGCTTGTCCATGAGGGTACAACATGATTGCAGACCTATGGACATACAATTTTCTGCGTTATGCGTTCATTGCAGCGCTTGTCATCGGTTTCACAGCACCGCTCATCGGCTCGTTTATCGTCGTCAGACGAATGAGTTTGATTGCTGATGCCCTGTCCCACATGACGCTTGCCGGTATTTCATTCAGTTTATTTCTCGGGCAATACATCGCCTTGTTCGCTGACCTCAATCCGCTATATATGGGAACGTTGATTTCGGTATTGGCGGCGCTCGGGCTCAACTGGTTAAGGAGTAAATATGTTCACTTTCAAGAATTATCAATTCCAATCATGATGTCAGCTGGAATGGGACTGAGTGCTATTTTCATCTCGCTCTCAAGAGGATTCTCCGTGGATTTGTCGACACTATTATTCGGATCAATCTCCGCAGTGAGTCAGTCAGATATCAGCTTGATTGTCAGTGTGGCGATCTTAACGGTCCTTGTGATTTTTATCTTCTATAAACAGTTACTGTTCTTGTCATTCGATGAAGAACAAGCGAAAGTCTCAGGACTACCGAGCACAATGCTCCATCTATTGTTTATGTTCATTGTGGCACTTGTCATCGCTGTCAGTATGCGAATCGTCGGCACGCTTCTCGTATCAAGTTTGATTACGCTACCTGTCGCAGCGGCGTTACGTTTCACCTCAAGTTTCAAACAGACAATCCTTTGGTCAATCATCTTTGGTGAAGTTGCGACAATCGGTGGACTTGTCCTTGCTTACGACCTTGATGTCGCACCAGGTGGAGTCATCGTGTTGATCGCGGTCGGCATCTTGGCGGGTGTCATGATTCTTGAAAAAGTGATGAGTTTCAGGAAAAAGGAGGTACAACATGAATGAGACTGAACAATTGAACCGTCTTCGTGCATCTTCTTTAAAAGTTACGCCGAAACGTCTTGAAATGTACGCCTTTCTCTCTGAAGAAGATCGCTATGTCAGTGCCAAAGACGTACTGGAATATATGCGCGATAAGCATCCGACGATGAGTTTTGATACAGTTTATCGAAACCTCAAGTCTTTTGCTGAGGAAGGTCTTCTCGAAGCGACGGAGCTTGAAGGCGAAAAGTCGTTTCGCGTCACATGTAGCGCATCGCACCATCATCACCATTTGATTTGTCGAAGTTGCGGAAAGACAAAACTACTTGATTTGTGTCCGATGCGTTTTGTAGAGACAGTGGATCCTGAATTTGAAGTGGTCGATCATAAATTTGAGATATATGGGTATTGTAAAGAATGTAAGCAAAAGGGATTGAATTGATTCAATCCCTTTTTTGTATCGAAAGGGGGAAGTCAGATGATTTACACAGCGAAAGAAATCAAACAGACCGATCAAACCGCCAGTCAAAACGGGATGCCTGAGGCAGTATTGATGGAACGAGCGGCTTCGGCAATCGTGCCGAAGATGCAGATAGATTCCTCTTCAACAATTTTAGTAATTTGTGGAAAAGGCAATAACGGCGGAGACGGATGGGTTGTCGCGAGAGAACTTGCGGTGAAAGGTCACAACGTGAGCGTTTGGTCACCACTCGGTGAAAGTAAATCGGAGGCGGCATCGACACACGCGACTTATGCGGCATCATTCGTTCAAATTATTGAGCAACCGATTACTACGGACGTCATCATTGATGCGTTGTTCGGTGTCGGACTCTCAGGACCCGTTTCAGGAAAAGCGAGAGACGTCATTGAATGGATCAATGAACAATCGGCAGAGGTGTTGTCGATTGACATTCCTTCCGGTATGCCGAGTGACCACGCTCGTGAGTTTGATGGCCTGGCTGTTCAGGCGACCCATACTTATTCTTTACATGGCTATAAGCGGACAGCTTTTTTAAACCGCACTGCACCTTATTTTGGACAGCTCGAACGAATCGATATCGGGCTCCCGCATACATCGGACTGGAAAGTATTGACCGAATCTGATTTTGATCAATCGCTTCTAAAGAGAGACCGATTCAGTCATAAAACGGATTATGGGCACGGCATATTGATTGGGGGAAGTCGTCATCTCCTCGGCGCCCCATTTATGGCGGGCCGCGCAGCACTTCGCTCCGGGATTGGCTTGTTAAACCTCTCGATCCCAAGGGAGGCGAGTCCTCTCATTTCGACGTTACCTGAAGCGATGTACGACCAGCATACGGATCTCTTGGAAAAAACATACGACGCGATTGCAATCGGTCCTGGAATGGTGGAAGGTGAGGGTTTGGACTTGATTTGGCAACAAGTGACTCGGCAATCGTGCCCCGTCATCGTTGACGCGGGTGCACTATCGACGAAGCGACTTGAAGCACGAGGACCGCTCATCCTCACGCCGCACCCTGGTGAATTTTCTAAATTGACAGGTCGATCAGTTGAAGAGATTGAAAGTGACCGTTTCACCATTGCTGCCGAATTTGCAATAGAGCACCGTGTCCACCTGATTTTAAAAGGGACGTATACCCTTATCGTGGCACCCGATGGAACAGGCGCGGTCAATGCAGTGGAAGCCTCTGCCTTAGCCAAAGGAGGGAGCGGCGACGTGTTGACAGGAATTTTGCTCGCATTATGGGCGAGAGAAGGTGGGTCATGGTCACCAAATGAACAAGCAGTCCTTTGGCACGCGCTCGCAGCTAAATCGATCAGTCAAACGATTCATCCAGCAAGTGTACTCGCAAGTGACGTGATTGAAGAACTCGGCCGCATCTAATTAAAAAAGGCAATCCCGTTAGCTGAACGGGATTGCCTTTTAGCGTTGGTTAAGAACCATTTGTTTTTCGATATGCGCAATCTGGTGATGTGCCTCACGCCATGTTGAGATGCGTGTCACACCTTCAGGTAGCACTTTCCGATTGTAAGGTGCATCGAACAATAGGACAGGGATAGACGTTTCTTCGTGGATGGACACTGCATTCTCATAACGGTCCTCCATGAATAATTCGAGTGACAAGTCTTTGACGACATTGATTTTCTCGTGTGATCCGGTCATCACGAGCGAATCGAGTGGAAGTCGGTGACTCGTAATCCATTCTTCTGTAACAGGACGAACCGCTTCGCTCCTTGCAGTGACGTAGTGAAGGTGATGTTGTTGTTTCAACTCCCATAATACGTCCAATACATCGGAATGGGGAAGGGAACGACGATAGATTGCTTCCTCATGTCCTTCTTCAATCATAAACTTCCAAAACTCATGCTGTTTCATCGTGGTGTACGTATGCAGTTCATACTCTGTCGCACGATGATAATCAATGGAATACCCAAGTGATTCATTCATATATATAAAGCAACTTCTAGGGTCTGTTACGGTCCCATCTAAATCAATACCGATTCGCATCTCATCACTCCTCCTCACATGCCCTCTATTCTATCAAAAACCCGCACGGTTGCAACCGTGCGGGAAAGGGGGTTCATTAATTTGATTGATTAGCAAGCTCTTGTTCTTCACGCTCTCGTTCAGCCATCTTCTCAGCAGCAATGGCGTCGATTTCTTTTTTCAATTCCTCAACCATCGTGGCTTCAGGAACTTTACGGATAATCTTACCGTGGCGGAAAAGAAGACCTTCATTGCGGGCACCGGCGATCCCGATGTCAGCCTCACGTGCTTCACCAGGACCGTTTACCGCGCAACCAAGAACAGCAACTTTAATGTTGACGTTAATGTTTTGGATGTATTCCTCTACTTCTTTCGCGATCGAGATCAAATCGATTTCGATTCGACCACACGTCGGACAAGAAATCAATGTTGCGGCATTTGCAGCAAGACCAAATGACTTGAGCACTTCTTTCGCAACTTTTACCTCTTCGACTGGGTCATCTGAAAGAGAGACACGAACCGTTGAACCGATTCCGAGTGAGAGGATTGCGCCAAGCCCAGCTGCTGATTTAAGTGAACCAGAGAAAAGTGGACCTGATTCTGTGATTCCGACATGGAGCGGGTAATCAAACGTCTTCGCAGCGAGCGTATACGCTTCAAGCGCCAAGTTCACGTCAGAAGCTTTGAGTGAAATGATTGTGTTATAGAATCCGAGATCTTCGAGAATTTTCACGTGGTGCATCGCACTCTCGACCATTCCTTGTGCAGTCGGGTAACCATACTTTTCAAGGAATTGTTTTTCGAGTGACCCGGCATTGACACCGATTCGAATCGGAATTCCTTTTGCCTTCGCGGCGTTTACGACCGCTTCTACTTTTTCGCGGCGACCGATGTTACCCGGGTTGATTCGAATTTTATCGACGCCACTTTCGATGGCTTTTAGGGCAAGCTTGTAATCGAAGTGAATATCGACAACGAGCGGGATGTTAATGCGGCTCTTGATTTCAGCGAGTGCGTCAGCTGCACGTTCGTCTGGACATGCCACGCGAACAACCTGACACCCAGCTTCTTCTAGACGCTTAATCTCGGCGACAGTTGCCTCGACGTCGTGAGTTTTTGTTGTAGTCATAGATTGAATGACGACTTCGTTCGATCCTCCGATAATCAAATTACCGACGCGAATCGGACGAGTTAATGAACGATGCAAAATTTCTGACATATACGTAATCTCCTTCTTTTGGAAAGATTCCAATCGATTTAAGAAAATAAGGTTTCTTCATTATCATAACGAAAAGAATGTGAAAAAGCATCTAGGATGCGTAACGGATGTGTGCTCTTTACAAACTCTAACGTTATCTTAACATCTACTTCATAATTTTCCACCGTCTCAAGACCGATATAAAGGCGAGAATAGAAAAAGAGGTGGCAACATATGCAATGGAGCTTCAAACGCGATCGAAGGAAGAAAACACGACGAAACAATCGACCGAATCGTCATTTTAAAATGGCACACCGTCTTCAATGGACACTCATGCCGATTATTCTACTTGTCTTTATCACGACCTTCAGTTGGTTCGCCCTGAAATCTGAACAATTATTATCCGCAGAAATCGAGCAACGCCTCATGCGAGAAGTTACGGTCATGCGCGAATCGGTGAAGACATCTTATAGTGCGTACGTTGCAAACGATAAGCAACTAAACCGTTCCCTAAAATCTACTTATATGCAACAAGCTTCTATCTTATCGGGAGATGAATTCGAAGCCGCACAATTTTTAGTGCGTGGAGAGTCTATTGAGCAATTGAGTGGATCAAAAGGAATGAAGACAGAACAAATCGTAGAGGAGATTGCACAAACGACAAGTTCGGAAGTCAAAGAGACGGAAGAATGGTTAATGGCGTCGGTTGCGATACCTGAGTTAAAGGCAGATTACGTTCTCGTCGTCACGAAAGAATCTGCGCTCGGTCCAATGGCTGAACTGCGACAATATATCATTTTCATCTTATTGATTGCGATGATTGGGATGGCCATCCTCTTTACACGATTGATTCATCGTGAAGTCAAACCGTTGAGTATATTGGCCCATTCATTGCGCCACGCCGTTGAAACACGCCGATTCGACGATGTGGCACTTGGAGCAAAATCCAAAGAAATCCATATACTCGAAACCGAGTTCAACACGTTCATTCAATTATGGAACCGGTCTATGGATATGATGGATAAGACAGCGAGTGCGTTCCATCAAAGTCTTCCGATTTTTAAACAAGAGCTGATGAACAGCCAACATCAAGTGGAACAATTTCGTGAAGTTGCGGCTACCGTTGAACATACGAGTCATTCGTATCAGTCGGTGACGAGCGATTCCACATTCAAAATGAGGGAGGTCACGCAGCAAATCGAAACGCTTGAACATCAAATTTCAAGTGTGGATGAACGTGGCAATCGACTGAAGTCAATTTTACATGAAGAGCTTGAAACATTCTCTTCTGTGAAAGAAGCGAGTCATTATGTCGAGCATCAAGTGGAGAGCATTCAACAAAAGCTTGTGGAAAGTGAATCGAATTCTTCAAAAGCGGATGAGGCGCTGAAGAGTATCCTCTCGGTGTCGACAGCTACGAAGATGCTATCGCTAAACGCATCGATCGAGGCAGCCCGTGCAGGCGAACATGGGAAAGGATTTGCGGTTGTGGCCAATGAAGTTGGGAAGTTGGCGAAAATGACGAATGAAGCGACACTTCTCGCTGTGGATGCAATCGAAGCATTGAACGAAGAACGAAAAGACTTGTTGGTGGAAGTCAACGACTTTATAAAAGAAGTTCATCTATTGAAAGATGCAGTGTCTCGGGTGGAGATTGGAATCGGGACGATTGACCATGAGATCAAGGTTCAGTTAGATGAGTTTCAGTCCATCACGGATCAAACGTCTCATACCGGGAGACAACTTTTGCAATTAATCGAATCCAATGAGCAATTGCGAGAAATCAGTTCGTTACTTGAACGAAAATTACTCGAACTAAATGAAGGTGTAGAGCGGTGGTCACACGTACAGTCATCTTTACAATCAGCAGGTGCGGATTTGAGTGATCAAAGTGAGGCACTGAATCAGACGCTTGAGGAACTCTCTCCAGCATAAAAAAACAACGACGAGCGGTTACGAAGACGCTCGTCGTTGTTTTTTTTGAGGTACTTTCGTTAATGGATAGGTGATATAGCCGAGTCCAAACAGCACGCCAATCCACATAAGAGATGAATTCATGTGGTACAGCGCAACCAATATAATTGTCGGAACGAATGTCATCGACACGGTATACGGCCAAGCTTGACGATAGGCCCACATGTTTTTTGAGTAGACTCTCGTAAACAGTTGGACATACAAGGCCATGATCGCGACCCAAATCAAGTAGAAAAATAAGATGGCGAACCCATGTAAGAAGAGCCACATCGGAATGAAAAAGTCAGGACGAATCACAATGAAGTCCAAGACGGTAATGAGTAGCGCCAATACAAAAGTGGCTCCCATATAGGCGTGAAGCGGAGCGAGTCGAAGGCGAAGCGCTCGCTTAGATGGGACTAAACTCGTGCGGAGAAACGTGAAAATAGTGGACAACATGCAAAGAACTCCAATCTGTTATATTACAATGTGGTAGAAATCATTAAAAATAGTACAGTGTTTTAATAAAACTTTTACATAAAACGTGTTTACATCAAGATGCCGATGAAGGCATAATGAGTAGGGCATTAAAAACCAAGCAAATCCAACCAATTCTTAATTAAAAGGAGTACAAAAATCGTGGAATACAATTTGCAAGAAATGTTATTCATGTTTTTTGGAGGTCTAGGGATCTTCCTCTTCGGGATCAAATCGATGGGAGACGGACTCCAAAAGTCTGCAGGGAATCGCCTGCGCGACATCCTAGATAAGTATACAACGAATCCATTCCTTGGTGTACTCGCCGGGATTATCGTTACTGTATTGATTCAATCTTCTTCAGGTACAACCGTTATTACGGTCGGACTTGTTAGCGCCGGCTTCATGACACTCCGTCAAGCGATTGGGGTCATCATGGGGGCAAACATCGGTACAACGGTGACGGCATTTATCATCGGATTCGATGTCGGTGAGTATTCACTCCCGATGATTGCAATCGGTGCAGTCTTACTCTTCTTCTTTAAGAAAGAGCGTTACCAACATCTTGGACAAGTCATCTTTGGACTTGGTGCATTGTTCTACGGTCTTGAGTTGATGGGAGACGGCATGCGTCCACTCCGCTCAAGTGAGTATTTCATCGACTTGACGCAATCAATGAGTGACAACCCGTTCCTCGGTGTCATCGTCGGTACTGTATTTACAGTCATCGTTCAGTCATCTTCTGCAACAATCGGAATTTTGCAAGAACTCTATGCAGGTGGTTCAATCGACTTGGATGCCGCTCTTCCAGTATTGTTTGGTGATAACATTGGTACGACAATCACTGCCATTTTGGCATCGATCGGTGCATCGGTTGCCGCACGTCGCGCAGCTGCAGCACACGTTATCTTTAACTTAATCGGAACGACGATCTTCATGATCTTGTTGATTCCGTTCACAAACTATATTTATTGGATTACAGACTTCTTGGCAATCGAAGACAAGATGCAAATTGCATTCGCTCACGGTACGTTTAACATCGTCAACACATTGATTCAGTTCTGGTTCATTGGAACTATTGCTTGGATCGTAACGAAATTGGTGCCTGGTGAGGATTCGATCGTCGATACGAAAGCACAGCACTTGGACCCAATCTTCATTCAGCAATCTCCTTCGATTGCAGTGGAACAAGCGAAATACGAAGTCATCCGTATGGGCGATTTCGCAAAACTTGGTCTTGACGAAGCGCGTAACTATTTGACAACAGGAGATAAGAAGCACTCTGAAAAGTCTGCGCATATCGAAGAAGCGTTAAACTCATTGAATGCGAAAATCACAGATTACCTCGTTAAATTGGCTGCGGTTGATTTGACTGAGCAAGAATCACAAGAGCACAAGACGCTCATGCATGCGATCAACGACATCGAACGAATCGGTGACCACGTTGAAAACATCATTGAGTTGATTGACTATAAGACAGCTACAAAAGTAACACTTTCGGCAGATGCTCAAAAAGAATTGACTGAAATGTATGACCTCACACGCGAAACGTTAGAGAAATCACTTCAGACGTTAGCAAGCGGTGACATGGTCGAAGCACGTAAAGTCATCGAAATGGAAGCGAAACTCGACATGCTCGAGCGTCAATTCCGTAAAAACCACGTTGTTCGTTTGAACACGGGCGCTTGTGATGGACAAGCAGGTATGTTCTTCGTCGACATGCTCTCAAACCTTGAGCGGATTGGTGACCATGCCATGAACATCACAGAAATCACACTTGAGGACGCACAGGAAGCAACTGTATAAAAATGAAGCACTCCAACTAAGTTGGGGTGCTTTTTTTTCGATGGAAAGGAATTTCCCTTGACAGTATGGAGCATATTCAGTATATTATTACTGTATAACAACATGGCGGTGTAGCTCAGCTGGCTAGAGCGTACGGTTCATACCCGTGAGGTCGTGGGTTCGACTCCCTCCGCCGCTACTTATAAGGACCCTTAGCTCAGCTGGTTAGAGCAGACGGCTCATAACCGTCCGGTCGTAGGTTCAAGTCCTACAGGGTCCATTCAAAACAACTTTCATTTTGTGAAAGTTGTTTTTTTGTTTTCAATCTAAAATTCGTGGGTAAATAGTCGTTAGCATTTTGTTTTTTGAAAAATATGAAATGAGGCGGACAAAATGGAACGAAATCACACCATGATGCAGTTTTTTGAATGGCATGTCGAAGCAGATCAAAAACATTGGAAGCGGTTAAAAGAGAGAGCCGAAGAGTTAAATAAAGCTGGTATTACAGCGCTCTGGTTACCTCCTGTCACAAAAGGACAGAGTAGTGAGGATACGGGTTACGGCATTTATGACTTATATGACTTAGGGGAGTTCGACCAAAAAGGATCGATTGCTACAAAATATGGAACGAAAAAAGAACTTCTTGAAGCAACATCTTATTGTCAGAATGAACTAGGTATGCAAATTTATATGGACGTCGTCATGAACCATAAAGCAGGGGCGGATGCAACCGAGAAGTTTAAAGTGTTAGAAGTGGACCAAAATGATCGCACAAAAGTGCTGTCAGATGAGCCTTTTGAAATCGAGGGATGGACAAAGTTTGATTATGAAGCTCGTGATGGGAAGTATTCTACATTTAAATGGGATTTCAATCATTTTAACGGGACGGATTATGATGCAGCGACGGACCGTTCTGGTATTTTCTTTATTGTTGGAGAAAATAAAAGATGGAACGACAATGTTGACGATGAATTCGGTGTCTATGACTATTTGATGTTTGCGAACATCGATTACCATCATCCTGAAGTTCGGGAAGAAGTGTTGAGCTGGGGTAAATGGTTTATTGAAGAAACGAAATGTGACGGATTCCGATTGGATGCAATCAAACACATCAACTATGACTTCGTGAAAGAGTTCAGTCAAACAATGCGTGAAGAGAAAGGCGATCAATTCTATTTCGTCGGAGAGTTCTGGAAGTCTGATCTTGACGCATGCCGTGAATTTCTTGATAACATCGATTACCACGTCGATCTATTTGATGTTCCGCTTCACTATAAATTACATCAGGCGTCAGAGGAAGGGGCCGCATTCGATATGCGCACCATTTTTGATGATACGCTCGTCCAGTCACACCCACTTCATTCAGTGACGTTTGTAGACAATCACGATTCACAACCTGAAGAGGCACTTGAGTCGTGGGTAAAAGATTGGTTCAAGCAAATCGCATACGGTCTCGTCTTGCTTCGTAAAGATGGCTATCCATGTGTCTTCTACGGGGATTACTACGGCATAGATGGTCCACGTCCAACCGATGGGATGAAGCTTGCGATTGATACGCTACTATATGCCCGTCGAGAAAAGGCATATGGGGAACAGGATGATTACTTTGATGATGCAAACGTCATCGGCTGGGTACGCAAAGGTGTGGAGGAGATTGAGCGTTCAGGATGTGCTGTTCTCATCTCAACTTCGGACGAGGCTGAAAAGCGAATGTTCGTCGGGGAAGAGCGAGCTGGCGAAATATGGGTCGACTTGACAAATACACGAGAAGATAAAATTGAGATTGATGAAGAAGGTTTTGGGGTATTTAAAGTGGCGGCGGGGTCTATTTCGGTCTGGGCGTTACCAGAAGAAGATGTAGAGTGAAGCATTACAATTGAGTCGACCGTCACAAATCTGTTACATTTATAACGAACGTTGTTCAAAACACTATTAAGGGGGATTTTAGTAATGGCTAAATTTGAATTACCACAACTTGATTACGCATATGATGCACTCGAACCACACATTGACGCTCGCACGATGGAAATCCACCACACGAAACACCACAACACTTACGTCACAAACGTAAACAATGCACTCGAAGGAAAAGACGTGGAGTACTCTTCACTCGAAGACTTGCTTCAAAAAATCGATTCGCTTCCTGCTGACATTCAAACTGCTGTCCGTAACAATGGTGGCGGTCACTGGAACCACTCGTTCTTCTGGAAACTCTTGAAGAAAAACGAGAACGGGACACCTTCAGGCGATCTCGCTTCTGCAATCGACGAGTCATTCGGTAGCTTTGATGCATTCAAAGACGAGTTCACAAAAGCTGCAACTACTCGTTTCGGTTCAGGATGGGCATGGCTCGTCGTGAAGAACGGCAAACTTGAAGTGACGTCTACACCAAACCAAGATTCACCGATCATGGAAGGTGTTACGCCAATCCTCGGCCTTGACGTTTGGGAGCACGCTTACTATTTGAACTACCAAAACCGTCGTCCTGACTACATCAATGCATTCTTCCACGTCATCGACTGGGATTATGTTGCGAAGTTGTACGCTGACGCAAAATAAGTCGTTTGTCCCGAGATTCTTCATAGAGTCTCGGGTTTTTTTGTGTCTTTCATTAATTTGTAAACAAATTATGATATAGTGAAAAACGGACAAAATAGTAGATGACCGTGTACGCTATACTATAGAAGGAATCGATTGTGGAAGGAGATAACGGACTTGGCAAAAAATCGTGTGAAAGTGCCGAAGAAACGGCGAAACCACTTACCGTTACGTTTGAATTTGTTATTTTTCATCGTCTTCGTTCTATTTGCGACCTTGATCTTTCGATTAGGAGTCGTTCAAATCGTGAATGGGGAATTGATTGCACGTGAAGTACAAAAAACCGAGTCGAGTAAGATTAAATACGAAGTACCGCGAGGGAAGATTTATGACCGTAACGGTCAAGTGCTTGCGGATACGATATCGAACTACTCGGTCATGTACCGCCGTTCGCAAGTGACAAAAACGGATGAGCGCTTAGATGTCGCAAAAAAATTAGCGGAGATTGTCGATATTCCAAAAGAAGACCGTAAAATGACGGAACGTGACCGCAAAGATTACTGGATTGCAACAAATCCAGAACTCGCACAAGAACGTACACAAGCATTGTTGGAAGAGTTACCGGAAGATGAGCGCGCTGCATTGTCCAACCAAGACGTGGACCGGCTCTTACTCGACTCCATCACAGAAGAAGAAATCACGTTCGATGATGCGACAGAAGAAATCATCGCGATCAAACATAATATGGAGAGCGGCTATGCGCTCGACCCACAAGTTATTAAAATCGGCGCAAGCCCAAAAGAGATGGCAGTCATTGAAGAAAACTTAGAAATGTTGCCAGGTGTGAGCGTCGAGCCATACTATCAACGGGACTATCCGTTCGATGAGACGTTCAAGAGTTTCTTAGGAAGCTATCGTCAAATCCCGGCCGAACAAAGAGCTTCTTATCAGGCAAAAGGGTATGGATTGAACGACCGAGTCGGGACGTCCTATCTGGAGCAACAATATGAAGACGTCCTTCGCGGGACGCCTGCATACGATGTGTTCACAACGTATAAAGGTGAACCGGTCGGGGAACCGACTCGCGTGAGCGGGAACCCGGGTAAAGATATCGTTTTGTCGACTGATATCGAATTCCAAAAAGAAGTCGATGAGATTTTGAAGAAGGCGATTCGGGCCGGTCGATCGGGAAGTCCTCATTTCGATCGAGCGTTCGCTGTCGTCATGAATCCGCAGACGGGTGAACTACTCGCTTTGTCGGGTCAGGAGCTTGATTTAGAGACGAATGAGTTTAAAGACGTTTCGACCGGTACTGTGCTCCGTGCAAGCCAAATCGGGTCAACGATCAAAGGAGCGACGGTCGCTTATGGATTTGAAGAAGGCGTCGTCGAGCCAGGAGAATATATTTATGACGCGCCGATTAAAATCGGATCATCGACCAAAGCCTCTTACCGAAACATGGGAAACATTAACGATTTAGATGCACTCGCGATGTCGTCAAACATTTATATGTTCCAAATCGCGTTACGTTTGGCTGACTATTATTCGACCGGTCAAATTGTCGGGGAAAACGTCACACAAGCGTTTGAAACGATGGAGCACTACTATAAACAATTTGGCCTCGGAATCGAGACGGGAATTGATTTACCGTTCGAGTCGACTGGATTCCGTAGCGTTCCCGACCGTGTCACGCTCCTCATGGATATGTCGATTGGACAGTATATCTCATACACTCCAATCCAATTGGCTCAATATACTTCTACGTTAGCGAATGGCGGTTATCGCATTCAGCCGCATTTATTAAAAGAAATTATTGAGCCAGGGTCGCTCGATGAAAACAAGAAGCAAGTCGTCAGCACGTTCCAACCGAACGCGTTGAATAAAGTGGATATTCAAGACGAATATATCGAGCGGGTTCGAGAAGGCTATCGCCAAGGGGTTGAATCTTCGTCTGGTTCATCTCGAATTTTGCAACAGACAGGAATGACTGCGGCCGGTAAGACCGGAACGGCACAGGCTATTGCTGAAGGTGCAGACGGTCAGGCGAAACGGAACGCGAAAGGGGAACCAATCAAGACGCTTAACTCGAACCACGTCGGTTGGGCGCCATTCGACGATCCTGAAATCGCATGGGCAATCATCATGCCTGGACTTGAGGCGGAAGGAATCAATACACGTGTCGCGCACGATATTATGAAAGCCTACTTTAACTTAGAAGATGTGAATGCAATGCTTCAATGAAAGGAGTCACTTCGGTGGCTTCTTTTTTTGTCTTTACAATTCTTTTACGTTCCGTTTATTTCTCGTTAATAGAAGTTCATTAGGATATTAATTGTAGGACAGAACAACAGATCCACAACAAAAATCAAAGCAAACTCAAGGAGGACGTCACAAATGTCTTGGATGAAAAAATCAGCTTTACTCGCTTCAATCACTTCGGTCGCACTCGTAGGTGCAGCATGTGGGAACAATGAAGAAGGAAGTGGCGCTGCTGATGGCGGCGATGCGCTCTCAGGAAAAGTTGTCATGGACGGATCATCAACTGTATTCCCAATCATGGAAGCAGTTGCAGAAGAATATTCAGCTGAGCAATCAGAAGTTGAAGTGACGGTCGGTGTCTCTGGTACGGGTGGTGGCTTCAAACGCTTCGTGACGGGAGAAACGGATTTCTCGAACGCATCACGTGAAATTAAAGAAGAAGAAGCAGCTGAAGCTGAAAAGAACGGTGTGGAATTCACACAACTCTCAGTCGCACTTGATGGTCTTTCACTCGTTGTGAACCCAGCAAACGATTGGGCACAAGATATCACGATTGAAGAATTGAATAAAATGTGGACAGATACAAGCGTGAAAACGTGGAAAGACGTTCGCTCGGACTGGCCAGATGAAGAGATCTCATTCTTCGCGCCTGGTAAAGACTCAGGTACATTCGACTTCTTCAACGAAGCTGTTCTCGACGATACAGACATTCGTGAAGACGCTCAATTGTCAGAAGATGATAACGTCCTCGTAACAGGTGTTGCTGGAACGGAAGGCGCAATCGGATTCTTCGGTTTCGCATACTACATCGAGAACCAAGACACGCTCCGTGCCATGGCAGTCGAAGGTGTAGAGCCAACTCCAGAAACAATCAATGACCTTTCTTACCCGCTTTCACGTGAAATCTTCACGTACGTCAACAACGCTTCGTTGAAAGATAAAGAGCAAGTTGCAGACTTCGCACGTTTCATGAACGAAAATGCTGCTGCGCTTTCTGAAGAAGTTGGATATGTCGGTATGGAACAAGCACGTTACGACGAAAACATGAAGATGATCGACGAAATCGCTGGAGAATAAGATGATACGTGGCAGAAGGTGAGAGGAACTCTCACCTTCTCGCCATGCTTTCTAGTATGAAGAGGTAGGGAGCGATATACGAGATGAATGAACCAAACAAAGAGCTCTCGATTCGAGAGATGATTGAACAAAATAAACAAAAGAAATATAGTACGACGAACGTGTTTGATAGAATCATGCCGTTCTTATTATTCTTGAGCGCATTCGTATCGGTCGTCACGACAGTCGGAATTGCGTTCACACTTGGCTTTGAGCTATTTAAGTTCTTTGAACGAGTGCCGGTCGCTGAATTTTTAGGAACGACAGAATGGTACCCGCTTAGTGCAGATCAGCGCTTCGGGGTATGGGCACTTGTCATGGGAACGCTCCAAATTACTGTGATTGCGATGATTGTTGCCGTACCGCTTGGCTTAGCGTCTGCCATTTATTTGAGTGAGTATGCCTCAGAGCGGGCACGTCGTGTGCTAAAGCCGATCTTAGAGGTGTTGGCAGGTGTACCGACCATCGTATTTGGTTTCTTCGCGTTGTCATTCATCACACCGATTTTGCAAGCGTTGATTCCGGGACTTCAAATTTACAATGCACTTAGTCCAGGAATTGTCGTCGGAATCATGATTATTCCGATGATTGCTTCCATCTCTGAAGATGCGATGAGTGCGGTGCCGAAGAAAATTCGGGATGGTGCGCTCGGTCTCGGTGCGACACGCCTTGAAGTGGCAACAAAAGTTGTCATGCCTGCAGCGACGTCTGGAATCATTGCCTCGATCGTTCTCGGAATGAGCCGTGCGATCGGTGAGACGATGATTGTTACCATCGCGGGTGGTTCGCAGCCGAACTTTGAATTCAATCCACTCAACGCGATTCAAACGATGACAGCGTATATCGTTCAGATCGCAAAAGGTGACGCAGGTTACGGCACAATCGAATATTACAGTATCTATGCGGTCGGTGCGTTATTGTTCGTCTTCACTCTCTTGATGAACTTGCTCGCAAACTGGGTGACGCGCCGCTTCAGAGAGGAGTACTAATATGGCTTTACCGAACAGTGAGTTCAAGAATACGAAGAACCTGATGGATCGTGAAACGGTGTCTGAAAGAATCAAGCGCCGTTTACAACTAAATGAAATTTTTAAGTATGTCTTTTTGGCAGGACTTGTGTTTGCACTTCTTGTCTTGTCGACTTTGATTTATGACATCGTCTCAAAAGGGGCAGGTTGGGTCGACCTCGATTTCTTACGGAACTTCCCGTCACGTCGTCCTGAGGATGCCGGGCTATATCCTGCATTAATCGGATCGGTATGGTTGATGTTATTAATCGTACCAATGGTGTTCGTTATCGGTGTTGGTGCAGCGATTTACCTAGAAGAATATGCGCCAAAAAATCGAATGACTTCATTTATTGAAGTTAATATTTCGAACTTGGCCGGAGTCCCTTCAATCGTTTTCGGATTGCTTGGATTAACGATATTCGTCCGAGTGATGGAATTAGGCAACTCGGTTATCGCGGGTGCCTTGACACTTGGTCTTATGAGTTTACCGATTGTGATCGTAGCGTCACAAGAAGCATTGCGGGCAGTCAAAATGGAATTACGACACGCCTCTTTAGCGCTAGGAGCTTCAAAGTGGCAGACCACGTTCAATGTCGTCTTACCGTCAGCGTTGCCGGGGATCATCACTGGTATTATCCTCGCCGTCTCTCGTGCAATCGGTGAGACAGCACCACTCATCATGGTCGGTGCGGCAACGTTTATTTCAACGACACCAAATAATATTTTCTCTGACTTCACGGCGCTACCAATCCAGATATATAACTGGACGAGCCGACCGCAAGCAGAGTTCCAAAACTTGGCCGCGGCAGGAATCATCGTACTCATGACAATGCTCATTACGATGAACTCTGTAGCGATTTATATCCGAAACAAATATACGAACCGACATTGAGTCGTTTTTGCAGATGAATGAGGAGGAAGCTCGAGATGATGAAACAACAAGAGCTCAATAAAGGAGATCAAAACGTGAACACAACTACGACAGAACCGACAACTACTGAGATGAAAAAAGATAGCGCTTATGTCGTTAACAATTTGAACTTATGGTATGGTGAAGATCAAGCTTTGATTGACGTCAACCTCGACATTAAAAAGAATGAAGTCACGGCAATCATTGGACCATCTGGGTGCGGGAAATCAACATTCATTAAAACGTTGAATCGTATGGTAGAACTCGTTCCATCCGTTCGGACGAATGGTGAAATCTTGTATCATGGTCGGAATATCTTCGGTCGTGGATATAAAGTAGAAGATTTACGTACGTCGGTCGGAATGGTATTCCAGCAACCGAACCCGTTCCCGAAATCGGTATACGATAACGTAGCGTACGGTCCTCGTACGCATGGCATCAAAAATAAAAAAGTACTCGATGAGATCGTTGAGCGTTCACTTCGTGGCGCTGCTATTTGGGATGAAGTGAAAGATCGTCTGAACGAAAACGCATATGGGCTTTCTGGTGGACAGCAGCAACGTCTCTGTATCGCTCGTACGCTAGCAATCGAACCTGACGTCATCTTGATGGATGAGCCGACATCTGCCCTTGACCCGATTTCTACATTGAAAGTGGAAGAACTCGTTCAAGAATTGAAAGAGCAATACTCAATCATTATCGTAACGCATAACATGCAACAAGCTGCCCGTGTTTCGGATAAAACGGCCTTTTTCTTAAATGGAGAAGTTGTCGAGTTCGATGTAACTGATAAGATTTTCTCGAATCCATCTGACAAACGGACGGAAGACTATATTTCTGGCCGTTTCGGTTAAGGAGGAGACTAGATTGATGGCACAAAATCGCACATTTTTTGATACGAAATTAACTGAATTAGAAGATAAAGTGGTCCATTTGGCAAACTTGACGATGCGACAAACGGCGACGGCAATCGAAGTGTTAGAAAAACATGATCTAGAGTTAGCGCAAACAGTAATCGACAACGACAATGAACTAGATGATTTAGAATTAGCAATCAACGACGAAGCGATTTTATTGATTGCTAAGCAACAGCCTGTTGCGACTGACTTACGTCGTCTGATTGTAACGATGAAATCGGCGACAGACTTAGAACGTATTGCGGATTACGCGACGAACATCGCCAAAGCTGTGACGCGAATTGAACATGTTCCTTATTTACATGACATTCAACCACTCAAACAGATGGCTGAACAGCTGATTGATATGCTCGAGTTGGCGACGCGCGCGTATCGTAAAGGAGAAGTGAGTCGTGTCCGTGAACTCAATGAAATGGACCGTGTGATTGACGAAATCAATCTAACGGTGATTAAACAATACATCGGTTCCCTTCCGGCAATGACGGTCGGAACGAACGATGTATACGAGTTCTCAAACATCGCTAGATATCTCGAACGGATGGGCGATCACGTGACAAACTTCGGAGAACATTTAATTTTTCTTGAAAAAGGGAAACATTATGATTTGAATCAATAAGATTAGTGGTAAAGAACAACAGTGCTGTTGTTCTTTATTTTTTTGGGCAGGAATTCATAAAGAATGAGCGAATACTAGTCTACATGGATTTTTACATGAAGGGAGCCATACAGAGATGGAAGAGAAAATCGTATCCTTGAAGCAACAAGGACTTACGTTGAAACAGATTGCGGCAGAACTAGACGTCCCGATTGGCAAAGTCCAATACGCATGGCGAAAATGGAGAAATCAGCAACAAGAGGTGGAGGAAGTTGTCCCTGTGAAACAAAAGAGCAATAAGAAAGCTAAAGCTAAAGCGCCAGGATCCACTTCGCGTAAACAAGTCGCCACAGCGAAAGAAACGAGTGATGTGAACGTATCGCCACTTCTTGCGAAAGGACCAGAAGGATACTGGCAGTTGCCAGACCGATACAACGTCGACTTTTTACATGCGGTCGTGCAATCACCGAACTCGGTTTATGTGTGCTGGGAAGTGTCTGATTTGGTCAAAGAGACGTTAGAACTTCAGTTTATGAGACGATGGGAAGAATTACCGAAAGCATTCCGTATTTTAGACGTGACCTTATTGGATTATGCGAGCGGTCATGCAAATCGTTCATATACGTTTGACCTACCTGAAATGACGAATAGTTGGTTCGTTCGTCCTCTCGATCCGAACACGACATATGTGTTCGAATTCGGGATTCGCACGATGGAGGGAGAATTTTTACCAATCGTGGCATCGGCACCGCTTGATACACCGCGTGCAGAACCAGCTGGCATCGGACGTTTCGCGGAACCGGTGAGACGTTGGCAGTACGGAGAAGTGGATTCTCCTGAGTTATTAGATACATTACCAAAATATGCGGCATACCGTCACGTACGTTAAGGAGGACTTTTTTACATGAAACCAGGATACTTTTCACTCGTCCTTCATGCTCATTTACCGTACGTTAGGCATGAAGAGAAGCACCGTTTAGAAGAAAGATGGGTATATGAAGCCATCTCAGAAACGTATATTCCAATCCTTTGGCAAGTTGACCGCTTGAAGCGGCCATTGCATTGGACAGTCAGTATTTCGCCACCAGTTGTGGAAATGCTCGCAGACCCGCTCATCCAAGACCGCTACGTCGAGCATATAGATGAGATGCTTGAATTGATTGCGTTAGAACTCTCAGAGGGAAGAACGGATGAGGAGACGTCGACGTTACATTTCTATGAACAGCGTTATCACGACTTGAAAAATACGTTCCTTCATTGGAATAAAAATTTGAATGAAGCGTTCCGTACATATCGTGAAGCGGGATATATCGACATGGTGACATGTACAGCGACTCACGGCTTCAACCCGCATCTCTTCACGGAGGAGGCGGCACGTGCTGAAATTCGTACAGGTCTCAACTGTTTCGAACGTCACTACGGGTTCCGGCCGACGGGGATTTGGTTACCAGAGTGTGCGTATACACCAGGCGTAGACCGAATTCTTTATGAAGAAGGGATTCGATATACGTTTGTCGATGAACATGCATTGCTCGATGCGGACCCGACTCCTGAAAAAGGCATTGGTGCTCCGGTCTATTCTCCACACGGTGTCGCATTGTTCCCACGGGACCAAATCATCTCGGGTAAAATCTGGAGTTCGATGATCGGATATCCAGGTCACCCTGACTATCGTGAATTTTATCGAGATTTGGCCTACGATCGAGATTGGGACTATATCCAATCGTTCATGCATCCGGAAGGCATTCGATTCGACACAGGATTAAAAATGCACCGCATCACAGGTGACACCGATCAAAAAGACTTCTATGTACGTGAGTGGGCTGAGCATCAAATCGAGAACCATGCGACAGACTTCGCTCAAACGTTAGAAGGGCATCTGGAGGCCCATGGCGGACAAACGTTCCCACCGTTCTTGGTCACAGCACCGTTCGACGCGGAATTGTTTGGTCACTGGTGGTTTGAGGGTCCTGAATTTCTTGGGAAAGTCGCAGAGCGGCTCGAAGAATTTGGTATCGAAACGATTACGCCAGCAATTTTCCTTGAGCGCCACTTTCAAGATTTACAAACCGTCCATGTTTCCATGAACACATGGGGACGAAAAGGCTACGGTGAAGTTTGGATCAATGAACGAAATGAATGGATGCTCCGTCACCTGCATATGATGGAGATGCAACTCGTCAAAGACGTAGCAGATTATCGTGATCAATCGGATTTGACGAATCGTGCGTTAAAGCAATTGATTCGCCATTATGTGTTGGCTGTATCGAGTGACTGGGCGTTTATCTTAGATGGACAAACGACAGCACAGTATGCGGCTGAACGCTTCAGGGAGCATACACGACTCTTCGCCGAACTTGAAACGGCGCTTTATCAAGGCACTGTTTCGAACAAGTTGCTCGATGATCATTATGCGGCGTATCCATTCCTTCAAGACGAAGATCTTGATGTCGATTCATTCCTCTCCCCGCACGACTATTACGTGACGACTGAACGAGAAGCAGAAGAGTCGGCAATTCTTATGCTGACACCCGAATATCACGGTCATATCGTCGGTGGACTTGGTCATCGTGTCGTCGAGGAAGTGGAGGCGAGAGCAAATGAGGGAGAAACCGTCTATGTGCTGACGCCGTATCACGATGAGTTACCGGAATACGAACGACACGGAAACGTTCATGTGTATCGAGTTCGTCCGACTAGCCCATTTTTAGAGCACGTCATGAATCAGGTTGCCACGCAAAATATTGCGTATGTCAAACTCGTTCATGAACTTTCGAAACGGGTATCATTCAAAGTGATTCATCACTTTGATTGGATGACGATTCCTGCTGCAAGAGAACTTGCGCAATCACTTGCGCTTCCGTTATACTCAACTATGTTGTCCTTTGAAGCGACACGGAACCCGCACGGACACGGTGGTTTATTCGATGCGATCCATCGTATTGAAAACAGTGTGTTCTCGTCAGCGGAGTACGTTTATGTCGGCGAAGAGCTCTCGATGAACGACCTGAAACAATGGTATAAAGTAAGCGAGAATGTCAACACATGCCTACCTCTTGAATCTTCTCCTTACGGACAGGAATCAATGAAAAAGAACGTGAAATAACCTTGCTTTTTCATAAGAAACTTGGTAGGATAATTGAGTATGCTTAGACTGTAAAGCAAAAGCACTTGATACAACATCATTAAGATGGGAGTGAAAGAAATGCGCGTTAAAATTACATTAGCTTGCACAGAAACAGGCGATCGCACGTACATCACGAAGAAAAACAAACGTAACAACCCAGAGCGCCTTGAGTTGCGCAAATACAACCCACGTCTCCGTCGTCACACGCTTTACCGCGAAGTGAAGTAATGAGGGACCGGCCGTCACATATGTGGCGGCTTTTTTTGTAAGGAGGAATGCGTTGTGGAAGACAAAGCAGCGTTAAGACGAACGGTCCATCAGTATATTAAACAAATGAACAATCGCCAACAAGTTGACCGAGTCATCCATCAGCGGTTGTTCTCAACAGAGATATGGAAAGAAAGCCAGACGATTGCCGTGACATCGTCACTTCCGCTTGAAATCGATACATCGCCAATCATTCATGAAGCGTTTGAAGCAGGAAAAACGGTGTGCGTCCCGAAAGTAACGGAGCAGGGGTTAACGTTTCATATTATTCATTCAGTAGATGACCTTGAGAAGGGCGTCATGAATATTTTGGAGCCGACGACCCCGCCGACGACGAAAAGCATCGACCTCTGTCTTGTGCCGGGAAGGGTGTTTGACCGTTCAGGATATCGAATTGGTTGGGGTGGAGGATACTATGACCGATTTTTACGTACATATGAAGGGGAGACGGTTTCATTAGCGTACTCCATTCAATTGGTCGATCAAGTGCCGACTGAACCACATGATCTACCTGTTCAGTGGATTGTGACAGAAAAGGAGATGATTCAATGTTCGCCATATTTGTTGTAACTTGTATCGTCGCCTTTCTCGGGTATCGGTTACGCTCCTTGACGATCTCGGGAGCCTTCTTGACAGTGGTGACGGGAGTATTGATCGGGTTATCGTTTGGTTGGTTCGGCCTCTATTTACTCGGCGTATTCTTCTCGACATCTTCACTTGCATCGAAATATCGATCTCGTGATAAACAAAATGTAGATGACATTGTCGAAAAAACGGGAGCGCGCGACGCCATTCAAGTGTTAGCAAACGGTGGGGTAGGGATTCTCTGTGCCCTCGGTTACTTACTGACAGATGACCTCGTTTATCTTTATATGTACATCGTGTCCATTGCGGCAGCGACGAGTGACACGTGGGGATCTGAATTCGGTGTCCTCGCAAAACGTAAACCGCGCTTCATGTTCACGTTTAGAGAAGTTGAGCCGGGAACGAGCGGTGCCGTTTCAACATTTGGGACGGTCATGTCGATTGTAGGCGCATTCGTGATCGTTTGCTCTTCTCTCCTGTTTGTCGAATTGGATATGGCATTACTGTTGGCGCTTTGGGGAATCGGACTGAGTGGGAGTGTCATCGACACATTGCTCGGGGCGACGGTTCAACGGAAGTTTCGTTGTACGGTTTGTGGAAAGCTGACGGAAAAGAAAGTTCATCATCAAGTTTCTACAACATATGTGTCAGGGTGGCGTGTGCTAGGGAATGATGCAGTCAATTTCTTATCCGTTCTTGGAGCGGCGTCTATTTGTTTTTTGGTGTTCGGATGAGGGTAGTACAGAAAATGAAGATGTTTCAAATGAATGTGAATGTTGTCACAATATCGCCAAAGTGAAAACGGTTTCCACTGTAGTTAGGGTTTGTGAATGATGTTACAATCTTGTTGTAACAGAGATAACAAAAACATGAAACAGATTGATCGAAGGGTGGAGAATCAATATGGAAACATTAAATCATGCTAAAGTAACGCGCGTCGCACTTGTAGG
Organism: Exiguobacterium sp. MMG028; assembly: GCF_027947425.1. Taxonomy (NCBI): domain Bacteria; kingdom Bacillati; phylum Bacillota; class Bacilli; order Caryophanales; genus Exiguobacterium; species Exiguobacterium sp. MMG028. The sequence goes on from NZ_JAQJIN010000001.1 coordinate 345,867, forward strand.
GGCAGGGGCAGTTGGAGCGAGCTTTGCGTACCAGTTAACGACAGCAAGCCTTTGTGAAGAACTCGTCATCATTGACATCAACAAGGCAAAAGCAGAAGGGGAAGCGATGGACTTGAACCACGGCGTCTCGTTCGCGTCTTCACCGATGCGTGTATGGGCAGGGGATTACGCAGACTGTGGTGTAGCAGACATCGTCGTCATTACTGCAGGTGCACCGCAACGTCCAGGTGAGACTCGTCTTGACCTTGTCGAAAAAAATGCGAAAATCATGAAATCGATGATTTCAGATATTATGGATTCTGGTTTTGATGGCATTATCATTATCGCCTCAAACCCGGTCGACATTATGACGCATTTGGCTTGGAAGTATTCAGGACTACCTAAACATCGCGTCTTCGGCTCAGGAACTGTACTCGATACGTCGCGTTTACGTTACATGCTTGGCGACTATTTCAATGTCGACCCACGTAACTGTCATGCCTATATCATGGGTGAGCACGGTGACACTGAATTTGCTGCTTGGAGTAATGCTCGTATCTATGGAAAGTCTGTTGAGCAGTTACTTGAAGAGCATGATGAATATAACTGGCAAGACCTTGAAGACATATATGTGAACGTACGTGATGCGGCTTATCACATCATCGAACGTAAAGGTGCGACATACTATGCCATTGGACTCGGATTACTCCGTTTGGTCAAAGCGGTCCTTCGTAATGAGAACACGTTGCTGACAGTCGGTGCTCATCTTGATGGGGAATACGGTTTACACGATATTCATATCGGGGTACCGGCGATCATCAACCGTCAGGGCGTGCGTGAGGTCGTTGAGATTGAGTTGTCAGAAGAAGAACATCAAAAAATGCAACATTCTGCGAACGTCCTTATGAAAACGATGGAACCTGTCTTGTAATCGCGATATATGAGTGACCCGTAGCCGTAAAGGTTGCGGGTTTTTTGTACGTTTGAGGCAAGCCACGACTTTGTCGTGAGGTACAACGTGATTTACAATAGAATGAGAGAGGAGGGATTTTGTTGGCGACTTGCTTCTGGGAAGACATTTATCAAGCGATCGAGAACGGTGGACGAATCGAAGGGATATTAGAACCATCCCGTGCAGTCATCTTGTTTGATACAAAAGCAGGTGATCGCTATGACTTATACGTTCAAACTGAAAAAGCATGGGCGAATCATGTCGGTACTGACATTAACGCAATCTTGAGCGCCTTTCGTCTGTCTCGTATTGGACGAAAGCGTTTGACGATTCACATATATGGTGACCGTCTCGTTGATGAAGAGCGGGTCGACTCCATGACGTTCCCGATTCCAGCGAGAGTGACATTATCTCGCTCGATTTGTACACCTACGATGGAGGACGACCGTTTTCGACTGCTCGCGGTCGCAATGGATCGAAAGAAGAAAGCGGAGTTAAAGAAACGATTCTCCTTTGGTAAACCGCAAGTAGTTTACGGTTTGATGTTCATCACGTTTTTAGTCATGTGGTTAGCTGAATCGGTCGGTTCGACATTCGACCCGAACACGTTGATCGCATTCGGTGCGAAAGTGAACCCGCTCATCGAAGAAGGGGAATGGTGGCGGTTCATTACGCCGATGTTTCTGCATATCGGATGGTTCCATTTTGTCATCAATATGTTTGCGCTCTGGTCACTTGGTCCGCTCGTTGAACGAATGTACGGCTCCCTCCGCTTTTTCATCATCTACGTGGTCGGTGGGATTTTAGCGACGACAGCATCGTACGCGTTCAGTGAATCCATTTCAGCGGGGGCATCAGGAGCCTTATTTGGTCTGGTCGGTGCCTTACTCTATTTTGGACTGCGGGATCGTTCGCTCTTTATGAAGACACTCGGACCTCCGCTCTTTATTATGTTAGGATTAAATGTAGGACTCGCGTTCGTATTGGGTGCGAACTTGGATCATTTTGCACACGCGGGTGGTTTACTAGGTGGATTCGTCGTCTCTGGTGTCGTCGGATTGCCTGATGAGGAAAATCGAACACAACGCATCTTATTTTCTGTGCTCACGGCCACGTTATTTGGTCTACTGTACGGGTATGGATCTTGGTAAGGGGAGAATATGATGATAGAAACACTGAAAACATTAGTTGAAATCCCGAGTCCGTCTGGTATGACGGAGGAGGCGATTGGATTTGCAGAAAATGAACTCCAAACACTCGGTGTCAAGACGTCTCGTTTACATAAAGGAGCGTTGCTTGCGACGTTCCCAGGACGTTCGGACGAGGCGCGTCTTTTGACGGCGCACGTCGATACCCTTGGGGCGATGGTCAAGGACATCTTGCCGAGCGGACGCTTACGACTCACGCAAGTGGGTGGATACGCTTGGACGGCGATCGAAGGAGAAAACTGTCTCATTCATCGCGAGGAGGGGGAGGCGATCGAAGGAACCATCCTCATCCATCAGTCGAGCGTTCATGTGTATAAAGACACGAACTCTGCAGAACGCTCTGCTTCAAACATTGAAGTTCGATTGGATGAGAAAGTCCATTCTCGTGAAGATGTCACGGCACTTGGAATTGAAATCGGTGACTTTGTGTCATTTGATCCACGATTCAAGGTGACGTCTTCCGGATACATCAAATCTCGTCATTTGGACGACAAGGCTTCTGTGGCCATCTTGTTAGACCTAGCTAAAGATTTGGTTAATGATGAGTTGCCACATACGGTCCACTTCTTAATCTCGAATTATGAAGAAGTCGGATTCGGGGGAAATGCCGGCATTCCTGAAAATGTTGTGGAATACATTGCCGTCGATATGGGGGCGCTCGGAGACGGGCAACATTCAGATGAATATACGGTTTCGATTTGTGCCAAAGATTCATCTGGACCATATGATATTAGCTTGCGCCGTAAGTTTACTTCATTATGTAAGGCACATGACATCGCTTATAAAGTGGATATCTATCCTTATTATGGCTCGGATGCGTCGGCTGCGATCCGTGCAGGCTACGATGTGAAGCACGCTTTGATTGGTCCAGGAATTGAGTCAAGTCATAGTTATGAACGGACACATGTGACGTCTATGGAAGCGACAAGAGAATTGTTAAATCGTTATGTCTTGTCAACGATGGAGGAAGAAGCATGAAAAACTTTTATGATGTCCAACAGTTTTTAAAGTCGTTCGGGACCATTATTTACATCGGGGAGCGGGATGCTGAAATCTCACTGATGATGATGGAACTCGACGAGTTGTATGAAGGGGGCATCATCGAGCAGCGTGTATACGATACGGCGAAAATCATTTTGACCCACGAATTGAAAAATTCAACAGATTGACAGAAATCCCCTTAGTGCAAAGGGTTGCACTAAGGGGATAATAGTGTACACTATTGAATGAAAGCGATTTAGTTGAGATGAGGAGTGAACGGTATGAAATGGTTATTAGGGATCGACATCGGTGGTACAACGGTGAAGATGGCTGTTTTAGACATGAATGGCATCATTTCTGATAAGTGGGAAGTTAAAACGGATATTCGAGAAAACGGTGTACATATACCAAAAGACATCGCAGCCTCATTTGAAACGTATTTAGAGACGTCAGGCAAGAAGAAAGAAGACTTCGCAGGTGCAGGTATCGGAGCCCCTGGATTCATCAATTTCTCTGAAGGTGTTGTCGAGTATTCACCGAACATCGGATGGAAAGACTTCGCTCTTGTGAGTGAGTTCGAAAAAGCGGTCGGACTCCCCGCGGTCCTCGAAAACGATGCGAATGCCGCTGCCCTCGGGGAAATGTGGAAGGGTGCAGGTGAAGGTGCATCCGAATTACTTGCCATTACGCTCGGTACAGGCGTCGGTGGTGGCGTCATCACGAACGGAAACATCGTTCATGGTACGGCTGGTATGGCAGGAGAAATCGGTCATATCACCGTCGAACGAGATGAGGCGAAAGCTGTAAAATGTGGCTGTGGCCGATTAGGGTGTATCGAAACGATTGCCTCTGCGACAGGTATTTCACGTTTAGCGTTGCAAAAACGGAAAAATCAAGATACTTCGTTGAACGAATTGAAAGAAGTGACGGCACGTGACGTATTCGAAGCTTATAAAGCTGGGGATACAATCGCGACAGAAGTGGTCAATGAGATGACGGAATATCTCGGATTGACGATCTCGAATATCGCCAACACACTCAACCCGAAAATGATTGTCATCGGTGGCGGTGTCTCAAAAGCAGGTTCAGCATTGCTTGAACCGCTCGATTCTCAGTTCAAGCGTTTCGCACTCGAACGTGTCTATGAGTCAACGACGTTTAAAATCGCTGAACTTGAGAATGATGCCGGAGTCATTGGTTGTGGCTGGTTAGCACGCAAACACTTCCTTCCGACACGCGTATAAAACTGACACGTCTGCACATCGCAGGCGTGTTTTCTTGTGGGAAAGGGTATGGGATATTGTAAAATTTGTAACGTCACAGTTGATTTTTTATTAAAAAAGGGGTAAGATTTGGACTTGATACTGGACGTGTACTATTCAAATCGAATTGTACAATGTATGAACAAATATAAAAATAAATGGCTATAAAAACATGCCGAAAACTGAAAAGAGGAGGAGACCGTCAGATGAATTCATCTCAACGCTTCTCGAAGCTATCGACGAGACTGAACGATACGGTCCGCGCTTCGTTTCAAGAATATCGTCTATTTTGGATTTTTACGTTATTGCTTTGGACGAAGACGTATATCGTCTATCAATTTTTCTTCAACATTCCGATTGAAAACACCGCACAAGCTTTTATCCTACTGATCAGCCCGATCAGTTCGACATTATTCTTGTTTGCCTTCCATTTCTTCTTTAAAGGAAACAAACAAAAATGGGTGCTCTACACGCTTTACGCGCTCGCATCCTTCATCTTGTTTGCGGATGCCGTGTATTATCGTGAATTTACGGACTATTTAACGATGCCGGTCATTATGCAACCATCGAACATGGAGACGCTGTCGACATCGTTCACATCACTTCTGGAATGGAAAGACTTAATCATTCTTGGTGACGTTTTTGTCTTACCGTTTATCTTATGGCGTATGAATATGAAAGAGAATGCCGCTTCACATCGTCGCGCACTCGTGACGTTCGTTGCAGCTGTATCGGTATTCTTGTTCAACCTTTCATTGGCGGAAACAGAACGTCCGGAATTGTTGACTCGTTCATTCGACCGTGAGCTATTAGTGAAAAACATCGGAACATTTAACTTCCATGTGTATGACGCGATGCTTCAAACGAAAACATCTGCTCAAAAAGCGATGGCTGACGAATCAGAGCTTGCAACAATCGAACAATTCACTCGTCAGAACTATGCTGCACCGAATCCTGATTTGTTCGGTAAGTATAAGGGGAAAAACGTGATTGTCGTTTCGTTCGAATCTGCACAAAATTTCACGCATAACATGAAAGCGCCGAACGGTGAATATATCACGCCAAACTTGAACAAGCTGATCGAAGAGTCTCACTATTGGCCAAACTACTACCATACAGTAGGTCAAGGGAAGACATCGGATGCGGAGTTTGCGCTCGATAACTCGCTATATGGCCTACCGCGTGGTGCCGTATACTTTACGAATGCAGATAATGAATATCAAGCACTTCCAGAGTTGATTAAAGATGATAACTATTATTCAGCCGTCTTCCATGCGAATAACAAATCGTTCTGGAACCGCGACCAAATGTATAAAAATATCGGTGTCGATCAATTCTTCGATGAGAAGAGCTACGATCTCGGAAACCCAGAAGACATGACAGAATGGGGTCTCTTGGATGATAGTTTCTTCGAACAATCGATCCCGATGCTTCAAGAATTGCCTGAGCCGTACTATGCGAAGTTCATCACATTGACGAACCACTTCCCATATACGATGCCAAGCGAAGACTATGAACTCGTACCGAAGTTCGAGACAAGTTCGACGACGTTAAACAACTTCCCGCAGGCGCTTGCTTATCAAGACTATGCACTCGGTCTCTTCATCGATCAATTGAAAGAGAACGGAATGTGGGAGGATACGATTTTCGTTGTTTATGGTGACCACTACGGTATCTCGACGAACCACAACAATGCGATGGCAGAGTTGCTTGGTAAAGAAGAGTTGACACCATATGATGTGGCGAAATTACAACAGGTTCCGTTTGCGATTCACTTGCCGGATCAAGAAAAAGGTGAAGTGCATGAAACGATCGGAAGTCACGTCGACATGAAACCGACAATCTTGCACTTACTTGGAATTGATACATCGGACACAATCGGATTCGGGAATGACTTGTTCTCTGAAAACCGAAATAGTCGTGCAATCTTCCGAGATGGTACGGTTGTGACGGATGAATATGTATGGACACAATCTACTTGTTACAATGCTACTTCTGGAGAAGTGGTTGAGGACACAACGCTTTGTGGTCCAATGACGGAAGAAGCAGAAAAGATCTTACAAATGAACGATGATTTGATCTATTCCGACCTTCTCCGCTTTAAAGAACAAACGAATGAATAACCTAAAAAACGAACCAAACCACTATGTGATTTGGTTCGTTTTTTATATCGAGGAATTATAGGCACAAAAAAAGCGACCGAAGTCGCTTGATGATTGCTTGATACGAATCCATTAACCTGGAATACCGCCGTAGATCAACGTGGCAACACCAAAGAATCCGAATACGAGTACAGTTAAGCCTGCAACTGCGAGTGGAAAGAATTGGCGTTTTTTGAATGAACGAATCATTCCCCATACAGCCACAATCGCGACGATGACAGAAATCCATCCGAACGGTTCATACAAATGCATGACGAGTTCCCCCTTTAATTATACGTCATGAAATTCATAAAAATTTCACTGAAATATCATTATTATTTTATCCGATTATTGAGGCGCTGTCGAGCAAAGGTTGACATCGATACAATTTTGCCACAATATTGTTTTGAATGAGAGGGGGATCAATCATATGCAAGTGAAGAAGATTACGTCAGGCTTAGCACAGGAGAATGGATACGTCCTTGAAAAAGAAGGCAGTGTCGTCATCATCGACCCAGGAACGGATGACCCAAGATTTTTTGAGGTGATCGATCGTCTTGGTACACCCGCTGCGATTTTGTTGACTCACGCCCATTTTGATCACATTGGAGGAGTGGATGCACTCCGTGAACGCTATAAAGTTCCAGTATATGTCCATCGTCTCGAAAGTGATTGGTTGACGAATGGAGAAAAGAACGGAGCGCACGCTTTCAATCTTCCTGTACCGGCGATGAAGCCGGCTGAAAAGGTATATGAAGGCGATACGTTGACTATCGGCAATTTTACATTCGATCTTTATCACACCCCTGGTCATTCACCAGGTAGCGTCGTGTTATACATGGCGGATGAAAAGATTGCGTTTTGCGGTGACTTGATTTTTAAACAATCAGTCGGTCGTACCGATTTATTCGGAGGCGATCAGGCAACGTTGATGGGATCCATTGAACGCATGAAGCACTTGATTCCGGGTGCGACGGTTCTTTATCCAGGTCACGGACCAAAAACAACGCTTGAAGAAGAGAAGCAAACAAATCCATTCTTCAAGAAATAAAAAAGATTGTCTCCGACGAGACAATCTTTTTTACATTTGGAAGTTGCTCCAATACGTAAAGACAACGAAGAAAATTGTCAAATACGCGCCGAAGACGTATACATATGTTTTTTCAGTAAGCTTTAAGTAGCCAAGTGCGACGAAGAAAATCGTTTGTGCTAAGAAGACAAGTCCCATAACGATAAAGTCACCAGTATGTTCACTACTACTTTGGTCGCCGCCTAGTGCGCCTACGAAAGCAAGTGCCGCCACTAGCCCAGTCCAGAAGCCTAGGACACGAAACATTCTTGCCATGTTAATCCCCCCATACGTGCATTATTCCATTCTCATTCACTATTTTACCAACACATTCGAAAAAATGCTATGGAAACGTGAGAATTGAGCAAAATAATCGTGAAAAATATGTGAAATCAATACGGAAAATAAAGTTGTACAAAATTTATAAAAAAGTTGTACAAAATATGTACAAACAGGGTATAAGAGATGTATAATCAACTTATACAAAATGAGCGAAGTGAAAAGTTGAAATGAGGAGGAACATAAAATGGCATCAGAATTAATGTTTTACACGTACCCGAGCTGTACTTCTTGCCGGAAGACGAAAGCGTTTTTACAGGAACAAGAACTTCAAGTGAGTGAACGTCACATTTTCAGAGATGCACCGACTGTCGACGAATTACTACAACTCCTTGCGATTAGTGAAGAAGGTGTAGATTCTCTTCTTGCTACTAGAAGCCAAGCCTTCAAACAACTCGACGTTGATGTTGAGGATTTGAAGCTGAGCGAACTACTCAAACTGATGAGTGAAAATCCAAAATTGTTAAAACGTCCGATTTTAACAGACGGAAAAGAAGTCATTGTCGGTTATGACAAGGTTTCAATCGAAACATATGCACGTCGTCATCATGTCGTTTCGACACAAGTTTCATAAGACAAGTCCACTTTCAACAGGGTGGGCTTTTTTTTATGCTGTTCTCGAGGTGAACGAAATGAAGGAGCTTATTGAACAACTGATGATTGTGGCGAGAGAGGCGGGGGCAAGCGATCTTCATTTTATACCGAGTACACATGAAGTGAAGATTCAAATCCGATCAGATATGAAACTGCTTGATCTTCAGTCGATGGATATCGATCAATATGACCGTCTCACACTTCATATGCGATATTGGTGTTCGTTACCGGACACGAATCAACGTGTGCCTCAGTCAGGCGTGTACGAACTTGATCGAGAAGTCATCCGCGTAACATTTCTCCCATCATTTACTCAAACATTGATGTCCTGGAGGGTACCGAATCAAGCGTTTGAGCTTCATCACTTGTTGAGACCAGGGGACGTTGAACGTTTTCAAGAAATGTCTGCATCGCGACATGGTCTCCTATTAATCGGAGGTGCTACTGGTGCGGGCAAGACGACAATATTGTATGCGCTTCTTAATCACTTAAAGCGTGAGCGGATCGTCACGATTGAAAATCCTCCAGAACAAAAGATTGATGGGGTGATTCAACTCGAGGTGAATGCAAAAGCAGGGTTGAATCATCGGCAGTTATTAAAAGAAACGTTACGTGCCGACCCAGACATCATTGTAATCGGGGAGGTACGTACAGAGGAAGAGTTGAACGTCGCCTACGATGCTGCACTCAGTGGGCATTTGACGATTACTACGTTTCATACAGCGACGATTCAGGATGGGGAGAAACGGCTTGAACAATTGCTCGGAAAATCGTCAGTAACAAGACGTTGGTGTGTACTAACGCGTGATCAGGAGGTGACGTGTGAATGGGCAACGCTTCAGTAAAACCACCGATTCAATTGATTCACCGTTTTCTGCGTCTTCAATCCCGAGGTGTATCGTTGAAAGCCACAATGGAAACACTTGAATATCATGAAAAAGGAAACAGGAAAGCGGATGTTCAGGAGATGAGGGCACAACTTGAGGCTGGTACTTCCTTAGCGGACGTGTTCTCGCTAATCATCACAAATCGCCAAATGCAAGAGATATTGATGACAGCCGAGCGGAACGGACGGTTTATGGATGGGTTATCTCAAGTTGTTTTAGTTTTAGAAATGCGGATGCGGCTGAAGGAAGAATTGAAGCGACTCATTCGATATCCTTTAATCATTTTCTTTATCTTGCTCAGTCTTGGAATGGTCTATGCATTGTACATTTTCCCGAAGCTGATGGGTATGGTTGATGTATCCACGTATGATGGAGCAGGTTCAATTTTACTATCGAAATGGTTCTTTCCAGTACTATTTTCTGTATTTGTGATGCTTGGGATCACGGTCTACATGTTGCATCGACAAGGTGTGGAACTACCGTTTTACATATGGCACCGTGGTAAAACTCTGTACCTGACTTATTTGTTTGTCAGCGAATTGTCGTTGTTGCAACAGACGGAAACGAACATCAGGCAAATTATTAGTCGTCTCGCCAATGAAAGGGGGGAGATGGCTGAAATGGCAAATCGGATTCACAATCGGTTGTCTGCCGGTGAAGGAATTGAAATGTCTGTCAAACAGGAAAGATTTATTGACTATGAAGTGGTCAGCTTGTTAGGAGTGGGGTCGATGAGTGGAGAACTCGGTGAATTGATGTCACTTCATCGAGAACTAGTATTCGAAGAAATGGAGCAATATAGTCGTCAATTGATCGAAAAAGTAGAGCCGGCACTTTATGGAGTGCTCAGCGTCATGGTCGGCACTCTATTCTACACGCTTTATTTGCCTGTAAAACTTATCATGGCTCAATTATGAAAGGGGACATTCACATGAAGGAAGAACAAGGATTCACGCTTGTTGAGATGGCTGCAGTCTTACTCATTATTTCAATTTTACTGTTATTGCTCGTGCCGACGCTGACAGAAGGAAAGTCACGGGCGGACCAAGTGAGTTGTGAGGGAAGTGTCCGAATCGTCGAGTCAGAAATCAATTTACACTATGCCGAACATAAATCGTACCCTGCCACATTAGAAGTGATTGAGCGTGCTTCTGCATCGGATCCACTAGTGTATAGTTGTCAATCGTCAGCCTACACATATTCTCCACTTGATGGTTCGCTGAAGAAACAATGAAAGGCTATACGTTTGTTGAGATGGCGTGGGTACTCGTGATCATTTCCTTCCTCCTGCTGATCAGTAGTCCTGTAGTGAAGCCTTTTGAGCGACTTGAACTATTTGATTTTACAGATACGTTAGTGACGAATATTCAAGAAGCGGGACAATACCCGTACATTTCCGAAAATGGAAGTTGCGTGCCGAAGTTGATTTGGGTGGCTAAACAGCGAAGGTATTTGATCATGTGTGGAATGACGTTAGTGCGAAGGGTGGACGTACCGGAAGGAATCATTGTTTATCTTCCGACCTACAATACCATCACCTTCTCCCAGGCAACAGCTTCCTATGCAGGACAGTGGAAATTTGTCAGTGGGAAAACATCCGTCACGTTTAAATTTCGACTTGGAACGTATGAACCGGATGTGATCATCCATGAAGGGGGATGAGAAAGGATTCTCGTTATGGGAAGTGATTGTGAGCCTAGCGGTTGTAATGGGCTGGGTACTCATTTTGACGTCGTTTGTGACACAAGGAAATGACCAAGTCGCAAGGTTGCGTGACACGTTGTTCATTTATGAACGATTACAAGGAGAGGTGCTGCTTGAAGCCGCTGAACCGACTGGGCGTGAAGAAGTGTGTGAAAAGGATTTTTGCTTACCGACGCTTTGAACCGGGGTTTACCATGCTAGAAATGACGGCAGTATTGTTGATTCTTCCCATCTTTATATTATTGTTGGTCGAATTGCTCACGCTTGGTCAACGCCTTTACGAACAACCGAAGTGGGAACACCATACGACTCCCCAACTCATTGTGCGTCGTTTGCAGAACAGCAAAAATTGTCGCGTCGATGGGGGACGATTAAGAGGTGACTTCCTTAAGTCAGATGAAGAAGTGTGGCCATGGACGATCAAACAGCTGAATGGAAACTTGGTCATGGTCGGAGATGGAGGGGGGAACTTGTTATTTTTAAGAGGAATCGATCAGTATCGCGTCGAAACGGTCGGTATGGGATTTCGAATCTCTTGGAAAGATTCAACTTTCGAGAGGGAGCGGTACGTCATGTGTATGAAAGAGGATTCTTTCTAATCACCACGTTGACAATCGTCGTGTGGTTACTTGGTACAGCATTATTTTGGTATACTGATGTAGAACGAACGACGAGACGAATCTCAGATGAGATATTGGCCATACGTTTTGAATCCCACTTGTTGTTGGCGAAAGAACGCTGTGGCAATCAACTAGTAACACTCACCAAACCAACGGGGACGGTGACGTGTCGTCCGATTGCACCGAATCGAACGGAAGTGGAGATGGTGTTGACATCTGGTGAACGTCATAAAGAGGTGATTGCTTATGAATAAGAAACCGTTTTATATCGTGGGATTTATGGGTACAGGTAAGTCTACCTTGTTCACTTTTATGCAAGAACATGGAGACGTCGTGGACCTCGATGAAGAAATCGAAGCCTGGATTGGAACCGACATCGCTACATATTTTGACCAATACGGGGAGTCAGCGTTTCGCGACGTAGAATCAAAAGTGCTGCAGCGGATTGATGCTGACTTTGTCCTCACGGGTGGCGGTGTGATCGAACGCTCTGAAAACATACGTTGGATGCGCGAACACGGTAAAATCATTCATTTAGACTTACCATTTGAGGAATGCTGGGCACGGATCAAAGATTCGGATCGACCACTTGTGAAAAAAGGAGAGTCAGAAGTTCGGGCATTATACAACCGACGAACCACTCTTTATCAAGAAGCGGACGAGACGATTGATGCATCTCAGACACCGCGGTGTATTGCAGAACAAATTATCCGTATGAAGGAGGAAAAATTATGATTTGGATTAACCTTGCAATTCTTTTATTCGCCATCATTGGACTTGGTGTATATGGATATTTGTTATTTAAAAAACAGATGAAGCCGACGTTTGGAAGATTAAACCGTTTGACGGAACGATTTAAGATTCGTGCTGACGTCATCAACCAACAAGTCACTGAAATCAAAGGGCATGTGGACGCGGTCAACCGTTCCGTTACGCAAATCAAAGATTTCGGCATCAAAGCTAAAGACGAATCGATTGAATTGAAACAGGCGGCAGTCGGGCTGACACATGAAATCAAACGTACAGCGGGAATCGAACGCTCTGACGTTTCCACCGAGACAAAAATATGAAATAATGAGGATGAAAACGTTTTCGTTTTTCATCCTTTTTCTTTTTCGCTTTTTTAACTATGCAGAAAGAATAAAAATTGTTAAAGTGGAATGGAAAACGAAAGATTTCAAAAACAAAAGCATTTTATGTTCGGGATTGGGGGATATTATGGAAAAGGTTACTTTGAAACGTACGCCTTTGTTCGAATTGATTGAACCGAAGGCGAAGATGGTTGATTTTGCGGGGTTTGAAATGCCGATAATGTTTTCTTCGATTAAAGAAGAGCATCAGGCTGTACGTCAAAACGTGGGGATGTTTGATGTATCTCACATGGGAGAAATTCGGATTGAAGGACCGGACGCTCTAGAACAAGTGCAGAATCTTGTGACGAACGATGTCTCAAAGATTAAAGTCGGTCAAGCGCAGTACAACCTTCTCTGTCTCGAGAATGGTGGCGTAGTGGATGACTTACTCGTTTACCGGTTAGATGAAGATGCTTATTGGCTCGTCGTCAATGCCTCGAATATCGAAAAAGACGAGGCGCACATTCGTCAATTTGTTAGTGGCGACGTCACGGTGACGAATGAGTCTGATGAATATGGCCAAATTGCCATTCAAGGTCCAAATGCGGAAGCTGTTCTTCAAACGATTACGAACGTAGCGCTTGACGAAGTTGGTTTCTTTAAATTTATAAACGGCGATGTGGCCGGTGTTGCTTCGATCATTTCGCGAAGTGGTTATACGGGAGAAGACGGATTCGAGATTTATGCGCGGGCAGAAGGGATCTCAGCAATCTGGGAAGCGCTTGAAGCAGAGGGTGTTACACCTTGCGGGTTAGGTTCACGAGATACGCTACGGTTTGAAGCGTGCCTTCCGCTCTATGGGCATGAACTAGATGAGTCGGTTACGCCGTTCGAGGCGAACCTTAATTTTGCGGTCAAATTAGATACTGACTTTATTGGAAAAGAGGCGCTCGCCACACAAAAAGAAAACATCCCGAACCGGATGGTGGGCTTGAGATTGCTTGGTCGCGGAATCGCACGTCAAGGCGCGCAAGTAGAAGTCGATGGGAACGTCGTTGGAGTCGTTACTACTGGTACAATGCCTCCGACAGTCAATGAGTCAATCGCCTGGGCACGTGTGGATGCACGGTATAAAGATGAAGAGCGATTTGTCATCGACATTCGTGGCAAAAAGATTGAAGCCGAACGCGTACCGACACCTTTCTATAAACGAACGAAATGAAACAGGGGGATTCAGAATGAATAGAATGGAATTTCGTTATTTACCGATGACCGAACAAGATGAGCGAGACATGCTTCAAACGATTGGAGTGGATTCCATCGAATCGTTGCTCGCGGATATTCCAGAGTCGCTTCGCGAAAAAGCGTCGCTTGCAGCAATCGGGTCACCACTTCCGGAAGTGGATCTCGTTCGTCATATGACGAAACTAGCGGATAAGAACAAGCATACAAAGTCATATCCAAGTTTCCTTGGAGCCGGGATGTATGATCATCTTTCACCGACCGTGATGAACCATATGCTTTTACGTTCTGAATTTTATACGGCGTATACGCCATATCAACCTGAAATCTCACAAGGTGAGCTTCAGGCGATGTTCGAGTTCCAGACGATGATTTGTGAGTTGACCGGGATGGATGTCGCAAACTCGTCGATGTATGACGGAATTACGGCTCTTGCTGAAGCGACTTACCTAGCGAGTGCGCAGACGAAGAAAAAACGCGTTGTCGTTTCTGGAGCGGTACATCCTGAAGCGAAAGATGTCATTCGCACATATGCGGATGGTCCAGGACTTTCTGTCGAATATACAAACGTCACAAATGGGGTGACGGATGTAACTGACCTCGATTTAACAGATGCTTCATGTCTCGTCGTACAATATCCGAACTTCTACGGTCGTATTGAAGATTTGGAGCAATTGGCGAAACAAGCGCATGATGCAGGTGCACTGTTCGTCGTATCAAGTAACCCGCTTGCATTAGGCATTTTGGAATCACCAGGTGCGCTTGGAGCGGACATTACGGTCGGGGATGCTCAACCGTTCGGGATTCCACAAAGCTTTGGTGGTCCGTCTTGTGGATATTTTGCAGTGAAGAAGTCGTTGATGCGTAAACTACCTGGTCGACTCGTAGGACAAACGGTAGATGAGGATGGAAAACGTGGATTCGTCTTGACGTTACAGGCGCGTGAACAACACATTCGTCGTGACAAGGCAACCTCAAACATCTGTTCGAACCAGGCGCTCAACGCATTGGCTGCCTCAATCACGATGTCCGCTTTAGGGAAATATGGCATTCGAGACATGGCTGTCCGGAATATCCAAACAGCTCATTACATGAAAGAAGCATTGAAAGCAGCAGGATTTACAATCGTTGACGAGGGACCAATGTTTAATGAATTCGTTGTTGATTTCGGACGCGATGCAGAAGAAGTATCTCGTCACTTGCTTGAACATGGAATGATTGGTGGACTTCCGCTCGGAACGTATGAAGAAGAGCGCCAGTCACAGATGCTAGTCTGTGCGACAGAGTTACGTACAAAAGAAGAGATTGATCAGTTTGTCGAAGTGGTCGGGGGGATGAAATGATGCAACACGAACAAACGCTAATTTTTGAAGTATCACGTGAAGGACGAACAGGATATAACTTACCGACGCCAACCGTTCCGGAAGTTGACCTCGAGTCATTATTGCCGGCGACGATGATTCGAAAAGAAGTGGCTGAACTTCCTGAAGTATCTGAGCTCGATGTCGTTCGTCATTACACGGCGCTCTCTACACGAAACCATGGAGTAGATTCAGGATTTTATCCACTTGGTTCTTGTACGATGAAATATAATCCGAAAGTGAACGAAGATATGGCACGCCTTCCTGGATTCGCGCACATTCATCCTTTGCAGCCCGTTGAGACGATTCAAGGTGCGCTTGAACTCATGGTCGACTTACAAGAGCAACTTGCGGAAATCACAGGGATGGATGAAGTGACGTTGCAACCAGCAGCAGGGGCGCATGGCGAATGGACAGGGCTCATGTTGATCAAAGCGTTCCACGAACGCAATGGGGATACGGCTCGTACGAAAGTACTCGTTCCAGACTCGGCGCACGGAACGAACCCGGCTTCTGCCGTCGTTGCTGGATTTGAGACGGTGACGGTCAAGTCGGATGAGCGTGGTCTAGTTGACTTGGATGATTTGAAATCAAAAGTTGGTGCAGACACGGCTGCCCTCATGCTGACGAACCCGAATACGCTCGGATTGTTTGAAGCGGACATCCTCGAAATTTCAAAAGTCGTTCATGAGGCTGGTGGGAAGCTTTACTATGACGGTGCGAACTCGAACGCGATTCTTGGAATCGCACGTCCAGGAGACATGGGCTTTGACGTCGTTCACTTGAACTTGCACAAGACATTCACGGGTCCTCACGGCGGTGGTGGTCCGGGTTCTGGTCCAGTAGGTGTAAAACGTGATCTAATTCCGTTCTTACCAACGCCAATCGTCACGAAGACAGACGAAGGGTTTGGCTTGGACTATGATCGTCCTCACTCGATTGGGCGAATCAAGCCGTTCTATGGAAACTTCGGAATCAATGTTCGCGCGTATAGCTACATTAAAACGATGGGAGCAGAAGGGTTGACGCGTGTATCACGTGAAGCCGTGCTCAACGCGAACTATATGTTTGCTCGATTGAAAGATGCCTTCGACGTACCATACGATACGTATTGCAAGCATGAGTTCGTCTTGTCAGGTAAGCGACAAAAGGCACTTGGTGTCCGTACACTTGATATCGCGAAACGATTGCTCGACTTCGGGTACCACCCACCGACAATCTATTTCCCATTAAATGTGGAAGAGTGCATTATGGTGGAACCGACTGAAACCGAATCAAAAGAAACGCTTGATGCGTTCTGCGATGCGATGCTTCAAATTGCAAAAGAAGCGGAAGAAAATCCAGAAATCGTACAGACGGCCCCGCATACGACGGTCGTTAAACGTATGGATGAGACGCTCGCTGCTCGGAAGCCTGTTTTAAAATATGAACGTCGTGAGGCGTCATCCGTGAAATAAAAGGAGCGGGTCGATTCAATCGACCCGCCCATTTTTATGCTTTTTTAATTTTGCCTTTCCAGTTCTTGAAGCCGCCTTCAAGCATGTAGATATTGTTATATCCATTTTTCATGAGTAGTTTGGCCGCTTGGTTAGAACGTGAGCTTCCTTGGCAATAGATTAAGATCGGTTGGTCTTTACGTAATTCTTTCATGCGCATCTTGAGTTGACCGACCGGGATGTTTCGAGCACCGACGATGTGACCACCTTTATATTCATTCGGTTCACGTACGTCAATCAATTGTCCTTTGCGGAGTGAAGCGCGGAATTCTTCTTGTTTCATTTTTTTCAACCCGCGAGCTGGCATGAAGCGCCATACGATGTAGGCGATCAAGGCAACCCATAGGAGGATGACGAGGATTGTTTCGATTCCCATAGATGTTCTTCCCTTCTCTTTCAAAGTTACCATATCTCATTATAATGAATTTAAGGTCACGAGACAATGATTGACTGAATGAATCGGGGCTTTCCCTTTCGATTTCAGCTTCGTTAGGATAAAATATAAAGTGGAAACCGGAACATTAGGGGAGGTCGTGCCCATGCCGACACCGAGTATGGAAGATTATTTAGAACGGATTTATTTACTCATGTCAGAAAAAGGATATGCGCGTGTTTCTGACATTGCCGAACATTTAGGAGTTCATCCCTCCTCTGTCACCAAAATGGTTCAAAAATTGGACCGTGAAGAATATCTGGTGTACGAAAAATACCGCGGCCTCATGCTTACGAAGAAAGGTCAAAAAGTAGGGAAACGACTCGTCGAGCGCCATGCGATGCTCGAGTCTTTTTTACGTCTGATTGGAGTCGACGAAGCGGATGTATATGAGGATGTGGAAGGAATCGAACATCACCTCAGTTCAAATACGCTCGATTGCATGACGCAGTTTGTAGAGTTCTTTGAAGACAAACCTGAACTGATGGATCAATTCAGAGAATTTCGTGAGCAAGAGCGAGCAGCAGAAGAGTAATGTATGAAAAACGTCAATTTCTTACGATTGACGTTTTTTTATTGGGCGAATAGGAGTTAAATACGAACGAAAACATCTAATTTATCTTCTAATGTATATTTTTAAGTCGATATTATGATAAGATGAATCGTGGATTTATGAAATAGGGGGTGACGGCGAACATTCGCCAAGCTGATGGACATTCAAATTAAAGGAAAGCTGTTTGATGAGCAGCAAATTCGAAATCGGGTACAAGAATTAGCAGAAGAAATTGAGAAAGACGCAAACGGGACACCTATTGTCATTGTTGCGGTCTTAAAAGGATCGATGGTGTTTGCTGCTGATTTGATGCGTTATATGAAAGGGAGTGTACAACTCGACACAGTCGCGACGTCTTCTTACGGGAAAAAGACCGTTTCGAGTGGGAGTGTACAACTACGTAAAGACCTTGACTTGGATGTGGAAGGAAAGTATGTCGTGATCATCGAGGACATCATCGATACAGGGCAGACGTTGAAGTTCTTGTGCAAACATATGGAACTCCATCAACCGAAACAGCTGAAAATCTGTACGCTTCTCGATAAACCAGCTCGACGTCTCGTGCAATTAGATGCAGACTATGTCGGCTTTGAGATTCCGGATGAGTTTGTCATCGGGTATGGCATCGACTATGCCGAGCAGTATCGCAACTTACCATACATCGGATATGTGGAGACAACGTAAAAAGGAGCGCCGCGGCGCTCCTTTTTACATGTTGGCTTTCTTTTTCTTCTTCCCTTTTTTTCCTTCGATCACGGTGAGGTGCGGGGGATTGCTTCGATGTCCGTTCGATCGTTTGGACAACTTCGTGACGTTCGAACCCGGCTTCTTGTTTTTCTTATTCTTCACGGATGCGGAAGGTTTGACTTGAGGTCCACGGTTCCCTTGCATCCGTTTCTTAGAGGCTTGAGCGGTTTTACGATAGCGCATATCCTCTGGGGACATACGTCGTCCGATGAAAACGCGGTAGATCACATAAAAGACTAACCCGAATATCCCGATGAACAACAATTGTCTAAATAATCGACCGGGATCGGTGGCGAGCATATGCCCGACCCCGATGAAGCCTAAGATAAACACGATTGTTGCAGCGGTCGAACCAATTCGTTGTCTGATCATGGTGCTTCCTCCTCTTATCCCTCTCTATGAATGACCGATTCTCCTAACTCTTTACGTTCCCATGTCTCGAATGCTTCGATTGCGACTTGAATCTGTTCATCGCTCGGCTCTCGAGTCGTCAATAGTTGGAGTGACAGACCCGGTTTTCCGAGGAATGAAAGGAAGCGATGTTCACGGAAACGGTTGGTGAATTGTAGGACTTCAAATGAGATTCCGATGACGACAGGTAAGAGCGCAATTCGGCTGACGAGTCGTAGCCAAAGTGGATCGATTGGGACGATCATGTATACGCCAATCCCGACGAAAACGGTGAACAAAATAAAACTCGACCCACAACGGTAATGAAGACGTGAGCTCTTTCGAACTTGTTCGACCGTAATCGGACGTCCGGACTCATAACAGTTGATGACCTTGTGTTCAGCCCCATGATATTGGAAGACGCGTTTAATGAGTGGCGTCAACGATATCAAATAGAGGTAACTGAGCAACAATACTAATTTTATTCCCCCTTCAAGGAGGTTTTGAACCACGTGTCCGGAAAATAACGGCACGTCTTGAAACATCGAGGCAAGAAGAGCTGGAGTCACGTTAAAAATCAACTTCCCAAAGACATAAGAAATCACACCGATGATGGCAATGAAGGCAATCATCCACATGCTCTGCTTCTGTTCCTCGTTCGTACTGACATCTTCACTCGGGTCGACGTCATAACGATCGCTTGCAAAATTCATATGCGCTGATCCGTTCTTCAGTGATTCATATAATGCGACAATTCCTCTCAAAAACGGTACCTTTTTCAACGATTGGACCCACGGGACGAGGATGCGCGCTTGCTCGAACGTTTCGATGGAACCGTCTTTTCGCCGAATGGCGGATGCGCTCTCGGAGCGGCCTTGGAACATGACGCCTTCCACGAGTGCCTGTCCTCCGACAGGAATGTTTGGTTTAGAATTCATTCACTTTCCTCGATTCTTACAGAGTTGTACTTGAATTATACCGCGATTTATAAAAAAAACGAAAGGGCGGAAGGCTCGATTCACGTTCTTTCGATAAATTTGTTACAATAGATAAGACTTGACGAACGAGGGGGAAGAAGATTGCAGATTCTAGTGTTGAATGGTCCGAATTTAAATTTATTGGGTCGCCGTGAACCGAACGTGTATGGGGACGTGTCGTTAAAAGGTCTAGCTGCCGAATTGATGCTTGCTGCAACGGATGACGTCGAACTCACTTTCATTCAATCCAATCACGAAGGAGCGTTGATTGATGCGCTACATGATGCCTACGACTATGATGGTGTCATTTTGAACGCGGGTGCTTATACGCATACATCAATCGCGATTCGCGATGCCATATCTGCAATCGCTGCCCCAGTCGTTGAAGTACATATCTCGAACGTGCATGCCAGAGAAACATTTCGCCACGAGTCAAAACTCGCAGGCGTTTGTTTAGGTGTCATTACCGGCTTCGGGCTGACGAGTTACACGTTGGCACTGCATGCACTAATCGAACATTGGAGGAATCGACATGATTGAACGCGTAAACAAACTGCAATCACAGTTAGAGGCAAACGAGATTGACGCATTGCTCGTCACAAAACGAGAGAACATCCGTTACTTATCAGGCTTCACTGGATCAAGTGGTGTGATCGTCATCACGGCGAAATCTGCAAGCTTTATCACAGACTTCCGTTACACAGAACAGGCGAACAATCAAGTAAAAGGATATGACATCATTGAACTTGATACGTCACTCATCAAATCGGTAGCAGATGTTGTGTCACGTGAGTCAATCGCACGCCTTGGAATCGAGCAAGACGCGATGACAGTCGGTCAATATCGCGCTTATGAAAAAGAAGTGGATGCAAATCTGATCGAGACGTCTGGAATCGTTGAAAAACTGCGCTTGATTAAGGATGAATCAGAGATTAAGATTATGAAGGAAGCTGCGGCAATCGCTGATGCAGCGTATGCACATATCCAGACATTCATTCGTCCGGGTCGTACCGAGAGAGAAGTCGCAAACGAACTCGAAATGTTCATGCGCTCAAAAGGTGCTGATTCGTCATCGTTCGATATGATCGTTGCCTCTGGTCTCCGCTCGGCACTTCCGCACGGCGTTGCGAGCGATAAGGTCATCGAATCTGGCGAACTTGTCACACTTGATTTTGGTGCTTACTATAAAGGGTACTGCTCAGATATTACGCGTACACTCGCGGTCGGACCGATTTCGGACGAGTTGCGTCAAATCTATGACACAGTGCTTCGTGCCCAACTCGCTGGTGTGGAAGGTACACGTGCTGGCATCACAGGGATTGAAGCTGACGCATTGACACGAGACATTATCAAAGAAGCAGGATATGGTGAATACTTCGGCCACTCGACAGGTCATGGTCTTGGCATGGAAGTGCACGAGGCACCTGGATTATCATTCCGCTCGGAAACAGTACTCGAGCCAGGGATGGTCGTCACGATTGAACCGGGTATTTACATCAACGGTGTCGGCGGTTGCCGAATTGAGGACGATGTCGTCGTTACGGAAGACGGATGTTACCGTCTGACGCAGTCGCCAAAAGAGTTAATTACGATTGAGGCTTGAGTCTCGTCTGAATTTAGGAGGAAATCAACATGGTATCAGTTAACGATTTAAAAACAGGATTGACAGTCAAAACATCTGATGGTTCGATTTGGCAAGTCATCGAATTCCAACACGTAAAACCAGGTAAAGGTGCAGCATTCGTTCGTACAAAAATGCGTAACTTGCGCAACGGAGCGATCCAAGAAACAACGTTCCGCGGTGGAGAAAAAATCGAGCGTGCGCACATCGAGCGTAAGCGTATGCAATATCTCTATCCAATGGGCGACACGTATGTCTTCATGGACAATGAATCATACGAGCAACTTGAGTTGACGAGCGAACAAGTGAAAGCAGCGCTTCCTTACTTGCTTGAAAACATGGAAGTCAGTATCGCGGACTACAATGGTGAGATTCTTGGAATCGAGCTTCCGACGAGCGTGGTGTTGACAATCATCGAAGCAGACCCAGGCGTCAAAGGGGACACAGCATCGAACGTGAAGAAAAACGCGACAGTTGAAACAGGTCATGTGATTCAAGTACCACTTTTCATCGAGCCAGGTGAAAAAGTGACAGTTGATACACGTACTGGAGAGTTCATGGGTCGTTACAACGGTTAATCTGAAAGAGTGTTCATTCGAATGAATGGGCACTCTTTTTTTCTCGTTGCATTCATTGGTCTGACCAGTTATAGTGAAGAGGAGATTAGTACCAGGTATAAACAGGGGGTAAGAAAGATGCAAATCGATCAAATCAAAGAGCTCATTCAACTATTGGACCAGTCAACGGTTCATGAAATGGAGCTTGAAACATCTGATTTCAAACTGTCATTAAAGAAAGAAGCGCAAGCGGTCATGAACGCGCCTGTGATGCAGACACAAGCAATCGCGCCACCTGCGCCTGCTCCTCAAGCAGAAGAATATAAAGAACAATCGACGCCAGAACAAGCGTCTTACCGTACAATCACCTCTCCAATGGTCGGAACGTTTTATTCCCGTCCAGCTCCGGATAAAGAAGCCTTCGTCAATGTAGGTGATCGAGTGGAGTCAGGACAAATCGTCTGTATTCTAGAGGCGATGAAACTGTTTAACGATGTCGAAGCGGAAATCAGTGGCGAAATCGTAGAAGTGCTCGTCGCAGATGGCGATCTCGTCGAATTCGGTCAACCGCTCTTCAGCGTGAAGTGAGGTCGTTATGAAATTATTAATTGCTAACCGTGGAGAAATCGCGGTTCGAATCATACGTGCTGCAAAAGAATTGAATATTCCGACGGTCGCTGTTTTTTCAGAAGCAGACCGTGAAGCGTTACATGTTCATTTGGCCGACGAAGCATACTGTATTGGACCAAATCCGTCCAAAGACTCGTATTTAAACATTCCAAACATCTTGTCGGTCGCATGTGCCGTGGACGCGACGATGGTGCACCCTGGATATGGATTTTTAGCTGAAAACGCTGAATTTGCCGAGATGTGTGAGGCGTGTGGCATCCAATTTGTCGGACCGAGTAGCTATGCCATCCGCAAGATGGGAATCAAGGATGAGGCCAAACGAACGATGATTGAGTCAGGTGTGCCGGTCGTCCCGGGTTCTAGCGGTGTCGTCACGGATGAAGAGGCCGTAGAACTTGCGCGCGAGATGGGCTATCCGGTCATCATCAAGGCGACGGCAGGTGGTGGGGGACGCGGTATTCGGGTCGCCCGAAACGAAGACGAACTCATCCAAGGGTTGGTCGCTACACGCAAAGAGGCGAAGCAGGCGTTCGGTAACGGAGACGTGTATCTCGAGAAATTTATCGAGTCGTTCCGTCACGTAGAAGTGCAAGTTCTCGCTGACCAATTCGGGAATGTGATTCATTTAGGCGAGCGTGATTGCACGATTCAACGACGGATGCAGAAGCTCGTTGAAGAAGCGCCATCACCTGCGATTGACGAAGCAACACGTCAAATGATGGGAGATGCGGCAGTCAAAGCGGCGAAAGCGATTCAATATTCTGGAGCGGGGACAATCGAGTTCATCTATGTTCCAGAATCCAATGAGTTCTATTTCATGGAAATGAATACGCGGATTCAAGTCGAACACCCGGTCACGGAGATGATCACCGGATTCGATCTCGTGCAAGCACAATTAGAAGTGGCACTCGGGCATCCGCTCGCCATCTCTCAAGAAGACATCACGTTCTCTGGGCATTCGATTGAATGCCGGATCAACGCAGAAGACCCGTTCATGGACTTCCGTCCGATGGCGGGGAAAATCGATCAATACATCGTCCCAGGTGGTATGGGCGTTCGGGTGGACAGCGGTCTATATGCAGGAGCGATGATCCCTCCGTTCTACGACTCGATGGTCGCCAAATTGATCGTACATGCGCCGACGCGCGACGAGGCGATTTTAAAGATGTTACGCGCTTTAGACGAGTTTACGGTTTCGGGAATCAAAACGACGATTCCGTTCCATCAACAAGTGATGGCACATGAACAGTTCCGAATCGGTACATTCGACACGAAATTTGTCGAAAAAGAAATGTCATTGGCGAAATAACAACAACCAGGAAGCCCGAACATTATTTCGGCTTCCTGGTTTTTTGTACTGAATTTATGAGTGCTTTATGCTAAACTATCACAATGAAAGCATGTAAAAGGAGAGTAACTGAATGAAACGTCATGAAGCACGAGAGAAAGCGATTCAAACGCTTTTTCAAATCGAAGTATCTAAATTAGAGGTGGACGAAGCCATCGAATTCGCATTGGACGGGCAAGAGTCTGATCCGTTTTACGAACAACTCGTCACAGGAACGCTAGAGCATCAAGAGGATATTGACGCTTTGCTCGTCGAAAACTTGAAAAACTGGCGCTTGGATCGTCTAGGGAATGTCGAACGTACGATTTTACGTATGGCGACGTTTGAATTGCTATACGTTGAAACGATTCCAGAGAACGTTACCATCAACGAGGCGGTCGAACTCGCGAAATCGTTCGGAGACGAAGAAGCCGGTAAGCTCGTGAATGGCGTACTCGGCAACATTATTAAAGAAGACTAAAAAATAGAGATAAGACACCAGACCAACTACAGAAAAACCTAAAGACAACGGGGGATGAGAGAGATGGCAGTAGTGATCGACGGGAAACAAGTGGCAGCATCATATCGAGAAACGTTGAAAGAACGTGTGACGGAACTTCGCGCACGCAACATCGTACCGAAATTAAAAGTAGTATTGATTGGGGATGACCCAGCAAGTCATAGCTATGTACGCGGGAAAGAACGGGCAGCACAAGAAATCGGGATCGATTCACAAGTGCTCCGTTTCGATGAGACGATTACCGAAAAAGAATTGCTCGACTTGATTGACTTGATGAATGAGGATGAGGAAGTTCACGGGATTCTCGTGCAACTCCCACTACCAAAACACATTGACGAATCACGAGTCATCATGCGCATCTCTCCTAAGAAGGACGTAGACGGCTTCCATCCTGAAAACGTCGGAAAGATGATGCTCGGTCTTGATACGTTGCTTCCATGTACACCACACGGCATCTTGCATCTCGCAAAGACACAAACTGAGATCGCCGGGAAACATGTCGTGGTCGTCGGTCGCAGTCAAATCGTCGGAAAACCAGTCGGCATGTTGTTCTTGAATGAATCTGCTACGGTCACGTACTGTCATTCGAAAACGAAAGACCTTGGAGAAATGACACGACAGGCAGACATCTTAATTGTCGCAGTCGGTCGTGCGGGTCTCGTTACTTCAGACATGGTCAAACCTGGTGCGCTTGTCATCGACGTCGGCGTCAACCGTGTCGAAGGTCGTCTCGTTGGCGACGTCGACTATGAGACCGTTAAAGAGAAGGCGAGTGCGATTACGCCGGTTCCTGGCGGTGTCGGTCCGATGACGATCACGATGCTCATGCACAATACGGTTGAGGTAGCGTCACGTGGCTAACCCACTTCCGGTCTCCGAAGTGGTTCGATATGTGAAGCGACAACTCGATGATGATGTCTTGCTTCGACAAGTCGCGGTCATCGGTGAAATCTCGAATTTTAAACGCTATTCATCTGGTCATTGTTATTTTACCTTGAAAGATGATGCGTCCCGCATGAAAGCCGTCATGTTTTCTCGAGATGCGAAACAGCTTCAATTCGAACCGAAAGACGGAATGAAGGTCATTGCCGTCTCAAGAGTGACGATGTATGAAGCGACCGGTGACGTTCAATTGTACGTCGAACTGATGCGTCAAGACGGGATCGGTTTATTGTACGAACAGTATGAAGCGAGAAAACGTGAACTTGAGGAAAACGGTTGGTTTGATGCAGACCGAAAACAACTCCTTCCGACGTTTCCTGAGCGGATTGGAATTGTCACATCTCCAAAAGGTGCAGCGTTGCATGATATTGCGACGACACTTCGGCGTCGTGCGCCTCACGTCGCCATCACATTCGCTCCTGTGGCCGTACAGGGCGAAATGGCTGCCCCACAAGTGGCATCTGCCATTCGTTGGATGAATGAACGGACCGACTGTGATGTACTCATCGTCGGTCGTGGGGGTGGCTCGATTGAAGAATTGTGGGCGTTTAATGAAGATGTCGTGGTCGAAGCCATCTATGCGTCGACCATCCCGGTCATCTCTGCTGTCGGCCATGAGACAGATTATACGCTCGCTGATTTTGTCGCAGATGTTCGGGCGGCAACTCCGACAGCGGCGGCCGAACTCGCCACAGCGATGATTGATGCCCAGCGGAAAGATGTGGAGCGTCTAGACACCCATCTGCACAAATCCGTTAAGGTTCAACTCGAGGACTCTCGGAATCGTGTAGACCGGATGATTAACAGTTATGGCTTGAAATCACCACGTTACACGATTTCTCAAAAACGAGAACGTTTTGCACAATCGGAGATTCGCCTTGAGCAAGGGATGAAGCGACATCTTTCCGAAGCGACTCATCAACTCCGTCAGTTGTCACAACAGCTTGATGTGAAACGCTTCTCAAAAACCTTGTCGCAACAAGGAGAACAGGTCAATCAAATGGTCGATCGACTTCATCGGACGAAACCATTAGAACAATCGAAACGACAATTTACACAACAGGTAGGAAGATTGCATGCGGTCAGTCCGCTCGCCGTCCTATCACGGGGCTACACGTTCATTGAACAAGATGGAGCATATGTGCAAAATGTGAAAGAATTACGCGATGGGAACATCTCGATTCGTTTTCGGGACGGTCACGCTGTCGCTGAGGTGAAGGAGAGGATTGTTGGTGACGAAAAAAGAACAGACGTTTGAAGCGGCACTTGAACGACTCGAACAGATTGTCTCACAACTCGAAACCGGTGACGTACCGTTAGAGGAAGCGATGACTTTATATGAAGAAGGTGTCCGGTTATCTGCTTTGTGCCAGACAAAACTCTCGGCCGCTGAAAAGAAAATGGACGAAATACTCGAGTTAGACGGTACCCTTCGTGAAAAAGGAGGGTCTGCATGAACCGCACAGATGATTTAAATAAGTGGAAGCGAACTGTCGAGGAATCGATGCGTTCGCTCATTGAGGCGAGTGACATGCCGACGCGACTTCGCGATGCGATGGTCTATTCTCTAGAAGCGGGCGGAAAACGAATCCGTCCCGCGCTTGTCTATGCTGTTTTAGAAACGTACGGTGTTCCACTCGAGCGAGGCAGTGAGGTTGCAGCGACGCTCGAGATGGTCCATACATATTCACTTATTCACGATGATTTGCCGGCGATGGATGATGATGATCTTCGCCGGGGTCGACCGACGAATCACCGACAGTTTGATGAGGCGACTGCCATTTTAGCAGGAGATGCGCTTTTGACGGATGCATTTCGCATTCTTGCGCAAATGTCGCTCCCTGCTGAAGAAATCGTCGAAATCATTCGCGTTTTCGGTCTAGCAGCTGGTAGCTCTGGCATGGTCGGCGGTCAGTTGGACGATATGCTCGCTGAGAAACGGAGTGACGTCACGTTACAGGAACTCCAGTCGATTCATGAACGAAAGACGGGTGCACTGCTCGTCTATGCGCTTGAAGCGGGTGGAATCCTTGCCGGTGTGTCGGAGGAAGATCGGACACAATTAAAACAATTCGGTCGACATCTGGGCATCGCATTTCAGATTCAAGACGATATCTTAGATGTCGTCGGGGACGAACAGACAATCGGTAAACGTGTCGGTTCGGATGAAGAGAATGAAAAAACGACGTATCCGAAACTGCTCGGATTAGACGGGGCGAAGCGTGCACTCGATGCAGAAGTAGAGGCAGCGACCTTTGCCATTGAGTCCCTTTCGATTCAAGCTCCGCTATTATTAGACTTGTTGGCATTTGTGGTGAAACGAAATCATTGATCCCGGTGACACGATGAGCACATCGTGTCACCTTTGTTTTGGGGAATGTGTGGCATCTACCGTCACATTCTTGTAAAATGTAAGGTACGAATCAGTAAATTGTGAGGAGAAAGGATGGTCATTATGGACTTGACATCCATTCAAGACCCGTCATTCCTGAAAAGGATGTCTGTAACCGAACTCGAATCACTCGGCTCAGATATTAGACGATTCTTGATTGAAAAATTGGCAGTGACGGGAGGGCATTTAGCGCCAAACTTAGGAGTTGTAGAGTTGACGCTAGCCCTACACCGTGTATTTGACAGTCCGAAAGACCAATTTGTATGGGACGTCGGTCATCAGGCGTACGTTCATAAAATTTTGACAGGACGTACGAGCCAGTTTGATACCCTTCGACAATACAACGGGTTGTGTGGGTTCCCTAAACGTTGTGAGAGTGAACATGATGTATGGGAAACTGGCCACAGTTCGACGTCGCTTTCAGCAGCAATGGGGATTGCAATCGCAAATGAATTAAAAGGACGTGCGAATGATCGTGCCATTGCCATCATCGGTGATGGAGCGTTGACTGGAGGAATGGCGCTCGAGGCATTGAACCACATCGGTGCCGAGAAGCAGAATGTCATTGTCATCTTGAACGACAATGAGATGTCGATCGCGCCGAACGTTGGGGCGATGCATAATATGCTCGGTCGAATCCGTGCGTCACGTAAACTGAAGCATGCACGGGAAGAGATGGAATCGATCATCAAGCACATTCCACTTGTCGGCAATTCACTCGAACGAAGTGGGGAGCGAGTAAAAGATTTATTGAAGTCTGCACTCATTCCGGGCACATTCTTTGAAGAACTTGGCTTCACTTACTTTGGACCGACTGACGGTCACGATTTGAAAGACTTGCTTGAGACACTCGAGTACGCGAAAAAAATCGATGGACCTGTTCTCGTTCACGTCATCACGAAAAAAGGGAAGGGTTACCGTCCCGCTGAGTTAGACGGTGTCGGAACGTGGCACGGTTTAGGACCTTACAAGATTGAGTCAGGTGAAGTGATCAAAGGGAAGCCAAAAGGACCGAGCTACTCGAAAGTCGTCGCAGAGACGATTACGAAAGTGGCAGAGTCGGATGATCGGGTGACGTTGATCACGCCGGCAATGAGTGTCGGTTCGAAACTCGACTGCTTCACAAAAAAATTCCCGGAACGCATGTTTGACGTCGGGATTGCCGAACAGCATGCGGTAACGCTAGCGGGAGGTCAAGCGACACAAGGTTTGAAACCGGTCGTCTCGATTTACTCAACGTTCTTCCAGCGTGCGTACGATCAACTCGTCCATGACATTTGTCGTCAAAACTTGAACGTTGTATTCACGATTGACCGTTCAGGACTTGTCGGGGCAGATGGAGAGACGCACCAAGGTGTATTCGATATCGCCTTCATGCGTCACGTACCGAACATTCGAATTTTGATGGCGAAAGATGAAGAAGAGTTACAACAACTCGTTTACTCCGCGCTTCGTTACGATGATGGACCGATTGCAATCCGCTTCCCTCGTGGCGAAGGGATTGGCGTACCAATGAGTGATACGCTCCAAGAAATCTCACTCGATGATTGGGAAGTCGAGGCGGAAGGAACGGATGTCGCCATTTTGACGTTCGGACCACAAGTTCAAGACGCGTTAGAAGTACGTTCATTATTAGAAGGCAAGCTCAGTGTGCGCGTCATCAATTGTCGCACGATCAAGCCGCTCGATGATGCAATGCTCACTTCTTTATATGCAGAGGGCATTCCGCTCGTGACACTTGAAGAAGCAGCACTCGCAGGTGGTTTTGGAAGCAGTGTGTTAGAACATGCGAATGAAACAGGAGCGTTCCCGCGGATTCAACGCCTCGGGATTCCAGACCGATATATCGAGCACGGCGGCGTCAACCAACTTTTAGAAGAGATTGGTCTCCGACCAGCCCAAATGGCGGAATCGATTGAACGGTTCGTGATGGAGACAAATCGACAGAATGTGTGAGGGATTATGGAAAAAAGAACGAAAACAAGATTAGATGTACTACTCGTCGAACGCGGTCTCGCTGAAACACGAGAGAAGGCGAAACGGGCTGTCATGGCCGGTCTTGTCTACAGCGGGACCGAACGTCTGGATAAAGCAGGCGATAAAGTGTTTGACGATATCCCTCTTGAAGTGAAAGGTCAAGTTCTACCGTACGTCGGACGAGGCGGACTTAAGCTTGAGAAAGCTCTGCAAGTGTTCCCGCTCGACGTCGAAGGACGTGTTGGGATTGATATCGGCTCCTCGACTGGAGGGTTTACAGACTGTGCCCTTCAAAACGGTGCAACACAAATGTATGCGGTCGATGTCGGTTACAATCAGCTCGCCTGGAAACTTCGGAGCGATGATCGGGTTGTGGTCATGGAACGGATGAACTTCCGTCATGCGACGGCTGATCAATTCCCGGTTAAACCAGATTTTGCGACGATTGATGTTTCTTTCATCTCACTTCGTCTTATGGTGCCACCTCTAAAAGCGATTTTAAAGCAGGAAGGTGTCGTCATGGCGCTCGTCAAACCACAATTCGAAGCCGGTAAAGCCGACGTCGGGAAGAAAGGCATTGTGCGAGACCGTGACGTACATGTGCGAGTGGCGAGTGATATGGTTCGCTATTTTGCATCGGAAGGGTTCTTCGTCGAAGGATTGGATTACTCCCCGATCACAGGCGGAGACGGAAATATTGAATTCCTCTTATTCGCCCGTTATACGGGAGTAGGCGGGATCGAACCATCCCTACAAGTCGAAGACGTGGTGGATGCGGCACATGCCAAACTAAAGGGATAAGCATTGGCTACAGACAGATTTGTCTGTAGCTTTTTGTTATCGATGAAGAAGAGATGGGGAATGGTGGAAATACCCACTGGAATGCTAGACCTTTTTTCGACAATACTTTAGAATGATAATGTGTATGTGAAACGAAAAATGAGGTGTCAGCGCTTATGAATAAAGGACAGCGATTGATTAAAATTCGAGACATCGTAACGAATCGTGAAATCGAAACGCAAGATGAATTAGTAGACGAACTTCGTCGCTTAGGATATCCCGTCACACAGGCGACTGTATCTCGGGATATTAAAGAGTTACATTTAGTGAAAGTTCCCTTGAATGACGGACGATATAAATACAGCTTGCCTGCCGATCAGCGTTTTAACCCATACGGAAAAATGAAGCGCATCCTCGGTGACAGCTTCGTCTCGGTCGACTCAGCTCAAAACTTGGTTGTCATGAAAGTACTACCAGGTAACGCGGATGCAATCGGTGTCTTGATTGACCATCTGTCATGGGACGAATTGATTGGAACAGTTTGTGGAGATGACACGATTCTCATGATTGCTCGCGATGAGGAGAAAGCGAAACAAATCATCGATCGACTACTCGGAATGTTATGAGGTGAAAGTACGTATGTTGGCAGAACTATCAATCAAACAGTTTGCGATTATCGACGAATTAAACATTCCGTTTAATCGGGGCATGACCGTTCTCACGGGTGAGACAGGTGCCGGTAAATCGATTTTGTTAGATGCGATTGGGTTGCTTGTTGGAGGACGTGGATCGAGCGAATTCGTTCGTTATGGTCAGGATAAGGCCGAAATCGAAGGGATGTTCATGGTTGAATCGGATCATCCGGTCATTGAGGCGGCCGAACAATACGGCATCGAAATCGAGGACGGGACAGTCATTTTACGCCGAGACTTACATAGTAGCGGGAAAAGCGTCTGCCGTGTGAATGGAAAGATGATGCCACTCTCGACGCTACGTGAATTCGGTCGCTTACTTGTCGATATTCATGGTCAGCATGAACATCAACACTTGATGGACTCAGAATTTCACTTGGGCATTCTCGACCATTATGCCGAAAAGGAAATCGCTCCATTATTAGAGGAATATCAGACAGCGTACGCATCTTGGAAGCAAGTCGCGGATGAACTGAAGCGACTCAGCCAAAGTGAACAAGAGCTTGCACAACGCATGGACTTATTATCGTTTCAAACGAAAGAAATTGAAGCTGCTGAACTAAAAGAGGGTGAAGAACAGGCGTTAATGGAAGAACGGGATGAATTAGCGAACTTTGAACGCATTCATCAACACATTCGCCTGTCTTATGAGGCGGTCGCGGAAGATTCGAACGGACTTGACCAAATTGGGGTCGCAATGCGCGAGATGGAAGAAGCTTCTCAATTGTCCTCTTCCCTCGCATCTGTGTCAGAGACAATCTCGAATGCTTATTATTTGCTCGAAGATGCGAAATTTCAGTTACGAGACCAACTCGACTCACTTGAGTTCGATCCGATTCGGTTAGATGAAATCGAGTCGCGTCTTGCACTGTTCCAACAGCTTAAGCGGAAATATGGCACGACAATCGAAGAAGTCATCACTTACGGTGAACAAGTATCCGATGAATTGAAATCGATGACGAATCGTGAGGAGTTGCTGCAAACACTGTCAGAAGATCTTTTGCGATTAGAGAAAGTCGCAAAAGAGGCAGGCGCACGACTGTCAGCGTCACGTAAAGCGGCGGCTGAGTCCCTTCAGCACGACATCCATCGAGAATTAAAAGAATTATATATGGAGAAAACAGCGTTTGAAGTCCGATTCCGAACGACGCCATTAAAACAAGACGGTCTTGATGATGTCGAGTTTTATATGATGACGAACGTCGGGGAACCATTCAAGCCACTTGCAAAAGTAGCTTCAGGTGGTGAACTTTCCCGTGTCATGTTAGCTCTTAAATCAATCTTTTCCCGCACGGTCGGAGTCGCATCGATTATCTTTGATGAAGTCGATACAGGAGTATCAGGGCGTGTCGCACAGGCGATGGGAGAAAAAATCTTCCGTCTGTCTGTCGGGTCGCAAGTGTTGTGTATCACGCACTTAGCTCAAGTTGCTGCAATGGCAGATCAGCACCTATATATCACGAAGACGGAAACAGACGACCGGACGAAGACAAACGTTGCCACTCTCGACCGCGAGAGCCGGATTGACGAGCTAGGTCGAATGATTGCTGGTATTCAAATGACAGACTTGACGAAGCAACATGTTGAAGAGTTGCTCGAAATGTCACAGCAAGTAAAACAGAAGTTCATCAAAGGAGTGTCATAAGTGATTACATTATGTATTGCGGACGACAATCGAGAAATCGTCGATTTGTTGAGCCGACAACTAGAATCTGAGCCTGATCTCCGTGTCGTTGGAACAGCGCACGATGGTGAAGCGTGCTTGGAGGTCGTCAAGACACACCAACCGGATGTACTCTTACTCGATATTATCATGCCTCATTTGGATGGGATCGGAGTATTGCAACGTTTACATGAAGAGTTCGGTGATGATAAGCCAGAAGTGATCATGTTGAGTGCGTTCGGAAAAGATGAAGTGACGAAACAAGCGGTTCAATTGGGTGCCTCTTACTTTCTCGTCAAACCTTTCAATATCCAACAACTATTGACGAAAATTCGTGAGTTGTCGGATGGTGCGAATCGCGAATTCGAAGGAATGTCTCCAGACGAAATTGAAATTTCGCTCTTGCTCCAACAGCTTGGGATTTCTCCTCGAATTAAAGGGTTCAAGTATATCCGCCAAGCCGTCATTTACGTACGCGAGCGTCAAGATTTGCTTGGATTGATTACGAAGGAATTGTATCCGATGGTCGCAAAAGAGCATGATACGACTTCGTCACGTGTAGAGCGGGCGATGCGTCACGCCATCAAGACGGCGTGGGAGAATGGAATGCGCGATCATGAGATGTTTGAAGGGCGACCTGAGCGTGAGCGGAGTCCGAAGAACTCGGAGTTCATTTCATATTTCGTCACCTACTTGTCGTTTAAAAGCAACTGAATCGTTCAAAAAGACTAAGCTGTTTGATGGCTTAGTCCTTTTTGTAAAATAATCAATAAAAAATTTATTTACTTTATGAAAGAAAGCGCTTGCAAAACGAGAGTGTTTTGTTATAATAAAGGTGTACCAAGTTACTTGGACAAGCGTCAGATGAACGCTTTTCAAACTTGTTCCGGAGCAATGTTTGAAGAAACAAAATCATCTCGGTTCGCTATCCGACAATAGCTCAGAGGTGGGAACGACATCTCAAGTCGTTAATGTCCCGACGTGAGGTCGCGACAGTCGCTCATTCGCGAGACGATTCTATCATCAACTCGAAGCTAGGGGTTGATATAGGAAAAACGAATCGTTCAGTTAACCAAAAGGAGTGTTGTCAACCGTTGAATAGTTTATGGCAAGCGTTCGACTTCACGATGGATGGTTGGACATGATCCGATAACAAAAAAAGTTAGTAACTCGAATGGAAGTGTTCCGTTCACGCAAGACGGCAGTTACTAAAGTTCTTTCATACTTCTTCATTAAGAAGACGTTGGATCTCATGTCAATGGAAGTATAGCAGTTGGAAAGGAGATCATCCGTAGTGATCACAATTCAATACGAATAAAAGGTTCCGCACTTGAAATGAAGTCAAGTTAGGGAACCTTTTTTTGTGCGCTTATGAGTCGAGTCGTTGAACTTTACCTGTTTTTTTGTCGCGGTTAAATATATAGCCAGCTACAAATCCGATCCCGCCCATGGCGAGCAGAAGTCCAAAAGTCCCCTGCAACATGGAGGCGGCAGCGAGTGAATCAATCCATGTGAATGGTCCACTCGTCTTCAAAAAGAAGCTATCACGAAGTAATTTGATTCCGTAAACACCGAGTAAACCAGGGACGATTAAGATTAGAAGCGCGATGAAACGCATGCAATCTCCTCCTTTACCATACATTATTTTAACAGAAATTCATTCATTCCACACTGTCTATTTTTAGGCGGCTTGCGCATCATGTTTGGATTCAGTAGCATGAAGATGAGAAGAGAGAAAGATGGGGGTATTCGTATGAATAAACGGTTGATGATTGTCGGGGCAGGAAAAGGGGGGACGGAAGTTCTGAACATGTTGATGGACTCTCCGCTTGCTACAATCGTGGCGGTCGTGGACTCCGATGCATCGGCTGAAGGAATCGCACTTGCCAAAAGTTATGGAATTGCCGTGACGGACAATTGGACGAAATATGCGGATGCAGCATTGGACTTTGTCATTGAGACGACAGGGCAGCATCAAACGTTTGAAGAGTTGAAGGATCATTATCAAGACGCAGTTGTGTTGCCGGGAGAGTTTATTCGAATCGTTGTCGAGCGATTGAAACAGAATCAACAGATGCTTGAGGCAATCATCGAGTGTACGAGTGAGGCGATTTCGGTAGCCGATCATCACGGCAACACCATCTTGATCAATCCGTCTTACACACGATTGACGGGATTCAAAAAGGAAGATGTCGTCGATAAGCCTGCCACTGCCGACATCGGGATGCAGGAGAGTGTACATTTGAAAGTATTATCGACGGGGCAGGGTGTTCGAGATATTCGGATGCAAATCGGGGCGACGCGACGTGACATCCTTGTAAATGCCGAACCAATCATCGTTGAGGGGAAATTGCGAGGTTCGGTCGGCGTCATTCGAGACGTGTCTCAAATACGTGCGCTGCGTGATGAATTACAAGAAGCGAAAACACGCATTCGAAATCTAGAGGCGAAATATCAGTTTGCCGATATCATCGCGACAAGTGATACGATGCGATTCGTCATCGATCAAGCGAAATTGGCAGCTGTGACCCCGGTGACAGTATTGATTCGCGGAGAATCGGGAACAGGAAAAGAACTGTTCGCCCATGCCATTCATGGGGAGTCCCCTCGGAAATTCAAAAAGTTTATCCGGGTAAACTGTGCAGCCATTTCACCCACGCTTCTCGAAAGTGAACTGTTCGGATATGAAGATGGTGCGTTCAGTGGTGCGAAGCGTGGTGGAAAGACAGGTTACTTTGAGGAGGCAGACGGCGGCTCGCTCTTTTTGGACGAAATCGGAGAACTGCCACTCGATGTCCAAGTGAAGCTTCTGCGTGTCCTTCAAGAAAATGAGATTGTCAGAGTCGGAGGGACGACGGCGATTCCGATTGATGTCCGCATCATCGCTGCGACGAATGCCGATCTTGAACAGAAAGTGGCAGATGGGACCTTCCGTGAAGATTTGTACTATCGCATCAATCGCATGCCCATCCATATCCCTCCCCTTCGTGAACGGTTGAATGAACTCGAGGCACTTTGTGACCGGATCATTCGAAAGTTAAATCAAGAATATGGTCGGAGTGTTCAAGGGGTGGATGAAGATGCCCTCATGCTTCTAAAAAGTCAGCATTGGAAAGGGAACGTCCGAGAACTTGAGAATGTGATTGGTCGGGCGATGATTTATATGGCGAGCACGGAACAATGGATTGCTCCACATCACCTGCAATTATCACCTCGCACGCCGAGTCAGAAAGTCGTCGAGTCTCGAACGCTCCATGAGGCGGTTGCGAAATATGAGCGTGATTTGATTGAACGAACGATTGAAGAAACTGGTGGGAATAAGTCAGAAGCTGCACGTCGATTAAAAATTTCAATTCGAACTTTGTATAACAAATTAGAAACCATGCAGTAAAATGCATGAATTTATCTGCACGGTAAGCAATTATTTGCATAGTTACCCGCGTGATAAAGCGCTTACAATTTAGGAAACAAACTTGCTTATGTTATAGTGTAGAGAGCAAGGGGGGACAATGATGAATTTTGAACGGATGCTGACGAACGCAAAACAACTAGAGGGTTGTACGGTGTCCATTGCGGGGGCAGCGGATGAAGAAGTGATCCGAGCCGTAAAACTTGCCACAGATCATGGATTGTCACGTTTCATTTTATTTGGTGAAGCCCGGGAAATCCGAAAGTTATGTGAACAGTATGGAATCGATGAGTCAGACGTCGATATTTTACATGCAAAAGGTGATGTAGAAATTGCCAGACGTGCTGCACTGGCCGTGAAAAACAAAGAGGCGGATGTGCTCATGAAAGGGATGGTATCGACATCGACATTCATGAAAGCCGTCCTCAATCGAGAGGCCGGTCTTCGGACGAACCGGACGCTCAGTCATATCGCATTATTTCAAATTCCAAATCGGGAAAAATTGATTGGTGTGACTGATGCTGCAATCCATATCGCGCCATCGCTCGAAGAAAAGGTCGAAATCATTCATAATGCGGTAGAGGCGATGCATGACATCGGTTACGAATCGCCAAAAGTCGCAGCGATTGGCGCTGTTGAGGTTGTCAACCCTCAGATGAACGCGACGCTCGATGCCGCATTGCTCAGTCAGATGAATCGTCGGGGACAAATCAAAGGCTGTATCGTAGATGGACCGCTCGCCCTTGATAACGCGGTCGATATGATCGCAGCGAAACAAAAAGGAATTAATAGTGAAGTGGCGGGGCAAGCAGATTTATTAGTCGTACCATACATAGAGGTCGGCAACGTCCTTTATAAATCAATCATGTATTTCGCAGAGGCGAGCGTTGCGGCGATTGTCGTTGGCGCATCTGCCCCTGTCGTATTGACGAGTCGTGCCGATACAGCGGAGGCGAAACTTTATTCCCTCGCATTCGCTTTGTTACATGCCAAAAACTAATCGTACTTAACAGGAGGAATTGATCATGATGGAAACAAACACAGAACCACGCTTCCGTATTTTTGATGTCTTACAATCTGAGGATTACGAACAAATCGTATTTTGCCAAGACCAAGCGTCTGGGCTAAAAGCAATCATTGCGATCCACGATACGACGCTCGGTCCAGCACTTGGCGGACTTCGCATGTGGAATTATGAGTCAGAGCAAGAAGCGCTCACAGACGTGTTGCGTCTCGCAAAAGGAATGACTTATAAAAATGCTGCGGCTGGTCTCAACCTTGGAGGCGGGAAGGCTGTCATCATCGGAAATGCCAAGACGGACAAGTCAGAAGCTCTCTTCCGCGCATTCGGTCGTTACGTACAATCACTCAGCGGACGTTACATCACTGCTGAAGATGTGAATACGACGGTTGCTGACATGGACTTCATCCATATGGAGACGGATTACGTCACAGGAGTCAGCCCTGCTTTCGGTTCAAGTGGTAACCCTTCACCAGTAACGGCGTATGGTGTCTACCGCGGTATGAAAGCCGCTGCGAAATGGAAGTTCGGAACAGACTCACTCGCAGGGAAGACGGTTGCCGTGCAAGGTGTCGGTAACGTAGCCTACAACTTATGTCGTCACCTCCACGAAGAAGGCGCGCATTTGATTGTGACAGACATCAACGAAGAAGCGCTCAAACGTGCAGAAGCAGACTTTGGTGCGACGGTCGTCAAACCAGATGAGATTTATGCAGTCGAGTGTGACATTTTTGCTCCATGTGCACTCGGTGCAGTCATCAACGACAAAACGATTCCACAATTGAAAGCACAAATCGTTGCGGGTGCCGCAAACAACCAATTGGCGGAAGATCGTCACGGGGATGTGCTTGACGAGAACGGGATCCTCTACGCGCCAGACTTTGTCATCAACGCTGGAGGTGTCATCAACGTCGCGGACGAACTTGAAGGTTACAACCGTGAACGGGCAATGAAGAAAGTCGAACTCATCTATGACAACATGATGCGTGTCTTTGAAATCGCGGAGCGTGATGGAGTACCGACGCACGTGGCGGCTGACAAGATGGCCGAAGAACGGATTCACATGATGGCACGTTCACGTAGTCAGTTCCTTAAAGTTGAAAAAAGTATTCTAGGGAGACGCTAAGATGACAAAACGGCTAATTCTTGCGATCAACCCAGGGTCGACCTCGACAAAAGTTGGATTGTTTGATGGGAAGGAAGAAGTGATGACACGTACGGTCCGCCATGAGATTGACGTGACCGGTCTCAGCCTTCCTGAGCAGTTACCTCATCGTGAGCAAGAAGTGCGTGCCTTGTTAGAAGAGACTGGCATCGCGGTCAATGATTTGACCGCGATTGTCGGTCGTGGTGGTTTGCTTGCACCGATGACATCAGGAACGTATACCGTCAATGATTTGATGCGAGAGGACTTGACGAGCGGAAGATTCGGAATGCATGCGTCTAACCTCGGTGGATTGATTGCATCCAAAATAGGAGAGATTGAAGGAATCCCAAGTTTCATCGTTGACCCTGTCGTTGTCGATGAGATGCATGAGTTGGCAAGAAAGACCGGGATGGCCGACATCGATCGCCGTAGTATTTATCATGCCCTGAATCAAAAAGCCGTCGCCAAACGCTTTGCGACTGAAAATGGAAGCGATTACAATGAGCTGAATTTGATTGTCGCTCACTTGGGCGGAGGGATTACGGTCGGTGCGCATCAGCATGGACGCGTCATCGATGTGAACAACGGACTAGACGGTGATGGACCACTTGCTCCAGAACGGGCAGGTTCAATTCCTGTTGGACAGGTAGTAGAACTATGTTATAGTACCAGGTATAAAGAATCGGAAATGAAAAAGAAAATTGTCGGTCAAGGTGGGTTGTTCGCACACCTCGGTACATTCGATGCGATTGAGATTGAGCAACGAATGGAATCGGGAGATGATGAGGCGAGACTCCTTTATGAGACGATGGCTTACCGTGTCGCACAAGAGATTTCAAAACATGGTGCGACGCTCAGTGGTCGAGTGGATGCCATCTTATTGACAGGTGGAATCGCTTATTCTGACTGGCTGACTGACAAGATTAAAGAGCGTGTCGCATTCCTCGCGCCGGTATACGTTTATCCAGGTGAAGATGAATTGAAAGCCTTGGCAGAAGGGGCACTTCGCGTCATCGAGAAGGAAGAGACCGCAAGAGAATATGAGGGGGATACACATGGCACGAGAATTTGATGTTGTCGTCATTGGTGGAGGACCAGGAGGATATGTGGCTGCGATCAAGGCTGCACAGGCTGGTAAATCTGTCGCAATCGTCGAGGCGAGAAAATTAGGCGGCACCTGCTTACATAGAGGCTGCATCCCTACGAAAGCTCTTCTAAAAGCTGCCCATGTCTATCAAACGGCGAAACAGGGGGCAACGTACGGCGTAGAAACGGGAAGTGTGACGTTCAACATGGAACGAGCCCAAACGTATAAACGCGATCTTGTAGCTGGTCTTGAAAAAGGAATCGAGCACTTGATGAAACAAGGGAAAATTGAAGTGTTTCGCGGAAAAGCCTCGATCCTTGGACCAAGTATCTTCTCGCCACAACCTGGGACCGTATCCGTTGAAGATGAAAGCGGTGAGTCAGAACTCATCTTGCCAAACCAATTGATTATCGCAACAGGTTCGATTCCGCGTGAACTTCCTGGATTGCCGTTCGATCACGAACGTATCTTAAACTCGGACGACCTCCTCAATTTTGAGACACTACCTGAATCGATTGCGATTGTCGGTGGTGGTGTCATCGGAGTCGAATGGGCGTCCATGCTCGTCGATTTAGATGTGAACGTGACGTTGATCGAAGTAGGAGATCGATTACTTCCACTTGAGGACAAGGCGGTCTCTCGTGAGGTGGAACGTCTATTGAAGAAGCGTGGCGTCCGTGTGAAGAAGAGCGTGACGGTCGACGCCGAACGAACATTGATTCACGAAAATACAGTGGAGCTTGCTGTCGGGGAAGAGATGTTACAAGTAGACTGTGTCCTCGTCTCGGTTGGCCGAGTTGCCAACACGGAAGACTTAGGACTTCAAAACACTTCTATCGTCGTAGAGAATGGGATCATTCAAGTCGATAGTCAGTATCGGACGAAAGAACGTCATATCTTCGCAATCGGGGATTGCATCGGGAAGTTACAACTCGCTCACGTCGCGTCTGCAGAAGGCGTGAAGGCGGTCGAAACGATTCTTGGACTTGAACCAACACCACTCGATTACGCGCTCATCCCACGTTGTGTATACAGCGTCCCTGAAGTCGCTTCGGTCGGCTTGACGGAAGAGGCGGCGAAAGATGCCGGACATGATGTGAAAACGGGGACATATCGCTTCAATGGACTCGGGAAAGCGCGGATTGAAGGACAAGCCGACGGATTCGTCAAACTCGTTTCAGACAAAGAAACAGATGACCTTCTCGGTGTTCATATCGTCGGACCGAAAGCGACTGAACTCATCACAGAAGGTGGACTCGCGCTCGTCTTGAACGCGACGGCTTGGGAGATGGGACAACTCGTGCACCCACACCCTGCATTAAGCGAAGCCTTCCAAGAAGCGGCACTTGCCGTCGATGGATTACCGATTCACGCCTAAGGAGGAA
This sequence comes from Exiguobacterium sp. MMG028, assembly GCF_027947425.1. Taxonomy (NCBI): domain Bacteria; kingdom Bacillati; phylum Bacillota; class Bacilli; order Caryophanales; genus Exiguobacterium; species Exiguobacterium sp. MMG028. The sequence goes on from NZ_JAQJIN010000001.1 coordinate 387,025, forward strand.
CAAGGATGGAACAGATGACTGTAAACTCATATGAAGAGCTTGGTTTAACCAAACAAGATTTATTGGCGATGTATGAAACGATGGTACGCGCCCGTAAGATTGATGAACGGATGTGGAAGTTGAACCGCGCCGGGAAAATCCCGTTCGTCGTTTCATGTCAAGGACAAGAAGCGGCGCAGGTCGGTGCGGCGTTCGCGCTCGAGAAAGGAGTCGACTACGTATTGCCTTACTATCGTGATGTGGCGGTTGTTCTTCACTTCGGTCAAACATCAAGAGACTTGATGTTGTCTGCATTTGCGAAAGCGGAAGATCCGAACTCGGGCGGTCGTCAGATGCCTGGTCACTTCGGCTCGAAAGAACATCGCATCGTGACGGGTTCATCTCCGGTTACGACACAAGTCCCTCATGCGGTCGGAATTGCACTTGCGGCGAAGATGAAAAAAGAAGAACTCGTCACGTTCGTCTCGTTCGGAGAAGGCTCATCAAACCAAGGTGATTTCCACGAAGGGGCAAACTTTGCTGGCGTCCATAAATTACCGGTCATCTTGTTCTGTGAGAACAACAAATATGCGATTTCGGTACCACTTACGAAACAGTTGGCATGCGAGCGTGTATCAGACCGTGCAAAAGGTTACGGGATGCCAGGTGTGACAGTCGACGGGACAGACCCGATTGCTGTATATGCGGTCGTGAAGGAAGCGCGTGAACGTGCACTTCGCGGAGAAGGACCGACGCTAATCGAAGCAGAAGTCGAGCGTCTCGTCCCACACTCATCAGATGATGATGACAAAGCATACCGTTCAGCTGAAGAATTGGCAGGATTAAAAGAGCGGGATGGCATTCAATTGTTCCGTCAACGACTTGTGAACGACGGTATTGCAACGGCGGATACACTTGCCGAAATCGATGCACAAATCGATGCTGAAGTGAATGAAGCGACGACATATGCAGACAAAGCACCGTACGCATCACCTGAATCTGCATTGGATTACGTCTATGAGGAGGAAAAATGATGAAAACGTTTATCGAAGCGATCAATGAAGCGATTCATGAGGAAATGGAGCGCGACGAAAACGTCTTCGTCGTCGGGGAAGACGTCGGCGTACGTGGTGGTGTATTCCGTGCCACACAAGGCTTGATTGAGAAGTATGGTGAAGACCGTGTCATCGACGCACCGCTCGCTGAAAGTGCGATTGCCGGTGTAGGAGTCGGGGCTGCCATGTACGGCATGCGTCCGATTGCAGAAATGCAATTCGCAGACTTTATCATGCCAGCAGTGAACCAAATCGTATCGGAAGCGGCAAAAATTCGATACCGCTCAAACAACGACTGGACGTGTCCGATGGTCATCCGCGCTCCGTTCGGTGGTGGCATTCACGGGGCACTCTATCACTCGCAATCTGTCGAGGCGATGTTCAGTTCGACGCCAGGTCTTAAAGTCGTCATTCCATCAGACCCGGTCGATGCGAAGGGATTGTTGAAAGCAGCAATCCGTTCGAACGACCCTGTCCTCTTCTTCGAACATAAGCGTGCCTATCGTCTTTTGAAGGCGGACTTGCCAACGGACGAATACACGGTTGAAATCGGTAAGGCAGCTGTCAAACGTGAAGGTGACGATATCACAATCATCACGTACGGTCTTTGTGTCCATATGGCACAAGAAGCTGCGAAAACACTCGAAGAGGAAGGAATCAGTACGCATATTCTTGATCTTCGTACCGTCTATCCGCTCGACCAGGATGCAATCATCGAGTCGGTCAAGAAGACCGGTAAAGTGTTACTCGTGACAGAGGACAATAAAGAAGGAAGCATCATCGGAGAAGTCGCGGCGATTATCGCAGAAAGGGCGCTCTTTGAACTCGATGCGCCGATTGAACGCTTAGCGGGTCCTGATGTTCCGGCTATGCCATATGCACCACCTATGGAAAAATTCTTTATCGTATCCCCAGAAAAAATTGCCGAGCGGGCGCGTCAGCTCGCCGCGTTTTAAGGAGGCGGCTCCATGGAACAAACGATTATAATGCCCCAACTTGGTGAGAGTGTAACGGAAGGCACGATTACGACATATCTCGTCAAACCGGGCGACCGTGTGGAAGAGTATGAACCACTCGCCGAAGTGATGACAGATAAAGTTACGGCCGAAATTCCGGCAACAAGTGCAGGAATCGTAAAAGAATTTCTCATTCCAGAAGGTGAGACGGTCAGTGTCGGGACACCAGTCCTGACGATGGAAGTCGAAAGTGCAGAGGAAGCTGTGACCGAGACGAAGACAGAACCAGTCGCGGAAGCTGCACCGTCAGTTCCATCTGAAGCGAAGCAAGCTGTTGCGACGGTTCCGAAAAAACAGAGTGGGAACGGTCGATATTCTCCTGCCGTCATCCGACTCGCGAATGAGAACAACATCGATTTGAATGAATTGAGCGGAAGCGGCCTAGGCGGTCGGATCACGCGGAAAGATATTCTTCGTTATTTATCAGAAGGACGCCCTGCATCAACTCCTGAGAAAGTGACACAAGCACCTCTCCAAGAGACAATGGTACAAACAAAAATGGATGTTCCGACTGAGGCACCACGTCCTGCCGTCGAGCCTTCACAACCAGCTGCCTCGACATCTACAGGTCGATACGAAACGATTCCGACAGCAGGTGTGCGTCAAGCGATTGCGAACAATATGGTTCGCTCGAAGCATGAGGCGCCACACGCATGGCTCATGATTGAGGTCGATGTAACGAATCTCGTCGAGGCACGTGCGAGATTGAAGGATGAGTTCATGAAGCGGGAAGGGGTCAAGTTGACGTTCATGCCGTTCTTTATGAAAGCGGCCATCGAGGCATTGAAGAAGTATCCGATGATGAACTCGGAATGGGCAGGCGATCACATCAAAGTTCACCAAGACATTCATCTTTCTGTGGCCGTCGCGGCAAACGATGCCCTGTATGTGCCGGTCATTCGTCAAGCGGATGAGAAGAATATAAAAGGGCTTGCCGTGGCCCTTCAAGACGTGGCATCACGTGCGCGTGAGAATCGCTTGAAAGCTGAAGAGATGCGTGGCGGGACGTTCACGATCAACAACACAGGGGCGTTTGGCTCAATCCAATCGGCACCGATTTTGAATTACCCACAAGCGGCAATCCTATCTGTCGAATCAATCGTGAAACGTCCTGTCTGGATGAACGGGATGTTCGCGGCACGGGACATGGTCAACCTGTGTATGTCAGTCGACCATCGTGTCCTCGACGGTCTCGTCGCAGGTCAGTTCTTGCAAGCGATCAAGCAGTCGCTCGAGTCGATTGACCCGAACACATATACAGTCTATTGATGTATAAAAAAAGGAGGCACTCCTAGTGGGGCGCCTCCTTTTTCATGAGTTATAGCCAATGAATAGCGTGAAGAAGAAACTTGCAGCTGAGATGAGTAAGAGAAGGAGCGACATGGACATGCCCATGATGACGAGTCCTTTGGAGAGTCGTTGTTTGGTTTTGTAGAGCGCATACGCAAACATGAAACTGAATATGCCGAGCGTCGTGAATAACGTGAGCGGGATTGCTCGACCGTAAAGAAGGTGAAGTAAATCCAATGTTGAATCGTCCTTTCTAATCTTGCACCTTCTCGAATTGTCGTTGATGGACGTGATCCATCGATTTGATGGTCACAACAAACACGAGAAGGAACATCCAGTATACGAAGGTATAGTCTAAGGCAAATTCGGGAACCCCATCATGTCTGATCGAAGAAATCCAGAGAAGAACGAGTGAGGCTGGAAAATGAAACAGAAAAATAAAATATGGAACGAACTTTATGAATGATCGGGCATACGCAGACGGATGACGTATGACGAAGATTACAATCATACCGATGAAAAATCCGATGCCACCAAGCGTGAAGAAAGCGAGCGAGTCAGACAAGTTAGTCTCTAAAATGGGCAAAGCAAGCATCGTAAGACCGATACTCCCGATTAAGATACACGCGAATAAAATGACGTCACCTCCAATTAATTCCATATAATTGTAACATATTGGATGGTTGAACTCGAGGTCTAAAACAACACGCCATTTCTAATAATGGCGTGTCGGTGAGCTCTTTATATCGATTGTTCAATCATCGATTCGATGTCGCGACGAACTTCAGCTGGTGACAAACGTGCAGCATCATAGCGGACACGATGCGTTGACTCGTCTGTTCCTGTCAAGTCTGCGAAAAGACTTCCGAGGTCGTGGACACTACGGTCGACTTGTATGAGTAATTCAATCGAATCCTCTTCTTGTAAGATGACGACTTCGACTTCATCTAACTGACGCCCGAAACGTGAGCCGTTCGCTGAATATTCGAGTTCTTGTGCAATCGGAAGACGACCTGAACGATGGCGTGCCGGGAGCATCTCTGTGTCGGCTTTCTTGAGACGGAAACCGAGCTCGTCCATCGCATCTAAAATGACTTGTTGTGCCGCGTTCGGTTGTACGGTAATCGCATCTTCATCTTTCGGATCGACGGCTTGTGCGATATCGAGTCCGGTCTCAATCCATGATTTTGATTGGCTGACAGAGAGTGGGGTATTGAACGGGACGTTGACCGTGAACGGAATCTCTTTCACTTCTCCAGGTCCGATCATAAATGGAGCCTCATTCAATAAAATCTTTTCGATCGTGAAGGTCGAGTATGTCGATTTGTCGTTGACCTCATGCTTGTACAGCGTATTGAAGAATAGGTAGATGCTGTCGACTGATTGTTCGACCGAACCACCTTCGATATGGACGACCCCGTTCAGTTCTCCACCAGGCGTACAGTGGCTTTCATTCAGACGTGTATCCACTTTTGCGGCACCAATTCCGATTGATGATAAAATCTTTTTAAACATATGTGTATCCTCCTTTGACGTAACGTCGTCTTCGTGTAATAGTATGTACGGACAGGTGAAACGATATGTTTCAAAATTTCTAAAAAAGGATTGAATCCATTGGAATATAAAGCGTTACAAGAACGTCTCGAAGACGTGATCCAATTAAATCATCTCGTGTCGGCGACAATCAGTCAACCCCGTCAAAAATCAAGTGATCTCAGACGCGTCAAATTGAAACCGGTCATGCTTCGGAATGCATACCACATCCAGTTCGAATATCAGTACGAACGGGTGATGAACCATAAAAACTTACCGCCGGATGAGGCTGTAGAAGAATTGCTCGAACTTCTTGAAACGTTCAGACAGGGACAGTTTCAGTTAAAGGAATCTGATCTCCAATTCCAGTTATCGAAAAAGTTCAAAGTGACATTGAAAGAAAAGCAGACAGCTCAAAAAGAAATTCAGTTGAGCCATAATCGGGAAAAGCAGTATGTACTTCCGCTCGATAAGCCGGTCCCGTTCTTGATTCGACTTGGCATCCAGTCGAGTGATGGGAAAGTGAAGCGACAAAAGTATGACAAGTTTAAACAAATCAACCGCTTCCTTGAGTTCATTGAGGATTCGCTCAAACACTTGCCGACAGACCGTACCGTCCGAATCTTGGATTTCGGTTCAGGGAAATCGTATTTGACGTTCGCGCTCTATCACTTTTTACACGAGATGAAAGGGTATGATGTCCATATCACGGGTCTCGATTTGAAAAAAGAAGTCATCGAAGAATGTGCATCGATTGCGAAAGACTTAGGATATGAGCGACTCGAGTTCTTAGTCGGAGACATCAATGAATATGAAGGGGAGACAGCTGTCGATATGGTCGTGACGCTTCATGCTTGTGACGTGGCGACCGATATGGCGTTAGCCCGTGCCGTCCGGTGGGGGGCGAAAGTCATCTTGAGCGTCCCTTGCTGTCAGAAGGAGTTAAATCGTCAACTTCAAGCACCGAATCTAGACGTGATGCTCCAGCACGGATTGATCAAAGAACGGTTCGCCTCGCTCGCAACAGATTCGATTCGGGCCGAACTTCTTGGACTTGTCGGTTATGAAGCTCAATTACTGGAGTTCATCGACCTCGAGCATACGCCAAAGAACATCATGATTCGTGCCTATTTGACGAATCGAGTAGCGAGTGATGAGACGAAGGCTCGTTACCTCGCTTTTAAACAAATGTTACAGGCAGATCCGTTCTTAGAACGTGAATTGAGCGATAGACTTGTCCTCGAGGTAGAACAAGACGTAAAATAAGGGAGTATAGACGAAATGTCGAAAGGGGAAACAACATGGATTTTCAATTATATTTTCAAGATGTAGTCGAACAAGCGCGTAACGAAGTGCGTGCTGCAGGATACACAGAGCTAACGACACCGGACGAAGTGGACGGGGCACTGAAAAAAGAAGGGAAGACACTTGTACTCGTTAACTCGGTTTGTGGTTGTGCAGGCGGAATCGCTCGTCCGGCCGCGGCTTACGTAAACAAGATGGAAGGCGTCAAACCTGACCATTTCGTGACCGTGTTTGCAGGTCAAGACCGTGAAGCAACAGATCGTGCACGTGAGTATTTCGAAGGATATGCACCGTCTTCACCATCGATTGCCCTCCTCGAGGATGGAAACATCGTGACGATGGTAGAGCGTAGTGAAATCGAGTCGTCAACTGCGGAAGAACTCGTCGACCAATTAAAAACATTGTTCGATATCTACTTCGCATAATCAAGCATCGGCGCAAAGGCACTGCCTTTGCGCTTTTGTGAAAAGGGGCAGTGTATATGGAACCAGTCATCAAAATTATGACAGAGGCAGAATATATGATTGCCCTGTCACGCGGTGAGATCAATGAACCGTCGCTTCAATCGGAAGGGACGATTAAATGTTGTACACCGCAACAGATCGGAAAGGTCGTCAAAGCGTCGTATCCGGGAGAAGCGGTCGTGCTCGTCTCCCTTTACGTCAATCGTCTTGGGCAACTGTTACATTATGAGTTAGATGAGGATGGGGAACGTTATCCGCACGTTTATAGTGCCATCCCAATGTCATCCGTTAAACAAGTCCAACCATATGGGTCTCGCGACAATGGAACGGTCACATATTTCGCTTTCGAGCGAATGTGACCTTCTTTTTTTGTATAAAATGCATGAATATACTTTACAAGTAATAATTATGTGTATATAGTGGTTGAAGACACAAGTCGGACAACTGATGTGTCCTAGAACAGTTGAGCTACGTTCACACATATGTCATAATTTTGTTAAAGTTCTGATAATTATCATTCAACTATGAAAGGGAGATGAAGATGAAAAAAGGTTTTCTAGCATTATGTTTAGCAGGACTGGCCGCGTTCTCAGTCGCATGTGGGGCAGACGTGAACGAAGGAGGATCGACATCGACCGATGGTGAGGATGACAAAGTCATCGTCATGGGTACGAGTGCCGATTACTTCCCTTATGAATTCGTTGACACAGCGAACGGCGACGAAATCGTCGGATTTGATATCGATATCGCCAAAAAAGTGGCGGAAAACATGGGATATGAATTGAAAATTGAAGATATGGACTTCGGAAGCTTGCTCGGAGCCCTCAACGCGGGTCGTGTCGACTTCGTCATGGCTGGTATGACACCGACAGAAGAGCGTAAAGAAAATGCCGATTTCTCGGATATCTATTTCACAGCGGTGAACTTGATCTTATCAAAAGATGATTCACTTCAATCACTTGAAGATTTGAAAGGCAAAAAGATTGGTGTCCAGCTTGGTTCGATTCAAGAAGGAATCGCACAGGATCAAATCACAGACGCTGAAATCGTCTCATTGAACAAAATTCCTGAGATCATCCAGGAAATCAAGACAGGACGTATCGACGCAATGGTCATCGAAGATACGGTCGCGAAGAAATACCTCGAGCAAGACAGCGAATTGACAACATTTGAAATCGTGGACGAAGAAGAAGCGGGCTCTGCTGCTGCCTTCCGTAAAGACGATGAACTCCGCGATCAATTCAACGAAGAGTTGAAGAAGATGATCGACAGTGGAGAAATCGAAGAGTTAGCACAAAAATGGTTTGAAGAAGAGGCTGCACCAGCCGAATAATGAATCGTACGAGGCTGACTGAAGATGAATCGGTCAGCCTTTTTTTAGGAGGAACTTACAATGGATTTTAGCCGGATTTATGATTCGATCCCTTACATACTTGAGGGGATCCCAGTCATGTTCCAGGTGGTCATCGTCTCGGCATTGATCGGGATCTCACTTGGTATTGTCGTTGCAACACTGAAAATCGTACCGAATCGTCTCATCAACTTTATTGGACATGCATACACGGCTGTATTCCGTGGGACGCCACTCATCTTGCAACTTGCCATCATTCACTTCGGGTTGCCGCAATTGACTGGCTATATCACGACACCGTATCAATCGGCAGTCATCGCCTTCTCATTAAACTCAGGGGCGTATATTTCAGAGATTATTCGTGCTGGTATTCAAGCGGTCGATAAAGGCCAATGGGAAGCATCTGATGCCTTAGGTGTCCCATACGTCAAACAATTACGTTCAATCATCTTGCCGCAGGCGTTCAAGAACATCTTGCCCGCCCTCGTCAACGAGATGATCACGTTGACAAAAGAGTCGGCCCTCGTCTCGACGGTCGGCGTACTCGACATCATGCGCCGCGCACAGATTGTCGGTGGGCAGAAGGCGATCTACTTCGAACCGCTTCTATTCGCCGGTGTGATATACTTTACGATAGTGATGATCTTGACGTATCTTGGACAACGTCTAGAAAAACGGTTAAGAAAGAGTGATGGAAGATGATCGAAGTTAAAGACCTACACAAACAATTTGGTGACTTAGAAGTATTGAAGGGAATCACGACGACGATTGAGCGTGGTGAAGTGGTCGCCGTCATCGGACCGTCTGGGTCTGGTAAATCGACATTTCTGCGTTGCTTGAACATGCTAGAAATCCCGACGAGCGGGACGGTCAGTGTGGATGGATTCGAACTTACGAAAAAAGGGGCGAACGTCGCGAAGGCTCGCCAAAATATCGGGATGGTGTTCCAACAGTTCAACCTCTTCCCGCATATGAGCGTATTGGACAATTTGACGTACGCACCGGTCAACGTCTTGAAAGTTAGTAAGACTGAAGCACTCGAACGTGCGAAAAAATTGCTCGAACGTGTCGGTCTCTCTGAGAAAATCGACGCCTACCCGAGCCAATTATCGGGTGGACAAAAACAACGTGTCGCGATCGCACGTGCTTTGGCGATGGAACCAAACGTCATGTTATTCGATGAGCCGACTTCGGCACTTGACCCTGAGATGGTCAACGAAGTACTCGATGTCATGAAGGGGTTAGCTGAGACAGGGATGACGATGGTCGTCGTCACACACGAAATGGGCTTTGCTCGTGAAGTGGCAGACCGTGTCCTCTTCCTTGATGAAGGAATTCTGATGGAAGAAGGAAAACCGGCCGACCTATTGTTGAACCCGCAGACAGACCGCGCGAAACGATTCTTAGAAAAAGTGTTGTAATCTGAACTTACGAAGGAAGGATGAATGCACATGAAAATCACTTATTACGGACACGCGACAGTAGGATTTGAGATCGATGGCGTAAACGTGTTGATCGATCCATTTTTGACGAGTAACCCTCATACGGAAGTAGACCCTTCTACACTACGCCCAGACTATTTGTTGCTCACCCACGCTCATTTTGATCATATCGAAGATGTCGAATTGATCGCGAAAGAGACGGGTGCGACGATTGTGGCGACGCATGAGCTCGCGACCTACTATGAGAAAAAAGGATTTTCTGTACACGGAATGAATATCGGTGGCGGACACGCCTTCCCGTTCGGACGCGTCACGATGACGCAAGCCTTCCATAGTTCAAGTTTCGATATGGGTGACACACCGATCTATATGGGAATGCCAGCTGGATTCATCATTGAGACGAATGAGCTGACGCTCTATCACGCTGGGGATACGAGCCTGTTCTCGGATATGAAAATGTACGGAGAACGTTTCGAAATCGATGTCGCTTTCCTTCCAATCGGAGACAATTTTACGATGGGACCTGCAGATGCATTAGACGCGGCGCAGTGGCTCCAAGCCAAACGGGTCGTCCCAATCCACTTTGATACGTTCCCGCCAATCAAGCAGGACGCTCAAGCATTCTGCGACCAGTTACATCGCCGTGGTCTTTTGATTGAACCGAACACGACGATCGAGATTTAAGCGTGGATATGATACAAGCGACGAAAACGTTCGTCGAACAAATTCATGCAGAAGACCATACAGGGCATGACACCGCTCATATTGAGCGCGTCGTCCGACTGGTGGAGCGCTTGATGAAGGATGAGCCTGTCGACGAGACGGTGCTCATCCTTGCTGCGTATTTACATGACGTGGAAGACCATAAGTTCGGTCGACCGAAAGGACTCATCAAACAACATTTGACTTGTCTAGAAATCACTGAAGAGCAAGCAAACTTGGTGCTGACTTTAATTGATGAAGTGTCTTTCTCAAAAGGAAGGCAACCGACGACTCGCGAAAGTGAAATTTTGCAGGACGCCGATCGTCTTGATGCCATCGGAGCCATTGGGATTGCGCGAACGTTCCAATACGCTGGTTCTCGCGGAACACCGCTCGATTTGTCAGATCAGAGTGCCATTCAACATTTTCAAGATAAATTGTTGAAACTGGCGTCTAGGATGCACACCGTAAAAGCGAAACAATTGGCGATGTCACGGCATGCTTTTATGGAGCGCTTTTTGGTGCAGTTTCACGAGGAGTGGGATGGAGAAGACATATAAAAGGACGACCGAGACATCTAACTCGGCCGTCCTTTTAATTAGATTAGAATGGATGTTTGTTTAGCCAGTGGCCGCCGTCAAGAGAGATACAATCTCCGTTCAAGTAGCGCATCTCGTCAGAGGCAATCCAATAGGCCAAGTCAGCGATTTCTTCCGGTGTTCCAAAGCGTCCGAGCGGGACGTTGCGGCGAATCCGCTCCACTTCTTTCACATGGGACACGAGTTTTTCCGCACCGCCTGTCCGTTCAATCGGTCCTGGGCTGATTGCATTGACACGGGCACCGAACTGATAGCCCCATTCGACTGCGAGCGTTCTCGTCAAATTTAAGACGCCCGCTTTCGCCGCCGCACTCGGTGCGACACCAGGCCCTGCCTGCCATGCATACGAGGCGACCATGTTAATGATTGACCCGCCTCGCAATTCTTCTACTTCCCAATGTTTCCCGAGAACATGGGTACAGTTAAATGTGCCGTTCAAGACGATATCAATGACGCTTGCCCAACCGTTCGGAGACAAATCGAGTGTCGGACAGACGAAATTACCTGCCGCGTTGTTGACGAGTGCGTGAACCGGGCCGTAAGCGGATACGATGTCAGCGAGTGCTTGAGCGCATCCTTCATAATCACGAACATCATGCTGCACACTCATCGCTTGACCTGCTTCAATAGTGTTCAGTTCGTTCATCGCTTCTAGCAATCGTCCCTCGTTTCGACCACTGATGGCGACATTCCATCCTTCTTGTTTAAATTTTAATGCCATGGCTTTCCCCATACCAGACGATCCCCCGGTAATCCAAATCGTTTTCATAATGATTCCCCCTTGAAAAATGAATGGTCGTTCATTCTATGTATTCGTCTTCTGATTTAAAATTCCTTCAATCAGATGTCATTTGGTGTTGAATCATTTCTTCGACAAGAAGCGTATATAGAATATGGTACGATTGAAGTGCGTAAGATGATGTCAATCCGGTAGAGGGGAATGCTAAGCCATGAAGCGACTGTTAGGAATAACACTTTTCAGTATATTTGTTTTGATAGCGCTCATTTTTACGAATATGAGAGATGATAATTTGTCCGAACCGATTGAAAAGGTGACGAATTCTCAAGTCGAAACAAAGACCGTTCCTGAGATGACTGTGGGTGAACTAAAAGGTATCTTAACTGAATTCCAACAAGATGTGGCTCCACAAATCAAGAACGATTTCGAACGGAAGTTGGCAGAACGATTGTACGTGGAGATGAAACTTTTTGATGAAAGCATTGATATAAACAAGCTCATAACGCGCGCTTCAGAGCAAGCTGATTTTGAACGTGCTTGGTTGACTCATGCGAAAGACGAGTATGGGGTCGTCGTAACAGATGAAGAAGTCGATGGTTGGATTGAACAAGGACCTGATGCGGAGGTAGTCGAGTCACAAAGACGGTATGCTGAGGCAAAAGAAATGAGTGTATATGAGCTGAATCATAATTATGATCGCGATCAATATGTGAAATGGGTTGTTTGGGAAAAACTAATCCCACTCATCACGGAACGATACGAAGAGTCAAGTGAGCAAGTGCTCGACAACAATCGACTCATCGAGCTTTACGAAAAAGAAGTGAAGGATACTCTATGAATCAATGATACATCAATCAGCCCGACTCATTTGAGCCGGGCTGCTGTTCATTTCATTTGTTTCAATTGTTCCAAGCCAAGTTCACGATCGATTGCATACATCGTACCGGCGACCTTCTCACCCCAATACGGGTCTGAGGCGTAGAAGATGTTAATTCCTTCTTGTTTGTTACCAGGGTAATCTCCGCGTGCGTATGGACCTTTTACATATTTTGTGGCGAACAGTTCGGCAGCCGCGTCAACGCTCGCTTCAACCGTCTCAAAGGTTGTGGCATTGCCGCTCGGGTCGTCATCTGTTGCCCGGAATCCGAACAAGTTACGTTTTTCCCGTGCGATGTCGGACGTCCCAAACCTCGACTCATGACCGGCTACAGCGAGTAGGAATAAGGCATTGATGCCATATGTCTCTTCCGCACGTTTAAAGGCGTCACCCTCTCCAGCGAGTGGCGAGTCGATGGATTGTAAATACTGATCGAACGCTTTGGCGGAATAGGGCGACGATGATCGGATCGAAGCGAATTGATAAGGAGAGTCGAAGACGTCTCGGACACGTTCCGTATAAAAACGATCTTCTGAGCGCTTTTCTGTCGGTCCGACAAGAAACGTGCCGGCGAGATTCGCATTCGCCTCGACGGAATGATACACATCACCATTTCGAATCTCGTAGTAACCACGTCTTTCCACGACGGCTTCTGGGAACAATGCCATTTGATCCGGTTTCACATAGACGTCTGCGCCTGATATGCGTACTTTCAAATGGTCTTCGCCTCGTTCAAGAAGTTGAAGTCTTGTACCACCAGCGACATAAGACTGACGTTTTTTAAACGATTGATCTTCGTAAAGGTTCGTGATGGCATCGCTTGGAGTCACGACCACACCGGTGCCTGTGAAATCGAGAACTTCTCCAGAAGGAGAGAATAAGGTGCGGTTGTTTCCCGCTGCCATATAGCGTTTTGCCTCAGCAAGAGATTCGAACGACCGTGTGACACGGTCTCCGTTCGTGACGGTTTCGACAGTATACGTGTCTTCACGGCCGGACTGAATCCATAAAAATGCGGCGATGGCGAGACTAAGCGTCGCAATCATCGGCCAAATCGTACGTTTTTTCTTTCGTTTCAATCAGATCACTTCCAAACTTTTGAATTGCCAAACGAGTTGATTTAGTCAACAATTTGATGGAGAAGGGGGAAATCAGTATGAAAATTGGAACGCGGACGTTAAAAACCGCGGTCGCAGCGGGTATCGCAATGCTCATTTCCGAGACGATTCATCTTGATTATTTTGTATTTGCTGCTATTATCGCCATTTTGAGTATTCAAGAGACACGCAAGAAATCCATTCGCGCCTCTTATGAGCGTGTCATGGCGAGTCTTCTCGCCATCGGGATGGGCGCCGCGATGTTTACGTTACTCGGTTATTCACCGGTGACGCTCACACTTTATTTTGTCATCTTCATTCCACTCGTACAACAACTGAAACTGCAAGATGGACTCATTACGAGTGTCGTGATCTTGACGCATCTCTATACCGAGGCGCAGTTCTCGCTTGAATTGTTCATCAACGAGTTATTGCTCATCGCGATTGGGGTCGGGGTCGGACTCGTCGTCAACATGTATATGCCGACGCTAGACCGCGAAATCGAGCGAATCAAAGACAGTATCGATCGATCACTTGCCGTACTTTTTTACGATGTGGCAGCATGTGTCGAGACCGGTGTGTATAACAATCATTCGATGATGCTGATCAAGACACGGGACTATTTGAAAGAAGGGAAAGATTTAGCCCTTCGACGTATGGGTAACTCCATCGGGAAACGGAATGAAGATATGGACTATCTCTACTTCCGGATGCGGGAGCGACAATACGATATTTTGAAGCGGGTCGCTGATAACGCAAGAGAGATCACCATGGTCGTCAATGAAGCAAAACCCGTCGCAACATTTTTGCGTCGTGTCGGGGACCACGTGAACGAGCAGGCTGACGCTTCCGTTTTTCTGCAAGAACTTGAAGAAATGATTGAACATTATCGAAAAAACGTACCTCTCCCCACAACACGTGAAGAATTTGAGGTACGCTCATCCTTGTTGAACATTTTATCGGATGTGAAAAGTTACTTGATCTTGAAAGAGCGCTATATTTTGCTCTTAAAAGAACATGGTCATGCTCGAGAGAAACGTGCTGATCAAAAAGATTGAGACGATGACGATGACGCCAATTTGAATGATGCGTTGTCGTCTTTTTTGCTTTTTCTTCATAACTTGCCTCCATGTACGTGTTTGCCATCATTGTACAGAATGGAAAAGATTCGTGCAATCTAAGGGAGTTTGTTATAATGGTCAAGAAATGTTTGGATGGAGGGATGTTGTTTATGGTAAACGAGACACGTGTGCTCGACACATTTTTAGGATTGGTCGGCATCGATTCAGAAACGAAGGAAGAAGCTGTCATTTGTGAACACTTGAAAGCGGTATTCACAGAACTTGGATGTGATGTGTATGAAGACGATGCATCAACGAAGACAGCACATTCTGGTAACAATTTGATCATCACGTTGCCTGCAACGAAAGAGAATGTTGATCCGATTTACTTCACAGCTCACATGGATACGGTGACACCTGGGAAGGGAATTAAGACGAGCATCAAAGATGGATATGTCGTCACGGATGGCACAACGATCCTCGGAGCAGATGATAAGACAGGTCTCACAGCGATGATTGAGCTTGTTCGCGTGTTGAACGAAAAACAGATTCCACACGGTCAGATTCAATTCGTGATTACGGTCGGGGAAGAATCAGGACTCGTCGGGGCGAAAGTCTTGGATTTATCAAAAATCGACGCGAAGTTCGGTTTTGCGCTTGACTCGGACGGTCCAGTCGGCGACATCATCGTCGCGGCACCGACGCAAGCGAAAGTGAACGCGAAGATTTATGGAAAGACGGCTCATGCGGGTGTCGCTCCTGAGAAAGGGATTTCAGCGATTCAAATCGCAGCAAAAGCCATCGCGAAGATGCCACTCGGTCGAATCGATGAAGAAACAACGGCGAACATCGGACGCTTCGAAGGGGGACGTGCCACAAACATCGTTTGTGACTATGTCGAAGTACTCGCTGAGGCTCGTTCGCTCATTCATGAGAAGATGGAGAAACAGGCGGAAACGATGAAGCAAGCCTATATCGAAGTGGCGGAGTCATTCGGTGGTCGTGCCGAAGTCGACATCGACATCATGTACCCGGGATTCAAGTTTGAAGAAGGCGATGAAGTTGTCGAGGTCGCAAAACGTGCGGCGGCGACAATCGGACGTCCGACACGAATCTTGCACTCAGGCGGCGGTTCAGATGCGAACGTCATCGCCGGTGGCGGGATTCCGACAGTCAACTTAGCGGTCGGTTATGAAGAAATTCATACGACAAACGAGCGGATGCCACTTGAAGAGCTATATAAACTCGTCGAGTATGTCGTCACGATCGTCGAAGAAGTCGCATCACCCAAGCAATAAAAAAGAGCCGACCATTCGTCGGCTCTTCGTATGTGTTCGTACTCGTTATGCTGCGAACTCCAAAGACTCCAAAATCAACTCGTCTGTGCAATGAAGTTCGATCGCTATGTCGTGAATGCGGATAGAGGTGCCTTGTTCCTGTTGGTGCAAGCGATTTATCAAAGCCGCACGGTCTCGAATCGTCTCATAAATGGATTCGGGTTGTTCTGCCTTGGTCATCACAAATCACATCCTTTTCAGCGATTACCACAAGTATAGCATGGAACGGACTTGAAGAAAGGACTAATTTATTTATGAAGTTACAGTTTTTAGGAACTGGTTCGGGTATGCCATCGAAACAACGCAACGTGTCAGGTCTTGCGCTCGTCTTGCCAAAAGTCACTTGGTTGGTCGACTGTGGTGAAGGGACGCAACATCAGATGCTCTACACGAAAGTCAAACCACGTAAAGTGACAGCGGTATGGGTGACACATTTGCACGGTGACCATGTGTTCGGATTACCTGGATTTTTATCGACCCGCTCTGCGCTAGACGGAACGGATCCCCTCACGGTTTATGGTCCGAAAGGATTGAAAAAATGGCTCGAAGCGACACTTCGCGTCACAGGTTCTCATCTCGGTTATGAGTTGAACGTCATTGAATTCACGGACGGAGACACATTTGAGCAAGACGGTCATACGATCACTGTGCGAAAATTAGAGCATCGGTTCCCTTCTTATGGGTTTCGTGTCACAGGACCGGAAAAACCGGGAACGTTGCGCGTCGATCGGGTAAGAGAGCTTGGAATCCCAAGTGGACCCATCTATAAAACAATCAAAGAACAAGAACGGTTCGAATATGAAGGAAAATGGTACGATTCTAAAGAATACGTCACTGAACCGACTCCGGGCAAAATCGTTGCGATTCTTGGGGACACGACACCATGCGAGAACGCGCGATTGTTAGCAGAAGGGGCCGACCTCCTCGTTCATGAGGCGACATTCATGGAAAGTGAACAACCGCTCGCACGAAAATATGGTCACTCGACGACGCGTGAGGCGACTACACTAGCGAAAGCGTCTGCGGTCGGCCAATTGATTGTCACACATATTTCCGCTCGCTATGTCGGACGAGAGGAAGAATTTGAACAAGAGGTCGTTTCGGATTTTCCATCGAGTTTAGTTGCGACCGACTTTCTAGAATATACAGTGGGGGATTGATGTGACCATTCAACTCTATGTTTGGGCCGCGTTTTTAGTGATCAGCGTCCTGTTAGGTGTTCGCTTGAACCAATTGAAAGAACCGGAAGCCAATTTCTTTCCGAAGTTCTTATTTTATTCACTGCTTGGCATCGTTTCGTTCCCAATCGGCGGATTTCATATCCCAATCGGGTTTTTATTGTCTTTTTTATTCTTCCCGAAACAGAACAGCCGCTATAAATGGTATGGAGCGCTTTTAGGATTTTTCTTTTTTATCGTCTTATTATTCGTACCCTTGTTTGACCAATCTGGATTTCGTGCGGAATCGCAACAAATTGGTGTCGTCTCCGTCACGGATGAATCTTTCGACGAGATGACAGAGAAAATTTTGCAACGAGTCAACAGTGACTCCATAAAACTTGACCGAGGTAAACTTCAAATTAATCGGGAAGGGAACGTCCAAACGATTGAATATTTGCTGATGGTCGAACGAGCCGAATCGTTCCAACAAATTCGCGTGACGTATGCAGACGGACAATTATCTTATGAACAGGTCGATGAATTACGAAAAGAATCAGGTCAGGCATTCTTTGAAAAACTCGTCGAATTTGACCATATGTTATCTACTTTAAGGGAACCTTCATGGGAAGAATATACAGATGTCATAGCCGCGCCAATCTTACAACTCTCTTACGATGGGCTGTATGATATGTATACGTTCGAGAATGAGTCGATGCTCATGATCAACCGTGACAATGAACTCGTTAAGTTCTGGCTACAACGTGAACCCGTCCTTGCTAACAGTATCCAGCTCGTCGGACTGACGCAAGAGGGTCGTAGTACAGGTGAACGCTATGCGATTCTTTACAATTATTCGATACACCAACGAGAGGATTTGACAGACCAATGAAATCATATGTAACGATTGCTCTACTAGCGACCGCACTACTTGCCGGATGTGGCGGGGAAGAGGCGCAGCAAGAATCGTGCGGAGTGAGTCCGACTATTTCGGTCTATAACGCAGCGACTGAGGAAACGCTCTATCAAGAGAAAAGTGTCTGCTTAGAAGAGGACGCGACTGTTCTCGATGCATTAAAAGCAACAGGACTCGACCTTGAGGTGACAGGGAGCGGTGACATGTCCTATGTGACGGCAATCGAAGGAATCGAAGAAAAATCTGAAGGACAATCGTCAGGATGGGTATTTGCTTTCAACGGTGCACCCGGGGATGAAGGTGCGGGCGCCAAAGAAGTGGAATCGACGGATGTCATTCAATGGCGGTTCGAAGAAGATGCAGTGGCTTTCTTCGAATGAGGCAGATTGGGAGCGGAGACATCCTGTCACGCTCCTTTTCTATCTCTTCTGTCACCTTTACATATTAATGAATGTCGAAGACGTCACTTTTTTTGTGGTTGGACTCCTCTTGCTACTTATCATTGAACGTCGTTTCCCTTGGTCAATGCTATCCATACTGATTGCGTTTGGTCTGATTTCAATCATGCCCATCCTAATTGGTTGGGAAATTTCTTATGGATACATATGGCGTCAGCTTTTGAAATTGGCTGCCTTTTTACTCGGGATGTTATGGATTGCACGCATCATTCGTCTCGAACGGTTGCTCCCGCTCTTATCGAACTTTCCACGGTCGTCTTCACTCTTATACGGTGCATGGGCACTCATCCCGTCAATGGAGCAGGCGGTACGTCAGGCAGTCAGGAGTCATCCGAGAGCATACTGGCGAGAAGGTGTACAAATCGGAATTGAAAGCCAGCAAACTGAGCCGAAGTTCGCATTTGAACCGATACGGCGCTTTCGTTTAGAGGATTTATGGCAAATCGTCCTCATCGGAATCATTTGTTTTTCCTCACTTCATCTGTTTGTCGGACTTTGGCTGATTTATCCTTATCTCACGAAAGGAGGAATGCGTGATGCAATGGTTATCTACCGTTGACGGTTCGTTTGAGCAATACGTCGAACGTTACCGCCCGTATGTGATCGAGATGACACAATCGTTCTCAGGAAAGGTTGGGCACTTACTTTCGAGCGTCGACTCTTTTCGAGGTGCGGAACTCGCTACGCTATTACAAATCGACGCGCTTTATCCGAAGCGGTTTGATGCATGTTCGAGTGGAGAACAACAGATTGTTCGAGTCGCCTATGCCCTATTAAATCGACCGGATTCAATCGTCTTGATTGAACCATTTCGGCATCTAGACCAATTTCGTAGAGAGCATTTAGAAATGTTGCTCCGTCGTATCTCTGGAATCGGGGTGCAAATCGGTTATACCGAGCGAGCGAAAGAACCTACAGGAGAAGCAACGTTCACGTTCAACGAATCGAAAACGACACCTTCCATCGATGCGACCGACGTATCTTACCGGCATCCTCTGCAAGCGACCTATGCGATTGATCACGTGACGGTTCAGATGAATGAGCCTGGACTCACAGTTTGTATCGGGACGAACGGGAGTGGGAAGTCAACTTTACTCGAACTATTAGCTAGAAGTAGACGTCCACTTCAGGGGCGAGTGAAAAAGGGAGAACGAGCAGTCTATCTTCCTGCCAATCCAGAAGTGGGTCCGTTCCCACAAAAAGGGAAGCGTCGGGTCGCCCAACTTCAATCCGTCCTACACGATCCGTCGAGTGTCCTTTTACTCGATGAACCGACCGTGGATTTGACGAGGGGAGAGCGGGACGCGTTTTTCAGTGCGCTTCAACAAAAAGCAAAGTCGGCCCGCGTCATCTGTGCAACACATGACATGGGCCTCATACAGGTTGCGACGGATGTGATTTATCTAGCGAGCGGTCAAGTCGTCTTTCAAGGCGATCGGAACCTTTTTCAAGATCGGAGCACCTTATGGTCACATACGTCCTCGCCATCCTGATTGCAATCGTCGTGCTGTACCGGTTCGAAAAATCTAGAATCCCGATTCAACCACTCGTTCAATTGTTAGCACTTGCGGTCATTGGACGCTGGCTCTTTATGACGATACCGAATGTTCAACCGACGACAGCCATGATCATGTTGACGGCCTTACTGGTCAGTTTGGACGGGGCCGCTATCCTTGCGCTCTTTGTCCCGATTTTGTCAGGACTATTGCTCGGGATTGGTCCGTTTGTATTTTTTCAATTTTTAGGATGGCTTCTTGTCGTTGTGCTCGTCCGTTTATTTCGTCCGATTCTTTTGAAATCGACAATCCTCTTCTTACTACTCGGTTTACTATCAGGTTTTTTATATGGATGGACGACAAACTTGGCGTTCATTGAAGTGGTCGGTACGGATGTCGTGAAGTTGTTGTTACTCAGTTTTCCATTCGATTTGGCCCACGGTATTTCGAATGTCGTCTTCTTGGTCATGATTCGTCCGCTATTTGAGCGCATATTCCTTCGACAACTCGGGTAAATATACAATATTCCTATCATATTGAGTGAGGTGAACGACGGATGAGTGCATATATTAACATTACTGAAGTCGGCATGTTTCTACTCGTAGGGTTGTTGTTTATCTTATTAAACCTTGTTCTATTAGTGAAACGTTATACGAGGGCACGTTTCGCCATGCTAAGCATTCTAGCGGCAAGTGTATGGCCAGCGCTGATGATTGTTCTATCAGTAGAACAGTTGAGCGTGATGGATCAATTGACCTCTGGTGAATGGTCACTAGATGCTATGCTTGCGTGGGGAGTCGTCCTCTCGACAGCGCTCATGACGATGATTCCAGCAGGTGTTTTTTTACATCGGCTCGTAAGTGTTTCTCGATTACATTCAGAACGATAAATGGAGCAATATAACTCCTCAAACGTTTGAGCAACCAGATTGCTTTTGCGACCTGGTTGATTTTTCGAAGTGATGATTTTGAAATCGAGTATGACCTTCAATCATTTGGATATAGATTCTCTTCTTCAATTGTATACATGTAGAATGATTATTGATTAATAAAGTAAAGGAGCGACCGGCGACGGTCGCTCCTTTTTTTATGTCGTTGATTTAGCGGCTGACACGTCTGCTGGTTTTTGGACACGACGCAATACTTCGAGACTGAGAGCACGTGGCATCAACTTGGCCACCCCGACTAGGAGTTGATTCGAGAGGCCAGGCACAATCACGCGCTTATTATTCATGACACCTTTATAGCCGAAGAAGGCGACAAGGTGAGATGGCATTTTTGAGAAGGATAATTCACTCCCCGCGCGATCAAAGAAATTCGTATCTGTCGGGCCAGGGCAGAGGACACTGACGTGAACACCGCTCCCTTTCACTTCGGCATGCAGCGCCTCGGTAAGTGAGAGGACATAAGCCTTCGTCGCATAGTAGACGGCCATATACGGACCGGGTTGGAACGCAGCGACGGAAGCGACGTTTAGCACATAGCCGTGATTTCGTTCGAGCATACCCGGTAGATAGGCCTTTGTCAGTTCCGTCAATGTGTTGACGTTCAATCGTACTTCGTCCGCCTCCGTCTCGGCATCGAGGTCAGCGAACGCACCAGACGTTCCAAATCCAGCATTGTTAATTAAAAAGTCGACGGTTAGTCCGGCTTCTTCAATCATCGAGGTCAATTGTTTGGCAGCGTCATGTTTCGCCAAATCGAGCGCGAAGACATGTACATTGATTCGATATCTCGTTTCAAGGACTTTTTTCAGTTCGTGTAAGCGAGGTTCGTTTCGGGATACGAGAATACAGTCGTACCCGTCTCGTGCGGCGAGTACGGCCAAGTCTAAACCGATGCCCATCGAGGCGCCGGTAATTAAAGCTGTCTTTGACAACGTGATCCACTCCTTTAATGAAAAGTCATACATTGTTACTGAATTCTTCACGAGTTGTTAAAATCCTGCCCCGTTTGCACATTCAATCCTATGCTAAAGTATAGCAAGAAAATGTGATTAGACTCACAAAGTAGGGAGAAGAACAAATATGATGATTCAGCTCGTCACTACGGCGCAAAGCGTCGAACAAGCAGAAGCGTTAATTAAAGCGGGTACGGACCGATTGTATATCGGGAATTCTAGGTTCGGCTTGCGACAAAAGGGAGACTGGACAATCGATGCTGTGAGGGAAGTCACACAGCTTGCCCATCGATACGGAAAAGAAGTGACGGTGGCCGTCAACAATTTGATGCATAACGACCACATTCAAGAATTGCCGGATTATTTGCAAACGTTGAAAGCGATTGGCGTCGACGATGTGACAGCTGGGGATCCCGGGGCCATCCGTTTAATCCGTCAAGCGAAAATCCCATATTGGTACGATGCCCAAACGCTCGTCACGTCCGCCAAACAGATTCAGTTCTGGGGGAAACGTGAGGCCATCGGAGCCGTCGTTGCGCGAGAAGTCACTCTCGAGGAATTGGTGTTGATTCAGCAACAAATCGGTCTCCCCGTTGAAGTACAAGTGTACGGTCCAACGTGTATCCATCATTCGAAGCGACCGCTCGTGACGAACTATTTCAATGAACTCGGACGCCCTTCTGAAGAGGCGAAACAACGTGAGTTTTATATGAGTGAGCCAGCAGATGCGGCGAGTCGATATCCTATCTACGAGGACGAGAATGGCACACATATTTTCTCAGAAGATTTGACGCTTATGGGTCAGCTACCGACGTTAGTCAAAAACGGTCTGCATACGTGGAAACTTGACGGCTGGCACGCGGAAGAACAGTTTGTTGAAATCGTTCAGTTGTTTACCATCGCACGGGCGAATCTATTGAATGGTCAATTCGACCGAATCGAGATGGAGCACCGCCTCAGAGAATTACAACCGGAAGCGTTTCGACTCGGAACGGGATTATTGTTACGCAAACCAGAAGAGATCAAGTGAGGGATCAAGATGAAACAACGTCCAGAATTATTAGCGCCAGCAGGAAACTTAGAGAAATTGAAGATGGCGATTCATTATGGTGCCGATGCGGTCTATATCGGCGGTCAACAATTCGGGTTACGTTCGCGTGCCGGTAACTTCAGTTATGACGAGATGCGTGAAGGTGTGGCTTTCGCACATGCTCGCGGGGCGAAAGTATATGTCGCTGCAAACATGGTGACGCATGAAGGGGATATCGAAGGAGCTGGTGACTTCTTCCGCACGCTCCGTGATATCGGGATTGACGCAGTGATCGTCTCTGACCCTGCCATGATTGAGACGTGTCTCACAGAAGCGGAGGGCTTACCGGTTCACCTGTCGACACAAGCTTCCGCGACGAACTACGAGACACTTCGTTTTTGGAAAGAAGAAGGACTTGAACGGGTTGTATTGGCACGTGAAGTATCGATGGATGAGATTGTGCAAATGAAACAAGAAGTCGATGTCGAAATCGAGACGTTTGTCCATGGTGCGATGTGTATCTCATACTCCGGTCGTTGTACACTGTCGAATCATATGACATTGCGGGATGCCAATCGAGGTGGCTGTGCCCAGTCGTGTCGTTGGAAATATGGCTTCTTTGAAGAGGGGAATCTCTTGACGGAAGAGATGGTGGCCCGTGATGAAGAACCGTTCTCAATGAGTTCGGTCGATTTATCGATGGTCCGACATATTCCCGACTTGGTGGACGCTGGAGTCGACAGTTTGAAAGTCGAAGGACGAATGAAATCGATTCACTACGTCGCGACCGTGTGTAACGTGTATCGACAAGTGATTGACGCATACTGTGAAGATCCTGAGAACTTTGTCTTCGACCCGGCTTGGGAAGAAGAGATTTGGAAAGCGGCACAGCGAGAACTCGCGAGTGGTTTCTATTACGGGATTCCGACCGAGAAAGAACAATTGTTTGGGAAACCACGTTCGATTCCTCAGTACGCATTTGCCGCACGTGTCATCGCATACGACCCGTCGAGCGGGATGGCGACACTCGAACAACGAAATCACTTCTCAATCGGTGAAGAAGTTGAATTTTTCGGACCTGGATTCGTTCGTTTCTCCCAAGTCATCGAGACGATTGAGGATGTTGACGGTCAGCCAATCGAATCCGCCAACCAAGCGATGATGACGATTCGAGTTAAAGTGGAAAAACCCGTCGCGACCGATTACATCATGCGCAAGCGAAAAGGGGTCCCGGCACGAGTCCTCGTTTGACACATCCACCGAGCCAACATAGTCGCCCGAACTGTCTAATCCTGCTACCCTAAGAGATAGAGACGGAGGGATGGAAGGATGAACCAAAATACGGAGCAATTGCGGACAGAGCCCATCGGCCGACTCCTGTTTAAGTTATCGCTACCCGCGATGATCGGGATGCTCGTGACGGCGCTCTACAATATCATTGATACGATTTTTGTCGCTCGTGGCATTGGCGCTTCAGCCGTCGCGGCCATCGGGATTGCGTTTCCCATACAGATGATCTTAATGGCCGTGTCGAGTGCCGTTGGTCTCGGTGGCGCCTCCATCAGTTCTAGGAAGTTAGGTAGAGGAGACGATGCCGGTGCAGCTGTCACATTTTTGAATGTGCTCGTCCTCGTCGGATTGTTTGCTGCCCTCGCGGTGAGTTCCGCTTTCTTTATGTTGGATGAGATTTTAATGGTCTTCGGGGCGACGTCCGAGATTATGGAGCTCAGTAGACAGTACTTATCAGTTGTTTTGATCAGTTCACCATTCTTTATGTTCACACTTGCTTCGAGTGCGATGGTTCGTGCCGAAGGTCAGGCACCGTATCAAATGAAGGTCATGTTGACGACCGTTCTCGTCAATCTCGTCACGACGCCACTTTTCATCTTCACGTTCGACTGGGGGATGTACGGTGCAGCGACTTCGACGGCACTCGCTCAAGTCATCGGTTCCATATTGATGCTTAGATTCTTCTTCGCCCGAAAACCAAAAACGGAACTGCGCTTCAAATGGCGACAGTTCCGGATACGATTCGATGAGATGAAAGAGATTATGGCAATCGGTTCATCTTCATTCATCATGATGGTGTCCCAATCCATCTTGTTCGTTGGCGTCAACGTGATGCTCGGAACATACGGTGGGACAGAGGAGTTGGCGATTTTCGCCATCATCAATAAGTTCATGGCGCTCGTCGGCATGCCGATCATGGGAATTGTCCAAGGGATGCAACCGATTGTCGGTTATAACTATGGTGCCGAAAGATACGATCGTATGCGCGAAACCATATGGACAGCGATGCGGGCAGGGATTGCAATCGCTGTGATCATCTGGCTCATCTTGCAGGTATTCCCGAATACGTTGATGGGATGGTTCTCGACGGACGAGGCATTGATTGCGGGAGGCGTGACGGCGATTCACATCTTGTTCGCGGTCTCGTTTTTACCAAGTGTTCAAATGCTCGTTAACGGGATTTACCAGTCACTCGGGAAAGCGCGAGTCGCCATGTTCTTGTCCCTTTCACGTCAGACGCTCTATACGATTCCGCTCGTCTTTATACTTCCGTCGTTCTTCGGAGTGTTCGGGGTATGGTTGGCGTTTCCGATTGCCGATGCGATGACGTTTTTGACAGCGGTCGCCTTGGCGTTCTGGGACCGTAAATTATTGTTCCGTCCTTCAGAAGAAGATCAAGAAGCGCATGATGTAAATCCGAAAGCGACAAACTTATAATCAAACGTCCGCTCGTGTCGAGCGGGCGTCTTCTTTTAGGAACAAGTAAATCCCGCCAAGCAAGACGATGGCGCCGAGCCACTGGAACGGACCGAGTCGCTCACCGAAAAAGGCGTACCCAAATAGCATTCCCCATAAGGCCTCTCCAAGGATGGTAATACTGACGACGGTCGCACTGACCCGAGCGAGTGCATAATTGAACAGGTTATGCCCTAAAATCGTCGGGAAGAAGGCAAGGGCGAGGAAACACCACCAGTTGACCGTTTCAAAGTCCGTGAACGTCGTCCCGCGTACGAGGAGCATGAAGCAAAGGACGACCGTCGCGACGAGATAGACGCTAAACGAGTACGTATTCGTGTTCATCGATGTCCGGACATGTTGACCGACGAGCCAGTACCCTGCGATGAGGAGGGCGGCAATCAGAGCGAGCAGGTCACCAAATAGTGCTTCTCGTCCGAGCTGAATATCACCTGCAGCGACAAGCATCCCACCGAGGACAGCTACGAGCGCGTATGCCAATCCTTTTCGCGTCGGGTTCTTTTTAAAGATCAAGGCGTTTCCAATTAAGACGAAAATCGGACTCGATGTAACAAAAAGAGTGGAGCTGGCTACTGTCGTATAATCGAGTGATAAAAACCAGAGCCAAAAGTGAAACGCGAGCAACGTTCCGCTAAGTAACAAAGCATATCGTGTCATCAATCGCGTTGTGATGAGTGATTTGAAATCGACGAATGGAAGTAGCATGAGACATGTGATCAGCATGCGGTAAAACGCAGCTGTCTCAGCTGGAGCAGACGTCCATTTGACGAACAAGACGCTCGTCGACAAGAAAAAAACGGCAGCGAATAAAATGAGGTAAGACATGACGACACTCCTTCACATATGTATGTTCTCTGTTAATCATATCGGAAAACAGCCGTGTGGCAAGATATGATTCATGGAATACAAACAAATGCTCCCCTCTCGATATGTCCATCCTCGACTTGGTATAGTAAAATACATAGAAGAAGCAATCCCACCACGTACGTCTTGCCACGAAACTTAAGGCAAAGTAAGGAGTTCTTATGAGACTAATCATCGCGGAAAAGCCATCGCAAGCTCAAAAGTTGGCGGCTCCCTATCCATCTAAAAAAAGAAAAGATGAGATTGAAATCTCACCATGCTCACGTTTCCCGGAAGGGGCGATTGTCGTTTGGGCGGTCGGTCACCTTTGCGAACTGCAGGAGCCGTCACACTATCGTCCTGAATGGAAGTCTTGGAAATACGAGGCACTTCCGATTGTTCCGGAACGGTTCGATTATCGAATCTCGAAAGGAAAATCAAAGCCGTTTTATGCCATCAAGAAATGGCTACATGACCGCTCCATCACCGATGTGATTATCGCTTCGGATGCCGAGCGGGAAGGGGAGGCGATTGTTCGATTAATTCTTCGGCTCGCGGGAAACAAAAAACCGTTAGCGCGACTATGGATTTCGAGTCTGACGGAACAAGCGGTCGACCGCGGATTCTCTCAACTGTTACCGGGTGAGCAAACAGTCCCTTATTATCATGAGGCGATGAGTCGCGCATGTGCCGACTGGCTCGTTGGCATGAACGCTTCCCGTGCATATACGACCTTGTTGAAAACAATCGGGATCGAGGACGTGTTCTCGCTCGGTCGTGTCCAGACACCGACACTCGCCTTGATCGTCAATCGCGAACGAGAAATCAAGCAGTTCGTTCCAGAACCTTACTTTGAAGTCGAGGCGACACTTGCAAAAGGTCGGGGCACGTTCAAAGCAAAATATACACTCGGAAAGACGACGAAGCTCAAAACGCGTGAGGAAGCAGACGCGGTCGTGAAACGAGCTTCCGGCACCGCCACGGTCAAAACAATCGACAAAGAAGAAAAAATGGAGCAACCTCCATTTTGGTTCAGTTTATCCGGGCTTCAGGCAGAAGCAGGGAAACGATTCGGTTTCGGGGCGAAAAAGACGCTCGATATCGCTCAAAAGCTTTACACGAAAGGGTGGATCAGCTATCCTCGGACGGATTCTGGCTTCGTCACCCCAGATGAAGCGACGCTATTTCCTCAGACGAAGGCGAGACTGCTGAAGTCAGCCGCCTATGAAGGTCTTCGTGACATCTTAACCGAGGACCCGTCAAAAAATCGTCGTTACGTCAATGCGAAAAAGGTCAGTGATCACTACGCAATCATTCCGACCGAAGCTTGTGGTGACGTCACACGTCTAAGCGGCGATGAGGCAAAGCTGTACGATTTGATTAACCGTCGTTTTCTCGCGGCATTTGCACCTGCGGCGAAGCTCGAGAAGACGACAGTTGACTTGATTGATGGAAACGACCTATATCGGGCAAAAGGGACCGTCGTCGTGAGTCCAGGTTATCGTCAAGTCGTCGAGATGAAATCAAAAGACGTCGAGCTTCCTGTGTTGGCAATTGGCGAAGAATTAAAAGAGAAAAAAGTTGAAGTGTTGTCAAAACAGACGGAGCCACCGAAGCGGTATACGGAAGGTTCACTGATCATGGCGATGAAAGTCGCAGGAAAACAGCTCGATGACGAAGAGCTGATTCATATCATGAAAGAAGTCGAAGGTCTTGGCACCGAGGCGACACGCGCTAACATTATCGATGGATTGAAAAAGCGCGGTTATGTTCAACTTCAGAAAAAAGAACTCGTTCCGACAGATAAAGGACGTCTATTGATTGATGTGCTCGGCGACAGTATTTTAGCATCGCCTGTCATGACGGCGAAATGGGAGAAACGACTTCACGAAATCGGCCAAGCATCGGCATCTGCCGCTGAATTCATTGAACAAGCGAAGAAGATGTCGATTCATTTGGTTGAAGAGGCAAAGTCACGAGTCGAGGCAGCAAACCCGGAAGGTTATACGATTGAGGCGAAGCGTTACGGGAAAAAAGGAGCGAATCGACCGAAACCCTCGTTTGGAGTCTGTCCGAATTGTGGCAAAGCCCTCGTTGAGCATCCGAAGTTCATCGGTTGTAGTGGTTACCGTGAAGGATGTCGCTTCACCGTCTCCAAACAGGTGCTCGGCGTCGGACTTGTCAAAGATGAGTTGAAGCAAATGATCAACGGAGGTCAATCAAACGTGCATACGTTCAAAAAAGGCGAGAAGACGTTTAATGCCTCATTGTATTTAGAAAAAGGTACACTCCGATTTGAATTCAAATAAAAGAAGGGTCGCAAATTAGAGCGGCCCTTCTGTCTTGTCAGTCTTATCTCTTTTTTGGTCGTCTTCGATACGACGATTGATTTCGTCATAGTCGAGAACGATGTCGTCTTTGTTATCTTTATAGGCGTACCCTTTTTGGATGACGACGATGGATGCGATGAGAACGAGCAAAATAATCAAACCGCTGACGGCAAATATCCAGGCCATAAGAACCCCTCACTTTCTCTCTTTAGTATGCCAAATAGTGGACTGATGCTTCAACTAGAATGAACAGACTAGAATTACGTCTGATGACGAAAAGATATGGTACAATACGATATAGAATACTACGTAAAGAAGGAAGGGAAAATCATGGCGATTTTGATTGTGGACGACGAACCAGTTAATACGCTCGTTCTCGAGCAACTGCTTCACCAGCACGACTATGAGACGGTATCGGTTTCGAGCGGAGAAGAAGCGCTCGACTTATTAATGGCCCCACAAGCCACATCGCTGTATGATCTCGTCCTGTTGGATGTCGAGATGCCCGGGATTTCTGGAATCGAGACATGTAAACGAATTCGACAGATGGCTGATTACGAAGAAATGCCAGTCATCATGGTGTCGGGTCGTACAGATGAAAAGCAGATTGCTGAAGGACTAGATGCAGGAGCGTCAGACTATACGACGAAACCGATCAAGGTAACGGAGTTGCTCGCACGTATCCGCTCTGCTCTCCGCTATAAAGCGGCCGTCGATGAACGGAAAATCTATGAGGCACGTCTCCAATACGATTTAGATCTTGCGCAAAAAATCCAACAAAGTGTACTTACGCCACCAATCAGTAATGAAGAGATTGATGTGCGTGCTCTCTATATACCTTCGAAAAAATTAGCGGGGGATATGTATGCTTGGTTCCAGGTCGCTCCGGACCGGTATGGGGTCATCATCTTTGATGTCATGGGTCATGGGGTCTCTTCCGCACTCATTACGATGGGAATTCGTTCGATTCTTCCGGGACTTGTTGGAAATGTTCAATATCCGATCGACGTGATGACCGAGTTGAATCGTCAAATGACGTTCTTATTCTCGGGTGACGATATGCATAGTTACTTTACAGCGGTGTATTGCTATATCGATACAACGAAGCGTCGAATCGAGTATGTG
The DNA here is from genome assembly GCF_027947425.1 of Exiguobacterium sp. MMG028. Lineage (NCBI taxonomy): Bacteria > Bacillati > Bacillota > Bacilli > Caryophanales > Exiguobacterium > Exiguobacterium sp. MMG028. Next base: position 416,892 of record NZ_JAQJIN010000001.1, read on the forward strand.
AATGCAGGGCATCCTCCAGTCATTGTGACGTCACAAGAAGGCAATTGTCGTCTTGAGACGACGGGAGTACCTGTTGGCATGTTCGAAGAACCAAATTATGAGTCTAAAGAAGTTGATATTGCTCCGGGTATGACACTTCACATGTACACGGATGGACTCATGGAATGTTACAGCAAAGATATTGACAATGGGATTCGTTGGCTTGAGAAGGACGTCTCCACGTACGGTCTTGACTATAGTCGTCACGTTGCAGAGCAACTCGTCTCCAAAATTGAAATTGAGGATGACCTTTGTCTCGTCACGGTCAAGATCACATAACAAAGAGCCTGATGCACGATGCATCAGGCTCTTGTACGTTTAGAAATATCGCTTTCGCCATAGAATATAAAAGGCGAGACCAGAAAATCCAATCATCATTGTAATCGCCATGATAAATCCGAACGGCTGTCCTTCCCAAGGAACTTGGACGTTCATCCCAAAGATTCCAGAAATCATCGTTGGAATACTGAGTACAATCGTAATCGACGCCAAGAACTTCATGACGAAGTTGACATTATTCGAAATGATTGACCCGAATGCTTCCATCTTAATGCTGATGATGTCATTATAGATTGACGCCATTTCCATGGCCTGGCGGTGTTCGACGAACACGTCTTCTAATAGCTCTTCGTCCTCTTCATGTTTCTCTAAACTTGGTGTCTTGACGATTCGGTCTAAGACACTATCGTTCGCTTTCAAAGAGGTCATGAAGTAGACGAGGGATTTTTGCAGGTTCATCAATTGAAAGATCTCTTGGTTTCGCATCGAACGTTGTAGTTCCTGTTCAAGCTCATCCATTCTTCGGTCGATTTGTCGCAAGAAACGTAAATACGTCATACTTACACGATGTAAAATCTGAAAGACGAAACGACTTCGATAATTCGTCCGAAACAGTCGTGCTTTGCCGTTTGCGAATAAATTTAAAACGTCGAGCTCTCGGGAGCAGACGGTGATGAAATGTCGTCCAGTCACGATGATACCAAGTGGGATTGTATTATAAGTTCGCCCAGTATCATCTTCCTCCACGTACGGGACGTCAATGATCATGAGAAGTCCTTCATCATCTTTTTCAAAACGCGGTTTTTCTTCGATATCAAGTGGGTCATATACAAAGTCTTCTGGAATGCCGGACGCCTCGATGACTTGATCGGCCTCATCTTTTGTCGGATTCACGAGTTGAATCCAGCTTCCTTTATCAAAGTCTTCGATTTCATCCACATGGCCTGATGCGTCAGTACGGTAAATCGTCAGCATGCATCTTCCTCCTACCTTAACTCAATCTTATTATAGGTAGCGAAAATGAAGAGTGCAATCCAAAGCAGGAGATTTTTTGTTTTCTCTAGAAAACATGTTACAGTGAGAGGGAACGATTGGATAATCGTTTATTGAGGAGGGGTTATATTGACAAGAATGCCCGAAGAAGCTCTGTTCAATGAAGAAAAGTTAGCGGAGCTCCACCAAATCGCAAATGGAAACATGGAATTTTTAAATAAAATTGCTATCACATATATTAAGCAGTTCGAAGAAAAATATCCTGAATTGCAAGCAGCTGTCGAGTCGAACGACTATTCACGGGTCGAACAACTCGCCCATTTATTAAAAGGGGCGTCCTATTCGGTCGGCTTGGAACAGACCGCGCTTCTTTTTCATGACCTTGAAATGGCAGGCGAGAATGCACATCTTGAAGGTGCAAATGAAACGCTTGCGACAATCGAGTCGCATAGTCAGCGCTTTTTAGTCGAATGGAACAATCATTTTGAGCAGTTAACGTAAAAAAGTTTGCGACCGTGAAGTCGCAAACTTTTTTGTTACCCTACAAATTCGTCTAACGTCGCAATCAAAATCCCAATCTCAGGTTTCGTGATTTGAGCGTTCGCCCCGACTGCCTCACCCTTATGCTTCAAGTCGTCTGAGATGAGTGACGAGAAGATGATGATTGGGAGGGATGCGTAACGGTCCATCTCTCGAAGACGTTTTGTTAAATGGAGTCCATCCATTTGTGGCATCTCGATGTCCGTGATGAGAAGGTCGCACTCTACGCCATCTTGTTCGAACGCATCGAGTGCCTCTTTCCCATTATTGAAGACGGTCGTGTTGAAGTAACCCGCATCATCCAACGTATCGAGGATGAGGGAGCGAAGCATTTCCGAATCTTCAGCAATCCAAATGTTTTTGTTTGAGCGTTCACGAGCACCGAGACGTTTGACTGATTCGCGGGCCATGATATCTTTACGCGAAAGTTCGAGTGCGATTCGCTCATAATCGAGTAGGATAATCATTTGATCACCCGTTTTGACGACACCGTTCGTAATCCCTTGGACGCCGCGTGCCAGGTCAGATGGCGTATCAATTTGCTCCCACGAGATGCGTTTGATCTCTGTCACTTGGTCGACACGAAGGACTGATTTTTCCCCGTTAAATTCACAGACAATCAATCGATCGTCACTTCCAACCTCACGCGGGTGATTGATGACCATCGGAAGGTCGATGACGGTCATGACTTCACCCCGTAATTCGATCAGTCCCATAATTGCCTCTGGGGTGCCCGGAAGAGGTGTCAATGGAAGCATCGTGATGATTTCACGGACTTTCATGACGTTGATACCGAATAAGAACGGTCCAGCTTGGAAGATGACGATTTCAAGTTCGTTCGTTCCAGCCTCAAGTAAAATATTATGATCAGTGCTCAATGGTTGTCCCTCCTATTTCACGTACTCTCTTCTTTACTATCGGTTTCGGATCATCAAATCTATAGTGAAAAATTGTCGAACTCTCGTCAGAATTCACAAAAAGTTTCATAGTAACCGTTTACATCTTATAAACTGAATCGTTATAGTTGTCCAATGCAAAAAAATCTGCATACAATGGGGTTGGCAACGAGATATTACAGCTTACTCAGGAGGCAGATAGAGATGATGAGTATGAACACATATCCATATTTATTAAATGGTCAATGGCAGGAATCATCAAGTCAGGAAACGATTGAACTCGTTTCACCATATAAAGACGAAGTCGTAGGTCGCGTTCAGGCGATGTCACGCGATGAAGTCGATGCAGCCATCCATGGCGCAAAACGTGCACAACAAGAATGGGCGGCGCTTCCGGTCAACAAGCGCGCTGAATTGTTGTATGCATGGGCAGAGAAACTCGAAGAACGCGTTGATGAAATCGGTCAAATCATCATGCAAGAAGTCGGGAAAAACTTGAACGATGCAAAAAAAGAAGTCGTTCGTACAGCTGAAATCATCCGTTACACAGCGGAAGAAGGCATTCGTTTCAATGGTGGATTCATGCAAGGTGATTCGTTCCCTGGTGGTTCGAAAAACAAGATGGCCATCATCAAGAAAGAGGCGCTTGGTGTCGTGCTCGCGATTTCACCGTTCAACTACCCGGTCAACTTGGCAGCGGCAAAAATTGCGCCAGCTCTCGTAACGGGGAATGCGGTCGTTTTCAAACCGGCGACTCAAGGTGCAATTAGCGGCATCAAGATGGTCGAAGCCCTTCATGACGCAGGACTTCCGAAAGGTCTCTTGAACCTTGTGACAGGACGCGGTTCGGTCATCGGAGATTACTTGACGTCTCACCCAGGAATCGACATGATCACGTTCACAGGTGGAACAGGTACAGGTCAACACTTGTCACAACAAGCGTCAATGGTACCGGTCGTGCTCGAACTCGGTGGGAAAGATCCGGCACTCGTCCTTGAGGATGCGGATTTGACACTTGCGGCAGATCAAATTGTCAGTGGTGCATTCTCGTACTCAGGTCAACGTTGTACAGCCATCAAACGCGTCTTCGTCCTCGAAGACCAAGCGGATGAGCTCGTTGGCATGTTGAAAGAACGCGTCGCGAAACTCTCGGTCGGTTCACCTGAAGAGAACAGCTTCATCGTTCCTTTAGTCGATGCGAAAACGACAGATTACGTTCAAGGTTTGATTGACGATGCGGTCAACAAAAAGGCGACGGTCGTTCATGGAAATGAGCGTGAAGGAAACCTCATTTATCCGACATTGCTCGATCATGTGACGACAGACATGCGTGTCGCATGGGAAGAACCGTTCGGACCAGTCCTTCCTGTCATTCGCGTGAAATCACTCGATGAGATGATTGAACTCACGAACGAATCTGAGTTCGGTCTTCAAGCGAGTGTCTTCACACAAAATGTGAATAGCGCCTTTACAGTCGCTGACAAGTTAGAAGTCGGTACGGTCCAAGTGAACGGACGTACGGAACGTGGTCCAGACCACTTCCCATTCATCGGCGTGAAACAATCGGGACTTGGCGTTCAAGGAATCGGGCGTAGCCTCGAGACGATGACACGCGATAAAGTGACGGTTATCAACTTATAATATTCACCATTCGTGAGGGGGAGATGTCCCCCTCTTTTTTGTTTGATTGAAAACGCATCTTTCAGACGGGTATAATGGAGAAAGACAGGAAGAAGGGGTGGTGATGACGTGGCGGACTGGATTTCAAGCCAACTGGCAAGACTCGATATTCCGACACCGTTCGAAGTTGGAAACGTGAACGTATATATCGTTGAACATAAGAATCGCTTTTTTATGGTCGACTGTGGACCAGATACGGAAGAAGCGTGGACTTCATTGAATCGGCAACTTGAAGAGCTTGAACTATCGTTGTCTGACATCGACTTTTTATTTTTGACGCATCATCATGCCGACCATGCGGGGCAGGCGTGGCGACTTCGTGATGCCTCGATTCCGGTGTATGGGCACGAGAAGCTCGTTCGATACTTAGAACAAACCCCGAATTTTCTAAAAAGGGGCAACCACTTTTTACATGAATTGGCGCTCTCATTTGGAGCACCGGCGCCACTCGTGGAAAAATTGCCAGACTATCGGGAAGCATTACGTTGGATTGGGCCGACGACCGTCACCATGACGTTTAGTGACGGACAAGCTGTGACACCGGACGGGGCGTGGCAGACGATTCATTTGCCGGGACATGCGAGTGACCAGCTCGGATTGATCGGTCCTGGAGGCGTTTTGATTGCGGGAGATCACTTGATTGATAAGGTCGAACCAAATCCACTCATTGAACAACCGTATGAGGATGAAGGGTTTGCCTCACCGGTTATTCTCTACATCGATTCACTTAAAAAGTTGCGTGGAATCGATTTGAAACTTGTTGTCAGTGGACATGGTGAACCGATTCATCATCCGAACGATTTGATTGAGAACCGGATCCGACAACGGTATGAACGCAGTGAACAATTGCTCACTGAATGGGAAGATGGACTCAGTGTCTTTGATTGGTCGATGAAATTATATGGGAGAAAGATGCGAAGTGGTATGCCACTCGTCTTTAGCGAGGTGTTCGCACGACTCAGTTTACTCGAAGAGCGTGGCGACATCGAGAGACGCCGAGATGACCAAAAATGGATTTATACAAAGAAAGAAGCGATGTCATGAAACGGGTAGTCATTACAGGTGCGTCAAGCGGACTCGGTGCCGCATTGGCGCATTCTTTTTATGAAAAAGGATATAGCGTGTTATTGATTGGAAGAAATAAAGAACGATTGAAAACCATTGCGTCCACATGCGAGGGAGAATGGATGCGCGCGGACGTCACAAAGTCAGATACGCTTGTCGATGATGTGATCGAGCGATTCGGAAAGTTTGACACATGGGTCAACAATGCAGGGATGGCCGAATTTGATTTCGTGACGGATCAATCGACCGACGTGATGGAAGAGACGATGCATGTGAATGCGGTCGCTCCGATGTTGTTGTCGAGAAACGCTGCCAGAGTGTTAGGACGTGGAGGTGTCATCATCAACGTCTGTTCGCAAGCTGCAAAAGTTCCGACACCGAAATCAGCTGTATACGCTGGGTCGAAGGCGGCACTTTTACAGTTTTCGAACGCCCTGCGACTCGAGTTGAAGCCACGTGGCATCCATGTCATGACCGTCAATCCGGGACCGATTGCCACGCCGTTCTTTGAACGGGCCGATAAGAGTGGTACATATGCCCAAAGTGTTAAAGGAATCATGCTTGATCCGAAACGATTAGCCGACGTGATTGTCAAAGGAACTATTACACGCAAACGCGAAATCAATGCACCATGGTGGATGAACATCGGGGCGAATGTGTACGCAATCTGCCCGAGTATGTTCGAAATGCTCGCAAAACGGGGATTTGAGAAAAAGTAAAAAAGGGGGAGAACGATGAAGAAATGGAGAGTATTGCTCGCAACGCTTATGCTCACTTTCGTTGCAGCATGTGGGAATAAAGAGGCGGTTGAGTTTTCGGACACATTCGAAGCTGCGGCTGAGTCAGCGGAAGGGTCGACCGTCAACCTATATATGTGGGGTGGGGACGAAGGAATCAATAGCTATATTGATGACTATGTGGCACCCCGGCTTGAGGAATCTTACGATGTCGAATTAAATCGTGTCGCGATGGATACGGCAGAATTCGTACGTCAGCTATCGCTCGACAAAAAAGCGGACAGACAAGTCGGAACAATCGACGTCGTCTGGATTAACGGTGACAATTTCCGAAATGCGAAAGAAGCAGGACTCCTTCGGGATGGACTGATGGAGCGTGTCCCAAACGCCACATTATTAAATGAAACGGCTCAACAATCAGATGCCGGTACACCGACAGATGACTTGGAACTCGCTTGGGGAAATGTACAGTTCATCTTGCATTACGACGCAGCGAAAGTAGACAATCCTCCAGAATCGTTTGAGGAATTACGTCGCTGGACCGAAGACAACCCAGGTCGTTTCACGTATCCTGAAGTCACAGATTTTACTGGAAATGCTTTTGTCCGCCATCTTTTATATGAACGCTACGGTGACGAATTGAATAAGAACACGACCATTGAAGAGTCGTTCTGGGATGATTTGAAAGCGTGGTCCCCGAATTTATGGAAAGAAGGACAGACGTATCCGAAGACGCTTGAACAACTCGATCAACTCTATGCATCTGGTGAAGTGTGGATGACGATGGGCTTCAATGAACGTCGAGCAGAAGCGGAAGTGAAGGAAGGCATTTTCCCGAAAGAGACACGTGCACTTCTTTTAGATCACTCGATTGCCTCGACGCACTTTTTGGCCATCCCCTTCAATGCACCAAATCCAGATGGGGCGCTCGTCCTCATTCAAGAACTGTTATCGCCTGAAGCTCAGCTCGTGAAACAAGGTCCTGATTACTGGGGAGATGGGACGTCACTCGATTTGACAAAACTTGACGCAAACGACCAACAAGCCTTCGAAGAGCTAGGAGACGGCGTGACGTATCCGAATCCGGAACAGTTGCTCGAACGCTCGATTCCAGATTACGGACCGAACATCATTGATGTCGTACGCGAGGAGTGGCCGAGTGTTGCGAAGTAGTGTCGCGTTAACGATTCTCGTATCTTTTTTGCCGCTCGCTGCCCTCCTTTTTCTAGGAATGGAGGCACTCGGGACGGATTGGGGCGCACTGTTGACAGACGAAACGTGGCGAGATAGTTTATTTACGACGCTTTATGTCGTCAGTGTGTCAACCACTCTATCACTCTTCTTCGGAACGTGGGTTGCACGAACGGTTGTAAAAAAAAGATGGCGATTCACATCGACAATCTTGAAAATCCCGATGTTCGTTCCTCACATCGCAGCGGCGTATTTGTTTTGGCTATTGTTTAGTGGGTCCAATGGTTTTTGGGGGATTGAGTCAAACGAGCGAGATTATGTGACGGTCATCCTGACATACATATGGAAGGAGACCCCGTTTGTCTTTTTAATGATGCTCGGGACATATGAACAATTGAATCGGGGTTACGTAGAAACGGCGAAGACGCTCCAACTCTCTCCCTATGCACAGTTCAAACATGCAGAGTTCCCGTTCTTGATTAAACCGTTGCTCGACTCGACCTGGATTTTAATTGCTTTCATCTCATTTGCGTATGAGGTTCCGGCACTGCTCGGTGTGACCTATCCGAAACTAATCGGTGTCCTCGCTTACGAACGACTCTCTACGGGACTCTATTTGGAGGCGACAGAACCGTATGCCGTCGCCCTTATTTGGACATGTCTTGTCGGATTCGGTGTATTCGTGTCTTACGTGATCACCGCATCTATTCGTCGACGGATTGAACGGGGGGTGAGGCGATGATTCGTCAAGGATTCCTCATACTTATTGTGTTACTCCCGTTCGTCAGTTTATTTTTAGTCGCTCCGTCAATGGAAATCGGGAATGTTGAGTCCATTGTTCATACGATTGGATTAACCATTATTCTATCTGGCATCAATGTGTGGCTCGCGACGACATTTGCCTGGTGGCTCTTATGGACAGAATCGAGATGGAGAAGTGTCATAGAATGGCTCGTGTTTTTACCGTTGTTCATTCCGATGCTTGCCACTTTGTTTGGGCTTTATCTGATCTTAGCTGAAGTTGGGCTAATCGGGACTTATATCGGAGTCATAATCGCCTTGCTCGTTGTGACGATTCCATATTCAATCCGTCTCGCTTATAACGGAATGGCGGTCATCGGTCGTCCACTTTTAGAACAGGCCCGACTATTGCCGATGAAGCGACGAGTCATTTACGTACTGTATCCGCTTTTCTCTAGAACGATGCGGACCATCGCATTATTCACGACCGTCATTTTACTCAGTCAGTTCGCACTCATTCAGCTGATTGGTGCAGGATTGATCCCGACGGTGACGACAGAATTGTATCAATCTTACGCGGGAAACAATAGGAGTCTCGCGCTCTCGAACACATGGATGCTCATTTTATTCCCCGTAGTCATCTATTTTTTGCTTTCCGGATGGAATCGGTGGATGGTGCGTATGCTGAAAGGACGTCTACAATGAGTTTGAATGTACACGATTTACGTAAACAATTTGGATCAAGACACATATTAGATGGCGTCAATTTTAAAGTCGCACCTCATGACATTCATGCAATCGTCGGAGTGAGCGGCTCAGGGAAATCGACAATTCTCCGAATCATCGCAGGTCTCGAGACGGCTGATGGAGGTGATGTGTGGTGGAATCATCGCTCCTTAAACAACATTCCCGCCCATAAACGTCGCGTCACGATGCTATCGCAGACTGCATTGTTGTTCCCACATCTTACGGTAGGGGAGAACGTCACACTCGTGACACGTGGGCGTTCACGTAAACAAGCGGAGCATTGGTTACAAGTCGTTCGCCTCGCTGACCGGTACGATGCTGAAATACACGAACTATCTGGTGGCGAACAGCAACGCGTGAGCCTTGCCCGGGCTCTAGCAGCAGAACCGGAACTTCTGTTATTGGATGAACCATTCACAAATCTGGATCCGAAGCTGAAACTTGATTTGCAACGCTTTATCCGTGACTTAGTCAAAGAGCTCAGTCTCACGGCAGTATTGGTCACTCATGACCGAGAAGAGGCGATGCTCATGGCAGATCGAGTGACACTGCTTGAAGCTGGCAAGGTGACGCAGACAGGGACCGCAGAGGAGTTATATGACTCCGCACCTGGATTCGGAGACTTTGTCATGCTCGATGGCAAACTTCGACCATTGTCCGAGGTGGAAATATCCGAAACGATTGGTGAACCGGTGCAATTGATGAAGAAAATTTATCGGTTCGGTCAGTGCTTTGGGGAATATCATTTCGAGGATGGGAGGTCGGTCATGTTACCGACGCATGAATGGTTTCAAATCGGAATGACATATCGAATCAAACGAAAGGAGGAATACCATGCTTGATACGTACGGGAGTCGTTACGTCCAACCTGTCATTGAACGGGGGGCGAATCGACTGCTCAAATGGAACTTTACACCGAATGAAGTAACCATTTTAGGCGGAATCATAGGGGTTTCGACAGGAATCTTTATTTATAATGACATGCACTGGACAGCCGTTATCTTATTGTGGCTATCTGGTTTGTTTGATGTCTTGGATGGAACGATGGCACGAAAATCCAAAACGACTGGTTTTGGAACTGTGCTCGACCTCGTCTTGGACCGGTTCGTCGAATTATCGGTCGTGATTGCCCTCGCACTTCGCTATCCGGAATACATGCCAATCTTTCTCATATTGATTGGATCATTTGTCATTGCGATGACGCTATTTTTGGCTGTCGGTGCAAGTAGCTCAAGGCGATCAGAGAAGACATTTTATTATCAGCCTGGAATCATTGAACGAACGGAATGCTTCATTTTGTTCACATTGATGATTCTCTTCCCGAACTGGGTCGGTGTGATTGCGCTCATCTTTTTAGTACTTGAAGTGATGACAATCACGCAACGATTCATCGAGGCGAGGAGAATTTTGCGATGAAACCAGTATTGATGTTGGTAGGACTCGGTCACGGCCAGCTTGAAATTTTGGACCGTCTTGATGAGATTCGAGAGCATTACGAAGTTCAATTCATCGGAGGACGTCAGACGGTGTATACAGGTGCCTTCCCACAAGTGATTGCCGGGCTCATGAACTCCGCGACAGTCCAATTGCCACGACTTGAACCGGTCGCAGAACGGGTTATCTCAATTGACCCTCATCAGCAAACCGTTCAAACGGAACAGGGCTTGTTTCACTACGATCAACTTGTGCTGGCGACTGGTGCAAAGAGTAGAGGCATTGGGACACCGCTTAAACCGATGTCACAAGCTTTACTTGACCGTATAAATTCGAGTCAGGTAGTGACGATTGTCGGTGGGGGCAAGGCCGGTGTAGAATTGGCGTTTACGTGCGCAAAGACGAAAGACGTGACGCTGTATGCAAAAAGGATTTTGCCAGACGTGCCGCTCCATAGACAGAAACAAATTGAACGTCTTCTAGTGAAATCAGGCATTATGGTCGTGAAACAACAGCTTCAAGATGACGCATCGGAGGGGCTCCTGCTAGATGCGACGGGTGTTGTTCCCTTAGAATGGTGGGCTGAATCCGAGCTTGCAAAACCTGACAATTTTATAGCGACGGATGAATATTTACGTCATCATCAGTTTACAAATATATATATAACAGGAGATATGGCATCCATTTTAAACGGAGGCGTCGATGCTGTCAGATCGGGGCGCTTTGTCGCCAAGCGGTTACTCGGTGAGACGAGTCAACCATTTCGAAGACGTCAATCGATGAATATACTACTGACGACACCAGGTCGTGCCTTGCTGACATTTGGACAGTTCACGTGGCATGGACGTCTTCCATATTATGTGAAGCGTTTCATTGACTCGCGATATGTTCGGCACTACAAGTAGTCGGAGGTCTAAAGCGTCATTCGCTCGGCAAATAGCCAATCACTTCATTCGATTCTGATTCAACGAGCACTTGTGGAATCTCGATCGTGCGCTGTGAATCAGAAGGAAACGTGACGAGCCAGGCCCTTGACCCTTCAAAGCGTGAATCAATTAATTCAAAACGATCGTCGACTGTGATGGATTGAAGCGTGGCCTGTTTGCCATCTTCGTCGGTTGGTAGCCGATCCATATTGTTTAGATATTCAATTGCATGATTTATGATGACCTTCTCATCATCCGGTCGTATAGGTGATGAGGTGGATGATTGTGTACAGCCGACTAACATGAAGATAGTGAAACAAAGTGCGGTAAAAAGGCGAGTTCGAATCATGATCATTCTCCTTTCCTGTTTGGTTATTTCTTACAGTATAGACGAGGATGACATAAGCGTGTATAAAAAAATCCTGCAGCCGATAGGTCTGCAGGAATCAGGTTATGCTTGAATCGTATCGAGGAATGAACGAATTTGCATCTCCGTCTTGGCGTTTGCCGAGTGGAGGTGTTCTTGTTTTACCCCGTCTTTATAATAGAGAAGTGAAGGGATGCCGCGAACTTCTTGAGCATCAGATAATTCTGGTAGTTCGTCGCGGTCGACAACATGCCAGTTAAACTGTGGATAGTCTTTGACGAGCTCGTCGACATACATGTCGAGACGTTTGCAGTCCGGGCACCATGACGTGGTGAAGACTACCATTCCATGATCTTTTGTGGCTTCGTCAAATTGTTGTGATGAATGAATCGGTTGCATAGACAACTCTCCTTTCTTCCATCTATTTTGTCGGGTTTTAAACGAGTCGTCAACAGATTGGCATTCTCGAATTCATTGAAGAATGTGATACACTTATAAAAATAGCATGATAAGGAAAAGGTGATGGATATGGCGTTACGTCACGCATTGCTCGGGTTATTGACCCATCAGCCTGCGACCGGGTATGCCCTGAACGCGACGTTCAAGGCGCAGATGATTCATTTTTGGAACGCACACCATACACAGATTTATCGGGAACTGTTAAAGATGGAAGAAGATGACCTCGTCTCAGCGGAGCATATTTCGCAACAGGAGTTGCCAGATAAGAAAATCTACTCGATCACGGACCAAGGACGTGAGGAGTTGATTAACTGGCTACGTCAACCGACATCGTTTCAACCAAAAATGAAAGATGAGAACCTTTTGCGAGTCAGTTTGCTTCAGTTGCTTCCAGTCGAAGAAGCGGTCCGATATATCGAAGAGACAAAAGCCCATCACGAACAAGTTGCCCAACAAATTCGAATGTTCCAGGAAGAACATCAATCTGATGAAGATACGCTCGGTTATTTATTGACGAGTGAATACGCGATTCGGATGATGGAAAACTATGCCGGATGGGCAGACTGGGCAATCGAACAGATTAAAGCGCGTAATGAAAAACACGTGACCTGAAACAGTTCAGGTCACGTGTTTTGTATATGAATGAATTGGCAGACGAGCGAGTAGTCGGTCAAGCGCTTCTTCATCGATTTCAGTCTCGTACGCGCGAATCGTCTCGTTCAATTGCTTCACTGAAGAGGCACCCGGTAAGACGACGTCACAGAACCGCTTAGCGGCTTCGAGTGCATACGCCTGAATCGGATTAGGCATCATCGCCAATTCACTGGCAAGTTCCTCTTTTCGCCACGCCTCAAATCCTTTATCCCCGAGTCGTGTCTCCCATTCATCCGTCAGTAATCCTTTGGCAAGAACACCACGACCTACGATTGGAATCGACAAATCAAGCGTCTCTGGTCGTCGATCAAGAAGGGAATACGGCGTCATGAGCACATCGAGAGCTCCGGAAGCGACCCAATGTTTGATAACGTTCGGTCGAATCGATGAGAGTCCGATTTGTCGGATGATACCATCATGCTTTTGTTTTTGCGCCCATTCAATCGTTGCGTCGAGGTCGTCCTCGAGCGTACCGCCGTGAATATAATATAAATCTAGATAATCGGTTTGCAATCGCTCGAGCGATCCGTGTAACGCTTCCTCTAAATAGGACGGATCAGGATTCCAACGCATCCCGTCTTCAGTCAGTTCATTTCCACCCTTACTCGCTAAAAAGAGTTGTTTTCGTTCCTGACCTAACGTTTCCCCGATTACGCGCTCGACAGCTTGTCGTGCATAGACATCTGCTGTATCGATATGGCGAATCCCCGATTGAATGGCCGTCTCCAGGATCTTCTTTGCCTCAATCTCCCCATGTTTCAAAATCGTCATCGTTCCGAGTCCGAGTTCACTCATATGGATTCCTCCTTGTTCGAAATGTTGGTTTGACTCATAATCAGAGTATATCGAAAAGTGAGGAGTAATCATATGGAAGAAAAAACGATTGAGCGGGAAGTCATCTATGAAGGTAAGATTTTCGATGTGGAAAAGCATGTCGTCTCCCTTCCGAATGGAAACACGTCTGTGCGAGAACTCGTCTATCACAATGGTGCTGTTGCCGTGCTCGTCATCGATGAATCGGACAAAATTGTCATGGTAGAGCAGTATCGAAAAGCGTTTGAATCGATGTCGCTTGAAATCCCAGCAGGCAAACTTGAAAAAGGGGAAGAACCGGTATCGAGTGCCGAACGTGAGTTAGCTGAAGAAACCGGATATACGGCGGAGTCGCTCGAAAAGATTTTCTCTTTCTACGGAGCCCCAGGTTTTTGCAGTGAGCGAGTCGATGTGTTTGTCGCGAAAGGATTATCAGCGGGTGAGATGAACCTTGACGAAGATGAGTTTTTAAATGTAAAACGATTTTCTTTTGAAGAGGCGGTTGATTTGTTAGACAGAGGTGTTATCACCGATGCGAAGACAATCATGGCGATTCAGTGGTGGCAATTGTCTAGATTAAAATAATTCTAATCTGAAATTTTATATGGTAAACTTACATAGTAATGATTTTAAATTGAAAATTGATTAAAACTTCGGTATGCTTTGTGTAGTGAACTATGTAAAGAGGGGGCGCCTTATGGAAACGCGAATTGAACGAATTAAACAGCAATTGAGCGCCAAAGGATATAAATTGACACCGCAACGTGAATCGACGGTTCGCATCTTACTTGAGAATGAGAGTGACCATTTGAGTGCCGAGAACGTCTTTATGCTCGTCAAGAGCATCGCACCAGAAATCGGACTCGCAACGGTGTATCGCACACTTGAGTTATTGACTGAACTCGGTGTTGTCGATAAAGTCAACTTCGGTGACGGGGTCGCACGCTTTGATTTGCGTCCAGAAGGGGCGAATCATTCGCACCACCATCTCGTCTGTGTCGAATGCGGCTCGGTCGAAGAAATAATGGAAGACTTGCTCGTCGATGTCGAGAAAAAAGTCGAGAGCAAATACGAATTTCTCATTAAAGACCATCGCTTGACGTTTCACGGCATCTGTAAAGTATGCCAAGCAAAAGGCGTCACGCTCGAAGGTCATAAAGCAGTAATCAACGGTTAACCATTACATCAAACCATTCTTTCTATAAGGATGGTTTTTTTACGTTCTTTTAAGAGAGTACACTCACTTTTTCTTGTCACAAAAAAGTGAATAAAAAATGAGGTCAGACATCTTCACAACGGTTTACATAAGTGATATGCTGTAAGCGTATTCAGGTGAAACGAGGAAGGAGGAGGGTATGATGCGTTCGCATATCGAGTCATTTCTTCAGTACATGACGGTTGAAAAGCGGATGTCCGCTAACACGAGACAGGCGTATGCGAGCGACTTGACGCAGTACGCATCGACCTTAAACCAGTTGGGGGTGAAAGATTGGAACGACGTGACACGTTCTCATATCGTTAAGCATATCGAAGAACTGTCACAGGCGGGACGTGCTTCGTCCTCTTTGAGACGAGCTGTCAGTTCAATCCGGATGTTCCATCATCACTTAAAAATGACCGGGGTCACGACGACCGATCCGTCTTTATACCTAGAGACGCCGAAAGCAGAAAAGCAGCTTCCAGATACTTGGTCGCAAGCGGAAGTCGAGCGTCTCTTAGATAGCGTCCCGACATCCGACCCGCTCTCACTTCGGGACCGTGCGATGCTCGAGTTGCTATACGGGACCGGAATGCGGGTCAGTGAACTTTTAGGTCTTGATTTGGATGATTTGCAGTTCGAATTGGGGTATCTACAATGTGAAGGGAAAGGCGAGCGCGCTCGAATCATTCCGGTTTCGTCGGTCGCGCAAGGGTTTGTTGAGCGATATATTCAACAAGCTCGAAACGGACTCGGCGGCAGAGAGACCGAAGCGCTCTTTTTAAACGGCAGAGGTGGACGGCTCAGTCGTCAAGGATTTTGGAAGATGATCAAACGACGTGCCAAGCTTGCTGGAATTGATAAGGAGATCACACCTCACGTTCTCCGTCATTCCTTTGCGACACACTTACTCGAGAACGGCGCAGACTTACGTGCCATTCAACAAATGCTCGGTCATGCGGATTTAGCGACGACGCAAGTGTATACACACGTCAATAAGTCGCGGCTACATGATGTGTATCGCAAGCATCACCCTCGTGCCTAGACATCGAAAAGGAGGAATTTTTTGTGAAAAAGTTTAAACGTATTTTTTTAGTGGTCATGGACTCGGTCGGTATCGGTGAAGCACCGGATGCTGAACAGTTCGGTGACAAAGGGGCCGATACGCTCGGACATATCGCTCGTGAACATAACGGATTGAACATGCCGAATATGGGAAAACTCGGACTCGCGAACATTAAACCGATTCAAGGAATCGACGTGTCGGAGACGCCAAGTGCATATGGTCGTATGGAAGAAATCTCGGCTGGTAAAGATACGATGACAGGGCACTGGGAAATCATGGGTCTTCATATCGAGACGCCGTTCCGCGTTTTTGAAGAATTCCCGGACGATTTGATTCATCGTCTAGAAGAGTTCAGTGGCCGTAAAGTCATCGGAAACAAGCCGGCATCAGGTACGGCCATTCTAGATGAGCTCGGTGAAGAACATGTCGAGACAGGCGCGCTCATCGTTTATACATCAGCAGACTCGGTCCTACAGATCGCCGCGCACGAAGAAATCGTGCCAATCGACGAGTTGTACCGGATTTGTGAATACGCGCGTGAGATTACACGTGAAGACCCGTATATGCTCGGTCGCATTATCGCCCGTCCGTTCATCGGCACACCGGGTGCATGGGTACGTACGGCAAATCGTCATGACTACGCACTCAAACCTTTCGGCAAGACAGTCATGAATACGCTCGAAGAGGCTGGGAAAGATGTCATCGCTCTCGGGAAAATCAGTGACATCTACGACGGCGAAGGTGTGACGAAAGCGGTCCGTACGAAATCAAATATGGACGGGATGGACAAGTTGGTCGAATCACTCGAAGAAGATTTCGAAGGGCTTTGCTTCTTGAACTTGGTCGACTTTGACGCATTGTTCGGTCATCGTCGCGATCCAGAAGGCTACGCCGTCGCGCTTGAAGAATATGATGCCCGTTTACCTGAAGTGATGGAACGTCTTCGTGAAGACGACTTACTCATCATCACGGCAGACCACGGGAATGACCCAGTACATGCTGGTACAGACCACACGCGTGAATACGTACCGCTCATCGTGCATCACACTGGAGCGAAGGCAGTTGATCTAGGTATTCGAGGTACGTTCGCAGATATCGGTGCGACAGTGGCTGACAACTTTGACGTTGCGGCACCATCAAACGGAAAGAGTTTCTTAAACGAAATTTGAGGAGGCAATATTCATGGTAAATTGGAACGAAACAAAAGCGTTTTTGCAGGAGCGTATGGGCGATACACCAGAAATCGGACTTATTCTCGGGTCAGGTCTTGGGGTCCTCGCGGACGAAATTGAGAATCCGGTTGCAATCCCTTATGAAGAGATTCCACACTTCCCAGTATCAACCGTCGAAGGACATGCAGGACAACTCGTGTTCGGGCAACTTGAAGGAAAACGCGTCGTCGCGATGCAGGGACGGTTCCACTTCTATGAAGGATACTCGATGGAACAAGTGACATTCCCTGTTCGTGTCCTCAAATTGATTGGTGTCGAGACACTCATCGTCACGAACGCGGCGGGCGCGTGTAACGAGTCATTCAACCCAGGTGATTTGATGATTATCACGGATCACATCAACTTCTTCGGGACGAGCCCACTCATCGGGAAGAATGCGAGTGAATTCGGGACTCGCTTCCCAGATATGTCAGAAGCGTACGATAAAGAACTCGTGAAATTGACAGAACGCGTCGCTTCTGACCTCGGACTCACTGTCCAAAAAGGGGTTTACTTCGGAAACACAGGTCCAACTTATGAGACACCGGCAGAAGTCAAAATGGCACGTCTTCTCGGTGGTGACGTCGTCGGGATGTCGACGGTACCAGAAGTCATCGTCGCGCGTCACTCGGATATGCGCGTCCTCGGGATTTCGTGTGTCTCGAACATGGCGGCTGGGATTTTAGATCAACCACTTAACCATGAAGAAGTCATCGAGACGACAGAACGTGTCCGTCAAGACTTCCTTTCACTCGTGCGCGGCACGATTAAAAGCATGTAAGTAACTTATTTCTAGGAGGACGACAGTTATGCGTATGGTCGATTTGATTTTGAAAAAACGTAACGGTGGAGAATTGAACGAAGAGGAGATTCGCTTCGTCGTCGAAGGATTCACGAACGAAACAATTCCTGACTATCAGATGTCGGCATTGTCGATGGCCATCTATTTCAACGGGATGACTGAAAACGAGACGGCAGCCTTGACGATGGAAATGGTGAAGTCGGGTGATACGATTGACCTTTCGGACATCGAAGGGAAGAAAGTCGATAAGCACTCAACGGGTGGAGTCGGTGACAAGATCAGCTTGATCGTCGCACCACTCGTCGCGTCAATCGGGATCCCGGTTGCAAAAATGAGTGGTCGTGGACTTGGTCATACGGGTGGTACGATTGATAAACTCGAATCGTTCCCAGGTTTTAACGTCGAATTGACGGAAGAACAATTCACGAAACAAGTAAATGATATTAAAATGTCGATTATCGGTCAGACGGGGAACTTGACGCCAGCTGACAAACGTCTTTATGCGCTACGTGATGTGACGGCTACCGTTGAGTCGATTCCACTCATCGCGAGTTCAATCATGTCGAAAAAGATTGCAGCTGGAGCTGACAGTATCGTCCTCGACGTCAAGACGGGTTCTGGTGCGTTCATGAAGTCGTTCGATGATGCGAAAGCACTCGCAGAAGAGATGGTCGCAATCGGGAAGAACGTCGGTCGTAAGACGGTCGCTGTCATCACCGACATGGACCAACCGCTCGGCTTTGAAATCGGAAACGCGAACGAAGTAAAAGAAGCGATTGAAGTTCTTTCAGGTAAGGAAGTAGAAGACTTGAAAACAATCGCGCTCACGATTGCAGGTCATATGGCTGTCCTTGGTGATTTCTATCCAACGTTTGACGAAGCATATGCAGACCTTGAAAAACGAATTGCTGACGGTCACGCCCTCGAGGTATTCCGTAAGTTCGTCGAAGCACAAGGTGGAGACGCGTCGCTCGTCGATGACGTGACAAAATTACCACAAGCTTCTTACGAGACGACATTCGTCGCAAAAGAAGCAGGTTATGTCGAGTCGATCATCGCAGACGAAGTCGGTGTCGCAGCGATGCTTCTCGGAGCAGGTCGTGCGACGAAAGAAGACAAGATCGACTTCGCGGCAGGGATCACGCTTGAGAAAAAAGTTGGCGACCGTGTCGAGGCAGGCGATGTGATTGCCGTACTCCGCTCGAACATGGAAGACATGTCTTCGGCTGTCGAACGTCTAGATCACGCGTATACAATCGGTGCGACGAAACCAGAAGCTCGCCCACTCGTTCACGCTGTCATCCAATAAGGCAGACAATAGGGCAGAACGTCTGTTTCCACAAAAAAAGTGGAGACAGACGTGTTTTTTTGATAAGATGGGTAATGTGAGTGTAAAACAGCAGGATACATATTCAAATAAAGGGGTTGCTTGAAACATGAAAAAAGGTTCTATGAAACTTGAAAATGGCGAAATGATTGAATTTGATTTATTCCACAACGAGGCACCGATCACGGTCGAAAACTTCGAAAAACTTGCGAACAGTGGGTTCTACAACGGATTAACATTCCACCGTGTCATTCCTGGATTCGTCAGCCAAGGCGGTTGCCCGGATGGTACTGGAATGGGTGGCGCTGGTTATACGATTCCATGTGAGACATCGACTTCTTTCCCACACAAACACGAAGCGGGATCACTCTCGATGGCACACGCAGGACGTAACACAGGGTCTTCACAGTTCTTCATCGTCCATGAGCCACAACCACACTTGGATGGCGTCCATACAGTTTTCGGTAAAGTGACATCTGGTCTTGAACATGCCGTCAAACTTCGTCAAGGAACGAAGATGGCAGAAGTGAAGGTTTGGGACGAGAATTGATTTTTGCCTGAAGGTTATGGCACAATGAACCATGTCTCTCACGTCTTCACATCGTGAAACTTGAATGACTAAAGGTGGTGAACCCAGCGATGCTGGTCAAATATAAACGTTCTTATGAAAAGACGGCGATGGGTCTACTCGCATTCTCATGCAGTGACAAATCTCCGCTTAGCTTGCTTGAACTCGTCCGATCGTATGACGAGGAAGAGTCGAAGTTCCTCTATTTGTGGAAAGTCGGTGAAGACTTCGTCGGCATCATTGGAATGGAGCAGCAAGGAACGACGATGGTCATTGACCATATCGCCTTGTCGCCATCATTCCGTGGCGAGAAACGTTCTTACGAGCTTCTAGACGAGGTGAGAAACGTACTTCCACTTGATTTGACGTTAACCGGTACAGGCAAGACGGGCGATTTATTGGATAAATGGAATCAATTAGTCGTCTGATGACAAAAACCCCCGTAATCACGATTGTGATTATGGGGGTTTTACATATTGATAGAGTAAATCACAAACCCGTTAAATGAGGTGGATTCATGAATCGAGTAACAATCGATGAACTGATCAATCGATTGGAGCAAGTGCTCAGGCAAGAACGAACGAGAGAAGAAATCTCTGACTGGGCATATCAGTGGATGGAACAGTATGAAAATATTGATGGATTTGATTGGACAGCTTCTGACGAGGTGGTTTGGTCCTGCTTACAAACGATAGTTGGCATGGATTTACTTGAAACCCCTTCTGAATATTTACATGATCGGAGCGATCTCGAGAGTTGGGTGACAGCGTTTAAGAAGTTAAAAAATCATCATTGATCATAAAAAGGAGACGTCTTGAATCTTGACGTCAACTTCTCGCTCTTTGCCGTTCTAAAAGTGCCAGCTCCCGTTCTGTGATGACCTCACTCCGGTCACGGTGAAGATGCTTGTGGACTAATTGCTCGAACGACAGGTCCGTCGATGGGAACGTCGGTTTTAGCGATTCGACCGTGTCACGAACATCCTGTTGTAAGGGGAGCTTCGTGTGTAACGGCCATTCATCAAGCTGTGCGATGAAGGAGTCGACATCAAGACCGAGCTCATTTAAATAGGGGGAAGCGATATCCATCTTTCGACGTAAGAGTCGCAGGCTCTTTTTCGCACCGATTAGATTGTCTCGTCGTAGATGATAGTGAATGACGGCGTATTGGATCAGTGCTGCATAGCCGTGATGACGACGTCCGTCTGCCTGCCACGCTTCTTCTAATACCTCATGACATTCGAAATAATCGGCATGACATTCAAAAAGCAACGTATAATGAATAAAAGGGGTCATGAATCATTTTTCTCCTTTCGTGTCCACGGTGTTATAAAACATGTTATACTAAAGCGCAAAAATGTAAAATGGCAGGTGTCTCTATGGAAGCCTATAACGTTAAAATCGATACGTTCGAAGGTCCACTCGACCTGTTGCTCCATTTGATCGGAAAAATGGAGATTGATATCGTCGACATTTCCGTGGCAGAAGTCACTGACCAGTATGTCGGCTATATTCGCACGATGCAAAAATTTGAACTCGACGTGGCCAGTGAATACTTGGTCATGGCGGCGACGTTGCTCCAGTTAAAGAGCAAGCAGTTGTTACCGCCTGTTCAGGTCGAAGATGAGGATGTTCCAGACTTTAGCGAAGAACCAACACGTGAGGGACTCATTCGTCAATTGATTGAATACAAAGCATATAAAGAAGCAGTCGTTTTTATGCGTGAACAGGAAGAACATCGTCTTGAATTGTATACACGACCGGGAGAAGATTTGACGAACTACATGTCAGAGGAAGTGTCGAAGTACGACGGACCGCTGAACTTCTCAGACCTTCTTCATGCCTATTCTAAAATGATTGAACGGAAACGTTGGAAAGAACGACGTAAAAAGACGATTAAACGCGAAGAGCGAACGCTCGAGGAACAGATGACGAGACTTCATGAGCACGTTTCTTCTACGCGACAGACATCGTTTTTCGCCTTCTTTGTAGAACGACCGAACGTCTCAGATCTCGTCGTGACGTTTATGGCGCTTCTTGAGCTGATCAAGCTACGGGTCGTCGAAACGAAACAACTTGACCAAGACATTCAAATCTCGTTCATCGAATCATCAAAGAAAGGGGATGAAGCGGTTGCTGTCCTATGAAACGATTATCGAAGGATTGCTATTCGTCGTCGGGGACGAAGGGATGGAAGTCCGAGCGCTCGCAGAGACGCTCGACATCTCAGAGGCTGCTGCGCGAGAACAGCTCAGTAAGTTAGAAGCCTCGTTTAAAACATCGAACCGACCGTTCCAACTCATGGAATCGGCAGGTGTGTACAAACTTGTGACTGTTCCAGATGTGTCTCCCTACATTCAAAAATATGTCGGGACGATGGCGGAGCAGGCACTTTCACGCGCGGCGATGGAGACGCTCGTCATTATCGCCTATAAGCAGCCGGTCACGCGGGCGGACATCGAAGAGGTTCGCGGTGTCAAAGTGGAGCGAGTCATTCATACACTATTATCAAAAGGGTTAATCGAATCAGCCGGTCGTGCTAAAACAATTGGTCGTGCCAAGTTATATCGAACGACAGAGCATTTCCTCGACCACTTTGGATTTAACTCGCTCGAGGAATTACCACCATTAACATTTGAGGATGAACTGACAGACGAAGGCGATTTGTTCTTCGGTCAGGAATCACCGAAGCAAGAAGAGAGATTGGAGAAGGATTAATCATATGGAACGTTTGCAAAAAGTAATCGCACAAGCGGGGGTCGCCTCGCGTCGTAAAGCGGAAGAAATGATTTTGGATGGTCGCGTCCGTGTCAATGGAAAAGTGGTACGTGAACTCGGGACGAAAGTCGGACCGAAGTCAGAGATTGAGGTCGATGGCGTCAAAATCGAGCAAGAAGAGCATGTCTACTACGTGCTCTATAAACCGAGCGGCTATGTGTCGACGGTAGAAGACGATAAAGGACGCAAAGTAATCACGGACCTCGTGCCACCAGGAGCACGGGTTTTCCCGGTCGGACGTCTTGACTATAACACGACAGGACTCATCATCTTGACGAATGATGGAGAGTTCTCGAACATGATGACGCATCCGAAATATAAGATTCAAAAGCGCTATGTGGCAAAAGTGAAGAACATCCCTTCTTACTTGGCAATCAAACAACTTGAGTCAGGTGTTCAGCTCGATGATGGGTTCAAAACGGGAAGCGCTAAAGTGAAGATGAAGTCTGTCGACCAGAAAAAGAACACGGCCATCCTTGAAATCGTCATCTCAGAAGGACACAATCGTCAAATCCGTCGCATGGTCGAAGCAATCGGTTCTGAGGTCATCAAACTGAAGCGAGAACAGTTCGGTTTCTTGACGCTCGACGGTCTCAATACCGGCGACTGGCGTGAACTTTCACACAAAGAGATCAGCAAGCTTCGTGAACTCGCGAATCCGACGGTTCCACCTAAACCACGAGGCAAAAAGAAGAAAAAATAACAACAAAAAATCGTCCTGAAATAGGATGATTTTTTTGATTGTGTAAATTGTGTGACAAAAAAATGAAAAAAGTCTGTTAATGTGCGTTTTTAATGTTTTTTCAGTACAATAGCAACTGAAGGATGGTGTGAAAACGATGACAAAAGATCAAAACAAAGACGACCGCATGGAACAAGCGGTTGCGAAAAAGAAAAAGAGGTCATTTTGGCGCTTGATGATTATGACGGTCGTTCTCTTTGCGGGAGCCATCACCGTCATGCAATTGTTCGACCAAGCTGGTAATGACGGACGCATCGAGGCAGGGGACGAGGCACCGAACTTCAAACTCGTCACACTCGACGGTTCGACCCTTTATGAGCGTGACACATACGAAGGAAAAGGAATGCTTCTCAACTTCTGGGGTACGTTCTGTGAACCTTGTAAGAAAGAAATGCCAGTCGTACAAGAAAATTACGCAACACTGCAAGACATGGGTGTCGATTTTTGGGCGGTGAACGTCGGTGAGACGCCGCTTCGCGTCGATAACTTTGTGAACGACCTCGGTGTCGGTCTCGATTATCCGATCTTGATGGACACGAAGAGTGAAGTCGAGAAAGCCTATGGCATTTATAACTTACCTGTCACATTCGTCATCGATGGTGAAGGAAACGTAATTGAAAAATATGAAGGTGAACTCACGAAAGAGAAATTGATGGAGCTAGCCGAGAAGTCATTGTAAGCGAACGGGGGACGCACAGATGCTAGATATGAAATACGAAGGCGCTGATTTACGGTCGAAGCGTCGTCCTAAATCGGTCATTGACCGGGTGTGGAACTTCTTCGCATCGGTCAAAGTGGGATTGTGGTTGATTGCGCTGATTATTGTCGGCTCGGCAATCGGGACGATTTTCCCTCAAGAAATGTACATCCCACAACAGTTACCTCCAGAGCAATATTACTTGGAGGAATATGGGACGCCAGGTTCGATTTATTATGCACTTGGATTCCACAACCTATATACGTCATGGTGGTATATCGGTCTCATCGTCATGTTGACGCTCTCGCTCATCGTCGTATCGATTGACCGTGGCGTCCCGCTCTATAAAGCGCTAAAGAATCAGCCGGTTAGACGGACAGAGCGCTTTATGAAAGGACAACGCCTCTTCGGACAAGGCGAAGGAACAGACGCTCAAATCGATGAAATGGAAGTGTCGCTCAAGAAAAAACGGTACAGTGTCAAACGGGACGGAGATGCCTTATTGGCTGAAAAACACCGTTTCGGTCGTTGGGGTCCATATGTGAACCACGTCGGTCTCGTCATTTTCTTCCTCGGGGCGATGCTCCGCGTGTTCCCGGCATTCCACACGGATACACTCGAGTGGGTTCGTGAAGGAGATACGGTCTCACTAGAGGCGACAGATGGAGAATACTATTTACGGAACGACCAGTTCATTCTTGAAATGTATGACCCGGAGAACAATGAGGAAGATGCGAAGTTCGCAGCTGCCATTGAAAAAGCCGGAGCCGTTCCAAAAAACTATGAGACGGAACTGACATTATTTAAGAAGACGGGAACGAACGAGGACGGATCGCCGCAACTCGAACAAGTCGATGTCGGTTCGACGAAAGTCAACCACCCGTTTAAATTTGAAAAATATGAAGTGTATCAAGAGCAATATTCAAGTCGACCGGAATTCTTGTCGATGTCGTTCATGCTTGCCGATAAACAGACAGGTGACGAGTATGGACCGTTTAAAGTCGACCTCGAGAATCCGGAAAAGTCGTATGACTTAGACGGGGTCACGGTCACGTTGAAAGACTTGTATCCTGATTTTGAGGTGAAGGATGGACAACCGAACACGAAATCACCACGTGCACTGAATCCTGCCTTCTTCTTCAATATCGAATCACCTGAAGGCGAGACGGAATCAAACTTAGTCGGTATTCGTCTCAACGTCGCCGATGAAGAGAACCGTTATGATGTCCAGTTTGCAGGTACAGAAATGGCAAGCACGAGCGGTCTTCGAGTGAAGAGTGACTCGACGTACCCGATTCTGATCGTCGGTGCGACCATCTTCATGATTGGAATTGTGATGGGTATGTATTGGCCACACCGCCGTGTCTGGATTCGTCGTCATGAAGATGAGGTACTCGTTGCAGGCTTTACGAACAAAAACCCGTCCTCGCTCCGTCGAGAGGTTTCGCCATTATTAGAACAGTCCGGTTTACCGATGTGGGAAGATCAGGCGAGATTTACTTCGAAGCCGGAGAACGAGTCAACAGATGAAAGAGGGGAATCTTGATGGAATGGATTGAATGGAGCAGCCGAATGCTGTTTATCGCATTCTTTCTTTACGCGATCTCGACGGTTCTCTTTACGATTGCCGTTAGTGGTATGCGTAAGGATCGAAACGTCAACCGTGTCGCCTATGGGAAGTATGCCTTCATCTTGGCAATTATCGGATTTATCGCCCAAATGACATATTTCTTTATGCGTTGGGCAGGTGTCGGCTATGCGCCGGTATCAAACTTATATGAATATACGACGTTTTTCGGCATGATGATGGTGCTCGGATTCCTCGTCGTATACGGGATTTATAAAAATGATGTACTCGGATTGTTCGCGATGCCAGTGGCGTTACTCGTCATTGCTTTCGCCTCGATGTTCTCGAGTGAGGTCGCACCGCTCATTCCGGCACTCAACAGTGTATGGTTAAAAATCCACGTCACGACGGCAGCGCTCGGACAAGGGATTTTGGCCATCAGTTTTGCGTCAGGTCTCATTTTCTTATTGAATGAGACATCGATGAAAGAACAGTCTAAATCACGGACGTGGCTTGAAGTGACGATGTTCGTTCTCATGTGTACACTCGGGTTCATCATCGTGTCGATGCTCTTCAAAGGAATCGGTGCCGGTGGAGTCGTCGAATTTACGAATGACCGCGGTCAAGTCGAGACGTATGAATACTTCATGCCAATCCTGTTCGTACCAGAAGGGGCACAGCTCTTGTCAGGAGCGAGCGGTTTGTCACTTGAGTTGCCGAATTGGATCAATACACTCAAGTTGAACACGCTCATCTGGTCGGTTATCGGTGGTGTCGTGATTTATGCGTTGCTCCGTTTCGTGATTTTGCGAAAACGCATTGCTGAAGCGCTTCAACCGCTTGCGAAAAAGGTCGACCTCGACCTTGCTGATGAGATCAGCTATCGCTCGGTCGCAATCGGATTGCCTGTCTTTATCCTCGGCGGTCTCATCTTTGCGATGATTTGGGCACAGATTGCGTGGAACCGCTTCTGGGGTTGGGATCCAAAGGAAGTATGGGCCCTCATTACGATGCTCATTTATATTTATTACTTGCATATGCGCATCCAGCGCGGCTGGACCGGAACGAAAGCGGCTTGGTTATGTGTCGGTGGATTTGCCATCATCATGTTCAACCTCGTCTTCGTCAACTTGGTCATCGCCGGTCTACATTCATATGCATGACGCGAAAGAAGTCACAATTGTGACTTCTTTTTCATTTGGTCCATCAAATCATCGTTGTGAAGCGAAATAATAGAGTGGTATAGTTATGGCAGGGAGTGGAATGTTCACAATTGTGCAACATTCGCTACAACTCGTAATGGGTCTTAGGAGGGTTTCTGGTATGGCTGAGAAAACGAAGATTTTAGTAGTCGACGACGAAGAGAGAATTCGCCGACTTTTGAAAATGTACTTAGAACGTGAACAGTATGTGATTGAAGAAGCGGTCAATGGAGAAGAGGCACTCGCTCTCGCTCTTGAAAACGAATACGACGTCATCTTACTTGATTTGATGATGCCGAAAATGGACGGAGTCGAAGTGTGTACAGAACTCCGGAAAACGAAAGCGACACCGGTCATCATGCTTACAGCGAAAGGTGAAGAGATTGATCGTGTCCAAGGATTTGAAGTCGGGGCGGACGATTACATCGTGAAACCGTTCAGTCCGCGTGAGGTCGTCCTTCGCGTCAAGGCACTCCTTCGTCGTTCTGGTTCGACTAAGTTTATGCAGACGAGTGAGAAATCAAAAGATTTGATCGTGTTCCCGCACTTGACGATTGACAATGATGCGCACCGTGTCACGGTCGACGGAGAAGAGATTGCCCTTACACCGAAAGAATATGAATTGCTGTTCTTCCTTGCGAAGCAGGTCGATAAAGTCTTTTCTCGTGAGCAGTTGTTGAAAGAAGTATGGAACTATGAATTTTTCGGAGACCTTCGGACCGTCGATACGCATGTGAAACGTCTTCGTGAGAAATTGAATCGCGTCTCACCAGATGCGGCTCATATGATCACGACTGTATGGGGTGTCGGGTACAAGTTCGAAGCTGCTAGTGAATGATGATTCGGCGAAACAGCATCGTCACGAAACTGTGGCTGACGATTCTCGTTTTGGTCAGCGTCATCTTATTCATCGTCTCGGTATTGATGCTTGAATTTTTCAACTCTTTTCACATCGACCAAGAACGTGGTCACCTCGCCAAACTTGGCGGACAGGTTCAGTCGGTGTTGTTGAATGAAGGAGACACGTCCCAGACGATCGATCAAATCATCGAAGTATATGGTGCGAACTATATTTTAGAAAACGGGACCACGCGCTCAAATTTCGGGAATCAAGTGGACGGGCTGATGGTTGAACTTGAACGTCAAGATTGGGAAACCTATCAGGCAGTCGGAGAGACGGCCATCGGTAATTTCTCTTCTTTTGATGACCAAGCTGCTCTTGCCTACCGGACGACGTTTTCGTTATCGACCGGACAATATACACTCTACTTACTTGAACCACTCGATGCGATTTCGAGTGCAAATGCTGGTGCACGAACAATCATTTTTTGGACTGTTGCTTCTGCCATCATCGTGACGACCGTGTTTGCCTTCTTCTTATCGACGCGGATCACGGCGCCGCTCCGAGCGATGCGGGATGCGGTCAATAAGACGGGGAAAGGACAATTTGACTTGCGTCTTGAGACGAAGACTCGAGACGAAATTGGAGAACTTGCCGCCTCGTTCAACGCGATGAGCAGTCAACTGGCGAAATATGTCGATGCGTTAGACCGAGAACGTCTGCAACTAGCTTCGATTCTTCGTTCGATGGCGGACGGTGTCATCACGCTCGACCGTCACGCAAACGTGATCGTCACAAATCCACAGGCTAGTCCGTTGCTTCAAGACGGTCAGCCGCATGAAGTCGTTCTGTCACTGTATGAAGAAGTGATGGAAGGGACGGCTGAGAAGACGATTGAAGTGAAACAAGATGACCGTTACTATACGTTGACGGTCACGCCGCTCATCGGGGAGGATGATTTCGAAGGAGCTGTCGTCGTCATTCGCGACACATCTGAAAGCCACCGTCTCGATAAGATGCGAACCGATTTCGTGGCGAATATTAGCCATGAACTTCGGACACCGCTCGTGACGCTCCAAGGTTATTCAGAGGCAATCATCGACGGGATGACAGAAAGTGACGAGGCGACGAAAGAGTTTGCGTCAATCATTTATGACGAATCTCTTCGACTTGCGCGACTTGTCAACGACTTACTTGATTTGGCCCGCATCGAATCGGGTAAAGAAACGATGCAATTCAGTTCGTTCGATATCGGTGATTTCTTGCCACGTGTCATGAGAAAGTTCAATCAAATGGCATCTGAAAAAGAGATTCGATTACAGACGGACGTACCGCATCGACAGATTGAAGCAGACGGTGACCGACTCGAGCAAGTATTCACGAACTTGATCGGCAACGCCATCGCCCATACCGATTCAGGAGAGATTCGAATTGAGGCGACCGAGATGCCTGAAGGGTTGCAGATTCGACTGTCCGACACAGGACACGGGATCCCGAAAGAGGACTTGCCGTTCGTGTTTGAGCGATTCTATAAAGCCGACAAAGCACGGACGAGCGGGTCGAAGACAGGTACCGGGATTGGTTTAGCCATCGTGAAAAATGTGATCGATGCCCATCATGGTACAGTCAGCGTATCGAGCACACTCGGTGTCGGAACGACGTTTGACATTTACTTACCATTTGAACAACCACATATCTCATAATGGTGACTCGTCTGAGTCACCATTTGTGGCATTTTAAGGGGGAAGCCGAATGAAGCGATATACACGCACAGGCGACACGGGTGAAACATCACTGATTGGTAGCCGTGTCGACAAACATCATCCTCAAATTGAAGCGATGGGGCATCTTGATGAATTGAACAGTCATATCGGATTAGCGATTGCGCAACAGACCGACGAGTCGCTCCGGGAACAGCTGACGAAGATTCAGCACGACTTGTTTGACCTCGGTTCGGAGCTGATGTATACGGACGCGCCCCCGAAAACGGTCGATTTGTCGATTGTGACGGAACTTGAACAATGGATGGACGAATGGGAAAAATCATGTCCAGAACTCGTGCGTTTCATCTTACCGGGAGGAAGTGTCGCAGCAGCGAGCCTGCATGTGGCGCGATCCGTTTGCCGTCGTGTCGAACGAGATTTGACCGCACTCGGTGTCGCCGACCGACAACTTCCATATTTTAACCGATTGAGTGACTATCTTTTCACGGTCGCACGGTATGCGAATGTTGTCGCAGGCGTACCGGACCAAGAATATGCACGCGGCGCTGCCGTGTTTCAACCAAAACGAAAAAAGGAGTGATCGGCTGATGAAAGGAATCGAACAGTTCCAACATCAATTGCACTATTCGGTCTATCCGACCAAAAAATTTAAAACGACGACTTGCCTCGTCTCGTTTGCGGCCCCGCTGTCTCAGGACACGGTGGCAGACCGGGCACTGCTTCCATTCATTATGGAAAAATCGACAGAAGCTTATCCGTCTATCGAGTTATTTCACACACCGCTAGAAAATTTATACGATACAAACTTGTATGCGGGCGCATCAAAAATTGGGAAAGAGCATGTCATTCAATTTCAACTCGAAGTCGTTAATGACAATCTTGTCGGTGAAGACGTCTTGAGTCAGGCCATTCAATTACTGGAGGAAGTGTTACTTCGTCCGAATGTCTATGATGGCGCGTTCCAACCGCTCATCGTGGAGCAAGAACGCCGATTGCAGCGTCAGCGAATCGAGTCAGTCTATGATGACAAGATGCGTTTCGCTCAACAGCGCCTGCAAGAGATGCTCGGAGGCGAGCTCGCCATCCCGTCTCTCGGTACGCTCGAACAGCTCGATCACGTCACGCCGAAATCACTTTTCAATGCTTATCAATCGATGATTCAGAACGATCGTGTCGACATTTATGTCGTCGGCGATGTCGACCGTCAACAAGTCGAACAGGCATTTAACCCGCTCGAATCGCTCGGGTCGCGTCAACCAAGACGTCTACCCGAACCGAGCCGTGGTGAGTTCAAACGCTTAGAAGAGCATCAAGACATCAAGCAAAGTAAACTTCATCTCGCCTACGCGATTGACGTCGATCCGCGGACAGAAGATGCCATCCGTATGCAAGTCGTGAACGGATTATTCGGTGGGTTCCCGCACTCGAAGCTGTTCATGAACGTCCGTGAAAAAGAAAGTTTAGCCTACTATGCCGCGTCACAATACAGTTCGCTCAGTCGAAAACTGTTCGTGTATGCGGGAATCGATGCATCAAATCAACAAAAGACCGAACACATTATCGAAGAGCAGTTAAAAGCACTGCAGGCGGGTGAGTTCGAAGACGAAACGTTACAACAGACGAAAGAAATGTTGTTCCACCAACGTCGCCAACTCGGAGACAGCCCTCGTCAGTTGATTGGATGGATGAGTGGTGCAGACATCCGCCCGTTTTCACTCGACGAAGAGATGGCAATCATCGAGAGTACGACACGCGACCACGTCATCGCGCTTGCGAATGAGATTTCGCTCGAAGCAGTTTACTGTCTGAAAGGAGGAGAAGCATGAAACTAGATTTCCCAAACGTCGGAGAGACTTTACATCACCACGTTCTCGACAATGGCCTCTCCGTGTATTTGCTGAAGAAGACTGGATATGAGAAAACGTTCGCGACGTTCACGACGAAATATGGTTCGATTGACCGTCGCTTCAAATTAGAGGATTGGGTAGAGGTGCCGGACGGAATCGCACATTTCTTAGAGCATAAGATGTTCGAAAAAGAGGATGGCGATGTCTTCCAACAGTTTGGTCGCCAAGGGGCGTCAGCGAATGCCTTTACCTCATTCACGCGGACGGCATACTTGTTCGGGGCGACATCGAACGTGCCGGAAAACGTGCAAACGCTACTCAATTTCGTTCAGGAACCATATTTCACGAAAGAGTCAGTCGAGAAAGAAAAGGGCATCATCGGTCAAGAGATTCAGATGTATCAAGATAATCCGGGATGGCGTCTTTATTTCGGATTGATCGAAGCGATGTATGAGACGCATCCCGTCAAAATCGATATCGCCGGAACAATCGAATCGATCTCAAAAATCACGGCAGAAGATTTGTATACGTGTCATCAGGCATTCTACCATCCGAGCAACATGGCGTTGTTCGTCGTCGGGAACATCGAACCGGATGAGATGCTTGAATTGATTCGTGACAATCAGGCAGCTAAATCATTTGACGCGCCACCTTTAAGCGCACGTGAGACGGTGGAAGAGCCGACCACGGTTCGTCTGTCAGAACGGGTCATTGAGATGGATGTCTCGGTTCCGAAAGTGATGATTGGCTTTAAAGATGTCCCACAAGCTGGAGAAGCCGGTCTCAAACAAGAGTTGACGGTGGAGCTCCTCATGCACGCGCTCTTTGATACGACAGCCCCCCTCTACACGGAATTGTACGCAGAAGGGTTAATCGATGATGCATTCTCATTTGATTATACGTCAGAAGAGACGTTCGCCTTCGCCGCACTGTCGATGGAAACGTCCCATGTCGATGCCTTTGTCGAACGTGTCACGGGTGCGTTGGAGCGCCCACTTCATCTTGATCAAGAGACGCTCAATCGTAAGAAGCGGATGATGCAGGGACAATTTTTAAAAGCACTGAATTCACCAGAGTTTATCGCCAACCAGTTCTCACGGTATGCACTCAATGACGGGAACTTGTTCGAGATTCCGAATTTGATCGATGCGATCACATTAGATGAACTTCACGAAGCATACGTACGATTGTTCCGAAGTGAGCAACGAACGGTGTGCGTTGTCAAAAAGCCATGAAGACGTTGATTGTCGGAGCGAGCGGCGCGATTGGACGTGCTGTCTCGCTCGCTTTTCGTGAGGATGAGCTTTTGCTACATGCGAATCGAGGTCGTGAGACACTTACTCGAATGATGGAGACTGAGAAGCTACAGGCTGAACTGATTATATGTGACTTATCGGACCGAGCAGAAGTAGAGAAGTGGGTGTCGTCAATCGATACCGTTGATCGAATCGTCTACGTCGCTGGTCACGCGCTACACGGTCTCGTCGTCGACCAATCGGTAGATGAGCTGGATCGACTTTACGAGGTGCATGTACGCGCCATGGTTCGATTGATTCAGTCAGTTGTTGCGCGTAAACCGTATGACCATTCACTAGATATTGTCGTCGTCTCAAGCGTTTGGGGTGAAGTCGGGGCAGCAGCCGAAGTGTTCTATTCTACGGTCAAAGCGGCACAACTCGGTTTCGTCAAAGCGTTTGCGCGTGAAGCAGGACCGTTCAATGTTCGAATCAATGCGGTCACACCAGGGTGGATTGATACGCCGATGAATGATACGGTAGAAGAGTCGAAACAAACCGTGATGGATGACATTCCGCTTGGGCGTCTTGGTACCACTGAAGACGTGGCGAAGACGATCCGATTTTTATGCTCATCGGATGCTTCATATATGACCGGCACAGTATTACGCATTGATGGCGGTTGGCAATGATCTCATCAAGATGCATAAACGAGTTCTTTTCAATTCTTCTAAAATAATTTAAAATAGGCAAGGTAGCGAATTTGCTCGAAAGGATGGTTCGGGATGGAACATAAATTCGAAGAGTGGTATCTCGAATATGAATTGTGTCAAAATCGACCGGGTATCCTCGGAGACATCGCGTCTCTCATGGGAATGCTTCAAATCTCCATCGTCACCATTAATGGAGTCGACCTGCAACGTCGTGGCATGCTGCTCAAAGCTCCGGCCGCAGATCATGTCCATCGACTCGAGCATATTTTAAAACGTATGGAAGCCATCGCAGTCATCAAATTGCGCCGCCCGAAATTACGGGACCGGATAGCGATTCGACATGGTCGTTACATCGACCACGACAGCGATGATAAGAAAACGTTCCGTTTCGTCCGAGAAGACTTAGGGATTCTTGTTGATTTCGTAGCAGAACTGATGAAAGAAGAACGTCATCTATTGATTGGCGTACGGGGGAACCCGCGCGTTGGGAAAACAGAATCCATCGTTGCAGCCAGTGTGTGTGCGAATAAACGGTGGTTGTTCTTGTCATCGACCCTCATGAAACAGACGGTCCGAACCTCTTTGTTTGAAGAAGAGCGGGAAGGCGATCATGTATACATAATCGATGGAGCGGTCTCTACGCGTACGATGGACGAGCGACATCGTCAACTGATCCGTGAGGTCATGCGGTTGCCTGCCGTGAAGGTCATTGAACACCCTGACCTTTATGTCCGAAACACCGATTGCGTGTACGAAGACTTTGATTATATTATTGAATTGAGAAACAATCCGGATGAGACGATTATCATCCCACAAGAAACGCATCGTGAGTCAGAATGGTTTGAATAATTATGTGAATGGAAGGTGTGGACCCCTGTGACAGAACTAGGGACTTTTTTGAAACAAAAGCGTGAGGAGAGCGGATTGACGCTCGACCAAATCCAGCAGACGACGAAGATTCAAAAGCGCTATATCATCGCGATCGAGGAAGGTGATTACAAAAATCTCCCTGGCTCTTTCTATGCACGGGCGTTCATTAAAACGTATGCGGAGTCACTCGGTCTCGATGTGGACGAATTGTATGAGACTTACGCAAAAGATCTACCAAAAATCGAAGCACAGCCATCCGTTCAACTTTCTCGTAAAAAGACGTATTCCAAAGCGTCCGAGTCGACGAGTCGAGTGTCGAGATGGGTTCCGAAAGTACTTCTCGCCCTTACCGTCTTTTTGCTCATTACAGCAATCTATTTTGCCGTGAGAAGCATCGACTTCGGTGGACAAGACGCAAGTCCGGCTGAACCACCGAGTTCAAATGTCACACTCGACCAGAACGAGGATGTCCCAGCGGATGAACCTGCAGAGGAAGAACCGGTATCAGAGGAGCCTGCTGAGGAAGAACCGCCAGCGGAATCTGGTCCGATTGCGGTAACGGAATCGAACGGGGCGGACATCACATATGAGCTCGCTACGAGCGATAAACTATCGACCGAGATTTATGTGAAAGAATCGCCAGCCTCATATGTCGGTGTTCGTGATACATCACTTGAAGGTCCGTTCCTTGCGCCTGAATATCCGAACCAATCGAAACAGAATCCGATTGTCATTGAAGATGCTGAAACGGACACGTTACGAATCCGGATCGGACTCATCGCAGGTGTTGAGAAAATCGTCGTCAATGGTCGCGAGCTCGAGCTTCAAGAGTCTCCGGTCACACAAAATATATTTGTAAAGAGAGTCGACGCAGAATAAGTCGACTCTCCTTCTAAGAGGAGGCGTTCTACATGAACCTACCTAACCGATTGACGATGTTACGCGTGGTGTTGATTCCCGTATTCGTCGTCTTACTCGCTGTTGATTTTGATTGGGGAAACATTGCCTTTTTAGGTGCTGAGATCCCGCTACACCAATTTATCGCTGGTGTCATCTTTACCATCGCGGCCATTACAGACTGGTTGGACGGTCATTTGGCGCGAAAACACAACTTGGTCACGAACTTTGGGAAATTCATGGACCCGCTCGCAGACAAACTACTCGTGACAGCGGCGCTCGTGTTGCTCGTCGAGATGGACCTCGTGGCTGCGTGGGTCGTTGTCGTGATTCTTTCTCGTGAGTTTGCGGTCACGGGTCTTCGACTTGTCGCTGCCGACGAAGGGATTGTCGTCGCGGCGGGTAAGTCAGGCAAAGCTAAAACATGGGTGCAACTGTTCGCCATCATTTTCCTCCTATTCGGTAACCCGATCTTCAGTTATGTCGGCATCCCGTTTGGGGAATGGGCGATGTGGTTGGCACTCGCACTCACGATTTACTCAGGTGCCGAGTATTTCGCACAAAACTACAAGATTATTGTGAAGTCGATGTAAGTCGACAAAGACGAGTTGGTTGATCTAGCTCGTCTTTTTTTTGAAGTCGAGGAGGAAATAAGATGAAACGAGCCGAAATCATTGCGGTAGGAAGCGAGTTGCTCTTAGGAGAAATCGTCAATACGAATGCGAGTTACATATCGGAACAACTGTCGAAATACGGTGTCTCGGTCTTGTATCATCAAGTTGTCGGGGATAACGCGGAACGAATGCGGGAGACGTTCGAGATTGCGCGTCGTCGTTCAGACCTTGTCATCGTTACGGGTGGACTTGGACCGACGGCAGATGATGTCACGAAGACAGTCTTGTCTGATTTGCTCGAACGCCCGATTGTTCGAGACGAAGAGGCGTTTCACACGATTCAACAATTTCTTCAGTCACGTAACCGTGAGATGAATGAAGGAGACGCTCGTCAGGCGGACGTCTTGTCAGGTGCGGACGTTTTACAAAATCCGGTCGGTCTGGCTCCAGGTATGTGGATTGAAGGGGAGACGACGTGGATGCTACTTCCTGGTGTGCCACGCGAGATGCGGGCGCTCATCGATGCGACGTTTCCGAAAAAGTTTTCAGGCGCGACGCTCGTCTCAGAATCGTTACGATTTTATGAAATTGGAGAATCGGCACTTGATGATGCCGTCAAAGACTTGTTGAACGGGTCTAACCCGACTGTCGCACCTTATGCTGAGACAGGAGAAGCGAGACTTCGAATCAGTGCTCGGGCGGTAGATGATACGGCTGCACGACTGATGATTGAAGAAATGAAAGATGAAATCTTACGACGTGTCGGTTCGTATTATTTCGGGTCAGATGATGAAACGATTGCCTCATACCTCGTGCAATCATTGACACGTCATCACCAAACACTGGCAATTGCTGAGTCATTGACAGGAGGAGAAGTCCAATCGATGATCACATCGACGCCAGGAGCATCGGCTGTCTTTTTAGGGGGAGTCGTTACCTATTCAGATGAGCTAAAAAATAGGTATTTAGGGGTCGCTCTTGATACAATTGAACAGCACTCAGTCGTCTCAAAAGAAGTTGCTTATGAGATGGTAGATGGATTAGTTAAGCAAACGAATGCGGACTACGCGCTCTCGTTCACCGGTGAAGCTGGACCAACCTCAAATTCAGGGCGCCCCGTCGGTACGGTCTACATCGGGGTGAAAACACCGGATGGAATCGAGGTCATCGAACGTGTTTATCCGCATCAAGAACGTAACGTCATTCGGCTGCGGGCTGCAAAAGATGGACTATGGGCCCTCATACAACGAATTAAAAAAGGCGAATAAATGTTCGTAAAAAACTTGTGTATCGCTATATGTTCACGTATAATGAAAGTATCAATTAAAGGAGGCTCATTTATCTATGAGTGATCGTAAACAAGCGTTAGAAATGGCATTGCGCCAAATTGAGAAACAATTCGGTAAAGGCTCGATTATGCGCCTTGGTGAAAATACAGACCAGCAAGTATCGGTCATCCCTTCTGGGTCGATTGCCCTCGACGTCGCACTTGGAGCGGGTGGATATCCACGCGGTCGTGTCATTGAAGTGTACGGACCAGAATCTTCAGGTAAGACGACTGTTGCCCTTCATGCGATTGCAGAAGTTCAAAAACGTGGCGGTCAAGCTGCTTTCGTCGATGCCGAGCATGCGCTCGATCCAAAGTATGCTAAAAATCTTGGCGTCAACATCGATGAGTTGTTGCTCTCTCAGCCAGATACAGGAGAACAGGCGCTCGAGATCGCTGAAGCGCTCGTTCGCTCGGGAGCAGTTGATATCCTCGTCGTCGACTCGGTTGCGGCACTCGTACCGAAAGCCGAAATCGAAGGGGAGATGGGAGACTCGCACGTCGGTCTTCAAGCTCGTTTGATGTCTCAGGCACTTCGTAAATTGTCTGGTGCAACGAACAAATCGAAAACAATCGTCATCTTCATTAACCAAATTCGTGAGAAAATTGGAATCATGTTTGGTAACCCGGAAACGACACCTGGTGGTCGTGCCTTGAAGTTCTACTCTTCAGTACGCCTCGAAGTACGTCGTGCAGAAACGCTCAAACAAGGTCAAGATATGGTCGGGAACCGTACGAAGATCAAGATTGTAAAAAATAAGATCGCACCACCATTCAAGACGGCGGAAGTCGACATCATGTACGGTGAAGGGATTTCACGTGAAGGGGAACTCATCGACATCGGTGCAGACCTCGATATCGTTCAAAAGAGCGGTGCGTGGTACTCGTTCAACGAGGAGCGTCTCGGTCAAGGTCGTGAAAATGCGAAACAATACATGAAAGAAAATCCAGCCATTGCGGCCGAAGTGGAACGTCAAATTCGTGACCACTACGGCTTGAACGGAGAAAAAACAGTCACAGTTGAAGGTGAAGACGACGAAGTTCTCTCACTTCTTGATGACGAATAAGCACAAGGTCTCACTCGGAATCATCCGAGTGAGATTTTTTTAGTATAATTTTTAGGCAATTGGTAGTTCTATCCTGTCCGTGCATTGCATTCTCCCTCTTAAATAAGTACAATAAAGTTATGCGCGGGCTTGCCTGCGTTACTCACTTATTAAAAAAATAAAATAACCTTGCGAAAGGGAGGTGAACATGATGGAATGGCAATATATGCTTATTCTGATCCTCCTTTTGCCGATAGCTTTTGTTGCAGGTTTTTTTGTGCGTAAATCGATCGCCGAAGCGAAGATTCAAGGTGCCGAGACGGAAGCGACTAAGATTGTAGAACAAGCAAAACAACAATCGGAAGCGATGCAAAAAGAAGCACGGCTTGAAGTAAAAGAAGAGATGATTCAACTTCGCAATGAGACGGAACAAGAATTGCGTGAACGTCGCGAAGACCAGAAAGTGAAAGAGAATCGCCTCGTTCAAAAAGAAGAGCTTCTCGACCGCAAAGCAGATATGCTCGAGCGGAAAGAAGATTCGCTAGATGAACAGGAGCGCGGGCTCGAAAAACGCAAACGTGAAGCAGAAATGCTCGAAAGCAAAGTGGAGGACTTATACGAAGAGGCACGCCAAGAACTTGTACGCGTGGCAGCCCTCTCGAAAGATGAAGCACGTACCATCATCATGGACGAAGCGAAGCAGGAAGCGCTTCACGATGCTGCTCTCCTTCAAAAAGAAATCGAGCAAAAAGCAAAACAAGAAGCGGATAAAAAAGCGAAACACCTCTTATCTCTCACGATGCAACGATACGCTGCTGAACATGTCGCGGAGACGACAGTATCCGTCGTCAACTTACCGAGTGATGAGATGAAAGGTCGCATCATCGGGCGTGAAGGACGTAACATCCGGACGCTCGAGACGCTGACTGGAATTGACCTCATCATCGACGACACGCCAGAAGCGGTCATTTTGTCAGGTTTCGATCCGGTTCGCCGTGAAATCGCCAAAATGACGCTCGAAAAACTCGTTCAGGACGGTCGGATTCATCCGGCTCGCATTGAAGAGATGGTGGAGAAGTCTCGTCGTGAAGTGGATGAGCGCATTCGTGAGTACGGAGAAGAGGCGACTTTCGAAGCCGGAATTCACGGACTGCATCCAGACCTCGTCAAGACACTCGGTCGCATGCGCTATCGTACGAGCTATGGCCAGAACGTCTTGTCTCACTCGGTCGAGGTGGCACATCTTGCCGGGATGATGGCAGCCGAACTCGGGGAAGACGTCACACTCGCGAAGCGAGCTGGACTCTTGCACGATATCGGAAAAGCGATCGACCACGAAGTCGAGGGCAGTCACGTCGAAATCGGAGTAGAGCTTGCAACGAAGTACAAGGAACATCCGGTCGTCATCAACTCGATTGCTTCCCACCACGGGGACGTCGAGGCGACATCGACGATTGCAGTACTAGTCGCAGCAGCTGACGCCTTGTCGGCAGCTCGCCCTGGAGCTCGTCAAGAGACGCTAGAAAGCTACATTCGCCGTCTCGAACGACTCGAGTCAATCTGTGAGTCGTTTGAAGGTGTCGAGAAATCGTATGCGATTCAAGCGGGACGTGAAGTTCGAATTATCGTTCGCCCTGACGTCGTCGACGATGTCGTCGCCGGTAAGATGGCACGCGATATTTGTAAACGAATCGAGGATGAACTCGATTATCCTGGACAAATTAAAGTGACGGTTATTCGTG
The DNA here is from genome assembly GCF_027947425.1 of Exiguobacterium sp. MMG028. Classification (NCBI taxonomy): domain Bacteria; kingdom Bacillati; phylum Bacillota; class Bacilli; order Caryophanales; genus Exiguobacterium; species Exiguobacterium sp. MMG028. The sequence continues at coordinate 456,466 of NZ_JAQJIN010000001.1, forward strand.
AAACACGTTCCGTCGATTATGCGAAGTAAACGAAGCGGAGAATTTCTCCGCTTTTTCTGTTTGAGGGAGGATTTTATATGAAAATTTTATTTATCGGTGATGTCGTCGGGAAACCCGGTCGAGATATTTTGAGCAATCAGATTGGTCGTTTGAAAGACAAATACAACCCGACGTTCATGCTCGTCAACGGTGAGAATGCGGCAAACGGTCGTGGTCTCACAAAAAAGATTTATCAACAGTTTTTAGAACTCGGCTTCCATGGGGTGACGATGGGGAACCATACGTGGGATAACCGTGACATCTTTGATTGGATCGACGATGCCGACCGGATCGTCCGTCCAGCAAACTATCCGGACGGGACACCTGGGGTCGGGATGATGAAGTTGAAACAAAATGGAAAGAAATTGGCCGTCATCAACGTCATGGGCAATGTCTTCTTGCCATCCCTTGACTGTCCGTTCCGTACCGTCGATCGTCTCGTTGAAGAAGTGCGTGACGAGGTAGACGCCATCTTCGTCGATGTCCATGCCGAGGCGACAAGTGAAAAGATTGCGATGGGGTATCACCTTGACGGGCGTGCCCAAGCCGTAGTCGGGACGCATACGCACGTACAGACGGCAGATGAACGTGTCTTGCCGAACGGGACAGCGTATATTACCGACGTCGGGATGACGGGTCCACTTGACGGGGTACTCGGGATGGATGCATCCGTTGTTTTAAAAAAATTTATGACACAACTCCCAGTTCGGTTTGAAGTTGCCGAGGGACGGGAACAACTTAATGGAGTTTTCATTACAATCGATGATCAGACGAAACGAGCGACAAAAATCGAACGAATACACCTAGATGATCAGACCGTCTGGTTTGATTGAACAACCTACCCGAGGGGGAAACAAGAATGGACGTACTCAAAGTTTCGGCAAAATCGAACCCTAACTCCGTTGCGGGTGCTTTAGCGGGTGTGCTACGTGAAAAAGGAACGTGTGAGATACAGGCGATTGGGGCAGGTGCGCTGAATCAGTCCATCAAAGCCGTCGCGATCGCCAGAGGCTTCGTCGCGCCAAGCGGTCTCGATTTGATTTGCATTCCAGCCTTTACCGATATTATGATTGACGGAGAGGAACGTACTGCCATCAAGCTCATCATTGAGCCACGATGAGCGGTCGGGACATAGGTCCTATTCTTGTGAAGAGGAGCCATCGGCGCGGATGGCTCCTCTTTTTAATGCTGATGTGAAAGGATGATTAAGGTGTTAACGTTATATATCGTCAGACATGGACAGACAGAGTGGAATAAAGAAAGGCGTTTACAAGGTCGGCAAAATTCGCCGTTAACGAGCGAGGGAATCTTGAATGCGGAGAAGTTAGGAAACCGACTTCAAACGATTGCTTTTGAGACCGTTTATGTGAGTCCCAGTGGTAGAGCCATTCAAACGTTAGAAGCGATGGACGTATCGTTAGATTCACCGATACATATTTTAGATGAGTTGGATGAAATCTCGTTTGGTGTTTGGGAAGGGAAGGGAAGGCAGAAGACGAAATCGAACGAATAGATGTATTTGAAACATTTTGGTCAAATCCGAGTCAATATGACCATCGATTGAATCATGGGGAAGCCATGTTGACATTCACGAATCGTGTTTCATCCGCGATGCAACACATCATTCAAGCGAATACGAGTGGCAATGTTCTGGTTGTGACACACGGAATGGTGATTCAAGCGATATTACGAGAAATCAGAGAAGCGAATATATCTGAGTTGTGGTTTGATGATGAGATTGAAGGAACGAGCTTGACAGTGATTGAGTATTCGAACAATCAATATAAAGAAGTGACGATTGGTGATATCTCACATCAGTTGAGTGAGACGTGTTAAGACGAACTCTCAGAAGAATGTCATAAAAAAATCATGATGCATCTTCTCAGTTTCGTCATTTTATGACAAGATGATAAAGAACGTATCGTTCGATCATAAGAGACAAGAGGGGGACGTTTTCAATGGAACAACTCGTGTCAACCACAGAGAAGGAAACAACGACACCAGTAATGAAAGCGATTCAAAAACACACGGCCGGTTTTGGGGCAAAACTGGTCGACGTACCAGTTCCGACGCCAGGACCTGGAGAAGTACTCATTCAAGTCAAAGCGACATCGATTTGCGGGACCGATGTTCATATCTATGAGTGGGATGAGTGGTCACAAAGCCGTGTCAAACCACCGTATGTATTCGGTCATGAGTTTTCGGGAGAAGTCGTGGCACTCGGGAAAGGGACGAAACGCATCAAAATCGGACAGACCGTATCCGCTGAGACGCATATCGTCTGTCATCAGTGTAAACAATGTTTGCGTGGACAATATCACATCTGTAAAAATACAAAAATCATCGGTGTGGACACGCAAGGTTGTTTTGCAGAGTATGTCGTTATGCCTGAAGAGAACCTATGGGTGAACCCGGAGTCGATGCCAGCGAAACTCGCCTCGATTCAAGAACCGCTCGGAAACGCGGTACACACGGTGCTAGCGAGTGACGTGTCTGCCAAATCGGTCGCCATCGTCGGATGTGGACCAATCGGACTCATGGCGGTAGGCGTCGCTAAAGCAGCTGGTGCGAGTCGCGTCTATGCGATTGACGTCAATCCGTATCGCTTAAAGCTCGCAGAAGAGATGGGGGCCGATGTCGTCATCAATAGCTTAGAAGAGAATCCGCTCGAATTGATCGAGCGTGAGACCGACGGAGACGGAATCGATGTCGTCTGTGAGATGAGCGGTCATCCGATTGCGATCGACCAGGCGTTCAAAATGGTCACGGCAGGCGGGGATGTCAACGTACTGTCACTCCCAGCTCGTCCGGTCGCCATCGACCTCACGCGTGATGTTGTCTTTAAAGGTGTCCGTGTCCAAGGAATCACAGGACGGAAGATGTACGAGACGTGGGGGCAAGTCTCGACGATGCTCGCGACGGGTCAGTTGAACGTAGAACCGATCATCACGCACGTCTTCAAGCTCGAAGAGTTCGAAAAAGGGTTCGAACTCATGCGGGCAGGGAAATGTGGGAAGGTCGTCTTAATACCTTAAAGGGGGAAACAACATGGCATTTGAACATATTACAGAAGCAATCAATGAGATGAAAGAACAGGGGACGTTCCGTAAGCTCGTCCCACTCGAATCGGCACAAGGGAACGAAGTGACAATCGACGGGAAGTCACTCGTCCAGCTATCATCAAACAACTATCTCGGACTAGCGAACCATCCACGTTTGAAGCAGGCAGCGATTGAAGCGGTCGAACAGTACGGTGCGGGAACAGGATCGGTCCGGACGATTGCCGGTACGTTCGAGATGCACGAAGCATTTGAGCGCGAACTCGCAGAGTTCAAGCACACGGAAGCATCGCTCGTCTTCCAATCAGGATTCGCGACGAACCTCGGGGTCTTGTCTGCACTTCTCGGACCGGAAGATGTCGTCATCAGTGACGCACTCAACCATGCGTCGATTATCGACGGGATTCGTCTTACGAAAGCAGCGCGACGCATTTATAAGCACGTCGACCTTGAAGACTTGGAGAAGGCATTAAAAGAAACACAAGATTATCGGACACGTCTCGTCGTAACGGACGGTGTGTTCTCGATGGACGGGAACATCGCACCACTTCCGGCGATTGTCGAACTTGCAGAGAAATATGATGCTGCGGTCATGGTTGATGATGCTCACGCATCCGGCGTTCTCGGGAAGAACGGTCGCGGAACGGTCAACCACTTCGGTTTGGACGGTCGTGTCGCGTTACAGGTCGGAACGCTTTCAAAAGCAATCGGTGTCTTAGGCGGGTATGTTGCCTGTTCACAAGACGTACGCGATTACTTGATCCACAAAGGTCGTCCGTTCCTCTTCTCGACATCACATCCACCGGCAGTCGTAGCGGCGAACCGTGAAGCGATCCGTGTCATGAAAGAGGAAGAAGAGTTGTTCGATAAGCTATGGGCGAACACGGAATTTTTCAAGAACGGACTACGCGACCTCGGCTTCGATATCGGACATGCGACAACACCGATCACTCCGGTCATGCTTGGTGAAGAAACACTTGCGCATACGTTCTCGGACAAACTGAAAGAGCATGGTGTATTCGCACAGAGTATCGCTTTCCCGACGGTCGAGCGCGGAAAAGCACGCATCCGGACCATCGTCACAGCGGAGCATACACGAGACGACCTCGAACGTGCACTCGAGGCGTTCAAAACGGTAGCGGAAGAGTTGAATGTGACACTACACGCATGAATGAGGACTGCAGACAATCTGTCTGCAGTTTTTTGATGGATTTGCACATGAAATCGAGTATATTCAGATAGAGCACAGGTAGAGTAAGCCGAAATATAACGCATTTTTTAAATATTTCAATTACCGTAATTTGATTTAATCAGTACATATCAGAAATGAGGAAAGGCTATGTTTCAGCAAGGAATATTTCAAGTGGGAATGGTGTTAGATCGAGAGACGTTTTCCATTCTAACCATTTCACCACCATTCATCATAAATGTGATCTTTAGCGTCATGATTGTGATGTATGTCTTGTACGTTCGGAGTGAGGGGTGGAAAGAGAAATTGTGGAACTTCGCCCTCATGTCCTACGCAATCTTATTCATCTCTGTTTATATAGGAGCCTAGTTTGTAAGGCTAAAATACAATCTTATACCGAGTTTCGATGAATCGTTCGCCCTTGAATCCTTTCCAGGATGGAAAGCTTTTCTTATGCAAATGATTGAGAACAACATAGAAGAACCAAATGTAACAGCGAATGCGATTACGTTTGGAGCATTGTTGTTCTACTCTCGGAAGTTAAAAAGTAGAATTATGTGGGTGTTAAGATTGCTTGCAACGATTCCTGTCAGTTTGTTTTTCATCATGTATATTCCGCAATTCCTTAGTTGGTTATTCCGATAAAAAAGAAGCAAGGCGCAATGCCTTGCTTAAATCATGAGTATCCCTCTAAATCCTCGAGCGGCATAATAAGAATCTGCACCATTGTGATAGACAAAAGTGTGATCATAACGGCGGTCGCAGAACAGGGCGCCGCCTTTTTGACGAATCTCATTCGGTGTCAGAATCCAACTCGACGTCTTCAAATCGAATTGACCGAGCGTTTGTAAATGTCGGTATGTTTCTTCGTCGAGAAGGATTATGCCCATCTGTTCAGATAAGGCGACCGCGCTTCCGACGGGCTTATTCTTTTTACGTGCCTCAAGAGCGGATTCGTCATAACAGAGGCTTCGTCGACCGCTCGGACTCTCGACTGAACAGTCGCAAAAAGCGAGATCTCCGTTAGCTAGACGAATCACGTCGGGTTCGCCTCCTGTCTGTTCCATTAAGGAGAGTGTAGTCAACTTGTCCTGATTAACTTGAATTTGTTCCAATACGTCTGACCAGACAACGTCAGGATGACGTTCAACGTTTTCGGTGAAGCGAGACTCTAACGTATTTAGTAACTCAAGAATTTCTTCGTGCGAGAGCTTCGACATGGGAATCACTCCGATCATTTGTTTCTTTTAGTATACGATATGAATCGCTACAGTTTGTCTTATCCATTGTGAGAAAGGGGAATCTAAATTGAATTTTGATGAAATATACGTTGAGCATCTAAAAGTGAATGTATTTCAGACAATGGATCTGTTCACATTGAAAACAGACTATTTGAGTCGATTGCCTGTCGGTTCGTATCGAGTCACAGACTATTGTGAACTTGACGTGATTGTCACAAAGTCACAATTAGGACGACTTCGGTACGTTGACTTGACCTTGCCGTTGGGCGTTTATATAGAGGGACAGCTTCTCTTTTTGTATGATCCGTATCGTCGTGCGATCTATTCAACATATGCACGAGTCGATTATCCAAATGAACAAAGTATCTCGACTATTGATTTCTTATGTGCTAATAGTCGAGACTTTCATGACCCTGATTCGTCTTCACTAAAGAGTGAAGACTTGTATAAACTATCATCGGATAGTCATTGGAGGGAATTCGGGTTGCCGAAAGTACAGTCATCTGAGACATTCCTCTTGCGACTATTCAAATTACTAAACGTCACTTTATTTCAGGCAGTTTTAAAGAAGAGTCGATTTCTAACTGATCTCAAGGGATGGGCAGATGTGACAAAGTGTGAATACAGTGTCGAACATTACGGAAAATGGATGTGGTCGAATGAGTATATGATGACCTGTCATCTTCCAAACGTATCTGAAGGTGAAATTCTTCAATTGATTACGATGATTGAGGAGAGTGATGAGTGGGAAGGTTTTCGATTTTTGATTGAGACCGAGGTAAGCATTCTGTCACTATTTATTTTAGGAAATCTGAAACGTGGCGATGCTGTCGGAGTGTTTCAATACGAAATTAACTAAGAGGGGGGATGGCAATGAAGTTCGAGGATTTATTCTTCTATGACGGGATGATGCACGTGTTTGATTATCAACATGATGTAGGATCGAGCCGCCTGACCTTTCAATTACAGTTACTCGATCACCAGAGTAAGCGAAACACGAGATTCCGTGAACGGGTCGAAGTTGGTGGAGTTCATCCGCAACGGGAAGTGATCAATGTAAAACTATGTTTTGAAGACGTCATCTATATGGAGGTCATTCAAGAGTCGTTTGCGGATGGAATCATGGATGAACCGTCAGATGAGTTCGAGGGTTCGCAAATCAAACGATTCAAGCAATCCGGATACCTGGATTTTTTGAAACGAACGCGTTTCTCGTTTTGGGAGTTGATACATGACGATTCAACACCGTTCACGCACTATCGTATTTGCGGCCTGAACTCAGTTCTAGAAATCATCACGCTTTCGGAACCGACCATTGCATCTGTGATTTCACTCGATTGTCATCGAAAAGGAAGTCCAACTATGTATTTTGGTGGAAAGTTCTATAAGTAAGGCGCCCTCTCTTTAAGAAGGCGCCTGTTGTTTATACAGATGATACGGTTAACATGGACTGTTCAGTTAATCGTCCGATCCAAATCAACGGAAGGGTCAAAAGTGCTCCGAGAAGGTAAACCAAATCAATCGGTAGTCCGTCGGCGAGAAGACCGAACAGCAAACTCCCCACACTGAATGCAAGGGCGTATCCTGTCTGTTGCACACTATATACGTAAGGAAGCTGTGTAGCCGGAATCTGTTCTTGAATGACGGTGTTCGTCTGGATGATGCGGATTTGTGTAGCTGCGCCTTGAATGACTAACGCCAAAATTGCAAACGCGAGATGTGCAGTCATGCCGAACAAGAGGGCGGCAACAATGGATAAGATAGCGGTCGACGGTAACGATGGCGCTCGTCGAGACCGATAAAGATGGGCACTCGCCGCAATCATACTAATCAAAAATGTTGCGTTGAGCGTCCCCCACCAGCCCGTATCGACTTGTAGATGTCGTTCGAGATAGACGAGAAGTAATGCCGAAATCCAGAGCGTGCTGACAAATGATTCATACGTCACAAACCATGTCACATGACGGGCGAATGGTGACGTATTTGCATAAGTAAGACTAGCGCGTAAGGTAATCGATTCTTCCGTTCCATCATCAACGATGTCTTCCGTAAGCGATTGATTGAAGTAAATCGTCACAATCGTGGAAAGGACGAAGAGAACGAGGGAAACGACTAACGCGAGAGCGCTCGAGGTGAAAGAGACGAGCATCGTCCCGAGCGGCCACATGGCGAGCTGGATGAACTGATTAGACCCTTGAACGAGGCTGTTCGCTTGTTGACGATTCGTCGTCAATCTTGGGATAAATGACGCTTGGATGGGACGTGCGAACCCATCGAGGAAAGCGATCAACACGACAAGACATAGAACTAGAATCGAATCCGTGAAGAGAACGAGAACAAGGGTGACCGTCTTCATCAGTTGTGACAGGACGAGCGTTTTCCCTAGCGAGTAGCGGCTGAGGATACGGGCGAAAAAGAGTCCGCTGAGTGTCATACCGGCAGTCACGGCAATCGGGAAGCTGGCCGCCATGAGAGCGGAACCGGTTTGTTGATACAACGAGGCAATGAGCGCGACGATGTATAGGACATCGCCAATATTGGCGAGCCATTGGCTAACGAGCAGTGTATAAAACGATTTCATCACAAATCTCCTCCGAATCTATTCAATTGGGTGGGTTCGACGAATCGTTTTTACACATTTTCACCTCTTCATAAAATGATATAAAAATAATTATACAAAATTTGATTAATTCTGTAAACTTGTCATATGGTCGCAATTGTTAATATTAGGAGGGTGAAATGATTCAACAAGCTTTGAAACTCGTAGGTAAAAAGAAGTTGGAGTGGGTCACAACACGAGTACCTGCTCTTGAAGCAGATCAAGTTTTGATTGAAACCATCGCTACCGCCATTAGTGTTGGGGCAGAGCTACCTCAATATGACGAAACGGATTTGACTGATTCGAGTCCGAACTATCCCCGTAAAGTGGGATATGAGAGTTATGGAAGGGTTGTAGATAAGGGGGAGGATGTCACGACACTCCATGTGGGCGACCGGGTGATTGCTTTTTATGGACAACAAACATACGGGATCGTCTCTGCACAGAAAGCGTTTTATGTTCCACCGGAAGTGGATTATAAAACGGCGTTGCTAGCGATTTTGTCATGTGATGCAGCGAAAGGGGTTAGAAAAATAGCACCATCCTCTACCGATTCGGTCATTGTTTCTGGATTGGGGACGATGGGCTTACTCGCAACATATTACTTAAGAAATTATTATGGTGTGAAGAAGATTGATGCAATCGAGCCAGATTCGAATCGAAGAGAATTAGCTTATCGGTTTGGAGTTGAACAGGTATACGCCCCGAACGAGGTGAAGGACAGCCACTACCATTATGGCATGGAGTGTTCTGCTAGAAACGAAGGGTTCATGAACCTTCAACAGGCAGTAATGCCGAATGGGTCTATCTGTATCTTATCAGACGGTAATCAAGAAGAACTGGTGCTTCAACCGCAATTCTATGAAAAAGAGTTACATATCGTCGGATCGAGTGACGGTTGGGACTATAGAGAACATTTCAAGTGGTATTTTGAAGCGAGTTGGCAAACCTCATATATACAAGAGATTTTTGAGTTGGACATTGATCAATATAGCTTAATTTCTACGTTTGAAAGACTAAGTGCACATGTCATCAACCCAATTAAGATTGCAGTGACATATAAAAAAGAAAATACATCATTTGCTAATTGAAAAGGATGAATCCATATGCTTGATTATAAAATAAATAACGATATCACACTTAGAATGTTTAATGTAAACGATGCAGACGCACTGTTTGAACTGACGATGGCATCGAAACCTTATCTCCGAGAGTGGCTCGGTTGGCTTGACTACATTGAAACAGTAGAAGACTCGAAGAAGAACATAGAAGGACGAATTAAAGGACTGATTGAGACGGGTGGATTCCCAAAATCATTCGCTGTGATCTATAAAGCCGTGCTTGCCGGGACAATCGGATTTAACGAAATCGATCGTGGGATTCAATGTGGCACAATTGGTTACTGGCTCGGACAAGAATTTCAGGGGAAAGGCATCATGAGTCGAGCGCTGGAGACCATCATCGAGTACGGGTTCCGAGATTTGAAATTAAATAAGATTGAGATTCGAGTCGCGACTGAAAATGTAAAAAGCCGCGCACTCCCGGAACGACTTGGCTTTAGGGAAGAAGGGGTCATTCGAGATGCAGAATGGCTGTATGACCGTTATGTTGATCATGTTGTTTATGGGTTACTGCAGAATGATTTTTTTCAGCTAAAGCATGATTTTAAAACTGATATTGAGGTTGAAAATCGCATATAACAAGTACATTGCTTTTGGAAGGGGACTATTGGATGACAACCATATACTTTGTCAGACATGCACATTCAACCTACACGGTAGACGAACTCGCCAGTCCATTATGTAGTTAACACATATGGTAATTTCATTTCTTATCGAGTTCCTTTAACGCTTAAGCAATTGTTTCCTGTGGGTAAAGAAAATAGCCGAGTAAAATATTGATATGTTCCCCAGATAGGTTAAAATTCACTGCGTCCGAGGATACCAGTTCGCATTGAGAGGATAAAGAAAGAGGTTTTAGTAAAAGTGTACATTTCAAAAAAAGTTATGATTAGTTTTACTTTAACAATTTTAGGAGTTATAACAATTTATACCATTCATCAATTTTTTACAACAGAAGATAGACCCTTGGCACCAGTTATTTCGACCGATATCACGGACGTGACGTTTCAACCACCGAGTGGACATCTTTATTTGCTATACCCTTACTTAAATATATGGGCAGACGAGAATGAGCCGAAAGACACGTATTTAGTAGAGATTGATCAAGACGGAAATATCATGAATGAAGAAAGTATTCAAGATTCAAATTTCGGGGCGATCAGTCTTGATGCGAAGACTACTCGACCAGACACGCTTTTTGGTTCTTTGAATAGTGGACAGTATGCCAATCACTATTATACATTCAATCTAGACACGAAAAGATTCAACAAAGAAGATATTACCTATTTCGAACACGATGTGATGCTGGATTCAATTAGTCATCAAGGAGAACAGACTTGGTTTAAATCGATTGCATCTTATCAAACCGGCACGCAGACGTATGTTGAAGGATTAGGAATGTCGATGACGATTTCAAATGTTGAAGAACGACAGAATTATTTGACGCCACCACAAAATTTACCTACCCACTCGCCACTTCTAGAGACGGAGAATCACATCGCTTATGTGAGCGCAGGGGAAGAAGGGGCGGATGGAGAAGACGCGGCGATGGTGTTTCTCGACCGAGTGACTGGCGAAGCGACAGTTTACCGCGGTGAAGAGGAGCCTTATGAGTATACGGCGTTACATACGGATGGGAACAACACCTATTTTGCTGACAGCCTAGGTATGATGCATCGAATCGATGCTTCAGGGAAAAAAACTTCGACGTATCATCAAGTAATTGATAACGCGTATTACAATTCTCATGAAGGTATTCGTATGATTGATGCGAACATAGGCTATCAAATCGTCTCAAAATATGATTCGGAGACATCAGTCGACGAACTAATGATGGTGAAGTGGTCATTCGGAAAAGATTTTTCCGTCGAAAAGATGGATCTTCCATACTGGGATGAAAATAATCTATATCGATACTTGTACTACAATCCGATTTTGAAGCGCTCGTATCTCACCGAGGTAGGAGAAGATGATAAATCTGGTAGACTGTTAATTGTCGATGAAAATTTGAAATTGATTAATGCTATCCGGATTGATTACCCTATGGGAGTAGATTTGGTCGTAGAATAAAACATAAATGATAAATTTTTTGAAACCCGCAAACGTGAATAAAAAAAGCCGATGACGCTCTCTGCTTCTGGAATGAAGTCGAGACACACATTCAGATTCAAGAAACATGATTACTCAAACACTCGGGGGCATGATTGAGTACAGGTTCTAAGTGCTTAATCTATATAAGATTTAGATTAAAATCGCAACATGAAATGTAAAAATCTGCGCACTCCCGGAACGTTTCGGTTTTAAAGAAGAAGGGGTCATTCGAGATGCAGAATGGCTGTATGACCGTTACGTTGATCATGTTGTTTATGGGTTGTTGCAGGATGAATGGAGAGGAAATAATGACTGACGTGAATCAAGAATTTGTTAGGGCGATTTTTGAAACGGTAATCAGAGAAGGAATCGATGAATATAAAGAAATGTATGAGACGGTAGAAGTGGATTCAAACATGGATGCGTTTTGGAATTTATATCAAAACTCTAATCCAGAAGAAAAGGAAATCTTATTAAAGATGATGGAACAAATCATGATTGATACAGTCTCTCATATGCTAGGGATTATTGACGGAAGTTCCACGCTAAATGATAGCGAGATTGAGCCTAAGTTACTCCTAGACTCACAAGATACGGAGAATGAATTGCAGGACTCATTCTTAGAATTGGTCGAATTGAACATGGATGGCAATGACGAGGAGAATAGAAGATGAGATATTATATTGAGTTATATGATGATTCGAACGATCAATTTGAAGTGGATTCGTATTTTCCTCCATACACTTGAGTTACATGACAAAGACCCGTCCTTCACGAGAGGGCGGGTCTTTCGTCTGACTCGAATAATTCAGTTCCAAACTCTTCATACGCTTGTTCGTAACGGCGAAGGGAAGATTCTTTGTGCATACAGGTGACGTTCATTCGCTCAGATGGCGTCATATCGCTCGCATATGTCTTTAACACATGGGCGTTTCGAAGCATTGACGGGGTGACCGATCGTGCGAGTCCGCTCCGCTCGTTTAGCTGCCGCATCATCTTCGTGATCATGACAATCGTTAGTTGTTTCGGCTGATTTTTCGCATATACCCAGCGGAACGTCATCCTTGCGAAATCGAATGAGACGAAGACTGGGTCTTCCGAGTACCAGCGTGGTCGCACCGGTGTCGGGATGTCAGCTAGGTAGTTCATGAGTAACGATTGGTCTTCTTGCGAGAGCTTCAACGTGAACTGGTTCCCGAGACGGTCATACACGTCAAAGGTGTGATCAGCCAGATGCAGGTCGCTCATACGCAAACGAATGATGTGATGGACGCGCAAGCCGTACTTATAGAAGAGCGTCACAATCAGTTCGTTCCGATTGACGAGATATGGGTGGGCTTGCAACTGATTCTCGCTCAAGCCCCTCGTCGAACGAATCGTATGAACAAGACGATCGAATTCAGACTCGAGTGCGATTTGGTCGATGGACAACGTATGTGCCGGCTGCGAGTAGGCGAGCATCTTTTTCCGGAGCGGATTTAAAAAGTGGGTCAGGCTATTGATGACCGTGACGATTCGGGCAACGGTCGCCTGTTGATAGTGCTTCTCTTCGATTAAAAAGTCATTCACAAACGTCTTCCACGATTCGATGGGGACGTCTAACCAGTCCGTCGGTTCGTTCAGTTCGACATTGTGGTCGTGAAAGTATTTATGCACGTCAATCAAGTCGTAGCGATATCGTTTTAGTGTCGAGGGTTGACGGCCGCTTGCTCCGAGATGATACAAGTACGTTTCGATAAATTCCGGGAGCGGATAGTCTTTTCTACGTTTCGTCATGGTCGAGCCTCCTTCTTCTTTTATCCTACCACAAACGGACGTTCTCTATACGTTGATTCGTGGTAAGATGAAAGGTGAGACTTTATGGAATGAGGGATTACATGATAGAACGTGAAAAAGTTGTCATCGTCGGCTGTCAGTTACCGAATGTCGATGATTGGACATATGAACAGTCGATGGGCGAGCTCGTCGAACTCGTGGATACGGCGCAAGGTGAAGTCGTCGCACGACTCGACCAAAAACGTCAGCAAGTCGACCGTCGTACCTTTATCGGGAAAGGGAAAATTGAAGAGCTCGCGATGCTCGTCGAACAGTTCGAGCCGGATTTGTTAATCTTTAACGCCGAGTTGACACCGGCGCAGTCGAAGAACATTCGCATCGCCTTGAACGACCCGGATGAGATGAAGCTGATTGACCGTACGCAGCTCATCTTAGATATCTTTGCGAGCCGTGCGCAATCGCGCGAAGGGAAATTGCAGGTCGAACTCGCGCAGATGAACTATTTACTACCACGTCTCATCGGACAAGGGACACAGCTCTCGCGACTCGGTGGTGGAATCGGGACTCGTGGACCGGGTGAGACAAAACTTGAGTCGGACCGTCGCCACATCAAGCGTCGCATCGATGAGATTACGAAACAACTCGAAGGAACGGTCGCACACCGGGATCGCTACCGGGAACGTCGGAAAGAAAATCGCGTCTTCCAGGTCGCGCTCGTCGGGTATACGAATGCCGGGAAGTCGACAATCTTTAACCGATTGACGGATGCAGATACGTATGAACAGGATGAGTTGTTCGCAACACTTGACCCGTTGACGCGTGAACTCGAACTTCCACGCGGTGGAAAAGTGTTGATTACCGATACGGTCGGATTTATTCGTGATTTACCGACGAAACTCGTTGCCGCTTTCCGTTCGACTTTGGAAGAAGTGGTCGGTGCTGATTTGATCCTCCACGTCATCGATGCATCGAACCCACATTATTTGAACCAAATCGATACGACGAATGCGGTATTGGAAGAACTCGGTGCGAGTGAGGTCCCACAACTCGAGGTATATAATAAGAAAGACCGGCTCACGGAAGACTTCGTCGGTGGACCGCTGTTGATCTCTGCGATTGCATCAGAAGATATCGAACAGTTGACTGGTGCACTCGAAGATAAAATCTCGGACATTTTAACAATGGTCCACGTCGTTTTACCGGTGACGGCTTTTGAACATTACCACCCAGCCAAGGAGGCGATGTACCGTCTTGAAGAAAACTTCTTGGATGACGGTTCTGTCGAGTTGGTAGGCTATATGAGAGAAGACACGCGTCTATATGCGACGCTAAAACAATTTGAGGTGTAAGTATGTGGCAAGAAAAGATTGAACATTATGATGCACTCGCGCCGTATGTGAAAAAGGCCGAGGCACGAGTGAAACCATTTTTTGAGAAGATTGAAGAGACGGCTGAGTTCAACCAGTATCGTGTTCTCGAATCGTTTAAAAAGCACAAAGTATCGGATTTCCATTTTAATCCGACGACAGGGTATGGATATGATGATCTCGGTCGTGACACGCTCGAGTCGATTTATGCAGATGTGTTCGGAGCAGAGCTCGCATTATGCCGTCCGCAAATCATCTCGGGTACGCATGCGATCGGGATTGCCTTGTTCGGTGTTCTCCTACCAGGTGACGAATTGTTGTATATCACAGGGAAGCCATATGACACGCTCGAGGAAATCGTCGGTATCCGTGGGGACGGTCGCGGCTCATTAAAAGAACTTGGTGTCCATTACGACACTGTTGAATTAAAAGAGGAACGTGAAATCGACATCGACCGCGTCATCGAACGGATTCGTCCGGAGACGAAACTCGTTGGGATTCAGCGTTCGAAAGGATATGCGAATCGTCGCAGTATTCCAGTCGAGGAAATCAAGTTTGCCATCGAACGCATCAAAGCGGCGCATCCGCATGTGTATGTGTTCGTTGACAATTGCTACGGTGAATTTGTCGAGACAATCGAACCGACGCACGTCGGTGCAGACTTGATGGCGGGTTCCTTGATCAAGAACCCAGGAGGCGGGTTGGCGAAGACGGGAGGGTATATCGCAGGGACGAAAGAACTGATTGAACGTTGTTCGTTCCGGATGACGACTCCAGGTATCGGGAGTGAAGCCGGACCATCACTCTATTCACTTCAAGAAATGTATCAGGGCTTTTATATGGCTCCTCATACTGTCGCACAGGCATTGAAAGGGGCACACTTGACGGCAAGCCTTTTATCGTTGATTGGGTTTGAGACTGACCCACATTATTCGACTCCAAGAACGGACTTGATTCAGTCAGTGACGTTCCGCGACCGTGAGAAAATGATCGCGTTTTGTCAAAGCATCCAAATGGCATCACCGGTAAACGCTCATGCGTTACCCGTTCCGGCCTATATGCCTGGATATGAAGATGACGTCATCATGGCAGCAGGGACGTTCATTCAAGGGTCATCGATCGAGCTGTCAGCGGATGGACCACTCCGAGCACCATACACAGCGTATGTTCAAGGTGGTCTGACGTATGCTCACGTGAAAGTCGCGCTTATGTTGGCGTTGAGCCAATTACACGATAAAGGACTGGTCGAATTCAATGACCAAAATCAGCAAGCGCATTTGTAACCGTTCTGTCATGTTAACTTTCTTAACATCTATTGACAGGATTGTTGTCATGTATTATTCTCACATTGTGAGACAGAAAAGGAGGGGTAAGGATGGCTGATCAATTTCGTCGCTCCAACCCGTTGTTTCCGATTGGAATCGTCCAAGATCTGACGCAACTGACTGGTAGACAGATTCGGTATTATGAAGAACAGGGTCTGATTTCGCCTAGTCGGACGGAATCGAAACGACGGCTTTATTCCTTTAATGATGTCGAACGTCTACTCGCAATCAAGGATTACATTGACCAAGGCTTTAATTTGGCGGCAATTCGCCACATGTTAGAGCAAGAAGGTGAAAAAGAAGCAGAAACGTCTGCTCCGACCGCACCGGTCAATGAAGCACCAAAGGTTTCGGAAAAAGAGTTACATCATTTGTTGAAAACACAGCTTCAAGAAGCCGGTCGTTTCAATAAGACGTCGCTCATTCAAGGCGAGCTTTCACGTTTTTATCGATAACGCCGCACACATCAACCATTACACAATGTGAGAGGGGACATTTTACCATGGCCAGAAAAACGTTCACAAAAGAAGACATTAAACGCATCGCACAAGAGGAAGACGTACGCTTTATTCGTCTTCAATTCACGGATATCCTCGGAACAATCAAAAACGTCGAGGTACCGATCAGCCAATTGGACAAAGCACTTGATAACAAGATGATGTTTGACGGATCGTCAATCGAAGGATTCGTCCGCATCGAGGAATCAGACATGTACTTATATCCAGACCTCAACACATGGGTTGTCTTCCCGTGGACAGATGGCAGCGGAAAAGTCGCTCGCTTAATTTGTGATATTTATAACCCAGACGGTACACCATTCAGTGGTGACCCGCGCGGTACACTCAAGCGTAACCTTGAGAAAATGCAAAAACTTGGCTTCTCAGCGTTCAACGTTGGACCAGAGCCAGAGTTCTTCTTGTTCAAGAAAGACGCATCAGGTCGTCCGACACTTGAACTCAACGACCAAGGTGGATACTTCGACTTGGCACCAGTTGACCTCGGTGAAAACTGCCGTAAAGAAATCGTCATCGAACTTGAAAACATGGGCTTTGAAATCGAAGCATCACACCACGAAGTTGCACCAGGACAACACGAAATCGACTTCAAATACGCAGATGCTGTCACAACGGCAGATAACATCCAAACGTTCAAGCTCGTTGTTAAGACGATCGCTGCGAAGTATGGTCTTCACGCGACATTCATGCCAAAACCACTCTTTGGAGTGAACGGTTCAGGAATGCACGCGAACATGTCACTCTTCAAAGGCGACACAAACGTCTTCTACGATCCAAATGGCGACATGGAACTTTCAGACACAGCACGCGCGTTCACAGCTGGTATCTTGGAGCACGCTCGTGCGTTCACAGCAGTATGTAACCCGACTGTGAACTCTTACAAGCGTCTCGTACCTGGTTACGAAGCACCTTGCTACGTCGCATGGAGCGCACGCAACCGTTCACCACTCGTACGTGTACCAGCAGCACGTGGTCTCTCGACTCGTATCGAAGTACGTTCGGTTGACCCAGCAGCGAACCCGTACCTCGCTCTTGCAGCTCTCTTGGCTTCAGGTCTTGACGGAATCGAAAAAGATTTGAATGCACCAAAACCAATCGACAGCAACATCTACGTGATGGACAAACCTGAACGTGTAGCGAACGGGATCGACGATCTTCCGGCAACGCTCTTCGACGCACTCGAAGTCCTTCGTGCGGACAAAGTCGTGATGGAATCACTCGGTGAGCATATCGGCGAACACTTCCTCGAATTGAAAGAAATCGAGTGGGATATGTTCCGTATGCAAGTCACGGAGTGGGAACGCGATCAGTACATGACGCTCTACTAATCTTCTCTTAATATTGAAATAGCGATATGTTAAAAGTGCCGAAATATGCTTCGATGAAGCGTGTTTCGGCACTTTTTTTGTATTCGATTCAAATGTGGAAGCATAAAAAAGAGTTGCACAGTCAATAATATACAAGAAACAGGGACGAGAGCATGTTATAGTTTCTTGTATCAAAATGAGTGAGGTAAGTTATATGGAGAATGAAGTTAGAGAAATTTGTTTTGATCATGAATTAGGGATTGAAGCATATCGATTCGAAGGGATCATGCAGAAGTTCCCGAGTCATTTTCACGAATACTACGTCTTAGGGTTTATTGAGCGAGGTCACAGAAAACTATCATGTAAAGGACAAGAATATATAATCGGTACGGGTGATCTAATATTCTTTAATCCATTTGATATTCATGCTTGTGAGGCGATTAATCATGAAGAATTAGATTACCGCTGTCTGAACATTGAGTCTGATGTTATGCGAAGAGCCATGTATCATCTGACAGGAGAATATAGTCTTCCCTATTTTATGTCTCCGGTTTTTAAACATGCAGACCATGCTGGTTTACTTCGTGAACTTCATCACTTGATTATGGATAAAGAAAACAAAGCCGGAAAAGTAGATAAATTTCATCGTATGATTCATGAATTGATAACCAATTATGCCAAAGTAATCAATGGAAGCGACGTTGTTAAAAGTGAGGTTGGTATTGAGGAAATCTGTCAGTACGTAAATGAAAATTATAAACGTCCTCTTTCCTTAGATGAATTGTCAGCAACTTTTGGAATGAATAAGTTCACGTTACTAAGAGCTTTTTCGAAATATAAAGGAATCACACCATATAAATATTTGCAGACTGTTCGAGTGAACGAAGCGAAGAAACGATTGGAACAAGGTGAACGACCAATAGATGTAGCGCTTGAAACGGGTTTTGTCGATCAAAGTCACCTTCATAAATCATTTATTGATTTTATTGGTTTTACACCAGGTCAATACAAAGCGATTAACCACGCATAGAGTGTGTCAATAACCACACTTTTTTATGACTTAATTTTAGCTTTTATGAATGAGGGAGAGATATGATGACACACGAAGAAAAAAGATTTGTTGATTCTTTAAAATCAATTGCTAGAAATCAAGACATTAAGTCATATATTCAAAATGACGATAATCTCTACCGACTATTTTTAAGTGGGGCGAAGCGATTTGTTGCGGGTGAGAAGAGGGAGGATGGAATTGAACGTGCTATTCAATTCCAAACAGAAGGACATCGAGTCTCACTTGAATTTATAGGCGAAAATACGATGTCTGAGACAGAATGTAATAGGGCCAAAAATGAGTTTCTTGAATTAATGATTGAACTAGGTAAGCATTTAAGACATTTTACAATCTCATTAGATTTATCCCATATAGGTATGATGGTATCAGATGAACTGGCAATCTCAAATTTGCTCGAACTGGCAATTGAAGCAAAACGATATGATGCGACGATAATGATTAGTATGGAAGAAAGTGCGAAGACTGAACGAATTCTCTCGATTTATAATCATGTGGAAGAAATACACTCAAACATTGGAGTGACGTTGCAAGTTCATCTTAAGCGAACTGAAGCCGACTTATTAAAACTGGTTCAAAAACAAAGACGGATACGGTTAGTAAAAGGTGCCTATCAGGAAGATGAGGGAGTATATACACCTAGATCGAATGAGTTAAATGATCGTTATGTGAAGTTTGTTGAGAAATGTCAGTCTACAAATCAAATGCTCTCTCTTGCAACGCATGATGTATCATTATTAAATTTATTGGAAGAGAAAGGTCTTCTTAGAGGTTCACACGTGGAAGTAGAGATGTTGGATGGAGTTCAGTCAGAACTATTGAATAGTTTGAAACAACGAGGAATATCGACTAAGAAATATGTGACCTATGGAACAGAGTGGTATCTATACGTTGTTCACAGAATTGCTGAACATCCATCGAATATCTATACATTTATATCAGACGTCATTAACCAAAAAACGAGATGAGAAGAAGCTGTATGTCTAAAATAGGACCACCTTCGTGAAGCACAGAAGGTGGTCCTTTTGGTTGATCAAAATGCTTTTTTAAAAAATGTCGATGTGTAGTCGAGCGTCGTGTGCAGTGTCGTCGCAAATACAAGACCTAAAAAGAACGACATGCCGTGTACGTCCACCCACGACCGGATTTCTGTTTCATATACTGTGAAGGGCAAGAGCAGAATGAGTGGGAAGCCGATGTACGCAATCCGAATCAGATCACTCAAAACAGGTAAATGCGAAAAGAGCGAACGGTGTGGCATGAGCTTCACATATGGGAGCCATATGAATTTAAGTGGACCCCATCGGTAATAGGCATCTGATTTTAAGTCAAGATCTGGGGAGAGCCAGAGTGTACCGATAATCGCACCGATGATCAATGCGAACGGAATATCGATGTCAATAAAAGGCGTGGCAACCGCAAGTGCGCCGGTTGCCACGAGATTCGTTCGGGTATGGGTCTTGCCACTAGCCATTAATGAATCGTCCGGTATACACCGATGACCTTCCCTAAAATCGAGACGTTGTCAAAATACATCGCTTCCAACTCATCGTTTTCCGGTTGAAGACGGACTTTTGAAGCTTCTTTATAAATCCGTTTCACAGTCGCCTCGCCCTCATCGGTCATGGCGACGACAATCTCTCCATTGTCGGCGGTGCTTTGCTGACGAACGAGCACGCGGTCCCCGTCCAAAATTCCGGCGTTGATCATCGAATCTCCGGAAACGGACAACATATATACATTATCTGAACCGACGATATGTGCCGGGAGCGGGAAGTGTTCTTCCACGTTCTCGATGGCGGTAATCGGTGTCCCGGCGGTAACTTTCCCGATGACCGGTACGTACATGACGGACTCTTGCTCTTCCATTGTCGGCATATCTTCAGTCAAAATTTCAATCGCGCGAGGTTTCGTCTTGTCTCGACGGATCAACCCGCGTTTTTCCAAACGATCTAAGTGACCGTGTACGGTCGAACTAGAAGCAAGGCCGACGGCTTCTCCAATTTCACGAACAGAAGGCGGATATCCCTTTGCCCGAACTTCGTCTTTGATGAAATCAAGAATCTGTTGTTGTCGCGCTGACATTTTTTTCATTATGTTCACCTCGATGTAATCGAATAACCTGCAAACGCATCCTATTCTTTATGTATCTAGTGTAACACAAGAACACATGAGCGTACAAACATTCGTTCGTTTTTTTTGTGTTGACCGAACACGGGTTCTTGTTTTATGATGAGAACAGATAAACGAACAAACGTTCTAACGAACATATATTCTTATACAGGAGGCAATGTAATCATGAAAGACACACTTAACGGAATCATTTTAGTCGGGATGCTCTTGGTCGGGATGTTCGCTTTTTATTTGGCAGGGGAGATGCGAGGGGAACCGGCAGTAGTCGAACCAGTCGTCACTACGGAGAAACGTACGATTGAAGAAGAAGTCGCTTATGTCCAAGCGGAATCACTCGAAGCACAAATTATGGCAGAACGAGAAGAGCATCATGAACGAAAAACAAAATGGTATGCCGCTGAGTGATTGTTGATCATTGCGAACCGTTCTCGAACTGTGTATCGTAAGGAATGAATGCGATGAAAGGGAGTGATGCGATGCGAGTCGTCATCTATTGTCGGGTATCGACGAACAAGTCCACCCAAGAGACATCACTCAGTCGACAAGTCGATGAATTACAGCATCTGGCTTCGCAACTAGGGGCAGAAGTTATAGAAATCATCACGGAGCAAGAAAGTGGATATGAAGTGAATCGACAGGGGCTTCTTGATTTGCTTGACCATGTGTCGATGTCTGATTTGGATGCCGTACTTGTCACGGACGACAGTCGCCTGGGACGAGGGAATGCCAAGATTGCCATCTTGCACACATTGATGAAACATGACGTTCGGTTGCTGACGATGCAATCGACGTCGGACTATGTCGTTTCCGATGCCGAAAAAATGGTATTAGAGATTGTCAGTGTTGTGGAAGAGTATCAACGCAAAATTCACAATGCTAAAATTTCTCGCGGAATGCGCCGTGCCGTCGCCAACGGATTTAACCCACAGCGCAATATTCAAAATAACGATCAAGGTGGGCGACATCGAATCGAAGTGCCAATCGAGGAGATTATCCAACTGCGCGAGCGCGGGTTGACGTTTGCTGAGATTGCGGCAACACTCCGCGGATTTGGTTATGAAGTGTCGAAAGCGACCGTCAATCGACGTTATCTCGAGCACCAGTCAGTAGCTGAAACTTGATTCTTCCTCTCTGATTTTGTAAAGTATAAGAACAAATTCACTAGAGAGGGGGCGAGTCAGATGTTAGCACCAGGACAATTGGAGCGAATCAATTTCCTCGCCAACAAAGCGAAGACAGAAGGACTGTCTCAAGATGAAATGAACGAACAACAAGACTTGCGTCAAGAATATTTGAAGGCGTTCCGTCAATCGTTCAAGTCACAAATGATGGGGATGAAGGTCGTCGATCCAGATGGGAACGACGTCACCCCGGAGAAGTTGAAAGAAGATCAAAAACGCTATCGTGGCGAGTGATGTTGAATGCACATCCTATTTCGTATAGGATGTGCATTTTTGTTATACACGAACGGTCATCAGACGAACGGATTGCTGTTTTTTCAAGGCAATTGAAGGAAACGATTTCACTTAATGTGTTATACTAATTAATTAGTTGTGACACACGAATGAGTGTGATAAAATATGACGGGTAGAAAACCTTCTTAACACAGAGAGGATGAAATTAGTGGAAACAACTACTAAAGAATTATTAGCGATTAACTCGATCCGGACGCTTTCAATTGATGCGGTCCAAAAAGCGAACTCTGGTCACCCAGGGATGCCGATGGGCGCTGCACCTATGGCGTTCACACTTTGGACAGACAAAATGCGTCACAACCCGAAAAATCCAAACTGGTTCAACCGTGACCGTTTCGTTCTTTCGGCAGGTCATGGATCGATGCTCTTGTATTCGCTCCTTCACTTGTCTGGATATGATTTGTCGATGGACGACCTTAAATCATTCCGTCAAATGGACTCGAAGACTCCTGGTCACCCAGAATACCGTCATACGGCTGGTGTCGATGCGACGACGGGACCACTTGGACAAGGGATTGCAATGGCTGTCGGAATGGCCATGGCAGAGAAGCATTTAGAAGCGACTTACAACCGCGACGAGTTCAACGTCGTTGACCACTACACGTTTGGAATTTGCGGAGACGGAGACTTGATGGAAGGTGTATCGGCAGAAGCGGCATCACTCGCTGGTCACTTGAAGCTCGGTAAACTCGTCGTTCTTTACGATTCAAACGATATCTCACTCGATGGCGATCTTCACAAGTCGTTCTCTGAAAGCGTAGAAGACCGTTTCAACGCGTACGGATGGCAAGTCATTCGTGTCGAAGACGGAACAGATATCGATTCAATCGCAAAAGCAATCGATGCAGCGAAAGCGGAAACGTCAAAACCGACATTGATCGAAGTGAAAACGGTCATCGGATTCGGTTCACCGAACAAATCAGGTAAATCGGCATCACACGGTGCTCCACTTGGAGATGCTGAAATCGAATTGACGAAACAGTTCTATAAATGGGAAGGCGAGTCATTCTACGTACCAAACGAAGTATATGACTTATTCAACGAGAAAGTTGTCGAGCCTGGCGCAAAATATGAGTCAGACTGGAACGAACTCGTAGAAGCATATAAAGCGGCACATCCAGAACTCGGTGCACAGTTCGAGCGTGCGATGAACAACGAACTTCCTGAAGGTTGGGACAGCGAGTTGCCAACATTCGAAATCGGTTCGAAAAAAGCGACACGTCAAACGAGCGGTGAAGTTTTAAACGCAATCGCGAAAGCAGTACCGACACTCTTCGGTGGATCTGCTGACCTTGCAGGGTCAAACAACTCGATGATTAAAGGTGCAGTGGACTTCGATGAAGATCCAGCTGGACGTAACATCTGGTTTGGTGTACGAGAGTTCGCAATGGCGGCAGCTGTAAACGGAATGGCACTTCACGGTGGCGTCCTTCCTTACGGTGCGACATTCTTCGTCTTCTCGGATTACCTTCGCCCGGCAGTTCGTCTTGCTGCACTCATGGGACTTCCGTCAACGTTCATCTTGACGCACGACTCAATTGCAGTTGGTGAAGATGGCCCAACACACGAGCCAGTTGAACATTTGATGAGTTTCCGCGCGATGCCGAACCTCTCTGTTCTTCGCCCGGCAGACGGGAAAGAAACAATCGCTGCTTGGAAACAAGCGGTAACATCGAAAACGACACCTTCACTCCTCGTCTTGACACGTCAAGCGTTGCCAGAGCTCGAAGGCACATCAGTTGAAACGGCAGCAAAAGGAGCATACGTCGTTGCAGGTGAATCGAAAGATGCAGACGTCCTCTTGCTCGGTACGGGTTCTGAAGTACACGTCCTCGTTGAAGCGCGTGAGCAGCTTGCGGCTGAAGGCGTGAATGCGGCAGTCGTATCGATGCCATCATGGGAACTCTTTGAAGCACAATCTGCTGAATATAAAGAGTCTGTCCTTCCATCTTCAATCACGAAACGTGTATCACTTGAAGCGGGTGCGACACTTGGATGGTATAAATACGTAGGATTCGGTGGAAAAGTACTCGGAATCGACAAGTTCGGAGCATCTGCACCTGGGGACCTCCTCATGAAAGAATACGGCATGTCAGTCGACAACGTCGTCAATGCGGTAAAATCGCTTTAATCGAATTCGAAATTCTCGTGACGACCATTTGTTTGGTCGTCACTTTTTTTCTGGACGACTAGCGAAGTTGGTCAATTTAGTGTATAGTAAAAAACGATGTTTCATATGGTAGAGGAGGTAAAGCCTTGAGTACATTATTCTGGATTCTTCTTGTCGTGGCAGCACTCATCGGGGGTATCGCGATCGGATTCTTTATCGCGCGTAAATACATGATGAACTACCTTGAACAGAACCCGCCAATCAATGAAGATATGATTCGTACGTTGATGATGCAAATGGGTCAAAAGCCATCACAGAAGAAAGTCAACCAAGTGATGCGCGCCATGAACGTGCAGATGAAAAACGAAAAGAAATCATAATCAATCACGAGAGCACTTCGGTATCCGAAGTGCTTTTTTGTTTCCTCTTTTTGTTAGACAATCGAACAAACTTTCGCTACGATTAATGAATAATCTTCATATAAAGACAAAGGGGGCGTTTCATATTCGTGTATTTAAACAATTGTCTTGGTTTTTGCGTCTCGAGTGGAAGACGTATGCACTCGGCATCGTCTTGCTCATATTCGTGGCAGGGCTAGAATTGATTCCACCGCGTATCATTGGTCGAATCGTCGACGAAATCAACCGTGGTTCACTCTCGTCAAATACGCTCTGGATGTTACTCGGGGGTCTCGCAGCAGTCGGGATTGGGAATTATGTTGCCCGCTTCTTTTGGCGCTATTTCATCTTCGGCGCTTCGATTCGACTAGGAAGAATGTTACGTAGCCAACTGTATCGGCATTTTACCGATCTCGATCAACGATTTTACAAGAAATCACGTGTTGGCGACCTGATGGCCCACGCGACGAATGATGTGCAGGCCGTATCGATGACGGCAGGTGCGGGAATATTGACACTCGTCGATAGCGTAACGCTTGGGACGTTCGTCATCATTACGATGATCACGACGATCAGTTGGAAGCTTACACTCGTTGCTTTGCTCCCACTGCCGATCATGGTCGCTCTGACGACACGGTATGGGAAGATGTTACATAGCCGCTTTGGCGTCGCCCAAGCAGCATTTTCAGAATTGAATGACAAAGTACAGGAGAGTGTCAGTGGAGTTCGTGTCTTGAAGTCGACCGGGGAAGTCGACCGAGACGTGGACTCGTTTGAGAACTTATCGAGTGAGGTCATGGCAAAAAACGTACGAGTTGCCAAAATTGATGCGTTATATGATCCGACCATCTTTGGGATTGTTGGCTTGTCCTATATCCTCTCGGTCGGGTATGGCGCCGTCTTGATTGAACAAGGTGAATTGACAATCGGACAAATTGTCAGTTTCACAGCCTATTTGGCGCTGTTGACGTGGCCGATGCTGGCGTTCGGTTGGTTATTCAACATTGTCGAGCGTGGACGGGCATCATATGACCGAATCGAGCGAATGCTCGCCGTCAAACCGGAGATTCAAGATGACCGGATGGCCGCGACGACACTTGCACATTCAGAAGTGGAAGTCGATGTGCGACACTTCGCCTATGACGAAACCGTCGTACTCCGTGATGTCCATTTTCGGATTGAGCGCGGAAAGACGATTGGCATTGTCGGAAGGACAGGTGCGGGTAAGACGACGATTGTCCGTCTGTTGACCCGTGAGTATGATGTGAAAGACGGAAAGATTAAAATCGGAGGCATCAATATTCGCCAAGTGAAAAAATCGTTATTGATGGACAAAGTTGCTGTCGTGCCACAAGATCATTTCTTGTTCTCCGATTCGATTGCGAACAATATCGCTTTCGGAAGACCCGATGCGAGCATGGAAGAAATCATCGAGGCGGCTAAAGTCGCGGAAGTGCATGAGGATATCATCCGGCTACCGGAAGGATACGCGACGCTTGTCGGCGAACGCGGTGTGACGTTGTCAGGTGGACAGAAACAACGGATCTCCATCGCGCGTGCGCTCATGACTGAAGCGGACGTCTTGATTTTGGATGACGCGCTATCTGCAGTCGATGCGAAGACGGAAGAGTCGATCATCGAACACTTCCGTGTCGGAAACCCTGAACAGGCACGGGTGATTGTGGCGCATCGCCTCTCTGCTGTCGAACATGCAGACGAGATTCTCGTGATTGAAGACGGCAAAATCGTCCAACGTGGGCGTCATGATGCATTGCTGCAAGAAACCGGTTGGTACCGAGAGACGTATGATCGTCAACAACTTGAGGCGATTGTAGAAGGAGGTGGACACGATGAAGCATGATGTTCAAGAATGGCAGGTCATCAAACGGCTACTCAGCTATGCAACACGTTACGGGAAGTCGCTCAGTATCGCCTTCGTCTTCCTATTGATTGCGACAGGTGCCAAGTTGGCCGGTCCGTTTTTAATCAAAGTGTTCATCGATGAGTTCGTCACGCCAGGTGTCTACCCGACGAACTGGGTCATCGCACTCTTCACGGTCTATATGGTTCTTCATGTATCCGCAATCGTGTTTGATTATCTGCAGTCGATTTCGTTTCAAAAGATTGCGTTGAAGATTGTTCAAAACATACGAATGGATATTTTCCGCCACGTCATGGGGATGCGGCTCGCCTATTTCGACAGAACACCAGCGGGCGTCCTCGTTTCACGGATTACGAATGATACGGAAGCGGTCAAAGAATTGTACGTCGGTGTGATGAGCACGTTCGTACAGTCTGCTGTTCAATTGATTGGGACGTATATTTTCCTATACATATTAGAACCGCCGCTGGCAACGATGGGACTCGTCTTGTTGCCGCTCTTCTGGCTCATCATTTGGGCATATCGTCGTTTTTCAACGAAATATTTCGCGCAAGTGAGGGATCTCTTGTCACAGCTCAACGCTCAGTTGAACGAGTCGATCAACGGCATGGGGATTATTCAACAGTTTCGTCAAGAGGAGCGGCTCATCCGTCAGTTCGAAGAGACGAATGAGGCGCATCAAGAGGCACGATATCGAAACTTAAAGCTCGACAGTATGTTGCTACGCCCAATCATCGAGCTCCTTCTTGCTTTCTCAATCATCGGTCTACTCGGATATTACGGGGTGCTCTCGATGAGTGAGCAAGTACAGGTCGGGGTCGTCTACGCATTCATCAGCTATATCGAACGGATCTTCCGACCAGTTCTCGATATTATGCAGCGATTGAGCGAATTCCAACAAGCTGTCGTGTCGGCAGACCGTGTCTTTAAAATCTTGGATACAGATGAGCCGGCACCAGGAAAGCAAATGCCGGGCGAGGCTCGGATTACAGAAGGTGAAGTACGGTTCGAGGATGTGACGTTCAGCTACGACGGGGATGTCGACGTGTTGAAGCGAATCTCATTCGTTGCAAAACCTGGTGAGACAGTTGCGCTCGTAGGCCATACGGGTAGCGGGAAGAGTTCGATTATCAACTTGTTGACCCGCTTTTATCCATATGGCTCGGGTCACATCACCATTGACGGACAGCCACTCGAACAATTTGAAGAGCAAGAGCTTCGTCAACAAGTCGGACTGGTGCTACAAGATCCGTTTCTATTCACTGGGACGATTGAAGAAAATTTAAAGTTATTCAATCCAAATATCGATTCAGAACGTGCCCGTGAAGCCGCTGAGTTTGTCCAGGCACACACGTTCATCGAGAAATTAGATGCCGGGTACGGTCATGTTGTCGGAGAGCGTGGAGCAACATTTTCGAGCGGTGAGCGACAATTGCTCGCATTTGCGCGAACGGTCGCCCGTAATCCAAAAGTACTCATTCTCGATGAGGCGACGAGTTCAATCGATACCGAGACGGAAGAACGCGTACAGACGGCGCTCGACCGTATGCGACGTGGTCGTACAACGATCGCCATCGCTCACCGTCTTTCAACGATTCAAGATGCAGACTTGATTTTGGTACTGCATCGTGGAGAAATTGTCGAGCGTGGGAATCATCAACAGTTATTGAAGCAAAACGGTCTGTACAAAAAAATGTATGAATTACAGTCTGGACAACGTCTGATGTCTTGAATTGGAAGGGATACCTATACGGGTGTCCTTTTTCCATGGAAAAAAAGCTCGCCACGGAGAGTGACGAGCCATCAAGGTCAATTTGAATGCTGATCTTTTTTATGCTTTGATAGGACATGACGAGTAATGAGAGAGTCAAGTTCTTGACTGACCAGAATGACTTCTGGTGAGGTCCAAGTGTGCTTTGACGCGATTTTATACAGTTCATCACGTTTCTGTTCAATGGCCTGGTGTAGTGTATCTGCTGCGGTGACTGCCACGTTCGTTCCCCCATCATGTAAATTAGAATTTTGCGAACTAGAATATCCAAATCTTAGCACCTACGTTTACAGATGACAAGTTTCATTTCCATTTCAAAAATTACAAAATGATGTTTCGCTCTGAAAGAAAAGATTCGAGCAATTTAAATAGGTTTTCGCTATAATGGTCGTGAAAGGTGGAAATCGTCATGGAAGTCACATTATGGCTCGCGTTTGGGGCGGGCGTCTTATCGTTTTTGTCACCATGTACGCTCCCGTTATATCCAGTGTTTCTCTCGTATATTACAGGGGTTTCCGTATCTGAATTAAAAAATGAAGGATTGAAACAGCGTACAGCTTGGTTCCACACGTTTTCGTTCTTGTTCGGCTTTTCGATTGTCTTTCTTGTGCTTGGATTATCGACCTCGTTAATTGCAGACGTCTTCATCCAGTATAAAGATAGTTTGCGGATGTTCGGCGCCATTTTAATTTTCGTGTTCGGCGTCTTTTTGGCCGGTCTATGGCAACCGCAATTTATGATGCGCGAAAAGAAAATGGACATTGGCGAACGAAAGAGCGGCTATTTCGGAACCGTATTAATCGGAATTGGTTTTGCTGCGGGATGGACGCCGTGTACGGGTCCGATTTTAGCAGGTGTGATTGCACTTGCGGCAACCAACCCGAGCCAAGGTCTTGGTTACATGTTAGCGTATGTCATCGGTTTCGCGATTCCGTTCTTGGTGATGGTCGCGTTTGTAGGTAAGATCAAGTACTTAGCACGAAACAGTGCAAAAGTTGCAAAAGTCGGAGGTTATCTAATGATGGCATTCGGCGTATTATTATATTTTGACGGAATGAACCGCTTCGCTGCTTGGATGAGCGAGCTTGTCGGATTCACCGGATTTTAAGGGGTTGACCGAGATGTCAATGTTATGGGGGTCGACTCTCGTTGCGTTATTGATGGGTATCGTGGCGAGTTTCGTGCGTGTGAAAGCATCAGCGAAACCGACGAATGCAAAAAAAATCTTAATTCCACCACTTGCGATGACGACCGGGATGATTCAGTTCTTGATTCCCGCATTTCGTTTATCGTGGGTCGAAGTACTTGAGGCGTTAGCGGTCGGGCTAATCTTTAGTCTGTTCCTCATCAAAACGTCAAACTTCGAAAAACGGGACGGAGAAGTATACTTGTCACGCTCAAAAGCATTTTTTATCGTCGTGTTCGCGCTACTTGCGATTCGTACGGCAATGAAAGTTTGGGTCGGTCATGAAGTCGATATCTTCTCGACAGGTGGATTGTTCTACCTGATTGCCTGGGGGATGATCGTCCCATGGCGAATCGCGATGTATCAAAAGTATAAACGAATTGCGATTACGTAAAAATGGAGTGGCTCATGGCCGCTCCATTTTTGTTTACGATTCTTTTGTGACAGCCACTTCCGTCTCCGAATCGATTCCCGTGTTTGCTTTGACGAGAATCCGTTCGTAGTTTCCTGCGGCTTCGTCGGACTTCGTGACGAGCGTACCGATGATGGCTGCAAGGAAGCCGAGTGGGATTGAGACGATTCCTGGGTTTGAGAGTGGGAAAAGTGCTTCTCCAATGAAAATGGCTGAGCCGTCCGGTGCCCATAGGTTCGGACTGAGTGCGACCAAGATTAAAGAAGAGAACAAACCGACGACCATCCCCCAGATTGCACCGCCTGTGTTAAAGCGTCTCCAGAAAATCGTGAAGAGAATGACTGGTAAGTTCGCACTTGCTGCAACAGCAAAAGCGAGTGACACGAGAAACGCTACGTTCATCGATTGAGCGAAGAACGCAAGTCCCATCGAGACGAGAGCGACGGCCACAGAAGCGATCCGGGCGGCTTTTACTTGTTCCTTCTCTGTCGCTTCCCCTTTCCGGATAATGTGACCATAGAAGTCATGAGCGAAAGCAGATGCGGCTGACAAGACGAGCCCGGCGACGACCGCTAGAATGGTCGCGAATGCGATGGCTGCCACGAAGGCGAACAAGAGGTCGCCACCGAGTACTTGCGCAAGGAGAGGAGCCGCCATGTTACCTGCAGGGTTCGCGGCGAGAATGGCGTCTCGTCCGACAAAAGCTGCTGCCCCGAAACCTAAGAAGATTGTCAAAATGTAGAACGCTCCAATGATCCACGTCGCATACACGACCGACTGTCTTGCCGTCGGTGCATCTTTGACGGTAAAGAAGCGAATCAAGATGTGTGGAAGACCAGCCGTACCGAGTACGAGCGCCATATTTAACGAAATCGTATCGAGCGGGAGCTTGAATTTGTTGCCTGGGTTCAAGAAGTCACTACCGAGCGGTGTGGCTTTGCTCACTTCATTGAACATCGTCATGATTGAGAAGTCGAATCGTGCAAAGACGAGAAATGAGATGATGGCTGTCCCAATCATTAATAAGACGGCTTTTGTGATCTGTACCCATGAAGTCGCCGTCATCCCACCGAATACGACGTAGACCGTCATCAATATCCCGACGACAACGACACTTGTCGTATACGGGATGCCGAGCAATAGTTCAATCAGTGCACCGGCCCCGACGAGCTGGGCAATCATATAAAAAATAGAGATGACGATGGCATTCATTGCAGCGACACCACGCACGCGTGGCTTATTGAAGCGAGCGGCAATCATGTCGGCCATCGTATACTTCCCAAGATTGCGGAGTGGCTCCGCGACGAGATAGAGGACAACGAGATAGGCAACGAGGAAGCCGATGGAATAGAAAAAGCCATCAAATCCAGCGAGTGCGATCATGCCTGCAATTCCTAAGAAGGAGGCGGCAGACATATAGTCCCCCGCAATCGCGAGACCGTTTTGGAAACCAGTCAACCCACCATCAGCCGTGTAGAAATCACTGGCGGTTTTCGTTTTTCTAGCGGCGAAATATGTAATGACAAGGGTGAGACCGACAATGGCGGTAAAGAGGGCAATTGCTGTCCAGTTCATGATTTCACCTCTTCCTTCAGTTGTCTCACGAGTGCATCAAAGCGCCGGGCACGACGACTATAGAGCACGCACAGTGTCCACGTCATAATAAACTGGGAGAAGGCGAACGCCCAAGCCCAAGTGATGTCACCAACAATTTTTGTATTCAAGATCGTTGTGTAACTTGTCAAAACAGGGAGCGTGAAATAGAAAATAAGTGAGAAGATGATAGCGGGAACGATAAAACGATTTTTTTCACGCATCAATTGGTGGAACGTCTCATGTTCTGTAATCGACTGAGCGGAATGACTACTGGTCGTTTGGGTAACTTGTGTCACATCATGCATAAAACCCCTCCTAAGCTGTAAGATAAATCCATTATGCGATGGAAAAATGAGAGGAGTCATGCCTTTTTTTCATGTCGAATTCACTAACATTATTGTAATATTGGTCATACCAATTTGTTGTAAGCGTTTTCAATATTGTCCAAATATTGAACGTTATGTCTATATAATTAAAATTGGAAGAAAAGGTACTTTCGACCCAATAGGCAAAATGCACAATTCGACAAAATAAAAAAACTCTAACCTGGATGGAAAGAGTCTACTGCTGAAAATAGTGTTCGTAAGGTGTCCAGTCGATTTGTTCTTCGGCTAGCGCTTTTTTTAGGAATTTGTGGTCTCGCTTAGGCGTTGCAGCGATATATCCTTTTACAACGAGTTCGGTCGTCATCTTCTTAGCACGAGATTCGAGGGCAAACTGACCGATTTTGCCTGCGATTTTTCGGATGGCGACGTCTCGAAATAGTTCTGGAACCGGTGAAACGAGTCGATCTAACAGAGTCCGCGTTTCCGGCGTCCATAAGTGACGTGTTCTCTCTATATAATCATCCTCAATGTCTAAAAGGGAACGTCCGTCTTCTTTCGGCATTCGTTTTAAAAACTTACGAAACATGAAGTACCCGCCAATCGTCATGAGTCCAATCATGACGAATCCCCAGAATACAATGAAATACATCATCAAGTTTTCTGGCATCGTCTTTCCCCCGTTCTATACATTCACTTACTGTCATCGTTAGTATACAAAAAAGAATCCATTTGCAAAAGGCGTACGTCTCGTTAGGATAGACGAACTCAATCGATTTCGTTAGAATAGATAGCGTTGCTACGAGAATAAGCATGAAGTGAGTCGAGAAAGGAAAGGTCTATCGTATATGAGCCAATTGAAACAAGAAGTCGAGAGACGCCGAATATTCGGCATCATCTCTCACCCGGATGCGGGTAAGACGACATTAACAGAGAAGTTACTTTTGCACGGTGGTGCAATTCGTGAAGCGGGTACCGTCAAAGCGCGTAAAAATTCAAAACACGCCAAATCAGACTGGATGGAAATTGAGAAACAACGTGGAATCTCGGTTACATCTTCTGTCATGCAATTCATCTATCAAGACAAAGTCGTGTCGATCATGGATACACCTGGGCACAACGATTTCGGTGAGGACACGTATCGCGTATTGACATCTGTCGACAGCGCGGTCATGGTCATCGATGCCGCGAAAGGAATCGAGACGCAGACGAAGAAGCTATTCCAAGTTTGTCGTATGCGCGGTATTCCAATCTTTACGTTCATGAACAAATTGGACCGACAAGCAAAAGACCCGCTTGAATTGATGGAAGAACTTGAGGAAGTGCTCGGCATGCCTTCAGTTGCCATCACATGGCCAATCGGAAGCGGGATGCAGTTCGAAGGTGTTTATGACCGAATGAAAAATGAAGTTCATTTGTTCCGCGGAGACAAGTCGACCCTTCAACTAAGTGAGGACGGAGTAAACGACCCGGTGCTCGCTGACCATCTTTCTGAAGAGAACTTGACGAATCTTCGCGATGAGATCGACCTACTCGACGGAGCAGGAAATGAGATTGATGTGGAAGCGATCCAAAGCGGTAAATTGACGCCCGTATTCTTCGGAACGGCGCTCGTTGACTTTGGTGTGACTGCGTTCTTGAATCATTATTTGGAGATGTCTCCAGCTCCAGAGGCGCGTAAATCGAACGTCGGTCCAATCAATCCGACATCAGAAGATTTCAGTGGGTTCGTCTTTAAGATTCAAGCGAACATGAACCCGGCGCACCGTGACCGCATCGCATTCGTTCGGATCTGTTCGGGTGTGTTCGAACGAGGAATGGACGTCACACTCACCCGGACCGGTAAGAAAATCAAATTGAGCCAGTCTACGCAGCTCATGGCTAACGATCGTGAGACGGTTGACCAAGCGTTCGCAGGAGATGTCATCGGGATCTATGATTCAGGTACGTATCAAATCGGGGATACGATTACGACATCCAAACAAAAGATCGCCTTTGAAGCATTGCCGACTTTCCCACCTGAACTGTTTATGCGAGTATCACCAGTCAACTCGCTCAAGTCGAAACACTTCCACAAAGGTGTAGAGCAACTCGCGCAAGAAGGGGCGATCCAAGTTTATCGCAACGAATACAATGAAATTTATCTCGGTGCGGTCGGTCAACTCCAGTTCGAAGTGTTTGAATATCGTTTGAACAATGAGTATGGCGTAGATATCCGGATGGAACCTGTATCGTACAGCGTTGCACGTTGGGTAAAAGATAAAGAATTGAAAGCATTGAAACCTTTCCAAGACTCACGGAACATGCTCGTCACTGACCGCTGGGAACGTCCGGTCTTCCTGTTCGCGAACGAGTTCACGTATGAACGGTTCGCCGAACGTCATGCGGACGATTTGACTCTCGTCGAGGCTTTAGATGTCAACGAAGAGATTGGAACAGAAGAATAATGTGCAAACACCTCAGTTTTGAGGTGTTTTTTTGTCGTTTATCCCTTTTTTAGTGAATTGATAAGTTTTACTTATGACTAATTTGTGACGGAATGTATTTTACGTCACGCTATACTTGTATTATGATAAATATGTGAAAAGTAAGCGATTACGCATTGTCGTGTGGTCGGCGCTTTCAAAAAGGGGGAAATTGCAATGGAACAGACGAATGTTTTAGACGCGTTCGCATCTCGGACATCATTCGAGGCGAACGGGCAATCGTATGATTTTTATCGATTGAAAAAATTAGAAGAAGAAGGGTTAACGAACATCAGCCGTTTACCTTATTCGATTCGCGTACTTCTCGAATCGGTACTCCGTCAACAAGACGGTCGCGCGATTACAAAAGAACATGTCGAGAACTTGGCAAAATGGGGTACTGCCGACGTCTCGAAAGACATTGACGTACCGTTCAAGCCGGCACGCGTTGTACTTCAAGACTTCACGGGTGTACCGACGGTCGTAGACCTTGCTTCACTTCGTAAAGCGATGGCGGACCTCGGTGGAGACCCGAACAAAATCAACCCAGAAATCCCTGTCGACCTCGTCGTTGACCACTCTGTTCAAGTAGATGCGTACGGTTTCGCTGGCGCATTGATGAAAAACATGGACATTGAATTCGAACGTAACGAAGAGCGTTATAAATTCTTACGTTGGGCTCAGACGGCGTTTGACAACTATCGTGCCGTACCACCTGCAACGGGGATTGTGCACCAAGTAAACTTAGAGTACTTGGCTTCTGTCGTTCTCGAGAAAAACGATGCATCAGGTACTGTGGCTTATCCAGATTCACTCGTCGGAACGGATTCGCACACAACGATGATCAACGGACTCGGTGTTCTTGGATGGGGCGTTGGAGGAATCGAAGCGGAAGCAAGTATGCTCGGTCAACCATCGTACTTCCCAGTGCCAGAAGTCGTCGGTGTCAAAATCATCGGTGAAGTCAACCCTGGTGTAACAGCGACAGACGTAGCACTCGTCGTAACAGAGATGCTCCGTCATGAAAAAGTAGTCGGGAAATTCGTTGAATTCTTCGGACCGTCGCTTCACACGATGCCACTTTCAGACCGTGCGACAATCGCAAACATGGCGCCAGAATATGGTGCGACATGTGGATTCTTCCCAGTCGATACGGAAACGTTGAACTACATGCGTACAACTGGCCGCTCTGAAGAGTTGATCTCACTCGTTGAAGAATACTCGAAAGCGAACGACCTCTTCTACACGCCAGACCAAGCAGATCCAACGTTCACGAAAGTGTTGACGCTCGACTTGTCAAAAGTTGAACCTTCACTTGCGGGTCCAAAACGTCCACAAGACCGAATCAACCTCACAGACGTTCAAACATCGTTCATCGATAGCTTGAGCGCTCCTGCAGGGAACAGCGGCTTTGGACTTGACCGTTCGGAACTCGAGAAGAAGGCGACGGTCAACTATGAAGATGGCGCCGTCGACATGAGCACAGGAGATGTCGCGATTGCTGCCATCACAAGCTGTACGAACACATCAAACCCTTACGTTATGGTCGGTGCCGGACTCGTTGCGAAGAAAGCGGTAGAACGCGGCTTGACTGTTCCAAAATACGTGAAGACATCACTCGCACCAGGTTCGAAAGTCGTAACGGACTATCTCGACAAAGCCGGCTTGACTTCTTACTTGGACGAACTCGGCTTTAACACGGTCGGTTATGGCTGTACGACATGTATCGGAAACTCGGGTCCACTTGACCGTGAAGTCGAAGAAGCAATCACGGAGAACGACTTGCTCGTATCTTCTGTCCTTTCTGGGAACCGTAACTTTGAAGGACGCGTTCACCCGCTCGTGAAAGCGAACTTCTTGGCGTCACCACCACTCGTCGTCGCTTACGCACTCGCAGGGTCAGTCAACTTCGACATCATGAATGATTCGTTCGGTACGGACAAAGATGGAAATGAAGTATACTTCAAAGACATCTGGCCATCAAACGATGAAATCAAGATGGTCGTACAAGACGTCGTGTCACCAGAAGCGTTCCGTAAAGAATACGAAACGGTCTTCACTGGTAACGAGCGTTGGAACGCTCTAGACGTTCCAGAAGGTAACTTGTATGACTTCTCAGATGAGTCGACATACATCCAAAACCCACCATTCTTCGAACAACTCGAACCAGAAGCGGGCGAAGTTCATGCATTGAACGGCTTACGCGTCATCGGGAAGTTCGCGGATTCGGTCACGACTGACCACATCTCGCCAGCGGGATCATTCTCGAAGACGACACCAGCTGGTCAATACCTCCTTTCTAAAGGGGTAGAGCCACTTGACTTCAACTCTTACGGTTCACGCCGTGGTAACCATGAAGTCATGATGCGTGGTACGTTCGCAAACATTCGTATCCGCAACCAAGTCGCACCAGGTACAGAAGGTGGATTCACGACTTACTGGCCAACAGGTGAGATCATGCCGATGTACGATGCTGCGATGAAGTATAAAGAACAAGGTACTGGACTTGTCGTCCTTGCTGGAAACGACTACGGAATGGGGTCGTCTCGTGACTGGGCTGCGAAAGGGACAAACCTTCTTGGCATTCGTGCGGTCATCGCACAAAGTTTCGAGCGGATTCACCGTTCAAACCTTGTTATGATGGGTGTCCTTCCACTTCAATTCTTAGAGGGTGAATCAGCAGAGACACTCGGATTGACTGGTGAGGAAGCGATCGATATCCAAGTCGATGAGTCTGTACGTCCACGCGATATCTTGAACGCAAAAGCGACACATGAAAACGGAACGGTGACAGAATTCAAAGTCATCGCACGTTTCGACTCTGAAGTTGAAATTGATTACTACCGTCACGGTGGAATCTTACAAATGGTTCTCCGTAACAAACTTAAGTAAGGCACTGCTTATTAAACCTTCCTTTGAAAAAAGGAAGGTTTTTTTCATGAATATGCGAATTCATGGTGAAAGTTTTAAAAGAATCGGGAACAGGAAGACAGGGAGGGGTGTGCTTATGGAGCGGGAAAATAAAAAGGGTAAGAGTTGGTGGAAACGTTTGACACAACAAAAAGAGGTAGAACCTGATCGGGAAATCGACATCTCGTTACCTGAATTACGCCACGCGATTCACGAGTATGAACAGACGTTGCCAAAAGGTGTAAATCGTACCGTCCTACTAGATGACACACAGGAGATTGACACCAAACGATTGAAGCATCATTTATCCGGAATCCCGAAACAGCGTTTCTATATGTCGAAAGAGACGTTTCATATCGTTCCGGAAGAAGAGCGTGATGTCATCTATGAGATGGACCAAGTACAGCGTGCCCTAGACCTGTATATGGATCAAGAGAAAAAATTGCCATTGCGGAAATTTGAAAATGCACTACAGCTAGATTTGACACGTCTTCGAGAGGGAGGTTACTTAAAGACACTTCCAAAAAGACCTTATTATGTGGTGGATGAGACGTTAATTGTCTCGCTTGAACCGAAGGAAACATCTTCTTGACAAGACACCTATCTATTTTTCAGTAAATGACACATTTATGGACAGTTGGGGTTGAGACTTGTTTAAAAAGTATGTTAGGGTGGAAAACGTATATGAAAATAGAAAATTAAATAGGAGTGATTTTATGGAACGGAAAAGCCGTGTGACGCCTGTGTTCGTCATTTCTGCAATCATAACTGGCTTATTCACAATCTGGGGATTATTTCCCGAAAGCATTTTAGGAAATGCTAGTCTATTAAATGTAACCAGCACGTTACAAGGCTGGCTCTCAAACGGGATGGGCTGGTTCTACCTGTTAAGTGCGACCGGCTTCTTACTTGTCGCTATCTTTTTAATCTTTTCTCGCTATGGATCGATTCGTCTCGGGAAAGATACGGACCGACCTGAATTCAGTTACTTGTCATGGTTCGCCATGTTATTCAGTGCCGGAATGGGGATTGGGCTCATCTTCTGGGGAGCGGCAGAGCCGCTGCTTCATTTCCATTCACCACCGTTCTCTTCTTTGACGCCTGAAGGGGACGCGCGTACTGCAATGCGTTATGCATTCTTCCACTGGGGCTTCCACCCTTGGGCAATTTATGCGATGATCGCACTCGCAATCGCATACTCAACGTTTAGAAAAGGGCGCCCTGCGACGATTGGGGAGACAATCGGTTCGCTCGTCCATAACCGCTACGAACAACCTGTGAAACAAACGGTCGATATTCTTGCGGTCATTGCGACGGCATTCGGGGTAGCGACTTCACTCGGTTTTGGTGCTCAACAGATTGCCGGTGGTCTTCATTATCTCATCCCTGGGGTACCGAACGCCTTCGTGACACAGTTGATCATCATCGCCGTCGTAACGGTGCTTTATATGATTAGTGCTTCAACAGGTCTTGAAAAAGGGATTCGCATTTTAAGTAACACGAACATCTTCTTAGCGATTGTCTTACTTGTCGCGACCATGTTCGCTGGACCGACTGCGTTCATCTTCGACTTGTTCACTCAAACAGTAGGGACATACTTGCAACAACTTCCTGGTATGAGTTTCCGTACGGCCGCGTTCGAACCGGTTGAACGTGAGTGGATCAATGGCTGGACGATCTTCTATTGGGCATGGTGGATCTCGTGGTCACCATTCGTCGGAACGTTCATCGCACGCGTATCGAAAGGCCGCACGATTCGTGAATTTATTATCGGGATTTTACTCGTCCCTACATCGTTCGGACTCTTATGGTTCTCCGTCTTCGGTGGCTCAGCTATCTGGGCTGACTTGTTCGGTGGATACGACTTGATTGGACAAGTGAACGAAATCGGTACAGAAGTCGGGCTGTTCGCGTTATTCGATACGTTTGGTGGTTTTGGGACAGTACTCAGTATTGTCGCAATCTTCCTAATCTCGACATTCTTTATCACGTCTGCTGACTCAGCGACATACGTACTCGGTATGCTCACTTCAAACGGGAAGCTTGTCCCGCCAATGGGCATTAAAATGACATGGGGTGTGATCCAATCATCTATCGCTGCCGTGCTTCTATATGCTGGTGGTTTGGCTGCCCTGCAAGCTGTTGCTATTCTCGCAGCTTTCCCATTCATCTTCGTTCTCGTCTTTATGATTGTCGCCTTGTTCAGAGACTTGGCTGATGAGCCGGATGAACGAGATAAATGGCTCGAAGCACAGAAGAAAGATGAAGACAAATTAGGATAATTTAGAGGGGTCTCGTATGAGACCCTTTTTTCGGTTAAAAATATTTTGCTTGTCCTCTTAGCTAGTGTAGGATAGTAAGTGAAGAAACGAGGAGGATAGGCTATGAAACAACAGATAAAAAAACGGTTGAGCTGGGTCATTTTGGCCGGCATCCTCATTGTCGGGGCATTACTCGCTTATAATTTTTACGTACTCATGAATCTGAATGGTGAAGAGGGAGAACAGGTTGAACCGTTCTACTCAAATGTCGTGATTGGGTATCAAGAGCGTAAACTTCCGAAAGAAGGGGAAACACTCGAAGAGCGAGAGTACCTTGTCACGTATGATGAAAACGGACATTTTGTCTCAGAAGTCGTCATGGGACCAAACGTGGGTGCAAAAGCAGAGTGGGACGGAGAAACGTATTTGGAGTTTAATCCGGACGGAGAAGAGGTTCTTCGACAAGAGACAAATTCCGGAGCAGTCGCACCGCATCCATTCCTATCCCGCGCCACGAATGAACAGATTCGTAAATGGCTAGACGATGGCACACTCGGGTCAAGTGAGGGCGAGACAGATTTAGTCGGTCGAACAGCGCAAGCTTATGTGAAGTCTGAAGCGGCTGAAACGGTTCCTGAAGAATGGGTTCAAAACTATCCATCTATTTTTAGTGAAGAAGAAAATAAAGAGACAGTCACATATTATGTCGATGCGAATGAACGGATTTTGCTTGCGGCAGAATCGCGGAATAACGGAAAGTTGTTCCATTCGATTCGGATGACGTCTTTTGAATCAAGATAATCCGATGGGGAGCAGACAACATGTCGGCTCCCTTGTCGTCTGAAAGGGAGAACAGAATGAAACAAATTCAAGTTGAACAAGTTCAAACGGATTTGACGAGCTGGGAAGCTGGAGAAAAGATTAATGAGGCGGCGCTCTTATCTTACGCGCACTGGTCACGTGCGACTGGGCATGAAGAAGAATTGATTCGTTCGTTGACATTGCTTGCTACACATCGACTCGAGCAGAAGGAGTCGATGGACCCGTTATTGAACCGCTGGGTGAAAGAATTGGAGTCGATGAATGCGTTACCGCCTGAATTACGTCTGTTTCAATTGAACGAGCAGTTGCGTCGATCAAAGCAAGCGCTCCAAATTGATTGGCCGACACTTCGCGAAGCGGATTACGCCTCAATGAAGGTACAAATTTTGACGGAATACGAGTCAAAAACATCTGCACTACTTGACCAACTCGACCGACTTCACGATGAAGTGGAGGCGGCCAAGTCTGATTTGCGAGACTCAGAATGGCGGGGGCAACTCGAAAAGATCTTTGAGGCCATCATCGAGGCGATGCAGGAAGTCGCATCGTTAGAGGATGATACGGCATCTTTACTCGCATCGATGCAAGGGAACTACTTCAGTCGAGAAGCGTTTCGTCGCTTCGGTGAACGCGTTGTGCTCGTCAAAGAGCGACTCGATGCAATCTGTCAGTTGCTGCCGGAACGCAAAACGGAGACACGCTCAAGCGCCATCGAATCACTTGAGGAAATGATTGGTCTAGATGACATCAAAGACCGTGTGAAAGCATGGTATCGCTTTCTGCTCTTCCAGAAAGAACGAGAAAAAGCAGGGTTTTCATCGAAGCACCAACCCTCTCTTCATCTTGTGTTTACGGGTAATCCAGGTACCGGGAAAACGACGCTTGCTCGACTCATGGCAGAGATTTACTTTGAACTCGGCCTGCTCAGTCGACCAGATCTCGTTGAGGCGGATCGCTCTAGTCTTGTCGGCGCATATGTCGGACAAACGGAAGAACAAGTGATGAATAAAGTCAAAGAAGCAGAAGGTGGCGTCCTGTTCATCGATGAGGCATATGCACTAAAACGTCAAGATGCGAGTGGCAGTGACTATGGGCAAGCTGCAATCGACACGCTCGTCGCAGCGATGACGAGCGGCGAATATGCTGGGAAGTTTGTCGTCATCTTGGCCGGTTATCCTGAAGAGATGCGTCATTTTCTACTTGCAAACCCTGGTTTACGCTCACGATTCCCCGAATCGAATCACTACGAGTTGCCAAACTATCGGGATGAGGAATTAGTCGCCATCGGTGAAAAAGTGGCACAGGAAAATAATTATGTGTTGACGGAGGAAGCAAAACGGTCACTTCTGACCCGGATTGACCGTGAACGAGTCGATTCGACGTTCGGGAATGCGCGAACGGTTCATAACATCCTACTCGATGCGATGTTTAAAAAAGGATCTCGTTTCGGTGCAGATGCCCCTCTAGACGAGATGGCACTTTTGACCGAAGAAGACTTTGATCAACCCGAAGAAGATGCGAATCCAACATCGTTGGACGACCTTGTCGGTATGGAAGATGCCAAAGCACAATTGGCAGAGATTGAAGCACTCGTGAACATCCAAAAGAGACGAAAAGCGCTCGGTCTGAAGACAGCACCCGTCCAACTTCATATGACACTCACAGGGAATAGTGGAACGGGTAAGACAACTTTTGCATATCTATATGCTCAAATGTTGAAGCGTACAGGCTATTTGAAGCGTGGACATGTCAACGTTGTCAGTCGAGCGGATTTGGTCAGTGGCTATGTGGGACAGACCGCACAAAAAACGAAAGCGGCGATTCGTGATGCACTCGGTGGCGTATTACTCATTGACGAGGCATACAGCCTGAATGGAGGAGCGAATGACTACGGTCGAGAGGCAATCGATACACTTGTCGATGAAATGCCGAAACATGGCGAAAACCTTGTTGTCGTCCTTGCGGGGTATGAAGGTCCGATGAGACGATTGATTGAATCGAATCCTGGACTAAGCAGTCGCATGAAACGTACGATTCATTTTGAAGATTATTCGCAAGAACAACTAGTCGAGATTGCTGTGAACTATGCGAACCAATTTGGATACGAGCTGGACGAACAAGCGATTGAAGCATTATCGATTCGATTGAGTGAAATCAAACACGCGAATGCACGGACGGCTTTGTCTGTGATCGATGAGTCAATCGCTCGTCAATCGTACCGACTCATGTCGGAGGAAGAGAACGAGACTTCACTCCAACAATTATTAGTAGTAGATATTAAGAGTAAACTATAATACACTAGTAACAGGAAAGAAGGATGATTCAATGCATACGATTCAAATCCCAGTTAGATATCAAGAAACGGACATGATGGGAATCGTCTATCATGCCAACTATTTAGTGTACCTAGAGATTGCTCGCACCGAACTGTTACGTCAGCTCGGTGTCGAATACAAAGACATGGAAGAAGCAGGTTTCGTTTCGCCGGTGACGAACGTATCGATGGATTACAAGCGAAGCGTAACGTTTGGCGATACGGTTCATGTGCGCGTATGGGTCGACCAATACTCAAAGATCAGAACGGTTTATGGGTATGAGTTGACGAACCAAGATGGTGAGCTCGTGGGAACAGCCAAGACGACTCATGTTGTGGTCAAACGAGGAGATTTCAAACCGATTCGTCTCGATCGAGAATTCCCGAAATGGCATGACATGTACATGAACGTCATGAATCCTGTCTAAGAATCTTCTGTCTTCGTACCGTCAGTATGGTATCATATCTTGACGGTACTTTTTGTTATCTAGAAAGGGGAAAATCGCATGCGTTATCCATCAGTCTTGATGGTTTGCGGCGCCTTGACGTTCATGTTAGCCGGTTGTACGACAAACGAGCAAGTTGAACCGAAAGAACCAACGACACAGTCATCAACAATAGATGAACCACAAACAGAACCAAACGAACCGACCTCGGATCAGGAAGTGGAAACCGAGTCACCGACAGACGAAGAAACAACGGAGTCTGAACCAAAAGTCGAAGAACAACCAGCTGAGCCGACACCGCCAGCAGCAGAAGAACCGACTACACCTGTCCAACCGATTGAAGTCGATGGTGTCGCAAACTTAGAATTAGAAGAATTGATTCTCGTAAATAAGCAAATTGCATTGCCGGCTAATTATCAGCCGAGCGACTTAGTTGAGGCCAACATCGATTTTGTCGATTCAGCGGTCGGTGAGCGTCGGATGATGCGAAAAGAGGCGGCACGTGCAATCGAAGAATTGATGAGTGACGCAAAAACGTCTGGTATCGATTTGAAAGGGACGAGTGCGTTTCGTTCATACGGTTATCAAGTGACGCTATTCAATGCTTACGTCGAACGGGATGGCAAAGAGCAAGCGATGAAATACTCCGCTCCACCTGGACACTCTGAACATCAGACAGGTCTTGCAATCGACGTTTCGAGTGCTTCAGTCAATTATCAACTCATACAAAGCCTTGGTGAAACGGTTGAAGGGAAATGGCTCGCAGATCATGCTCACGAGTATGGCTTTATCATTCGCTATCAAAAAGCGTTTGAAAAAGAGACGGGCTATATGTATGAACCGTGGCACTTACGTTACATCGGTACTGAGCA
Source organism: Exiguobacterium sp. MMG028 (assembly GCF_027947425.1). Taxonomy (NCBI): domain Bacteria; kingdom Bacillati; phylum Bacillota; class Bacilli; order Caryophanales; genus Exiguobacterium; species Exiguobacterium sp. MMG028. The sequence goes on from NZ_JAQJIN010000001.1 coordinate 500,540, forward strand.
TGCGAAAGCGGTACACACATTGAATCAGCCATATGACCGATATATTGAGGAATATATGAAGTAAGGGGAATTGCGATGCCATATGTGACAGAAATCATTATTATCATTTTAAGTTATTTACTTGGTGCAATCCCATTTGCGCTCATCATCGGCAAGCTCGGCTATCGAGTAGACGTTCGCGAACATGGGAGTGGCAACTTAGGTACGACGAACACGTTTCGTGTTCTCGGGAAAAAAGCAGGAATTCTTGTTTTACTCGGTGACATGGGAAAAGGACTAGTCGCTGCACTACTACCTCTATTATTCGGAAGTGAGATGAGTTTGCTTCTTGCTGGAATTCCGGCAGTCATTGGCCATTCTTATCCGATTTTTGCGAAGTTTAAAGGTGGAAAATCGGTCGCGACGAGCGGCGGCGTACTTCTAGCAGCGTTTCCGTGGTTCTTCTTTGTCGTCGTCGGCACGTTTATTGTGACACTTCTCATTTCACGGATGGTATCCCTCTCCTCGATGGCTGCCGCTGCTGTAGGTCTTGTAACGGCAACGACGTACAGTCTGTTGACGAAGGATTGGTTACCTCTCATTGTCATCGTTCCGCTCGCCTTGTTTATCATCATTAAACATCATACGAACTGGCAACGAATACGAACAGGGAAAGAACCAAAAGTCCCGCTTTTTCAAAACAAACATAAATCTTAATTTCTTTCAGGTGCGTCCGATCAAGACGCACCTTTTTTGTGCATTGTTGTTGATTTACATAAAAAAGAAGCAAAATCATGTTGGATTTGCTCGTTCTTTACTTTCAATTTACGTTAAATTTACATGCGTTCGTTACACTAGGAAAGGAAAGATTTTAGTGGAGGAGGCAGGGACGTGTCTTTAATCGGTGAAGAACGTAAACAGAAAATTGTCGAGTGGATCGAACGAGAAGGTAAAGTGAAGACGAGCGAATTGATTGAGCGATTGAATGTATCAGGGGAATCGATTCGACGTTATTTAGAAGAACTAGAGAAAGAACATCGAATCAAGCGTGTTTATGGGGGGGCGGTTCTTCATCAGAGCATGTCTTTTCAGCCGATTGTCATTGCCAACATGGATGGGATCCGCCGTATCGCGTATACGGCATTTCAATTGATTCCGGACGATACGTTACTCTATATCGGTCATGGGGTTGCAGCCGAACAAGTGGCGTCTCGTATACGAGGACGAAATGTGACGGTGGTCACGCCATCTTTAACGGTCGCCAAAGCCTTGTTTGAACAACGGGCGAAAGGTGTGCTCGGTGGCGAGATTCAGTTGTTAGGTGGTACAATCGATCCGAAACATCTCGTGACGACAGGCGAACAAGTTCTTGCACAACTCCAAACCTATATGTTCGACCTTGCCATCTTATCTGTTGAGGGGGTCGATTCAACTCTTGGCTTGACGTGCGATGCTTTCGGACTCGCTAGTATCACACAATCGGTGATGTCCCAAAGTCGCGAGACATTCTTATTAACCGACCATACCCAGTTGAACCAACAAAAAAGATATCGGGTGTGCGACTTTTCAAAGGTGACGGCAATTATCTCAGATTTTCCGGAACCACAAGAATTTAAAGGCGTCTTAGCCGAACATGGTGTGGACTGGAAGTTCGCGCCGTAAAAGGAGCGATTGTATGAAAGTAGAAGTGATTGTCACAACGTTATCTGAAGCAATCGAGGCGGAGCAACTCGGGGCAGATCGACTCGAGCTGATTGCAGATATGGAGAATGGCGGGATCACGCCAAGTTTCGGGACGATTCGGAATGTAATCGAGCACGTATCCATCCCGGTACATGTCATGATTCGACCTCATACACGTTCATTCCATTTCAACGAAGATGATGTGGAAACAATGCTTGCAGACATTGGTCTATGCCGTGAACTCGGGGTGAATGGAATCGTCTTTGGTGCATTGACAAAAGACGGGGCAATCGATGAGCGGATTTTAGGAGAAGTCATCAAACATAAAGGTGAGATGGCACTAACGTTCCATCGTGCCTTCGACGCGTCGCGTGATGTATATGAATCGCTGGATGTCTTAAATGATTTCCCAGAAATCGATATCTTATTGACATCTGGTGGTGCGAACACTGCATTAGAAGGTATCGAAACATTGATCCGACTGAACGAGCAAGCAGAGATGACTATATTGCCTGGAGCCGGCATCACGTCAGAAACTTTGCCATCGTTACAGGAACGACTCAACGTCGACATGGTACACGTCGGGAATGGCGTACGAACAAACGGACAGTTGGATGGGGATAAATTTAAACAACTTCGTGGATGAGTCAAAGCGGAAAACAGTCGAAAGACTGTTTTTTTGCTATAATGAAAGAAAATACAAAGTGTAGGTGAACTCATGCAATCTTCCGTTTACAAACAATATGCGCTTCGAATGCTCTCAGGAAAATGGGGCATATCATTACTCGTCGTTTTGACCGTCATGGTCATTCAGGCGATGATCACGACACGTCTAGACCTATCAACGAATGACCCTGAAGTTCTCATGACTTCTGTGGCACTATTGTATGGGGCGACAGTCCTTCTCGCTCCAATCGAGCTCGGGAAGAATTGGGTGTTTCTTCAGGTCGCTAAAGACGAGAAGCCTAAGTTCGGCTTATTGATTGAAGCGTTCGGCTCCCTGAAAGAGTATTCACGAGCGGTGATTTATTACGCGGTGTTTTATTTAGGACTGAACGTGTTGATGTTATTCCTAATTGTGCCTGGCGTCTGGTTTTATTTGACGTATCGCATCACACCGTTCATCATGCGGGAAGAACCAGATCTCTCGGCGTTCCAAGCTATGCGAAAGAGTCGTTTGATGATGAAAGGGCATAAACAGACGATGTTAAAGCTATTCGCAAGTTTTATCGGATGGTACGCGCTCGTCCTTCTTACTGGGGGACTCGCTTACATCTTTGTCACGCCTTACTTACAGACGGCGATTTCAGGTCTCTATCTAGAAATGAAGGCGTCATATCTCGCAAAACAACCGGTCGGATAATCCGACCGGTTGTTTACGTTCAATGCTGATCTGTCTTTTTCGGGTTAGGGGCGTCTTCAAAATCTTGTTTTTCTTGTTCAGACGCATCCGCATGCCACTTTTTCGCTTGTTCAGTGGCAATTGGTATCGCTTTCGTCTCAGAATAGCCTTGTGCGAGCAGTGCGTTCGCAATATCAATGGCTTTCTTTTTTACAAGTGGATCGAAGTTTTTCAGTGATTCAGGATAGTCTTTCATGTTCCATGGCACGAAAATCGCCTCCTTCACTCCTACTAATTCCACAAACGGCATGATTCAAACGTCTTGATGAAGGTAATACTCGATGAGCGCTTGTGTTCCGTTCTCCCCGTATCCATTTTCTTCGAGAATCGAATAGAGTCGATGAGCGAGTTCGAGTCCAGGTAATTTCACTTGAAGTTCGTTTGCACTCTCGATGGCGAGTGTCATATCCTTAATAAAATGTTTGATGAAGAAACCTGGAGCATAATCTTCAACAATCATCCGTGGAACCAAGTTTTCAAGCGTCCAGCTACCGGCTGCTCCTCCACGAATCGTACGGATGAGCGCTTCGGGGTCAAGTCCTGCTCGTTTACTGAACGCGAACATCTCCGCATTCCCCATCATCGTTCCGGCAATGGCGATTTGGTTTGCGAGTTTCGCATATTGTCCGCTCCCGGCATATCCCATCCGCTCAATGGACTGTCCCATTGCTTCGAATAAAGGTTTTGCCTTATTGAAGGCGAACTCTCCGCCACCGACCAAAATGGAAAGCGTCCCATTTTTTGCACCAATATCTCCACCGGTGACCGGTGCATCGAGCGGAAGAAGACTCCGTTCAATGGCCGTTTCGGCGATTCGTTCGGCAAGTTTCGGAGAAGAGGTTGTCATATCAATCAAGAGCGTACCTGGTTCTGCCGAGTCGAGGATATTTCCCTCCCCGAAATAAATCGACTCAACATCTGATGGATAACCGACGATGGTGATGACGGCATCAGCATCTTGACATACCTCTTGAATCGTTTCGCACCATACTACACCTTCCTCTAATAGCGAGGCAGCCTTCTCTTTCGTTCTCGTATAAGCTTTTACGTCAAAACCATGCTTCATCAAATTTCGTACCATGGATTGGCCCATGACCCCGAGACCGATAAACCCGATTGTTTTCATGTAGATTGTCCCCCTAGTAATTGTTGTGAGACGAGACGCTGATAAAGGGCGTTCTCGTTTAAAAGTTGTTCGTGTTTCCCAATCCCGCTGATGCGTCCATCTTCTAACACGACGATTTGGTTGGCATGTCTGACGGTCGATAAGCGGTGGGCGATCACGAGTGTGGTTCTCCCGACCATCAGGCGATCGAGCGCTTCCTGGACGACGCGTTCTGATTCTGAATCTAGACTCGACGTCGCTTCGTCGAGCAATAAAATTTGAGGATTACGTAACAATGCCCTGGCAATCGCAAGACGCTGTCGTTGTCCACCTGACAAGCGAATACCACGTTCTCCAATCTCCGTCTCGAGCTGATTCGGCATCACTTCGATAAATGACCATGCGTTTGCCATTTCACACGCCTCTTTGATTTCCTCATCACTTACTTTACGTTGAAGACCATAGACGATGTTTGTCCGAACAGAACCCGACAAGACGGGAGAGTCTTGAGCGACATAACCGACGATTTGACGCCATGTATCCCGGGCATATGTTTGAATATCGCGATTACCGTACCGGATTGATCCTTCCGTTGGTGTGTAAAATTGTTCGACGAGCGAAAAAAGTGTCGTTTTGCCGGCGCCGCTTCGACCGACGATGGCGGTCGTTGCGCCCGGTGAAACGTGAAGAGAGAGTTCTTGAAGAACGGGCTCCGTCCCATAATGAAAGGTCACATTCTCGAAAGAGAGGTCAGCCTGCTCGATGGATTCTTGATATGTGCTGTACGGTTCAGGACGGACATCTAATAATTCAGCGATTCGTTCAGTTGCGCCACGAGCTTTTTGTAGTCTCGTCAAAAATTCACTCATTGTGATCAGAGGAGTGATGATTTGGAATACATAGAGCATGAATGCGAGTAGTTCACCTGTCGATAAGGCCCCTGTCGAGACACGATATGCTCCAAATCCGAGTATGGCAATCAACATCCCCGTCAACGTCACGTTAAGGAGAGGGATGAGAATGGCTTGAATTCGTCCTTCTTTCACACCATAATCGAACAACGTTTCGATTTTCACTTTCCCGGTCCGTACTTCCATTTGTTCTGTCGCCTGCGATTTGACGAGACGGATTTCACCGAGCAGTTCCGCAAAGAATCCGGACAGGTTACCGAGCTCCTGTTGCGTTTCTTTTGCAATCACTCGAAGCTTTCGGCCGAGTGGGATGACGATGACAAGCGTCGTCGGAACTGAAAACAAGATGACGAGCGTCATTTGCCAATCGAGCGTGAACAAGATGGCGACGGCACCGATGACCGAAACGAAAGAGGTCAACAAGCGGACACTTTGCTCGGACAACAGCTGTTGTAGCGTCGTCGTGTCATTGTTTAAGCGGGAGACGAGTTCTCCCGATTTGATCCCATCATAAAAAGGGATGGGTAGTTTGATGAGATGGTCCCACAATGTCGTCCGAAGATTGGCGACGACACGTTGACCGACAATATGTAGCCAGTAAATCGATAACGCGCTCGTGATGACCTGGACGAGAAAGGCAAAGAGAAAATATGCAATCCATTCAGGCGTCAACAGGTCACTACTCCAACGGTCAACGACGCGTTGAAGAATGAGAGGAATCGCTAGCGATGCAACGGCTTGAAGGAGCGAAATCAGAATAGCTCCGACAAACAATCCTTTAGGAGGGTTCGCGATTTTAAAAAGTTGGAAAAACGTTTTCCACGTTGATGAATTCATTTTGAACAAACCTCCTCTCTCTTTACTTTCGCTGTTTCAAAATCGGGTGTCAAGACGTCGAATCGAACGATTGAGTCATGCTAGAATAAGAAAGAGAGGTGATACGTGATGAAATGGATTCACACGGCCGATTGGCATCTAGGTAAGATTGTCCATGGTCGTCATATGACAGAAGATCAGCGAAATATTTTATTCCACTCATTTTTACAAATCGTCGATGAGGAGAAGCCAGATGCAGTCATCATTGCAGGTGATTTGTATGACCGTGCTGTCCCACCCGTCGAGGCTGTCGATTTGCTCGATGAGATGTGGCGAGAATTGGTGTTGAAGCGAGAAATCCCGGTCGTCGCCATCGCGGGAAATCATGACTCAGCGGAGCGTCTCGAATATAGTTCAAAATTATTGAGACAAGTAGGATTACATATCATCGGTAAATTAAACCCAGATGCTGGTCCACTTGAAGTGGCCGGGATTCCGTTTTACCCAATCCCCTTTCTTGAGCCGGCACGTGTTCGGCACATATTAGGGAATGAAACGATTCGCACGCACCATGACGCATTAGAGGCCGTCATTGAAGCTTATGGACCGATTGAGAAGAATGCGGTCTCAGTGGGCCATAGTTTTGTCGCAGGAGGACTTGAGACCGACTCGGAGCGCCAGTTATCGGTCGGTACCGCCGGACAGGTCGCGAAAGGGCTCTATGACCCGTTCTCATACACGGCTCTTGGACATCTACATAATCGTGATGCAATCCATTCAGAACGGATTGCATACAGTGGTTCTCTCATGAAATATTCTTTCTCTGAGGTCAATCATGAGAAATCGGTAGATATTTTGGAATGGGACGGACACTGGAAGCGTAGACGTCGAACGTTGACGCCAGAACGGGACATGAGACAGCTCGCAGGAACGTTGGATGAGTTACTCGCACCTTCGTTTTATCAACAACAACAAACCGATGATTATTTGAAAATCGTGTTGACCGATGACAAAGCACTTTTTGATCCGATGGCAAAGCTTCGGACCGTTTATCCGAACATTCTTCATCTTGAACTGGAGCTGTTACGACGCCAAGAACAGACGTCCACATTTGAACGGGAAACGCTCGAACGACAATCCGTCGAAGAAGTGTATCTACAGTTCTTTGAAGCTGTACACGACCGAACGGCCTCGGATGCCGTCAAACAAATGATTGAAGAAGGTGATGTCAGATGAGACCGGTCGAATTGAAGATTCAAGCATTCGGGCCGTATGCGGAACGAGAAACGATTGACTTCACACAATTAGTTGGTCGCTCGATGTTTGTCGTGAGTGGTCGGACGGGTGCAGGGAAGACGACCATCTTTGATGCGATGACGTTCGCATTATATGGACGGGCCAGCGGGGCGCTGCGCAATGCGAGTGATTTCAGAAGTCAATTCGCACAACCTGAGATGAAGACGGAGGTCGACTTCTCGTTTACGATTCGCGGTGACCACTATCGAATTGTGAGACAACCTCAGCAACCTCACTCGAAAAATAAGACACCCATCCCACATGAGGCCGTTCTGTATGAATGGGAAGATGGTTGGAAGCCAATCGCGACAAAAGTGAACGAGGTTCAAGAGCAAGTCGAGTCGATTTTACAACTTTCATATGAACAATTCAGTCAAATCTTGTTACTTCCTCAAAACCAATTTAGACAATTGCTCGATTCGAACTCAAATGAGAAACAACAAATCCTGCAATCTATTTTCAAGACGGAGGCGTATCGTGCTTTCCAAGAAAAGTGGGCAGAACGTCTCAGCACATACCGGAAACAAGTCGAATGGGCAGTCGAGCGAACCCGTCTCAAGTTACTAGAACTCGAAGATGAAGCGATTGAAGAAATTTCGACGAAATCGATTGATGTGATCTATCAGTGGCTAGACGAGCGCGAACAACGTTTGATCACAACTGTTGAGTCCGCAACAAAACAGAAACAGGTTCATTCGAAGAAGCTGGAACAGGCGCGTACCGAACTAGAACAAGCGAAAGCGCTTGTCAGTTTATTTCAAGAACAGCAAGAAACCGTGCAAGCTCTTGATCAATTTTTAAAAGGGGAGACAGAACGAAACGAACGTCACATGTTGTTGCGACATTTAGAGGCAGCAGCGAACATTCGTCCAGTCTATGACCGATTATTAGAAATGAAGAAACATGTTCATCAACTGACGACGGAAGAACAAGCATCTTCTAAAAAACTCGAACAATTACAACAAAAGCAATCTTCACTATCGGAGCAGCAATCTGCAATTGAAGAGAATAAACAAGAAATCTTATCCCTTCAAGAGCGACTTCGGTTAATTGATGAGATGTTACCCCGAATGAAAGAGCGGGCAGAATACGTGACATTACGTGAGCAACTGACGAAACGTGCGAAGGAATTAAATGCCTTTTCCAAAGAGGTTCGACTCCAAGAACTTCAAGACCTTGAGCGGCAATTAGTCAACACGTTGTCGATTGAACCTGAAGAACGTGCAGTTGATGCGGAGCGATATGTCGACCGATTGATGTATTTGGTCAAGCTTGAGACAAAAGTGAATGAGTTATCAAATCAGCTCGTCACTTGTGAGCGGTCCGGAAAAGAAGTGCAGCGACTGCATGCCATCCAGCAAGAAATGATGACGAAATACAAACAACAAGAACAAATGAATGCGGCAAGACAACTGAGTGAAACCCTTCAAGAAGGTGAGCCTTGCCCAGTATGTGGTTCACGTCACCATGATGTCCCACAGTTCGAAGACTTGCTTGAATCTATGGAAAAAGAAGAGGAGGCTAAGGCACGTCTGGAGGAATTGACGACTCGATTGTTTGAAGCAAGATCCGATTATCGTTCGCTCCATTCGCAGCTTGAAGAGGCACGACGAGAATTTGATGAGGTTTCGAAAGATATTCAGGTGGATGGATTATTATCAGAAGAAGTCAAGAAATGGCAAGCGCATGTGGATCGTCTACAACGTGAAGAGCGAACGCGGCTCGAGAATGAACGAACGCTTCGTCAACTCACCAGTGAAATGCGACAACTTGAAGAAGAGCGACGTAACCAATTTGAAGAACGTCAACTTGTCCTCACAGAACTTGAAGCGATACAACAAAAACTGAATGCGCTCGGTCAAACAGAAGAAACAACATTAGAAGAGTTACAGACCGAGCGGACAAATCGACAACATCGTCTCGCCATACTTACGAAAAAAATTGAAGCGTTCGACCATGACTTTGAAATCGTCAAAAAGGAAACGTGGAAAGAAGAAGAGCGACTTACTCTATTGCGCCAACAACTCGCTGAGGCGATGGAGCAATACGATTCACAAAAGACGACCTGGAATAAGCAATTAGAAGTCGCACAGTTGAACAAAGAGCGGTACGAACAACTAGCTGATCGAATCGATCAGCGTGCGAATATCCGCGAGAACTTACAACGTGAAGAAGAGGAAGGCGTAAGGTTACGACACCGCATCCAGATGATTGAGGAGAAATTAGGAAATGTAGCACAACCTGACCTTCAGTCGATTGAAACGAAGGTGAACGAAGCCAAGGAATTATACGAGCGAGCATCAGAACATCTCATCACCTCACAAGAAGCCTTGTCTAGACACCGACAAATCATCTCCGAGTGGAATACGCTTCGTAAGGACACATCACGTGAAGAACAGAAGTTAGAAACCATCAAGTTGATTGCAGAAACCGGAAAAGGCATCAATCCGCAAAAGATGACGTTTGAAACATATGTACAAACGGCGTTCTTCGACCAGATTTTACATGCGGCGAACATTCATTTGGACCAGATGACGAGCGGTCAGTTCCGACTAGAGCGAAAAGTGGAGACGGCAAAAGGCAATGCTAAGTCCGGACTTGAACTTCTCGTATTCGATGCGTACACCGGTCAATCACGCCGTGTGCAAAACCTTTCCGGAGGGGAAGGTTTTAAAGCGTCTCTCTCACTCGCGCTTGGTCTAGCAGAAGTGGTGCAACAGTTGAGCGGGGGTGTGAGTCTTGAAACGATGCTCATCGATGAAGGATTTGGGACGCTTGATGCCGAATCTTTAGACCAGGCAATCGAATTATTGATGTCGCTTCAGGCGACAGGTCGACTTGTCGGGGTCATCAGTCATGTTCAAGAATTGAAAGATCGCGTCGATGCCCGAATCGAAGTGAAAAAATCTAGAAGCGGGTCAACGATCCAGCTGATTGTGGAGTGATCGAAATGAAACAGATGGTGACGAAGTCAAGTCTCATCAATCATTTGAAAGAAGCAGGAATTCAACGAGGAGAGTCTTTGTTTGTTCATACCTCGCTTTCAAAACTCGGATGGGTATGTGGAGGTGCGCAGACTGTAATCGAGGCACTGCAAGAAGTGGTGGGACCATCAGGGCTTCTCATGATGGCGACCCAAACCGGAGACAATTCAGATCCGGCTGAATGGGAAGCACCACCTGTTCCAGTTGAATGGTGGCAGACGATTCGTGCCGAAATGCCGCCTTACGAAAAAGAAAAGACATCAACCCGTGGAATGGGGCGTGTCCCCGAACTGTTTCGGAACTATCCGAACGTTTATCGAAGCGCACATCCGATGTGGTCAGTCGCGGCATGGGGTGAAGATGCAAAAACAATTGTGTCTGGTCACTCGATAGACGTCGGCTTCGGTCCAGGTTCACCAATCGAGCGAATGATTGAACGAAATGCACGTGTACTTCATCTTGGGTCGCCACTTGATGCGACGACACTTTGGCACTATGCCGAGTATGGGATTGACGGTCCGACAAAAATGTTCGGTTGTGCTGTGATTGAACAAGGTGAACGCGTGTGGCGAACGTTTGAACATACAGATGTAAATAGTGATCCGTTTGGTGCAATCGGTGAAAATATCGTCAAACAGAAAGATGTTCATATGTTTACCATCAATGATGCGACGTGCTATTTGATTCCAGCTAATACATGGGAGCCAGTGCAACATGCGCTCATTGCACTTCGAAGCTGGTTAAGATAATGAATGTAGAATCGAGGGGAAGAAATAGATGAATCGTTGGATGAAACTATTGAGTATTTCGACTCTAGTCATCTTACTGGTGGCCGGATTGGCAATCGGTGGGATCTCGGCACATATCGGTGACCAATTAACATCACCTGAGCGAGAGACGTTGACGTACACACCGAAGTCACTTGGATTGAAGTATGAGAACGTGACCATTCAATCAAAAGAAGGGCATGACTTGTATGGGTGGTGGATTCCCCATCCTACGCCACGTGCGACAATCGTATTTGCTCATGGGTATGGAAAGAACCGAGAACAGGAAGATCTTCCGTTAAAAGAATTGATTCCCGAGTTTCATGAGCAAGGATATCAATTTTTAACGTTCGATTTTCGTGGATCTGGGATTTCAGAAGGGGATCGGGTAACGGTCGGTGCGAAAGAACAATCGGACTTACAAGCTGCCATTCAATACGCAAAAGGTCGAGCAGAGGGCCCAATCGTACTTTACGGAATTTCCATGGGAGCGGCGACGGCCCTCTCTACGGCAGATGATGTCGAAGTAGCCGCAGTCATCGCAGACAGTCCGTTCAGTGATTTACGGAACTACCTTGAGACAAATCTCCCCGTATGGAGTGATCTCCCGAACGTCCCATTCACACCCGTCATCATGACAGTGACCCCTTGGTTCACTGGACTGGATGCGGATGTTGTTTCACCGATTCAAGATATCAAATCAATCGAAGCACCGATTTTATTGATTCATAGTAAAGGAGACGATGCGATTCCTGTCTCAGAAAGTGAAAAGCTTGCGAGCGCGCAGGATGGTGTCGAACTATGGGTGACGGAAAACGATGGTCATGTCGGATCGTATCAATCATTCCAGACCGAATACCGTCAAAAGATTTTCGATTTTCTAGAACGATCATTGTGAGCAAAGGGGCGCAATTGGCGCCCCTTTTTGATATGATTGCAAACGAGACCAATGAAAGAAGGGTGCAAAATGGACTTATTACAACTATTTCAGTTTCTCTTGCTCGGTACATTGATTGGGATATTGAGTGGCTTCTTCGGAATCGGTGGTGGGATCTTGCTCACGCCACTCCTTCTCGTCTTCGGTTATGAAGCGAGTGCGGCGATCGCACTTAGTCTCATGTTGACGCTTGGTTCGACGGCGGCAGGAACAATCTCGCACATTCGTTTACGGAACGTGAACGTGTCACATGCGCTATGGATTGGTGTGTTCGGGATTGTCGGAACTTGGATTGCCACACCGCTTGTCTTTTACTTAGAAGGGGTGGACGGCGCGACACTGATCATCTCACTCGTCTACATTGCGTTACTTACGTACTTTGCGATTTCATTCTTCCGGTCGAAACAGCATGTCGAAGGTAGTGTCGGGACAGCTTCTGTACCACGACTTGGGATTATCGGGGTCTTTGCAGGATTTATCTCTTCTTTGATGGGGGTAAGTGGGGGCTTTGTATTGACGCCGCTCCAAGTCAAGCTACTGAACACTGAAATGAAGCGTGCAGTCGGAACGAGTATTTCAGCAGCTCTCCTCATCGTAATTTCAGGCGTAATCAGCTATGCCGTGGCAGGTGCTGAAACGAATTACTGGCATGGACTCGCATTAATCGCAGGTGCGATGATTGGATCTCCGTTCGGAGCCAAACAGTTACAGCGTTTCAGTTCACAACATGTCAAAAAAGCATTAGGTGGCTTTTATGTCACGGTCGCATTTAGTGTGGCCCTTAATTTAGTCGGATGGAATACAGCCTCACTTATATTACTTGTCACACTAGCGCTTCTCTTTATCATCACGCTCATCATTCGACCACGCAAAAAATAAACCCCGTCTTTGGACGGGGTTTTAACGTCTAGCGATATGGTCAATGTTTTCTTGAATCTCTCCAACTTTCGCTTTTGCTTCGCGAAGTCTGCGCTCAAATGCTTCTGTGTCACGTTTCTCATGAGACGACTTGTCAACTCCTTGACGTTGCCCTTTGTCAGAGCGTTGATAAAAGTGGGTCGCTTTTTGTAAGCGTTTTTTAAACGTCGAGTCGCTCATAGAGACACCCCCTTCCATACTTCATTTATTCCACATATGGAAACGGGCGAAACGTTCGAACGTTTAAGATGCTAAGGAACGACGAACTTGAACATTCTGAGAAATTTTCACTGCTAATATTGCAGCGAGCACGGCCTTAAGTGAATCTCCAAAAATAAAAGGGATATTTACTTTTAGCGCATCAATGAACGACATACCGAGAACGATTTCGAGCCCGATGCTTCCAAGTAGGTATACAAGCCCGAGGCCGAATAAAAGGTTATAGCCAATCAATGCTGGGATGGAGCGATGGCGCTCGCTGAACCAGCCAATGAAGAAAGCGGCGATTGGAAATCCAATTAAATATCCGACGGTTGGTCCAACGAAGGGAGCAAGACCTCCTTGACCACTCAGTACGGGAAGGCCGATCAAGCCGAGTAGGAGGTAGACGATGACTGCCAAAAATCCTTTTCGCGCACCGAATACGCCAGCGATTGTCATGATGGCTAGTGTTTGAAGGGTAATCGGAACGGGTCCGATCGGTATTTCGATGAAACCGACACTTGCGATGAGTGCTGCCCCGAAGGCAATTTGAGTCATGTCTTGAATCTTCATATGTAAACCCCTTTTCAGTTAACGTTAACAATATAAAAGTTAACATGAGTTTATAGAGTTGGCAAGTCATTTCTTGAGTCTAGGTCAACAAAAAAACCTCGTCTCAGCAATCATACTGAGACAAGGGTCATTAAGAAGAAGGTATGACATTCATACATACCGAAGCTTCTTTCAACTGTTCGCGAACGGCATCAAAGCCTGTACCGCCATAACTATTACGACGCGCGACCGCTTGTTCAGGGGTCAAAGCGTGATACACGTCCTCTTCAATCAAGTCAGAATGCGTTTGGAACACAGACATTGGAAGCTCACGTAAATATAAACGCTCATCTACGCAATATTTAACGAGTTTCCCAGTTACTTCATGTGCTTCACGGAACGGCATACCTTTTGCCGTCAAATAATCAGCAAGTTCAGTGGCATTTGAAAAATCGCGCTCTGTTGCTTGCTTCATCGTGTCTGGATGGAACGTCAATTCGTTCATCATCCCGGCCATAATGCTGAGTGAGCCTTGAACAGTCTTAACCGTGTCAAACATGCCTTCTTTATCCTCTTGCAAATCTTTATTATACGCGAGCGGAAGTCCTTTCATGAGCGTCAATAATCCCATCAAGTTTCCGATGACGCGTCCTGATTTTCCACGTACGAGTTCAGCCATGTCTGGGTTTTTCTTCTGTGGCATCATACTCGATCCGGTAGAGAATGTATCGGACACAGTAATGAAGCGGTATTCTTCACTAGCCCAAAGAATTAACTCCTCACAAAAGCGCGAGAGGTGCATCATAAGCATCGACGCGTTCGATAAGAATTCGAGAATGAAATCACGATCGCTCACTGCGTCTAAGCTGTTCGGATAGACTCGGTCAAAGCCGAGAAGTTCAGCTGAACGGGCTCGGTCAATCGGGAACGTCGTCCCTGCGAGCGCACCGGCTCCAAGAGGAGACCAGTCAATTCGCTTCAAACTGTCTGTGAAACGTTCTTTGTCGCGTTCGAGCATCCAAAAATAGGCGAGCAAATGATGTGCCAAAGAGATTGGCTGTGCACGTTGGAGATGCGTATAGCCAGGCATGATCGTCTCTACGTTTACTGAAGCGTGTGCATGCAACTCACGTTGAAGTGATTCAATCAATTGAATCACTTCTTTCACACGTGCTTTCAAGTAAAGATGCATGTCTGTCGCGACTTGATCGTTACGACTACGTGCCGTATGCATTTTCCCGGCAACCGGTCCAATTTCTTCATGAAGCAAAGCCTCTAAATTCATATGGATGTCTTCATGATAAACTTCGAACGCCAACTCGCCAGCGATAGCCTTCTGCTTGAGTTGTTGTAATCCTTCAAGGATTTGAGTGACTTCCTCTTTTGATAGGATGTTTTGGTCTCCGAGCATCGTCACATGCGCCATGCTACCTACTAAATCTTCAAGGACGAGTTGAGCGTCGAATTCAATCGATGCGCCGAAAGCATCGACCCAATCGCTTGCCGTCTTCTCAAAACGTCCTCCCCACAATTTACTCATGAATGAACGCTCCTTTTTCCATCAATACCTCTGACTGTACTTTCGTTGGTAAGCCCCAAAGCTTGATAAATCCGACAGCGGCTTGTTGATCAAACGTGTCCGCCGATGTATATGTCGCAAGTTCCTCATCGTATAGAGAAATCGGTGACTTACGACCGTCTACGATTGCTTGGCCTTTATAGAGTTTCATCCGAACCGTACCCGTGACAGTCTGTTGTGTCTCATCGATGAATGCGAGTAGTGCTTTCGTGAGAGGCGAATACCACAGTCCGTTATAAATCGTCTCTGTCAATTTTTGCTCGACGATTGGTTTGAAGTGAGCTACTTCACGTACAAGTGTTAATGCCTCAAGGGCTTTATGGGCCGTGATCAGTGTCATCGCACCAGGAGCTTCATATACTTCACGTGATTTGATACCGACGACACGGTTCTCAATGTGGTCGATTTTACCAACTCCATGCGCCCCGGCGACGATATTCAACTCTTTTAAGATATCTGTGAACGATTGGTTCTTCCCATTGATGGCTACTGGTACCCCATTCTTAAATTCGATTTCAAGATATGTCGGTTCATGAGGTGTATCTTCAAGTGCTGCTGTTAACTCATAAGCACTTTCCGGCGGTGCCGCCCAAGGGTCTTCTAAGATGCCACATTCGATCGCCCGTCCCCAGATGTTTTGATCAATAGAGAAAGGTTCTTCTTGAACGATTGGAATTGGGATATTGTGTTTTGCCGCGTATGCAATCTCTTCTTCACGTGACCATTTCCATTCCCGAACCGGTGCAACAATTTCAAGTGACGGATCGAGTGCATGGATGGACACTTCGAAACGGACTTGGTCGTTTCCTTTTCCTGTACATCCATGTGCCACAGCGACTGCACCTTCCGCTTGTGCCACTTCGACTAACTTCTTCGAGATAAGTGGGCGTGATAGAGCAGATACGAGTGGATATACACCTTCATACAACGTATGCGCCTGCATCGAGTAGCGTGCGAAGTCGCTAACGAATTCATCGACCGCGTCGATGACGATTGACTTTTTAGCCCCGACTTTCATCGCCTTTTGTTGAATTTTTTCTAAGTCCTTTCCTTCTCCAACATTTAAACATACAGCGATGACATCATATCCTTGTTCATCCAACCATTTGATTGCAACCGATGTATCAAGTCCGCCTGAGTAAGCCAATACGAGTTTTTGTTTCAAAATGTAAGCACCCCTTATGAATAATTATTAATTTATGTTTATAAATATACGACTTAGTGTAAGGGATAATCCCCAATGTGGCAACCTTTTTTTGAAAATAAAAATGACCACGAAAGATATTCGTGGTCATCATTGTTCGATTGTAAGCTCTGGTAACCATTGCGACATATGTTCGCTGACAGGAGAGAAGAGCTCGGGTTTTGCTGATTGTAACGGGACGACTTCATAATGTCCTTCTGATGATTTCTGTGTAAATGTTGGATAAAACATCGGATTTTTTAATTCGAACGTTGAAACATCGTCTTTCGTCGTTTTGACGACGTCAATCCCGATGATTCCACCCGTGTTCCGATCATCGCCTTGTTGTCCAGATAAGAAGTTACCGAGTGAATACACGACGAATGTTTGATTGCCATCAGCTCCCTCAAGCATCTTCGGTGGTTGTAGGACGTGTGGGTGGTGACCGATGATGATATCGACACCGAGGTCTGAAAGAGTTTGAGCAAGCTCAGTCTGACTTTCGTTCGGTAAGGTCTCGTATTCTGTTCCAAAATGTAAGGATACGACGGTCAAATCGGTAGTTTGTTCTGCTTTCTCGATTTCAGGGCGCATTTGCTCGAGGTCGATATAGTTGACGTGGTATGGCTGTTTTGGAATTACGCCGTTCGTTCCGTACGTATAGGCTAAAAAGGAAAAGGAAATCTCGTTCGCGGTCAATGTACGGATGTTTGCCTTATCTTCAGCAGATAAGAAGGAACCGGTGTAAGGCATTCCGATTTCATTCCAGTGACCAATCGAATTCTCAATCGCACGAACCCCGCGATCTAGCGTATGATTGTTCGCCGTCGTGACTAAATCAATTCCGGCACGTTGCAAAGCATCGCCAATCTCGAATGGGCTGTTGAAAGCCGGATAGCTCGATAACCCGATTTCGCTCCCGCCAATCATACTCTCTTGGTTAGCGATTGCGAGATCCGCTCGTTCTAAAATCGGCGCGACTTGTTCGAAAGAAGGATCAAAATCATATCCGTCATTGACACGGGCTGCATTGTATACCGAATTGTGCAGCAATACATCACCAATGGCATAGATGGATGCCGTCGTGACGGTTGGCTCAGGTTCGGAAGGGGTCTCTTCTACAGGTGTCTCAACGATTGGCTCTTCGGTTTCAACTGAGGTTTCTTGATTTGTCGAAGAAGACTGACCACAGCCGAATAACAGAATCAAGCTAGAAGCGAATGTGAGATGAGAGATGGTTTTAAAGGGTTTCATCAAAAATCTCCTTTTCAAAATGGAATTAATCTCAATTTATATATTATTCGTCAAAAATTTAGAAAAATCCTTGTATATAAAAATGGCAGGTCAAGATGACCTGCCAAGAAGATTATTTGATATGTTCTTTCACCATGTCACGCATTTGGTCGAATTCACGTTGAATGACCTCACTCGGTGGAGGCGTCAGCAAACTAACGACATAAATGGCGAGTGCAGACAGGAAGAATGCTGGAATCATCTCATAGAGCGTTCCGAACGTTCCAAATAGTGAAGCAGCATAGTTCTTCCAAAGGATAACGACAAATGCACCAGTCAACATCCCGGCAAGAGCGCCTTGACGAGTCGTCCGTTTCCAGAAAAGACTAAATAGAATGAGCGGTCCAAACGATGAACCGAATCCTGCCCAAGCATAGCCGACAAGGTTCAAGATTGTGTCATCTGCATCGAGCGCAAGGACAATTGATACGACCGATACGAGAACAACTGTGATTCGCCCGACCATGACGAGTTCGCGGTCTCCTGCGTCCTTACGGAAGAATTTTTGATAGAAGTCTGTCGTCGCGGCACTCGATGAGACGAGCAATTGTGATGAAATTGTCGACATGATGGCAGCGAGTAAAGCAGCTAATAATACACCGGTCACTAGGTCAGGGAACAATAGATCCGATAGGTTAATAAAAATGTTTTCAGGATTATCGATTGTCAGTCCTTGTTGCGTATAGTAGGCAAGTCCAAACAATCCGGTCGCCATCGCCCCGACGACGGTGAAGACCATCCATGAGATGCCAATACGACGTGCCGTTTTTATGTCTTCCAATTTCCCGATTGCCATAAAGCGAACGATGATATGTGGTTGGCCAAAATAACCGAGTCCCCACGCAAATAAAGAAATGATTCCAATGAGCGATTGACCTGTCCATGGGTCGAGTAACGCTTCATCGATATCTCGGACCGTATCTAATGCATTTGACACACCATCTGTCGCCATGATGGCGATTGCAGGTACAAAAATGAGTGCGAAAAGCATGATGAGTCCTTGAACAAAGTCTGTCCAGCTAACGGCTAAAAAACCGCCGATGAACGTATACAAAATGATGATTGAGGCGAGAATAATGACACCTGTTACGAATTCAATGTCGAAGACGGCATTGAATAGTCGACCACCTGCAACGAACCCGCTCGTCGCATACAACGTGAAGAAGATGAGGGTGACGGCAGCAGAAAAAGAACGTAATAACCCTTTTGAGTCTTTAAACCGCTTCTCAAAAAAGTCTGGAATCGTGATCGCATCATCCGATATGTAAGAATAAATGCGTAATCTTGGAGCGACCAACAACCAGTTCAAATAGGCGCCAATTGTCAACCCGATGACAATCCAACCGCTTGAGATTCCCGTTGCATACATCGCACCAGGTAAGCCCATTAAGAGCCATCCACTCATGTCAGACGCGCCGGCCGATAAAGCTGCGACGCCGGGACCTAATGCCCGTCCCCCCAACATATAATCTCCAATACTACTTGTTCTTCGATACGCGATGATCCCAAGTAAGACCATCAGTGCCATGTATACGACAATGGACACTAAAATTCCGTTCATCAACATCCCCCCGAAAGATAAAAAATATGAAAACGCTTTCAGTGATAGAGTATCACTTTGTCAAAATATTGTCACAACAATAGGGGAGATGTAAAGATATTTTTGATAGCTGGTCTTAACTTATCGAAATGCACAAGAGGCAAGGTGGTCATTGACGAGACCGGTTGCTTGTAAGTGGGCATACACCGTGGTCGGACCTAAAAATTTGAATCCACGTCGTTTTAAGTCTTTACTCAATCGCTCAGACAATTCTGTCGTTGCGGGGACTTCTTCAAGCCGTTCCCATGCATTAATGATGGTTTCATTGTCTACAAATGACCAAATATATGAATCGAATAAACCAAACTCTTCTTGTATCTTCATGAACTGTTTCGCATTATTGATGGAGGCTTCGATTTTTCGGCGGTTCCGGACGATGCCACTGTTTGCCATCAGTCTCTCAATATCTGCTTCTGAAAAATGAGCCACTTCGTTTACCTCGAAATTCGCATACGCGGAGCGATAGTTTTCACGTTTTCTTAAAATTGTAATCCAGCTGAGTCCAGCCTGTGCACTCTCAAGCGTCAGGCACTCAAAATGTTTTTGGTCATCATGGACAGGTTTGCCCCATTCCTCGTCATGATAACGGACATATAGCGGGTCAGATCCGCACCACGGACAGCGAATTGTTTCTTCCACCACAATCAACTCCTTTTTTTCATAAGTGTAGCATGTCTCAACGGTTATCGATTAGAAAGGATGGGTATAATGTGTGGGAATGGAGGCATCAATAATGAGTGATTGGATGATTTCGATTATTGAACAGTACGGATACATAGGAATTGCGTTCATGATCTTCATTGAGAACGTTTTTCCGCCAATCCCTTCTGAAGTCGTATTACTCTTTGGTGGTTTTTTTGCCGTAAAGACGAACTTGTCCATCACGCTCGTCATCGTGGCATCGACAGTTGGAGCCATACTAGGAGCAGTCTTATTATACGGACTAGGTCTGTTATTTGATGTTGAGCAAATTGAGAAGTGGACGAAGAAATACGGGAAGTGGATACGCCTTGATATTCAAGACGTCAAAAAGGCAGATGCCTGGTTCGATCGGTACGGAGGGTGGATGGTCTTCTTTGGTCGATTGATGCCGGTCGTTCGAAGTCTCATCTCAATTCCAGCAGGTATGTCGAATATGCCATTCTTAAAATTTTTGCTTCTCAGCACTGCTGGAACAGCGATTTGGAACACAATCTTGGTCTTGGTCGGAATGAAAGTCGGTGAGAACTGGCAAGATATACTTGCCTATCTAGATGCTTATTCTTATACGATTTACGGTCTGTTGCTCGTTAGTGTGATCGGATACCTCATCTGGCGAAAAAAGCGACATGCTAAAAAGACAGTGAAAGAATGAATGAGAGGATAAAACAGGCGGACCGAAAATTCGGTTCGCCTGTTTACTCTTCGTTTTTCTTTTCTGGTAATACTTTTGTGAGCGTCTTTTCCGTCTTTTCGGCCAAGTATTCCGAGAACCGGAATAAAATGATTCCCACAATGGCTGACACGAAAATATAAAGACCGACAAACAAGTTGATGGCCCCGTTTGAAAGGGCGGTAAACAAGATGGAGAACTCGCCACGCGGAGCGAGAGAAAACCCCGCCTCATTCGCCTGGACACGAGATAACCCGTAAATTCTTCCTCCGACGCGACCGACAATCCACTTAGATAAGACGCCCCAAACAATCAAGACAAAGAATAAAGTGTTAACGATGACACCTTTCTCCAAGTTGATTGAAATTCCGAATGAAATAAAGAAGATTGGGAGAAACAAGTCACGAACGGGTACCGTCAAACGTTTGAGCGGACGAACGTCATGGATATCCGCAAGCATGATTCCGGCAATGAATGCTCCTAAAATCTCAGATAGACCAAATACCATACCGATTCCGGCGAAGAAGAGAATGAGTCCGATGAGCCCGATACTCGCATCATCCTGACGTAAAAGGTGTTTCGAGAACTTCTGTTGTTTCGACACAAAGCTAGATCCGATAAACAATAATACCCCAAAAATTAGAAATCCTGCGAACACTTTCCCGATATCTGTCATGGCGACCGGTTCCTCTTGAATGATGAATGGCGCAATCGTCAATAACAGTGGTGCGAATATATCTTCAAAAATAAGTAGAGCAAGGACGAATTCTTTAATATCTTCATGTTTTTCGGAGTGGCGCTCAAGTAGTTTAGCTGAGATTGAAGAGCTCGTCGCATATAGAACGGCACCAATCAAAAAGGCGCGAGGAAAGTCCAATCCAAACAGTAAGGCGATTCCGAATGAGACGCCGAACGATAGGACGATGTCTAATACGCCTGCTTTCCATACCTTTCGCATGCGCTTCCATAATTCTCGTAACGGAAACTTTAACCCTAGAAGGAAAAATAATAGGATGATTCCAATTTCACCGGCAATTTTGAAAACTTCGTTTCCGTCCCAGAAAAAACCGACTCCAACACCGATGGCGATAAATGCTAAAATACTTGGAAAGTATAGACGTTCAATCAGGAGACTGAAGACGGAGATAAGCGTGAGCGCCAGTCCAAGCAACACGATGATGTTCAATCCATCCATAAGTCATCTCCTTCGTTGAAGTGTGTTAACTTTCTAGTTGATTCCATTGATACTCCATTCCGACTGATTCTGGCCGTGAATAATCAAAGCCGAATTGACGATACAAGCCATCAGCAGGAATATCGGCAATCAGACTGATGATGGCCGTCTCATCTGCCTCTTTTAGAATCCACTCCATTAAATTTTCCATGATTAATTTACCAAGACCAAGTCCTTGGCATTCTGGATCGACGACGATGTCGACTAGATGAAAGACCATCCCGCCGTCCCCGACGACACGCCCCATCCCGACAATTTCATCATCTAAATATAAACAGACGCCAAATAGCGTATTCTTAAGTCCTTTGACTGTACTTTCATCTGAGCGTCGAGGCATCCCCGCCTTCACCCGCAACGACTGATGTTGCTCCGGTGTTGGTGTCTCAACTTTTACAGTGACTTCATTGACCATACTAAAATCCCCCTCTACACAAGTTGATATTACTTTCCCGCTATATTGAATGAGTAAACCTTGATTTATGAAAATAGCTGTCGGCATAATGGAAAGAAGACAGGGGGAATAGCGGATGTTACACGGACAATCCATCTTACCGGCGATCCGAGATATGCGCGATTTAGAGCGATTTTTATCGAGCAAACTCGAATTGGGTGTTCTGCTTGAAATTCATATGAGTCGGTTGGAGTCGATTTTCAAGTTGTTAGAGAAACATCAGAAAAAAGTATTTGTTCATATGGATCTGATCCAAGGAATGAAAGCGGACGAATTTGCGACCGAATATGTCTGTCAGACGTATAAACCGTTTGGTATTATCTCGACGAAAGGGAACGTGATTGTACGGGCAAAACAAAATCATGTGTTGACGGTGCAACGGTTGTTTTTAATTGACTCGACATCGTTTGAAAAGAGCATCAAGCATATTGAACGATCAAAACCAGACTACATCGAGGTGCTACCTGGAATCGTGCCGAAGTATATTCGCCGAGTACAGGAGAGAACTGGTATACCTGTATTTGCAGGAGGGTTGATTGAGACGACGGAAGAAGTGAATGCAGCCCTTGCTGCTGGAGCAAGTGTCATCACGACCTCAAATCGTAAACTGTGGACTGAGTAAGCCACATTCGGGTATACAATCTTCTAGGAGGGATGAACAGATGAAAGACGTTATGATCATTACAGGTGTCACGCAAGGGATTGGCTATGCGCTCGCAAAGGAGTTCGCAAATCAATATGAAGTTGTGGGCTTGGACATTGGTGAAGACCCGAATATAAAAGGGGTGTCCTTTTACCAAGTTGACCTTGGCAAGACGGAAGCGCTACAGGGTGTATTCGAAGACATAAAGTCACGTTTTGGACATGCCCATGTGTTGATTAACAACGGGGGAATCGCTTCTCTCGTCAAACCGATTGACGAACTTGAAATCGATACGTTCAAACGAGTCATCGACGTCAATTTAGTAGGAACGTTTACTTGTGCGAAATACTTTTTAGAATTGAACAAAGATGAGTCATATGGTCGCATCATCAATATGGCATCGACGCGTGCCATGCAAAACGAACCGCACTGGGATGCGTATGGGGCTTCTAAAGGCGGGATTGTCGGTTTGACTCATTCGCTTGCCATCTCATTGAGTGATCGACCGGTAACTGTGAATGCGATTAGCCCGGGCTGGATTCATACATCAGACGAAGTGTTACGAGAAATCGACCATCGTCAGCATCCTTCAGGCCGCGTCGGCGAACCTGATGACATCGGCCGAGCGGTACGGTATCTGATTGACCGGAACAACGACTTTGTCAACGGTCATAATCTCCTCGTCGATGGTGGGATGACGAAGAAAATGATTTACGAAGAGTGATAAGACTATATACCTAATTATAGAAAGAATTTATGTTATTTATGCCTAATTCCGGGTAAGTAATAGAAGAGTTTTCATCCGGAAGAAGGGGGAGGGTGACATGAACCCGCTCATAGAAGAAGCGCTTCGCTTTTCATCGATTCGTCATGGAGGTCAGCACCGGAAGGGGTCATCGATTCCATTTTTGTCACACCCATTTTCGGTCGCATTATTGCTCGAAACGGATCACCAACCACCAACGGTCGTTGCAGCAGGACTTTTACACGATTTAATTGAGGATACGAAAACGGATCCTCAAGAAATCTTAGCTAGATTCGGTCCGGACGTATTACGTCTTGTACTTGCTGTATCTGAGAAGAACCCTAATCAGACGTGGGAACAACGAAAACAGACGACTCTTGAGCACATCTCATCGTTACAATTCGATGAGGTCGCACTCCTCGTAGCGGATAAGCTACATAATCTTCGTTCCATCCGTTATGATCTAGAGACGGAAGGGATGACGGTGTGGCAACGTTTCAAACGTCCGATGCGAGATCAGTCTTGGTACTATCATCAGTTGTTACGTGCATTCGAACCGTTTCGTAGTTCGACGGATTTGATTGGCTTGTATGAGCAGGAACTTAATTCCTTGTTTTATGGTGAAAAGAATGTAAAAAATCAGAAAGTAGTGAGACTCTTTGAATCCATCCTAACCTGTTTCACAGAAGATGAATGGGTTCAAGAAGCGGCACCTCTCTGTCAGACTGCATATGAGTTAAAGGAAATTGTTGCTCGTGATGCTGTAGATGATGAAGAGAATGAGGCGTTTCGACAGCAACTAGAGCGAGCGGGTTGGACTTATCCGATGCTACCGCCTGAGTTAGCCGCGATGCAAGAACTCGGTTATCGAACGGCTATGGATGCATCGGATTTTGTCACGCTCATGCGTCGCTCGATTGTCAACTAGGCTTGTTCATGCTATAGTCAAAAGGAAGATAAAAAGGGGAGTAGCGACCACAATCGTGGTCGATGGGTCGTCATTACAGTGCGCATGCACTCGGTCCATCGAGCTTTTACAAGTCCGCAAGACCTTTTTATGGGCGTTTTTGTCGTCCATAAAAAGGTCTTTTTTGTTTACCCAAGGAGGAGAAAAAATGGTATTTGTTTATTTCTTATTAGCTGCGGCCATCACGGTCTACGCCGCAATCAAGTTGTCCACATACGCCGATGTCATGACGGAAAAGTCAAAAATGGGCGGAATGCTCGTCGGTACCGTTTTGTTGGCAGGTGCGACGTCATTACCTGAAGTGACGACGAGTATCTCGGCTGTCATGATTGACAACCCAGACATTGCGATCGGAAACATGCTCGGGTCTAACTTGTTCAATATTTTCATTTTAGCGATGTTTGATCTATATTTCCGCCAAAAGCAACTCTTTAACTACGCGAGCCGTGATCATTTGTATACGGCCGGACTTGGTCTATTGCTGACCGTCACGACGCTAATTGCCTTGATTGTCCGGGTCGATATGACGTTTATCGGAATCGGTGTCGACGCACTCTTGATCGCCATCCTTTACGGGATTGGGATTTATTACATTGGGAAGCAACCAAAAGAGCCGGTCGCTGAACAGGAAGTGGAAGAAGAGGTTGTCGTCGGTAAGTATGAAGATATCACGTTGAAACGAGCTGGATTCGGATTCTTGATTGCGGCAGTGGTGATCATGGCAGCCGGGACAGCACTCTCCATCACAGGAGACCAGATTGCCGTCGTCACGGGACTTGGTTCAAGTTTTGTCGGGAGCTTTTTGATTGCCGCATCGACGTCATTACCTGAGGCGGTCGCCGTGTTTATGGCGCTCAAACTTCGAAACGTTAACTTGGCATTCGGTTCGATCCTCGGTAGTAACATCTTCAATATGCTCATTATTGCCATGTCGGACGTTTTCTATCGCAACGGTTCGATTTTGGCAGACGTCTCGACATCACATCTTGTGTCAGCGGTCGGAATCACGATTCTATCGATTCTCGTCATGTACAGCGTCCTTCGTCAGAACGTCACCTCGAAGGTACGCTACGTCATTCCTTCATTACTCGTCGTCGTCGTGTACTTTGTTTCGTCGTACTTGATTTTCGTCGGATGATATCATGCATCAGCTTCTCGCTGATGCATTTTTTTGTGGGAATGTGATGCGGTCGCTTCGGGTATAAAGAAAAGGAGAGGAGGGGTGGCGATGCAAATGCATGAAGTGGGAATACGGAAGGCGTACTCGATTCTAATCCCGGCCTATAACCCTGACGATGCACTCGTCACACTTGTAGAGCAATTGAGGGCGAGCGGATTCTCGACAATCATCGTCGTGAATGACGGAAGTGATGCATCGTCCGATTCAGTCTTTAAGACGGTGGCCTCAATCGTCGACGGTGTGTTATCGCATGAACAGAACCAAGGGAAAGGCGCGGCGCTGAAGATTGGATTGAAGTATATTGCGGAGACCTATCCTGACAAGCTAGGCGTCATCACGGTTGATGCCGATGGACAGCATTTACCTGAGGACGTCGTCAATGTGTATGAAGAGGGAGTGAGCAAACCGCATCATCTGATCATGGGATGTCGTGATTTCAGTGGGGACAAGATTCCTCTTAGAAGTCGGTTTGGGAATCAGGCGACACGACTCGTCATGTTGATTGGGAGCGGGTTAAAACTGAAAGACACACAGACCGGTCTACGTGCCATACCGATGCGATATGCGAGACAATTGCTCGACATTCCTGGGAACCGATATGAGTTCGAGATGAATATGCTGACATTCACAAAGCGCTTGCAGGTCCCGATTCAACAGACGACCATCCAGACGGTATATGAGAATGAAAATGACTCGTCCCATTTCAGACCGATTTTAGATTCGATTTTGATTTATCGCATGTTTTTCATGTACTCCTTGTCGTCCGTCGCATCTTTCGTGGTCGACGTCGGGATGTATGCAGTCTTCATCTATTTATTATCACCGTACTTCGATACAGCTCATGTCATCGCTGCAACGGTACTCGCACGAGTCATTTCATCTTTATTCAATTATCTCGTCAATCGGAAAGTTGTCTTTCATTCGAAAGCACGACGATCACTGTCCAAATATTTTTCACTCGTCGTTCTCCAGATGGGAATTTCGGCATTATTGGTATATCTCTTGTTTCTACTATTTAGACAAGGCGAAGTCATCCTAAAAATTGCCGTCGACAGTTTTCTCTTTTTCGTCAGTTATTACGTTCAAAAACGATGGATCTTCAAAAAATAACCGGTCATGGGCTCATGACCGGTTTAATATGCGAGTGTACCTGTTTTTACGGACGTATAGCGATGTAGCTCTCTCGGGCTTGTAATGCCGGTTTTCTGCATCATATCACGCATGAGAAGAGCGCATACGCGAGCGTCTTCTGCGGCATCATGATGAATAAACGGCACGTTCAAGTATTCTGCCATCGTGTTCAACTTGTGGTTCGGGAGTCCTGGATACAGTTTACGTGATAATTTGACAGTGCATCCAAACTCAATTGTAGGGAAATCGAATAAATCATATTTCACAATTGCCTTTCTTAAGGCACCCATATCAAATGAGGCGTTATGTGCGATGACGAGGTCGACTTCTCGTAAAATCGGGTAAAGAGAGGCAAGTACTTCCGGTAACGCAGGGGCATCCCACACGTCACTCGGACGAATGCCATGAACCCGTATGTTCCCCATATCAAAGTCTTCCTCTGGATTGACGAGTCGTTGATCAGTTTCGATCACTTCTCCATTTTGCAGGATGCTCCACCCGACTGAGCAGATGCTACGGCTATCTCGATTAGCGGTCTCTACATCGAGAGCGAGGATGGTATGTTGCATGGTTCACCTTCTTTCTTCACAATAAAAAAGTCTAACAGAAAGTTAGACGAATGTCGTGCTTAAGCGGCGACGAGGGTACGGCAAGCTTCCGCACAGCGCTCACACGCTTTTGCACAAGCCTGACAGTGGTCATGCAAGTGACGGCCACATTCGACGGCACATGTATCACATACCTGAGCACATAAGGCAACGATTGGTTTTGAGAAGGCTGAATCTGTTTCTAAGGCATTCAATGCGAGCGAACAGATGTCGGAACACTCACGTGTCAATCGGATGCATTCAGTGAACATGTGTAAATCTTCTTCTTGTAAACTTTTTGAGAAACAATGGTTACAAGCGCGCATGCATTCGATCACGCTCGTCAATGTCTCTTCAACAGATGTGCGTTCCATCAAAAATTCCCCCTTATATGAAAAAGTCTATCTAACATTACCCGTTCAGAAAGGGGTTGAATCGCATCATGCCAATAAAAAAGCCACACCTCATTCGAGATGTGACAAATTAATGGAGCATAGGGGGCTCGAACCCCTGACCTCTACGCTGCCAGCGTAGCGCTCTCCCAGCTGAGCTAATGCCCCGTTCGAAATCATTATATCATCGTAGTATTCGACATGGCAATTCCCTTTTGCAATTTAGGTTTATAAAATTGGATACGTGGGAATTCCATGTTAGACGTTATATTAAGAAAGCAGGTGTGCTTTATGGAAATGATTCTTTTGGCACTCTTACCGGCACTCATGTGGGGAAGTATTCCACTCATCGTGTCGAAAGTGGGAGGAAAACCGATTCAGCAGTTAATCGGAACGACCATTGGGGCGATGATCATGGCGGCCGTGATTGCCCTCGTATTCCGACCGGAGTTCACGACACTCGCCATCGTGACCGGATTTATCTCAGGGGCGTTCTGGGCGCTCGGTCAATATTTGCAGTTCCAATCGTTCCAAATCCTAAGCGTCTCCAAAGCGATGCCAATCAGTACGGGAATGCAGCTCGTCGGGACGTCTCTCTTTGGGGTCATCGTTCTCGGGGACTGGCAGACGACGACAGAGCTATGGTTAGGGTTCTCAGCGCTCGTCTTGATTATCATCGGGGCGACGATGACTTCGTATCAACAGAAAAAAGACAAAGATAGCGCCGGTGCGTTGAAGAAGGGGTTACTCGTCTTATTCGTTTCAAGTATCGGTTACGTCACGTATGCGGTCTTGACGAACTACTTTGAAGTAGAAGGCATCACGGCGATTCTTCCACAATCGGTCGGGATGTTCATCGCAGCACTTCTCTTCAGTATCCGTGAGAAGGACGTGAAGAAATTCGATCCACGTACGTTCAAGAATATTTTAGCCGGGATTGCCTGGGGGATTGGGAACTTCGGTCTCTTCGTCTCGAGCGGAGAAGTCGGGATTGCGACTTCATTCGCTTTATCTCAATTGAACGTCGTCGTGGCGACACTCGGTGGGATCTATCTCTTGAAAGAAGAGAAGACGACAAAGGAACGCGTCTATGTCTTTATGGGAATTGGCTTGATTGTCGTTGCCGGATTTATGCTTGGGATTGCCAAGAGCTAAATTTCAATGATGAAATGATAAGAACCCTGAATGTGCACTCGTGCTAGCGTGCCATTCAGGTTTTTTTGATTAGCGATATTAAGGGAGAGCAGGAGATGATGTGACCGATAGGGAAGTAATGCCTACTCATGTAATCTACATGGTACAGGGTACGTAACACATTCAGGATTGCTCGGAAAATTGCAGAGTAAAGGGGAAACGAATCATGGAATCAAACGTAGTGACGATATCAACGGTCGTCGATGCACCAATCGACACTGTCTGGAAACTGTGGACAGACCCAGATCATATTAAACAATGGAATCATGCGTCTGACGATTGGCATACGACCGAAGCGGAAAACGACTTACGGATTGGCGGGAAATTTCGAAGTCGGATGGAAGCAAAAGATCAAAGCATGGGCTTTGATTTTGAAGGAGTGTATGAAGAAGTTAAAGTAAATGAGCTCATTCAGTATCGTCTTGACGATGAACGGAGAGTTAGAATTTCATTTGCTTCAGAAGGGAATCAGACGAAAGTGATCGAGGTATTTGATACAGAATCGATGAATCCGATTGAATTGCAACGACAAGGCTGGCAGGCAATTCTCGATAATTTCACTCGATATGCGAATGGTAAGAGTGTATAAAAGATAAACAGATGCTTTGAACAGCAGCTCCCTTTTCAATGATATGAACAAGGTTTTGGAGAATACTGAGCGATGCGATGATTTTGAGTGGTGTTTAAGCGTCTTTCATCGAGTTGGAGTAAATAAATCCGTGCACATGGTCCGTTGTGGTGGGCGCTCATATATGTGCAAAATGGGCTTGTCCGAATTTGTTAGTAGAGTTTCGTCAACTAAATTATTTCGTTCATTCTTTTCTCGATGAGTTAGAAGTCGCTCAGCTCGAATATTTTCCTGTTGAATGTGCGCTCAAGTTGACTCGCTGTACCTTCTTCAAATCGATAGGGAAATTCGAAAGGACTCATATACTATCGGGGAGATTTAAAAAATGGATATAGCACAAAAATTAATTAATACTCTACTAGACACAACTATAGATGATGCTGTTAGAGATGACGCAGCCATAGATTTAGGTTTCACATCCAACAATGAGATGGTAGAAGCCGCATTATTAAGTATCGCGAATGATCAAACGACAGAAGAAATGATAAGAGCCAGCTGTGGAGAATCTTTAGCTCAAATTTGGTTAACAAATCCAAATTTTGAATGTAATAAAATTAATTTGTTAGATGGAGTTGCCTTTGAAGAAGCAATTGCTTTGATAAAAGTTCAAAATCCTCTTTTATACAAAAAGATAAAAGACAGTTGCTTATAATGGTTACTCTATATGTAAGATAAATGATAATCCTTTTAACCACTATTAAAGCGGAACAAACCCTTTTATGGAATAAATGAGTTAAACAAAGTGAGGCTAGATTATTACTATTCCATTTTAGAACTTTTCAATAAAAAGAGGGGTTCGGTCATCAATTTTTGGTGACTAGACCCCTTTTTTACACTTCTGCCGATGATTTTGGCGATAAACTTCCGTAGGTGCACTGAATGGACTTTTTGAGAGAAGTCGTTCTGTAGAGAATGGGAAGAATTTTAGACGTGATGAACGAATGACTACTTGATGACTATACGTTCGAAGGATTGGTTCGGTTCGTCCGGACGGTGTTCTCGTTCTCGGGAGTGATGGAACACTCCGAGTGGATGCGTGTGTCGCCGATAAGAAATATGTTCCTTACCTTTCAGACGGGAGGCACGGAGCGCAAGAGAAAAGTCAAATACAAGGATTTGGGACGTCTGCTTACGCTCTAATTGAAATTAAGAGAGAAAAGTGTAAATTGATCATATTGAGTTATACTAGATATAGTCAACATATGATCCAGTATCATCATATCCATAAACTCGAATAGCATCCTCAAGAACCTTTCCAGGGACATGAACTTTTTGAAGGATATCTAAAAGGTCTTTTCGGAGTTCCTCGGTGTCCGCCTTAATTTCTAACCATTCAATGTATTTGTAGTTCCCAAGTCTGAAATGATAATACCACTCAGCATCCCACATTGTAATATAGCCGGTTTCAATATCTTTTGTCCGCCATTGGAAGTGATTAGGAGTATTGCACATTGCTTCTCTAATTTCTTCCCACTTTGTATTATTCATCACTGGATGGGAGTAATAAGAGTTCATTTTAATCATTCTCCTCTTTTTTCAACTTGCGTTGTCTAATCCGCCACATCATCGACGTTATAAACGCTGCCCATCCACCGAGTACAAGGATATAAATTGCCAAGAAAAACACAAATTCTCCATAGTCTTCGAGCTCTTCGAATGGATTCTGAATAATTATCGGTTCGGATAGTATGCCCACCACCATTAATGGAATGAAGAATAGAAAGAAACGTTTCCAAAAGTAATGTTTATATGGTTGTGACAACGTCTGCTCCATAATCGTACCTCCTCAATTGAATTACACTTATTTACATATATGATAGCATGTTCTCAATTGATGTTGGATGATTGGTCTTTATTTTTTCAGGTAATCTCAAATGAAAAGAGGGTGGCCGATTCATTCAGTCACCCTTTAGTCAATTCATTCACTTGTTAAAGTCAGTTCTCCCGTCCCGAACGTCGCGCTGAACGCACGACACCAGATGACAACTGTGTTGTACTCTTCTAGATTCACATCCGCAGGGACTAAATAATTTTGATTCCCGATGTTTCCTTTTAACGATCCTAAACTGACGCCTTCGGTTGTCTCTTGTCCTGGCTTCGTCAAATAGACAAATAAGTCAGGTCCGTTCGTTGTCTCGAACTCTTCAAATCGGAGATACGTCCCGTCTTCTGCCTCGACGGAGCGAATCGTGCCCGTCGTCTCATAATTTTTCTCCCCGTCCATGAACACACCCGCTACTTCGGTTTGACTCGGTTGTGCTTCCGGTGTCTCGGTTGTCTCTTCCTCTGTCTCTTCTTCTGGAACAGGCGTCTCAACAGCTGTCGGTGGTAATCCTTCATCGACGGTCTCTGTCAAGAAAAGCGGTGAGATAAGCCACCAGGCGACGGCGATCACGGCTACGCCGATCACACCGATGATGAGTTTCGTACTAGTTTTCATGTATGAGTCCTCCTTTTCGGATAGATGAACCATTAATAGCCTTTTCCCGATTCATAAGCTTATAAAAAGACGCGAATGCTAAAATTCGCGTCTGATGACCGTTATACGGTTTCAGTCCAGTTCTCTTCGATGAACGTGTCCCGTCCTGAGATGGCCCGGTCTTCTTTATAGTGCTTCGGATTCTTTTTATGGTAATCCTGGTGATACTCTTCCGCTTCGA
This sequence comes from Exiguobacterium sp. MMG028, assembly GCF_027947425.1. Lineage (NCBI taxonomy): Bacteria > Bacillati > Bacillota > Bacilli > Caryophanales > Exiguobacterium > Exiguobacterium sp. MMG028. The sequence continues at coordinate 532,930 of NZ_JAQJIN010000001.1, forward strand.
AGAATGTCGTCGCCGGAGTGATTTTTGTGACAATCGGTGCCGTGAAGCGACCACTTGCCGCTAATACGTCTCGACTCGCCTCAGCCGCGATTCGTTGTTCCTCCGTGTGATAGAAGATGGCTGGGGCATACTGAGGTCCACGGTCTTGGAATTGACCACCGTCATCGGTCGGGTCGGTCTGAATCCAATATAGCTCGAGGAGACGCTCATATGAGAACAGAGATGGATCATATGTGATTTGAACGACTTCTAAATGACCAGTCGTTCCCGTTTTGACTTCTTCATACGTCGGATTGTCGATCTGTCCGCCCATATAGCCGGATACGATTCCTTCAATCCCTGGTAGTTCTTCAAAAGGTGTTACCATGCACCAAAAACAGCCACCTGCAAATGTTGCTTTTTCCATCTTGTCGTTCCCTCCAAATCGTATTTCAACAAAAAAGCGCTCACGTCGGATGACATGAGCGCTCTCGTCATATCGTCCAAGGTTTCCCTTGCTGGTCGTAGCACCTTGCCTATGGCAGGTTGCTGTGAAGTCATGGAGCCAGATCTCTCGTTCACTCTTGATATCGATATGTAGTTGGTGAGAGCATCATACCACCCTCAAAATACTTTCGTCAATGATTCGGTTTTCGCTTTAACTGAAAAATCGTCAAGACGATGATGAATCCGATCAACCCGATCGAAATGAACGGACCATACGGCACATTTTCTCCGTATAACTGCAAGAAAAATAGACCGAACACAGCGAGTAGCACGAATATATAGGAGCGTGTCATAGGAACCTCCTGTTTTTTCTTAAGTGTAACAAGAACACATCGACTTGGCGATACGAAAAGGAAATCAGGCATAGAGCACGAATAAAGTTGGGAGAGATAAAGGAGGAATGTAGGATGGAACAAATCCAATTACATGAACTGACGATTGAACGTGCACATCGTGGGTATAAAGAAGGACAATTCACGGCACGAGACATAACAGCGTATTATCTTAGAAGGATTGCTGCATATAATGAGCGACTTCATGCCGTCATCCAGGTAAATCCGGACGCCCTGTTCGAGGCAGAGGCAGCAGACCGGGCATATAAAAAAGGAGTACGCAAACCGCTCCTCGGCATCCCCGTCTTAATCAAGGACAATATCGAGACAGCCGGTCTGATGCGTACGACAGCAGGTGCCGCCGCCATGCGACATCATTTTGCAGGTCGAGATGCCGAGCTCGTGAAACGATTGCGGGATGACGGGGCAATCATTCTCGGAAAAGCGAACCTGTCCGAGTGGGCGAACTTTTTAACGGAAGATATGCCGAATGGTTGGAGTGCTGTTGGCGGACAAACGAAGAACCCTTATGGCGACCAATTAGATGTCGGGGGATCGAGTTCTGGATCGGCTTCGGCGGTTGCGGCAAACCTGACACTCCTTGCCGTTGGATCTGAGACGAGCGGCTCGATTGTACACCCGAGTGTGCATAATAGTATCGTCGGAATCAAGCCGACCGTCGGCTTGATCAGTCGTTCAGGAATCATTCCGATCTCACGTTCTCAGGATACGGCTGGACCGATGGCGCGTACCCTTCGTGATGCGGTCGTTGCCTTGCAGACAATGTGTGGTGAAGATTCGGCTGATCCTGCGACATGGGAAACTCCAGTCGGACCGCCTTATGTGACATGTCTCGATGTCCGTCAAGCGGTCGGGATGCGTGTCGGATTTATCAAGCCAAATCTTTCAGACGAAGAAGTCGGTTTGTATGAACAGGCACTTCGATTGCTGCGTCAAGCCGAGGTTGAACTCGTCGAGATCACGTTACCGAAACACGATGCATTAGAACAGGCAGATATTTTGTTTGATGAATTCAAGCTTGGGATTGAGGCGTATCTTGCGAACACAACTGTGCCATTTAAGACGCTTTCCGACTTGATCGAATGGAACGCGGACCACCCCGAATCGATTCCGCACGGGCAGACCATCTTTGAACAGTCAGATGCACGTTCAGGGCGTCTCGTCGAAGCTAGTTATCTCGACCGTCGGATTGATGATGTTCATCTCGCAAAAGTGGACGGAATGGATGAGCTATTAAAAGGACAAAAACTGGACGCAATCGTCCTGCCACATGACATGAACTATGACATGGCTGCGAAAGCAGGACACCCGACAATCACGGTCCCTTATAAACGAAAAAAGAGCGGGGCCCCGTTCGGTCTATCGTTCACGGGAACGAGCTTTGCGGAACGAGATTTGATTCGTGTCGCTTATGCGTTCGAACAGTTCATCACACGACCGACGCCTCCAGATTATTCGTAAGTTGCACCCGTCTCTGACGTCCGCTACAATGGTACGTATGCGGATTAGAGAAAGGACAGGTTAGAATGAAATCATCTATATACGGGTTGACGTTCGATCAGCTCACAAACGAGTGCACGGAAGCAGGATATGGTGCCTTCCACGCACGTCAAGTCTGGGACTCGCTCTACATCGATCGAGTCAAATCGATGGACGCGCTGAACGTCCGTGACGAAGTACGCGATTACTTAACTGAGAAATATGTCATCTCGACACAAGAACTGTTCGTCAAACAAGAAGCGGGCGATGGAACGGTCAAATTTTTACTTAAATTGCATGATGGTCACTATATCGAGACGGTGCTCATGCGTCATAAATATGGTCGCTCGGTCTGTGTGACGACACAGGTCGGTTGTAACATCGGCTGCAGCTTCTGTGCGAGCGGCTTGTTGAAAAAGACACGTGATTTGACGGCTGGTGAGGTCGTCGAGCAGATCATGACTGTCCAACATTTCCTCGATGGAGAAGGAGAAGGGGACCGTGTCAGTCATATCGTCGTTATGGGAATCGGTGAACCGTTCGATAACTTCGATAACTTGGTCGACTTCTTGCGCGTCGTAAAAGATGAGCGTGGTCTTGCAATCGCCCCACGTAAAATCAACGTGTCGACGAGTGGTCTTGCTGACAAGATTTATAAGTTTGCGGACCTCGACTTACGCATCAATTTGGCGCTATCTCTCCATGCGCCGAACGATGAGCTCCGTACACGAATCATGAAAATCAACCGGGCGTTCCCGCTTGATAAACTCATGCCGTCGATTCGCTATTACGTCGAGAAGACGAATAAGCGGATCACATTCGAGTATATCTTGCTCTCAAAAGTGAATGATTTACCGGAACATGCGGAAGAACTCGCGGACTTGATTGAAGACATCAAAGACAAGTCTTATATCAACTTGATTCCGTATAATCCGGTCAACGAGCATATCCAATATGAGCGAAGCACACCGGAAGATATCATGGCGTTTTATGATATCTTGAAAAAGCGTGGCGTCAATACGGGTGTCCGTCTCGAACACGGGACAGACATCGATGCAGCTTGCGGTCAGCTCCGCAGTAAGCATATGAACGTCGAAGGCGCGAAGTAATCAAATGGCCTCTCCGAATTTCGGGGAGGCCATTCGCTTATCGTTTTTGTCCGACATATTGAATCACAGCTGATTCACCGTGATGGAGTGATCCCTCTTCTCGCCAAACGACCGTCTCGTGCAAAAGGAGAGGTGCGAAATCGTCATTTAGTTGGTGGAACATCTCTTCGGTGTAAAGAAGGGAGAAGTCTTTTGGTCCACCTGTCCCGTAGGCAAGTTGATTTGTAGAGTACACTTCAGTCAGGAATACGCCACCAGGTCGTAGTATTTTTTGAATACCGGCGAGCACCTTTTCTCTGACTTGTGGTGGGAAGTGGCCGAAGATGCAGATGACTAGGTCATACGTATCTTGCGACCAGACCGCTTCATTCAAGTCAATCTGCTTCGTTTGAAGGGTGACGTTTCGTGAAGTCGCCAAGCGCTTCGCTTTTTCGAGTCCTATTTTTGAAGCGTCCCACATCTCGACGTTGAAGCCGAGCGTGGCGAGCCAGACTGCATTTCGTCCTTCCCCCTCTGCGATGGCCAATACATGTTTTCCTTCAATTTGATGAGACGTGAACCATTCACGTAAAAACTCGTTTGGCTCTGTCCCATACACATAATCCTCCGAGCTAAATCGTTCATCCCATTTAGACAAGACATTCACTTCCTCTCTATTTTTCTTTCACTATAGCAAATCGAACGGACGACGGTGAAAATCCATCACGATTTTCTGAATTCATGCATAGTCCAGATGGGAGAAGGGAATAGATTTCTGAACTAATGGATAGAGTGGAGGCTAAGTAATGGAGAGAGTAGATGCGTCGTTATGGATTCGGGTACGAAATACGCTTGGTGAAGGTCCTTGTTGGGATGCTGAATTGAAGCGTTTTTATTGGGTAGATATTGAAGGTCATACGTTATGGTGGTATGACGAGCGAGAAGACGAAATCTCTTCTTTCGAGGTCGGAAAACAAGTCGGTTTTGTCATACCAAAAGTGACGGATGGTGTCGTCCTTGGGTTGAAAGACGGAATCTATGAATGGGATGAAATCAATCGAGATCTAAATAAGATTGTCGAGTTGGATGACCCTGATGGTCGATTACGTTTCAACGATGGGAAAGCTGATCCATATGGTCGCATTTTTGCAGGTACGCTTCACCTTGAGGATGAAGAAAACGAAGCGACATTGTATCGAGTCGATCGAGATGGAACGACAACAACACTTATGGACGGGTTGACACTTTCGAACGGGTTGACATGGTCCCCTGACCATTCCGTTTTCTATCATATCGATACACCGACTGAAAAAATTCGGAAGTATGATTTTGATTTGAAGTCAGGAACGCTCTCGAACGGAGAGGTCGTCGTTGATTTTTCAGAGGAAGAAGGCTTTCCTGACGGGATGACGTCCGACTCTGAAGGCTGTCTATGGATTGCACATTACGCTGGTGGAAGAGTGTCACGTTGGGACCCTTCGACAGGTAAAAAATTATTGGAAGTGCATGTTCCTGCACCGAATGTCACCTCATGCGCCTTTATCGGGGATGGGCTTAATCGATTAGCCATCACGACGGCTCGTGAAGGAATGGATGAGGAGGCGCTTGCCGAATATCCAGATGCGGGATCGGTATTTATCGTCGACACAGAAGTGAAAGGGATGCCATTGTATCGTTTCGGTCGCTGAGGAGGAAATACGATGGTGAAACGACTGTTGGTTCGAGCAGGTATTGGGTTGGCAGTTGCTGCAGCAGTTAAGATGGGGATTCAAAAGATCCAAGAAAATCGAGCACGTGAAAAAGACCATTCGTACCTCGACCCAAAGTGGGATGAGGTGCCGAGCGTCGATTCAGACAAAGACGAGGATGAAGTCGGATTGACTCAACTCGACTCGATTTATCGGGCTGAATGGCAGGCGAATGCTTACCCGCGCTCAGAAGCAGAACGAAGAGCGTTGGAAGAATGATTATACTTTCTTCGAAAACACGTCCGTGTGGCGTGTTTTTTTGTTGACAAAAAGATGTTCCCATTCCATTATATAAAAAGTAATCATTACGATTTAAATGGAGGATATATCATGAAACGAATTCCAATTACGGTACTCTCTGGGTATCTTGGTAGCGGCAAGACGACACTGCTTAACCACATCTTACATAACCGAGATCACAAGAAATATGCCGTCATCGTGAACGATATGAGTGAACTGAATATCGATGAAAAGTTGATCGAGCAAGGAGGATTCTCCCGGACTGATGAAAAATTAGTCGAACTTTCGAACGGATGCATCTGTTGCACGCTCCGAGAAGATTTGTTGACAGCCGTCTATGACTTGACGAAAGATCGCGAGCTAGATGGCATCATTATCGAGTCTTCTGGTATCTCTGAGCCGATTCCCGTTGCGCAGACGTTCACGTATGCCGACGACGCGCTCGGGATCGATTTGACGAGCCGTGTCTATATCGATGCGATGATCACTGTCGTCGATGCGTACCGCTTCTTCAAAGATTTCAATTCCGGTGAATCGCTTATGGAACGCCAACAAGCCGTCGATACAGGTGACGTACGTGAAGTCGTCGACCTTCTCGTCGACCAAGTCGAGTTTGCGGACATCATCGTATTGAACAAGGCGGACAGGGTATCTGAAGAAGAACTGCAGGAGATGAAGGGCTTACTGAAAACGCTCAATCCGAGTGCTAAGTTGTTGACGTCGACCTACTCGAATGTGGCGTTAGACGACCTACTAGACGTCCGGTTGTTCGATTTTGACCAAGCGATGCGCGCTGCAGGTTGGATTCAAGAACTCGAGTCGGAAGAACATACGCCGGAAACGGAAGAGTATGGCATCAGTTCGTTCGTTTACCGTCGGCGTCGACCATTCCATCCTGAGCGTTTGATGAATTGGATGGAACATTACCCTGAAGAAATCGTTCGTGCCAAAGGTTTCTTATGGATTGCGACACGAAACGACCTCGCTTGTCTGTTTTCGCAGGCTGGGTATGCATCAACGCTCGAACATGCGGGTCGTTGGTTAGCGACACTTCCGGAGAGTGAACGAGAGGCTATGTTTGCAACCGAACCAGAACTGCGCGAAGACTACATCGAGCCGTACGGAGACCGACAGAACGAATTGGTCCTCATCGGTCAACGAATGGACCGGGAGACGGTCGAGCGGTCACTTGACGCTTGCTTGTTGACGGATGAGGAGATGGAAACATCGTGGGATACGCTCCATGATCCGCTCCCTGGTACGGGTCAATTCGTCACGTATTCAGATTGACCGTTTACAAAAGATTAAAACATCGCTATACTGTGACTGCATAAGTAACCGCATATTAATGACTGCACTAGGGGTGCTTCGGCTGAGATGAGAGCATGGCTCCGATCCCTTATAACTCGATCCAGATAATACTGGCGTGAGGAAGTGCGGCACTTTCTCTATGCAAGTTTGTATAGATTTTGTTGCTGCATTCTCATGAATGCGGCTTTTTTTATGCAAACACATTTAGAGGGGGAAATAGAATGAATGAATCATGTGGTACGAGTCCGATTGTCGGGTTTCGATTCACACTGAGCCCGATGACAGACGATTTTGTCGGGACAATCAAAGGTGCTCTAAAACGAACGGATCTGTCAGGTGTGTGGAAACATACGGATGACGTGTCGACGGTCATCCGTGGACGAGTCGAGCATGTGTTTGACGTCGCTCGAACGGTGTTGAGTCTTGCTTCGGAGGAAAGGAAGCACGTCTCGATGAGCGGAACGTTCTCTGTCGGTTGTCCAGGAGATTCAACGGGAGATGAGGCACTCGAGGCTCCGAGCGAACCATCAAACGGTGCATCAAGAGACCAGTATGTGTCTTCGCAGTTCGCACTCTATCCGATGGGTGCTGACAATTACATGGAACTCATCTATGAAGAAATCGAGCAAGCAAAACAGGCTGGTGTCTATAACGAGTCGATGCATTATGCATCAGGCATCCATGGGAACTTAGATGACGTGTTCTCGTACTATGAGGGGGCTTTTAAGCGGACGCGCGAAAAGAACCGACATGTTGTCATGACGGTGACGTTCAGCGTAAATAGTCCGTCACATGGAGGGCGACATGCTTAAATCGTGGAAATTGAAAGAAGTCGTCCTTGTCTCCGTATTATCTGTTGTCTTCGCGGTCGTCTATTTATTGTTCGTTCATATCGGTAACTTGTGGGCAGGGTTGATCGGTCCCATCGCCTACGAGTGGATCTTTGGCATCTGGTTTATCGTATCGATTATCTCGGCATACATCATTCGCAAACCGGGGGCGGCATTCATCTCAGAAGTGATGGCCGCAACGATTGAGATGTTGATTGGGAATGCCATTGGGCCACGCATCATCTTGGTCGGCATCGTTCAAGGTCTAGGGGCAGAAGCCGTCTTTGCGATGACGGGCTACAGACGTTATGAGCTATGGGTTCTTATGCTGGCCGGATTTGGGTCGGCTGTCACGAGTTTCGTCTATACATATTTCATGAGTGGGTTCGCGATGTTAGAGCCAGGTTATGTGGCGACGATGTTCGGGCTAAGAGCCGTCAGTGGGATGGTCATCGCTGGGATCGGTGGGAAGTTGCTCAGTGACCTATTGCTGAAGACAGGATCACTTCGCGGTTATGCGATTTCACGAAGTGGGAACGTCCATGGTTGAGACAGAGTCACTTCATTTTCGATTCCCAGAGAGTTCTGAGGCGATTCTTGAAGACGTGACCGTTTCAATCCGTCAAGGTCGTACGATTCTTAGTGGGGCGAGCGGGAGCGGGAAGTCGACACTTCTCGCGCTATTCAACCGTCTCTATCCGGAGAATTGTGACGGAATCCTTGATGGTAGACTCGAACTACTTGGACGATCATACGACGACTATGCACCTGGCGAAATCAATCAGCGGGTTGGGACGGTGTTTCAAGACCCGGATACGCAATTTGTCATGGAGCGGGTGGAAGAAGAACTGATCTTCACACTTGAGAACTTGTCGACACCTGTCTCAGACATCGAACAACGCGTGACGGAAATCCTCGAATCGTTACAGTTGAGTGATTATCGAAACCGAAAAATCGATTCGTTGTCAGGCGGACAGAAACAGCGGATTGCTGTTGCGTGCGCTCTAGTCGGAAGACCGGAATGGCTACTGCTCGATGAACCGTTGACGCATCTAGACCCAGTGACCGCGCAAGAATTTGTAAAATGGCTCGACAAGATGAAAGACCTGAACGTCATTGTCGTCGAGCATCGCCCTCATCTATGGGGGGATTACTTTGACTGGCATATTGAGTTAGAGCGAGGGTGTGTCGTTAGGAATGAATCATTCCGTCCGGTCGAGGATTTTGCATTCGTGAAGTCGAACGCGTCACTCTCAGCTATTCAACGCTACAAGGTTAAAGAGGTCAGACGTGATTCGTTTCAGCTCAACGAGACGGTGCTCCACGTCCGGGCTGGAGAAGTGATTGCCATTCTCGGACCGAATGGGAGCGGGAAGTCGACATTTTTAAGAAGCTTAACAGAACACGATCATCGGGTCGGACTCGTGCCACAATCACCAGAACATCTATTTTTTATGAACTCCGTTGAGCGAGAGTTGCAGTTTGGTCACGAAACATCAATTGAGACCGTGTTATCTGACATGGAGCTTCATAATCAGAGATTCCTCCATCCGTTATCCCTTAGCCATGGTCAAAAACGGAGGCTCGCAGTTGGAATCCAGTCGCTATCGAATAAGCAATTGCTTGCATTCGATGAACCGACTGCAGGTCAGGACGAAGCGTCACTCCATGCACTCGAGGCGCTGATGAAGCGGCATGCGGAACAAGGGCAGACCATCCTGTTCGTAACCCATGACCTATCGTTCGCCAATATCGCCAATACGTTCTATTTGATGAAGGATGGGGAACTTTCGGGACCGTTCGGGGATGAACTATGGAAGAACACAGAGATGCTCCTTGATTATCGATTGCAAGGGAGGGGAGAAAGATGTCACTCCATGACATGAATCCGACGATGAAGTTTGTGACATTGACGGTCATCATGTTCGGTCTGGCACTGTTTTACAACCCTTGGACACCGCTCGTCATCATTGTCGGTACGCTACTGATTCAGCTGGTGGCGACAGACGTATCGTGGAAGAGATGGGGAATGTTCTTAATTCCATTTTTAATCACGGCGATCGGTACGTTTTGGACGACGCTCGTGTTTGGGAAAAATCTTGAGGGAGAGACGTGGATGACCATACTCGGTCAGGACATCACAGTTGAAGAGAGACGTGTTGCCGTTGCCCTTAGTCTTCGCGTCCTGGCGTTCACGGTCCTCTCCCTTCTTTTCATGATGACAACGGATTCAAAGCGATTCGTTATGAGTTTGATGCAACAGGCGAAATTATCACCGACGATTGCCTATAGTGCCCTTGTCGGGTTCCGTTTCATCCCTTTGTTGCAGCGTGAGCTACAGCAACTCCAATATGCACATCAGCTGCGAGGAATTTCGCTCAACACGAAATGGGAACGCCTTCGGCACGTTCCGAAATTACTGTTGCCACTCCTTGCCGGTTCGATCCGACGGGCAGAACGCATCGCCTTCTCGATGGAAGCGAGAGGGTTCACGAGTGGAAAACGAACGATTTATGACAAGGTTGAGGTCAAATCAAGTGATTTTGTTTGGTCAGGTGTATTACTAGCGTTATTTGGAATCGCCATCTGGGCGGGCATATAAAAAGGAAGGTGACTCACATGGAGTCATCTTCCTTCTTCGTTTCCTTCACAATCCGAAACTTAGGTTTTACCGATTCGTTGTTGAACGCCTCGAGCACCGTGTTCTCGTTGGCCATGCGAATCTGTTGCGGTTCACCTTTAGCGGTCGTACCGATACAGTACATATTGGACTCGTAATCGGCAAAGAGCGATTTATAGGATGTCGCATGGTGCATCAATCGACCAGGCGATCCCCAACCGACGATGATCATTCCGCCGCTCGCCTCCACCTCTTGTAACGTCTCTTCGACATAGTGATAATTCGTCTCGTCGAGCTGCGATTCCACATATGGAAGATTATCATTGATGGCAAGTGTTGGCACGAGGCTGATGACACGCATCTCCCGAATCGGTTGCGACAAATGATTTTGCATCAACATATAAGCACGTTGCGTTGTCGTACCTGATAAAAAGGCATCGCTCATACGCGGTGAATAGATGATGACGGCACAAATCACTCCATCCTCAACATCCGTGAACTCATACGTTCGCATATAACGTTTCGTTTTGTCTTCGTTGAAAATCGATTTTACGCGGATGGTTACTTCTTCTATATGCGTATTCATTTCCATTCCTCACTTTTTCATGTAAACATCAGCCGAGTGTCTTAAACCACTCGACGTATCGAATCGTATAATAAGCGACATGTTGACTGAAGGTGTCCCGCTCATCCGGGATGACCGTCACACTTGATTCATAATTCTCATAGTATGTCATGACATCAGTGACATACTGCTCACTTCGATTGTACTCGAAGATGGCGTTCCGTATCGATGTGACTGAATCTGTCTTTTTCCCACCGTGTTCACTTAAATAATACGCCGCAGTGTGGGCAGAATCAACAAGACTATGCGGGTCTGCCTTGCCATCGCCATTCCCGTCACGACCGAGACCCCCGTATTGTTCGATTAAAGCCAGATCCGTCAGATCGACTTCGTCTTCTGGAACATCGCCTTTTTGATCATCCGTATCATATTCCCAACCTAGCCAAGTGCGAGGCATAAATTGAAATGGTCCTATTGCCCCAACAGAGGAGCGCATCGAAGAACTGTGTGAGAAGATCGTCTCGACGCGATGTACAGCAGCAAGCAGACGCCAGTCCACATCGTATGCCTCCGCGGCGTCCTGATACACAGTGAGATTAGCGTTCGGTACACCGTGCTCGCCATAATAGGTTCGATACAATCCATTGTTTACTTTATCATGTTGACCGAGCCAGCCAATTGCCCCGAGCAAAAGCACGAGTACAATGATGAAACCGGTCAGTCGCAGCATCATACGTTTCAAGATACCGCCTCCTAGCTTTTAGACAATACCCGAATAGTGTAGCATATAGCTAAGAGGAAGGACAGGAGTGGATATGGATGCTCGAACGATTGATTTTCACGGCAATTATTGGATACATGTTGATCGTCCAAATCTTTAACGCAAAACTGATTCGTCCATTGATTGAGACGAAAGGACGGACGTGGGTATACGACCAAACCGTTAAATCAGCATGGGGACTGACCTTGTTGATTGTAGCTCTCATTTTTTTATTTCAAGTACCGCCATCGGAAGTAGGTTTGACATTTTCGCCAGAACCAGGCAACGAACAGGCGTGGCAAGTCTTTTTCCTATCATGTATTCTCGTCACAGTGACACTCGTTTTTTATCTGTTAGTCAAGACCTCATCCCGATTACGACGTGTCCTACGCCCGTACTATGAGCTTGATTTAGAAAAGCTCCTCCTGCCTAGAACGAAGAAAGAGGAACAGGAATGGAGTGCCGTCTCGGTCACAGCAGGTGTGACCGAAGAGTTCATCTTTAGAGGCGTTCTGCTTTATACGATTACACTATATATCGATGGGTCGAACGTCACTCTTGCGCTAATTGGTGGGGCACTCTTCGGCATCGCACATGCTTATCAAGGCGTCAAAGGAGTATTGACGACGGGCATTGTCGGTTTTGGTCTCGGTCTCCTATATTTAGGTATGGGTGTCTTATGGCCGGTCATGGTCTTGCATGTACTACTTGACTTGATTGCTGGACCAATCCATGTCGATGCAAAAAACCATTGACCGCATCTTCATATGCAGGGGCGTCCTTGATCATACAATCTGTATGTTCTGCTCCGTCAATCAAGAGCAAATCGTTTTGGCGGTTCAACGCGTTCATCTCGACTGACATCCACGTCGGGACGAAATCATCTTTTGAGCCGTGTACGAATAAGATTGGGGTCGTCGTTTCAGTGACGGCCTTTTTCGGTTGTACTTGCTTCATGGTGAACCCGGCACGAGACCATAAGAAATAATTGATTCCGGGAAGGAAGAGCTCTGCCGGTATCCGATGCAATTCTTTCAATTGGTAACGCATCAAATGCCCCATATCGTCAAACGGACATTCTGCGATGACAAAATCGACGTCTGTGAGCGGAGTCGTTTGAAGGACCGTCGCTGCACCCATCGAGACTCCGTGAAGACCGATTTGTTCGACTGTTTCATTCGTTTTCAACCATTCGACCCAATCGATCATATCGATTTTTTCATGATATCCGTAAGAAGCATAAACGCCTTCGGATTCCCCATGTGACCTTAAGTCGACAGCAAGCAAGTTATATCCGAGACGATGGAACATGGCGAGATGAGGCGCCATGAAGCTATGTGAAGCGGTATAGCCATGTACAAACACAATCCATTTCGTCGAGGCGTCATTCCGATAAATTCGACCATAGAGTCGATAATCGTCCCTCGACTGTATGGAGACGTGTTCAAATGGGACATCATGATAGAAGGCACGGTCCTCTTCCGTGTATGGAGCAAGTAACATCTCCGGTGTTTTCCGTTTCCCTCGAGTCATCCGTTTGAAAGCATAGTAGCTGATTGCGTAATAACCAGTGAAAAGTGAAGCTAATCCGATTTGCCATTTTCGTTGCATATGATCGACTCCTTTCAACGTAATTGTACCCGAAACGAAGAGAAATCGTGCTGTTTTCTGACGTAAGTTGGGTTCTTACGTGCCATAACCTCAAAGTTTATATGTCAATCCTCTTCTCGCATCACATAATGATACACGCTATGATCGATAAACAATCTATAAAGGGGATCAGAACAGTGATGGAACGAGCGGATAGCTATCGAATGATTCAATGTGTGTTGAGTAATCCAAATGGGGCATTCGAAAGAGGTGTGACCTTTAGATGGACATGTGACGGTGACGAACGAATCGTTGGTCTCGTGTTTGATTTGTTGCTCGATCGTTATTTTCTACACAATAAAACGAGCCTGCACACCGAGGTTCAGGAAATCGCAAAATCGACGGGATGCCGACCAGAAGAGGTCGTCCGTGCGTTTGCCTGTCTCTCGGGTATACGACTCGAATCAAATCATATTGCGGAGCGGTTCATGGTCATTGAAGGTGCCGACATCTCGCAACAGGGAGAAATCGGGGTCACCGTACGTTTCGGTGGCTGGCTCACGCATCAGCTTCAACAAATCTGTCAACGTGAACCGATGTTTAGCTATTGACCTCAGTCAATGTGCCATCGATGACACGCAGTACACGATCACATACATCGAGCATACGTTCATCGTGCGTGATGACGACGACGCTTCGTCCTTCACGATGTGCTTGTTGTGACAGCAACTCCATCACACGCCGTCCGTTCTCGTAATCTAGACTCGCCGTCGGTTCATCCGCCAAAATGAGTTGTGGCGAATTAATCAAGGCTCTAGCGACGGCGACGCGTTGTTTTTCTCCACCCGAAAGTGTCGTCGGGAGATGATGTAATCGATGTTCTAATCCAAGCTTCATTAGTAACTGTTTTGTGTCGGTATCTTTGTTTTCTTGAATGAGCTCGAGCTGTTCGAGTACTGTCAGATAAGGGATCAGATGTGCTTGCTGAAATACGAACCCGACTTCATGTAGTCGGAGAAGCCGTCGCTGTTCTTCGTCCAAATCAAACACATCTTGTTCATTCATGGAGAATGTTCCTTGATCTGGTTTTCGGAGCAGACCGAGAATATACAATAACGTACTCTTCCCGCTCCCACTTGGACCGACGATAGCGATGCATTCTCCGGGTGACACGTGTAAATTGATATCGTTCAGAACGAGCTGACCATCGAATTGATGGGATACATGCTCTAGTCTCATGATGCTTTCCCTCCTATAATTTCAATCGCGTCGATTTGGCGAAGCTTCCAGAGCGGAAGGAATGCGCCGAGAATCGATAAGATGATGAACATGGAACCAAATAGAGAAACGTGACCGATGTCGACGATAAACGGCATCGACGATGGAATCACGGCATCAGCGATATACATTATCCCGATGGACGCCACGACAGCGGATGATACGATGACGATGACTTGGAAGAGCAATGCCTGTCCGATGATTCGTGGGGAGAGACCGATTGCTTTCAAAATACCGAGTTCCGGTAGCTTTTGTAAGGTGAACAGATAAAAGAATGCAGTCAAAATAAAGGTTCCGATCACCAGTAAAAATGCCCGCATCATCGTAAATGTGCTCTGTTCGGCGCTATAACCGGGAACAGATTCGATGATTTCCTGTTGACTCATCGTGAGTGTATTGGATGCCGTAGCGTTTGCTCCAATCTCGGCAGATACATATGGACGTTGTTCGGAGTATCGTAAATAATCGAACCACGTTTCATTCGTCGTATAGAGGACGGGCCCATGGCTGTATCTTCCAAGGGCCTCACCAGCGATTGTAAAATCATACGCTGACACGAAGTCGGTCAGCGTATCGCCAATCTTCACGTTCTCTGAAAGGCTAGAATCGAAGACCACTTCACCTTTTTGTAGACCTTCGACTGGCCCAATCTTGCTCCCGTTAGGAAGGGCGAAGAGCGTCACCTCTTCTTTCTTTCCATCAATTGTGACTGTGAGCGGACGGACACTCATCGTTTCAGTTGAAGCATCAGTTGGGACGTCCAAAAAGGAACGCGTCAACTGACCATCTGAATCTTTGTCCAGTCTATACGTTGAAACGTTCAATTCGTGTAAGGCAGAACCGTTGTCATATGCTAGTCCGTCAGCAAGCCCCGTGATCAAGGTCGTTAACATGACGATCATGAGCGTGATCACGAACAGCATCGAAAACTTTCGCTTTTGTCGCCACATCTCTTTCCATCCTAATTGCATAAAAAAACCTCCTTCAAGTTCTATGAAGGAAGTGTAATCGTTCAATATGAACGGAATATGAACAGCGTCAAAAATGAAGATGGAACGTCGTCCCGATCCCTTTAGTCGATTCGAGGGTGATCTGTCCACCGTGCAAGGCGATGATGTCTGATGTGATGGCGAGGCCTAACCCGGTTCCCTGAGTCGTTCGTGCGGCATCGCCTCTGAAAAATCGGTCAAATACATGACGTTTCGTCTCCTCATCCATTCCGATTCCTTCATCGATAAAGGAGACGCATACCCTAGGATTGACGGTGCATCTGATTCGGATCGTTCCACCATCGTTTGAAGCATGAATGGCATTGACTAATACATTGTTCCACACTTGTGCGAGGAGGACGGGGTCACTCTTCAATTTAACATCAGACGGAATGTCGGTCATGACGGCAATCCCTTTTTGGTCGAGCAAAAAGGCGTTCATCTGTATGACCTCTGAGATAGACTGTAACACGTTCACATCCGACGCAAGGGTCGGTGGACGTTCATCTAAACGAGATAACAGTAAGAGTTGTTTGGTCAATTGAGATAAACGTCTCGTTTCTTGTTCGATGACGCGTGCATATTCTTTCGATACACCGTCGGTACCTTCAGCCAACTTTTCCGCATAGCCGACGAGTGACGTCAAAGGTGACTGAAACTCATGAGAGACATTGGAGACGAATCGACGTTGTCGTGCTTCGGTCTGCTTGATCACATTCGTCATCTCTTGGAACTGTCTCGCTAACGTTCCGATTTCATCTTTTCGTTCAATAGGCAGATGTTTCGGCTCTTGCCTCATGGCCACGTCAGTCGTCGCGGCTGTGAGCGTTTTTAACGGTCGAACGAGCGAACGAGTCGACATCGCAATCAAGCTGAACGCGAGAATGGTTACGAGTGCGAAGAACATGCCGACAAAAAGGTGAAGCTCTCGGATTTGGGCACTCAGGTCAGGTCGAATGAAGACGACATCCCCGTTGTCGAGTGTCCATCCGTACGTATTCGTCAATTCATTATCAAACAGCCCTAAAAGGAATAGGTGAAATGGGAAATCACGCATTCCTTGATAAGGTGTGCCTTCACGAACAGATGAAATCACATCGTTAGGAATCGATTCATCTCTAAACGAACCACCATAGCGCGATCGTGTATTTGTCGAATCAATCACAACCAATTGGTAACCTGTCGCAGCCAAAAAAGAATAAAATGCGTCTTCGTCTGCATCGGTATGTTCTGAGAAATAGGTCGACGCCTGTTTTGCGATTGCCTCGGTCTTCTCACTATAGGAAGGTTGCCACCACGTATAGTAAGCGACATTACTAATCAATAACGAGATGGCTCCAGAAATGAGCAGAATAAAAAACATGGTGAGAATGATTCGAGTATATAATGTCTTCATTTCAATACCTCTAGTGAATATCCGACACCGCGCACTGTCCGAATTGAAAGGGCAGGGTGGTCGAACCTGTGACGAAGTCGTTTGATGTGCACATCGACGGTTCGTTCATCTCCTTCGAAATCAAATCCCCATACGAGCTCAATCAACTCTTCGCGACGATATACCCTGCCTGGGAATGAAGCGAGCTGAAACAATAGTTCAAACTCTTTTTTGGGAAGGTAGAACAATTGATCGTCGAGCTTCACTTCATATTCGGTTAAATCCAACTGTAGCGGTCCTGCTTGAATACGCGAAGCAGATGAGCGGTTATATCGCCTTGAAACGGCTTGTAATCGGAATAGTAATTCTTCCGGGATGAAAGGTTTTGTCATATAGTCATCTGCCCCGTGCTCAAACCCTTGACGTTTATCTTCCCATTCGCCGAGTGCCGTCAATAAAATGACAGGAATATCTAGTTCCGTTTTCAGGCGGCGACACAATTCCCGACCATCTATACCTGGTAGCATTATGTCGATAATCGCTGCATCAATCGACTGAGTCCTATATAGCTGCTCGCCTGACTTCCCGTCTGTTGCAATGAAAACATCGTGACCTGCATCTTCGAACGTCTCTTTCACAAGACGTAAAATAGAAGGGTCATCTTCCACGATGAGTAAACGCATGTCAATCGTTCCTTTCTTTAAAACTATACACGCGAAACGAGGTGACCCATACGGCGTCACCTCGAGTCGAATCAGTTCAATTGTTTCGTCATTTCCTCGTGCAAGGCGCGAAGCGCACGGATAAATGCATCTTTGAAATACTTATCTTCTTGTGTCTCTAATGTCTGAATCGCTTTTTGATCGCCCGTTGATGCTTTTAAGAGCAGATTCACAACTGTTCCCCAACGTTTGACGTGTTCTGGTCTCGGATGATTAAGGGCGGTTGTCAACGTAAACCAATACGGTTGATCGCGACGTTGAAGGGTGGCAATCATTTGTTTTGCAAGTAGAGCTTCTTCTTCGGAAGGAAGGGTCGCCGTCGCGAACCATCCGAGTAATGAGGCACTCATCGATTCGAGTTCTTGCTTCATCGACTGTTCCATCGGCAAACGTCCGAAATCCGTGACGTTGACAAACACTAAGCGGTCTTTTGGATCGATATGAGTGACCCATCCCGTGACCGATTTCATTTTGTCCCGTTCTTTAGACTGTGCTTTACATGTATACCCTTGGTGTTTTCCGATATAAATACGGAACTGCCCCCGGTCGACGTGTTTGTCCACTTTGAACTCAATGTCTTGTCCGACTTGAAACGGCTGGTTCCGCTTATTCAGCGTCTGTCCTTTTTTCAACTCAGGTCGTTTCGAGATGTGACGCAGCGCTTCTTGTTCGGTGCGGTCATCCAACGTCCAAAGGTTGTGGGGCGTCACATTTTTGAAACGATGGCGTCGAACATAAATATATTGGTCAAGCGCGTCAATCGCGTCAGCGGCAGGTAGTGTACCATTCAAATAGTCATCAGCGATGTCTCGTAACGTGAGTGATTCGAGACGGTCGATATATCCTGCGTATGGAATCGTCTCGACGACATATAAAGCGGTCGCAATCAATTCACTTTCACGAGGGGTCAACGGTCGTTTGGCCATGGTGCACTTCCTCTCTAGATTCATACGATTAGTATATCAAAAACCATGCAATCGTTGCGAATTCAACTGAGATTTGGAAAAACATACGGAATGGACAGGATTTCCACATCCCATCACGAATAGTAACGTGTAGAGAATCGGATGAAGGAATGAAAAGTGAGGTGAGACAATGAAGCTCTCCATCGAACCTGGTGATTATGTTGTCTTGATTGAAATCAATAAAGAAGTATTAAAATGTGTCTCCCTCGAAGAAGCGGATCAGGCAGACCGAATCAGATACGAACTAGTCGGACGGATGAGTGAACGGTTACCAGCTGAAGTCATCGTCCCGTCCATCATCGACTACATTCGCTTTGGAAGTGGATATATCGGGGATCGTATCGTCTGGGATGCAGAAACAGAGTCTTTTTTTTGTCAGCAATTTGAGACAATCGACGGCTCTCCGCTCGGAGAAGATTTAGAAGGATTTCGTCCCGACCCAAGTCGAGTCGAACTGGCGCGGTATTATACGTATTTGACCATCGGACGAATTGTCGAATATGAGATGTTACATCCTGATGAACCAAGCTATTGGTAAACTTGTCGACAACTTTTTATTCAAAAAAAGGGAAATCTAATCCAAAGTTTGAGATAATGAAATCACTTTGTCAGTTTGGAATGGAGCGGAAGGAATGAAAAAGATTGCCCTTTTGACAGCAATTGCGCTGTTATTGCCTGTAGGTGTGGATGCAGCGAAACCTGTCGTGCTTGAAAAACATGGCTACGTCGTCTCAGAGCCACGAATCACAAATCAATATTATGTACGACAAATCGGAACAGACCTGGCGTGGAGTAAAACGAGAGGTGCCTCAGACATCGTCGTGGCGTTAATCGACTCATCTGCCGACCGTAATCATACAGATTTAAAAAATGTTCCACGCGTCGTGAATTCGATGAAAGGTCCCTATAGCGCGGATACCCACGGGACACATACTGCCGGCATCATGGCTGGAAAGCATAATCGTTTTGGAATTGCCGGACTCGCCCCGAACGTGCGATATCATTTTTATAATGTTTTCTATGGCAGAAACTCTGAATATACAGACTCATGGACGGTTGCAAAAGCTGTAGATACAGCTGTGGCAAAAGGAGCCACGATCATCAATTTATCACTCGGTGGAGATGACTATGATCGTCGCTTAGCTGCTTCCATCAAACAGGCGAGAGCCAAAGGTGTGGTTGTGGTTGCATCTTCAGGTAACGATGGGATGACTAAAACGTCGTTCCCGGCAAACATGAAAGAAGTGATTGCTGTCGGTGCGATTGACTCTCGTCATCAAGTTGCTGACTTCAGCAATATGGATGCGAGTGTAAAAATCGTTGCTCCTGGTGTGAATATCCTTTCACTCGGGGTCAATAATCGTTTTATTTATATGGACGGTACATCAATGGCCGCACCGATGGTCACAGCGAGTCTCGCGCTCGTCAAATCAATCAATCCATTTTTAACACCTGACGAGGTGGATGCCCTGATCGCGAAAATGCCACGTTCTCAAGGGAAAACGTATACGGAGTTGAATACATTAAAGCTACTCGATGCGACCCCTCGACCATTGACACTAAGTACTGATTCTACTTGGAAGCAACGCTATATTACCGATGTGAGACTGAATGTCATGCAGCGTCCGACAATCAAAACGACGTATGGACTGTATATGGGTAGTAAGAAAATTAAAACGTTAAGTCCGAATACAAACTTTACGATGTTTGCATATGGTGATTGGCTACCGAGTGGGCAGTATCGACTTGTCGCCCAAATGACTGATGGAAAATACAAACGGTCTACGAGTAAGACGATTGATTATATCAATACGGTCAAAACGTCCATCTCCGTTGATGCGGCAGATGCTCAGACGTTCTCCTTACAGACTACTCGTAAAGGAATCGTCACCGTTCTCGATGCGGATGGCAATAAAATGTATGAAGCCCTCCATATCGCCGGAACATTCCCGGTGAGAGGAGATACGACAAAACCGTTGACGGTGATTCTAAAGCCGACAGATGTGCGTGAAAAAGTCGTATCGACGAGTTATACACCGCCTGTGGTCGAGGAAGAACCGCCTGTGGTTGAATCCTTATAAAGAAAAAAGCCGTTTACTCCGAACGGAGAGACGGCTTATCTAATTCAATCGATGGTGATGGCTTCTCCACACCAACGGATACTCGCTTCTAATACATTTCCTTGGTCGTCAATATGCTCAAAACTGAGTTTACCATCGCGGATGATTTCGCATAATCCGACACGAACCCGATCACTCCAAACGCGACGCGTTTCATGGGTTTCGTCGAACACCGGAATCGCGTCAGGGAAACGCTCTTCTAAGTGTGCTAAATTATGATGGTCAAAATGATAAGATCGTTTCGAGAGTTCGTTCGGTGCTTTAATATCGAACGGTTCAAACCCTCGGACGAGACGATTATTTCGGTAGAAGGCGAACACGCCGTTGTTCGGGTGGAGCACTTTAATGTCATCGATTTCTATTACATAAGTCAGACGTTGAATCCAACCGTTTTTTGCATCTTGATGCATCAAAATCCCTCCTTATTCAATGAACACGCCTTATTTTAGCGCTGACTGAATGTAAAATCAAGTTTCGAATTTCAGTTGTAAATTGTTGAAATTTCCGCTACAATGGTTGAAGTGACTATGAGGTCTGGACAATCGCGGGACGCAAGTTTTGAGGAAAGTCCATGCTCGCACAGCCTGTGATGGCTGTAGTGATCGTGCTACACGAAAAGATAAGTGTAGGCAACGCAAGTTGACGGCAGAAGAAACACCTAAGTCCTCGGATATGGTGTACGCTTCTTGAAAGTGCCACAGTGACGAAGTCTGATCGGAAACGTTCAGAGTGGAACGAGGTAAACCCCACGAGCGAGAAACCCAAACTATGGTAGGGGAACTTCCGAACCGGAACCGAACGGGACGGAGGGCGCCGATGTGCGCAGATAGATGATTGTCACTCCATCGTGCCAGGGAGACCGCTATGAGCACCGGAGTACAGAACATGGCTTACAGGACAACATAGTCTCAACTAACAACGACAAGGAGTTCAAGCACATATACTTGAGCTCCTTTTTTCATGATTTTTTTACAATTTACAACATGAATGAAAGATTTTAATGTAGAAAGAAGGCGATTGCAGATGGCAAAACGTAAACTGATTGCGACAGCAGCGATGGGGATTGAGGCACTCGTTGCAAAAGAAGTAAGAGACTTAGGATACACATGTGAAGTCGAGAATGGTCGAGTTTACATCGATGCGGAGATGGAAGACATTCCACGATTAAATATGTGGTTGCGCACGGCAGACCGTGTCAAACTCGTCGTAGCGGAGTTCAAGGCGACAACGTTCACAGAACTATTCGACGGGGTTGTGGTATTGCCGTGGACAGATTTCATGCCGTGGGACGCTGCGTTCACGGTTGATGGTCGCTCGGTCAAATCGAAATTGTTCTCAATTCGGGACTGTCAAAAGATTACGGAGAAGGCAATCGTCGAAGCGATGCAGCGTGGCTACCATAAGGGAGGGGAATGGTTGCCGAAGTCAGGTGCGAAATTCCCGATTGAAGTTGCTTTGTTAAAAGATGTAGCGACCATCACAATCGATACGTCAGGCCCGCTTCACCGTCGAGGCTACCGTGAGTTGCATTCACAGGCACCACTTAAAGAAACGATGGCGGCGGCAATGATTCAATTGACGAACTGGCGTCCTGATATGCCATTTTATGATGTCTTCACGGGTTCAGGAACACTCGCAATCGAGGCGGCGATGATCGGACGGAACATCGCGCCGGGTATTAATCGCGAATACTTCGCTCAGGAATGGACGTGTATCCCGAAAAAAGCGTGGTATGCAGCCATGAACGAAGCGAACGAGAAAGCGGAGTGGGATAAACCGCTCAAAATCTATGGAATCGACCTCGACCCGCGTATGGTAAAACTTGCGAAAGACAACGCGGAACTCGCCGATGTCCGTGATGCGATCACGTTCGTCCATAGTGATGCGGCCGCATTGAAACCGAAAGAAGAGTACGGCGTCATCATCGGTAACCCACCTTACGGGGAACGACTACAGTCAGAAGAAGAAATCATCGACTTGTACGAGCGGATCGGCGCACAATATGCGAAGTATCCTGGATACAGCGTCTACATGCTGACGAGCTATGAGGACTTCGAAAAAGCATACGGTCGCCCGGCGACGAAGCGTCGGAAGTTGTACAACGGTAACATCGAGACACAGTACTACCAATTTTTCGGAAAACGTCGTCCACGCCCAGATCGTGACGCGTCACCAAAATCGGAGTCATAAACGAATGACCGTTCTAGCGAGCGGTCATTTTTTTGCTTCTGATGAACAAACTCACTTGTTTCATCATTCGATGAACAGGTTATACATAACATATGTATAATTAGAGGGGGACATGTGATGCAAAAGTATACCGTTGAATATCAATTACACGCGAAAGAACAGAACACTCGGACTGTCGAGGTGAAAATGAACCGGGTGCCAGATTTGAATAATCAAGAAGAACTAAATGCGGCTTACCAGATTGTATCCGACGCGATTCGTGAACCGATCACCAGTTTTGAGATTGTATCTATTACATGAGCCCGAGGCAGTCGCTTCGGGCTTTCTACATATTATTGGAGGAGTGAGTAGATGAAGATGTTAGTAGTAGGCATAGGTGACGTGGCCAAAAAAGCGTATCTGCCTGTATACGCCGGATTAAAAAACGTGAATGTGTATCTTGTCTCAAGGGATGAACAGAAGTTACAGGACATCATATCGACCTATCGTTTTGAAAAAGGATATACGGACCTTCAAGACGTACCGATGACACAAATCGATGCGGTCATGATTCATTCGACGACAGCTGCCCATTACGAGCAAGCCGAATATTGTTTACGGAAAGGGAAGCATGTCTTCATTGATAAGCCAATCACATTTAAGCTAGAAGAGACGGAGCGACTCGTTGCACTTGCGAAAGAGAATGGTGTTCATCTCGTCACGGGCTTCAATCGCCGATTTGCTACGGCGACAGAGGCGCTTAAACAAGTCGAACAAAAGAACATGATACTTATTCAAAAGAACAGAACGTATAAACCGGCGACACTTCGAGAATTTATCATCGAGGACTTTGTGCACGTCGTCGATACGCTTCGTTATTTGACGGACCTTCAAACTGTCGAACGCTTGTCTGTCACGCCGCGATATGAAGGAGATACGTTGAAGCAGGTGATGATTCATTTTCAGGCAGGTGGAATTGAAGCAATCGGCTGGATGAACCGGGATAATGGATGCACGGAAGAAGTGATGGAAGTCATGTCTCCATCTGTGAAGCGTGTCACGCGGGACGTCGAACGAGTCATAGACTATGGTGTCGACGGAGTAAAAGAGTGGCCGCTTGATCCATGGGAGTCGAATTTAAAGCGTCGGGGCTTTATCGACTTGATTGATGACTTTATCAAACTGTTAAATGGGGAAGCGAACAAGTCAGTCCTAGCTGAGGATAGTTTAGAGACACATCGTTTATGTGAAGAGATTCTTAAAAACGTGCAATGAACCCGCTGTTTCTGTCAGATTCATAGCGGGTAAAAACCCGATAAAAGGAGGCGATTTCGTTGGATATCCGTGAACTTATTATGCAAATCAATGACTATCTATGGTCGTACCTTCTCATCTTCGTGTTGATTGCAGGAGGTCTTTATTTTACGATTCGGATGGGGTTCGTCCAGTTCCGAATGCTACCTGAGATGTTCAAACTACTGTTTATCAAAGGACTCAAACACGAGAAAGGTCAAGTTTCTTCATTCCAAGCGTTCGCAATCGGTACCGCAGCACGTGTCGGTACAGGGAATATTGCCGGTGTATCGACGGCGATTGCATTAGGTGGTCCTGGGGCCGTGTTCTGGATGTGGCTCATCGCCTTGATCGGAGCGGCCTCGGCATTTGTTGAGAGCACGCTTGCTCAAGTGTATAAAGTGCATGACGGCAAGGCTTGGCGTGGGGGACCGGCCTATTACATCGAACGGGCGCTCGGAGAACGGTGGCTCGGCATCGTGTTTGCGATCTTAATTACGTTTGCGTTCGGTTTTGCATTCAATTCGGTACAAGCCAACACCATTGCACTCTCCGTGAACAATGTGTTTGAGGTCGACACGGTATGGGTCGGCTTGATTCTGTCAGTCGTCACCGCCATCGTCATTTTCGGTGGAATTCGTTCTATTTCAACACTTTCCGGAATCATCGTACCGGTCATGGCAGGAGGCTACATCTTGCTGGCCATTTGGGTCGTCTTGACGAATCTTGATGTCGTGCCACAAGTCTTCTCGGCCATCTTCTCTGAAGGCGTACTCGGTTTCCAACAATTGTTCGGTGGTGCGGTCGGTGCGGCTGTCCTTCAAGGAATTCGACGTGGGCTATTCTCGAACGAGGCGGGGATGGGTTCCGCACCGAATGCGGCAGCTACGGCTGAAGTCAGTCACCCTGTCAAACAAGGATTGATCCAATCGCTCAGCGTCTTTGTGGACACGTTGTTCATTTGTACAGCGACGGCGATGATCGTCTTGATCTCGGGTGTTGAAGGGTCCGAGTCGTTCCAAGGGATTGAACTTGCGCAAGAGGCACTTCTCGTCGAGATTGGACCGATTGCGACGACGCTCATGACCATCGCCATCTTACTTTTCGCTTTCAGTTCCATTCTGGCGAACTACTATTATGGTGAAACGAATATTGAGTTCATCTCGGAAAAGAAACGCTATCTCATCATCTATCGGATTGCAGTCGTCGGTATGGTCATGTTTGGTTCAGTACGGTCGGCAGGGCTTGTCTGGTCCATCGCTGACATTTTTATGGGACTCATGGCGCTCGTCAACATGTATGCGATCTTCCGCTTGAGTAAAGTCGCGAAGACGTTACTCGATGACTACATGGCCCAGAAGAAAGAAGGGAGAGACCCGGAATTCTTCAAAGATGGCGTCGACCTTCCTGGAAAAGAACACATCGAAGCGTGGGAAGAGAAAAAAGAAGAAATCAGTTGACCGATGTGAGAGTGCTTCCGGTAACGGAAGGCTCTCCTTCATTTTAAAAATAATATTTCAAATACCGCATTTATATTATATTAAAGAAAGTAGAGAGTAAATATGAAACAAGTTTTATCGACAGTCGTCAAGCGTTTTTTTACAGAACGCTTCTTTGACCAAGCTGCTATGTTGGCCTATTACTTCATTTTATCCACGTTTCCGTTCTTATTATTCGTATTAGGGATTGTAGGGTTTTTACCATTTACGAGTGGTGATGTGATTCAAGCGTTATCGCTTATTATGCCTGAAGCGAGTTATCAGCTGTTAGAAGGGAACATCGAAGCGATTTTCGATAACTCTAAATTAAAATTGGCATCATTCAGTATCTTGCCGGCTCTTTGGATCTCATCGATTGCTGTGCAGTCGTTGGTCCGGGCATTAAACGATGCTTATCGGGCAGTCCGAAATAAGGCTTTTTGGCGAGGTGTCTTGCAAGACATCGCAATCACATTGGCACTCATGTTTGTACTCCCGTTCTCATTACTCGTACCGATAATTGAAACAGCGTTACGTGAAGTATCTTCACATATCTTGTTTATTGATGAAATTGTCACGACCTATGCCCAGATTTGGTTTTACTTTAGATGGATCGTAGGGACTGGTTTACTCTTTACGGTATTTATCTTCGTTTATAAGTGGTTACCGAGTGTTTCGGGTACATTTAAGAATAGTTGGGCTGGAGCGGCATTTGCGACTGTGGGAATCCTCATCGTGTCAAACGTGTTCAGCTACTATTCCCAGTTCGCGAACTATGAACAGTTCTACGGGCAACTCGGAGCGTTCATCGTTTTGTTGATTTGGTTTTACCTTGCTGCTTCTGTGATTTTGCTAGGAGGACTCTTAAACGCAACATTAATCGAGAGGAAAGAAAAAACTTCGTTAGACGTGTAAATGCTAGTTATCATTTAAAAGAATAGGGAAAGGTAACGTAAGGTCACATCATCTAAGCGGAGGTGGGAAACATGGATATGCAACGGCTCGTACACAATCGTCGTTTCATCGATCAATCATTGTTTTACCTCGCCTTACATCTGTGGAAATGGGTTCTCCTGTTACCTGTCTTGTTCTATTTAGACGTATCGTTTCGACATTCACCATTTTCTGAATTTTTGACTGTCAGCATCATCCTGTATTTGATGTTTCGAGTGATTCAATATGTCATTGCCAGTCGTGCTTCTTTCATGGAATTGGTTGAGTTCGGCCATTCAGTTTTGTCACTCGTTCTCGTCTTCTTATTCCTGATGGAAATTGGGGCTCCACCTGTCACCATCGCAATCGTTGGAGCGGCATATTTGAGCCATCCGATGCTTGCGCTACATCACTATCAGAATTTTTCAGAACGGAAATGGCTTAATAAACAATTTCAATTGTTTAGCCCGATGTTACGCCAAGGAGAAGTGCCTGTTCACGTCCTTGTATTGACGGAAGATGAAATTGTGATTACTGTAGAGAGTGGAAAAGAGTTTACGTACCGTCATATTTATTGGGGCGGTTTTTATGTAGAAAATGCTTCCTAAAAGGTGGTTACTCAGTTGTTTAGTGGATTCGACAATATAATCGTCATTTTGTTTTGGATTGCGACATTCATTGCGTTCTTCAAAGGTGCATATGACATGTGGCGTGAATATCGATCAACGAAGGAAAAGTCGGTTCTTTATTATCTGATTGTCCTGATCATCACATGGTTCTGGTTCAACCCATATGAACTGGTCGCACTTCATCCATTCGTGTTGATGGCGTACTATTGGAATCGAAGCAAATGGATGCGTAATGCGATGCTCGTATTAGTGCTCGTACCGTTTGTGATTCGTGTCTGGTTAATCGCAGCATCGATGTAATACAAAAACTCGGTCCCTTTGAAGGGAACCGAGTTTTTAAATTGGTCTGAATTATTCTTTTTTCGCAGCTGCCAATTCAGCTTCCATCTCACCGAATTCACGGTTGATGCGTTTCTGTTCTTTCTGGCTTGTAAAGTTACTGACAAGCACGATTGCCAACATACTTAAGAAGAAACCAGGAACCATTTCGTAAAGGACAGTTGAGAGTCCAGTCACGATCCAAAGGATAACCGTGATGGCACCTACAAGAATACCAGCGAGGGCACCTTGGCGTGTCATCTTGCTCCAATAGAGTGATAACAGGATTGCTGGTCCGAATGCAGAACCGAAACCGGCCCAAGCATAACCAACAAGTGTCAAGATTGTACTAGATGGGTTGAGTGACATAAGAGTCGCCACAAATCCGACGAGCAAGACACCGATACGTCCAGCACGTACCATTGTTTTTTCACTTGCTTCTTTATTGAAGAACTTACGATAGAAGTCTTCTGTCAAAGCAGATGACGTAACGAGCAATTGTGATGATACAGTCGACATGACTGCAGCAAGAATTGCGGCTAACAAGAATCCAGTGATGAATGGGTGGAACAAGACTTCAGAGAATCGAATGAAGACTGTTTCCGGGTCACCGAGTGGGTTTCCTTGTCCGCGGAAATACGCGATTCCAACGAAACCAGTCATGACTGCACCGATGATCGATACGGTCATCCAGCTCATCCCGATACGACGTGCTGTTTTCAATGATTTCACATCACGGATGGCCATAAAGCGAACAATGATGTGTGGCTGACCGAAGTAGCCAAGTCCCCAGGCGAGGAGACCGATAATCCCGAGTGTCGTTGTCCCTTTGAAGAGATCAAACAAGTCGGCATTGATTGTCGTTGCAGAGTTGACAGCAGTGTCTACTCCACCAAGATCCGTCAAAGCAACAAATGGAACGAGCACGAGTGCCAAGAACATGATGACACCTTGTGCGAAGTCTGTCCAACTAACTGCCGTGAACCCACCAAAGAGGGTATACAAGATCACGACACTAATTGTAACGATGACACCTGTCTGATAGTTTAATCCGAATGAGCTTTCAAACAACTTCCCGCCAGAAACGAGTCCGGCTGACGTATAGAACGTGAAGAAGATGATGATGACGGATGCAGATAGGATCCGTAGCCAGTTCGAGTGATCTCGGAACCGATTCTCTAAAAAGTCTGGAATCGTAATCGAATCGTTCGCCATCTCTGTGAAGACGCGAAGTCGTGGAGCAACTAACAAGTAGTTCAAGTAAGCTCCGATGACCAATCCAACGGCTAACCAAATTGCTGATAGTCCAGTTGCATACATTGCACCCGGTAGTCCCATTAACATCCAACCACTCATATCCGAAGCCCCGGCTGACATGGCTGTAACTCCTGGCCCCATTTTACGGCCACCTAACATATAATCTGATGAATCGGTCGTTCGTTTATACGCAACGTATCCGATAAGAAGCATCATCACGAGATAAAGCGCGATTGATACCCATTCTTGCCATAGCATTGAATTACCTCCTATTAAGTTAAGAAAATCTATTTCATCAAACTCGTTCGCGATTGTGTGAACACATCACACAGTCAATAACAAAAGTTGAAAAGGCGAACTTGTGTCTTACCTTACCGAACGATTTAAATGATTGCAAACTGTCATCTTTTCAGAAAAATGGCTCTAAAGCCCGTCGTATCAACGCATAAGAGCGGAAATTAGACGTTAAAAAGTTTAAATATTCTGAATATTTGAAATGTTGAGGACTTCTCGTTGTAACATTAATGTCACATTAGACGTCATTTTTTCTGAAAAAACGAAAAAAGAGCATGGATTTACATGCCCTTTTCTTACATTATTGAAAAGCCTTCTCTTCGACCAGACGCATCGTCGGGAAAGTTTGCCCGGATTTTGCCTGCATCGTGACCAAGATATACGTCTCGTTTTGATGTTTCATGATAAACACCATCGTATAGCCCGACTCATCGGTATACCCCGTTTTCGTAGCGGTCACATACTTTGAGTAGTGGATACTTCTCTCATTGACGGATGAGCCGAGGTGATACCACCAGCGTCGTTTGCCATTTCCGTCTTTGTCATTGAATTCCGCTTTAAATTCATATGTACCAGCAATCTCAACGAGTTCAGGATATGTACTAAATGCGTATGCGATTTTTGCCATATCGTTCGCCGTCGTGTAGTGATTTGGATCAGAATAACCGTGAGCATTCACAAAGTGGGTACCTGTCAATCCAAGAACTTTTGCCCGTTCATTCATCAATTGAACGAATGCTTCGGTCGAACCGCTCGTATACTCTGCCAGGCTGTTTGCGGCATCATTCCCTGATTCAAGAAGCGTGGCGTATAGCGCCTGGCGTACCGTTAATGTATCACCAATCTCAAGATGCGCGATGTGGCTGTCCCAAGGGATGTCGAGTGTAGAAGTCTGGATTGAAATGAGCGGCTGGTCGAGTTCGTTTGCCACCGATGCTTTCTCGTAGGCGAGTAAAGCTGTCATCAGTTTTGTCGTGCTGGCTGGGAAGACACGGTCGTCAGCATTTTTGTCAATCATGATCTCTTGTTTGTCCACATTTACGAAAGTCATCGCGCCGACTGGAATGTCTTCGTTATGGAGTAACATCGTTTCACTTGGGTGCCAAGTTCCCATCTCGATGTCGGGGAATACGGGACCTTGTTTCATCGGTTCTACTTTTGGCGCCGCAGTTTCAGTGGGTGTCGGTGCTTCTTTATCCTGCTTAAATCCGACCAATGTCGGGATCAGTGCGACGATTCCAAGCAACACTACCGCTGCAACCATTCTTCGCATGATGTACGTTCTTCTTCGGTGTCTCCTTCTACGGGTCAAAACAAGTCCCTCCTTTATCGTTACTCTATAAAGATAATAGAAAACGCATATTTATTGCGCCGATAAAATAAAGAACTAGGTCAATGATTGATGATGAAACGATGGTGTATCGGGTATAGAGGTAAGAATGCCATTAATGAGAGGGGAATAAGCCATGCAACGTTATCCGTTCACAAACTCCATCTGGCGACAACATGACACAGGGACACTTTATCCACCGTTAACCGCTTCGGAATCATCTGATGTCGTGGTCATCGGAGCCGGAATCGCCGGGCTAGTCTGTGCCTATGAACTTCAAAAGCGAGGAAAACAAGTAACGCTCCTAGAAGCATTAGAGATTGGACACGGCACGACAGGACACACGACGGCGAAGTGTTCTGTCCAACACGGAGCGATATATCAGAAGCTGATTCGACATTTCGGTGAAACGACTGCCCGACTATACTACGAATTTAACGCGGAGGCACTCGTCTATCTCCAAAAGCAAATCGATGAAGGATTTGAATGTGACTATTCGATAGAAGACTCGTTTTTATATTCAACGGAACCGAGTGAAGAACTGTCCAGAGAACTGGATGCTTATCGTCGGTTGAAACTTGATGGAGGGGAGGCGACGGAGGAAGTCAGAAACACGCTTCCCTTCTCAATTAATCAAGCGCTAGTCATTCGAAAGCAAGCACAGTTCCACCCAGTCAAGTATTTACGTGAATTGGCAGATCGATTCGTCCGGCTGGGTGGAAGGATTTATGAACAGACGAGGGCTCTAGACGTGAGTCAAGGTCCACGCCCGATTGTCACGACTGCTACAGGAAGACGGGTTCAGGCCAATCAGGTCGTGATTGCGACTCATTATCCATTCAATGACCTACGAGGTTTATACGTGTCAAAATTTTCAGTAGAGCGCTCCTATATCGTCGCTTGTGAAACAGATACAGCTCCGCTGAAAGGGATGTATTTAAGTGTTGACCAAAACAGTCGATCGTATCGGTCATATGTGGATGATGGAAAAACATATTTATTAATTGGTGGAGAAGGACATACAGCGGGACAGGTCACGGATACACGAAATCGTTATGATCATCTTGAGCGCGATGCCCAACATCACTTTGGGACGAATCGGGCGACACATCGTTGGTCCTCTCAAGACCTCATCACCTTGGACTCGCTTCCCTATGTCGGGCAAATGTTCAAACGGGAACCAGACATCTTACTAGCTACAGGATTTCTAAAATGGGGGATGACAAACGGGATTGCAGCAGGGAATTTACTCGCAGACCAGCTTACCGGTCATCCGAATCATTTTTCAGATCTGGTGTCTCCACTACGAAAAACCATCAAACCAACTGATGTCGGCTCATTTGTTAAAACCAATCTCGATACGGCGACACAATTCGCAAAAGGGACCGTGGAACGCGTACTCGAACGCAGGGGTGTTGAGGAGCTTCAACTAGATGAAGGCGGAATCGTGCAAGTGGACCATCAGACAAAAGGAGTGTATCGAGATTTAGACAACCATTGTCACATAGTCAATCTGACATGCACCCATCTCGGTTGTACCGTGAAATGGAACAATGCGGAAAGGACATGGGACTGTCCCTGTCATGGGTCTCGTTTTGATGCTAAAGGAGCCGTCCTAGAAGGTCCTGCGACAAAACCGCTTCCCTACAAGATGCGAGAAGATTTGTAAACTAGTATAGGCAAAGGTTGACAGCTATAATAAAGTAGAAAGAGAACAGAACAACACATAGGGGTGAATGACAGATGGAACTAACAAAAGAATGGCGTGAACATTTTAAGCAATTGCGTGCGTTCGATGAAGCAATCTCTCTCTTATATTGGGATATGCGCACTCAGATGCCGGAACAGTCGGCACCGCTCCGTGCGGAAACAATCGGATATTTGTCGACCGAGGCGTTCAAACGACAAACGAGTGAGTCGTTCGCTTCTTTATTAGGACGCATGTCTGAAGAAAGTGGACTGTCTGAAGTCGAATCGCGTTCGCTTGAAATCGCAAAAACGCAATATGAACGAAACGCAAAGATTCCTCATGATGAGTATCAAGCGTACGTGACGCTCGTATCTGAAGCGGAAACGGCTTGGGAAAAAGCAAAGAATCAAAACGATTGGGACATGTTTGCTCCATATTTAAAAAAGATTATCGGATTCCAACAAAAATTTGCGGAATATTTCGGCTATGAGAAGCATCCATACGATGCCCTACTTTATGATTATGAGCCAGGGATGACCGTCGAATTGTTAGATCAGCTGTTCGCTTCTCTCCGAGACGAGCTGGTGCCGCTCATTCAACAGCTTCCAAAAGAATTACTTTCACTAGATTGGTCGATGCCGTCAGACATTCAAGAAAAGATTTGTCATGACTGGATGAATGTCGTTGCATACGATTTGTCCCGTGGTCGTCTTGACGCGACGGTGCACCCGTTTGAGATCACGATCAACCGTCGCGACGTACGAATCACGACGAAATATGATGAGGCTGATTTCCGTAATGCCTTGTTCGGAACGATGCACGAGGCAGGGCACGCGACGTATGAACAACAAATCGACCCCATGCTTGACGAGCTCGGGCTAGGCGGTGGCGCATCGATGGGAATCCATGAATCACAGTCGCTCTTCTTTGAAAACTTTATCGGTCGAAGTGAGGCGTTCTTGCGCCGCGTCTATCCGAAACTCCAAGAGCTCTACCCGGTATATGGTGACATCGATTTTGATACGTTCTATCGTGGAGTAAACGAGGCAAAACCTTCACTTATCCGAATCGAAGCGGATGAACTGACGTATAGCCTTCACATCATCATTCGCTATGAACTCG
Organism: Exiguobacterium sp. MMG028; assembly: GCF_027947425.1. Lineage (NCBI taxonomy): Bacteria > Bacillati > Bacillota > Bacilli > Caryophanales > Exiguobacterium > Exiguobacterium sp. MMG028. Next base: position 565,962 of record NZ_JAQJIN010000001.1, read on the forward strand.
AGAAAGCACTCATTCAAGGAACGTTATCCGTAGACGAGCTTCCGGCCGCGTGGAATGAGAAGTATAAAGAGTATCTCGGACTCGATGTTCCAACAAACGCTAAAGGCGTACTTCAAGATGTACATTGGGCGGGTGGTTCGTTCGGATACTTCCCAAGTTATGCGCTCGGCCTCATTTATGCAGCTCAGTTGACGGAGGCATTGAAAACAGACCTACCTCAATTTGAGACACTAATTCAAGATGGTGAGATTGAGCCAGTCAAAACATGGCTCCAAGAAAACGTCCATCAATATGGAAAACGTCTGACACCAAATGAACTCATCCAAAAAGTGACGGGTCAAGAAATCTCGGTTCAACCTCTCGTTCGCTATTTGACGGACAAGTATCAGACTGTGTCCAAATGAAACGGTTCGCGCACCGTGGTGTGATGGCACTACAACCGGAGAATACGATGTCGGCATTCAGACTCGCGCTGGATACGGGGGCAGATGGGATCGAAACAGATGTTCATTTGACCAAAGATGGTGAGCTCGTTCTCATTCATGATGAGACATTGGAACGTACGACGAACGGGAGCGGGTTGGTGTCTTCATACACACTCGACGAATTGAGAAGATTTAACGCCGGAGTTCGATCTTCTCAACAAGAGGTCATCCCGACACTACAAGAACTCCTCGAACTGGTTCGGGATGAATCGATCCGATTAAATCTTGAGGTGAAAACCGATGTGCTTCGATATGCTGGAATTGAGTCCCGAATACTCGACATAATCGAGACTTCGGGCATAGCCCCATCTCGTATCCTCTTCTCATCGTTCAATCATGAGACGATTCATCGATTGAAAAAGATGCGTCCAGATATCGAGGCAGCAATCTTACTTGCTCAACCGCTGTATGACATTCTCGGATATCTCGAATCCGTAGGTGCCGATTCAGTCCATCCGCATATCGAGCGCATCACGGACGAAGAAGTGCGATGGTTGAAACAACATGATATTGCTGTCAGACCCTACACAATCAAGACGAAGGCTCAACTCGAGCGCTGCCGAGTGTTACAAGTCGACGCTATATTCGTCAATGATGTTGAATGGGCAAGTAAAACCCTTTAGTCGCAGATTAAGGGGTTTTACTTTGTCGAGATTGGGAATCTACAATAATGTAAAGGTTGCGCTTTCATCCGTTAACATATCGGAGCACATTCAGGACATAGTGTCCCCTTTACGTCACTGTCGGATTGTCTTAAGTTTAAGATGTCACCGAGCTACATAGCAATCAGATGTAGCACACCATGTAGCACTGCATCACACTTGTTGTATGCAAATCGTAGGTTACCGTAGACAAAAGGAGGAAATTTCACATGAAGAAGTTGATGTCTTTACTGGGTACACTAGCACTGGCCTTTGCTTTCATCCTACCGGTTAGCGCCGATGGACATGAAAATGCAATGGTCCGTGTGCTACATGCTTCACCTGATGCACCGGCAGTTGACGTGTATGTGGATGGGGAAGTCGCGGTCGAGGGAGCAGAGTTTAAAGACCTTACTGATTACTTGACACTTCCTGCAGGAGATTACAACGTTGAAATCAAGCCAGCAGGTGACGCAGAAACAGTCGTCGTTGCAGCTGACCTTTCAATTGAAGCAGGCAAATTCTACACAGCCGCTGCAATCGGTCAACTTGAAAACATCGAAATCGCTGCAATGGAAGATGATGCGAACTTTGAAGATGGAAAATCTAAAGTTCGTGTCGCACACTTTGCACCAGATGCACCAGCAGTGGATGTCGCACCTAAAGGTGGAGACCCACTCTTCTCGAACCTTGAGTTCAAAGCTGTGAGTGATTATGGCACACTTGATGCTGGTACGTATGACCTTGAAGTTCGTCCAGCAGGTGCGACGGATGTTGTGAAAGCACTTGATGGTGTGGCACTCGAAGGTGGTAAGAACTATACTGCATTCGCAATCGGTCTCCTTGAAGGAGAACCAGCGTTTGAAGTACTCCTTGCTGCTGATGGCGGAGAAATGGCAATGGCGCCTGAAACAGGACAAGGTGGTCTTGCTCAAACAGCTTCAATGAACTGGTTGCTCGCAGCAGCAGTAGTTGGAGCGGCAGCGGCTGGATTCTACGTCTTTCGTCGTCAGAAGCAAGACGCTTAAACTTGTATTCTTAGGAACCATCGGATTTCTCGTATGGAGCGCGCAAGCGGAAGCCCCAGAAAAATCGTTCATCATGCCAAAGGCTGAATTCGCTGAACCACTCGTGTTGACTTCTAAACAAGTCGATCGGCAATCGCTTCATTCGAACAGTTTCGTCCCATCCCGACTCGTCATTCCTTCAATCGATGTCGATACATCGATTGAAGCGGTCGGGAAGGACGAGGCTGGAAGGATGGATACGCCTTCTAACGTGAACCAGGTCGGTTGGTATCAATATGGGGCGAAAGCAGGCGCGACAGGAAACGTCGTCTTGTCAGGTCATCTCGATGACTTGAACGGTCCAGCCATCTTTGCGAACCTAGGTCAGCTACCAATCGGAGAAGTGGTGACGCTCCAACAGGATGACCAAGTCGCAACGTATGAAGTCGTCAGCGTGAAACAATATCGCCTTGATCAAGTCCCGCTCGCATCAATCTTTGCGGCGACTCAAGCAAAGCGGATTCAACTGATCACGTGTGCAGGGCCATACGATGAGAAACTAGGGTATCGTGACCGGATCGTCGTCACGGCACATTTAATTGAAACGAAATAAAAGCAGGAGATGCAAACTTACATGTTGCATCTCCTTTTTCATGTCTCATAAAAATAGACCCCAACCAATGTGGCTGAGGTCTGTTCATGGATTAAGCGTCCATGCGGTCTAATAATTTTGAGAGTAAAATGAGTTCTTCATCAGAGAAATCAGTGAATACATCCATCAAATATTCGATCTTCATGCTTTCTAACGTTTCGAACAACTCACGACCTTCATCTGTCGCTTGAAGTTCGACGACACGGCGATCCCGCTCGCTGCGTTCGCGAGAGATTAACCCTTTTTTCGTCAACTCATCAGCGAGTGCTGTAATCATCGAAGCTGAAAATTGAAACTCATTCGACAAAGCAGAGGCGATTTGAGGACTCTGTTGACAAAGAGAACGTAGAATGAAGAATTCATTACGAGTCAAATATTGTGAGAACATCGAACGGAGATTTTTTTTCACTCCGCGATAGTTCATCCGGATTCCACGTTCAGCATCAGCGACGAGCTGACGACGTGAAGCAGTTGGTACAGGTGTTGTCATCCTCGAAACTACCTCCTAGTGATAATATTATTCATATATACTTCAGAACATAAAAACATTCTACATTAAAAACATGTTGTCTGTAAAGTTATAAAGGCTCCTCTTTTGCACGGATTTGTTGAATGATATCTTCGTAATGTTTCAAGTCTGGATAGAATCGTCTAAAGAAGAATTCGATTTGCGGATCATCGCCTTCTGCCAATAGTTTAGCCAGGACGGCATAGACGACACCCATCCCTTGTCTCGGCAGTAGAGATGAAGGGAGTAGCGTCGCACATTGGACGGCTTGCGTATAATAAGTTGAAAGCGTGTCGTTCAAGTCTTTGAACGTTCGAATGTCTGCATAATGAAACATTCGAGTCAATTCGACGATTGCTGAAAGATCGGTCTCGAGCAACCATTCGCTTTGGAAGATGGCATTATCCAATTTTTCAACGGTTTGGTCGTTTGCAATATAATAGTTTAAATTGTCCCGAGTAATGGCTACTTTCTCAGGAGAATCGAGGATTTGTTCAACTGTTTCTTGTTCGAATGTCCGTAGTTGTTTACGGATGTTCACAAACTCAGAATCAGCAATCTCGAGAAGCCCGGCAACACGGCTAAAACTACGTTTGATTTCAGGCGGAACAGCATTCGGGTTTTTATAACCGAGGTCATGCTCAATTTCAGCCCAAGCATGTTGTAGAATCGAGCGGACCTGAATTTCTGCTTCTTTTTCGGCAAAGCGTCGGTACTCCCCGAGAGCAAGTCGTTTTTCACTCAGCTCCACAACATAGTGGACCGATAAATAACCGAATTCATTGGAATCAAGGAGTGTAGATTTATCAATCGACTGTTCGCGGTCGATGGTGAATTCGTCCTCCAATATTTGGGCGACAGTCCGTACATCATCATGGAAGTAAGTAACAATCCGAATCCCAGCAAGGTCCTGGACGTCACGTAACGAACGGTATTGGTATGGTTTACGGGACAGTTTGGCATAGAGACTGTCCGCCTCTTTCGCTCGGGCGACAATCGAATGAAACTGGATTCCGGCTTCCGTCAACAATTCACTGAGGAGCGCTTTCAGTTTTGTGGCAAACGCTTCATAATCTTCTTTTTCATTCAAATATTCAAGCATGATTGTATTTAGATCTTGTTTAGGCACGTCACTCACTCCTTTTCGCTGTCTTTAGTATATCATCTCCATCACGAAACGATATGGTAGCATATGTACAGAGGAGGAATGAGTATGATGCATACGTTTCGGTCAACCGAAAGAGAAAAACTGGAAATCATCGCAGGATTATTGCAACAAGCCGATTACCGCATCTCTCGTATTCGAGAAGATGGGGAGCAATACGTTGTGACCGCACGTGGGGTTGGGCAGCGTACAATCGAAGGCGAGCATAGTCGCATCGAAGGCATCGTTCAACACTTCGATGTGGAGGAATGGACGTTTCACGAATAAACGAGGACGATTCAGGTTTACTGCCTCATTTTTCGGGAATAACAAAAACAGTGAAAACCATGACTGTGAACGTTTAGGAGGATGGGGCATGTTAGAGACAAGGGTAGTAAATGATATGACAACGGTAGACCATGAAGTGAACGAGATGATCTCAGGAGGGTGTGTGAATGAACACATCTATTTGTTTGCCAAAGACGAAGAATTGACGATTCGACTGGCAGCGGAAGCCGGTATCCAACCGTACCGCATCCCGGAGAAAGGGATGTTTGAGTCGTTGCTCTCGAAATTTACGAGCAACTCAGAAGATCGAATGGAACAGATGGAAAGCCTCGGTCTCACGAAAGAGATGGTCGATTCACTCGAGCGTGAAATCAAAGATGGAAAAATCGTATTAGTCTGTGATAAATGAAAATGGACCGGATGCCCGGTCCATTTTTTTATTATTTTGTTTGATAATAGGCATTCACGATACGTCGCAACGACTGCTTGTCGAGGCGCAGTGGAGAGAATCCCGCATCTTTCAACAATTGTTTTGTGTTTTCGTCATGGAAGGTAATGTTTCGATTCAAATATGGATTGAATACTTTCACCATGTCGTTAAATGACTGTTCGACAGAGCTGAGTGTAGACGACGGCGTCTCCGTGATCGTCAAATGCGGGAAAGAGAGCGACTCTTTCATATAGTCGAGCATCATCTCATTGCGTGGTGGCGTGTCATTTGTGACATTGTAAATCGTGCCCGCTTTCGCATGCTCGATAGCGGCCAGAAGTACATCCGCGACATAATCGACCGGTACAAGATTTGAGGTACCCGTCGCCGATCCGATTAAACGGATTGATTCAAAGTCATGACCGCGGCGCTCCAATTTTCGTTTGAACAGCTCGAGTGCACGCATATAGCCATACATCGTGAACTTTGAATCCGCTTCTCCGGTCTTAGAGTCACCAACGATGATGGCTGGACGGAAGATGGATACGTCGAGTTCATCCCGTGATTGCCAGACAGCCTGTTCGGCATGTGCCTTACTCTCTTCGTATGGATTTAAAAAGGATTGGGATACATCATATAATGTCTCGCCGCCGACTTCTTTTGCCCCGAGTGTATAGGCGGTACTTACATGGAAAAACCGAGGAACGTCAATCAACTTGGCCAATCGAAGAGCTTCTTTTGTCCCCGTTACATTTGTTTCAAACAATTCATCGCGTAACTCTTCATCAAATTTGACGAGTGCTGCCATGTGTAGGAATAAATCGATTTTTCCTTTATGTGAATCGATAAATTGTTCATCAGCACCGAGTGCGTGTGCCGTCAAATCGCCAGGCAACACATCGATTGATTTTCTTTCTTCCACCGTGAACTGAGCATTTACTTTTTCCGGTGTTCGGGCGAGCATGCAAATCCGATGCCCCCGTTCAATCAACTCTTTGGCGAGTCGACCTCCTAAAAATCCAGTTCCACCAGTCATAAAAATATACAATCGCGTTCTCCCTCTCTGTGACATTCTGCATCCATCATATCAAGTCTTCCGTCATGTAGCTACTTTACGTCTTTCAAAATTTCATGTTTAGAAAAAAACGAAGTCGGTTATGAACTATAGAGAAGCGTACGAAAGGTGCGTAACGACAGCTTGCCTGTCAAATCCATTGAAGTGAGGTTTTTAAGAATCATGGCAAATCTATTCGGAACAGACAAGGATGACGTAGCAAAGAAGCAACAAGAAATTGAGAAAACGGTACAAGAGAAAAATATTACCCAAATCCATCTCTACTTTTCAGATGTTCTCGGTGATTTGAAACTCTTGACCCTTTCGGCAAAATTGTTGCCAGAGGTTTTTGAAGGAAAAACAATGTTTGATGGCTCTTCAATCAACGGATTCTCTTCCATCAAAAACTCCGACTTATTCTTGAGACCGGATTTAGATCGTCCACGTTATGAGCAAGATGGTGATGAGAGTATTTTGGCGTTCTTCTGTGATGTTTGTACACCAGAGGGTGAGCGATATGAATACGACCCACGTAATGTGTTGAAGGATGCACTCGAGCGAGCTGCACGCGATGGCTACTCGGTATTCGTCGGCGCAGAGCCTGAATTCTTCATCTTTGATGAAAATGGAGAGTTTTATGATGAGGCCGGTTACTTCTCGACTCGTTCAGAAGACAAAGGTTACGAAGTACGTCAGCATATCGCAAACCGCTTGAGCAATGTCGGATTCAACATCGAGGCGGTCCACCATGAGGTCGCTCCGGCACAACATGAAATCGGAATCAAATATGACGATGCGCTCCATACGGCTGATAACATTCAGTTCTTCAAAGAAATCGTCAAAATCGCGGCGAAAGAAAAAGGGGCATCTGTCTCGTTCTTACCGAAGCCTTTGCGTGACGTGAATGGTTCTGGGATGCATTTGAACATCTCGGTATGGAAGAACGACGATGCGGGCAAGGCGACAAACAATGCGTTTGATGAGGCTGACGCCGATTATGGACTCTCTCAAACAGCTCGTCATTTCATCGAAGGGATCTTAAAGCATGCCCGTGCGACGGCCATCTTCACAAACCCGCTCCCTGAGTCATATGAGCGTCTCGTTCCTGGATTCGAGGCACCGGTCAATATTTGCTGGAGTCCATCGAACCGTAGTTCGATGATTCGAATCCCGGCTTCTCGTGGAAGTGCGACTCGAGTAGAGGTCCGAAATCCTGACCCGAGTGCAAACCCATACTTGGCACTTGCTGCCCTCATCTACGCTGGTTTAGAAGGAATCGAGCAGAAGCTTGAACCGTCTAAGCCGAATGAAGACGACTTGTTCGAGTATTCAGCGAAACAAATCGAAAGCCAGGGAATCGCATCACTTCCTGCGACATTCCATGAATCGATTCAATCGCTGAAACAAGACAACTTCCATGATTACTTTAACCACAATATGATTGACCGCTACTTGTCACTCATTCAAGTACGCAAATAAAAAATGACGCCAGCCGATTCGATCGGCTGGCGTTTTTGATGATTAGTGGATTCCGCGCATATATACTTTGATTTTTGGTGCGAGTGCGAACAGAATCAAACTTAAGATAATGGCGACACCGCCGATGACTCCGAAATAGAGCATCTCATTCTCTGGTGAGTAGAACTTGACGAGCTGGGCATTGATCCCTTGCGCGGCAGCGTTCGATAAGAACCAAAGTGACATCGTTTGAGCAGAGAACGCAGCGGGTGCAAGTTTAGTCGTAGCCGACAAACCGACCGGCGACAAGCTCAACTCGCCCAACACGACGATAAAGTAACTCAAGACGAGCCAGAGCGGGTTGACGAGGGCATCCGGACCGCTGAAGTAAGCAGGGAGTAGGATGACCAAGAAGCTAATCCCTGCAAACAAGATGCCGAAAGCGAATTTCGTCGGGATACTCGGCTCTCGGTCACCAAGGCGAACCCACAGCCAAGCAAAGACCGGTGCGAGCAGAATGATGAAGAGCGGGTTCAACGACTGGAACCATGCCGGTGACAATGTGAATCCGAAGAATTCAAGGTCAGTCCGTGTATCGGCATAACTCGCAAGGATTGTTGCCCCTTGTTCTTGAATTGCCCAGAACATGACTGAGGCGATGAAGAGCGGGATGTAGGCGATGATGCGCGAACGCTCGACCTCTGTCGTTTTCGGACTACGATACATGATGATGAAGTAAATCGTTGGAATCGCAATCCCGAACACTCCGACGAGTGAGATGAACGTGTTGATTGTGAACCAACCGAGTGGGATTAAGATCGCGAGCAAAATGGCAATCCCGATTGTGACGAGACTGACGATTCGAATCGTTTTCTTTTTCTCGTCTGGAGACAACGGGTTCGGTACATACGAACCAGCAAGCCCGAGGTTCGTCTTACGTGTCAACACGAAGACAACAAGTCCAACGAACATCCCGATTGCTGCAAGGGCGAAGCCCCAATGGAACCCGTAATCTTTTTGTACTTGTCCAACGATAAGAGGCGAAATGAATGCGCCTAAGTTGATACCCATGTAAAAGATACTGAATCCAGCGTCGCGACGGCGATCCGTTTCACTATACATATCTCCGACAATGCTTGATACGTTCGGTTTCAATAGACCTGTACCAATAACAATCAACGCCATTGAGATGAATAAGAAGACGACGCTACCTGGAATCGAGAGGACGATGTGTCCGAGCATGATGAACACACCACCGTAGAAGACCGCACGTGACGTCCCGAATACTCTGTCCGCAAGCCATCCCCCAATGACCCCTGACATATAAACGAGCGCACCATAGACGGACATGATGGACAGCGCGACATTACGGTCGAGCCCGAGTCCACCTTCAGAAACCTCATAGTACATATAGAATACGAGGATAGCCCGCATGCCATAGTACGAGAAACGTTCCCAAAACTCCGTGAAGAATAGGGTGAACAACCCTTTCGGTTGTCCGAAGAAGCCTTTTTGTGGAACACTGTCCACGATTGTCTGTTTATCGATCCTTTCCATGAAAGATCCCTCCTTAACCGTTTTATCATAAAAAGGATTATTATGATTGTAAAGTGAATTGAATGATAATTTCAAATTTTAATAAAGATGAAAAGAATGAAAAGACCACACTTTCTAAAAAACAGACAGTGTGGTCAATGAGTGATTATGCGGATTTTTGCTTTGCTTCTGTCGCTTGAACATGACGTCCGAGTTGCCAGTAAATGATGCCTGACAGACAACTCGCGCCACCAATCAAGATCAGTGCGATATGTCCGGCACGATGATCGAAGAAGACACTCGCGATAATCGGAGCTGTGACACCGCCGATCAGCCATTGGACACTCGCAGCACCATTGTAGGCACCGCGCATGTTCTCTGGCGCAATCAAGGCGATGAATGTCTGTTGGACAGGAGACATGATCATCTCGCCAAACGTGTAAAACGCGTAGACAGCGAGTAAGATTCCGACGAGTGGGAGATAAGGAACGTCGAGAGCGTACAATGCTCTCGGGACGATCGCAATCAAGATCATCCCAATCCCGAATACGGTAGCTCCAGCAAACATGACTTTCCCAAAAGGCTTATTCCCGAGCTTTGATGCAATCGGGAACTGGAAAAGAACGACGAGGATCCCGTTAAGTGCCAACAGGTAAGGGAATGGGTTTTGTTGATCCGTATACGTCGGGAGCGACTCCTTCAAAAAGAGCGGCAACATACTTTCGACGACCGAGAATCCCATTGATATGAATATACCCGCAAAGATAAAGATAAGAAACACGCGGTCGTTATAGAAAACGCGCAACACTTCCCGATTGCTCGGAGTCTCGTCTTCCTTTAAATCCGGCAATGATTCGTGAATAAATGCCCCAAGCACGAGGGCATACAAACCAAAGATGAAAGCAGCCGCAAAGAAAATCAGCTCCCGATCGATGAACAGCACCGCACTCCCGAGAAGCGGTCCGAATGCGGCTCCAATGTTATGCCCCATTCGTAAGAGTCCGAATGCTTCGTTCATATGCTCGGGTTCCGTGACGTCAGCGACCATTGCACTGGCTGCAGGGTGGAACAATGAATTAGTCAAGCCGAGCATGGCATTGAGTAAGAGCAATGGCCAAAACGAATCGGCGAACGCAAAACCGATGAGGGCGAGCGCGTCACCAACGATAGCAATCATCATGATTGGTTTTCGTCCGTATATATCAGCAAACCTTCCCCCAATCATCGAGCCGAGGAGCGCCATGATTGGTCCCGTCGCCATGATGATTCCGACTTGAAGATAGCTGTCTAACTGGTCACTATAATAAAGGACTAAGAATGGGGCAATCATGAACATCATGATTCCCGTGATTGTCTCTCCTAAGAAACGTATCCAAATGTTGCGGTCGAGTTGCTTGAGTGATTGAAACATACAGGTCACCTGCTTTATTTAATTTTAGACACAAAAGGGACGTCATATGCATGAAGGCATACGACGTCCCATGTTGTTTATGCATGCCTAGTTAGGCAGGCGTCTTAGATCTGTTTCAATCGAAGAGGTGCCTGCCAATCAGTATGAACTTGAATGAATGGTTTCGAAGATACTACTGACATGAGAACCTCTCCTTTCTGTTAATTGTTGTTCTTCTCTTAAACTGTATGACACATTTCATCAATGTGTCAACAAATTATTGGGAGGATTTAGATTAATTCATTTAAATTTTTTCGGTTTAAACGATAATCAATCAGTCTAGACAAGACGACTTGAATCATCGCCGTGATCGGAACACTCACAAACATGCCGACGAGACCGAACAGGCTGCCCCCGATAATGATGGACGTGATGACCCAAAACGGCGTAATTCCGACGCTGTCACCCAAAATCTTCGGTCCGAGCCACAATCCATCGAATTGTTGCAACAAGAAGATGAACAAGAGCACCAATACGGCGGTGAACGGGTCATAGAAGTAAGTGATGATAAACGCAGGAATCATCCCAAGTAGTGGACCGACATACGGGATGAAGTTGAGGACGCCGACGATGACACCAAGCAGTAATGCATATGGAGCACCGATGATTAAGAGTCCGATGACAGCGAGAACACCGATGATCAGACAATCGAGTGATTTACCGATGATGTATCGTTTAAAAATGTAATCCATCTCCTGAAAGATATCAATTGTCGTCTTCGCAGTACCGACGGGTAAAAGCGCATAGAGAAGACGCTTGAACATACGAGCGAAGACTTCCTTGTCTTTCAAGAGATAAATCGAGATGACAATCCCGATCAAGAAGTTGATCAATGTCATTGTAAAACTAGAGACATAACCGACAGACGAGAGGACGGCCGTCTCGACCCATCCGGAATAACGATCCTCGAAGCGTGCAAAATCAAGCGCTTGGGCGATCGTCGCGTTATAGTCTTTCAAGTAATTGTTTACATCACCTAAGAACGCATCGATTTGACGGATATAGGCGGGTAACTCCTCGATGAGTGATGAAAGACTCGAGTAGATCCGCGGAAACAACGTGACGACCGAGATCGCTAAAATCCCGATAAACGTGATGTAGACGATGAGCAGACCTTGATATCGCTTCAAATGGAACCGTTCTTCAATATAAGAGAGTACGGTGTTGAGTAACAAAGCGATGGCAATCCCCATGATGATTGGGGTCAGTAACTGAAACGTGTACTGCAAAACACGTGAGATGGTATCCGGTTCACTGATGACCCGCCATAAGACGAGTAAAATCAGACCGATCACACTGAGTTTCCAAATAAGTTGACGATTAAGCTCCAATGCTCTATCCCCTCATACAAATATAATTTTTCTACCCTTTTACTATGAATGTTTTTTGAAAAGGATTCAATAGATGTTCACCTTGAAAAAAATGTTTGACACCGTTGGAAATGTCTGGTTAACTTAGGGACATACTAAAATTACATAGCGAATAACACTTTCTATCAAGAGAAGCGGAGGGACTGGCCCGATGAAGCTTCAGCAACAGATTGCAAAATACTGTGCTAATTCCAGCAAGGTGACCTTGAGAGATGGGAAGGTGGTTGACTACATACGTCTGTATTGAGCACCCCTTTCCTCAGAAAGGGGTGTTTTTTCGTATCAGGAGGAAGAATCATGGCAGACAGACGTTCACAATTATTAAAATCTTTACCAACCCAACACTTCGTCGGATTAGCAGAAGAGGTCGCGGCGGTAGAGGCTAGTGGAAAGACCGTTATCCGGCTCGGGCAAGGGACGCCCGACTTACCGACTCCCGCTCCAATCTGTGAGGCGCTCGAACGTGCCATCACGGACCCGGCGACACACCAATACGGTCCATTTCGTGGACAGACCCGCTTGAAAGAAGCGGTCGCATCATTTTACTCTCGTGAATATGGTGTCGAACTCGACCCGGAACGAGAAGTCGCGATCTTGATTGGTAGCAAATCAGGCTTGATCACACTCCCACAATGCCTTCTCGAACCGGGTGACGGGATTTTGCTCCCGAACCCGGGTTACCCGGATTACATCTCGGGGGCGCGTCTGGCTGGTGCGGAAATCATCGACTTGACGTTAAAAGAGGAACATGGCTTTCTTCCGGACTATTCAACACTCGATCCGGCACACGCAAAGCTCATGTATTTGAACTACCCGAGCAATCCGACTGGGGCTGTCGCGACGCCGGCATTCTTTGAAGAGACCGTCGCGTTTGCGAAGAAGCATGATGTGATGGTCGTCCACGATTTCGCTTATGGAAGCATCGGGTTCGACGGTTATGTTCCCCCGAGCTTTCTTCAGGCAGATGGTGCGAAAGAAATTGGGATTGAAGTATACACGATGTCGAAGGCGTTCAATATGTCAGGATGGCGGGTCGCCTTTGCTGTTGGGAACTCCGATATCATCGAAGCCATCAACACGTATCAAGATCACGTCCACGTGTCTGTCTTCTCAGCCATTCAAGAGGCAGCAATCGTGGCGTTAGAATCCCCGCGTGACTTACGTGATGACCTAGCCTCACTTTACGAAACAAGACGAAACCGATTGATTAATGGGTTACGCCGGGCGGGGTGGGAGATTGAGGCACCGAAGGGTTCGTTCTTTGTATGGGCGAAAGTACCTGAGGGGGATGCAAAATCGTTCTCGACAAAGTTACTCCACGAGGCGGGAGTCGCCGTCACACCAGGCTACTTCTTCGGAACAGAGGGAGAGCACCATATCCGTTTCGGTCTCGTATCGTCTGAACAGAAGATCGATGAAGCGGTAGAACGGATTGAGAGACTGTTTGCAGCCTATGAGGAGGTACACTTGTGATACGTCAGGCCGTGCTCGAATATGACCATTCAAATGATGCGCTCGAGGACCTTCATACGGTGATCGGGAATCGAGAGGCACTCGTTTTGAGAGGATCGAACGGATACGGTGAAGCGGTTCGCGTATCTCCTCGTCTAGCAAATCTTCCGAGCGTGCGATTCAACGGGGAATGTTCAGACGAAGAAGTAAATCGTTTGAATGCCTATCGACCCGACGTATGGATTGCCGTTGGTGGCGGCAAATTGATTGATACAGCAAAACGAGTCGCGGCTTCTCAGAGCGTACCGCTCATTGTCGTCCCGACACTCGTGTCAAACTGTGCCGCTTTCACACCGCTTAGCGTCATCTACACTGAGGAAGGGTCATATATCCGTTACGACACATTTCCGGTCGTCATCGAGCGTGTCATCGCGGATGAACGACTGTTACGTGATTCACCTTACGACTATTTCAAGGCTGGCGTGATCGATACGGTCGCAAAGTGGTTCGAGGCCCGATATATTAGCGGGACGAAATCAAGGGATGCAGGCATTCAGTCAGGGCTATCGCTCGCGGCACAGTGTGGCAAGTTGATGGACCTGTCAATCTGCGAACAGGATTTCCGTCGCTACGGCACGGACATCCGATATCTCGTCGACCATGTCCTCGCAATCGGTGGTGCGGTTGGTGGATTCGGGGATGCCGGCACGCGTGTTGCTGTCGCGCACGCTGTTCATAATGCACTCAGTCGCTTTGGTTCGACCCACCATTGGCTACACGGAGACAAGGTAGGTTTCGGGTTGATTGTTCAAGAACGATTGATTAGATCCGATGACACCTTCCTGCTCAAGGACTGGCTTCAATCCATCGATGCGCCGACTTCGCTAACACAACTTGGGATTCATCCTGATCAAGTCGATGAATTGGTCACTTCGATTGTTGAAGAAATCACGATTCAAGGGATTCGGAATCTTGAAGATTCAGAGCAGTTAAAAGAAATTCTCATCAATCTTCAAGAAATGGTTTACAAATAATTCTTTTATCAGTAATATAATAACAAAATAATAGAACCGATTGCTTATCAAGAGTGGTGGAGGGACTGGCCCGATGAAACCCGGCAACCAGATCAGTATGATCATGGTGCTAATTCCAACAGACGAGACGTCTGGGAGATGAGCGTGTCCGACTTTCACTTGTCGTGCCCGCCGCTCTTCGTGAGTAGCGGGCTTTTCATTTGGAGGAGGAACTATTCATGAACATCAAACAAAAAACACTTTTGGCAGGTACGTCATTCCTTGCAGCAATCGCACTTTCCGCGTGTGGGCAATCCGAGGCGAGCGAGACGCTCAGCACGGAAGAACTGACGATCGGCGTGACCGGTGGCCCACACGAGCAGATTGCAGAGAAAGTACAGGAACTCGCGAAAGAGGATGGACTTGAGATCGATATCAAAGTATTCAACGATTACAACACTCCGAACACGGCACTAGACGAGGGAAGCCTTGATGTGAACAGTTATCAGACGCTCTCGTTCTTAGAGCTCCAAAAATCGGATAAAGGCTATAAGATCGACGACGTATTCAAAACGGTCGCATTCCCGATGGGGCTATATTCTGAGAAGTTGACAGATATCAAGGATTTAAAAGAAGGGGATAAAGTGGCCGTACCGAATGACCCGGCGAACGAACTGCGAGCATTGCGTCTGTATGAAACTGCTGGCCTCATCACATTGAAGGACGGCTTGACGGATAAAGCAACAAAACGAGATATCGCAGAAAACCCGCTCAATTTAGAATTCATCGAGCTTGAAGCGTCGCAGCTTCCCACACAGCTACAGGAAGTAGCCCTTGCAGCCATCAATACGAACTTTGCGATGGGAGCAGGTCTCTCCATCAACGAAGATGCCCTGTTCCATGAAGACACGGTCGATAATCCGTACCCGAACTATGTGGTTGTCCGCTCGGTCAATAAAGAAGATGAGGTCGTTGAGACATTGAAGTCTTACTACCATTCGGATGAAGTACGTGCCTTCATCGAAGAGGAATTCAATGGATCTGTCGTACCAGCGTTCTGAGGAGGTATTTGATGATTGAACTGAAACAAATCACCAAGCAATTTCACGTCAATGGAGATACGATCACCGCGCTCGATGACGTCTCCCTCACAATCGAAAAAGGAGAGATCTTCGGCATCATCGGGCGAAGCGGTGCCGGGAAGAGTACACTCATCCGTATGATCAATCTATTAGAGCGCCCGACAGCAGGTGTCGTTGAGATTGAGGGACAAGATATCACACAATTAAAGAAAAAAGAACTTTCTTCGCTACGTCAGCGAATTGGTATGATCTTTCAACATTACAACTTATTAAAGACGGCGACCGTCGAAGAAAACGTGGCCATCCCGCTCCGCCTCGAAGGGCTCGGAAGGCAAGTCATCCGTGAACGGGTCGACCGCTATCTCGACATCGTCGGTTTATCTGAACATCGGAACCATTATCCTGAACAATTGTCAGGCGGACAAAAGCAGCGCGTCGCCATTGCACGAGCGCTCGCACATGAACCGGACATCCTGCTCAGCGACGAGTCGACGAGTGCCCTCGACCCTGAGACGACCGAGTCAATCTTAGAGTTGTTGCTCGAGATTAACCGAGAACTCGGATTGACCATCTTCTTGATCACGCATGAGATGGAAGTGATTGAACGAATCTGTGACCGAGTCGCCGTCATCGATCACGGCAAAATTATTGAACAAGGCAACGTGTTGGATGTCTTCTCAAACCCGAGACACGAAACGACGCAGCGGTTCTTGAAGACGAATCTCGATGTTCCGAAAGAAGTAGTGTCGGAATTACAGACGCGAGGCACGCTCGTTCATTTATCATTCATCGGTAGTCAAACGGAACAAGCGGTGCTCGCCCAGTTGACGAAACGATTCGGGATCTTACCGAACATCATCGGGGGCGGGATCAAGAAATTGAAAGCGGGTCTTGTCGGAAATCTGCTCGTTCACCTTGACGGGGATCACGATCAAACAGAACTTGCTGTCCGTTATTTGAAGACGAGCGGTGTACACGTAAGGGAGGTGTCGAACCATGCAACAGTTCTGGACAGACTGGGGTGACCTCATTTGGACGGGAACGATTCAAACGTTGACGATGACGAGTATCGCGCTCCTCATCTCGACCTTGATTGGACTTCCGCTCGGGACGTTGCTCGTACTGACGAGACCGAACGGGCGTCTCGCGAACCGGTTCGTGTACGGTGGATTATCGAGCGTCATCAACGTCATCCGTTCGATTCCGTTCATCATTCTCTTGTTTTTCATCTTACCGTTCACACGTTTCATCATGGGTACAACGATTGGGGTCCAAGGTGTGCTTCTACCACTCATCGTCTTCACCGCCCCATACATCGCACGGCTCATGGAGTCTGCTCTTCTTGAAGTCGATCGCGGGGTCATCGAGGCGTATGAGGCGATGGGCATCTCGACGAGAAAGATCATCTGGTACGTCCTCATCCGTGAGGCACGTTCTTCCATCGTTCTCGGATTGACGATTGCAACGATCGGGTTGATTGGTGCAACTGCCATGGCAGGTCTCGTTGGAGCCGGTGGGCTTGGAGATATCGCGTATCAATACGGACACCTTCGTTTCGAACCGGAAGTCATGTATGTGACGATTTTTGTCCTTATCCTACTTGTTCAATCGATTCAGTCATTCGGAAACCGATTGGCAGCTAAATTAAAACGAGCCTAAAAAAGAATCGTGTCGCCTTGGCGACACGATTTATGCGTTGTGGAGCAACCGTTTTAGTTCAGCGATGCGGTCATGCCGAGGAATGAACGTCCGAATCTCTTTCTCACTGAAGCCGACTTGGATGCGATGATGGTCGAAGACGATCGGACTTTTCAGGATTTGAGGGTTTGATGCGACAAAACTGTATAGTTCGCGGATCGACATCTCGTCGAGTTTCTCAGCCGCTTGCTTATAGACGCTCTTCTGTACCGACAGCAAGTCGGTCGTCCCATTCTCAGTCAGACTTAGCATTTCTTTAAATTCACCAAAGGATAAGCCTTGGTCTGTCAATTTCTTTTCGATGAAGGGAATCTTTTGTTCCCGCAACCAATCAATCGTTTTTCTGGAAGAACTGCAGCTCGTATGCGTGAATACCGTGACCGTCACGACAACCACTTCTCCTTTACATCAGTTTGGTTCTAACTATTATCTCTTTTTATACGTTACGTTTCGTGATTATGTTTCAAATCACATACAGTTTCTTTTTGATTGAAAGCGACTTCGTTCGGGTACAGATTTCAAGAGGAATCACATAAGGAGGAATGAAGATGTTTGATTATACTGTACAGTCTGACCGTACCGTTGAGGACGTCATCGACCGTCTTGGAGAAGCGCTGAAAGAAGAATCGTTCGGTGTATTATGGGACTTTGATTTGAGCGACACGTTAGAGAAAAAAGGGCAGGCCATTGAAGGGAAGTATCGCATTTTAGAAGTATGCAATCCGAAGGCGGCGAAAGAAGTGCTGTCGCAGCAATTGGAGGGAGGCTACTTTCTCCCCTGTAAAATAGCGGTGTTCGAAAAAGACGACCACACCCACATCGGTATGCCGAAACCGACAGCATTGATTCGACTGATCGATGATGAATCGCTACAAGCTGTCGCAGCTGACGTCGAATCTAGACTGCAGCGTGCGATTGACCAAAGTAAATAATCGATGTGGCATCCGCTCATGAAACATGGGTGGATTTTTTTCGTATCGGACAGTTAGATAATGGTAAAATTGGAACAGAAGAAAAAGTGGAGGTGTGTTATGTTCAAACGTGGTATGACGATCTTACTTGGCGCGTCTTTGTTAAGCGCATGTGGAGCATCTGATAGAGAAGTCATTCAACTGGATTACATAGAGGATCAATGGAACATCGAGAGTTATACGAAAGAAGGAGAAATCGTTCAAATCGACGAGAAGAAAGAAGTACTCAAGGCGTGTGAGGGTGACCGAACGACTGAGCTTAAAGGAGATGTCACGGTTTATCAGTCTGTGTTTGCAGGACGAAACGGCGTCGTTTCATCCATCGATCCGTACTCCATGAAAGTCGTCACTTATTTAGAAGGGGATGAACGATATGTTGTCTGTCGTGAGGATTATACGAACCAATTGATGGCGGAGACGATTGATGCTTTCCCAGACTTCGTGGACACGACCGAAGGAATCAGCGTTTCGCGATTCCCTAGCCTTCATCAGACATCGTCATCTTCAAAAGATCAGCTAATGGATCCGGACGAACTGAACATCGATGAGGTTGACATGATGCCGTTCCGAGATACGTTACTTGAAATTGAACCGGCTTTATTCGGAGAACTTGAACTAGAACTGGGTGGTAAAACGACGAGACACCCACTCACTAGTTTTGAACCGACCGGAATCGAGAGGCCGCGTCAACAGTTTGCGATCGGACTCGATCGAAATACATCTCAACCGTATATCCTTTTCTCATTTTTTAATGAACGTTTTGTTGTTCAACCGTTACAGTTGGCAGAACTCGAAGACCCGGCGTCAATGGAACAACATGCCTTTGAGGGGCTAAGTGTCGACACCATCGTCGAACCTGGACAGCTAAAAGAAGGAGAAGCGGTTCCCTTATATACATTCCATTATATGAGGGATGGGGAACGCGTGACGGAAACGATGACGGTTCGCTTTGTTGGAGGAACGTTACTGAAAGAAGGCGAAGAACCGGAATCGATGCTTGAAGAGTGGATGCCGGATCAGGAAGACGGTCCAAGGGTCGTCTCACACCGGAAGCCGTTTGACGGAAATGATCTCGTTTATCCTGATTTTATCGAAATACCGACGGGAGAATCTGAACAAGTCATGGAAGTATTGAAAGAGGCAGAACCGGTCAACCGTAAGGGTGAGCCGGCAGACTATCGATACTTGACGTTAACGGATGGATGGAAAGGCCAATCGTTTGAAGTCAGTGTTAAACAGCGATCAAAAAAGCTCGACATTTATCTGACGGACCCGCTTCGCGATCAGACATTTAAATTATCCAGTAAAGGGGCGGAAGTGTTCTTGGATATTTTCCCGGAGTACAAAGAGTCATGAGGAAGCGTATCTTATTCACGTTATGTGCAGTCGGAATTTTATCGGGTTGTGGTGGGGAAGAAATAAGTGTCGTCAAACTGGATCATATGCCAGCGCAATGGGATGTACGAGACATGAACTCAAATAGCTTTGAGACCGGGCCGGAGACGTGGGCGAATGATTTACTCCGTGCGTGCACCGATGATCCGATTCCCCGAATCCATGAAGACGTCACGGTCTATCATTCGTATGCATTGAACCGAAAAGCCATGATTTCGGACTACGATGCACATGCCTATAAGTTAGTCACGTATGTAAAAGGACAACAGAACTATGTCATTTGTCAGGATGGTTTTTCGCCAAAGATGAGAGTCGGACTCATTGAAGAACTCCCTTCGTTTGTTCAAGCGTCAAAGGGCGTCACCATCCCAACCGTCCCGACTATCGGGGTTGGAACGAGGGAACACGAAGAGCGTGTGAAGGGGAGCGATTATTCCGATATATTCGAAGTCCCTGTCCATCTAGTTGACGGAACGATGATTCAAGTGACCCCTTCCTTGAATGGAAGCATCACATTAACCATCGGAGAAGATGAAGGCATCTTTCCGCTCTCGATCATCGAACCGTATAACGCGCAAATGGGAGTCGTGACGATCGCACTCGGCTACGACGAGCAATCAAAAGAAGCTTATTTTTTTGCTGAGTCAGAAGGTGGGTTACTCTCCTACGACCCGATTGTCACGATGACCGAAACCGATTATTTTCAGCCAAAGCAATTTGAAGGGTTACAGGTCGAGCGGGTATTGCAGGCAGACTCGCTCGAACCCGGGGTCGAGACACCGCTCTATACGTTCTCTTTTATGGAGAACGGAAAACGTGTGACGAAAGACGTGCGTCTCACCTACACGGATGGCGAATTTTTGACGGATGAATCCGTCGGGGCAGATATCGAGTCGAATATAAACGTACCAAGTGGTCCGTTCGTATTCGTCCATAAGTCCCCTTTAGACGGAAAGGCAACGATCGATTATCCGAACGTGTTGCGCGCTGCAGGGATCGATATGTCTGATTTGATGGACGCCATCGATGAGGCAGAACCCGTCAAGCGTGCGGGGGACGTGGGAGCGTATTCGCTCCTCACAATCATCGACGGATGGAAAGGGCAAGAGTTTCAATTAAGTTTTAAGAAACGCTCGAAAAAAGTGGATGTGTACTTAACCGATCCAACGCGGGAGCAGACGTTCAAATTGTCGAGTAAGGGTGCAGAGACGTTCTTCAGCTACTTTCCAGACTTAAAAGAGTAAAGGCGCCTATTGGCGTCTTTTCATTTGGTAAATACTTCAAAATCAAGATATTGACCTTCTATACAAAAAGTAGACGATGACAAATAGCTCAATACGTTACACTGAGATTCACGATTTAGTACGAATATCCTACGAAAAAGAAAGGTTGCTATAGTTGATGAGTACATTGAACCAAAAAATGATTCATTCAGATGATGTTTTTCGTTCCATCGAAACGAATATGGCGATGATTCGATTTGATCGGCAACGCCGGGTCGTCGATGTGAACGATACGTTCGCAAAAGCGATGAAATATAGACGTGAAGAGATGATTGGCATGCAACACCATTTGTTCTGTCCTTCCTCTTTTGTGAAGAGCCCGGAGTACACGGCATTTTGGGAGAAATTATGGAGCGGATTCAGTTTCTCGGATAAAGTGGAGCGCGAAAACGCGAAAGGAGAGACGATTTGGCTCGAGGCAACGTATATGCCAATCTTTGAAGGGGATGACGTAATCGGTGTCGTCAAGATTGCCTCAGATATCACAGAGCGTCAGCAAGTCATTGAGGATTATGCATATCGTTTCAAATCGATGACCGATGTGCTCGATGAACGGGCGAAAACAGGCATGCAAGA
This sequence comes from Exiguobacterium sp. MMG028, assembly GCF_027947425.1. Lineage (NCBI taxonomy): Bacteria > Bacillati > Bacillota > Bacilli > Caryophanales > Exiguobacterium > Exiguobacterium sp. MMG028. The sequence continues at coordinate 587,455 of NZ_JAQJIN010000001.1, forward strand.
TACGAAAATCTTGAATGAGACGATTGAACGTCTTGCCAAAGATGCAGCAGACAACCTTCACGCCCTTCAGAACTTGCGTCGTCAAGCTGATGACATCGCGAAAATCGCCTTGTCCATCAAAGAGATCGCAGCACAAACGAATCTGTTATCTTTAAATGCCGCCATTGAAGCGGCGCGTGCTGGTGAGCATGGACTCGGGTTCAATGTCGTGGCGACGGAAGTGCGTAACCTCTCCCGTATGGTCGAGCGTGCGGTCATCGACGTCAACTCGAACACCGAAGGGATGAACGTCGAGCTACGTAAGATTGTAGAAGGGGTCACCGCATCCAATCAAGAGATCCAGTTGAGTGCAAAGACGATGGAACAGACGATGGAGCGTTTCCATACGTTCGAGCAGGCCGCAGCCGAGTTACATGATACGGCTGACACGTTCACTTCAAACTTATGAACCGATTGACCCTTTGACGGGTCAGTCGGTTTTTTTGAGTTGTAACGTATGACCGTTTTGCTTCAACCACGCCTTCGCATCATCCGTTTTTGGATAAACGGTTCGTAACGTATCCCAAAATGAGGCAGAGTGGTCGAAGTGGACGAGATGCACCCATTCGTGAGCGATGACGTAGTCCATCACTTCTTTTGGTGCGAGCATGAGGCGGACGTTGATCGAGATGGTCCCGTTTGAACTACAAGATCCCCACCGTGTCTTTTGATGACCGATGCGAATCTTTTTTGCTTTAACGCCTAAGGAGCTTTCGTAAATCGGTGCACGTTCAATCACATATTCACGCGCTCGTTCACGTAACCACGCTTCGTAGGATTTTATAAGGGTGGTTTCGTCCCAATCCCTCGGGACGGAAAAAGAGGAACCGTCATATCGGAGTGACGTCCCATCATCTTTTTGAGTCGGAAAGTTTTTCCCGTGAAAGACGAGCCCTTCATCGAGAACAGACGTCTGTTTCGGAAGATTGTGCCATGTATGACGAATCCATGTGGCGTGTTCTTCTAAAATCCAATCGACGACTCGTTTTGACAAACGAGCTGGGATGCGTAGCTCGATGCCGTTAGGTGTGACATAAAATGCAGCTTTTTTCCTTCGTTTCTGTCTGACGATGTTGACGTTCATCCATAACCTCCTCTCCATATCTCGATTGAGTATATCGAAGTCGGCAAGAAACCGCCATGCTTTTTTGGCACGCAGTCGAACCAACTTTGATACAGTAGGGGAAGGAGGGATGAACATGAAATCAATTTTACAACAACAACTTGAACGTACAGGGACGAATTCGGTGAAGTGGGATGGGTTGGATCGTTGGTTCCATCTATCGGAAGAGGTATTGCCGCTCTGGGTGGCCGATATCGACATCCGTACAGCACCGTCTATTTCGGAGGCACTCGCCAAAAAAGCCGCTCAAGGTGAATTTGGATATACGTTGTTCGCGCCTGAAGCGCAGGATGCGGTCCGCTCTTGGTACGGGCGACGTCACGATTTAGATGTCGACCCGAAACATGTCTTGTTTTCGAGTGGGGTTGTTCCTGCGTTGACGCATATCGTTGAAGCACTGACTGCAGTCGGGGATAGTGTTGTCATTCAGTCACCCGTCTACCCACCTTTCCATGAACTCGTTGTTGGTTCGAAACGACAGGTGTTCGATGCGCCGTTGAAAGAGAACGATGGACGCTACGAGATGGACTTTGTCGCCTTGGAGGAAGCGATGAAACAAGCGAAGCTCTTCTTGCTCTGTTCTCCGCACAATCCGGTCGGACGTGTCTGGACGAGAGCAGAACTGGAAAAGGTCGTCGAGCTTGCAAATCAATATGATGTCGTCGTTGTCGCAGATGAGATTCATGCGGATTTGACGTTCCCTTCTCATAAACATACCGCAATCGGCTCACTCGACCCTCGCGTCATCACGGTAAGTGCGCCCTCAAAAGCGTTTAACATCGCAGGATTATTTGCGTCCTACATCATCTGTCCGGTTGATGAGTGGCGGAAGCAGATCACGAAAGTACAGAACAAACATCACGTCCTCCCGACACCGTTTGCCAATACAGCTATCATCGCGGCCTATACAGACAAACGTGCGGAGCAATGGCTCGATCAGTTACGTGAAGAACTCGAGCAACAAATGAGCGAGGTCATCGACTCGATTGAAACCAATCTACCGATGCTCCGTACGGCGCGTCCTGAGGCGAGCTATTTATTGTGGATCGACTTTTCGGAGCTCCCGATGTCTGCAGAGGAGAGAAAGTCTTGGCTACATCAAGACGTACGAATCTTCTTGTCACCGGGTACTCCGTTCGGTCCTCAAGGTGAAGCGTTTGAACGGATGAATATCGGGACGCGTCGCGAATTGCTAGACGAGGCAATCCAACGTCTCAGCACGCAAATGAAGCGAAAAGCGTTTGTGTAAAACGAGAATCGGGAAAAATTCACAATGAGATGATGAGAGAAAGTGAGTGGATGGGATGGAGACGATCAACTGGAAGAAAAAAATGGAGGAACAGCTAAGGCGCAGTGGATTCACCTTGCAAGTCGAAAACATGTCCAATATTCGCTTGACTGAGATTCATGCGAGCTCTTCTCCGTTGATCTCTTATCCGCTCCGTGTCCGATTGTATGAGCGTATGGGCTGGCTCATGTGTGCGGTCGATTCGCCGACTCTTGATCGAAACGAGGACCATCCCTTATTCGAGCGGATGGTGACTGCCGTGTTCGAAAGGATCATACGTCATTTGTACAACGGATACGGGTTCCATGTACTGACGTTCATCGGTGATACGGGAAACTACATCACCCCGAAAGATTCTGAGACGGGAGAGGTCGTCCGACTCGTCGCCCATTTGTGGAATGACCGCTCCTATATCCATCTCGACACATTCGAGGAGTATCCTGCCTTGTATGTGACCCCACCTTGGGCCCACCAGGCGTATGCCATCGAGAGTACAGATGAGGAATGGGTCATTTACGCGGGTAGGGGCGGTAGACCATCGACCGATTATCGGGCGGATGGCGTCGAGTTAAAGCCTCATCGTCTGGCAGACGGAGAACTCTTCTTCCCGGTCGACCGTATCTCAAAAAACAAAGGCACACTCGCCCTTGCCGAATGGCTCCGACTCGAGCGGAGAGAAGTCGAGGACTTCATGATGTCGTTCATGCAGACGATTCGAAAGTTCGACCCTTCCTTCGGGTTCGCATGGGGTGGAACAGAGACATTCTTTCACGGCGTGCCGGTCGAACCTTATGCGCAAGTACTCAGACTCGAGAGCGGGAAGCGTCGCTATCGCGTTATGAACAATACGGCCAAGCGATTGTTTGCGGTATCGGATGACCCTAACGAATGTCTCAAGGAAGTGAGTCAGACGTTAGGGACGATCACGTTACCGGAACGACGGGTTTCAGCCCTCGGTCAACTTGTCATGGGGATTTGGCAACAGTTTGAGACTGATGAAGAGACGTACATCCAAGAAGTCGCGTATCGTGACATCTCGAAATTTCAGATGGAAGAGAAAATCGGTCATGCCCTGGCAAATCAACAACGTATTCGTTGGATTGACAAGAATCATCCACACCAGAATGTGATTGAATATGCTCATCTCCGTATCACGTTCCCGAAACGACCACCGGGCCTTGTCACTGTCGAACCAGCCGAATCTGGACATGAAAGAGGTGCTTTATGAGAATTGTGGACGCACGTGCCATGCCGATCGACCATGAGGATTTGATTGCTGTCACATCATCATCGGTCTACTATCGGGAAAAGAAAGATGAGACGACTTTCTCCCTCTATCGTTTTGATGAAGAGGACGGGATGATTACCCAGTTGAACCGTCGTCCCTATGAAGACTACGGCTATTCGAAACTCTTCGTGGATGGGGACGTCGTGTACTTCTTAAACGAGATCCCAGACGGCGAAGGAATCATCAAAACAGAGTTGATCGCGTTCTCTTATAAAGCAGGGAAAGAAGAAATTGTAACGACATTTGAGAAGAGAGGGAATAGCACGCTATTCTGGGTACTCGATCATCGTTACTTCCTCTTTTTGACGGCGTTTGATTCGTCTGATGAGGCATGGTTGTATGATCGGGTGACCGGTCAGCGTGAGCGTATTCGGGACGAGCGTCTAGTCGGGAAGACGGAACGATTCCGTGAGCTGTATTTGTTTACGACGACATTCGCGGGTATCGCGTATATCGTCTGTAACGCCAGACTCGATGAATTTGACTACTATGATGCACTCGACAATGAACGAGTCTCTCCGGACGATCTGATTGACCATTCTGAGGCGCTACTCATCTGTCCGCTCGAGGAGGCGATCGAGGCGATCTGGGATCAACGAGATGAATTGCCATTCGATGACGTTCTCCGATTGCAAGGGGAAGGCGACACGGTACAATACCTTGGCGAGAACGAGGGCATCCTTCGATTTTCAGCGTTCGTCGACTCTTTGAACGAAGAAGTCATCTATGACTTGACGGCACCTGACGTGTTACACGAAGTATCGGTTGTTGATTGGGGCGCCTACGAACCACTCGACTTCACGTATGACGATGTCAGTTCGACAATCTTTATCAAGGTAGATGAGAGTGACATGCATACGGAAGTCATTGATGTTGCGACTGGGGCACGTTATATCGATGTGGAACCGTTCGAGCGCGTGATCGGTCGTCGCTATCTCGTTCATGAGTATACAGAAGGTCTTACGAGCGGCGTCGTCATTTTCGATTTAAAGACAGAGGAACGCTTTGCATATGAAAATGCCTATTATATGGTCATCGATGATGCCGTATTAATCCTATCCATGTCGAGCACATAAATATAAACACCACCCATTTATTAGGTGGTGTTTATATTTGGATATATAGTTTACATAACATATTATTGTAAACCTGATATTGCGTGTTTTTTCCGCTCGTCACCGATATGGGCATACACTTGTGTCGTGGCCACCGATTCATGACCAAGCAGCTGTTGAATCGTCAATACATCGATTCCGCTCATCGCCAGTCGTGTAGCAAACGTGTGGCGGAGCTTATGGGGTGTCACTTGTTTATATGACAAGAAAGGGAGATATGGTTTCAATCGATCGATATGACCTTTTAACACGTGTTGAACCGTACGAACGGCAATTCGTTTCCCTTTTTCATTCTGAAATAACGCACCTTCACCCGACAATTGACGGTATTCGATGAGTAAGGGCTGAAGAGGACCCGCTATCGGAATGAGGCGCTCCTTGTTCCCTTTACCGATGACGCGGATGGTTTCGGTTTCGAAGTTGATATCGGTCCAATTGAGTCCGACGAGTTCCGACACGCGCATACCCGTAAGTCCGAGAAGTTGGATAATTAAAAAGTCACGTTCGCGATTTGCCTCATACCAGCTCGCCTCACGGTTCGTCATCCCAACATTGCTTCGGACGAGCGTTGAGAAGTCGAGCCACTCTGACTCTGTCAAATAGATCGGGTTCCGCTTGCCTCGCTTCGGTCGCTCCACGGCCTGAAATGGATTGATCGTGGCCTGGTTCGTCTCAATCAAATAATTGAAGAGTGATTGTAACGTAGACAATTTTCGATTGATGACACTCGGGGCGTTCTCGAGCTCGAGGGCGAGGTAAGTCGCATATGCTTCTGCCCCCGCATGATCGATTTCCGTAAATGCCGCCAAATCAATTGTCTCAGGTTCTAATTCAGTCCCGCTCACGTGTTCGACCCAACGGAAGAAGTCCAATACATCATAGACATAGCGTTGAGCGGTCTGTTTGGAGTAGTGCTTGGCCGCTAAGTGGTGGAAGAACTGTTGGATGAACACAGGTAATCGGTGCAATCCGTTCAGCTCAAACCGTTTCAAGTTCGTTGTTGTCGGCCGTTGTCCGAGTTGACGGAAGATACTCATTGAACCTCTCCTTTTCTTACGAATCTAACTTGATTCTTTCCATTTTGTTTTCCTTCACGCAAATAATCATCTGCCTCTTTCACGATCTCCTCTAACGTATCGAACTGTGTACGCACGGCAAGTCCGAACGTCATCGTGATATGGAGTTGTTCACCTTCGTATTCCAAACATGTGGATTCGATTTGATGTCGCAACTGTTCCGTTATGGCGTAAATGTCCCCAGACGAGTTCGTATAGAAGAGCAAAAACTCTTCACCACCCCAGCGTACGGCAATCCCGTCAACCGAGGACAAGATGGATGCGACTTGTTGGATGACACGGTCTCCACAATCGTGGCCATATGTCTCGTTGAACGACTTGAATCCGTCGATGTCACATAGCGCAATGGCGTAAGAGATGCCGCCACGACTAGCCTGCTCGATGGATTCCGAGACGCGTTCATGCCCGTTTTTCCGATTCAGCAGCCCGGTCAATCCGTCTGTCGAAGCGAGAACCTGCAATTGCTCGTTCGATTGCTCGAGTTCATCCGTCACCTCGACGACGGCCGATTCAAAGATGAATGAGAGACCGGCAATCATCATGACCGTCGAAAGGATGCAAAAGAGCCCAAGTGCCTGTTCGATAGGTTGTGGCAAAGTCACCATTCCGTCTGACACATTGACGAAGAGGATGCTATAGATCATCATTGCGAGGGCGGTCGTCAAGATTCGTTGTCCTTTTGTCACGCTCGGCATGAAAAAGACGCCATAGGCCATCATGAGTATGAAATAATGCATGTTGACATCCCAACCGAGAATGATCGTCGAGACGATCGCATTATACACGACTTCGATGAAGAGTCCGGTGAAGAAAATGCCGTACCATCGCTTATGTACAAAATAAAATGAAATCGTGTAATATAGGACGCTCACTCCGTTAGAGATGAACAAAGAGGTCACATCCAATCGCCAGAATAACAGACAGAACAATAGATGAACGAACCAGGCGATGACGTTGCCATAAAACATGATGCGTTCATTATACAGCGTTCCGCGACGGGCATCATAAATTGTTCCCATCTCACACCTCCTCTCATTCAGTATAGCGAAAGAACGCTTGTATTTATATAAAAGTCATCAAAATCATCCATGAAAAGACCTTATAACACGTCCTTATTGTTGCGTGAAATAGATATTTCACGCAATGTTTATGAGTTACATGATTGTTTCTGAATCGAACGGTTAATCGACCAATAAGTTTTATCGCAAAATAAATGGTAGACAATAATTTGTTATGTAAACCATATTGATTTGTCTTGAAATTGTAATGTTGAACCATTATACCTTATGATGAAAATAGGACTTGAAACGGCAAGTCAGGTAACGTTACACTGTAAACGTAAACCAAAGGGGGATTTTGGATGGATGATCAGCGTTTGAAGCAACTTTTGTCTGAAGCGAAGACCATCGCGGTCGTCGGCGTGTCCGACAACCCGAACAAGACGGCCAACCAGATTGCGGAGTACTTACTTCGTGTCGGGTATACCGTCATCCCTGTCAACCCGATGCTCGAGGAGTGGAACGGCCGCAAGGCATATCCGTCCGTCGAGAGCATCCCGGGTAGAATCGATATCGTCGACGTGTTCCGTCGCAGTGAATTTTTAGCAGGTGTCGCGGAAGATGCGGTACGACATGGGGATGTCGGGCTCGTCTTCAACCAGCTTGGTCTCTCAAGTTCAGAGGCGGAGCAAATCGCACGCGATGCCGGGCTCGATTACATCGAGAACCGCTGCCTGTACGTGGAGCATGCTCGTCTACTCGGATAAGACCTACCTCCTTGGTAGGTCTCCTTTTTTTCAGCAACGGCTGACAAGGGAGGCTTGCCAGAATCGATGAACAGCTATACAATAGGAAAGAAAAACGAACGTGTGTTCGAAATTGAGGTGACTGCTATGTCAACAGATCTATTTAATTACAATGAAGACGCCATCCAGGTGCTCGAAGGACTCACGGCCGTACGAAAACGACCGGGGATGTACATCGGGTCAACCGACCATCGCGGGCTTCACCATCTCGTGTATGAGATCGTCGACAATGCGATCGATGAAGCGCTCGCCGGGTTCGGTGGTCAAATCGATGTGACGATTCATAAGGACGATGCGATCACGGTCCGTGACCACGGACGTGGGATGCCGACAGGGATGCACGCCTCTGGAAAACCGACACCTGAAGTCATCTTCACCGTTCTCCATGCTGGTGGGAAGTTTGGACAAGGCGGTTACAAGACGTCGGGCGGTCTCCACGGGGTCGGTGCCTCGGTCGTCAACGCACTCTCGAGCAAGGTCGTCGTGACAATTTATCGCGACGGGAAAGTGTTCGAGCAGACATTCGCGGACGGCGGCGTGCCGCAGACGACGCTCCTCGAGACGGGCAAGACGCGCCAGACAGGAACGAGCGTCTATTTTAAACCGGATGCATCGATCTTCTCGACGACAACGTATAACTATGACACGCTCGCCGAACGATTACGTGAATCGGCTTTCCTTTTAAAAGGATTGACGATCACACTGACGGATGAGCGTACCGATAAACAAGAGACGTTCCATTACGAGGATGGGATTGCTGAATTCGTTCAATATTTAAATGACGATAAGGCGACGCTTCATCCGATCGTCTACTTCGAAGGGACAGAGAACGAGATTGAGATCGAACTCGCATTCCAGTTCACAGACGCCTATTCCGAGAACGTCCTCTCTTTCGTCAACAACGTCCGTACGCGTGACGGTGGGACGCATGAGGTCGGCGCCAAGACGGCGATGACCCGGATCATGAATGAATATGCGCGTAAGAACGGATTGCTCAAAGAGAAGGACAAGAACCTAGACGGCGGCGACGTCCGTGAGGGACTCACACTCATCGTCTCGGTCCGAATCCCAGAGGAATTCCTCCAGTTCGAGGGTCAAACGAAGTCGAAACTCGGCTCCCCAGAGGCGCGTGCGAGTGCCGATAGCGTCATGGCGAAGCAACTGACGATTTTCTTAGAAGAGAACCCACAGATGGCCACGATGCTCATCAAAAAAGCGATTCGCGCGGCTCAGGCGCGTGAGGCGGCACGAAAAGCACGTGAAGAGGCACGGAACGGTAAGAAGAAGAAACGTTCGAGCATCTTGAACGGGAAATTGACGCCGGCGACATCGAAGAATGCCGCGAAGAACGAACTGTTCCTCGTCGAGGGTGACTCGGCCGGTGGTTCCGCCAAACAAGGGCGTGACCGGACGTTCCAAGCCATCCTTCCGTTACGCGGGAAAGTCATCAACTCCGAGAAGTCAAAACTCCAGGACATCATGAAGAATGAAGAAATCAATACAATCATCCACGCGATTGGTGCCGGGGTCGGTCATGATTTCGATTTGGATGACTGCAACTTCGACAAGATCATCATCATGACGGATGCCGATACAGATGGTGCGCATATCCAAGTGCTCCTTCTCACGTTCTTCTTCCGTTATATGCGACCGCTCGTTGAGGCTGGCCGTGTGTTCGTCGCCTTGCCACCGCTCTATCGCATCTCAAAAGGGAAAGGCAAGTCCGAGCAGTTCGACTACGCATGGGACGAAGAGGCGCTCGAGAAGTTGGTCAAAGTGTATAAGAAAGGCTATATCCTCCAGCGCTATAAAGGTCTCGGTGAGATGAACGCGGACCAGTTATGGGAGACGACGATGAATCCGGATACCCGTACGCTCATCCGTGTCACGGTGGACGACGCGGCTGTCGCGGACAAGCGCGTCTCGGTCTTGATGGGCGATAACGTCACGCATCGCCGTGAGTGGATCGAGGAGAACGTTGCCTTCGGACTCCAGGAAGATGATTCGATCATCGCCAATGAACATGTGACTAAAGCGATTGAGGAAGTGATGTAACGATGTCGACGATTCAACACATTTTAAACTTATCTCTCGAACAGGTCGTCGGTGACCGGTTCGGGCGTTATTCAAAATATATCATTCAAGACCGTGCCTTGCCGGACGCACGCGACGGGCTCAAGCCCGTACAACGTCGTATCCTTTATGCGATGCACCATGAGGGGAATACGAACGACAAGCCTTACCGGAAGTCTGCGAAGACGGTCGGGAACGTCATCGGGAACTATCACCCGCACGGTGACTCGTCCGTCTATGAGGCGATGGTACGTCTCTCTCAGGACTGGAAACTACGCTATCCGCTCATCGACATGCATGGGAACAACGGGTCGATGGACGGTGACCCGGCAGCGGCCATGCGTTATACGGAAGCGCGTCTCTCGAAGATTGCTGGGGTCATGCTGACGTCGATCGCGAAGAATACGGTCGACTATACGCCGAACTTTGACGATTCGACGGAAGAACCGCTCGTCTTGCCGTCACTCCTCCCGAACTTGCTCATGAACGGAACGACAGGAATCTCAGCGGGTTATGCGACAGAAATCCCGCCGCATAACTTGACGGAAGTGCTCAACCTCGCCATAGCACGCCTGAAAGGCAATGTCGATACAGCGAAAGACGCCCTCGAGTATGTCACAGGACCTGACTTCCCGACCGGAGGAACAGTCATGGGGAAAGAAGGCATCCTGAAGGCGTTCGAGACCGGCAAGGGTAAGGTCATCATCCGCGCGAAATCAGAGATTGAGCAGCTAAAAGGCGGCCGTGAACAGATCACGATCACCGAACTCCCCTATGAAGTGAACAAGGCGAACCTCGTCAAAAAGATGGAAGAGCTCCGTCTCGACAAAAAGGTCGAAGGTGTCGCGGAAGTCCGTGACGAGACGGACCGGACCGGCCTTCGTGTCGTCATCGAATTGAAGAAAGAGGCAGACGCGGAGGGTGTCCTTCACTTCTTCTTGAAGCATACGGACCTGCAGCTCGCCTATAACTACAATATGGTCTCCATCGTGAACCGGACACCAAAACAGATGGGCATCATCCCGATCATCGACGCCTATTTGAAGCACGTCGAAGAAGTGGTGACACGTCGCACAACGTTTGAACTCGAACAGGCGAAAAAACGGGCTGAAATCGTCGATGCCTTGGAACAAGCCATCTCGGTCCTCGATGAGACGCTTGAATTGATCCGTTCCGCGAAAGATAAAGCGGACGCGAAGAAGAAACTGATGGAGCGGTTCTCATTCACGGAACGCCAGGCCGAAGCGGTCGTCATGCTCCAATTGTATCGACTCACGAATACGGACATCGTCGAGTTGCAAAAAGAAGCGAAGGCACTCCAAAAAGAGATCGCTCGCCTCTCGAACATTCTTGACGTGGATGCGACGAAACGGAAGTTGATCGTGAAAGAACTCACGGCGCTACGTGATGAGTTCGGGGATGACCGTCGCTCGGTCATCGAGTCGGAAGTCGAAGAATTGAAGCTGAAGACGGAAGTCATGATTGCCGTCGAAGAGACGATGGTCTTCGTCAGCCGTGACGGATACGTTAAACGTGCCTCGATGCGCTCATACGGCGCCTCAAGTGACGTCTTACCGGAGATGAAGGATAAAGACCGTCCTCTCCTCATGACACAAGCGATGACGACAGACCACTTGCTCGTCTGGACGAACAAAGGGAGCTACCTCCTCATCCCAATCCATCAGATCCCTGAATCGAAGTGGAAGGATGCCGGTCAGCACGTCGCCAACCTCGTCCCAATCGAAGGAGAACAGGTCATCTCGGCAGACGTTGTCTCGACGTTCGAGACAGATGCCCATTGCCTCTTCGTGACGAAAGACGGAATGGTCAAACGTACGCCGTTACGAGACTATGACGCGCAGCGGAAGTCGAAACCGCTCATGGCCTTGAAGCTAAAAGGTGACGATGAGGTCGTTTTCGCTGGAATTAGTGATGGTCCTGGGCAGTTGTTCCTCGTCTCCGAGCGTGGATATGGCCTCTGGTTCAAAGAAGATGACGTACCGGTCGTTGGACAGCGGGCAGCTGGTGTGAAAGCGATGAACTTGAAAGATGGTGACGTCGTCGCGGATGCCTTCTCGTTCTTCACGCCACCGTTATTCGTTCTCGTGACGCAACGAGGAGCGGTCAAGAAGATGAAACTTGAAGACCAGTTCGATTGCACGAACCGCAACCTTCGCGGAACGATGCTCATTCGTGAGGTCAAATCAAAACCGCACCAAATCCGTCGTGTGCTCCCTGTACATGGGGATGAGACATTGCATATCGTCGGAAAAGAGAAAGCAAAACAAGTGAAGACAAAAACACTCACGCTACTTGATCGCTATGCCAACGGATCGTTCGTCTTCGACGAAGATTCATTCGGTGAGATCGAGGACGTGTATCTCGATTAAAGAAAAGACCTGTCGATCGGCATAATCGCCGCTCACAGGTCTTTTTGTGTTAGCCATCCTTCTAGTTCTTGTTGCTGTCGACGGTGATGCCGTGTATGCATCTCGACAAGCTCGAACCACTCTCTCGCATTCAACCAGCCGAATCCACCGTGAAAGGTCTTCCAATCGTCTGTGGCGTCGCCTAGACGGGTTTCTAACGCATCCATCCTTGAAATCAAGGTGGTCATCCGCCCGAGTAACTGCTCATTCGTATCGATATTGTTCGGAGGTTGGTTCATCTCGGGAGGGAGCTCGATTTTGATTGGAGGAAATCCACCTTCTCGGAACAACTTCTCCCCGAATGGTGTCTTCTCTCCACCGAGTTTGCCGTCTTCTTGAAGACAATGGTCGACTTCATCTAAATACTCATCCGCGACCAACATGATATGATCGTACATCTGACCAATTGACCAAATCGCAGGGGTGTATTTATACCGTAAGTCAGATTCTGAATAATGTAACAAAGTTTCTTTGAAATGAGTCAGTTCATAACGATTCATGCTGCACCTCTCCTCTGTTTACTTTCAGTATACGTGGCTTGTCCGAGTCTTCGAGGAATATAAATCTAAAAAGGAGAACGCGACGATTTGCCGAAAGAAACATGTAGGACAAATGATAGGGGGATCTATATGTCTCAATGGCTGACGTGGGCGAAACGGATTCAGGCGCTGTCTCAGGCCGGTCTGACGTTCACACGTGATCAATATGACCGAGAACGATATGAAGAACTCCAAGAAATCGCAAAAGAGATGTATGAACGACATTCAGACTTACCGAACGAGGCCGTCTCTCAATTGGTCCATGTTCAAGGGTATCCGACACCGAAGCTCGATGTACGGGGCGTTGTCTTCAAAGGGGACCGATTGTTACTCGTCAAGGAGCGGTCGGACGGGTTATGGACACTACCAGGTGGTTTCTGTGAGGTGAACCGTTCTCCTGCTGCGAATATCATCAAAGAAGTCGAAGAAGAGGCCGACTTGGATGTCATTCCGGTGCGGTTACTCGCCTTATTTGATATGCACGAACATCCACACCCGCCACTTTCTGAGCACTATTACAAACTCTTCATCGAGTGTGCATTGATCGGTGACGGGGAAGGGGAAGGCGCTGCCGGCGTAGAGACGACGGATGTCGGATTCTTTGAACGCGACCATTTACCAGAGCTCTCCCTTGCCCGAAACACGCTCGAACAGATTCATATGTGCTTCGACGCGCACTGGCAAGAAGATGACTGGACCACCTTATTCGATTAGGAGGATTTTCGATGAAAGTGAGACGATACGGACATATCCACCAACTAACCTTTTACGCTCCCGTTCTTCCAATCAACGTCCAGCTGATCGAACATGAGCTCGGGCTCGTCTTGATCGACACGGCGCTAAAACGAAATGCGGCACATATTCTGTCGTATATTGAAGAACTCGACAAACCACTCCTTGCCATTTTATTGACGCATGCCCACGGAGACCATGTCGGTGGGGTAGATGCCATCAAAGCGGAACATCCACTCGCAGAATTGTTCATCTCCCGGCGTGATGCCCGCTTACTATCAGGAGACCGTTCACTAGATGAGGAAGAAGAGCACAAGATACGGGGTTCCTTGCCGACGATTCGTTCTACACCAGATACGTTGTTAGATCCCGGTGAGCGGCTATTTGGTCTACGTGTCCTTGCCGCAAGTGGGCATACACCAGGTTCGATTGCATTTTACGATGAAACGAATCGGGTATTATTCGCCGGAGACGCTTTTCAGTCGCAGGGAGGGGCCGCAGTGGCGGGGGACGTCCGTCCGTTGTTCCCGCTGCCTGGTCTTGCGACATGGAACCGATCCGTTGCTGTAGGGAGTGCGGAGCGATTGATTGATTTGTCACCACTCTTGACCTTTGTCGGGCATGGTCCGCCACTTAAAGGGACACATCGTCTCTATTTGGCACTGAAGCGGGCGAAACGCAAACAGGCAAGGAAGTTTACTCGATAATGGAGGGGTGAGACGATGCAATTAAAAGAAATCCCGATCCATCAATTCGAACAGGCCCAGCAGATGCTCGAGATTCAGCGGAATGCATATGCTGTTGAAGCGGAACTGCTCGGATTTGACGAGATTCCGGCACGATATGAGACGATTGATGTCATTCAAAACTTGCCAGGTACGAGCTATGGATTGTATGTCGAGGAGCGGTTGATTGGATTTGTCACCATTGAAGCATCCGAAAACACGGTGGAGATCACAAAGCTTTGTATTGATCCGACATATTTTCGGGCGAGACTGGCGACGACGCTACTTGAGCACGTGTTGAGTATTCATAAAGGACAGCTCGTATACGTGCATACGGGCAAACATAACGGGCCCGCCAAGCGTCTTTATACGAAACTCGGATTTGTGCGAAGTACTGAATTTGAACCAGAACCCGGTGTCACATTAATTCGATATACACACTCTTCTTAAATTTCTATCTCATCTCACTATCATAAGTATACTAAGATAATGAGATGAGTCTTTATTTTTACTGATAATATATGTTATGTAAACTAATAAAAAAGAGTATGAAAATACTCTATTTATGATTACCCCCTTCTTCGAAAATCTTGTACCAATACAAGGTCAAATCAATCTGTGGATTCGCGTGTTGTTTCATTGTATCGACTCCTCCGAGTTGGAATCCCTCTTTTCTATAAAAGCGACATGCAATCAAGTTATCGTTCTGTGCCTCAAGAGATAATCCAGTCAAGTCTCTCTCTTTAGCCCATCTTTCTGCCGCCACAAGTAGCATTCGTCCAATTCCTAGTTTACGGTGTGTCTTTCTGACCGCAATGTTTTCTATGTATGCAAACCGATTCCAATCTTTCACGAGCCGGATTTGCCCGACACATTCATCATTGTCCATCGCTAAATATACGACGCGATTGTCTCGTTCCATGTAATCTCGCCAATCAATCTGATCGTCTGGGAATGATATTTCCTTTCTGTTATCATAAAGTTCTTCTACATATGTCCATTCTCCGTTCATATAACTTGGGATGATTCGACCGATGATTGGAAATGGGTCATTCGCGTCATTCACTTGATTGATAAGTGACTCATTTAGTACATTTAGTTGAATACGACTCATTCGTTCCGCCTCTTTTCATAATAGGATTATTTCCATTTGTTCATTTCGATTAACCTAGTTGTTATGTCAGTTGAAAACCTGTTTCATTAATTAATGATATCTGTATTATAGAAATGAATTTCGCATTCAACGGAATGTTAGCGCTTTATGAATAAACGTTTCAAATGTGACTTGAATCTGTTTAATACGTGTTTCATAGTTGCTAGACCGGTGAACTCATGCTATTTTTAGACAGATGAAGCATCTAAGGAGGAATTCTTGTGAAACGAACAACAAAAGGTTTGGCAGCAACATTGTTTTTAGCAATCCCACTTGCCGCTTGTGGTGATGATAGCACGAATCAAGCAGATACGACACGTTGGGAAGAAATTCAAGAAGAAGGAACGTTGACAGTCGGAACGGCTGGTACGCTCTACCCCGCTTCTTTCCGTGAAGAAGAGAGTGATACGTTGACAGGTTTTGACGTGGAACTCATGAAAGAGATCGCAAAGCGCCTCGAGCTTGAAGTCGAGTTCAAAGAAATGGCATTTGACAACATGTTGACGAGCGTTCAAAACGGTCAAATCGACGTAGCGGCGAATGATATCTCGGTCACCGAAGACCGCAAGGAAAAGTTTGCTTTCTCGAAACCGTATAAGTACACATACGGAACAGCCATCGTTCGGAAGAGCGACCTTTCAGGCATTGAATCGCTTGAAGATTTGAAAGGCAAAAAAGCCGCTGGTGAAGCGACGACCGTCTTCATGGATGTGGCACGTCAATACGGAGCTGAAGAAGTCATCTATGACAACGCGACGAACGACCAGTACTTGCGTGATGTCTCGACAGGACGTACCGATGTCATCTTGAACGATTACTATCTTCAAACGCTTGCTCTCGCCTTCTTCCCTGAGTTCGATATCACGATTCACCCTGATATCGCTTATAACCCGCAAGAAGTCGCATTCTTGATGGATAACGAAAACGACGAGCTTCAAGAAAATATCGACCGTGTACTGGAAGAAATGCTCGAAGACGGTACGGTCAAAGAGTTGTCAGAGCAATTCTACAACGGGGCCGACGTCTCGGTTGAACCTGATGTGGACGCGACAATCGTCGAGACGAAGTAAGGAAATGATATGACGTTCTCAGACATCAAATGGGACGCCATCTTTGACGTAGACCTAGCCATCGAGTCGTTCCCTTATCTGTTAGGTGGATTACCGAACACGCTTTGGATTTCCTTTACGAGCATGTTTTTCGGTCTTGTGCTTGGTCTGATATTGGCGCTTGGGAAGTTGTCTCCGACGCGACTCCTTCGCTATCCATCGACATTTTATATCTCGTTCATGCGTGGTGTGCCCATTCTGATCATCTTGTTCATCCTCTATTCGGGATTCCCGTTCATCGGTATCGAGTTTGCCGCATTGACTGCAGCCATTCTCGGGTTTAGTTTGAACTCTGCCGCCTATATCGCCGAGATTATCCGCTCGTCGATTCGTGCAGTTGATGACGGACAGGTGGAAGCGGCCCGTTCGCTCGGGATGGGGAAATGGTTGACGCTCAAAGGTGTCGTCCTACCTCAGGCGACACGGATCGCCCTTCCCCCGCTCTCGAACGTCTTTCTCGATTTAATCAAAGCGAGTTCCCTTGCGGCGATGATCACTGTCCCGGAGATCTTCAATAAAGCAAAAATCGTCGGGGGTCGTGAGTTTGATTATATGACGGTCTATATCGTCGTGGCATTGATTTACTGGGCGATTTGTACGTTCATGTCGTTTTTCCAAGAGTGGCTCGAGCGTCATTTTGAACGATACTTAGATTCCCCAAAACGTTGACTGACTGGCTGATGCCGGTCGGTCTTTTTTAGATTATCGTCGGATTTTCCGCACACCTCAATCGTCGATTATGCTATGATTTTCTTAATTATCAGAAAAATATAGGGGGATTTTGAATGGTGCATCCATGGGTTTCACATTTAAATGATCAAGTCATCGGGCAATCAAAAGCAATTAAACTTGCCTCGATTGCATTATTATCAGGAGGACACGTGTTACTGGAAGACCGTCCAGGAACAGGGAAAACGACTCTCGCCCGAAGTCTCGCTAGTTCCATATCGGCGACGTTTCAGCGTGTCCAATGTACGCCGGACACTTTACCGAGTGACATTTTAGGAATGGAATTGTTCAATCCGACGACGGGGGCGTTTGAACGTCGGACGGGACCTATTTTTACGTCAATTCTTCTCGTCGATGAGATTAACCGGACGACACCGCGTACGCAATCGGCCTTGCTTGAGGCGATGCAAGAACGTCAAGTGACCCTCGGGGAAGTGTCACTTCAGTTACCGGAACCGTTCTTTATGATTGCTACACAAAACCCGTTCGACGGACAAGGGACATTTCCGCTTCCGCAAGCACAATTGGATCGATTCCTGTTCAAATTGACACTGGCTCCCCTGTCACGAGATTCAGAGCGTCGTTTGATTCGAAATGAGCATCTGTCGACAGAGCCATTCTCGCTTCAACGTGACGAGCTGTTGAAGATGCAACAAGAGGTTCGCGATGTGAAGTTCCATGAGGCGATGGAGGACTATCTCCTCGATTTGATGGAGTCACTCCGTCACCACAGGGATATCGAGGTGGGTCCGAGTCCGCGAGCGACCCTTGCCTATACGATGGCGGCCCGGGCACATGCCTATATGGAAGGACGAGACTTCGTTTCACCAGAAGACATCCGAGCGCTCGCTCTTCCGATTCTAGGACACCGAATCGTCTTGACGGTCGAAGCTTCCTTGAAGACGAAACCGACGAAGCTCATCAAATCTGTACTCGAGACCATCCAGGTCCCATCAGAGGTGTAAGATGCAGTTAGTCAGCCCACGCTATCTCGAGTCCGGATACATGTGGCTCTTGTTTGTCGTCGGGGTCTTCACAGCGCTATATGGGAATGTCTTGATAGCGAGCCTATTGATCGGCTTCAGTCTCTATGCTTTGGTCATGCCGGCTTTCATGTTTCGGTTAGCGGAGCATGTGCATGTCGACCTCACCGAGGAGTTAAAACTGTTCCCGAACGACGACGCTGTCTACGTGTTAAAACTCGTATCCACTGCAAAAGTACCACTCGGAGTCGTACGTCTATCCGGGTATTTACATCCGACCGTCGAGTCGGAAGGTCACGCGTTTTGGCGCCAGGAGAACTTTGTCGAGACGAATGCAACCGTCGACTTTACCATCCCGCTCCATGCCAAGAAGCGCGGCCCCATCCGCCTTGAGGCAATCGGGATGGAAATTCGTGACCCGCTTCGTATGTTCTCTCTATACAAGGAAGACACCCTTCCCCGAATCGGTTATGTGTTTCCTGAATTTTCACCGTATCCGATTCCGAAACGGCCACCTACCCTCCCTGGGGAGGAGATGGTCCGACATAGCGCCTATCGTGACCCGGAGACGTTCCAGTCGGTCACCCCGTATCACGGACAACCGATGCGACAGTTGTATTGGTCTGCCTATGCGAAAACAGGGGAATTGCTTGCCCGCACAGAGCAACCGGTCCAAGCGAATGAGTATGTGATCGTCCTCGATTTGTTGACGAAAGACGGACGAGCCCTCACCTATCAGATGGAACGACTCATCTCACAAGCGGCAGCCCTCTGCCGTGATTTCGAGAAAGAGAACGCAAGTTATGGTCTCATCGTCCCGACGCTTACGAAAGATGGGATCACATACGACCTACCTCCTGGAAGCGGCGAGGTGCATTTCCGTAAGATCATGACGACGTTCGCCTGTCTGTCGGAGAGCGATTTTCCATTGGCACGCTCCTTGTTCGAACGAAAAGTCGCCAAGTATAGCGGGAATCAATCGATCTTACGGTTAGGGGGTGACGGTCAATGAGATGGTTATGGTGGGTCTTCGCGGCATTTTATATCGGTCACGTGTTTCCGCTCCTCTTTTTATTGACGCTACGTCTCTCTCGGAACACACAACTTATCGTGCAGACGGTCCTTTCGATCGGTGCCCTGTACTTCTCATACGAAATGAGCATTTTGCTTTTGGTCTTCACGTACGTGCATGCGTTTATCCGAACGTTGGATTGGACGGATCGTTACGCGATGGCGAGTGTCCTGTTCTTAGTGGCCGACTGGTTATTCCCACCGGCGACCCAGCCGCTCGCGATGGTGCTCTTTCCGTTCATCTTTTTGATTTGGCAGCGGAATCTTTACTATCGTCGTGACTATAAGCGCATGGTGACAATGCTTGCTCTCGGGCTAGGAATCGGGTTAGCCGTTTCCCTCATCATCCGTACGATCAAAGAGCTGTTGTTTGGGAATGTCATCGCCTGGATCAGTCCTTTCTTCTTATGGATTGGCAGCTGGTTCGACGGCATCACACTCGATCCGAATGACCGTGTGAACCGCTTCCTCGTGCCAGATAACCCAAACATCGATGCGGAGACAGTGTCACAGGAGACATTACTCCAGTCCGCTTCGAATGAGTCACTCTTTTTCATCGGTATCTTTGTTGTCACCTTGTTGATTGGTGTCGGTTTGTTCTTCTATTTACAGAAGCGAAAAGACATCCAGGAAGACGGGATGATTCCAAAGAGTATTCATCACCCGACGCTTTCCGATAAACGAATTGTTCGTTCCCCAAGACAGATTCAGCTTCTCGAAACGGGACGGAAGCTCGAACAAGTGCAACCGCGTCTCCGTGAAGAAACGGTATCTGACTGGCTACAACGAATTGGGTTTACGAACCATACCTTATACGCTGAATGGTTAGAGGCGGCGGAATATGGAGACAAGGAAGCTCCAAAAGACGTCAATGAGTCATTCGAGCGTCTTGTCGCACAATTGAAGAAACGTTAAAAAACATCCGGTGAGGAATTTCCTCTACCGGATGTTTCGCGTTATAGGATCGGGCTGAGCAGGCGTGACACGCTCTCTTTGAAACGAATCCAACGAGTCCTCGACTCGTATCGCTCAATCGTCAACCGTTCGGCACGGGATTCGTCCCGTTCGAATGCATCGATGACCGACTGGGCGACATCTCGGTCGAAGACGAGCGCTGAAATTTCAAAGTTGAGACGGAAGCTTCGCGCATCGATATTCGTCGTCCCGATAGAAGCGACCTCTCCGTCAATTACGAGCGTCTTCGCATGGAGGAATCCTTCTTCGTACGTAAAGACCTCAGCTCCGTAGCGTACGAGTTCCGCCGCATTCGCATAAGTCGCCCAGTAGACAAACATATGGTCCGGCTTATTTGGAATCATCAGCTTGATTTTGGTACCTGCCATGAGAGCAATCCGACAGGCATCAAGGAAGCTCGCATCCGGAATGAAGTATGGTGTCTGAATATAGATACAATCTTTTGACTGTGTGATCATTTTGACGAGCATGTTCTTCAGGTGCTCCGTCGAGGAATTCGGTCCTGAGGTCACGATTTGAACCGGTGAAGCATGATGTGAGATTCCCTCGGTCGGCCAGACAAAGTCGTTTTTCCGTGCTTTCGTTTTCGTCGGGACCGAGCGATTCCAGTCTAAGATGAACCGTTCTAATAATTCTTTCACGGCGTCGCCAGAGATTCGTAAGTGAACGTCACGCCAATAGCCGAAGTGCTCATCTTTTCCAAGGTATTCATCCCCGACGTTAAAACCCCCGATATAACCGAGTTCACCGTCGATGATACAGAGTTTTCGGTGATTTCGATTGTTGACTCGGAAATTGATGCCGAGTTTGGACGGGAAGAACGATTTGACTTCTCCTCCGTGAGCGAGTAAATCCTTAAAGTGTTTATGTCTTAATCCTCTCGATCCGACAGCATCATAAAGGAGACGGATGCGTACCCCTTGTTTCGCCTTCTCCGTTAACAGACGAATGAGAGACTGACCGAGCGGGTCGTTTTGGATGATGTAATATTGAATGTTCACTTCTTTCGTCGCGTGCTCGATGTCTTGAAACATTTTGTCGAACTTTTCCGTTCCGTCGTGCAGGACGGTGATATCGTTGTGGAATGACATCAGCGCATTCGTCGACACGAGGTTCAGACGTGCCAGCCGGCGATATTTCAAAAGAAGTGGATGATTGAACGGGGCGAGCGAACGGTCGAGCTGATCGAGTTGTTCTTCGACATGGTGGTGATATGCTTCGCGTTTCTCTTCTTCCACTTCATAAAAGTTTTGAGACTTGATCAGTCGGCCGAAGAAGATGTACACGAAAAAGCCAATGAGTGGTAAGAAGAAGAGAACGAGCAGCCATGCCCACGTCGTACCGATGTCCCGCCTCTCAAAAAAGATGATGGTGACGGCGAACGTGAGGTTAAGCAATAAGATGAGCCATGTCAGTATGACGATGATGAGTCCGATTGTTACTTCCATCGTATCCCTCCCTTTCCTTCAATTCTTACCCGAAATCGGGCATTCTTAGCAGATGTTTTTCATGATATGGGTATACATATATGAGGAAGCGATGAAATGGAGGGTGTTTATGGAAGACATGATGATCGGATTCAGCTTACTTGTCCTCATCGGTGCACTTTCGCAGTTGATTGCATGGCGTTTTGACTTCCCTGCCATCTTGATCATGACGGTTGCAGGTATCCTGGTCGGTCCGATTTTCGGATGGTTAGAGCCAGACTTGATATTAGGTGATTTATATAGCCCGCTCATCTCGATCGCCGTGGCGCTCATCTTATTTGAAGGCAGTCTCAGTCTCGAGTTTAAAGAGATTGATGATTTAAGAAAGCCAATTTTTCGTCTCGTTACCGTCGGTGTCTTCATTTCGTTTATCCTGACCTCTATCTTATTGATTTGGATTGGAGATTTTCATTGGTTGCCGGCTTTCACACTGGGGGCCATCTTCGTGGTGACAGGACCAACTGTCATCATTCCGTTATTACGTCAAGCAAACTTATCAGTTCGACCTTCGAAAGTGTTGAAATGGGAAGGGATTATCGTCGATCCACTCGGTGCATTGATGGGTCTCTTCGTCGTACGGATCGGCTTTATTTTGTATCAAAATGACGGACTCGCGAGCCATCTACCTTTCTTTTGGTCCTGTATCGTCGCCGTCGCTTTTGGGATTGCCGTCGGACATTTACTCATCCGCTTGTTCGGGAATGAGAAAGTCCCAGAATATTTACGGACGACGTTGACGTTCTCAGGAGTTCTTCTTGTTTACTCCATCAGTGAATGGGTCATGCATGAGGTAGGACTGTTGGCCGTGACGGCGATGGGGTTGACGATGGCGAACTCCAAACATGGGCATCTCCACATTTTGAAACAACTTCGCGAGTTTAAAGAAAACATCTCGATCTTGCTCGTTTCGACCGTGTTTATCATTCTGACCGCGAGTTTGACCCGCGACAGTTTACTTGCCATCTTCGACTGGCCGCTCCTCTTGTCGATTCTAGGAATTTTATTCATCGTACGCCCCGTCTCCGTGCAAACCTCCTTACTCAGCTCCCCTTTGACAACGAAAGAGCGGGCGCTCATCAGTTGGATTGCCCCACGTGGGATCGTCGCCATGACGGTGACAGCATTTTTTGCACAAGAGATTGCAGAATTAGGGATTGAAGACGCAGAACGGATGCTCCCGACCACGCTCGGTCTCGTCGTTATCTCGGTCGCCTTGCATGGATTGACGATTAAGCCGCTCGCCAAACGCTTAGGGTTGACGAAAGTGAAGAATCCTTGGGAAAAAGGATAAACACAAAAAAAGACACCGCCCGATGGCAGTGTCTTTGATGAGCTTGAATTAGTTCAAGACTTTGATTGTGATTGACTTGCGTCCGAAGTTGAGCGCTTGCTCTTGTGTCGGCATCAAGAGGTCAATTTTATTACCTTTGATGGCACCACCAGTGTCTCCTGCGATGGCTGTACCGTATCCTTCAACCCATACTTTAGAACCGAGCGGAATGACAGAAGGGTCGACCGCGATGACTTTTTGGTTAGGGTTCGAACGAACATCGATACCTGTCGCTGTGATACCAGAACATCCAGCACAGTATGGTGTATACGCTGTTGCTTCAACAGTCATTGTCTTACCTGAAGCCGGAGCTTGGGTTTGCGTTGTAGACGATGCTGTTTTCGTAACAGGTGTTGATGTTGAAGTTTTCGGTGCTGATGCCTTCGCATCATTCGCTACTGATGCAGCTGCTGCACCTTTCACGGCGAACTGTTGGCCTGGGAAGATAAGATCTGAATCAAGACCGTTCCAAGTCATCAATTGATTGACAGAGATCCCGTGGTTCAATGCGATACGATAAAGTGTATCACCTGATTTAACTGTATACGTTTTAGATGCAGTAGAAGCTTGTGACTTCGCTTCTGCCTTTCCAAGTTTCAAGACTTGGTTCGGGTAAATCATATTTGAGTTTAAGCCGTTCGCTTGTTTAATGTCGTTTACAGAGACGTTGTTGTTCACGGCGATACGGTAGAGTGTATCTCCAGACTGAACTGTGTGTGTTGATGCTGCCGAAGCTGGAGCAGCGACTCCTAAACTAAGGCCAGCGAGTGCCGTTAGTGTCAATAGTGGTTTTTTCATAAGAATATTCCTCCCTTTTCTAACGCCCCCTTACTGTAACACCTCTATATTTCATAGCGATTACAGGACGATATGAGAGTCATATCAGTTCATTTACAGAACAATTCATGGGGATGAGAGGATTCAGAAAATTGTTTCAATCCATAAAAACGGCTTTGTAGAGCCATTTTAGGATATAATAAAGAGAGAAATAAGGAGGTTTTGGTCTTTGGAACTATTACTGCTATATTACATTGTGACTAATTTACTAGCGTTTGTGTCATTTTTTGTCGATAAACGACGGTCTCGCATCGGGGCTTGGCGCATTTCGGAGCGTACGTTATTGACGATGGCATGGATTGGTGGGGCATTCGGCGCTTATTTGGCAATGCGCATCTTCCGACATAAAACGTTGAAGCCGAAATTCCGGATTGGGGTACCTGTTGCGATTCTCGTCCATGCGGCTTTTACAGGGTGGCTCATCTTTTAAATCGATTATGAAGGAGATACTCTAGTGAGTCATACGAAACTATCTTCATTCACGATCAAAGATGTGATTGAGAGACAAATTCAATTTGTTGAGACGAACAAAGTATTTGAAGATTTGTTTGTGAACGATTTACAAGTAGGTCGGCTAATTGATTTTCAAACAGGCCAGTTGCTGGCTCTACGTAATATGTTATCAGATGTCATTGAGATGAAAGAGAATCAGTTTTTAGAAAAATACCTAACAGAGATGGATGATTTGAATGAGCGATATAAAGTGGGTGAATTTTCGAGCCGAAGCCAGGCTGATCATCTGAACGGCTATACTACTGCAGTCATCAATATCTTATCTTGTATTGATCCCGAATTCTGTATTGCGCTAGAAGATTACTTTGAAGGTTTATTGTACTGACTTGAAGAGTCTGATTGATGAAAACTTTTTTTTAGGTTTCGGAATCATTTTGATAGACGCTCTGGAGGGGAGACATTTGGAGAATGAATGGTTGTCGAGTTTCACTTTAGCAAACATGATTGAAAGAGAAATCATGTTTATTCATAAGCAGACAATATTTGATAAAGCCTACTATCAATCGTATGATGAAGGTCAGTTAGTAGCATTCGAACAAATGTTAGAAGATGTTACGGTTATGTATGAAGATGAATTTGTTAACAAGTATCTAATGTTGCTGGATTCAGTAACTGATTCATTCAAGACATCTGAACAACAAGATGAAGCCATTGAACATAAACTCGTAGGCTACAATGATGCGATTTTAACAATCATTACATATATAAGACTAGAATATCCGTACAATTGACAGAGATAAGAATGAACTGCGGATTGATTGATCAGTTATATAGAAGAAACTGGTTCAATTTTCATTCGTTCAGTCTGGGAAAATGTATGAATTTTGGCATGATATTCGGTTTTATTTCTTATGTCCCGGTATAACTCATTAAAAAATATCATGATTTTGAGGTGATCCATTGGAAGGGACTCAATATCCGTCCGCAACAATATGGGACTCTTCACACTGCCCCACGTCTCATTTTTATGTTTCGAAACAATTCCACTTAATTTGGGTAATAGACGGCGAATGTGATTTATCAATTGACGGGATTCGTTATCAACTTACATCCAAGTCAGGATGTATGATTGGACCGAATCAATTCTATTCGATACGCCTTTCAACATCGGTGAGCCGCGTATACGAAATCTCCTTTACCCCGCAAGGGACGTTATCAACACTATTAGAAGACATATATGTCCGACCGTATATAGAGAACCATTACCCACCCTACATGTATGATTCTAATCAGAAGCAAGATCGTGCCGCACTTCAAGCGGCTGAGAAAGCGGTGAATCGACTATTATCAAACGATGACTTTTCATTGTTTGATTCACTTCTTCACTTAACGGTCATTTGGCGCCATCGTATCCAACGAATGAACGAGCCGATGTATCGTTCTAGTTCACTAAATCGTGTCACGAATCTTCTTCATTCGATTCATTCTGAAAAACATTCGCGGCTGACATTAACTCAGTTAGCTGATCATAACAAGTTAAGCAAAAGTGAATGTTGTCGTTTATTCACTAGATATCTAGGTACTTCTCCTTCTCAATACATCCAGTCAGTTCGTATGCACAATGCTGCGAATACTTTACTTACGACTCAACTATCAATTGCTGAAACAGCTCAATTATACGAATACTCATCAGTCAGTCACTTCGTCCAGACATTTAAAGCACATCATTCGATCACCCCGCTCGCCTATCGAAAAAAATACCAAACGAAAAGAGCCGAATGATTTCGGCTCTTTTCGTTTATCTTGCCGTCCAACCGCCATCCGCTTTCAGTACATCTCCATTTACAAAACTTGAATCGTCTGACGCTAAAAAGAGCGCGACGTTCGCGATTTGTTCGGGTTCACCCATCGGTGCTTCCCCCGCACCTTGGATGGCACGCATCCCGAGTTCGCTCGGAGCGGTGATGGTCGAACCGATATTCGTATTGACACCACCTGGCGCGATGGCATTAGCACGAATCTTACCGAGTGTCCCATGGGTTGCTGCAATATTTTTCGTTAACCCGATCAAGGCATGTTTCGATGCCACATACGCTGCGCCACCTCGAGTGCCGAACAATCCTCCGACAGACGCATTGTTGATGATGACCCCGCCACTATCTTGTTTCTCCATCACTTGAATGGCAGCACGGGCTAATTTCATCGGTCCGGTCAAATTGACGGCAAGGACTCGGTCCCATAGTTCATCCGTCACTTCCCCCACCGTCATAAAGTTGTCCATGATGCCCGCATTATTGACGAGAATGTCGACCGACCCGAACGTTTCTTTCGCTGTATCGACGAGTCGGTCGATATCTGACTGATTCGTGACGTTACCAGCGATGCCGACGACTTCCCCACCTCCCGTCTTCATCTCTTCGACCACTGCCTGCACAGAATCTTCATTCATATCGAATGCGACGACCCGCGCGCCTTCCTTCGCGAAGAGTTTAGCGATGGCCCGCCCCATACCAGAGCCGGCCCCGGTGACGATTGCTGTTTTCCCCGAAAGTTTCATCCATCATTCCTCCTTTAAACTTAAGAGCGTATATGATGCGTGATGATAGAAAGCTACCTATCACTAAGTTATACCCTCATTTGTTCACGAACACCGTGAGAAAGATGGCGAAATTTCTTCAATTGATTTCCAATCATCTTTATACTTGAATGGAATCCATTCTATATAGAGGAGAGATGAAGTGAGACAATTCAAAGCAACCATCCACGGTCAAGGTGACCCTGTTCTATTCCTTCCCGGTGGCGGATTCACCGGGTCTCAAGGACAACAGTTTGTCGAAGCGTTACATAAACAATTTGAAATCCATCTGTTAGACTTACCTGGTTTTGGTGAGAGTGAAGGACTACATACATATGCGACCTCCAAAGTACTCGCAGATTGGGTCGAAGCATACCGAACTTCACGACAATTGGAGTCCATTCGGTTGATCGGACATTCGATGGGGGGTGCCATCGCGCTTGCTTATGCGGTCCATTACCCAGACCGGGTCAGACGGTTGATTCTCCTCGATCAAGGTCATAAACCGAATGCCATGATGCCTTTTCGTGAATATGGCATATTTGGATTCGCTTTCCCCCTTTTGCGACTGCTCTATCACAGTTCCCCGAAGCGCATCTTGAACTCGATTGAAGCTCACATGAACAAGAGTGATTCCGTATTTTCCGAGGAACGGTTTCAATTGTTCTGTCGACGGATTGGGGTTGAATCAACATCGATGATTCGAACAGCTTTCGAGCAGCCCGCTCGTCTGTCGACCGGTGGCATACATTTATTGTTCGGATACGACGGACTGGACTTTAAGGATTTGCTTCGACGGGTCAAAGTGCCGACGCAACTCTATTATGCGGACTTCACAGGTATTGATTTGAATGAGGCGAAACGGACGCTCCGGCATATCAAACGAGCGGAACGGGAGCTTCATCCCTCTGTGCAATTGATTGCCGTCCCAGGCGGGCACTTCGTCCAGTGGAGTCGTCATTTCTCGATGGGACACGTTGAGCGGTTCTTACGTAAAGAAGAAGGCAACGGATAATTCTCCGCTGCCTTCTTCTTTATCATGATATCCAGTTGTGGCGTATGAGCCATTCGTGGAGCTGGTGTTGTAGCTCGGGATGAAGCGGCTCAGTGAGTTGTGCACGATATTGTTTTTTCACGTCCAGAATGCTCATCTCCCCGTCGAAATGTTTCAACATATGGTCCATGTTTCTAATCTTTTGTACCTCGACATGTTCCGCGTGAAGAGCATCGAGCTCGTCAAGATGATGGACGTCCGTTTGAACGTCTCGATCTCCGGTCAGCGCAAGTGTCGGTACATTCAACTGAACCAAGCGATCCCGGAGCGACTCATCCGTATACGCAAGGTGCTCCCGTAACCATTTGGCAGGGAATTTCATCAGTTGGATTCGCATCGTATCCTGGTCCGTCGCTGTGACACGTTCGAACAGTTTTTGTTGCTTTCCGATGACCGACTTCTCGTTCAAGCTGAGTCGGAGTAGTTTCCCTTTGATTCCTTTCGTACGCTTTACTTCATCGAGTAAGAAGTGCGCCTGTTCCTGCATGCTCGTCTTCAAGGCCGCACCGGCACCAGACAATAGAATCAGGCCGGAAACCGACTCGCGTTCAGCCGCAAGCGTAGCGACAATACATCCTTCGCTATGACCGAGCAACAAGATGTCTTGTGAGACCGATTTCAGATAACGGATCATCGTTGCCACGTCATCAACGAGCCCAGACAGACCGACGGTATTCCGATTTCCTCCACTTTTGCCGATGCCACGTTTGTCAAAACGTAACGTGACGAAACCTTGTGTCGTCAGCCATTCTGCCAGATCTTTATACAGATTCGACTTGAAGCCTGTCCCATTCCCGTCGCGGTCCAATCCACCGGTCCCCCCGATAAGGATGATGGCTGGAAATGGCGACTGGCTACCATGTGGAGTCGTCATTGTAGCCGCGATGGTTGATTCTCCTTGAATGAATACCTGTTCTTGCTTATACATCATCCATCTCCTCCTTTTCTTCGACCGGCATGAACGCATACGAGAACTTTCGTAACGTACGTTCTTCGGATGGCTCATGGTCCAACACATCTTCTAATAAGTCATAAAGACCTTTTAAGAATCGGTCACTTTCGGTATCGGACAGGTAGAGCGGGATGCTCCGGAATCCGACTTTGTCTTCTAGGAGATCGATTGAGTCGCGCTTCAGATAGTTGCCGAAATCCATGAGCAGTGACATCGCAAACGTGTAACAGACCATATACAGTTGCTCTCGGTCTTCCTCCTCAACAATCTTGTTGATACTGGTTAACGGATTGTTTTGAATCGCATATACTTTCTCATACACCCCGCGAACTTTATTTTCGCTCATGACAGATAAAATCTCGTCTTGTACCATTTTGTTGATATGGCGATAGAGGCTCGCTTGAGGAACATCGGGAAGTGCTTTTGCTAAGTCTCCGGTCGTGACTCCTTCATTCATCAGAACGTGTTGAAAGATTTTCATGCGAATCGGGTTCAATAAACTTTTTAAGACATCTTGATTCATTGATTCCACCTCAATGTTATCATATTTGATAATGTTATTATTTATGATAATATCATGTGGTCGAATCGTTGTCTATATCCATACAAAAAGCCGCCCTCGTATGGCGGCTGATTCGATGCATGATTTATGATCACCGTTCACAGGCGATTCCGTCTTTGTCGCGGTCTTTTGATTGATTCGCGTCATATAAGGCTTTATTGACATAAGGTTTATAACGCGTCTTTCCACCTTTGTTTTTGGTCGTCTTCGATTTGGCCACGCCCCCTTTATACACTTTGTTCATCTCCGTGCAGTTTTTGAAGCGTTTCGCCGCAGCATCGACCGAGTCTGTCGGTGTTGCCGTCAATCCAATCATAAGAATGAACGTCGATAATGCCAGTGAGACTTTTTTCATCAAACCCCTCCTCTTACAGTTATATCGGGTGATTTTGTGTGATATTTATCATTGAATGAGTGGATAAAAAATTTTTTCCGACACTGATGAAGTTCAAAAGAGATACTTGATGTTAATTTTTCTCTACGACACGTCGCACGATAGAGAAGAACACTTGGTTCGGCAGATAACGCTTCAGCGCGATCAACAGTCCTGCCTGTTTACCCGATGGATAGCGGAGACGCTTCTTCCGGTCGGTCGCTGCACGCCAAATCGTCTCGGCGACGACCTCCGGGCCTTCAGCGTTCGCACCAGCGGCATTCGTGTTATGGAGCGCGACTTCCGTATAGTTATCATATACGTCGAGCGGTTGGTCACGGACGAGTTCCTGGGAACGACCATAAAAGTCTGTCTTGATTGGTCCTGGTTCAATCAATTTCATGTCGATATTAAACGGTGCCAGTTCAAACTGAAGCGATTCGATGAACCCTTCGATCGCCCATTTTGAACTATGATACAGACTATAGATTGGGAATGTGATTTGACCACCGACCGAAGACACGGTCACAATACGCCCGCTCCGTTGTTTACGGAAATACGGGAGAGATGCCCGGATCACATTCATCACACCGAAGACGTTTGTATCAAACTGACGCTGAATCTGTTCAGGAGAGGCTTCTTCAAAAATCCCGACCGCTCCGTACCCGGCATTATTCAATAACACATCGATTGTGCCGTGATCCGAGACGATTTGCTCGAAGGCGTCACGAATGCTCGATTCGTTCGTCACATCTAGCTGATAGAGCGATACCCCTTTTAGGTTGGACAGTTCTTGATGGTCTTCAGGACTTCGCATCGTTGCGGCGACATGCCAGCCTCGTTTGCTGAACAGTTCGACGGTCGCTCGACCAATCCCGCTTGACGCTCCCGTGATGACAATCGTTTGTTTCTGATTCATATTCATTCTCCTCTTAATGTTTATATGTTTAAACTTTTAAACTAATTAGTGGAAAAGAAGCCTTTCTCTTTGTTTTCAAAAAGAAAGGTCATAAGATACATTCATCTTCGATCGCACGGGTCAGTGCTTTGAGCAGTCCGACCGCGTCCTCGAGGGTCAAGAAGTAAAAATTCTCCGTCCCGATTTTCTCGGAAGAGACGATCCCTGCTTGTCGCAACAGTTTGAGGTGATGCGAGATGGCCGGTCTAGACAACTCGATCTTTTCATCAATCTGATTGACGTTCAATCGCTCATGTCTGGCGATCTCGACGATGATGCGTTGACGATTGACGTCGGCTAATACTTGGAACAATGGGATTGCATCTTCAAATAAAGATAGCGACGCCTCGGGTGTTGTATCTGGTTGTTTCATATTCATCACTCCGTTTAAAAGTTTAAACGTTTAATCATGTATTCAGAATACTAGGTGATTCGCCTTCTGTCAACGAAGTTGTTCGTAGACTTCTCGAAGAATACTTGAAATCATATGTCTGGAGTCATAATCCCGCTTGGAGATTTGGACGAGCGGCGACGGGTCAGGGAAAAGGTGAGCGTTGATATCGTCAATCGTATAGCCCGCAGCGGTTTTCGTTAACACGTCATCGGTCAAACGTTCTAGATAATCGAGCTTTTTGGTCAATTGCTCCCTCCCCTTCTCGAGACGCCCAGCGTGTTGGCAATATACTTCCTCAAATTCTAGACTCAGGACACGTTTTAGCGAGCGAATCTGTTCGGGGACGGACTCCTCGGGAATCATCACTTTCGGATACGGATGGACAAACAAATCACCGGAAAACAGTCGACCGTTCTCCTCATCGAATAAGACGACGTGATTTGGTTCATGACCTGGTGTATGAATCACCTCATATGAATGATGTTCCGACGTGATTTGATTATCATGATAGGCGATTGGTTGAAACGGTTCCGGGTCACCGGAGAAGCGTGCCCGATAATCGGGGATATCTAGCCTCGCCCGACACATTTCGATCGCGGTTTCACGTATGTAGATTGGGACTCCGTAAGTTCGCTCGAGCCATGCGGCAGTTCCGATGTGGTCTTCATGTGGGTGAGTGATACTGACGAGGTCGATTGGGACCGACTCATAAAAGGATTGTAGAGCGGGGAGCATCGTACGCGTCCCGGTATCGATGATCATGCCATCGATATAATACACATACATCGACATTTCGAATGGACCGTTCTTCACTTTTGCGCAAACTGCCGTCACCGGTCCATAGTTCTTTATTTGCATCATGCACCCTCCTATATCCTAATTTTCTTTATTATAGCGAAAAAGAGCAAAGACCTGCATACATTTCACAGTTCTTTGCCCCTCTGTTTCACTTATAGTTCTTCCCCATTCGTCGCGATGACCTGTTTATACCAGTCGAACGAGTCTTTCTTCATCCGCTCCATCGACCCGTTTCCTTCATTGTCGCGGTCGACGTGAATCATTCCGTACCGTTTCTTCATCTCTCCCGTTGTGAACGAGACGATGTCGATGATGCCCCAAGGTGTGTACCCGATCAAGTCGACCCCGTCATAGATGACGGCTTGCTTCAATTGTTCGATATGCGCTTTCAAATAATCGATTCGGGCTGCGTCATGAATCTTCCCGTCGACAATCTCATCGACGGCACCGAATCCATTCTCGACGATGAAGAGCGGAATTTGATAGCGGTCATAGAGACGATTGAGCACATAACGGAGACCGACCGGATCGATGGCCCAGCCCCAGTCACTCGACTGAATGTACGGATTCTCGACACCGTTCGGCAAACCACCGTTGACGATATCCCCGCTGTTGTCCGCGACAACGTCACTTTTGACGGTCGTCGACATATAGTAACTGAAGCCGAGATAATCGACCTTCCCGTTAAGTAAAATCTCTTCGTCTCCTTCAAGGATTGGGATGTTGTACCCTTCGCGCTCGAACTCGTTCAAGGCGTAACTCGGATAGAACCCACGTACTTGTACGTCCGGGAAGAAGTAACGTTGACGCATCATCTCCTCTGCCAACATGACGTCGTCCGGGTTTGATGAATACGGGTAGATTGGGACATGCGACACCATCGCCCCAATCTCGAAGTCCGGATTGATGGCTTTCCCTTTGGCGACGGCGAGGGCGCTCGCAATCAGTTCGTGGTGTCCCGTCTGATACATGACTTCACGCGCGTTCTCCCCTTCTTCTAAAAGAACACCCGAATTCGTCCATAAGAAGAGCGGGTTATTGACGTCCATCTTGTTGTTGATCTCGTTGAACGTCATCCAGTACTTGACCTTGTCTTTGTAACGGTCGAAGCAGACCTCCGCGAAGCGGACGAAATGGTCGACGACGACACGGTTGCGGAACCCGCCGTACTCACGTGCGAGGTGGAGCGGCATCTCGAAATGCGAGAGCGTGATAATTGGCTCGATGTCATGTTCGAGTAACTCATCGAATAAGTCGTCATAAAATTGAAGACCCGCCTCGTTCGGCTCTGGATCATCACCATTTGGGAAGATGCGACTCCATCCAATCGAGGTGCGCAAGCATTTCAATCCCATCTCGGCAAAAAGCGCTATGTCTTCTTTATAACGATGATAGAAATCAATTGCCTCATGGTTTGGGTAGAATTCGTTCGGCTCAACCTTGTCCGTGATCCGACGCGCGACACCGTGTGCGCCTGCTGTCAAGACGTCGACGACGCTCGGTCCTTTTCCGTCAGCGTCCCAACCACCCTCGAATTGATGGGCGGCGAGTGCGCCTCCCCATAGAAAGTCTTTCGGTAACGTCTTCATCCTCTATTCCTCCTTCTAATGAATCATACACGTCAAGTATAATTGTACCGGTACAATTAAACAAGGTTGATACAATATAACAATTTGGTTTTTCATGATATAATACAAGAAGTGACGAAAAAGTGAGGAATGACCATGTTAAAATACCAACAAATCGCGAATGAAATAGAACAATACATTCATGAACAGAATTTAAAACAAGGTGATAAGCTACCCGTCCTCGAGCAGTTGATGAGCCAATATGCCGTCAGCAAGAGTACGATCACGAAAGCGTTGGAACTGCTCGAACGAAAAGGCATCATCTTTCAACTCCGTGGTAGCGGCATTTTCGTCAGACGCCATAATCGTCCCGGTTATATGAGTCTCTTTTCCACCCAAGGATTCAAGAGTAACCTTGGAGATCGAATCTTGACCTCTGATATACTCGACGTGTCTGTTATGAAACCAGATGCGTTGGTGGCCGAAAATCTCGGGATTGACGTAACAGACGATGTGTATCGTGTCGAACGGGTAAGGTATGTGGACGGGGAAGTACTATGTCATGAAGAATCGTATTATGTAAAAGCCATCGTCCCTTACTTGAATCGAGAGATTGTGGCCGACTCCATTTTCGATTACGTCCAAAGTGCGCTCGGTATCACGATTGGATTTTCTGACATGTACCTACAGGTCGGTCGATTGACGGAAAGTGAAGCGGTACACCTCGGTTTGCATGCGGATGATCCAACACTGCGCATTGAGACAATTTTCCACCTTTCAAACGGAAAACCGTTCGACTACTCACGCATCACGTATCATTACGAGCACTCGCAGTTCGTGGTCCAAGCGAACGGACCGTATATGTAAAACA
Source organism: Exiguobacterium sp. MMG028 (assembly GCF_027947425.1). Taxonomy (NCBI): domain Bacteria; kingdom Bacillati; phylum Bacillota; class Bacilli; order Caryophanales; genus Exiguobacterium; species Exiguobacterium sp. MMG028. The sequence continues at coordinate 621,918 of NZ_JAQJIN010000001.1, forward strand.
AGCCCTCATGCGCATGCATGAGGGCTTGTCAGTTAACGAGGATTCCATTTTAGACGAGCGGTTTGCGTTTCAAATCGAGCAGTTCGTCATCTGTTTCATATAGCAATTCCTCGAACGCTTCAGCACCGTGTTCTTCGATAAAACGTTCTTCTGACGGGAAAATCGGAATAAACCATACTGATAATACTGTTTGTTCGTCTCCTTCATAGACAAGAAACGATTTATCAAAGTAAAATGGCGACGTTACATAGATTGAAGAGAATTTGAATCGTTTAAAGACGTTTGAGGGAAGTTCGAAATACTCGCCGAGTTTGAAAGCGTGATTTGTCTCGAGTGCGTGCGTCGTTAATTGCCATAACAACTCAAGCACGTCTTCATACGCACGTTTTTGTTTGAAGCTCAACAATAACTCTTGATGCGTATGAGTACCGTCCTCATTTTGCAACGTGTGCCAATGAAGTCCTAATGTCGAGATGGTGAACGTATCGGTTTCAGGGCTGTCATCGAACTGCAAGAACTGTATGGCCTGTTCTAATAAATCTTCTGTTTCGAATTGATTCGTGAATTTTCCACAATGGGATTCTAAATGCTCTAAGTAATTCATTATGTTTCCAACTTTCTTAATGGATTCTTACTTTATTATAGGCGTTTGTTCTCGAGTCACCCAATCCATAATGAACCTCTCTTGGTGGCTGTTCAATGTTGGGAGTTGATGGCGTGAGAAAAAGCGATGCTCGTGACTCTCTTCTCCTTCCTGCGTGAGTTCTCCTGAGAATTCACGCAGGAAAGATGACTTGTACACTAAAGACTTGGTCTCCATTTTCATAAGAAGCATATCCTTCGTTCCCTGAGTATAGACCGAACAAGCTGATTTGATTGACCGTAAGACCAGTCTCTTCAAACACCTCGCGTTGAGCCGCGGCCTCGAATGTTTCACCAGGTTCCATGACGCCACCTGGAATGCCCCAGACGTCATGGTCTTTACGATGTTGAAGCAAAATTTGATTTTCTCGTTCGATGATTACACCGCATCCGACCGTCATTAACAAATTGGATCCGATGAGTTGCCGCATATCTTGTATGTAGTTCAATATCCTTCACCTGCTCATTTTAATTTAAAACGTTATGATTGTTCCATTCACATGGTCAAAAAAATGATAAACATCATTCGCATCACGCGCCATGACAAAGTTCCCAAATACGTTTGGGTGGAACTCTCCTGTGAACGTCTCTAGCGTCTGTATTTGTGTAGGCCGTGAGAGGGACTGCCAAAATTTCCTTGTCTTCTTGAGGTCGAGCTGCGGCAGCAACTCTTCTTCAATCACCCGCTCCCAATTCGCGTCATGTAGCGTCAATCGGTATACCTTCTCCAGTGGTCCCAACGTGCCACCTAAACAAAACGTCAACTCAATCGGGAATGCACCGCGTGTCACATGGTGAAAAAACGTCTCGTAGTCGGCGGTGTCTGCCGGCTCGACCGCTTCGATTTGTATCCCTTGGAGGATCAAACCGTCCGAATAATAGCTGAGAAGCCAATCTGCACCGTCCCGGATGGTCACTACGTCTTTTTGGTTTTCGTTATCATTTAGAGTCAGCCATGAATCGACCGCTCCTAGACTGTTTACAGTCCCCTCTGTGACAGATGCTATTTCCCACCGTTCGGACGAGAATCGATGTCTCTTCGGGAGGCGCGACGATGTCTTTCGCTCGACGCGTAATGGGAACGTCGCGTCCGCCAAACGTCGATGAATCAATCGGAGCGCCTCCCCTTTTTGTAAGGCATGGGACGGCAAGATGACCATCTGCGTCGAATCATAAATGACGCGACACGGCTTCGAATCCGCTTCCTTCGCATAGTCAGCTAAACACTCCTTTAAATAACTAGCATCTTCCGGCAGGTGCTGACTCAATAAATTCCACCCAACAAACTCCACGATGTCTGGTAATCTATCCTCGTCCGTGATGACATCCCAAAACGCGTCCCAATTTTCCCCATAGTGGTCCGGGAACTGTAACCTATCTTTCAAGAGCAGGTGCAACTGTTTTGAAGTTTGGACGGTGGACACGTCAATCGTGACCCGCAACCCACTCACCTCCCGATTGTTTTTATGTAGCACAACAGCATATGTGGTTGCGTCACTTCCTTGATTTTTTGAAAGCCTGATTTTTCATAAAACGCGATGGCGCGCGTATTGAATGGTGATACCCTTAACTGATAGGATTCGACCTCGTTGCTTTTGAAGAACGTCTCGGCATAATCGGTCAACAGGTGACCATATCCGTTCCCTCGATACGCAGGAACGATATAGATAAGGTTGATGAAGCCGAAATCGACATCATCGATTAAGACGATTTGCAATTCAAGCTGACCAATGGGCTGTCCATCTTCTTTGACCAACACAAATCCAGCGGGAAATCGGTCGACGCGTGTCTCTATCCATTTCAAGTAGGACGCTTCTTCGAACGGAAACTTCTCTCCATAGCTGCAACGATGTGCGTCGTTTCGGAATGCCGTGATGGTGGCTCGATCGATAACCGGGTCGATTGTCGTAAACGTCAAGATCGCAGCAGTTTTATACATGGATCCGCCGGCGGAACACGAGATAGATGAGCGGGATAGACGCTAAAACGGCGATTGCGTAACGGCGAAGCTCTTGTGGTGTCGCTGATTCATCTGCTGCATGCCCCACCAATTAGGTTGCTATCACTCGGTTCACCAGGTGCGGTGTATAAATCGCCGGCTAGTTCTTTGTACGAAGTCAGCGAAATCGTCTCTTGAATGAGATAAGTATCCCAGTTTGTCATATGGAGGATGATGGCCTTCATAGACCATTTCCCGGTTGTGAGCGGGATGTCCCACGTGCATTCGTCGATGTCGGTCAGTGAATCGAGCCATTCTAAATATGTAGAAAGCATAATGAAGGGTGTTCGTTTTGTCGGTCATGATTATGTGTTAAACTGTTCGCACGTTTTGACTTATTCTATTTCGAGTTGAAAAGTATCCTTTTCTTGAGGATTTACATCACACTTTCTCTACTGTACAAGAAGTAACCAAATCTCACTTTCAAACTGACCATCCTCGTCACATAGTGAAGACACGTACCGATTCAGTTCCATGTCGCCAGGTAATTGTCGCAATAAGATTTCGTGTTCCTTGAACTCCATCGATCCAAGGGTCCAATTCTGATTTGGAAGAAACGCTCGATAAGCTGCGTCCGATTGAAAGACAATGATTTCAGACGACCACAGCGTAGGGATGTCTAATAGCACGACAATCTGATAAGACTTGTCAGGTCGAAGATGTTTCAAACGGATCGCTCCATCCAACAATGTGTCTACAACAAGACGTTTCCCGCGCATCTTGAACCGTTTGGAGAACAGAGTGGGCTGACCGACCGGGATTTTGCTGTTCCAATATCCATTGATGAACATTGTCGGAAACGTAGAAGTCGTTTCCTCGAAGTGCTCGACCATTTTTCTTAATTTCCGACGCAAGCCGCGTATTTTTCGCTCTCGATTCATGGTTCATCCTCATTCAATGTAAATTAAAACTTCAATAATTTCTAAATTAAGGAAATTATACCATGCCGATGCAATGCTTCAAGATCAATATAGATCATTCGCTTGGTTATATTCTTCTAAACTTCTCCAGTCAGGACAGGCTTTACGAAACCGTTCAGTTAATTCGCGATTTTGGCTTAACAATAAGACGTGACTAGAATCCCACAAGATTAATTCGCAAACCGCAGTAGGATGTTGGATTTGTGGTGATTCAATCCACAGCTCTGTATTTCCGTCTGCAAACGGGTAGATGTTCAATTGTTCAAAAGTCATATGCTGCGTAGAGTCAAATCCTGAAAATACGCCCCAGATGAAATATACATCAGGCATGTGTACGAATTGAATCAGTTGCTCTCCTTTAATCCAATAAACCCATCCCTCTTCAAACTCGCATATATCATCAAAATAATGCAGACAACCATCTGGTATATTTCCATCCACATCTGTCAGCATCCAATTGTACTTGATCACCTGTGTGCCAAGAGAATCAATGACCTGTTGAATTGAAATAAATCGAGTGATGATTGTATTCATAACATGTCCCTTTCTAACAACCATTCAGCTAACGCCGGTTTGAGCTTTTATCATCTTGTGGCGTCATCCCATCAAGTGCGATTGACCCGTGAACCACTTTGAATCCGTCCTTAACGGGTATGACAGAGATGGAAAGACTTTCGATGACTTTACGGTCTTGAAGAAGCGTCTCAGGTGCCCAGTCCAGCTCAATCTCGTGGCCCGCCACCGCATAGGCGAAGGATGTGCTACGGTATACGTCTATAAGCAGTCGTTCCACACTGTCTGTTGCTCTGACAATCGATTCCGTCTCATTCATGTCCACGAACAAGTCCTCCCAGTCCAAATCAATGAGAAGCCCTTCAAAATCGACTTCAGTTTTCAATGAAACGGTCACAATTTGGTCACGTCGACCGAAACGAGCAGTCGATAGGGTGATGGAACCATAATACTGAATTTGAGACAAGTCTAGGTCTAATCCCTTCGGTTCAATCGTCACCCATTCCGTTCCATCTTCGTCTTTGCTATAGGTAATGCGTTTTATCTTCCCACCATCTCGAATTAACGCTTCACAAACGACTTGAAGGTTGTGAAGCAGACCACTTCCTGTTGTGAACGCGATTCCGATTGAAACGAACCCTCCTTCTTTCCCCATAGAACCTCCCCCTTTGTTTCATCATACAAAAAAGCGGCACCGTATACACAGTACCGCCCTATCTTATAACCAGACTGGTAATGAGAAGAAAACTAAGAACAATACGGTCAAGACACCGACGACCGGACTGAGTGACCGGTAGCCCTTCTTGAACAAGACAATCATCGTGTACGCGATGAACCCGAGTCCGATCCCATCGACGATGGAATACGTGAACGGAATCATGATGATGACGAGAATCGCCGGGAAGGCATGCTCCCAGTTATCGAGCGGCAAATGCTTCACGTTTTGGAACATCATCATGCCGATGATAATCAATACCGGTGCAATCGCCGTCACAGGGATGATGGCAAAGAGCGGTAGCAATAAGAGCGATACCACGTACAATCCAGATGTGACGAATGAAGCAATCCCACCTCGTGCACCGACCGATATGCCGGCAGCCACTTCGACCGTCGAGACGGTCGGACTTGACCCGAACATGGCACCGGCCATCGTTGAGAGGCCTTGTGCAACGAGACCTTTCGGTGCATCCTTTTCTTTGTCGATTGCACGTGTCTGATTCTGGATCAAGCTGATGTTTTCAATCAACAAGACGAGCGTCAGTACACCGACCGCGACTAAGAAGAGCGGAGACGCAGATTCCGCGAACGAGATGTTCCCAAACACCGTGCCGAATGACTCGAAGAACGGTGACAATGAGAAGCTTCCCGTCCACTCTAGCGTTCCCATCACGGCGCTGAGACCGACACCGAAACCGATTGTCCATAGGAAGCTGCTCGGTCCCATCTTCAAGAACAACAAGATGGCGACGAAGAGTGATAAAAAGGCCACCTGGACGTTACGCTCTCCGAGGTCACCGATGTGGAGCAATGCCCCGCCTCCACCTGAGACAATTCCAGCCGCCTCGAGGCCGATCAAAATGAGGAAGAGGCCGAGACCGACCGTCAATCCGTCATGGATGATCGGCGGGAACGCGTTCGCCAATTTCCTCGCCACCTTGGTGACCGTCAACAATACGACGAGTACACCTGAGACGAACGAGACAGCGAGCGCGCTTTGCCAGCTCAACCCCATCTGTAAGACGAGCGTGTACGTAAAGAGCGCGTTAATCCCCATTCCCGGTAACAAGAGCAGCGGAAGATTGAAGAACCCCGCAATCAACGTCCCGATGATGCTTGTCAAAATCGCTCCGACGAGCGCCCCCTCGAACGGGAGTCCGGCTTGTGTCAAGATTGCCGCATGCACGGCCGGGATGTATGCTGTCGCCAGAAGGTTCAGCACGCCCCCGTATGTTTCTGTTTTCCATTCTGTTTGTTTTGCCATAGGAATCAATCCTTTATTGGCACCCTCACCCACCCGTGTATACACACGAGATTGATTATATCCTGTCAGACATCTAACAAGCAAGAGCGATTCGACTCAATTCCTTCTTTGGACCCATTTATGAGACCGATTCCATCAAAAGATTCATTTTATAAAACAAGAACGTTTGTTCTTATTTTTAACGCCATTTTACGAACGAATCTGTTATAATGAAGGGGCAGGTTAACGCAGCAATAGTGGGGTCAGCCGCCAAGTCCACAATGGAGGAAGGCGGTGGTGCGGATGGAACAACTTTGGACCTGGGTTGGAGATTATGTCATGATCCCAATCCTCGCTCCGATCATCGTTCACTTGGTGATTCACCGAACATCCGATCGTGCAACGTCTGAACGCACAAAAAAATGACCCCCTCGGCGCAATGAGATGGGTCACTTTCTGATTCACTAACCATTGTGGCGGCTGGGACCACTCTTAAAGTGGGAGCCTGTAAGCCAGAGGTCGGTGTGTCCAGCACCGGTCTCTTTCTACTTGCATCATACCATACTTTATCCGCGTTTTCAGTAAGAGAAACATCATTTGATACGAAAATCACAAATAATTCAAACGCTCAGGAGACTTTATCCTGAGCGTTTTTCATTCATTTCGTTATAACGAGAGAACCAGACGAGCATCGCGTCCGCTTCTTCTTTCGGAATGTCGTCAATTGTCTCGACGGACAAGAATCCTCCTCGAGTCGAGAACTGAACCGTACAAAGTCCGAATCGACGTTGCAAGAGCGATTGCTTCACTTGAATCTGTTCGATCCGTGGTTTGTCCGTCAAGAACGACCGGACGTTGAATGCACCCGTCCGCAATTGAATGAATTGATCGGTACGGACATATTTTGTCGTGACGTAACTGAGCACACGTCCCCCGATGATAATGGCCCATAAAAGAAGGAGCCACCATGCATAATCTCGGAAGAAATAGAGCACGAGTCCTGATAAGATGAAGCCGAACCAGCTGATTCGCAGTAGTTTGATTCCTAACGCCTTTTTTGGAAGTCGATGTAATTCATCCGACCATGTGAAGTGCGTGAAGTGCTCACGGAGTACTCGCATCGCACGGTCACGTCGAACGAACGGGAGAATCGTTGACGATTCGTCTTTTAATTCATCCATCGTCCCTGCTGCGACGAGTTCGACTCCGACGATGTGGAACCAGCGACGAATGAACGTCTCTTTGATTCGAATCGCTTGAATCTTCTCATACGGGATCTCTTTCGCACTTCGGTTCAATAATCCTTTTTCGACACGAATGCGCTCCCCTCTTCGTTCGAGTCGGAAGTTTCCATATTTCAAGAAGTTAATGACCATGCCGATCACGACCGACAGTATCAACACCCCGATGACGAGAAGACCGATGACGATGATGGATGCATGGACGACATAATCTTCGACCTGGTTGAACGCTCCATCCAAATTGATGAAATCATCAATCGAAGAGATGATTGTTGAAGCGACCGGGAAGATGGCGAACACAGAGAGCGACGTGATGGAGGCCAACACGATTTCGCGCGTGGACAAGGCATATAAAAGGCGACTTGATAACGGTTGTGCCTGTTCTGTTGTCGCATCTGTCATTTCTGGATTGTCTTCGGTTTGTGCATTCTGTTTCCGATGACGGACTTGCTCGAGAATCTCTTCAAGTCGTTTGGCTTCGGTCGGAAAGACACCAGCCAGTTTGAATGATGCATCGTCACTGTTGGCATTCGTATCGAACGTCAATTCCACGACACCAAGCAATCGATAGAGGAATGGACTGTTCGAATGAACGCTTTGAATTTTATAGAGTGGAAGCGACTTTTCTTTTTTCAACCAGTTCCCTTCGATGACATAGACAGTCTTTTCATCCAGTGCATATCGGAAGTTTAACCACCCAAAGAACTTCTGGACAATGTCGAGTAATAGAAAGAGTAGGATGCCGACTCGGATGATGATGCCGAAAGTCGATTCCCAGTCGTTGTTAAGCACAAAGAGTAAGACGATTGGAATGGCGAACGACTTGATGACTTCGAGAATACGCAGCACCAAAACGCGACTCGGGAGTCGATGCCATGTTAACGCGGTCTCGGTCATACGACATCCTCCTCTTCAATACGTGCATAGATGGCAATCTGCTCACGGAGTGTTTTCGCGAATGACTCTTCAATCGCATAGATTTCGTGAGAACCGGCCGCTGTTCCGATGGTGATGGTCTGTAACCCGTATTTACGTAGAAGCGGTCCTTGTTCCGCATGAACATATTGGACCTTCGTCATCGGGATGAGTACGTCATGTGTCGTGATGATTCCATGATGAATCCGGATCTCAAGCGGCTGGACATCATACGTGAATCGTTCCTGTTTCCACTTTTGGAACCAGATGATATCAATCAAGCTATAGACGACATCGATGGCAAGCAGCACGATAAAGCCAATCTGTAGCCAAGTCGGCCAGTCGAACCAGTATGATGCGACAACGAGAGCTCCAGTGATGAGGAGACCGATGATATAAAAAATCGCACTCGATAATCGAAAGACCGCCCGTGCCTCGATCGGAAGTGTTCCGCTGATTCGTTGTGGTGTGACACCTTCTTCTGGTGTCGGTGTTGTTTCTGACATGGTGAATCCCCCTATCGTTCATATGTATCTGTCTCTATTGTATACGTGTTTCTTCTCGAAAAGTTTCAGGATTCGGTCGGGAATGTACTCAAGCGTTCATATAACTTATCAAACATAGACTGATCCTCTATTTCGAAAGCTTGTTTTAATCGATGGATGGCCGCTAATCCTGTTATTTTCAAATTACCTGTCAGCTTTCCCGTCATCTTTATGGAAGCAAACGCACCAGCGACGAGGACTTGATCACATGTATAGGCATATTCATACGTTGACCAATCTTCTGGACCGTATACGTCTCGATTGATCCAACTTTCAATTAAGGCGTAAGCGTATGAAAGATAACAAAGTTCTCTATCCTTTCGAATCACTTCTTCGTACATAACCAATGCATCGGCGCCAGCATCATCTCCGAACGGAGCATATTCTTCCGTACAATCCACAAAGAATTCATCGTTGAAACATTCCTGATACTTCGGATGAGAGGTCAGAAAACTCGGTCCAACTTCCGGGTCATCCACATACATATGGTTGTCCCAATCAAAAGGGCATTCAACATATCCTTTTCTCAACTTTTGACGAATGAGTTTTTCTGCTTCTTTCATACATTCCGAATCGGATTCAAAAGATTTTACTTGTACCTTTCCGATTGTCCCAATTTTTCCGTAGTTTACAACAAACTCATCGCCCTCGATTATGATGTTCCAATACTTTGTAACCTGCTCAAACGACCATTTGTTCATTTAGATCCCCCCCCCCGCTCCAATTTTTTGTGGAGTAAGATGATTGTACCTCGGATGAATCAGAAAAAACGAACCTTCTCATCGGTTCGTTTCCTTTGTCATTTCGTAATCTCTCTCGAGTGTAAATATGGAGAGTATCTTTACTTCGGCTCGTAGCGGAATCTTGCGACTTTTTCGTTCGCTCTCGCATAGAGTGTTTCTAGTGAAAATCGACTCGGGCGAGAGATTTCTTTGGCGTATACGGCTTCAATCGTTTTGTCGATGTAATCATTCTCTTCTTGAAGATATTCCATAAGTAACCTTTTATAGTCTTCAGAAGTCTCATCTTTATGTTTCAAACCATTCAGTTTATCAAGATATACATCATTTTCTGCTTTGAATCCTTCTAGCTCTTCGACTGCCCCTGCTACGTCAACGTTATCCATCGGTAAACTTGATAACATTAGCATTTTTATTTGATGATTCTGAGCATCCCCGAGAATGGTTCCGGCATCAAAAGAAATCACCGGGCGAGGATCAACTTCTTCCGTGGAGGGTGTAGCGTTACAACCAATCAACGAGATCATCATTGAGGTCATTAGGAGGAGTGTTACTAAAATCCTTTTCATGTTTTTTCCCCTTTTAAGTTAAGCCATAAAAGCAACGTTGCCAATGATTTCTCCAGACTAACATAATTTACGTTTATTACCAAATATATCGTTAGAAACCCATTGTTTTATAGTCGGTATTTATCCTAAGTAATCGCCTGAGAATCAAGTAAATATCGCTACAAAAAAAACCATGAAGGCACACACGATTTTGTGTACTCTCATGGCCGAATGACATGTTAGCTTTAATTTTCTTGATGGCTTGCTCGTTACTTAATCCTCAAAAAACCACTTCTTACGTGGTTCCACTTTTAAGTTATCTCCATGTTTCTTCATTTCCGTCACAAGATAGCGTTCGAGTTCATTCATTGCCTTGACCCAGTCGGTCATCGTCGCTACGAGCGGCACGACAATGAGGATGAGTTCTTCCTCTTCTTCTCGCATCCTCTCAATCATTAACTTCGCAAAGTCAAAGTTCTCATGAATGAGATCCTCATCCCGGTCGATGAGGTGCTCGTTCTCAAGCTCATAGGCTGAAAACAGACGCTCATGTCGACGCAACAAATGCCGAATGTGGCGATACAACTCATCGCTCAATTGTGGAGGAAGTTGTTCAATCGTATGAAAATCGTGATCAAGTTTCTCGATGACATGGAGCGCGGCCCGGTTCGTCTCAATCATCTTGGACTTCAGGACGGCACGACGGAAGATCGGCGTCTTCTTTTCGAGCCAACGATTCGCTTTAATTTCTTCTTCAAAATAGGCATATGTTTGTTTTGAATCACTATGCAACTTCTTCGTCTCAGGCAAGGATTCGAAGGATGAGCGACCGCCTTCCGTTTCCGCAAACAATCGTGCGATCCGGACGACCATTTGAAATACCTCCGTCACCTGCTCTTCCAGTTTCCGTTCATATCGAGGTGGGAACAAAAGTGCGTTTACGATTAATGCAACAGTAATCCCCATCATGATGAGTAAGTAACGTTCACCCGCAAACACCCAAACCGGCATGTCCGACTGACTTGCCCCTTCCATGATGAGAATCGTCGTCAAGATGACGGTCCGTGTCGTCGATTCTAAATTTAAAAACAAAAGGATGGAGATGGCGATGATGATGACGAATCCGATAGCGATGGGTGTCGGATTCGGAGTGAGCAACAAGGAACCGACGGAGAGCAATGCCCCAATCAAGTTCCCTTTCATCTCTTCGATTAAGCGAAGTCCGGTCTGATAAACAGACGGGAGAAGCGCGAGTGACGCAGCGAGTGCCGGGACGACGATCTGTTGGAACTGAAACGCCTCGGCAATCAGTAAAACGATTGCGACCGATAGTCCGGTCTTAATTGTTCGAGCCCCAAATTTCATGTGATGGTGCCTTCCTCTCTTACGCTTGTCATATGTATTTTTTGCCTTCTTCTTCAATTCTAAAACGTACCACATTCTTTTCAAGCAGAATCGAACCATTTCAGGCAGTTTTGTGAACGCTTCCGTGTTATGATGGCGTTGGATATTTCTTTCATATTGATGGGGAGGGGTTTACTTGTCAACAATTGCTTTATTCGGTGGAAGTGGCCGTACAGGGGAACGGATACTTGAGCGTTTATTAAATCAAGGACATGACGTCAAACTTTTAACGAGACATTCGTTGGATTCAAAGGAAGGTGTCAACGAAATCATCGGAGACGCGACGGACAAAGAAGCAGTCCTAGAAACGGTACAATCTGCAGACGTCGTCATCTCGGCGTTAGGGACGGACAAACAAAACGTATTGTCAACATTCACACCACTCGTGATTGACGCGATGAAACAATTTGATGTAACACGCATCATCACTGTCGGGACCGCCGGCATCTTACAGGCGCATGACAGCGACAATTACCGCTTTGAAACGAAAGAATCGAAGCGTTCGATGACAACCGCAGCAGAGGATCATGCGCGGGCTTATGAATTATTACGAGACTCCGGATTGGCGTTCACAGTCATCTGTCCGACTCAACTGATCAATGAACTATCGAATGGAGACATCATCGTCTCAAAAGAAGTGTTAGGCACGAAACAATCAGGTCCAATCTCGAGAGACGATGTCGCCGAGTTGGTGCTGGATTGTTTAACGAATGATGAATATGTCGGACATCGTGTCGGCATCACGACGGAATCATAATTAGGGGATGGGAAACATGCACGAACAACGAGAACAATTAGCACGGCTTGCTTTAACGTTTGAACAAGAGGAGATGACGGACGCGGCACGACTCGCCCGCACCGCCCTACAAAAAGTAACGAATGAAGAAGTTTGGATTGCCGTCTGTGGTCACTTCTCAGCCGGGAAGTCGACATTGCTCAATGACTGGCTAGAGGACGGATTCCTTCCAACAAGTCCGATTCCGACAAGTGCCAATATCGTCACGTTGCGGGGTGGAGAATCAGCGGCAGCCGTCGCGATCAATGATACGGATTGGATTTCATTAGACGCTTCTTCCCTATCAAACATCAGTGACTATTGCAAAGTGGAGGAAATCAAGGAAGTCGAGTATACAATCGACCGATTCCCATTTGATGAACATGTCGTGTTGATGGATACACCAGGGATTGATTCAACGGATGAACGACATCGCCAAGCGACGGAACGATCGCTCTTCTTGGCCGATCATTTATTCTTCATGATGGATTACAACCATGTCCAATCGGAACAAAACATCGGACTGATGAAACAATTTAGCCGGGAAGGACGCCCCTATTCCATTATCATCAATCAAATCGATAAGCATGATGAGAACGAACTCTCCTTTGTAGACTTCAAGGCGTCATTGACGAAAGCGTTCCGTCATCATGACATCGTCCCGAACGACACGTTCTATATTTCACTTCGGGAATTACAACATCCCCATAACGAAGTCGAGCGTTTGCGCTCGTATGTGCGGCATGTCATCAAAGAATCGAGACAGCAACAAGTCGATCATGCGGATGCATTGATCAATACGTTAATCCGACGCAACGAAGCATCGATTCAATCGACGTTGGATCAACTGCCGAGCTATGAGAAGAGTCCGAAGGAAATGCAATCTCGCCTGCATCGCCTTGAGAAGAAACGGGCATGGTGGACATCGTTCCGTCGTGAATTCTTCAAACATCAAGCGCCAATCGTCGAGAGTGCGCCTATCATGACCTATGAATTCCGTGAATTGCTACGTTCCTATCTCGAGAGTTGTGCCCCTTCCTTTAAGGTCGGTCTGTTGTTCTCGAAAGAGAAAACGAAGCAAGAACGCACTCGTCGTGAAGACGTGGCCGTCAAAGAGTTCAACCGTTTGATTGATATGAATTTACGTCCGCACCTCGTGAAATATGCAGAAGACATCGTTCGGGATTTGAAACTTCCAGAGACCTTGCTACCGAAAGGTGATGTCCTCCCGATTGCACCGAGCTCACTTATCACTGAACAAGTGAAGTCCGGCGCATCACTCAGTGGTGATACGGTGTTACAGTTCAGTCGTGACATCGAGACGGCCCTTGCGACATGGGTGACGAAAGTCTCGGAACCTTGGGTCCATTCGACGGATACGTATATGAAAGCTGAAGTCGACATGCGCTTGGAACAATTTTCGGCTGAAGAAGACGAATTGTATGAAGCGCTCGATAATGAAGCATTACGCTTACGCCTTTTGAACCGTCTGGATGCTATCGGTCAATATGAAGCGTTGCAACTTGATTCAGGTCAGTTAGATCAGTTGGCCGTTCGAAACTATGTCGATGCAACGTATCTCCCTGAAAAACAAGCGAGAGTTGTCCAATCAGAGGTTGCGTCGACATCAATTTTGGAAGATGATCGTGATTTGTTTGATTTTAATTTTTCTTATGAAAATACGGTATGTGAAATATTAGAGAATCATCCTTTATTCCGCTCCCGTGTCACGACTCTTCGTAAGAAAATCGAGCGTGCGAAGCATGAACAATATACGTTTGCCATCTTCGGTGCGTTTTCAGCCGGAAAATCTTCGACCCTCAATGCCCTTCTCGGAGAGACGGTGTTACCGACCTCACCGAACCCGCTCACGGCGTCAATCACGAAGATTGTTCCGCCGAACGGCCGGACGAATCGTACAGCGACAATCACCTTTAAGTCACGAGATGAACTTGAGGATGAGTTACAAGGTTATGGGACTTCCCTCGCCTCACTCGATGTCGATCACCCATTCGTCAATGCTGTTAAATCAGCACCGCTCGATTATCTCGGGCAAATGGAGACCGTCGACTATGACACGTTCTGCGCGTTCGTCGCACAAGAAGAGAAAAGCTGTATCGTGAAAGAGATTGAACTGTACCTCGACTCATCGTGGGCGCGACGCGGCATCGTCTTCGTCGACACACCAGGAGCCGATTCACAGTTCAACCGACACAGCGAGGTTCAATTCGGTTACATGCGTGACGCGGATGCTGTCTTGTTCGTCACGTATTATAATCATGCGTTCACGGAAGCGGACCGAGAGCTCGTCATCCAGCTCGGTCGTGTTCAAGGGACCGGAGACCATGAGATGTTCTTCCTCGTGAACGCCTCCGATCTTGCGACAGATGACGAAGAACGGGATGCGGTCACAAGCTATGTTTCGCAACAGTTGACCGCGCTCGGTGTCCGCCGACCGACCGTTCTCCCCATCTCAAGCCGAAACGCCATGCAAGGGGATGACGCGGGATTCGACCGATTCGTCTCGACGCTTGAACGCTATGTCGACAAAGACCTTCGTCTCGCGAACGCGATGCGTATACAGGAAGAGACGACAGCATTGCTCGCCGCCTTCGATCGCGTCTTACACGAAGCAGAAGAAGATGAGTCGGCAAAAGAACAACGTCGCCAACAATTGATTGCTTTATTCGAGAACCCGCCGGCACTCGATGTATCAGCACTCATCGACCTGTTTGATCGGGAAGCGAAAGAACTACTCGCCCACCTCGAGACGCGATCACTCCTCCGCCTCTCGGACTTCGTCAAAGAGACCTTCCACCCGGTCGAGGTCGACGGGTCGAGGAAGAGCCTAGAGCGTGCACTCGGACGTACACTCGATAAATACGCCTATGACATCCAACAAGAGCTCCAAGTATTCCAGTATCGATTGGAGCGATACGTCAAATGCGAATTCGTAGCCTTGGTCGAACGGTTGACCGAACGTCAAGCGCCTCTCCTACCGACGCTTGAATTCGACCGTGAACTCGACGTGGCATGGCTACGAGAGGCTGTCGAACCGATTCATCTCAAAACACCACCTTATCAGTCGGTGTTGAAGCGCTATAAGAACGCGAGTCAATTTTTCGAGGGAGAGGGTCGGACGCAACTGAAGGATGAATTGACGGCACTTCTCCGTGACATGATTCGGTCTCGTCTCGAGAGCGTTCATAACAAGCAGGTCGAGCGGGCAAACGAGGAGATCAGGAATTCTGAAATCGAGATTGAACGAGAGTGGTCGACTCAGGTGAAAGAACTCGCCGCTGCAGAGCTTAGCATGTTGACGGACAGCCATTCTTTTGATGAGATGCGTGAACGCCTCGAATCGATTAGGAAGGAAACAGTATGAACACACTACTGCTCATCGGTCTCATCCCTGCTGTCGTCATGACGCTTGTCTTGGGGCTCTTTCTGAGATATCTCTATTTGAACAGAGAATAACCATAAAACTCCTCCGAGCAAGTTCGGAGGAGTTTTATGGTTATTGAGCGACGTATCCGCCATCGATGACAGCAGCTTGTCCTGTGATTCCTTTTGCTTGGTCACTTGCGAGGAAGATTGCATAGTCTGCAACTTCTTTGACTTGTAACAGACGATGTTGCGGCACGAGCGGGTAGATGACTTCCTCAAGTACTCGCTCTTTTGCAACGTTACGGGTTCTTGCCAAATCATCAAGTTGTTGTTGCACAAGCGGTGTGTCCACATAGCCAGGACAAATCGCATTCACGGTAATCCCTGAAGTCGCCCCCTCGAGCGCAGCGACTTTTGTGAGTCCAATCACGCCATGCTTCGCACTGTTATAAGCTGCTTTACCAGCAAAGCCAATCAAGCCGTTGATGGACGCCATATTGATAATTCGTCCGAATCGTTGTTCTTTCATAATCGGAAAAACATGTTTTGTGTATAAGAACGGTGCACGAAGCATGATACTTTGAAGTAAATCAAACTTCTCTGTCGGAAATTCTTCAAGTGGAGAAACATGCTGCATGCCTGCATTGTTGATCACAATGTCGATACGCCCATATGCCTCCATCGTCTGATCGATACTACGTTTGATTGCTGCTTCTTTTGTCACATCCGCCTCAATCGCAATCGCATCGTATCCCTTTTCCTTTAGCTGACTCGCAGCAATATGAGCTTTTTCAAGCTGAATGTCGACAATGGCGATTTTTGCTCCAGCTTCCGCAAACTCTTCGGCAATCTCTAACCCGATTCCACTAGCGGCCCCTGTCACTAGTGCAATTTTATCTTGTAATTGTTTCACGATTTCTTCCTCCCTATTGCAACGCATTGACCTTTACAAACTTCATTGTATACTTAGTTAAATGATAGTAAAAATGAATATTTATTATACAAACCATGCCACGATAGAATAGGATGAGCAGAATGGAATTTCGAGAGATGCAATACTTCATAGCGGTTGCAAGGGCCAAAAGTTTCACGCGAGCAGCCGAAGCACTACACGTCACACAACCTACATTGAGCAAAACGATTCGACATTTAGAACAAGAACTTGGGGTCGAACTGTTCGATCGTCAAAGACGACAAATCGAATTAACAGATGTCGGTGAAGCGTTGATGCTTGAGAGTGAACTATTACTACGTCAGCTCGAAGACTTACCGAATCACGTTTTCGATATCACAAAATCCAAACGGGGGCTCATTCGACTTGGGCTTCCCCCGCTAATCGGATCATTATTTTTCACGAAATTCTTGACTATATTTCATTCAAACTATCCGAATATCCGTGTCGAGATTACAGAAGCCGGTGGACATACGCTTGAACGTGCACTCGAAAAAGGAGAATTAGATGTGATTGCAACTGTTTTACCGACAAGTTCCACGTTTGAAGAAATTCCTTTTGTCACTGAGGAACTGTATGCTTACTTGCCCGAACGTCACCCTTTAGCATCACGTAAACAACTCCTCCTTGAAGAACTCGCATCTGAGCCTTTCGTCTTGTTTACAGATGAGTTTTCGCTCCATCACGTCGTTCGAACTGCCTGTGAACAAGCGGGATTCACCCCTCATCTTATCGGGGAGAGTGGGCAATGGGATTTTTTATGCATGTCCGTCGCACAAGGTAACGCGGTAACCATATTACCTCGCACTATTATGCAAGAAATGAATATATACGGGGTAAAGGCGATTCCACTCAAACAAAGTATCCCGTGGCAACTTGGATTAGCGACGGCAAAGGAAAGATATTTACCGTATGCCACGAAAGAATTTATCCGTTACCTGACCGAGGAGTATTCATTTGATGCATAACTGATATAAAAAAGATGAATTGGAAGCATGATAGAAGAATTGCTACGATGGATTCAGCTTCAACAGAGAGGATGAATCGAAAATGGAAACAAGACATGAACGAGGCGTCAACAAGTTGAAAGAGTTCACGAGTCAAGATGCTGGGTCCACACACGACGGAATTGCGAATGCATTGGAACAACTTGCACCTGCGATTGGAGAATGGATCACAGATTTTGCTTATGGAGATGTCTATAGCCGTGAAGGGCTCCCGAACCGTGACCGGGCACTCGTGACAATCTCAACGCTTGTCACACAAGGCACAGCGCCACAATTAGCGCTTCATATCAATACCGGATTGACAGCTGGATTGAGCGGCGAGGAGATTGTAGAGGCGATAATGCACCTTGTGCCATATACAGGATTCCCGCGCGTACTCAACGCACTTGACGTTGCGAAAACAGTATTTGAGGAACGAGGATTGACTGTCACAACTACTGTATAATCTATATTCACAATTGCTTCAACATGAGAAAAGCCCATCCGCTTGGATGGGCTTTTCTCATGTGTCCGCTGGGTAATGAACACCAACTTGTTTTCGCACCGTTGTCATCACAGCAGCTAGACCTATCATATCTGTCCTTGAATGTGCAACCACCTCTGAATTTTTAGCTTCGATTGCTCGCACGAATGCTTTGATCTCATAGGACATCGGAGCGTTCTGTGATTTTGATATGATTTCTGACGTGCCATCCCGTAACTCTAGACGGACATCATCGCACGTCGCGATATCGTCGATGATGATGCGTCCCTTTTCTCCAATGATCTCAGAGGGAGTCGATGTCGCATGGATTTTTGAGTGCATGACAACTACATCAAGGTCATCATAAGAGAGAAGGACCGTACCACTCCCGTCTACTCCAGATTCTAACGCAACGCCGCTCGCCTGGATCTCATTCGGCTGACCGAACAGTTTCAAAGCAGGTCCGAGGAGATAGACACCGAGGTCCATCAACGAGCCGTTCGAAAACTCAGGATTGAACGTGTTCGGATTTTCCCCGTTCTTGTACAGATCGTACCGCGAAGAATACTGTGATTTATTGAAGACGGCCCGGCGAACCGGAGCGATTTGCTCCATCGCTTGTTGAACCCGTTCAAAGTTCGGCATGAACAGATTACGTAGTGCCTCAAGTAAGACGACGTGGTTCTCCTTCGCGACTTCAATCATACGCGTGACTTCCTGGACGTTCGAGGCGAGAGGCTTTTCACACAAAACGTGTTTACCATGCTGCATGAACAAGATGCTCTGTTCGGCGTGAAGTGAGTTCGGGCTCGCAATATAGATGGCATCGATGACATCACTCTGAGCCATCTCTTCAAGTGACGTGAACGTATGTACAATGGAGTGATTTTCTGCGTATTCTTTAACACGTGATTCCGTGCGCGAGTAAAGTGCCGTCACTTCTACATCATCCAACTGATTGATGGTTTCAATAAACCAGTCTGTGATGAAGTTTGTACCAATGATGCCGAAACGAATCATGTGAATTCCTCATTTCTATTCTTTCAGTTTTTTCGTAAGTAAGATTTCATCCAATAAAGGAATCTTATCATATCCGACTTGCGGGATTGTTGATTTCAGTTTTCTTGCCCGCGTCACCGCATCATGAATGATACGTTCTAAACGATAGCCACGACGTTGATAAAAGCCGAGTGCTCTCAAATTATCATTAGTTGTGATGACAATTAATTGCCTAGCTCGGTGCTGCATACCAATTTCTTCAATAGCATGGAGTAAGTGAGAGCCAATCCCACTATTCTCTATCAGACTATCAAGAGATATGATTTCTACTTCTTCATCCCGAATAACATACGTAACAAGACCGTGAATTTGATTCGATTTCATGTAGACAAATCCTTCGAGTTTCGCACAATCATAGGTTCCTGAAGAGACGACCATTTGAGATGAACCCCACTGCTTAATAAAGAAGTCTTGAACTTGTTCTTGCATACTAGAAACGATTGGTAAGATCATGATGTTCACCTCTGTTTTTTATATATAAAAATTTGAATACACATGCGGTATGTGAAATATAAAATTAGTTCATTCTTCAACTTCTTCATTATCGACTCCATCGCCCTTATAGTATTTCGGCACGCTTCCTTTCCTTGAATGGCCAACGATAAATCTTTTCATTATTCTCGACATAAGCTACACCGTCGTCTTTAATTGTCAATGACGAGCAGTCAAGAAGATGACGGGGCATCGGATAGGAGTCAATCCGTCCGTTCACATCGACATGGACGAGACGACTGTCGATTGAAGAGATGACCCACACCCCCTTCTTAGACGCGTACATCACGTCACAATCATGAAGAACTGGAGCCTTTCTGACTTCTTGATTATAGCGAAAACGTATGGTTCCCTCCTTTGAGAAACAGACGAGTGCCTCGGTAGAGATCCCATCTCCAAAGATGCCCTCGTCCCCATATCCAATCCAGATTCCAGTATCGTTCATTACAACTGCTGCAATCGCGTTTCCTGCATGAAAGGAATGATTGATCTGTCCATGCGTATCCAGCACCCACGCATTGATTGGTTCTCCTTCTAACGTAAACGCCCAGATGAACAAGTGATTCTCGTCGATGATTCGAATACCCGAGACATATTCATGCCGTTTAAGGTCTATGACCAGCTCATCCCAATTAATGTAGAATCGATGATTGGACTTTACCAAACGAGCGGAACCCATTGACTTCTGCATATCGAAATCAACCACCTCTATTTCATCGTTCATACACAATCACCCCCTATCCTCTTCCAATCGCATGAACTGTAACGCCTCTCGAAACTGTCTAGATTCTTCATCAGTCACTCCTTCATCCACATATCTCGATTTCCAATAAGGCGAGAGGTCCACCTCTTCAACACCGATCCGTTTGAACCAGTCCAAAACGGTCTCATTCGATTGATGCCTTAATGAAACCGGTAAATCCAAGTTAAACTGGATGAGCGCATTGCGAATCGCGCTATCGGTCCATTGAATCTCTTTGGATTCTACAAACTCTTTTGCTTTAGTCTTTCTCCCTCTTCGTTTTACGGCATCACTCGAGAAATCAATGCTCGAGACGACACGCTTTCTTCTTCGCATCGTGATCATCAGTAGAATCATTAAAACAATCAATCCTCCAATAAGGAACCATAACCAGTATGAACTCCCTGACTCCGTCACCGCCCCACCTGCTCCGAACGTGTAATCTAGAAAGTCGATATTCAAGAACTGTAAATCATCGTCCTCTCTCATCTTGCGTGACTTCCCTTCATAAAAACCGCTGCTCTCACCATCCTCTCCAGAAAAAAGAAGCACAATCCCTCCCTCCGTAGGGTCGTGAAACCATTCCCAAAACAAACGAGCCAGATGGATAAATCCAGTCACCAACATCAAACCGCCGAGCATGACCAGCAGTAATCGGATTGTAAATCGCATCGTAACCTCCGTCACACATTATGTACTATCGTATCATGCAAGATTATGGATTGTCAGAAAAATCCAAACGAAAGGACCGAAAGATTTCTCGGTCCAACGCATTAAAGAATCGCTTCTGCGAGCAGTCGGTCGAACTTACGCACATCCACTTTTTTATTCAGATTAATTTTGATTGTTCCGGCGCGCGTGAACAGTTGGACTTCTGAGTTCAAGTCGAACATGCGTCCCGCGTTCTCTGTCGAGTACATATTGATCGAGTCGTACGGAAGTGAGTAGACTTCAATCTTCTTCCCCGTGAGCCCTTGCGCGTCACGGACAATCAGGCGTTTGTTCGTGAAGACGGCGACGTCACGAACCGTCTTGTAGGCAGCGACGGCCCGCTCCCCATCGATGAATGTCTCGGTGATATCACTTGGCACCTCACACTCTGAATAAAAAGTCCACGACAAATCGCCAATCGGATTTCCCATATTAATTCCTCCCTATTTGAAATGAATGTACTATCCCCTATATTCCACAAATCTCGTTTGATTAGACCTTGAATGGGAAGATAGTGTATAGCAAGTTGATTGTAGAGGAGGATGTCGTTATGATCGCGCAACAGGTGATCACATTACTACTCATTGGCTATCTCATTTATTTGATTGATTCAAAACGAAATTACTTCCCTGTCCCGGTCATCTTGGTCTTGATTGGGATTGGTCTCTCGTATATCGCCTTTTTTGATTCCGTGTTCATCTCAAAAGATATGATTTTCGAAGTGTTCCTGCCTGCGCTTCTCTTTACGTCGGCTTACCAGTTCAAATATAAAAATTTGAAGGATAATATCGGGATCATCACTATGTTGAGTACGGTCGGTCTTGTCTTGACCGCCATCTTGATGGGATATGGCACGTTTTGGATCAGCGAATTCTTTACCCCGCTCAGCTTGACCGCCTCTTTCTTGTTGGCGTCCATCTTGATTCCGACCGACCCCGTTTCCGTGACGGCAATTTTAAAAAAGAGTAAAGGGGAGAAACGAATCACTGACGTCGTCGAAGGCGAATCGATGGTGAACGATGGCACAAGTGTCGTCATCTTCACGATTTTTCTTGGTATGTTCATGACAGGAGAACGTTTCTCAACGCTCAGCTTTATGACCGAATTTTTGATTGTGTCTGCTGGAGGGATTGTCATCGGCTTCATTTTCGGATTTCTACTAAAAAGATTGATAATTGTCAGCTTTAAAAAGCATGAGCTCGTCATGCTGACAATTGTCATCGCTTACGGGTCTTTCTATCTCGCCGATGCGTTTGAAGTCTCTGGTGTCCTTGCTACTGTGACGGCTGGAATGATGTTATCGCACGAACTCGGGACGAAGAAAAATTATGAAACCGTTAAACATCATTTGGATGGTTTTTGGGATATCGTCATCCCGATGTTACTTGCCCTCTTGTTCTTGTTGATTGGAATCGAAGCGACTAGCTATTTATCAACCTCTCTATGGATGTTCTCTATTATATTATTCCTTCTCTCCATTCTCAGCCGCTTCATCGTCGTCGGCGGTCTCGTCTATATAGTCCCCGTGTGGCGAAAAGAATTTCAAGACGATTTGACAGCGACTTCGTTACTCACATCGTCCGGAATCAAAGGTACGATGTCGATTGCTCTCGTGCTCTGGCTAGAGGCAGAGCAAATCGACGGATCGAGCGAAATGATATCCCTCGCGTTTGCTGTCATTCTGTTCTCCCTTGTCTTGCAAAGCATCTTCGTCTATCCACTGACGACATACTTAACGAATAAACATGACGAATGACGGAACCCTTCCTCAGAGAAGGGTTTTTTTAAATTCAGAAATTGACATTATCTACTTTTAGTGTAAAATTACACTTGTTATATATTAGGAGGTGTCTATTTTGGAAAACGCGACAACGCCATCCGCTGCCATTTCTACTGGAGTTGTGACGGTTGTACTTGCTCTTGTTGCAACGTACCTTACTCCATCGTTCTTAAAAGTCGGAATCATCTGGGATCTTGTTGCTTTCTTAGTCATCGGCATTGCGACGTTCAGTTTTACATATCACTTCTATCAATCAAAACGACTCACATATTGGCAATACATTTCCTGCTATATCGTCGTCTGCCTGCTCTTATTCACCCTGTTTCTCGGTATCTCATGGATTCTGCTTTTTATTAGCTCTGCGACGCTCTGAGTCAGACAAACAGGAAGGAAGGACCGCTTATGAAAAAATCCGAATTTATTGGACAGGTCTCTCGAAAGATGAAATTGATTAGAATCGAATCTCAGCATTCACAGGATGAGATGGCGAATTTACTTGGCATATCCAAAAAAACGCTCATCCAAATCGAGAAGGAGCGGAATGAAGCGAGTTGGTCGACCATAGTGACGCTATGCGCCTTGTTCAATGAGAGTGAGATCCTCATCCATTTAATCGGTGATGACCCGGTCGAGTTCGTCAAACTAATTGCGACCGCGAACACATATGAACCGAAAGAAAAGACGCTCGGAGGACGTGTTTTTTGGCACGCAATCGAGTCAGGTCCCCACTTCATTCTTCAACAGAATATCATCAGCGGACATTACCGCGTCATCGATCTCGATCATGTGAGATGGTACAGCACGTTTGATGCCGAGGATGCCGAACAGGTAAGGTCGAAGTTGGAACATCAACGAGGGGGCACTGATGAATCAAAAGCGTAAAGATTTTGTGGTGGCTCTATGCCTAATCGTGATGACAATTGGCTATGTTTGGCTGATTCCGAATGTCACGAATGGTTCCATTTGGTTTATCGGCACAATCATTTTGCTTGTCCTCTCGTCGATTTATATGACACGATTGATTCAATCATACGTTCCACTTTCTTTGATGAAATTCGTCCTGATTATGGTGAGTTCTTTCCTTGTACTTTGTTGCCTGTTAATCATCCTATTTTATGTCGTCGCGATTGCTCAAATGAATCATATATAACGAATTGGAGGGTTTCCTGTGCGATTTTATGTGGGTTCAAGCTTTTCAAATATGGAAGAAGTACGGTTCATCCGTGATGAGCTGAAGGCCCTCGGTCACACGCATACGTATGACTGGACACAAAACGAACGTGCCGCTTCGATTGATGCATTACGCTCAATTGGTGAAGAAGAAGTAGCTGGTATTCAATCAGCGGACTTCGTTGTCATCCTCTTGCCTGGAGGCAAAGGCGCACACGTCGAACTCGGGATTGCACTCGGGACGAACAAACCCGTTTTCCTTTACGATTTGGGTGATCAAATGATGAATATGGAGGAGACGAGCACGTTTTATCATGTGGATGCGGTACAACGCTGCGAGGGACAGTTCAACGACCTTCCCCGACAAATCCAACATCATGTGAAATCCTCTAATCACGTTTGAGCTGATGCCCCTTATTCTCACGGAATCGAGCCGGGGTGCAACCTACCCATTCCGTGAAATGCTTGTTCAGTTGAGCCGAACTGTTGAACCCGACTTCTTGACTGATTGCGAGTAGTGTAAGATCCGAATAGCGAAGGAGCGACTTTGCATGAATCAGGCGTTGTCTCGTGATGTATTGATACGGCGTCTGACCGATTCGCTCTCGGAAGTTTCTTATGAACTGATACTTACTTTGATGAACGATTCGACTCAATTCCTCGATGCGAAGCTCTGTATAATAAGAATCATGAATGACACGCAAAACTGGTGCAAATAGGTCTTCATCATCTAAAGAAGTGTGGATGAGGTGACTCTGAATGAACGTCATCACATCATCTGTAATATCAATCTCCAAAAATCCTCGACTTGACCACTCCCCTAACAGTCTTCTTGTCGACATGACCGCTATGGAAGGAAACATTGGATTGACCCTGTTTTCAAACCCGTTCAATCGACTCGCAATAAACCGAAAACTCACATAAGTCGTTTCAGTTGAATCAGCGAACAGTCGATAGAACTGATTCGGTTGAACCACAATCGATTCGCTGTCTTGGAGACGATATTCGAATGCATCCACCTTAATCCCAATTTTCCCTTCTAACACGAGCACCCAGACGATGTCTTCTTTGCTCTCTTCTCTCTCTGTCGTCCAATCCCCACTAGAGGAGACGTAACGTATGGCGACGTCAGGCAGTGTAAGTAATTGTTCCATAATACCCCTCCAGATTATTGCGCAAAAATCGAGCAATATAGTGCACGATGATTCATTTCAAATCACGCATACTGTTCATAACAGTCAAGTGGCCACTTCGCTGACCTTATGAAAAGATGGTGATTCACATGTTTCAATCGCTTCATCCCAATTTAAAAATACGACTTACCTTAAACTTCTTTCAAAAGCTGACTCAAACTGCCATATTTCCCTTTATGACGATTTATTTCGTTCGACAGTTCGGTGCGACGGAGACCGGACCTCTCATCATTCTGACGATGATTGCTTCATTCATCGCAAGCCTCTATGGTGGTCTTCTGTCCGATCGATATGGAAGAAAACGCGTGCTCTTCATCGGAGAAATGCTACGATTCGTGTGTTATATCGGAATGGCAATCGCAGGTTCTCATGAAATCGACAGTGCCGTTATATTTTTTATCTTCTTCTTTTTCAGTAACCTTCTAGGTAGTGCCATCACACCTGCAAACGAGGCCATCTTGATTGATGATAGCCGACCGGAACAGCGGAAATATTTATATACATTCAGTTACTGGCTGATGAACGGGTCCATCGTCATCGGTAGTTTGCTCGGAGGTTTTTTCTTCGAACAACATCTCTTCTACTTGTTAGTATCGGCAGCCATTCTTTCATTCGGATGTGTATTCCTGATTTCCTTCAAACTAGAAGACAACTATAAACCTTTTCCGCGTAAAGGACAGAAGCCCACTGGTGTATGGAAAGGATACCAGACGGTCATGAAGAACCATCTCTTTTTGAAATACCTCATCGCCGGTATTTTGACGTTGTCATTAGAGTTGCAACTGACGCATTATCTCGCGATCCACTTTGCTGAAACGTCACAAGCTGTTCCGGTCTTCCATTTCTCACTAGATGGGACGAAGATTCTCGGACTGCTTCGAGCGGAGAATACGATTCTCGTGTTACTGCTCGGTCTTGTTTTGATGCGTTGGACCAAATCACTCTCTGAACGAACGTTACTCTACACAGGTGTCACGCTGTTCAGTCTTGGATTTGCCATCTTGCCGGTTTCAGATGATCTTTCAATGTTAGTGCTCGGTACGGCTTGCTTCACGTTCGGAGAACTGCTGTATGTTCCCATCCATCAAGCCATGCTAGCTCGACTCACAGAAGACCATCTCCGCAGTCAATACTTGGCTGTGAATGGTCTCCGTTACAGAGGCGCGCTTCTCATCGGCGCAATCAGTGTATCGGCTTATGAATTCGTGTCACCGGTTTGGATGACCATGACGTATATTGGCTTTGGCATATTCGCAATCTTCTTCTATCGTTCCATTTTAAAACAGCTGAATGAATTACCGACTATAATTAACAACCAAGCCTCATAATCATATGAACATTCACGTCTGATTCAATCGATTTTATTCAGTTGCTTCACTAACTGTTGAATCTCAGCACTTAAAAAATCAGTCAACTCGACCAATTCTTCCTCAGATGGAAACAAGGAGACGCCTGCTGCTCGATAAGTTTCAGGGACAGAAGCAGTACCACCTAAAGCTAATGCGTTCTTATACTTTTTCAGAGTGTTGACTGGATGTTGCTTGTACTTCATGTACATTCGAAGTGCAGCAATCTGAGCGAGCGCATATTCTATGTAATAGAATGGTGTTTCAAAAAGATGAATCACACGCAACCACTGTTTTCCCTTTACATCGCTTACATCGTTCCAATCAACTAAATCAGTATCATATTGATCGACCAAGTATTTGAAGATATCATCAAATGAATCTATATTCTTTTCTAAATCATATAGATTGTGTTGAAACTGATCTACGATGAAAACACTTGGCAAAAATTCGATAATCAATCGAAACTGTTCTAGTTTAGCTTGAATTAAAGCTCGTTCATCTGAAAAGATTTTTGTCCAATGGTCCATCGAAAATAGCTCTAGTGACATGGCTGCGAATTCGCCGACTTCAAACGAAATGGTCTGCGCTTCGAAAAATAGGTGTTGCTGTGAGAGGTCATGGTGGATGGCGTGACCCATTTCATGCAATAACACAATGTAGTCATCAAATCCGCCGAAACTGTTCATAAAAATGAAAGATGACTTTGAGTCGGGTAAAGATTCACAAAATCCACCTTCCGCTTTATTCGGTCGAGGTGATAAATCGAGATGACCCTTCGCACACATGTCCCTAAACAGTTTTTCAAAGTAAGGATCGATTTCATTCAAGATTCGTTCCGTTCCACCGATTAAATCATTCGACGAAACGGATAGATCGTGATGATCCGAAAATGGAGAAATGAATGAATCCCATGGCGAAAGTTTCGATTTCTTCAATTCCTTTGTCTGTAGTTGCTGAAACGAGCGGCGAAGTGGCTCAAAATGTTTACTCACTTGATTCGCAAATCGCATACAATCCTCGGCATCATAATCTAGACGACCTAGCTTCATGAAGGCTAGGTCACGGTAACTCTTATCATTTAAGCGTTGCGCCTGCTGTTCCCGATTTTGAATAAGACTTTTCAAGCATTCAGTGATTGCATCTTCTTTCGAGACATACGCTTTATACATATGCGTAAAAGCTTGTTTACGGATGGATTCATCAGCATCGTATAGGTCTCCTTGAAGTTCCGCAATCGATCTAGAATCATCTATCGGGTCAGTCAATTGACCAATTGTTTGCAAATACCTCTGTATGAGTTGATCCTCTTCAATCAGTAAATCAACATTATCTTCATGATAAAGATTCATCCGATTTCGCATTAAGCGAGTGACATGATGTTCATCCTCAATATACTGTAAGGCAATTCGTGAAACATGTCTTTTCAGCTCATTGAGTGCAGGTTTTATAATGGTTAGAACATGATGTTGTCTTTGATTTGCTTCATCGCTATTGATGTCTCGCTGAACGTCAATATAGCTCTTTGTGACATATTCATCATATTTTCCAATCAATGCTGAATAGTTCGATATGAATCCATCCAACTGATCAGAATCAATTTTATGAATAGTCGCAAGTACTTGGTTCGTCTCTTTTATTTCTTTATAGTCAATCAACCCTGCACCTCGATTCTTCGTTAATTTTTTATATTGAGGTTATAACCAAAATTTTTATTCCTTATATTTGCACAATATGCTATCCTTACGAAAATGATCTGACAAACGCGATGAAGAGAACAGTACATCAATGAATCTTTCGTAGAGAGCTCCGTCTGGTGAAAAGGAGTAAAGAACGTTGGTCGAAACAAGCCTCTGAGCAGCGCCATGGAACTCATCCCGAGGGATATGGCGACGGGCACTCCCGTTATAGAGTTGAGGTATAGTCCGACTCGTTCGGCAGTACCGAACAAGGTTCGTGCGGTGACGTGCGGACGAACAGGGGTGGCACCACGATGAGAATCTCGTCCCCAAGAATTCGTTCTTGGGGGTGGGATTTTTTTGCGTTCCGAAAGTGATCAAAAATAGAAGGAGTGATTAACTTGAACTCGTTTCGAAAAACCTCTGCGCTGCTGCTCGTCAGTGTCGGAATCTCAAACCTTGGTGCCTGGGTATACTTTATCGCACTCAACTTGATTGTACTTGAGATGACGGGATCCCCATTCGCCGTCTCGATTCTCTATGTATTAGTCCCGCTCGCATCGCTCATCTCGAATCTTTGGTCAGGTAGCCTGATTGACCGAGTCGATACGAGGCGATTAATGATGATATTGGATGGTTTACGCGCGTTCCTCGTGTTCAGCTTAGGCTGGATTGATTCACTGTGGCTCATCTACGGGATTGTCTTTCTCCTCAATGTAATGAGCTCGCTATTCGAATCATCGAGTCTGGTCTACATGACGCAACTCGTACCTGCCTCGAATCGACAAAAGTTCAATGCGATGAAGAACTTTGTGCAGTCATCCGGATTTATTTTAGGTCCAACAATTGCCGGACTACTCTTCCTAGTTGGGAGTCCAACAACTGCAATTTTCGTGAACGCGTTCGCACTCGTTGTCTCGGTCGGAATGTTGTCGCGCCTTCCGTCTCATCTTCGAACGAATGCATCTATTGAATCCTTCTCCGTCCGATTAATTATCGAAGATTGGAAAGTCGTCATCCGATTCGCTTCGAATGCCAGATATGTGACACTCATCTATGGATTGTTCTGCGTCATGACGATCTTCATGTCTGGGCTTGATTCATTGGAGGCTTCATTTGCGACCCAAGTCCTTCACTTATCTGAGAGCCGATATGGCTTTCTCGTCAGTATCGCTGGGATTGGAATTATCGTTGGGTCACTCATCAATTCAAGATGGAGTCACCGTTTATCCTTATCGTTTTGTATCGGATTCGGGGCAATCATGACACCCGTCGGCTATCTCCTATTCGCAGGCTCTTCTTCGTTCACGATGGCTACCGTCGGATTTTTTATTCTGACGTTCGCGCTTGCGTTCGCCAATACCGGATTTTTGTCATTCTATCAACACCAAGTGCCTATCGAAATCATGGGCCGGTTCTCTGGCGTCATCAATGTGGCAGAGTCGCTACTTGTCATCCTGCTCACATTCGGGATTGGACTTTTTGCCGAAATGATTGGGATCCGCCCAGTCTATCTCGCATTCTCGATTATCTTTTTCCTTGTTGGTTGTTACACCATATATGTCATTCGCGACCGCTCGAAACAGGAATATTTCATACACAATCAAACTGAAGAAGCGTCTTAAGTCATGAGCCGGTCGTTTTTATACGACCGGCTTGTATGATTCGATGTATGTTTTGAGAATTGATTCATTCATAAAACTCTATCGTTTAATCATCTCAAGATCCTCCGGAAATGCATGGTTCAACCGTTCTAATTCATGAATTGAACACCATTTGACTTCATCGATGTCCGAGTCGATTATGGCAGTCGCCACTCGCTCCTCACACGTTGCCAAGAAATAATGCGTCTCGACTTGATCATTTGAAAGGATGGCTCGTTTGATATGTAGTCGTTGATTAATCGAAATGCGATAGCCCGTCTCTTCTAACACTTCACGCAGGCAACACTGTTCAGGAGTTTCTCCTTCTTCTAAACCACCTGATGGCAAACTCCATTGTTGTACGTCACGATTCTTTACGAAGAGAACTTTCCTCTCTTCGTTGATGCATAAGGCAGCCGAACCAATCCATTGATTCACCCACTCATACCTCCCTTTTTAACAAGTTGACCAATTAAATGATAATCGAATGAGTGCTCAATCGCGTCAATCACACCGTGCACAATTTCCTCATGCGTCAACCAGCGATAGTTCTCACCATCCTGCTTCGCACCTAATTGAACTTGTCGGTACGTTTGTTGTTCGTTTATGTATAAAGACCGTTTCTCCTGTTCGGAGTTCGCCTGGCTCCCTAAAATATGTAGAACATCTGCATGCAAGGAATGATTCAAGATGATTTGCATCGCCATTCCGGAGTTCCGGTGTACCCATGCGATGACTTGTTTGAATGGTCCGTATCGCTTGATTGATTCTTGTAGCCCTTTTGATAAATCCTGTTCGTTACGATAATCAACAAGTAGCGAATTACACGTTTTAGGGTTTCGTTGAACGACTTTTGCCATTCTTTCCGGGTCTCGCCCGATAACAGTGACAAGATGTTCGCTTGCCAAATAAAATGTGACTTCAGCTAACATGCCGGTACCACCGACAATTAAGATATGTTTTTGATCCATGTCATCACCCCGTTTCCATTATACACCAATCAATGATCCTTCTTTCGGTATATAAGTGTTCTGAAACATTGGCGTATTTTCGAAAATATTCCGTTATTCACTTAAAGAATCACTTATAATGAATCAAGTGTACGAATCGGTTTGAATCATCACTATTTTGGAAAATGGATAATAGTGTTACTATTGCAATTTATTTCTTTTAGAAAGGGGGAGATGAGGTGCGACATTGGTCTGCCATGTCATTTCAACTGATTGCGCTCATCATTGGCTCGTTGATTGTAAGTACTCTGTTGTCTTCTGTTCTGATGATGAACAATCTACCGGTCTGGTGGATGATTTGTATCCCTGTCCTCTATCTTTCAACGCTACTCATACACCGAGCCTCTGGAGCCCTGATCTCTTTAGGATTCGGCGCTTACTTTTTCATCATGATGTCTGGAACTACGATTCCCGTAATTGTTCAACTTCTGATTCTTCTGTTGTTAGTGATGTTGACGAGTCTTGCTTACTTGCTTCAAGTCGATCTTTTTCGCTCACAATTTGCATTGAGCGTCGCAGAAGCGAGAGTCAGTCAATTAATTGCCGTCGATCCTGAGACTGGGTTTGATAATCGGAATCGATTCTTCATGGACCTTGAAGCAGAGCGGGATCGATTGATTCGAAACGGTGGAACGTTCGTCGTCACATTCGTTACATTACCTCTCCTCAACGATTTCGAAAAACGTTATGGACAATCTGAATATGAATGGTTTTTAGATTATTTCAGTGACGAATTACATGAAGCGACACGACGAACCGATAAAAAATACCGAGTTGCCTCAGATACGTTTGCCGTCCTCTTTCCTCAAACCTCACTCGAAAATGCACAAATCGTTCATGAACGCATCAAACCACTGTTACAAGGATACTCTCGTCTAGATGGCGAACTACTTACTATTGATTGTTTAGATAAATCATTTGAAGTGACCTTAGAGAATTCATTTATGAGTTTGGATGAGATTCGGATATACTTAAATGAAGACGAAAAAAAATGAGTTCACAATGGACTCATTTTTTGATAGAACGAATTTGCAATTTGTGATTCTCATCGATTTCAATGACATATTGTCGATTGATGGTCATTTGAATAGGACTCGGAATCGACAGCTTTGGTGAAAACAGCCACACACGACCTTGTGGCACTAACAATATGTATGTATCGCTGTTCGGTGCGCCTAAAAAATTCAGGTGATGCTCATCAATCGGGTTGCCATCTCGGCGGTGAATCTCGATGTTCTCAAGTTCCTGTGCGACATGTAGCGGGTCTACTGCAGTCAAGCTCATCTCGCCGATTCCAAGAAAGTCATCAGTAGAAAATACCTCTGCATCACTTTCCGGGTTAATCGAATGTCGAGCAATCAATTCGACGACATTCTCGTCCGCATCGTAAAAATAAAGTGACGAGGCATCAATCCCTTCGAAGTAAATCTCATCCTCCCCATCTTCAATCAAAAGTGGAACACGTGATTTAGTCCATTCTTTCGCTTCTTTGAGTCGATTGGACGGGATATTGATGGCGAAATGATACTGTCGCTCTTGAATGGTCGCTGCCTCTTGAAACACCAACACATCTTCACCTAGATTGATTCGAAAACTCGTCGAGTCTTCTTCAATGACTGATAATCCAAGTTTTTCCGTATAAAAACGTTTCATTTCGTCAAGTCGGTTCGTGTAGAGCATCGTTTCTGTGATTCTCATGAAATCCTTCCTCGCTTTCCTCATCACTATTCTTGATTCCTTCACTTGATCATTCGCTTGTAAGTTTTGTACTTTCTCCAACTCATATCCAACCCTAACAACTCGTTACAAATGGCCTGACTCCTTTATTCATCACCTTCAACGAGTCGGAAAATGTCATCGACCCTCGACCTCGTAATGCCATTGCGCTGTTCGATGGCAAGAGGATGATTCGTCGGTTCGAGTTCAATCAACGGACGTAATCCGACTCCACGCATATGGACGTTTGTCTTCAGATTGATTGTATCTGGGTAAATCGGCAATTCCGTCGATAACCAGCCGAACATCGGGTCAAGGTCAACACGAGCGGGTTCATCCCATAAATCGATGACTTTGAAAAAATTATCCGCACTGAGTGACACCCAGACGTTCCAGATGAAGGGTTCTTCTTCCCCAACGATTGGAATCTCGAGGCATCCGTAAATGAAAAAGTGGGCTTCATCGAGGACACATACATCATCTGTCAATACGACACGTTTTTCATCTCACGTGTTGTCATTCCATTTAGAACTGTTGGCATCCTTGATCCAAAACCAACTTCACTTTCTGTACTCTTGCCACATTTTGAGCAAGTACAATCTTTATTGTGTTTTCGTTTAAAAGGGTATCTCATACATTCTCTCTTTCTATTTTTAAGTTAAAAATACGGTATGTGAAATAACAAAATGCTAATAATATTATAATAGGTCAGACAATAATTGTACCTTTTGAAACAGTATCTAATATTCTCGTCCTCGTATCATTTTTCGATAGAAACACTTCTTCACCCTTTTCATCATAACAATACGCGATTGGTATCGATACACCACAATTTCGATACGACCCATCCGCGTGACTCGTTCCAATAATCATCGCTTTACGTTCCATCGCAATCTTTCTCGCTTCTTCGGACCACTCCATGAATTGTTCTTCACTAAACATCCCGACCCCAATTGGATTGAATACGATTGATAGATGCTCATGATTCTTTAATCCCTCTACACCCATAAAAATCTCCCTGCAAAGTAAATATCCGTATTCCTCCGCTCCGTCCTTGACACTTGATGGCATGAACAAACGCTCACTTTCAGGTGTTTTCGGTCGCGTTAACAGCGTTTCACCTTTCTTATTTACAATGAGAACGCGATCTTTATTCGTATCATCCCGATAACCTAAGACAATTGCCGTCTTGAATGCACTAGCTAACTGACAAACCCTATCTAATTCTGTATATGTACAATATCCCTCCGGATAGAGAATCAAGTCTACTGTCGGGTTCGCCTCAACCTCTAGCTTCAATTGCTTAAGATCTTGCTCCATTTTAGGTTGTCCAATTAATATGTTCATGAAATGCCATCTACTCCCTTGTTTACATTCATATGTTCATTCAACCAACTATCGAGACGAGGGATTTGAGTGGCATCCCTTTGTAATTCGTTTAACGTTGTTCTGACTTGATCCATGCCTGCCAGTTGATCATCATTGTCCATACTGTCAATTCCAATTGATCGCTTCAAATTATACTCTAACCATTTCAACTTACTCCAGAAACTGAGTGACAATACCGCCTTCCAATCCACTCGTAGTTGTGGGTAAATCTGTCCGTATCCATCTAAAAATGCGTTGAATCTTGCTTTGTCCACATTTCCTTGCTCATCTTGTGACCAATAGACAACGGTCTCAACCAAGTCTAGCATCGGATGAATGTAGCCCGCAGATTCCCAATCGATGATGATAGGACCATTCGAATCCCATAAAATATTTTTAGAATCAAGATCACGGTGGCTTATGACTTTACTGGATGAAAGGGTGCTCGAAGCTTGAAATGCTGTCTTATTCAATTCAATCAGTTTATCTTTAAGACACAAGAGTGTTGGAACCCAGTCTGCGCTTTTCTCCGTCCCGATAGTTAGATAACCTTCCCAGTCCAGAAGACTTACTGCTTCTAAATGAACATTTTGACCTTCTAAATGCTTAGCCAAATTTAAGTGATGAATCTTTCCCAACATCCTTCCGACCTCGTGACTGTGACGAGTCGTGATGTCATTCTGTCTTAATGACGTTCCCTGCACCCAATCAAATATGAGGTAGTACTGTTCATCTGAATGCTGGACACTGCCCCCATTCACACGCATCGCCGGTAAAGCCGGTATCTGTTTTGAAGCAAGATAAGCAATCTCTTCAGAGTGAATAAAGTTTTGTAATGCATCTTTCCGCTCCATAATTTTTGGATTTAATACTTTTATCGCGTACCAACCCTGACTTGTTTCCATTTTAAACATTTCATGCAACAGTCCTCCCGATACTCGTTCGGGGCTTGCTGTCAGTTCTCCGATTTGTGCGAACTTGCATAAGGAATTAAAAAAGCGATTGTTTTCACTTACATTCATAATCTGACCACTCTTCTCTCTTTATGACGATGACGATTCTCTCTTTATAGCTCATTCAACATTTAGTTGAAATTAACCTATAATGATTCATTTATTTCTGACTGATGGGACATAAACTCAATATGAATATCGCTGGCTGATATCGTTTATTCTTGGCTTACCTTCACAATCACATTCCCAACTTTTTTCCCTTGATCCACATATCGGTGTGCCTCGACAATCTCATCTAGTGGATAAACCGAATCAATAACGGGTTGCAGCTCTCCTGCTTCAAACAATTCGTTCAAGAACCTCAAATCCTCTTTTCGTTCACTCGCTGGCCCCTGTCCCGCAACAGAACGGAATGACCCGTTCTCCGCAACATGGTTTCGAGCCAATCGCTTATCAATTTTTCCAGACGCATCAAATACCACATCATACGTACCCAATTCGCGGTCGTATCCTTCTTTCGAATAATCGACGACCAAATCTGCCCCAAGTCGCTTCACGAGCTCGATGTTCCGCTCATGGCAAACTGCTGTGACATGTACTCCGAAATGTTTTGCAATCTGTACGGCAGTGGAGCCGACCGCACCTGAGCCACCATAAATCAAAACAGTTCTCGCCCGTTCGATGTTTGCTTTCCGTAAAAAATGTAACGAGGTGGTTCCTCCGAACGGAAGTGCCGCCGCCTCGATAAAGCTGGCATGCTCGGGCAATTGAACCACACATTTCGATTCGTTCACGCAAGCAAACTCCGCATATCCACCAAACCTCATCCCGGTGAGCGCATAGACGTTCTCCCCTACTTGAAAGCTCTTTACACCGCCACCGACCTCTACCACTACACCTGCCAACACGACACCAAGAATCGGTTGTCTTGGCGCATTAAACCCCATAACAATCCGCATCGGTAGTTTTCCGAGTGCAGGAACGTCCAGTGCGCGAAGTCGTCGATCCCCTGAGTGAACGGCCGATGCATGTACTTGAATCAGTAGCTCATTGCTTTTAGGTTTCGGTCGGTCTACGTCTTGAATAACGAACACTTCTGGTCCCCCATACCTCGTACAAATCGCAGCTTTCACGTTGATTCACTCCTTTTTTGACTAGTCATCTCATACTGTTATATACGTTCCCGCAATCACGAGGGTTCAGTCGATTTGTCATAGAAAAACCAGATGACATCATACGATATCATCCGGTTCATTCTTTACTGATACACTCGCATTGACGAGAGAAAACGGATTGTCGAGCGACGCGGCTGCCGCTTCTGACTGTGCAATGTTTATTTCGGTCACCATCGGTTCTTGACGACGTAGCCGGAACGCCCGTTCGAGTCGACTGGTCAATACATTAAAGATAAAAATCAGCGCTGCGAGCGCAATCGCAGGGATCAGGAATAGATGGTTTGTCATCCATGTCATCGCTGTGAATTGTCCGAAATAGTATCCAAACATCGAAGACCATTCATAAATCGTCGGCATGACCCCTTCATGCAGAAGAACAGTCCCTCCAAAGAAGATTCCAAACAATGAAAGATGAATGAGCAACATGAGCGTCTGTACGAATTGTTGCATAAAGACGATGACAAGCGTCGGAATCAGATGGGGCAATAGATGTAGTCTCACACGATGCCAGACACTGCCACCAAGTGTCTGGGCAACAATCATAAACTCTTGTTGTAACAATTGACGAATCTCCGTGATGAGATATATCGTGACGGCAGGTAATCCGAGAACGACTAAAACGATTAGCTCAACCTTCACCCGATCCCATAGTGGAGGTACTTGCGTCGAATCAAAAAAGGTCAGTGTTCCTACCAACATCATCAATGCGAGTAACGAAATCGGTAAAATCAAGAATCCATCGAGCAACGTTTTAAAAAAGTGATTCAATCGCGCTCCCCTGAAAGCAAGCGGTATCCCAACCAATAAACCGATGGCCATGCGCCCAAGCGCGACAATCGCACAAATCCCGACCGTCCACTTGAAGCCTTCGACGAACATCTGAAATAAATCATATCCCGCATTGTCCGTCCCGAGCCACTGATATTTCGAAGGTTCAAGAGGTGGGATTCCGATCAGTCTCCCTTCATCCGAGTAGAGCATAAGGGTTTGGTCAACGTTCCCATCACGAAATACGGTATTTCCAATACTCATCAATAGGAGACCCGCTACGATGACAAAGCAGAAGATAAAAATCGGGTCACGCATTAATACGCGTCGCATCAAATCCCTCCTTTCCATGCATTCGGAATAATCCATTCAATTAGTAAATCCAACAGAAAAATTGGGATATAGATGACGAATAAGATGACCAGTAAAATCTCCATCTGTGGATTGTAGACGGCGAATCGAAACAGTCCCTGAACGTTAAACAAATATTCGACGATGAGTAGCGTCGATAAGATGGTGATAATGTTTGAACGGAAAAAAAGGTAGAAGCGATAGATGATGTTCGGCAACAAATGGTTCCAAAACAGTCCTCTCGGTCGAATCCCTTTCGCTTGGGCAAGTTCAAGGTAAGAGATGGCTTCTTGTTCATGGATATGGATGGTCAGCCATTTGATAAAGAAGAATAACGTTGTCAGTGTCAATGTGACAATCGGTAGAAATCGTATGTATTCTGCGAACCCACCAGCTACTTCGATTCGGTCAAACCCTGTTGCTCTATGTATAGAAATAGCGAGAAATTGTGAAAAGATTAACCAAAATAAATCAGGCACCATCTCGAGCGTTTGACTCATTTGGTGCAGGACGGTGCGAACCCGTCTGACGCTCCGATAATAGAAGAAGGCATACAGGAGACCAAGTATGGTCGACACGGCAAGCGCCGTCGTAAAAATGATGACCGACTCTTTGACGAGCGGTCCAAGTGCAGGTAATAAAGGTAAATCTGTTTGAGCGGTGACGTTGTAGTATGTAATCTCATCAAGCTTTTGGAGTTGGTCCAGCTGTTGTTGGATGCCGTTCCAGTAACTCGTCAGACTAAAATCTGTTTGAACGACAATCGTCGGTAGCGCACTGATCGCAATCAAGACAAAGAATGCGATGACAAGATGTGCAGATTTTCGTGCAATATAGGCCATAGTTCTGTCTCCTTTAGATGACATATCTCAATCATAAGTGTGGAATGACTCTCGTTATTCCTTCACTTTGTAAAGGGAATAATATCCAAAGTCACGTTCCATTGATTCTAGCATATTTATTATGTGAATAGAAACAATTTTCAGAAATTAATATGGAGAATGATGTATGCTATGATATGTATATAGAAATATTTAGGAGGTTTAAACATGTGGATTATTTTTGGATTGGCTGCCATTGGAGCCACGCTTTTGAACTTGACTGTCTTTATGATGGAGAAAGATTACAAACTGCCAATGGCGATTGCGCTGTCCTTAACTGCTCTCACGCTATGCGCCGAGTATAGCCTAATCAATATGTGGGTCGATGCAGAAGACTGGGCTGCCTTAAAGGATGTGGTGCCCGGCATGTCACGCGCATTGTGGTTCTTGACGATTGTGGCAATCTTTTTAAATCTTCTTCCGATATTTTTAGAGAACATTCGGCAAAAAAGACTCTCTTCCGATAAAAAACAATCCGATTGATTAGTGGATACTTCCACCTCAATCGGATTGTTTACTATTTTGTGAATAAGTCGAAAACAATAGCTCGCCTTCCTCTGATCTCAACTCATAATCTATCCCGCTTTGAAACTGCTTCGTCATCGTCGCGCGACATGAAAATAGTTGTCCCGGACCATATGCAATGTCCGGAATTTCTTTGAAACCATATGACCGCTCGCCGAACCATAGCGTCACGTTCGATGAACCCCTCGATGATTGGTCATCGACGACATAACATTCTCCCGTCTCGACGATGTAATTCGTCGTCATACGGTCGTACGTCTCCATTCCTGCCATTCCAATTACAAGAACAGAGCAAAAAATCGCGAGAACGGCTTGACCTAACTTCACACGATCGCGTGTCTTCCGCCACTCCATCCAATAGATGACAAGAGAAGCGAGACACAATAATCCAATGAACCAATAGAATACAATTTCCAACAACCCAATCACCTCAATTTATAATACGAATTTCCTCGAAAAAAGATTCGGTAACCCTCAAAAAAACTCGACACACGTCGAGTTAAGTCGTTTCATATTCTAGTTTTCGCTTTTGCCAAGCGACAAGGAGGATGCTGATGATGACGAGTAGGAACCAAGAGGATAGTTTTCCTATATCGACAATAGCCCAGCCGTTCAACTGGTCTGGATACGCCCAGCCGTTATAAAACGTGACAATATTTTCAGCAAGCCAGATGAAACAGGCAATCAAGAAGAACGAGAGCACGACCGGCATCTTGAATCGCCGATCATCGAGCTTGTACGAGACAACCGAGCGGCCAAACGCCAAGAAGATGAGTGCGATCAATAACCATCGCAGATCTATCCAAACATGATGCCAAAAAAAGTTGAAGTAAATGGCAATGCCTAGTCCGAAAGCGATGATTGGGTTTGGCATCTTCGTGAACTGTAAATCGAGACGACGCCACGCTTGAACGACATAACTTCCGACGCTCGCATACATAAAGCCCGCATAGAGCGGGACGCCCCATACTTTTGTGAACGCCTCATCCGGATAGCTCCATGACCCCATCTGCACTTTGAATAGCTCAAGTCCAAGACCGATGACGTGGAACCAGCTGATGACTTTCACTTCTTCGATTGTTTCGAGTCCCGTTTTCACGAGGACCACCTGGACGAATAAACACCAGATGAGTAAGACGTCATAACGTGGAATCGGCAACTCCAAAAATTTCGTGACGGCGAGTGCACCAAAGATGGCGACTGGGAAAATACAGCTGAGGGCTTGTTCATAAGCGAAAATAAAGAGATAGCGGATGCGTCCCATCGATTGATCCTACCTTTCTATATATTCGTATAAGAAAGAAGACTCCCCGTCATAAAAACGTGGGTCAAAGACGCCGAGCCGTTCCTCATTTGCCACGATGACAACGAACGGTGACCATTTCGTTAATGTGTGTGCCTCTTGATTCGCTTCAAACAATGGTTCAAGACTCACTTGTTCGTTAGACGTCAAGTTGTATTCTAAGGTTGCTTTTTGATAAATCGAATCATTATAGAGCGAAACGTTCTCTCCAGTCTTTGTGATGACGGTAAACTGCGTCGGGATGAAAGAAGCCGAAAGGGCTACTTCGTCGTGTTCATCTGCATATACCTGATACAAGTAAGCTCCTTGCGCACTTTGAATCGCGACATATAGGACGAGGGCAGACCATGCATACCGATACGTCTTATAGCGGACTTCTTGTTTACGGGCCACGAGCCAGGCGACCAAGAAGATGCCCCAATAGACAAAGTCGACAATCGGGATCACACCGAATGTGATCCTCACGTCCGAGATCGGTTCGAAGTAGCCCGTCCCCCACGCATTGAATAAGTCGGATGTGTTGTGTATGAACACAGACAACAGAGCCCACCAAAAATAACGGATGTCCGTCACTCGAAAGAGAAGACGAACGAGTATGTAGATGAGCAGTGCGAAGAGCGGGACGAGAAAGATGGAGTGTGTGATGCCGCGGTGCCACATCTGATACATCCCTTCCGTGTCCCATAGTCTTGAAATCACATCACTGTCCGGGATTTGACTCCCGACGAGCGTCGTGACGAACAAGGCTCGTTTTTCATGTTGTTGTAAATCACGTTTATCGGCTGCACCATATAGCGTTAGACCGAATAACGTATGTGTAATCGTATCCACGTTCTACCTCCATAGCGAAAGAGACATCTCCCAATCAAGGATGATGTCTCTTCATGTTAGTTCTCTTTATCCATTTTCATGGCGCGTCTTGCGACGATCGTTACGAAAATGACAGCGACAATCGGAATGATCAATGGCATCCAATTCAACATCCGCCTGTCCCCCTTCATTAAGTGTCGCAAGCAGTATAGCACATCTGATTACTCGATGGATGAATGAATGCTTGTATTCTCATAAGTATTTGCCATTTTCTCAATCGTTGCCTTCATATGGTCGCGAAGCGTGAGTGGTTCAACGACTTCTACTTGTGCCCCTAAAGAAAGCAACCAGTAAATGAATCCGTCAGAAACGGCCGCATCGAAACGGATGAGGAAGCGTTCTTCATGTTCAGACACAGAGACGTCTTCTCCTAACTTATCGAAAATGACCGGTAGAACACGCTCATCGACGGACAAGACGATTTGCTCATCCAAGCCGTTGTACATATTGAAGGACTTTTGGTAATAGTCATCTGGAAGATGGTGTTTCGGACGAATGGTGCCGTCCTCTACAATCTCGGAGTTGACGATTCGGTCGACCCGATAGTTCCGAACCTCTCCGATTGATTCATCGATGCCAATCAAGTAATACTGTTCGTGATTCCAATGCAAGTCGATTGGATTGATGACGTACCGCTCTCCATCACGACGGAGCGGGAACGTTCGCTTCGTGACGTCGAATCCGATGACGTCCGTATATTGAAACGAGATGGCTTTCCGTTCATGGATTGCGCGCTGAATGCGGTCAATGTGATACGGAATTTGTCCGTGCTTTTTCTTCGGTGTCTTAATGATTGATTGCAACGTCTTCGCTTCAGGATTGCTCGTCAGCATTTGAAGCTTTTCAACGATCTCTTCGGTCACGTCTTCCGAGATGAATTTGGCTGCGACGATGGCATCGACCATCATTCGAAGTTCGTGAATCTCGAACAAACGAGCAGAGTGCCAATATTTTTTGGCAAGACCATTCTTCTCCAATTCATCCTGCACTTCAAACCCCGAATTATTCAGTGCTTGGATATCGTCTTTCACCGATTTTTTTGCTAACTTAGAAGTATCTCCAATTGTTGACAAGTATTCGAGCAAATCTTCTAGTGTTTTAGGATTTGCTTCGTCCGTGTAACGTTCGAAGAAACGTCGAACTTCAAGTAACCGCTCTCGGTTATTCACGGTTCTATCCCCTTTCATTTCTATATCTATAATATGTATAAACAGACATTATCATTTTATTTCCACGAAATAAAGGTATTTTCCATTACAAACTGTTTAAGGAGGCGCCATCTGAAGTGAAATATTACGCACACGTCGACGGCTCAAAAATTGAATATATAGACCGTGGTCACGGTCCTGTGATCGTACTGATTCATGGGACCCAGTCATCGAGTTTAGAACCATACCATGTGGACCAGCTCGTTTTGTCCGGTTTTCGGGTCATAGTCCCATCTAGACCCGGATATGGAGAAACACCGTACTCTTTTTCAGCATCTCCTCAACTCTTTGCATCCCGACTCGCTCACTTGATGCAAATGCTAGAAATTGATCAATATCATGTTTACGGCATCTCTGCCGGAGGACCGACCGCGATTGAACTCGCTTCCCAAAACCAACGTGTAAGAAGCTTGACACTCGCTGCCGCTGTGACGAGTGTCGTCGATTTTCCGTATCGGGACACAGTCAGCAGAAATATTGTCCAACCCGCATTCATCGCACTTCAATACATCATGAAACAGTTCGTTGCTCGTGCCATTCAAAAACATCCGTTCGAAGCGACGGCACGCATGATTCAATCGACGAGTGTGTTGGCACTCGAGACGATTCGGGAAGAGGTGTCTCCTTATGACATTTTCCTCCTCAAGCGCGTCGCCAATCAAATGGCGTTTGGTTTAGGGGCCCAGTTCGATTTGAAACAGCGTGTATCGAGCGAGGTCTTACTCGGTGTGTCATGTCCGACCTATATCATTCACTCGAAAAATGACAAAGCCGTCCCCGTACGCCACGCCCATTATGCGAAGCGGTTGATTCCCCATGCTCAGCTAACAATCTTGAACAGCCCGGGACACCTCATTTGGGTCGGACGGCAAGCGAGAAAATCAGAGCGACAAATCGAACGATTCATTCGATTCAACTCATAAGCATCTCAAAAGAGGTGCTTTTTTACGTATTTAATCCGAGGATATCAATCAAGCGATTCGTCGTATGTTCTGGTAACTTCCAAATAACGTCCGTCCGTTCGAGTTTCGTGATCACACTCGGACGGTTCGGTTGACCGAGCCAAAGTTGATAACGTTCATACTCCCCACCCTTGTACTGTACTGTGAGGTCGAAATCAGGAGCCACTTCAATCTCAATGCCTTCGATTTCTTCTGAACTTCGGAGCATTTCCGCGAACACCCGCACCTGGCCCAATTCATGAAACTCTAACGCTACTTCTGGATTGAATGTTCCGCGCTCTGATGACTCCGCCACCATCACTCGTTCCATTTCTTCTCTCTCGAGTTCTTCTGTATCGATTTTATAAGACATCGTCATTTTACGAATCTCACCTGCTAAACGAATCCATTTATCCATCACTCTAACCTCCCGTCTCGTTTTATATACGTATGTTTTTGTGAAACGGTTTCAACATTTGGAAAATAAAAAAGCCGAGCAAACGCTCAGCTTTTACACTCATTCATACTTCCAACCAACTAATGTCGCATCCGCTCCGACATAGCGAATTCGTTTCTCGTCATCACTCGGGAAGACGCGAAGCGTTGCCACGGCGTCACCGTCGTTGACGAAACATTCAACACTTGAGGAATCGACGAACAGATGAAGGGACTTGACCTCGATCACTTTTGTCCGGGTCGTCCCGAACTCGGTTGCGAACGGTTCACCCGCGTTTGTCCGATCGATGGTCAATTCGCGTGTATCTTTCTCGTACCGAATCACAAGCGACTCTTCTTCTGTCTTCAATAGTTCAAGCTCGAAGTCTTCTCCGGACGTCGACAATTTCAATTCATAACGTTCGGGCGAAATCATTTCGATATGCGTACCTGATTCGTCTGCGAACTGATTAGTTCGGAGTTGCTTCATTTCAGGGACTGGTCGTTGTTTTAATACGCCATCTTCAAGCGAGAGTTCTCGAGGAAGCGTTAACGCATGGGCCCAACCGTAGCGATCTGTCGGATATTCAATCTCTGGTAAGCCCATCCAGCCGACTAGAATACGACGACCATCATGCTCCGTCGTTTGCGGAGCGTAAAAGTCGAAACCGAAGTCGAGCTCTTCAAATGACTCGTGCGTGAAGACGAGCGTTTCTAAATCAAGCGTACCTGTGACGTATCCGGATTGATAGATGTTGTGGTAGCGATGACCCTCAGGCTCAATCCCTTGCGGAGAAAAAATGAGGACATGCTTTCCATTCAGTTCAAACACGTCAGGACATTCCCACATGTAACCGAACCGCTCAAGCTCGGTCTTCACTTCACCTAAAAATGTCCATTCATTCAAGTCAGTCGAACGATATAAGACGACACATCCCGTCTCATCCGTTCGCTGTGCACCGACAATCGCATAATACGATCCATCTTCTTCCCATACTTTTGGATCACGGAAATGTTCCGTGTAGCCTGCTGGAATACTCGGGATCGCCACGTTACGACGCTCAATTACCCCGTCACGTAAGACACCGATAATTTGCGAGGCGTGACGCGTCCAATCGTCGGTACGATGATTCCCGGTGTACATCACGTGAAGGGTATCATCAACGATGAATCCACTTCCCGAATAGGCACCATGAGAATCTTCCTTCGTTTCAGGGACTAACGCCACCCCGCGGTCAATCCAATGGACAAGATCAGGTGAACTAACATGGTACCAATGTTTGAGACCGTGAACTGGTCCGAGCGGGAACCACTGATAGAATAGATGATACTCTCCATCGTAATATGCGAAGCCGTTCGGGTCATTGAGGAGGCCCGTAGGCGGCTGGATATGGTATCCAAACCGCCACGGGGATGCGGCCGTCTTTGTACGGAGCACCTCCATCTCGAGGGCGCTCACGTCACGGAGTGAACGATAACGTTCGGCCTTCGTCCAATTCATAGTGTCACTTCCTTTTTCATTATGCGGCTTGTTTGACCGCTTCTTTTTTTGCTTGTCGCTTCGCGAGGATGAATGTCAATCCAAA
This sequence comes from Exiguobacterium sp. MMG028, assembly GCF_027947425.1. Lineage (NCBI taxonomy): Bacteria > Bacillati > Bacillota > Bacilli > Caryophanales > Exiguobacterium > Exiguobacterium sp. MMG028. Next base: position 666,834 of record NZ_JAQJIN010000001.1, read on the forward strand.
TGTTACTGCGAATGCGATGGCCATACCGATGATATATGAGATGATCGAACCAGGTGCGATTGAAATGATTCCTGGTAGCCCAGCAGCACCGAGCGCTACTGCCAATACGTCGTTTCCGACGATGAAAGCAGAGGCGATAGCTGAACCGACGATGGCTGCAATGAACGGATAACGTAGTTTTAAGTTGACCCCGAACATGGCAGGCTCTGTGATTCCAAGTAATGCTGAGATCCCTGATGCTGATGCGACACCTTTCATCTTCTTATCAGCAGTCAAGAAGAAAACAGCGAGTGTAGCCGCCCCTTGTGCGACGTTCGACATCGCAGCGATTGGGAAGATGAACGATCCGCCAGTTTCGGCGATATCAGCAAGAAGCTGTGTTTCAATCGCGATGAAGCTATGGTGCATACCTGTAATAACGATTGGGGCGTAGAGAAGACCCATGATCAAGCCACCGACGAATCCGAGTGAATCATACGTCCATACCAACCCATCAATGATCAAGTTCCCTGCTTCACGAGTGATCGGTCCGACGAAAGCGAACGTGATGAACGCTGTGAAGAGGAGTGAGAGTAATGGCGTAAGCAAGATATCAAGTGATGCCGGCATGATTTTTCGAATGTTGATTTCAAGCTTCGATAAAATATACGTTGAGACGAGGACTGGTAAGACTTGTCCTTGGTATCCTAACTTCTCAATCTCAAGACCGAAGATGTTCCAAACCGGAATTTCTTCAACACTAGCCTGTGCATATGCGTTGATCAAGTCCGGGTGAACCATGATCATACCTAGCGCTGCACCAAGATACGGGTTACCCCCGAACCGCTTGGCTGCGGAGAAACCTATGAGTACAGGCAGGAAGACAAAGGCGGCATTTGCGAACGTATTGATCATTGCTGCGAGGTCTGCCATGCCTGGATACTGGTCAATCAATGAACGTCCTTCGAAGAACAAATCCGGCGCCGTCAATAAGTTGTTGATCCCCATCAAGAGACCGCCGGCGACGATTGCCGGGATGATTGGAACGAAGATATCTGATAACATTTTGACGAACTGTTGGAGCGGGTTCATCTTTTTCGCTCCTGCCGATTTTACATCTGTCGTCGACATGTCTCCAAGGCCAGTCATCTGTGAGAACTCGGCATATACCTTGTTGACCGTACCTTGCCCGATGATGATTTGGTATTGACCTCCCGTAGAGAACGTCCCTTTGACAACATCGAGTTGTTCGAGAGCTTTCTCATCAACCTTCGACTCATCGTTCAATACGAGACGAAGGCGCGTCGCACAGTGGGCAGCTGCCGCAACGTTTTCTTTCCCACCAATCGCTTCTAATATCGATGCTGCTTCTTTTTTGTAATCCATTTTCATTTCCCTCCTAACGTTTCATTCACAAGTTGTCGTGATGGAATTGCTGGAATAGCGCCATAAGCTGTACATGTTAATGCACCCGTTACGTTTGCATATTCGATGTCGGAACGTAAGCGCTCCGGGTCAAATCCGAGCGTCGCCAACCGATACAAATAAGCACCGACAAACGCATCTCCCGCTCCTGTCGAATCGACACTGTCGATTGAGATTGAAGGAACGATTTCATGATGCGTGCTTGTCGCAATCAACGTCCCACGAGACCCTAATGTGATCGCAATCTGTTTTGCACCTAATTGAAGTAGTGCTTGAACAGCGTCTTCAAGTTGCTCTTTACCTGTCAACAAGTGCGCTTCTTCTTCACTCAATTTAATAAAGTCCGATTCCGCGATGAAATGTCTCGCATCTTGTTTGAACTGCTCAAGGTCAGTGATCAATGCATCCCGATAGTTGGGGTCAAATGAGATGAACAAACCATCTCGCTTTGCAAATTGCAATAATTTGAAGTACGCATCTTTTAGTTTTCCATCTAGTAATGCTGTCGCAGAACCAAAATGAATGAGATCACCTTTTTGAATCAATGACAAATCGATGGATTCAAATGCATAATCTCCGTCACTACCGCGTCGGAACGTGAAGTCCCGCTCCCCATCCTCTTGAATCGACACAAACGCGAATGTCGTATCACCCGCTTCAACAAGGTTGTCTGTGCTGACTCGGTTCTCGGTCAACGTCTGTTTCAAGAAAAGACCGAACGGGTCATTTCCGACTTGTCCGAGAAAACTCGACTGTCCACCATGCTTACTGACGACTGCCGCCACATTCGCAGGTGCGCCACCTGCTTTTTTGACGAACGTCGTTCCGTTGACAAGGTCGCTCGAAGCATCCTCGCACACCCAGTCAATCAACAATTCGCCGATACAATGTACGGTGTTCATATCGTCCACCTCCAAAAATCTTATAAGTTCCACATCCGATTGGTACCGGTTCCAATTTATAATAAAAAATGTTGCGGAACCGGTTCCGCAACACAAATGTAAACGATTTAATTCAACTTGTCAACGCTTTCGCGCACTTTTAATTCAAAAATTGTGAACGTTTTCATTGGGACGTCATTTCCTTGTAAAAGTTGAAGCATCATATCTGCCGACTTAGACCCAGTTCGCCGATAAGGAAGATGAACGGTCGTAATCGATGGATGTAAGACTTCCGTGAAATCATAGCCCCCAAAGCCACTGACAGAGATATCATTCGGAACAGAAATCCCTTGATTCGCCAGTCCCTTCAATACACCAAGGGCAATATTGTCCGTTGCACAAATAATGAGTGAGGTCGAACCAATCTCTTTCGCCAACCGTTCTCCGATCGGAATGGCATCTTCGATTTTAAAGGTTGCCTGAACGACTGTGACGCGTGCATCCGCCTCATGAAATGCCTTCAAAAAACCATCGCGCCGATCTTGACCGACTGCGATATCCGCCTCCGAAACACCGACGTAGACAACGTCCCGATGACCCCATTTCGTGAACTCATTACCGAGGGCATATGCGGCTTCATAGTCCGGGTAGACGAGACTGTGCACGTTGTCATGCTGTTGACCAATCAGCAACACCGGAATTTGAATCGCCTCTATTGCTTCGAGGTGACGGTCGGTGACAGTCGTCCCGAGCCAAATGATACCTGCGACCTTTTGTTTGGCGAGGTTGTATAATTGTTCAATCTCTCGTTCCGTCTGTTGTGCCGTATTGACGACGAGCATCTGATAGCCTCGTTCTGTCAATCGTTCATCAATTCCCATCATCGTACGCGAGGCAGCGTAAGAATCGAGTCGCGGAACAATGACCCCAATCATCTTCGTCTGCTTTGACTTAAGACTTTGGGCGAATTGATTCGGTTCATAATTGGTTTCCCGGATGACCCGATCGAGCTTTTCTCTCGTCGCCTTCCCTACCGACCCACCGTTCAAATAGCGAGAGACTGTACTCTTTGCGACGCCTGCGAGCTCGGCGATATCTTTAATGGTGACCTGCTTCATCCTTACCCCTCCATATGAAAAAAAGCTGACGTGCGATACGCCGTCAGCTTAATGGTTTACTACATATCGTTTCTTGAAATTTAAATAATAAAGCCCGTTTCGCTTTTCAAATCCGTTTTGAACGAGCACTTGATGCATCTCTTGTTGATGTGGACTCGTCGGTGGAATCCCGGCGCGAACTGTTTGTCCCTCCATCAATTCCGAGTCCAATAAGGCGAGACGCAAACCTTCCGTCGCATATCCATTATTTTTGTATGCATCGAACACCATCAGGTCAAGCTGGTATACTCGGGCAAGCTTGAGTAACAAGACTTTACCGACAAGTTTGTCATCGACCATCAAGTCATAATAGAAGTCTTCTCCATAACTATGCTCTTCTGCATGATAGAGTTGCTCCGTCCCCATTTCTTCGAGGATCCCTTTCAACTCTTCAGCAGAAACGCCATATGAGTTTTCTCCATATTTCTGAAAGTGTTCATATTCAATCTCATCAATCTGGCGAATAGGTTGACGCACGATGTTCATCCCGTGCCCTCCTTAACTAGTAGTTCAATATCTGTCTGCGCTTATTATAAACGAATCCATTCATGAAGCGCAAAAGATAACCGAACGTCAAATCGGCTCAATATGAATATGCACTGAATCGACCGCATGCTGTTCATCCAGTTTTCGTTCGATTTCATCACATAATTCATGGGCCGCGTCCACTGTCAAATCTCCATCAACTGCAATCGTCACATCGATCATCACGTGATTTCCTAGATGACGCCCTTTAATTTCCCGAACTTCTTTCACACGCTCAAATTGTTCAATCGTTTCCTCATATGTCTCGACGAGGTGTGGAGGGAATCCGTCAGAAAGTTGATGGGTGGCATCTAAAAAGATTTGGATCGCCGTCCGGATGATCATGCCGGCAATGACAATGGCCAAGACCGTATCCATCCAAGGAAGTTGGAAATAAGCGAATAGCACACCAAGTGTGGCTCCAACTGAAATCATCGCATCGGCCAAGTTGTCTTTCGCCGCAGCTTTAAGTGCCAATGACTTTGTTTTCTTTGCGAGGTTCAAGTTGAAGCGATACACCCCGAACATGACGAGCGCACTGGCGAACGCGACGACCGCTGCTAACGGGTTCGGTTCTGCATATTCTCCCCCGATTAAATTCGACAGACTATTAAAGAAGACGAAAATACCGACCGCAATCATGATCAGTGAAGCGATGAGTGCAGAGATTGTCTCCATCTTCGCGTGACCATATTTATGCTCGGCATCCCGAGGTAACGCCGCAACCCGAATTCCAATATAGACGGCGACCGACGCGATAATATCCGTCGTATTGTTGAATCCATCGGCTAAAACCGCCTCAGATTCATATAAATATCCGAAGAACACTTTTAATATAGATAAGATCAAATATGCCGTGATTGACACAATCGCTCCCTTGAGCGCTTTTGGTGGATGATTTGTAGTCTCCATCCGCCCACCTCCTTATTAGCTCAGTTAGTATAGCAGGTGAACTTCGTGTGGGGATAGAGAAACAATGTTTCTTACAGCCAAAATAAATGGAATATATTCCCGGTAGTTTCGTTTAACAAATTTTATGGTAAAGTAAACAGGAAGAGACCTTAGGGTTAAACCGCAAAAGAGGTGAAACAGATGTTTACAGAACGAGATGGAATCAAATTGCGTTTGGAACAAATTGACAGATTGCTAGTGGATTTGAATCGTGAGGCGAAACAATTGATGGCACGCCTTCGTGAGTTAGATGCGTCTGGAGAAAATCCGCACGAAGTATCTTTGAAACCTGAAGAACGTGATACGTTGAAATCGTCAATCGACGAGACACTCGAAGCACTTCAAAGCCGTTCAAAACGTCCGGTGAACGTGAACGACGAGAAGAAGAAAGAACTTGCTTCTCACAAAGCACTTATTGACGAACTGTCAGATTTACTCAGTAAGAAAAAATGAGACGCGACTGCGTCTCATTTTTTATGAAGGAGCTCGTCCCATGTATATCGTAACCACTTGTTTACGTCCGACAGATGAAGTATTGTCTCGGGCGCAAGCGCATGCCACCACATACAATATAAAATTTGTCGAACGACGCAAACATTCAATTGAAGAATTGAAAAAGCGTCATCACCAAGATGTGCTTGTCTTTGACAAGCGACGTGTCGAGTTCACACCAATGCATAGTAAAGAGCCATTCTTTTTTCACCCTTCTAGCTCGGTCTTTCGTGTGAAGCAACTCAGTCGTGGTGGAACAGATCCACTCATTGACGCATTACAAGCAATACCTGGTGATCATATGTTAGACTGTACGCTCGGACTCGGATCGGACAGTATCGTCATGAGCCATGCCGTCGGTTCAACGGGAAAAGTAATCGGTCTTGAGAGCCAATTCATAACGGCACAACTCGTCCGGGAAGGTATGTCTGTATGGGTCGAAAAAGATGAGTCAATCAATGAGGCGATGCGCCGCATTGAGGTCGTTCATACGAATTCTCTCGAATATTTGAAAACATGTGCGGAAAATTCGTTCGACTGTATTTACTTTGATCCGATGTTCGAAAAGACGATTTCAGAATCGGTTCATCTGAACCCACTTCGTTCAATCGCCGACACCTCCCCACTCTCGGAAGAGTTGATGGTTGAAGCAAAACGAGTAGCTAAGAAACGAATTGTTTTAAAGGCTCATTTTGAGAGCGATGCCTTCAAACGCTATGATTTTACTCACATAAAGCGAAAAACATCGAAGTTCCATTATGGATATATCGACCTGGAGTCTAAGACTATTTAGTTCATATTGACTAAATAGGTCTTTAGACTCTTTTTTTGGTTATTATTTTCTGAATATTGACATTAATCAGACACAAACGGTACATTTACAACAAGCTCACACATTTTCCCATTATTTTTTAACAGGAGGTTCATACAAATGAAAAAACGTTCCATCCGTCGAACGACACTCGCGGCTCTCATGACATCTGCCATGACAGTCAGTATCGTTCCGGCTGCTGGTGCTGCACCGCTATCGGTTGCACCATCTGTGCCGACAACGAGCGAGCTTGCTCCGTTCGACCACAACATCATCGATGAAGACCGTCTCGCAAAAGCACTCGAAAAGCGTGGCGTCATCAAAAAAGGATTGTCAGCATCTGAGCGCATGAAAGCGGTCGACGCGTATATCGCGAAAAAACAAGGCGAAGCGAAAGATCCACATAAGCACGACGACGAATTGAATGAGAAGGCTTCAAAAGCAAAAGAGAAGATACATACTCAATTCGAAAAAGAAACTGAACGAATTCTCGACAAAGCGAAAAAAGGTCAAGCGAACTACCGTAAAGGAAAGCCGAACGGTCAAGTGAAGGTTTCTCCGGCACAACAATCGGCATATAACGGTTCGGTTCGTGAAGATAAAGTCCTCGTCCTTCTCGTCGAGTATAGCGACTTCAAACACAATAACATTATTCAAGAAGCAGGCTATATGTATAGTGACAACTTCAGCAAAGAGCACTATGAGAACTATATGTTTGGTGACCAACCATTTGAACTCTTCAACGGAGAAAAGGTTCAAACGTTCAAACAATACTATGAAGAACAATCAGGTGGAAGTTACACGGTCGACGGAGAAGTTTCTGAATGGTTAACCGTACCAGGAACTGCGAAAGATTATGGTGCAGACAAAGGCGATGGTGGTCATGATAACGTCGGTCCTGGTCCGCGTCAACTCGTTAAAGATGCGTTAAACGCTGCGGTCGCATCAGGAATCGATCTTGCCGAGCACGACCAATACGATCTTTATGACTTGGATGGAGACGGTGATTTCAATGAGCCAGACGGACTCGTCGACCACTTGATGATCATCCACGCTGGTACTGGTCAAGAAGCTGGTGGTGGTGCACTCGGTGACGATGCAGTATGGTCACACCGTTGGGTCCTCAACGGCGTTTATCCGGTAGCCAACACAGAAGCTGCAGTTCCTTACTGGGGCGGAAAAATGGCGGCGTACGATTACACGATTCAACCTGAAGACGGTGCAGTCGGCGTCTTCGCACACGAATTTGGACATGACCTCGGTCTTCCAGATGAGTACGATACGCAGTACACAGGTCAAGGTGAGCCAGTACAATCATGGTCAATCATGAGTGGCGGTAGCTGGGCTGGTAAAGTCGCTGGTACAGAGCCAACAAGCTTCTCACCACAAAACAAAGAGTACTTCCAAAAAATCATGGGTGGAAACTGGGCGAACATCACAGAAGTCGACCTTGAAGATATCAACTCACAAGGTTTTGTCTCACAACTCGACCAATCTGTGACGAAGTCAAAAAACCCAGGAATTGTCAAAGTCAACCTTCCTGATAAGAAGATTAAAGGAATCGAACCAGCTTATGGCGAGCGCTACTACTACTCGACAAAAGGTGACGACATCCATACGGAAATGGCTACACCTAGCGTGAAACTTGGTGCGGACGGTGTCCTCACATTTGATGCATTCTATGAAGTCGAATCAGATTACGACTACTTGTATGTGAAAGCCGTCAGTGGCGGTAAAGAAGTTGTCCTCGATGTGTTCGGTGACGACGTCAATGGCGAAAACGAAGCTGGATACCCTGCTGAGACGACGAACGGTGCATGGGTCAACAAGTCTTATGACCTCTCACAATTCGCTGGACAAGATGTACAGATCGTATTCGAATACGTGACAGATGGCGGCGTCGCAATGAAAGGCTTCGCGGTCGACAACTTGTCAATCCAATCAGAATCAGCAACACTCTTCGCAGATGATGCGGAAGGCGCTGAAGCCGTCACGCTTGATGGATTCGTCAACTCAGACGGATACGATTCAAAACCGCATTACTACTACCTCGAATGGCGTAACCATGCCGGGTCGGATATGGGTCTTCTCAACGGCCGTGGCGTGAAATACAACACTGGTCTTGTCGTGTGGTACGGTGATGACTCGTACACAGACAACTGGGTCGGTGTCCACCCTGGTGAAGGCTTCCTCGGTGTCGTCGACTCTCACCCAGAGGCGCTCATCGGAAACTTGAACGGGAAAGAGACAGTTGCAGGTAGCACGCGTTACCAAATCGCTGATGCTGCATTCAGTCTCGATAAGACACTCGCTTGGTACATCGATTCACCAAGTCGTGGTGTGTATGACTACAAAGCACAAGCTGGCGTGAAGCAGTTCAATGATGCGAATTCGTACATCAACTCACTCATCCCAGATGCAGGACGTAAACTTCCGCAATACGGGCTCGTCATTGACGTTGTCGGTGAAGCGAAAGACAACTCTGCAGGTGCTGTTTGGATCCGCACAAAATAAGCATGAACCATTTGACCTCCAGTCTTCTAACAAAGAAGATTGGAGGTCTTATTATTCTGAAAAAGCTTGAAAAATGGAAGGAACGTGTGTAACATAGTTGGTGTAACGCCTCTGTAGGTTAGTGGCAGACCTCAGCAATGGTAATGCTGCAGCACGAGTTCGATTCTCGTCGGAGGCATCAAAAACACCGCTCAATGAAGCGGCTCAGAGCACTTCCTGAAATTATCAGGAGGTGCTTTCTTTTTGTCATTGCACAGAAATTGCACAGTTTTTGTTTTTTCGTGTCGTGAGCAGTTCTTTGTTGAAACGAAACTTTATTTTACAAATATGGGTATATATAGATTGAATAATTCGATATATACAAAAAAATAAGGAGTGTTAGTCATGGACATTTTAGGGATTATTGGTGGTGTACTGTTTGCGATTTCATTTTTATTCTATACGTCAGCTCGAAAAGAAATTGAACGAGACTATCATCTACGCCAAGACAGTCCTCTAAGAATGTTGAAGATGAAACGTTTCTCAGGACAAATCATGGGCCTAGGTGCATTATTAATACTCGTATCATTCGCTTTTAATAACGAAAATCAAGAAGCATCGAAACCCGAAGAAAGTACATTAAAAAGCGAAGAAGTAGTCACTTCAGAAGAAAAAGTATTTGTAGATACCAAACTAGTCATCAATGAAACTGATGAATTGCCAGTTGGTATTCCAACAGAGTATACGGATCGTTACAGTGAAGTGAATGAAACTATCACGAGAACTGATGCTTTACTCACACTCATTGAGAAGAATTTTAGTAAATGTGATGGCTCGTGTGAAGAGAGGCCACTTTCAGAAATAGAAGAGCGTTTCGACTCAATGGAAGAAGTTATCGAAGTGTCACGTAATGAATTGCAGAAAGCCTCTGAAATCGTCAGTGAAATGGCCATGGAAGATCCACCAGCGCTTAACACGCAAAAACTATTCGATCTCGAAATAGAATTACTCGCCACGCGATATTCTTTAGAAACAATGTTACTTGCTGACTCTTGGGAGTCGTGGACCGAACCGATTGGATACGCCGAAAGTACGAGAGTAAAACGATTGTATAAAGTTCCGCTCAGAGAAACTGTGCTCGAACAGGATTATAATGTAGAAGAAAGCACCAAAGATAATGGTGAACCTATCACAAATGAAGAATCTCCCGAAGCCTTACAAAGTGCAGAAAATGTCATTGTTGGCTTTCTTGCAATCGAAGATGAAATTAACGCTCTATCCAATTCGGTTTACGAGTCAATGGAAGCCGACTTCTTAACTGCAGACACAGCGCTTATCTTCATAGAGTCTACGCGCGAACAAGCCGTCATTGCAACTAATAGCTTTAATGATGTTGAGGCTTCAAAAGAATTATCTGGAGCAATAGGCAAACTAGATGATTTAAAAGAAAAGTTAATTGAGTACGAATCAATTCTCGAAACATCTGAATGGAACGCGGATACCTATGACAATGTACTGTCAATAGTTGACTCACTCTACGAGGATTTAGAATTCGATCCAGTTGCGGTCAAGCAATTTTTAGAAGTCTACGGCTACTGATTTTTTGCACAGCATTATGCGCACTTACCGCCCATGTACAGGCGAATTCACAGTTTTATACAATAATTCAAACACTCCATACCTTTCATGAATCTACTCCCACGAAATCCTAAACTGGAAATGATGATCCTGCAGTACGATTTTGATTCTCGTCGAAGGTATCAACTATACCGTTCAACCAAATGGTTAAAATCACATACCGAGCTTTTTCTTCGACCATCAAGGCCACAGAAAAAGACAAACAGCCGCCAGATGACAATTGTTTGCGTTGCTCGCCCGACGACGCCCCGACTCCTGCAGGAGAGCAATCCAACGGAGACCCAGCAGCGACCCAAGTCGCGATGCGGCTCCGGGATTGCCTGCGATAAGCGTGGGCGTCGGAAGGGCGAGCGATATTATTTATGTCAGTCAACAAACTGTACCTTCTGAATATTTCAGAAGGTACAGTTTGATTTCTGGTACACATCAACGAGAACTTCTTCATCTCCCCTCACCTTGACATCATTTCCGTTCCTCTATAAACTTGAAAAGTTGAAATCATTGAATAGTTAGAGGAAGGAGCATGATTCATGCTAAACGAATGGTTATGGATTCCTTCTGCCATCCTTACACTCGGTCTTCTCGTCCTCAGTTACAAATTGTTCGGACGGGTCGGATTATATGCTTGGATTGCGATGGCTTCAGTTGTCGCAAATATTCAAGTCACACAACAGATTGTAATTGGCGGATACATTTTTACGCTCGGTAACATCGTCTACGGTTCGCTCTATTTAGCGACTGATATTTTGAACGAAAAACACGGACGAGCCGCGGCTCGAAAAGGGGTATGGCTCGGTTTCTTCATTTTGATCGTTTCGACGGTACTCATGCAATATGCCCTCTTGTATGAACCGTTCGAAGAAGCGATCTTCATGCACGAAAGTTTTGAGGCACTCTTCTCGATGCTTCCGTTGATCACACTTGGTAGCCTTGCTGCTTACCTCGTCTCTCAATTGTTTGACGTCTTCGTCTACTCGAAGATTCGCGCCAAAACGGGCGAGAAAAAACTTTGGCTCAGAACGACAGGTTCTACCGTGCTCTCACAGTTAATTGATACGTTCACTTTCTGTATTATCGCTTTTTGGGGAATGGATTGGGACATCTGGTGGAACATCTTCATTACGACGTACGTTGCGAAATTCGTGATTGCTTGGATGGCAACACCATTCATGTACTATGCAAAACGTACGAATCCACAAGATGAAACCGAACAAGACGCTGCATAAAATAAGCCGTAACTTCACCTTCGAAGTTACGGCTTTTCTTATGGTCGTTCAATCTGGATACGCACAGCATACGGACGGGCTTCTTCAATCGACGCCGACTCTCGACAGACGGTGATCGCTTTGAACGCATCAATGGCGACCGCTTCGATCGTTTGATCATTCGTTTCGACTTCAAGAATGGTATAGGCAGGTAAACGCTCGAGTTTAACCCACTCCCCGTTACGTTTTTTTTCATAGATGACTGGTGTTTGGATCGAGTAACGTCGGAGTAAATCATGTATATTCATCTGATCTCCTCCCTATTTAAATCGTACACCTATTATAGAAAGCGTTTTCACATTTGTAAAGCGAGCTTATCGAAAAATTATACTTATTTCCACTTCATTTCGAATTGTAAATGTCCGATATAGGGAGTAGAGAAATGGGGTGAATTGATGCGTTATCGCAGACAGGAAACTTTTCGCTATATTCTACCGAATCCCCGTACGATCCCTTATCGACTCGTCTGGGAAGAAAAAGAACTCTATGATGGAGAAGGACTTCTCCTGAATGTGAGCTCACATGGACTGAAATTGCGATCAGATTACCTTTTTCCACTCTCCGACGACTTGCAAGTCCATTTCGTCCTCGATCTCGTTCCGACTCTTCAGCCCATTGAATTGATTGGACATGTTAGACACCGCAGCCAATTGGGTTCGATGTATGACTATGGGATTTTACTTGATGCCAAAATGGACGAAACGCAACAACTTGTCACGATGATAAAAATGTATGCACGCGAAAACAAATGAGGACATGCACCTTTGCATCTTCTCATTTTTTCGTGTTTCTAAAAGAGGGTATACTAACAGTATGAAAATCATTGGGCGAGGTGTTCGTATGACGAGAAAATTTTTATTGATTCCATGGGCTGTGGCCATCGCATTGGCCATTTTCGGTCCGAACGTACCGTTTGACGGTCGATTCTTGCTCGATTTTGTGATGTATAACACGGATGTGTACGAAGGTTATTCCCTTTCTTTATTTAGCATCCTAGGCGTGTTCCCGTTAGCGATGTTCCCGCTCCTTTGGTCAGAAGTGAACCAGCTGAAGCCGAATCCATTGCTTGCTGCCATCAGTAGTTTTTTTGTAGGTGGTTTCTTACTCGCTCCGTATTTGGCGTTTGCGAGACAATCTCCTTATCCGACTCCCGTCAAACCGCTCCCGACGCGTATCCTTGGCGTCGTGTTGTTATTGGTGACCATCGGACTGTTTATCGCCGCCGCGAACACCGGGAATGTCGCGGAATATTGGTCGTATGTGGAAAATAACCAGTTTGTCCGCACGATGACCGTCGATTTCTTCTTGTTGGCATTCATCCAAATTACGTTAATGAACCGCGATGCAAAGCGCTATAAGATGAGCCTCTGGCCACTTCCCTATATCCCGCTGTTCGGCTTGATTTTCTGGCTTTTGATCCGTCACCAAAAGCCGTTTAACGAGGCACCACCAAAACGTGAACGCGCTGAGATGAAAGATTGATTTCCCGTTTGATCTCATGAACCGTTATACTAGACATTAGATTTAAAACAAAGGAGATTACCGCATGCGCTATTTTCAGGTCACATCTTATGTGACTGTTAAAAATGAAGAACTCGTGTTGAATGAATATGTAAAAGTGCCAAATCCAAAAGTAGATCAATTTTTAAAAGAAACGCTAGAGCTCGATTTGTATGATGATCAAGTGACATTGCGTGAATGTGTTGTCGCAAAAGGAAAGTGGGAATGCCCTGTTGGTGATTTTGTCATCACGGAGCATACGGATGAGAAGAAATTCAACCGTCTACAAAACAGCCGTTCCTCTAAAACGAAAAAGTAACCTCGACACGAACAACCTCCTCGTCTAATTGACGAGGAGGTTGTTGTCTTACAAGTTAATCCCTTTATTCATCCGATTCTTCATCGGGATCTGGATCAGGGTGTTGGGTCGGAGCCGGCTTTTGTGCCGGGTTTGATTCATCGTCCGGAATTGGATCTGGATGTACCCCTGGTTGCGATTCGTCTCGTTTCATCATATCCCTCCTTCATCGTTACTCCATTTGTTTATCCGTTTTCTTCCGTCATGAAACACATTAGTGTATATTTTGATTACCAATCACTCGTCTTGAGATGGCTTTTTCAATCTCTACGATGATAAATACGACGGCTCCAAATGCCACTGGATAAATCCAATCTTCCCACGTAAGTGGAGCGGTACCGAATAGCGTATGCATGAACGGAACATACGTGATGAACAATTGTAGGGCGATGAGCAGTCCAGATACGAGGAACGCGATTTTATTGTCGAAGAAACGACGATTGAACGCCGGAACCAACTCAGTGCGACAGTTATATAAGTGGAACAACTGTGCCATGACAATCGCATTCAAAGTAATGGTCTGTAATTTCTCGGTCGAGTAATCGAAATCTCCGAGCATGTAGTTGATCCATAAACTACCTCCCCCGATTAATATCGACACGAACGTGACACGGAAGATGTAATAGCGACTGAGAAGTGGTACGTTTGCCGGCCGTGGAGGACGCTTCATGGTACTCTCTTCAAGTGGTTCAAAGGCAATCGCCAACGAAAGCGTAATCGCGACGACCATGTTGACCCATAAGATTTGAACTGGGCTGAGTGGAGCTGCTGCCCCAAGTAAAATACTCATCGCAACGAGTAACGCCTGCCCACCGTTCGTAGGGAGTAGGAAGAGAATCGTTTTCTTCAAGTTGTCATAGACACGTCGACCTTCACGGACGGCGTTATAGATGGTTTTGAAGTTATCATCGACAAGAACCATTTGAGAGGCTTCTTTCGCGACTTCCGTTCCTTTGATTCCCATCGCGACCCCGATATCGGCACGTTTTAAGGCTGGCGCATCGTTCACACCGTCTCCGGTCATCGAGGTGATCAAACCGTTCTCTTGTAGCCCTTTCACGAGACGAAGTTTATCGTTCGGACTCGTTCGCGCGAATACGTCATTATGAACCGATGCCTCTTTGATTTCTTCATCAGACATGTCTGTCAGCTCTCGACCCTCGAGCGCCCCTTCAACTTCCATACCGAGCTCTTTTGCGATGGCGACGGCCGTATCCTTATGGTCACCCGTGATCATTTTAATTCGGATTCCAGCATCACGACACGCGGCGACTGCGTCAATCGCCTCTTGACGTGGCGGATCGACGATACCAAACAAACCGAGGAAAGTAAGACCATCTTCAACGTCCTCATGATCAATCGATTGTTTTGAACTGTCGACACGTTTTAATCCAGCACCGAGAACGCGCTGACCACGGTCGGCAATCTCTTTTCGTTTTTCATCCCAATATTCTTGTTTGAATCCGTCTGTTGTCGCCATATCAAATAAGCGATCCGGAGCCCCTTTTACGAAGATCATGCGCTCGTCTTTATACTCAACGAGCGTCGCCATGTATTTGTACTCTGAATCAAATGGGATTTTAGAGATGACTTTAAGACGCTCAATCGGGCGCTCCGCTTTCTCAGCGACAGTTAATAAACAAGCTTCAGTCGGATCTCCGTTGATGACCCATTCTCCATCTTCTTCGTTCAACTGTGCATCGTTACACGTCTTCCCAACAGTCAATAGGTCAATCATTGACTCATCGTCATCCAAGTCAAACGGTTGACCGTTTAATTCTAAGTCTCCGTTCGGTGCATACCCGCTCCCTGACACCTCAATGTCATGTTTCGCCGTCACGATTTGTTTGACGGTCATCTCGTTTTTCGTCAACGTTCCGGTCTTATCGGTACAGATGACCGAGACTGCGCCTAACGTTTCAACAGATGGCAGGCTTCGAACAATTGCTTTTTGCTCTGCCATATTTCGGACCCCGAGCGCCAAGATAATGGAGATGACAGCTGGTAATCCTTCCGGAATGGCCGCGACTGCTAGACCAATCGTCGTTAACATGAGTTCGACTGGTTCATAATCTCGTAAGAAATAACCGAATGCATAAATAATGACAGAGATAATTAGGATGGCGATGGAGACCGTCTGTCCAAACTTCGTCGTCTGACGAATCAGTGGCGTCTTCACGGTTTGTACTTCTGAAATGGACGCATTGATTTGACCAAGTTCCGTACCTTCTCCGATTGCCGTCACAATGGCTTTCGCACTTCCCGTCGCCACACTCGTTCCTGAATAGACCATGTTCTTTCGATCTGCGAGCACGGCCTCCTCTTTGACGACGTCTGATTTTTTCTCGACCGTTGTGGCCTCACCGGTCAATGCGGATTCTTCCACTTTAAATTTTTCCGCTTGAATGACCCTTGCGTCGGCTGGTACCTTGTCGCCTGCAGCGAGTACGAGAATATCCCCGACGACGAGATCACTTGAATCGATTTCGGATTGTTTACCATCGCGAATGACGGTCGCTTTCGTCTCTAACAACTTTTTGATTCCTTCTAATGCTTCTTCCGCTTTATTCTCTTGGAGATAACCGACAACCCCGATGACCGTTACAACCAAGACGATGACAATTGTATCGATATATTCACCAAGGAAACCTGTGACAACTGCCGCTCCTAAAAGGACGTAAACGAGAATATCATTGAACTGTCTTAAAAATTTTATGATTTCAGGCGTCTTCTCCTTTTCAGGTAGGACGTTCTTTCCGAACTCCTCCTGACGATTGGTGACCGTTTGCTTCGAGAGACCAGATTCTACATCAGTCTCCACATGGGACTGAACCTCGTCTACTTCGAGCGCATGCCATTCCCTGTTTTCGTTCTGCATGTTCTTTCCTCCTCGTCCAATACTTTATGAAAACATCTATCCCCTTTCTGTTCCCAATCTGATGCGGCTCGACACGTCCAAACTTGTATAATTGATGTCATTTTTCAAAGAAAACGCTCCCATGATTCTTTATTTCTTCATGTAAACGGTATCATGAATCAATTTTGATTTTTCTGATGAAAATGGCTTTACAGAAGCCTTTCAATCATTGAATATAGAAGAAATTATGAATGAATACAGATAGATAGAAAGAAGGAAGAGTTTATGGTCATTATTCAAGGAATTGCACTTTTACTGCTCATCCTCGCCTTGTTCACACTTTTCAGTTACAAGGCGCCATACGGAATGAAAGCGATGGGCGCATTGGCAGGTGCGGCAATCGCAAGCTTCCTCGTCGAAGCATTCAACGCTTATGCCATCGGCGGATTACTGCCACTCCCTTTATATGAAGAAGTCGGGCAGGCAGCCGGTTCATTATCTGGTCCTGCTGCCGCGGCACTCGTTGCCATCGCACTCGGAATCAATCCCGTTTATAGTTTAATGATCGGGTTATCCGTGTCTGGTTTCGGGATCCTTCCTGGATTTTTCGCAGGATACATCTTGGCTCTGGCTGGCACACGAATAAACCGCTATCTTCCGACAGGTGTCGATATGATTTTCTACGTCATCGTGATGGCACCTCTCGCACGTCTCGTCGCTACTGGCGTGGACCCACTGGTTTCAAATACACTTGCACAAATCGGTGCAGTCATCGAACTCGCCGCGACGCAAAACCCGGTCGTCATGGGACTCGTTCTCGGTGGAATCGTTACTGTGGTGTCGACGTCACCTCTCAGCTCAATGGCTTTGACGGCGATGCTCGGATTGACAGGTGTGCCGATGGCGATTGCCGCTCTCGCGTTGACTGCATCCATTTCGATGAACTACCTGTTGTTCCGTCAACTGAAAATCGGTACGAAAAAAGACCAGCTTTCTGTAGCCATTGAACCGTTGACACAGGCCGACCTCATCTCGGCGAATCCAATCCCAATCTATAGTGTGAACTTTGTAGGGGGTGCAATCGCAGGATTGATTGTAGCGATGACCGGTATGATCAATGATGCCCCCGGGTCGGCTGCGGGTATTCCTGGTCTACTCGTCATGTATGGTTTTAACGACTGGCAGACCGTCACACTGACAGCTGTTGTTTTATTCATCCTTGGAATCGGATTCGGATTGATTGGAAGTCGACTCTTTAAAAATTTCCCGATTGTCCGTCATACGGAAAAAGTTGAATCAACAGAAGAAGATGCCGCATAAAAAAATCGATGCACGCTCGAACGGTTTGTTCAGCGGCATCGATTTTTTTATTTTGCTTCCGGGAGTGGGGTATCCAACCTTACAGGTGTCCGGTAAATTGGGAAGTAGTCTGACACTCCATGCTGTTGGATATGACGCGTATTCAATTTCTGATAAACGTCCTCGTTAAATACGTGTTGACCAATATAATACGTAAGTGGTTCGTTCCCAGAGAAGCTCATCTTAAATTCATAAAGTGCGTCTTCTCCTGTTGCGCCTCCTCCAAGGTGCAAATGTCTTTTCCCTTTCTCAATTGACCGGCGAATCATTTCACTGAAGAGGAAATGGTTTGGACGGAGAGGTAAGTAATCCTTAAGAGACCCTCCAAGGTGATAATTGGCTCCCTCATCTCCGTACAATACCAGAACTCCTGCAACCACGGTGTTTTCAAACACAGCAAATAGAAATTCCGCTTCAAAGGATTCGCTCGTCAGTAACTGAGTGAAATAAGAATCGGTATAATAATAGTCTTCAATCGCATCCCGACGATTCATGGTCGCCTCATAAAGATGCATAAATGTGTGAATATCTGAAGCGTCACCACGCGTGACAGTCAACTGTTCACGGATGGCTCGTTTCACGTTTCGCTTCGTCATTTTATGAAATCGCTCAGCCAAACATTCATACGGTTCATCTAGTTGGACATGGACAGTCTGTCGTACTGGAATTGCTCTCCCGAATGTTTCCATAATGACCTCATCAATTCTTAATGGATGATAACGAATCGTTTCGGTCACCGTTTTCTCGTTCTCCTTGCGTTCAATGAAATGTTGCCTTGCAACTTTCACCTCATCATCTGTGAACTTCCCAACACGAAACGGACCACCATATCCATAAGCTGTCACAAGGTCATCATATCTTTCATTGATTCTGCGACGGATATATGGATATACAAGCATCCCTTTTGACGTGATGGCGAGAAACAGCTCTGGTGAGTCGTTCGATTCACAATTCACGTTGACATAATCAAAATGATCATACGCATCGCATGTTGTTAGATCCAACCATTTTTCCCATTCCATTTGGTCTTTGATGATTTTGAATTCCATCATCTCATCCCCTTTTCAGTAAGTGATTTCCATAACCACTTTTCCCATTAAAGGATGAGCACACCAGTGAAGAATTTAACTTTTTGTTGTTAACAATCAATATCCGATAAAGGTAATTCACGAAATAAATATCGTGATTTCTTTTCCGTTTTTGTTCAAAAAAAAACGAACTCGCACTTAGGCGAATTCGTTCTTGATAGAAGTCTTATGGACATCAATCTACTGAAATCACTTGACCCGTCTCGGACGATTGTCGAGCGAGTTCAATCATTTGCGTCGTGAGTGTCCCATCCCTTAATGAAACGACAGGTTGCCGTGTCTGATAGCTTTCGGCTAACTGATGATAATACATCAAATAGTCACCTTTCTCGATTTGAATCGTTTCGACCTCATCCGTCGATAAGATTCCAGTTTCTAACACGTCACTCGCCAACTTTCCATGCTTCAGTGCCTCTTCCTGAGGGTCAAGTCCGAACTTCACGAAGCTACCTTTCGTTCCATGGACTTCGAACCGCGGAGTTTCGCCAGCGATGAATGGATTCGAGCGAAGATACACTCGCTTCTCTCCATAATAGAATGTCACGTAGAATCCGTCGTCAGACTGTCCACCCTCGCGTTGAATCATCACATCCGCTTGAATCTTGTCAGGTTTTCCGAACAAGGCGAGCGTCTGATCGATGAGATGACTTCCTAAGTCAAACAAAATCCCTGATCCCGGACCTGCATTTTCACGCCAACGGTCCCGTACGTTCGGTCGGAAACGATCAAATCGGGATTCAATCACTTTCCACTCCCCTAACACATTTGAGTCGAGCAATGACCGAATCGTTAAGAAATCACCGTCATAACGACGGTTTTGATAAACATTGACGATTCCCTCAGACTCCGCTTCGATGCTCATCAACTCAGATCCTTCTGCCGTTGTCAGGAATGCGGGTTTTTCAACCAACACATCTTTCCCAGCTTTGAGGCAGGCAACAATCATCTCTTTATGTAAATGCGATGGTGTGGTAATGACATACAAAGAAGCATCTGTTTGCAGCGCCTCGTCTAATGTCGCATACACCGTGGCATCCGGTAATTCAGCCTTTACTTCATCCGGACGCGATGACACGACGCCGCTCACTTCAAAAGTGTCAATCGCCTTTAAAAACGGCAGATGGAATGTGTTCGCTGAAAAGCCGAACCCTACCAAAATGGTTTTAATCATGAAAACTCCTCCTTTTCGCTTATATTATTGTATCAAAAAAAAAGGGTCCATAGACCCTTATGCACTCATGCTCTCATCTAATCTGTATTCGAACGTATTGTACCCGTTTCGTGAATCGACAAAGACGAAACCAAAACGTGGATAATAACTATTTAGGAATTCATTGTCAGCAACACAATCTAGACGAATTGGTTCATCTTCATCGGCTTCCTCTAGTACGTGCTCCATGAGTTGCTGCCCGACGCCACGACCTTTCAGCTTTTCGCTGACGACGATTCGATGGATATATTGTCCACGCTCACTGTCGTCCCATAAGTTGTCATCCCAGTCGTCCGGGGGCAACAAGGCGATAGAAGCTAAAATTTGTTGGTCATCTTCAAAGACATATACACTGCCTTCTGCAATGTCAGTGCGCACACGCTCTACGAGGTCCTGTTCCAAATATTCGGTCCATTGGTCGCTTCCTTGTTCATTTAGCGCTACGGCTCGTTGTTCGATTAGGTTCGCGATGTTTTTGGCATCGCGCTTCGTCGCGAGTCGAATCATAACGTCCTCCTTTAGTTATACAGTATTTGAAATACAAATATAACGGAGAACAGATTGCCTTTCAACCATCTTGCTCACTGTTGAAGTTCGAACGGCGTGACCTCGCCATCGTTCAATTGATAGCTGTAGGATAAAGTGGCATTGAGACTGTGTGAAACAGAACAATAGCGTTCAACAGATAGTTCAATCGCACGTCGCACCCGCTCTTCCGACATGTCGCCTTTCAGAATATACAAGATGTGAATGGCTGTAAAGCGTTTCGGATAATCGATTGCCCGAACCCCATCGATCTTCATTTCGAACGATTCTAACGGTTGACGCATCTTATGCAAAATGGAGACGATATCGATCCCCGTGCAAGACGCGGTGGCGTGAAGTAACATCTCCGTCGGACGAGGTCCCTTGTCGAGACCGCCCACGTCCTCGGACGCATCAAGTGTCACCGTGTGCCCCGACGGCGTATGCGTCTCAAACGCCATGCCTTGCTTCCATACGACTTCCATGTTCATTGTCTTCTCCCCCTATTTCATTTGATAGCAACCTATTCCCGCATTTGTTGTATGATTAAGCTACAAATCGATTTTTAAGGGGTGTATGTCGTTGGATTGGTCCGTTATTTTCAATTGGGGGCTATATATCGTCCTCGGGTTAAACTTATTGTTCGCACTCGCCGTCATTTTTGCCGAAAGACGTGACGTCGGCGCGACTTGGGCCTGGTTGCTCGTCCTATTTTTCTTGCCGGTGCTCGGGTTTATCATTTACCTGTTCCTCGGGCGACAACTCAAAAAGGATAACTTTTATAATTTAAGTGTGGAAGAACGCTCTTTTCATGCGCTACAAGTGGAAGCACAGCTCGAACAGATCCACACACGTCAGACGCAACTTGCGCAGCCACTGTTCGAAAAGTATGACCAACTGCTTCAAATGAACTTGCGCTCTTCAAAATCATTGATCAGTGTACATAACCGTTCCCTCATCTTACATGACGGTGAACAAAAGTTTAAGGCGTTGATGGATGACATCCGCTCCGCTGAAACCGAAATCAATATTCAGTACTATATCATCCAGCGTGATGCTCTCGGACAAGCACTCTTAAAGGAATTGATTGAACGAGCGAAAGCGGGTGTCAAAGTTCGGCTCCTTTACGATGCGGTCGGTTCTCGTAGTCTTCGGAACTCGGACTTCAAAGAATTAATTGCGAACGATGGGGAAGTACGCGTCTTCTTCCCACCGACACTTGGGATGATCAATTTTAAGTTGAACAACCGCAACCACCGAAAAGTCGTCATCATCGATGGGAAGGTCGGGTATGTCGGTGGCTTTAATGTCGGGACCGAATATCTCGGACTCGTTGAGAAGTTCGGATATTGGCGCGATACCCATTTACGCGTCGAAGGAGACGTCGTCTACAATCTTCAACACCGCTTCATCCTGGACTGGAATTACTCAGGTCACCGCAAGCATGACCCGGAGAATACGTTCTGCTTTGCGAGACATGAGATTAAAGACAATTCGCCAATGCAAATCGTCACGAGCGGTCCAAATTCGGATACCGAACATTTAAAAAATATGATGATTAAAATGATTATGTCAGCGAAACGACGGGTCGTCATCCAAACCCCTTATTTTATACCAGACACGAGTTTTATGGATGCATGTAAAATGGCACTCAACTCCGGCGTACAGATGGACATCATGATCCCAGGAAAACCGGACCACCCGTTCGTCATGTGGGCGTCGCTCTCCTTCCTCGGAGAATTGCTCGATTATGGGGCAAACGTCTATCTGTATGATGAAGGCTTCCTCCACGCGAAGACACTTGTCGTCGATGATGAGATTGCGACGGTCGGAACGACGAATTTGGATGCCCGAAGTTTCCGTCTCAACTTTGAAGTGAACGCAGTCATTTACGACGAACGCGTCGCCCTCGAACTTGTTTCCTTATTTGAGACAGACACGTCAGTCAGTCGAACGTATACGATGGAAGACTATGAAAAGCGGAAATGGACAGTACGTGCTCGGGAGGGTGTCTCACGACTCCTCAGCCCGATTTTATAACGAAAGAAGCAGAGCTCGGCGCTCTGCTTCTTTTTCATTTTATAGTTTGAATCTTGAGACGAGGTCTTGTAATTCTTCCGCCATCGTCGCGAGCGCCTTCGCCGATTGTGACACTTCTTCAATTGATTTCAACTGGTCGTCTGTCGTCGCTGCGACTTGTTTGGAGACACTTGAGTTCTCGTCGGCGATGTCAGCAATTTGGGATGCGGTCGCCGCTACTTCTTGGACGTTTGCCGCAATCTCCTCGACAGTTGCAGTAACGTCTTCGATTCGCGGTGTCATCGCGACCGTTCGTTCTTTGATTTTCTCAAATCGGTCTGCCGTCATTTCTGAAGAAATGAGACCGGCTTTCGTATGAGTGGATACTTCTTGCATCAAGTGGACGGATTGCTCTGTCTCCTGTTTGATGCGGTCAATCAATGCCGCAATTTGTTTCGTCGACTGTTGGGACTGCTCGGCAAGCTTTCGAACCTCGCTCGCCACGACAGCGAACCCTTTCCCGTTCTCTCCTGCACGTGCCGCTTCAATTGCTGCATTTAAAGCGAGCAGGTTCGTCTGTTCTGCAATCCCGTTGATGACCGAGACGATCTCTCCAATTTCGCTTGAACGATGTGCCAACGATTGGATGACACCTTCAAACGTAACGACCGACGCATCGATTGCCTGCATCTGTTTAACGTTCTCTCGCACGGTCGTTGATCCATCTTCTGCTTCATTTGACGTCTCACGTGATAGTTCAGACACGTCCATCGAGCTCTCTGAGATGCGCATGATTCCGGACGTGATGGCCTGGAGTGACGTCGCGTTGTCATCGAGCTGACGTTTTGAACCATCGGCACTGACCGCCATCTGGTCGACCGCACGAGCAATCTGTTCTGACGAATCGGAATTATGTGCGGAGTTCGCCATCAATTCCTGCGAAGATGCTGCGACTTGACTAATTGAATCGTCTAGACGAAGTAATACCATTCGCAGTGATGCACTCATCTCATTGAAACTCTCTGAAACGCGACCGATTTCATCGTTCGATAAGACGCTGATCGGTTCAGTCAAATCGCCGGACTTGATCCGTTCTGCCCCCTCGGTTAATAAGCGTAACGGGCGCAAGATTGAGCGGAGAACGAAATATAGAAGAATAGCCGCCACACCGAACATACCGATAATGACGAATACGGTCGTCCAAAGGATGCCGACAGTCTCGTCTTGAATTTCACCATCGTATAGGGTCCCTGTGATTTTCCACCCTGTGAGCGGGTTCGTCACGAACGCCTTTTCGACACCCTCTCCATTCTCTTCAGCGGACAGGATTCCCTCATCTGTTGCAAAAACAGATCCCATCGATGACTCTTCTGATTTCTCTCCGACAGCAATCGATGGATGAATGACGACTTGTCTGGCCTCATCGAAGATAGCCACATATCCTTCTTCACCGATTTGAATATTCTTTGCGACTTCTGCAATATCATTCACGTCCACATCAACCGCAACGACCCCGCGACCATCTGCCGTCTTTTTAGAGACCGTGATCATCATTTTTTGAGAAGCGGCGTCTACGTATGGATTCGTGATGGCGACGTCTTGACCACTCGCTTCTGCCGCCTCATACCAAGGACGAGTCCGTGGATCGTACCCTTCCGGCAATTCTTGCTCAGGATAGATCGTCATCGTACCTTCCGCTGAGGCAAAATAAATATTTGTCACTTTAGGGTGTGTGTCTAAGTATTCCGTGAACTTTTCTGCTAACGCTTGATTGTCTTCACCTTCTTCATAGATGGATGCATCAATCCGATTGGAGAAGAATGAAATGTCCGTCTGAATCGGAGCAATCAAATTCGTCACTTCATTATTCATCCGGTCTACCCCCGAATTGGCAGACTGGATCATTTGTGACTCGATTTTTTGTTTCGCCTGCGTATAAGCGACGACCCCGATCAATGTTGCTGGAATGAGTAGTAATAGGACTGATAAGACAATTAATTTTTGTTTGATGCTGATGGTACGTTTCTGTCTCATAAAACATCTCCTTACCCCGAATAGAATGTTCAAGAAGCATCGGAATGGGGTACCGAATCCTCCTTGGGTTACTTACAATATCGGTTAGGAAAAATAGATGTTAATCATTGATTGAATTATTCGAAAATTATTTTTCGGAAGCTGAAATGGAGTTTCACTTTATTCAGAACATAACGACAAATCATTATATTCGAAATCTGAAATGTATTAAGTTAACATATCGGAAAAGGGGGTAAAAATATGAATACATTATTGGAAGAAATCAAAGCGTATAAAGATCAATTCAAGCAAAAAGCGCCAGCCGAAAAACAACGTTTGATGGCGCAGGCGACACAAGAATTGAAAGAATCAGGGGTGGCTACCGGTTTAGCAGTCGGGGATCAAGCTCCGCTGTTTGAATTGCCTCATGCGGATGGGACAGAAGTCGGTTTGAAAACACTTCTTGAAAAAGGCCCTGTCATCGTCACGTTTTATCGCGGTGGATGGTGCCCATACTGTAACCTCGAACTCCGAGCGTATCAGCGAGAATTGGCACAAATTGAGGAAAAGGGTGCGACGCTCGTGGCAATCAGCCCGGAGACTCCGGATTACTCACTATCTACGAAAGAGAAGAATGAGCTCGATTTTTACGTGTTAAGCGACGTTGATAATCAAGTCGCACGCCAATTTGACCTTGTCTTTGATATGCCGGATTATTTGATTGAGATTTATGAGGCGTCTGGTCTTCAAGTCGATGCACATAACGGCAATGAGGACTGGCAACTTCCGAAGCCAGCGACGTTCATCATCCAACCGGATGGTGCGATTTCATTCAGTGATGTGCCCGCTGACTATACAGAACGAGTCGACCCGAAAACGGTCGTTGAGAAACTATAAACGAAAAAGGAGGTGACGTGTGTCATCTCCTTTTCTTAGTCTTATTTTTACTGATCGTCTGATCACTTCTTGAGTTCCTAATGTAGTATTCCATACACCATGCTGTCGGTCCATTCATTCTTATTCCAATAGTCCTTTAAGAAATGAGCTTCTTTTCTCATTCCAATTCGCTCGCATAATTTTTGAGAAGCGACATTCCTTGCATCAAGATTGGCTTGTATTCGATGTAGGTTGAACTCGTGGAACAATTTTTCAAGTAATCCCTTAACTGCTTCAGTCGCATACCCTTTTCCTGAGTGTGAATCAGAAAAACAATACCCGATTTCGACCGTTTCTTTCATACCCGTATACCAGACAGTGAGATCTCCAATCACTTCATCTTGATGTATGACCGCCAAATTTAACGTACCTGTTTCGGTAAGAGTAGAATTCGTCATTTTTTTAGCAAACGCTTCATTCATATTCTCGGAGGTCCAAGGGTCATGTAAGAGATATCTACACACGTCAGCATTTTTATAGATATTAAATGTGGCAGGCAGATCGCTATTCTTGAATGGTCTGATTTGTAAACGCTCAGTGGTAAATATCATATCGATTCCCCCTTGTAGATTGTGATGAGTATCTATAAACACTCACCACCTTACAACTTTATGGTGCAATGATAAATTTCTCAACGCGCTTGAGAAGTGTTTCAAGTAACCGTAGTGACCGGTATGTCTCTCCTGTGTACTCGAGACTATGATTCATCTCCTTGACAATCTCGAGTTCGGTCAAGGCCAGATGTTCAAGACGCTTCATTCTCTCATCTACATAATGTTGGTCCGCCGTTCCCATTAGCACGAGCTGTTTACCTTTATGGAACAGGATTGCTTCGTATATGTCGTCTTGTTTCAACAACGGTGTCAACCAAACCAGTTTGGCATCATGAAACACGTTTCGGGTAAGCTCACTTGCCATCGCCATCGTACCGAGCGATTTTCCGATGATTATGTATTCATTAATAGAATGGGATTGTAGCACTTGGTCGATGACGAGACGAACATCGTCAACAATCGCCACTGATACATCGACTGAATCATACCGCTCATCCCGATAATTGTAGTTGATTTCAAGAACGTTCAATCCATTCTCTAAACATAACGCTGTCGTATAGCGAAACATCGGGGAATCATTCGTATATCCGTATCCCGGCAACAACATCACGAGCGTGTCGGATGACGAATCAGGTTGCAGGAACGAATACGAGACAGGTATTCCGTTTGTCCCCACGACTTGACCATCTGTTACTTCATGCATATCGTCCCCTCAATTCTGCAAAAGTTGCGTGTCATGGTAATGAATCATCGTTCCAATGGTCTCTCCTTTGAGAATCCGATGAATGGCGTTCCGTTCCTTGAAGTCGAACAAGTGAATCGGCAAACCGTGGTCTCTAGCGAGGAGTAATGCCGATTGATCCATCACTTTCAAGTCATGAGCGATGACGTCGTTATAGTGTAGGGTTTCGTATTGACGCGCCTCCGAATCCAACCGAGGGTCTCGGTCAAATACGCCGGAGACACCGTTCTTGGCCACAAACAAGGCATCGCATCCCACTTCGATGGCACGCTGAACAGCCGGGTAGTCTGAAGAGACGAACGGTTGACCGTTACCGCCTGCGAAAATGACGATATACCCTTTTTTCAAATGATTGATGGCCCGAAGCTGAATGTATGGCTCGGCTACACTTGGCATTGGAATCGACGTCATGACGCGTACTTCTCGACTGGCATCACGTTTCAAAATGCCACGCAGCATCAATGAATTTATGACTGTCCCGAGCGTCCCGATGCTGTCAGCTTCCACTCGATTAATCCCCCACGTTTCTGCTTGATTCCCTCGGAAGAGATTTCCCCCGCCGACCATGACACACACTTCAACCCCGCTATTTGCGAGTGACAAGATCTCCTCTGCAATCAGGCTGAGGCTCATTTCATCAAAATTATCCGGTCCATCACCAGCTAGAGCGGCTCCACTTAACTTGATACAGATTTTTCGGTGCTCCATCATTCCCCAACCCTTCATTTGGAATTTTTTGTTCAATTCAGTATAGAAGAGTTTAAATAATGGAACAACACTATTTTTAATTGATTCATGAGGACATTTCTTTATATTTTTGGTAAGACTCCTCGAACATATAAAGTCCACCGATTTCTTCATCGATAAACGTATATAAAGAAATTTCATAGTCTTGGAGTGATGATTCATTAAGATACTCTTTTACTCTTAGCAAACCTTCTCTTACATATTGCTTTCCCTTTTCAATATTCTCGTTTGAGATATAGTAAAGTCCAAGATCAAGATAGTAACGAGGAAATTCTGGGTACTCCTCAATCGCCTTTAACAGGTACGGTTCATACTGATCTGGACGTTCGAATTGATGTAGATTGGCTATTGAATAGTAGAGGATCCCTTTTGATTTAGCATCCATTTTATTCAGCATCGACTCAATCTCTTCAATCTTTGTTTCGTCATATACTGGATAGACGAAAGTTGATTCAAGATATACGCCGAGGGCGAAGAAAATCGAATGCTCCGGAAACTTATCAAATGCTTCGAATAAGTGTTTGGAGGCACTCTCATAGTCTTCTTCCGGCGTATCCATTTCAGCACTAATGAGAGTCGTCCAGGCGATGAATTCGTCTGGGTACTCTCGGACTAATTCTCTGGCGGCACGGATTGCAAGGTACAGCTTCTTTGGCGATTGTGCCATAGTTTGTATCTTTTGGATTTCTTGATCAAAATGTATCATTTTCTTTTCCCCTAAAAAAAACAAATTTTCACTACTTCCCCCTCATTTAACTAGGTGATTGAATACCATTTTGTCACCACACATGAAGTAGCAATATGAGTTCCTTAATGATAACTAGATGCACATTACTAGGATTTATTGAACATAGAAGATGAAACGGTGAATTTATTTCATGTATGTTTATGATTGTAGCTCAAA
This sequence comes from Exiguobacterium sp. MMG028, assembly GCF_027947425.1. Lineage (NCBI taxonomy): Bacteria > Bacillati > Bacillota > Bacilli > Caryophanales > Exiguobacterium > Exiguobacterium sp. MMG028. The sequence goes on from NZ_JAQJIN010000001.1 coordinate 695,263, forward strand.
GGCAGAATGAATCGCTATAGATAAAAAAGCTCCAATCGGCACAAAAAAAGACCGTAGAACATTCTACAGTCACTAAGCTTAGGCACCCATAATCGAATCATGACGGGTCGTTTCCCAACCGTACGCCACTTCACGGAGTAACAATTCACCAAATTCCCGATCCTTTTGGTCGATGACCTGCCCTTGTTTCCGCTCATAAAATGTGCGGAATGGGTTCATCTCAAGCGCCCAAATCAAAAGTCCCGCCTCGCACATCGATTGGACGGCATGTTCAAGGAGAGCGGACCCGATTCCGTTCCCTTGATGATTTTCCAAAATATAAATGGCATACACTTCGTTCGTATGGTCTGGATACTCACCCGTACGCTCTTCTCCGTAAAGGACGAAGCCCACAATCTCATCATCCACGATCGCCACAAAGCCGGCGACTTCCTGCCGACGAAGCGCTGTGCGCAATCGTTCTGCCCATTCGATGGAACCGGACGAAACTTTCAATAAATACTCAGTCGGTACGATCCCCCGATAGGTCGTACGCCATCCGTTCACACGCACTCTCGCAATCCCATACACATCATCTGGTTTGGCGACTCGAATGTCCAATGTGACCCCCTCCTAACCCGAAGCTTTACAAATAGTTTACCACAAATCCCCAACTTGCAATCCGAGATTATGTGAATTTTCATCGTTCTTCTGCCATAAAAAAGAGCCGCCACCTCTACTGAGGCAACGACTCTCTCGGTTTATGCGACTTCTTTTGATTGCACTGGTGCAGATGACGTCAACGGCTTCTTCAAGAATGAAAGGAGCAATGCACCGACGAGGGCACCTGTCAAGATGGCAACGGCATAGAGTCCCATGCTCATCGCGACATTTCCAGCACCTTCAAGAAGTGGGAAGACGAAGATTCCACCGTGTGGGGCCGGTAATTGAATCGTGAAGAATGCTGACAATCCGCCTGCGATTGCAGAACCGAGGATGGCAGATGGTAGGACGCGAATCGGATCCGCAGCAGCGAACGGAATGGCCGCTTCGGTGATGAATGAAGCACCCATGATATATGCAGTCTTACCAGCTTCACGCTCTTGTTTCGAGAATTTCTGACGAGCAAATACGGTTGATGCAAGTGCGACAAGGATTGGTGGTACCATTCCACCCGCCATGACGGCTGCCATGACTTCTTGGTTTCCTGCTGTGAGAGCTGCCGTACCAAACACGTATGCTGTCTTGTTGATTGGACCACCCATATCGACTGCCATCATACCACCGACGATGACACCGAGAAGGATCGCATTCGCTCCACTCATGCTGTTCAACGTATCCATCAACCATGTCATAAATGCAGCAATCGGTTCATTGACGACAAGCAACATAATCATACCTGAAATAAACGATCCGAGTAACGGATACAAAAGAACTGGCTTGATCCCTTCAAGCGAAGCAGGCAATTTCGCGAGCGCCTTTTTCAAGAAGAGAACAACGTAACCTGCCAAGAAACCGGCAATGAGGCCACCGAGGAATCCGGCGTTTCCTTGGGTTGCAAGTACCCCTGCAACGAGACCTGGTGCGAGACCTGGACGATCAGCAATCGACATCGCGATGAAACCTGCAAGAATCGGAACGAGGAATCCGAATGCTGCTCCACCGATTGTCATCAACTGTGCTGCGAATTCATTGTAAGATGGATCATCCGGGTTAGCAGAGTTGATGCCCCAGAAGAAACTGATTGCGATCAAGAGACCACCTGCGACGACGAGTGGTAGCATCGCAGATACACCGCTCATCAAGTGCTTATAGACACCTGTACGTTGTTCTTTCGGTGCACCAGACGTTTTGGAAGCTTCATATACCGGCGCATCTTGATTGACGGCACGATTGATGAGTTCTTCCGGTTTACGAATTCCTTGTGCAACCGGTACTTCAATGACGCGTTTTCCGGCGAAACGCTCCATTTCCACAGCTTTATCCGCTGCGACGATGATAGCTGTCGCACGATCGATGTCTGCCCGTGTAAGCTCGTTCTTCACTCCAGTAGAACCGTTCGTTTCGACTTTAATATCGACACCCATCGCTTCCGCTTTTTGTTTCAAGCTGTCGGCCGCCATATACGTATGGGCAATTCCTGTCGGACAAGCCGTGACCGCTAAGATGAACGGAGCATCTTCGTTCGTCGGTTTGACGACTTCCGGCTTCTCTTCAGCCGCTTCCTTCTCCTCGATGGCACGGATGACATCGCTTTCAGAAGTCGCTGCATAGAGGCGCTCTTGGAATGCTGGGTCCATCAAGTAAACCGATAATTTAGAGAGCGTTTCAAGGTGTTCGTTATTCGCGTTCTCCCCTGCCGCAATCATGAAGAAGAGTCGGCTTGGTTGACCGTCCAACGCTTCGTAATCGACTCCTTCTGAGCGTCCGAAGGCGATTGCTGGTGTTTGGACAGCACTCGTTTTCGCGTGAGGGATGGCAATCCCTTCTCCGAGTCCAGTCGTGCTCTCGCTTTCACGTTTTAAGATGGCGTCACGATATCCATCGCGGTCAGATAGTTTGCCGGCACGGTCGAGGACATCGACGAGTTCTTCGATGACCTCACGCTTAGAGCTAGCACGAAGATTCAATTGAATCGTATCGCGTTGAAGCAAGTCCGTGATTTTCATGTTGTTTCCTCCATTCGTTTGAGTGGTGTGAGTTGTACTTGATCGATCAATCGATCAATATCTTCTTTTGAACAAAGACCAAACGTATATGCGGACGCACTGCCTGTTGTGACAGCGTAGCGGAACGCCTCCTGTTCGCCTTTTACTTTGACGTTTGCGACAAATCCGGCAACGAGTGAGTCTCCGGCACCGACTGAGTTGACGAGTTTACCGACCGGTGTGTTCGCCGTGACCGCGCCGGCCTTGTTGACGAGTAGTGCTCCATCCCCTGCAAACGAAATGATGACGTTTTTCGCGCCACGTTCAACGAGCTGCTCCGCATAAGGAAGAGCGTCCTCAAACGTCTCGATCTCTGTATCGAACAGTTCGCCTAACTCGTGATGGTTCGGTTTGATCATCAACGGTTCGAGCGAAAGGACTTCAAGCATGGCATCTTTCGTCGTATCGACGACGAAGTCAGCACCTTTTTCGCGAATCGATTCAGCGATTGTCCGATACAACGAGTCCGGTAAATTGCTTGGGATACTTCCCGCAAGAACGACGATGTCACCTTCATCGACTTGGTCGAACTTCGCTTTCAATTGTTCGAGTTCACCATCCGTGATGTTCGGTCCGCTCGCGTTCAATTCGGTCTCTTCTTTTGCACGAATCTTGACGTTGATTCGAGTATTTCCGTTTACTTCAACAAAATCCGTGTGCACACCATGGTCGACGAGCGACTTTTTGATGAAATCACCTGTCGTTCCACCGATAAAGCCAAGCGCTTTCGTTTCTTTTTCATATTCTCGAAGCACGATCGAAACGTTGATCCCTTTTCCACCTGCTCGTTCGGTCGTTTCTTCGATTCGGTTCACTTCTCCTAAATTTACTTCTGGTAATGTCACATAGTAATCAATAGAAGGGTTGAGTGTTAACGTGTAAATCATTTCGCATTCACCACCTTTGTTATTGTTTGGATGGAACTCATTGATGCATCGCTTGATGTGATCAATTGCGCAGCGTCTAACGTGGCGACTCGGCTGAACGTTCGTTTCCCGATTTTCGATGCGTCCGCGAGCACGTATGACGTCTGTGCCAATTCAATTGCCGTCTTTTTGACAAGCGCTTCTTCTGGGTCCGGTGTCGTGTAGCCTGCATCAAGGTCGATTCCGTTCATTCCGAGGAAAGCGAGGTCAACTCGATAATTCATCATGCTCTCGCGTGCATTGTATCCGACGAGCGCTTGAGTCGACCGTTTCAATTCTCCGCCTATCACAAACGTCTTAATATCAAGATCAAATAATTCATTCGCTATCGGTAGACTGTTCGTGACGACGACAATTTTCTTTCCTTCTAAAAACGGTACCATCGCTTGAGTCGTTGTCCCGGCATCTAAATAGATCGACATCCCGTCTTCAATGAATGTTGCGGCCTTCCGTGCAATCGCAACTTTTTCATCGACGAAACGATCTCGTTTCTCTTCAAATGTCGGTTCTTCGTCAGGAGTCGCGATGAGTGTCGCTCCCCCGTGCACCCTTGCCAGATATCCTTCCGCTTCGAGGTCCGTCAAATCACGACGAATCGTCGACTCGGATGAATCCGTCAAATCAACCAACTCTTTCAATTTGACGACTTTCTGCTCAGATAAGCGTTGTAATATCAACTGATGTCGTTGTTTCGTTAACATCATGTTCCCTCCATATGTCTAATATAAAGCGTTTTCATAATAAAAACAACTAAAATCATTCAAAAACATTCATATACATTCAATCTGTCACAATTATAACATAAAAAACGGTCAATAAATGACCGTTTTTTATGTTTATGACTGTTTTCTTAACCATTCCACCACTTCTTGTACGAGTTTTGGATGAATTGGTTCATCAATCGCTTCACGATATTCTTTATGGAGCGTCAGAAGAGAGTGCGGTGAATCCCGCTTCACGAGTAGGTGATTCATGTCATCGATGATCGAGGACGTAACCTCCCCTTTCGTCCGAATCATATGAACGTGTTCCGGTGGGACTTGTACGTCACGTCCCCCTGTAATCGCAAGGACCGGAACGGTGACATGTTCTAACCGCTCCCGTACGTCATACGAGGCATGTTCGCGAATCCATTTTGCATTCACGACTTGTCCTCTATATTTAAAAGCGGAAACGTTCGTGCGTAAAGATCGCTCGAGCAAGTCATCCTGCCGCTGTCTCACCTTTTTCGCCACCCCTGTCACCCGGTAAAACATGCCTTTCAATCCTTTGACACGTTCGACGTCCTTTGCTAAGGCATCTGCCTGATATAAAAACATCTGTTTCGATGACTCATGGAACCCTGACAATAAAATGAGTCCATCGGATTTCGTCTCCAATTGTACAGCGGGCGCAAGGACTGCCCCTTCACTATGACCGAGTATATAGAGATGATTCACATCTGCGAGTTGTCGAATCGTCCGCACGACTAGAATCGCATCGTTAATCAAATCATGTAACCCGACCTTATTGAAGTCACCATCCGACTTCCCGATTCCTTGTTTATCATACCGAAAGACGTTATAGCCATGATCGTATAGCGCCTCAGCTAATTTTCCGTACGTATTAAAGCCGACGCCACCCATATTCCCATCACGGTCACTTGGTCCGCTTCCACTCAACATGACAATGGTCGCCCGAGGCTCCTCATGCGAAAGAAAAGTTCCTGCAATCGTTCCATATGCTGTCGTAATCGTCATCTCTTGTTTCATCGTATCGCCTCCACTTCTATCATACCCGAAACGAACAACCAAAAAAATATGTCGTCGCCTGTACCGTTTCTTAACTAACCTTTTATCTCCTCAAAAAAAGTGCCCGCTCTCTCGAACGGGCACCTTGATTGATTTGATTTCTTATACGCCTTCGTATGCTGCGTACATGATTTCTTTCAACTCTTCAACGAGCGGCATTTTCGGGTTTGCCGTCGTACATTGGTCTTCGAATGCATCGACTGCCATTTTGTCAATCTTCGCATCGAGTTCTGCTTTCTTGATGCCTTGTGCTTTGAACGAGAGCTTGATGTTCAAACGTTGACCGAGCTCGATGATCGCTTGGACGAGTGACTCGACACCTTCTGCTGTCGTACTTGCCGGAAGGCCGAGGTAACGTGCGATTTCTGCGTAACGCTCGTCTGCGATGAATGACTCATATTTCGGGAACGCCGCAAGTTTTGATGGGCGTGTCGCGTTGTAGCGGATGACGTGTGGCATAAGGATTGCGTTCGTACGACCGTGTGGTACGTGGAACTCTCCACCGATTTTGTGAGCGATCGAATGGTTGATTCCAAGGAACGCGTTCGCGAACGCCATACCAGCCATCGTTGAAGCGTTGTGCACTTTCTGACGTGCTTCCGCATCGCTACCGTTTTCATACGCTTTTGGTAGGTAGTCGAAAATCATCTTGATGGCGCGGAGGCAAAGGCCGTCCGTGTAATCATTCGCCATGACTGAAACGTATGCTTCGATTGCGTGCGTCATGACGTCCATTCCTGTGTCAGCCGTAATCGATGCTGGCACGGTCATGACGAACTCAGGGTCGACGATTGCAACGTCTGGTGTGATTGCATAGTCAGCAATCGGATATTTCACGTTACGTTTTTTGTCTGTGATGACGGTGAACGGTGTCACTTCAGAACCTGTACCAGAAGTTGTCGGGATGGCGATAAACATTGATTTGTTACCGAGCGTCGGGAACTTGTACGTCCGTTTGCGAATATCCATGAATTTCTGACGAAGGTTTGAGAACTTCTCTTCAGGACGTTCGTAGAAGAGCCACATTCCTTTCGCAGCATCCATCGGTGATCCACCACCGAGTGCGATAATCATGTCTGGTTGGAAGTGACGCATCGCTTCGGCACCGTTCATGACCGTTTCGACAGATGGGTCTGGTTCGACTTGGTCAAAGATGCGGTACTCAACACCTGCTGGCAAGTTCTTGATGACTTTGTCAGCAAATCCGAGTTTGACCATCATTTCATCCGTGACGATCATCGCCCGTTTTTTTGTTGTGAGCGATTGAAGGTATTGCACCGAGTTTTTCTCGAAGTAGATTTTTTCAGGTACTTTGAACCATTGCATATTCACGCGACGTCTCGCCACCTTTTTCACGTTGAGTAGATGTTTCGCCGTCACGTTTTCTGAGACGGAGTTTTTACCGTATGACCCACAGCCGAGCGTGAGGGATGGTGTCATTTCGTTATAAAGGTCACCGATTCCACCGTGTGCTGAAGGTGAGTTGACGATGATGCGGCAAGCTTTCATGCGAAGACCGAAGTCAAGGATGGCATCGTCATCTGTTGAGTGGATGACCGCTGTGTGACCGAGACCACCGATTTCGAGCATTTTTTCAGCGATCGCGAATCCTTCTTCACGTGACTGTACTTTATAAGCACCGAGAACCGGGCTCAACTTCTCATGAGAAAGAAGTTCAGTTGCGCCGACCGTTTCAAGTTCAGCAATCAAGATTTTCGTGTCAGCCGGTACGTTGAGACCTGCTTTTTCAGCGATCCACGCTGCTGGCTTCCCGACGATTTCTGGGTTGACCGCACATGTGTCCGTACGAATGACGAGTGTTTCGAGTTTCGCTTTTTCTTCAGGTGAACAGAAGTAGCAACCGAGTGCCGTCATTTCTGCCTTCACTTCTTCGTAAACTTCTTGGTCGACGATGATTGCTTGTTCAGACGCACAAATCATACCGTTGTCGAACGTTTTGGAGAGGATGACGTCTGAGATGGCACGTTTCACTTTCGCAGTCTTATCGATGTAAGCCGGTACGTTACCAGGTCCGACACCGAGTGCTGGTTTACCAGTCGAGTAAGCCGATTTGACCATTGCTGCCCCACCAGTCGCAAGAACCATCGCCACACCTGGGTGGTTCATGAGTGCTTTTGTTGCATCGAGCGACGGGACTTCAACCCATTGAATCAAGTTTTCAGGAGCACCTGCTGCTACCGCTGCGTCACGAAGGACACGTGCCGCTTCACTTGAACACTGTTGAGCGGATGGATGGAACGCGAAGATGATTGGGTTACGTGTCTTGATGGCGATGATCGCTTTGAACATCGTTGTCGATGTTGGGTTTGTGACCGGTGTGACCCCAGCGACGACACCGACTGGTTCTGCGATGTATGTGATTCCGTTTTGAACGTCGTCTTCAAGAACGCCAACTGTTTTTTCTCCACGGAGTGAGTTGTAAATATATTCTGTCGCGAAGATATTTTTGATCATCTTGTCTTCAAAGACACCGCGGCCAGTTTCTGTATGTGCTAATTTCGCAAGTGCGACGTGTTGCTCAAGACCAGCGAGCGCCATCGCTTGTACGATTTCATCGATTTTCTCTTGGTCGAACGTCATCAACGTATCGAGTGCGGCGTGTGCACCCTCTACGAGCGTATCCACCATTTGTTCTGCTGTAGTTTCCACTTTTGCTTTCTCTTTGACTGCCATGTTGGGTTCCTCCTCATAATTGAGAGCTTTTAATGAACATATTGACTTGATGGAAGACACAATGTGATGACTGCTTTCAAGAGATTGTGCTTCCCTTCACATTCATAGAATACAATGTTTTTCAGAGTTTGTGGGTGACAACAATGTGAACTCTTTCACAATATTTTTTTGTCATTTGTTGATAGCCCTTGATTTTTAACTGTGTCCTCAGTAAAATCGAATACGTTTTCATGAAAACAATTAAATAATTTAATGTAAACGCTTACATTAATTGTGTCGGTTCTATTTCTTCTAAGATGTATCAATCATCACATCAACCCGTTTTTAGGTTCAACTGCACCTAACTCGTGTATAATGAAAATAGAACCTAACTAGGAAGTGAATCTACTATGCCGAAACAAGATGCTGCGGACCAGTTCGTCAAACTGATCCCTTTAATTCGTCGTAAACTGCTACGTCGATCTGATTTCCCACAAATTCCGAACTTGAACTTCTCTCATTTCCATCTGTTGATGTTGATTGAGGACGAGGGGGCTGTCACAAATGGACGAATTAGTGAAACACTCTCCATCGCGCCGCCCAATGTTACCCCGCTCATCACGAAACTGTTAAATGAAGGATATATTACACGCGTACCGGATGAACGGGACCGCCGTGTCATTTGGAACCAGTTGACAGAGAAAGGTGAGCGTATTTTACTCGAACGGAGAGACTCGTTCCGGAGGCTTTTTGAGGAGCGTCTCGCCTTTTTAAACGAGGATGAAACCGACCGCCTCATTGACAGTTTGAAGACGCTCACCGAGATTGTTGAGAAGATGGATAAGGGCGACGAGTAAAACTTTTCTCGTCAATTCACGCAACTTCTTATATAATCTGTAATGAATCTACGTACAAATGGAAAGAGAGATGACATGTAATGGGTCGTAAATGGAACAACATTAAAGAGAAGAAGGCGTCAAAAGACGCGAACACGAGTCGCGTCTATGCGAAGTTCGGTCGCGAGATTTATGTGGCCGCCCGTCAAGGGGAACCTGATCCTGAGTTGAACCAGTCATTAAAATTCGTTGTGGAGCGTGCGAAGACGTATAACGTGCCCCGTGCGATTATCGATCGCGCCATCGATAAAGCAAAAGGTGGCGACGAGGAAAACTTCGATGAGCTTCGCTATGAAGGATTCGGACCGAACGGTGCGATGGTCATCGTCGATACGTTGACGAATAACGTGAACCGTACAGCATCTGAAGTACGTGCCGCTTTCGGTAAAAACGGAGGAAACATGGGTGTCAGCGGTTCGGTCGCCTACATGTTTGATGCGACAGCCGTCATCGGTGTCAATCAAATGTCGGCAGACGATGTCCTTGAACTCATGATGGAACACGACCTTGACGTTCGTGATGTCATCGAAGAAGATGAGACGGTCATCGTCTATGCTGAGCCAGAAGCGTTCCATGCCGTTCAGACTGCATTCAAGTCTGCCGGGATTGAAGAGTTTGCCGTCGCCGAGCTGACGATGCTTCCACAAAACGAGGTGTCGCTCGATGACGATTCGAAAGAACAGTTTGAAAAATTAATCGATGTGCTCGAAGACTTGGAAGATGTTCGCCAAGTGTATCACAACGTCGATCTGTAACACGTAAGCGATAACTTTCACGAGTTATCGCTTTTTTTCATAATCAATTTGACAAGGATCACATCATATGTTAAATTTCAAAAAGTCTTTATCATATTAAAGTGATACCAAGAGAAAGAAATTGTGAAAGGTGTTGGATCAATATGAACGCAGTACTCCTTGCAGTCATCGTCTTATTTGCACTCGCCATCAGTCGTGTGCACATTGTATTGTCCTTAATATTAGCTGCGCTTGTCGGTGGGCTTGTTGGAGGGCTCGGGTTTAACGATACGTTGACCGCCTTCAGCGACGGTCTCGGCGGCGGAGCGAGCATCGCCCTTAGCTATGCGCTCCTTGGTGCATTCGCCGTCGGATTGTCGAAGACGGGTCTACCGGACGTCTTAGCTGAAAAGTTAATTGCGATGTCAGGTCGTGACGTTTCAGGAAAGCGCGTAATGTACGTTAAAGCGTTCTTGTTGTCGCTTCTCTTATTGTTGTCAATCAGCTCACAAAACGTACTCCCGATTCACATCGCCTTTATCCCGATTGTGATTCCGCCGTTACTCGTCTTATTCAATGAATTGAAATTAGATCGCCGTCTCGTTGCGACCATCTTGACGTTTGGTCTCGTGACACCGTATATGTTGCTACCTGTCGGGTTCGGTGGTATTTACTTGAACGAGATTTTGATTGCAAACGTTGAAGCGAACGGCTTAGCTGTCGGAGACGTCAATATCATCTCAATCATGGGAATCCCGGCATTAGGGATGCTCGTTGGATTGATTGCCGCGTTCATTCACTACCGGAAACCACGAACGTACGAAACGATTGCACTCGGACCGTCTGACTATGAAGTTCGTCAAATGAGTGGCTTCAAGATGATCATGACACTTGTCGTCGTTCTTATCGTCCTCATCGTCCAATTGCAGACGGAGTCGATGATTGCTTCGGCGGTGACAGGACTAATCTTACTCTCGATTTTCCGCCTCATCCCTTGGTCAGAGGCCGATGATATCTTCACGAGCGGGATGCGCATGATGGCATTCATCGGTTTCGTCATGATTGCCGCTAGTGGATTCGCAGCCGTTATTCGTGAAACAGGTGCCATCGACCCGCTCGTCAACGGTGCGAGCGATTTGATGGGTGATTCTAAAATGATTGCAGCTCTTGTCATGTTACTTGTCGGACTCGTCATTACACTTGGCATCGGCTCGAGTTTCTCAACAGTTCCAATCATTGCGGCCATCTTCGTACCGCTTTGTGTACAGTATGGCTTCTCTGTCGAGGCGACGATTGCCATCATCGGGACTGCAGGTGCTCTTGGTGACGCCGGGAGTCCTGCGAGTGACTCGACCCTCGGACCTACGAGTGGATTGAACGCTGACGGTCAACACGATCACCTTCGTGAAACGGTTTGGCCAACGTTCTTACACTACAACATTCCACTCATCATCTTCGGGGTGATTGCCGCGATGGTGCTTTGATCATTTTTTCCGTCGTGAATAAATGGTTCCTAATAAAATCAGGATGAGAATAAACCAGATTCCCGTATACATGAGGATTTCGGTGAACATAAAACTCCTCCTAAACAAAAGATAAGGAGCGACAGTTGTCGCTCCTTTTTATGATGAGGTTTTTAAAACGGTCTTGCAAGTATCGAGATATGCATCGACCACTTCTGCCACCTCTCGTCCTTCTCGAATTGCCCATACAATCAGGCTTTGCCCCCGCTTCGCATCCCCGGCGACAAAGACGTTATCCGTTGCCGTATGGAAATCTTTCGTCTTCTCGACGCCGATTTTCCGCAACTCGTGCTCTGGTCGTTCAAATCCAATGGCGACGAGGATGAGGTCCGCCGGGTACGTCTCCATCGAATCTTCCTCTACGAAGAAAGTCGCTTGACCATCTGGGTTGACGACTTTCGTCATCCGTTCCGTTTCAATCCCTGTGACACGTCCTTCTTTCGTGACGATTTGGTTGGAGCGAATCAAATATGTTCTCGGGTCTTTCTCATAGACCGCGAGTGATTCCGCATACGCATAATCGGTCGTAAGCGTGTCAGGTTGAAGTGGCCAAGGTTTCTCTGGTGCACGGAGCAACCCTTTTGACGGGTGCTTCCCAAATTGAACGACTGATTTTGCACCTTGACGGATTGCCGTCGCCACGCAGTCCGCTCCTGTATCTCCTCCTCCGATGACGATGACATTTTTGTCTTTGGCGTCATAATCAGAGGCAAGGGGAGCCCCTTTACGTTCATGCATGGATGCCGTCAAATAATCCATCGCCATTTCAACGCCAACGGCATCATCTCCGTCAATCCCGAGCGTGCGCTGTTTTTGAGCTCCGGTCGCCAAGATGACCGCATCGTATTCGTTCCGAAGCGATTCGACCGTTACATCCGTACCGACCTCGACGTTCGTCCGAATGACAATTCCCTCTTGTTCGAGTAACCGAACGCGACGTCTTACGACATCTTTATCGAGTTTCATATTCGGGATGCCATACATGAGCAGTCCTCCCGCTTCATCTGCTTTCTCGATGATTGTGACCGAATGTCCCAGTTGATTCAATTGATCAGCGGCGGCTAGACCAGCAGGACCACTTCCGATGATAGCGACCGTCATCCCAGTTCTTCGATGAACCGGTCTCGGTTTCACCCATCCTTCTTCAAATGCCCGGTCGATGATTGTTCGCTCGATGGATTTGATGGCGACTGGATCTTCACTGATCCCGAGTGTACACGATCCTTCACAAGGTGCCGGACAAACCCTTCCCGTGAACTCCGGGAAGTTGTTCGTCTCCATCAATCGATGGTACGCGCCCATCCAGTCCGCTTTCGTGACGAGCTTGTTCCATTCGGGAATATAGTTGTGAATCGGGCATCCAATCGTCTCCTGACCAATCAAATCACCGACGTGACAGAACGGTGTGCCGCAATCCATACAGCGCGCTGCTTGTTGCTGGACCGATTCATCATCCATTCTCGTCGCATATTCCTCATAATCTCTCACCCGCTCTTCGACGTGACGTTCTGGCAGCGTCGTTCGCGCGATGTTTAAAAAGTTATGTTTCATACGGTACCTCCTTCAGTCACGACACGGAACAATTCAAGTGCTCTGTCTGCTTCACTCAATTCTGGGCGTTCCGCCTCAATTTGACGCATCACATCTAAGACGTTCGCGTAGTCTCTCGGAACGACTTTCACAAAGTGTGAACGTACTTGTTCAAATGACTCTAAAATCGTCCGTGCTTTGACGCTGTCTGTGTGGAATTGGTGCGCTTCAAGAAGCGCATAAATTTGTTCGATATCTTCATCGCCCAACTCCCGTACGACGGAGACAAGCTCCTCATTGACGAGTTGTTCATAGGCTTGCGCTCCGTAAATATAAGCTGTCCCACCGGACATACCGGCGGCAAAATTTCGTCCTATCTGTCCGAGTACAAGCACCGTCCCACCGGTCATATATTCACACCCGTGATCCCCGACTCCTTCGACGACTGCCGTCGCACCAGAGTTACGAACGGCGAACCGCTCACCGACATGTCCGTTGAAGAACGCCTGACCGCTCGTCGCTCCGTACAAGCAGACGTTACCGGCAATCATTTGTTCACTTTCATCAAACGGCGCATGCTTTTCAGCAATCAATGCCAATTTCCCTCCGCTCAAGCCTTTGCCGATATAATCGTTCGCATCGCCAATGACAGAGATCGTGATCCCGTTCGGTAAAAATGCCCCCAAACTTTGTCCGGCAGATCCACTAAGGCGAAGCGAAATCGTATCGTCCGGTAAACCGACCTGACCATGAACTTTCGTCACTTCAAAACCTAACTGTGTTCCGACGGCTCGATCGGTGTTTCGGATGCGACCTACGAAGAACGTCGGTTGGGCAGAAGTGATGGAACGTGATACAGCCGGGATGAGCTTACGATGATCGTATGAACGGTATGCCGGATGAGTGAGTTCTTCTCGTTCCGGCAACGGTGTCGGCATCGAAAGCATTGGAGACAAATCTAGACGTCGCGCTTTCGGATGATTCGTCTTCCACACGCTTTCTTCGAGTAGATCTGTTCGACCGACCACTTCGTCGAGTGATGTGACACCGAGTGACGCCAAGATTTCCCGCACTTCTTCAGCCAAGAACGTCATCAAGTTGACGACATGCTCTGGTTTCCCCATAAATTTCTGACGAAGTACCGGGTCTTGTGTCGCCACACCGACCGGACAAGTATCTAAATGACAAGCGCGCATCATGATACATCCGAGAACGACGAGCGGTGCTGTCGCAAACGCAAACTCTTCGGCACCGAAGATGGCTGCCATGACGATATCGCGACCCGTCATAAGCTTCCCGTCCGTCTCGAGCGTGACTCTTCCCCGGAGTCCGTTCAATGCGAGCGTTTGATGTGTCTCTAGGAGACCGAGTTCCCACGGAAGACCTGTATGCTTAATTGATGTTTTCGGAGAAGCACCGGTCCCACCGTCGTATCCGCTAATGACAATCGTATCCGCGTTCGCTTTCGCCACGCCTGCTGCAATCGTCCCAACCCCTGATTTTGAAACGAGTTTGACACTGATTTTCGCGTTCGGGTTCACATGTTTTAAGTCAAAAATAAGTTGTGCCAAATCCTCAATCGAATAAATATCGTGATGCGGAGGCGGCGAGATGAGTCCGACGCCAGGGACCGATCCCCGGACTTCGGCGACCCATGGATACACCTTGTTCCCTGGAAGTTGTCCACCTTCCCCCGGTTTTGCCCCTTGTGCCATCTTGATTTGAATCTCATCGGCATGATATAGATATTCCGCCGTCACGCCGAAACGGCCACTCGCCACTTGTTTGATGCGGCTGATGCGTTCGTTCCCGAATTCATCCGGAACAAAGCGAGCACGGTCTTCCCCACCTTCACCTGAGTTACTTTTCGCACCGATTTGGTTCATCGCAATAGCGAGCGTCTCGTGTGCTTCTTTCGACAAGGATCCGAACGACATCGCCCCCGTCTTAAAGCGGCGTACGATCGACGTGATCGGTTCCACCTCATCAATCGCCACCGGACGTTGTTCCTTAAACGCGAACAACTGACGGATAAATTGTCCCGATGACTCATGCAATTTTACGTAGGCATCGTAATATTTTCGTTCATTCTCACGGCAGGCTCGTTGCAACAAGTGAATCGTCTTCGGATTGAATGCATGTTCCTCTCCGTCTGCACGCCATTGGAAATCACTTCCCGCTTCGAGCGGGCGATTTGTCTCATATGCGTGTTTGTGGAGCGTTTTTGCCTCGTCTTCTAATTCAACGAATCCAATCCCTGATAGTTGAGACGTCGTCCCCCGGAAATGCGTTTCAATCAAATCACGGTCTAATCCGACCGCTTCGAAAATTTGAGCCCCACGATAACTTTGGATCGTCGAGATTCCCATTTTCGACATGATTTTGACGATGCCTTCCACGACTGCTTTTTGATAGGAGCGAATTGCCGCTTCAAATGAATGAGCGATTTGTTCATGTTCGACCAAGTGTTGAATCGTTGCATAGGCAACGTAAGGGTATACCGCATCGGCCCCATAACCGATCAAAGTGGCAGCCTGATGCACTTCTCGCACTTCCCCACTTTCACAAATCACGCTACAGTTCGATCTCAAGTTCTCGCGAATCAAATGTTGGTGAACGGCACTGAGCACGAGGAGCGCCGGCATCGCAGCCCAATCACGTGACATATAACGGTCAGATAGGACAATGACGTTCGCACCATTTCGTACAATCTCGCTGACGTGTTGCAAAAGGGCTTCAAGCGACGCCTCTAAATCATTTGTAAACGTCGTATCGACGCGTATGAGCTTGAGTCGCTCACCGATTTGATTGAGTGTTGAACCATCGATGATTGGATGATCCAGCCACACACGTTTCGCATGACCGCGTCCGGTATGGACCGGATCGCCTTGCGGACCAATCCAAGTGAACGTCGCTGTGACAATTTTCTCCCGTAAGGCATCAATTGGCGGGTTCGTCACTTGCGCGAAGTGTTGCTTAAAGTAATGGAAGAGTGACCGAGGACGGGTAGAGAGGACTGCGATTGGTTGATCATGTCCCATCGACCCAATCGGATCTTTCTCGTCGTTGATCAATGGAATCATATACTGTTCGATATCCTCTTTTGTATACCCGAACGCGCGTTGCACACGATCGAGTTCTGAGACGTCTTGTTCCTGAACACCTCTATCTTCCACTTTCATCATTTGTTTGAGCCATTTATGATACGGCTCCGATTTTGCAATCGTCTCCTTGATTTCCTGATCGGGAATCAAACGTTTCTCAATCAAGTCGATCAAGAGCAATTGTCCAGGTCGTAGGCGCTGTTTTGATTTGACGTTCTCGGCATCGACAGGGATGACTCCTGTCTCTGATGACAGGATTAATTCTCCGTCTAATGTTTCGACGTAACGCATCGGGCGTAACCCGTTCCGGTCTAAAATTGCACCGATTTGTCGACCATCGGTAAATACGACGCCCGTTGGACCATCCCACGGCTCCATGATGGATGAGTGATATTGATAGAAGTCACGTTTGAACGGTTCCATCTTACCTTCAACAAACGGTTCGGGAATCAACATCATCGCCGTATGCGCAATCGATCGACCGGTGCGCGTGAAGAACTCGAAGGCATTATCAAGCATCGACGAATCACTGCCGTCCTCTTGGAGAACTGGGAACAAATGATTCACATCCTCAAACAAATCGGTCGATGTGACCCCTTCGCGCGCTCGCATCGCATCGATATTGCCTCGTAACGTGTTGATTTCTCCATTATGGACAATCATCCGGTTTGGGTGTGCACGTTCCCATGAAGGAAACGTATTTGTTGAGAAGCGAGAGTGAACGATTCCGAACGTGCTCTTATAATACGGTGATTGCAAGTCCAAATAAAAGGCATCAATTTGAACTGGCGTCAGCATTCCTTTATATACAATCGTTCTCGTCGACAGGCTCGCAATATATAAGTTTAGCGATTCAACTTTTTCAATCTTTCGTCGGAGTTCATAGAACACACGTTCATTCGCATCTTCATCGAGAAACGGACAAGAGATGAACCACTGATAAATGACCGGTTGCGTCACGCGTGCATGTTCCCCGATTTGCGTTGCGTCCACGGGTACTTCTCGCCACTCGATAGTCGAACAGTCTAATTCATCTGCCATGCGTTCCATCAAATTTATTTTTTCCTTTAGCCGATCGTCTGATGGCTGAAAAAAAACCATTCCGACAGCGTAACGACCAGGTGACGGAAGGTTCATCGTTTGCGTGAAAAGTTCATGTGGGATTTCAGTCATAATACCCGCACCATCACCGGCATCGATGACACCTTGCCCTCCTCGGTGCTCTAATTTACATAGCATCGAGAGTGATTTACGGACAATCTCATGTTTTTTTAGTCCGTTTAAATTGACGTATAATCCAATCCCGCACGCGTCTTTCTCAAATCTTGAGTCATACAGTCCAACTCGACTCATATCATCGACCCCTTTCACTCACAGTTTCGTAATTAACATTCTGTTCTAAATATTCTGAAAAATCAAGTGGACTGTATGTATTTTTGCATAATAGGAATTGAATCTATTACGATTGAAAGCGTATACATAGCTGATATCAATAGGTTTTATCGTTTTAGTTATGTTAGATAAAGAATAAATATCCATGAATATTATTTATTTATAGGTTCTTAAGAACATAAAAAAAGGGATATCTTTATAGACATCCCTTTCGAACTTAGTGTTCAACTGTTTTTCGCGGGTGATGCAAAAACGATTTCGGACGCTTCCACAAGATCAAACCGATATATCCAATCGCAAGCAATGCGAGCGCACTAACGATGACGACATAAAGTGTCCCTTCTTCGATTCTTGCGAAAATACCGATATAGGCCCAAACGAATACGAGCGGATAAATGAAATCGTGGTGCCACCACATGAAGAGTAAGGCTAATACAACACCGACCATCAGCATGAGCGATGTCCATGCAAGTTCATCCAAACCTAACAGAGAAGTAATCTGTTCTGTCTTCATCACGACGAACGTGTTGACAATCGTTGCGACCGACACCCAACCGATATAGATTGAGAATGGGAAGCGGTCGAGCCAACTCGTAGATGTGCGGAATGCAATATAGTACAGCCAGCATAGAGACACTAAGAATGCCACCATGATCACGAGCGAGAGTACGAACCACTCATTCGTAAATGCGAGAAGCCACAATCCGTTCAACACACATGAAATCAGGAATCCAGCTTTCATACGTTCGGCCTGTCGATTCGCCGTCGTCCCTTTTTTCAATTGTAAGACTAACCAGACAAGTAATGCGACATAGATGACGCCCCAAATGGAGAAGGCGTAACCCGCCGGTTTAAAGTAGATGTCAATCCGGTCTGAAACCGCGGCATTATCTCCGCTCGCAAAATAATTGATGACGACGGTCGCTAAAAAAGCGACCCAGTTGACAATTGGCCATTTTGATAAGTCCATAAGCACGATCTTCTGAATGAAGATCAAACACCTCCTTTTAGCAACATAGTAATCATTACCCGCATCCATGTGACTCTACACGTAGAAAGGGGCTCGCAAATACGAGCCCCTTGTCATTAAAAGTCGATTTCGTCTGGATCTGGTCCAAGACGTTCACCTGTCGCCACCTGGTCGATTTTCGCCAAATCGTCCGCATCAAGTGAGAAGTCGAATACGTCGAAGTTTTCACGGATTCGGTGCGGTGTCACCGATTTTGGCAATGCGACATGACCTGACTCGAGGTGCCAACGAAGCACGACTTGTGCAGGTGTTTTTCCATGCTTCTCCGCAATCTCCGAGAAGGCATCGATATCCAAGAACTTCCCTTGCATAAGTGGACTCCACGCCTCAATTTGAATGCCTTCATCCTGGCAATAGTCCAACAAATCCGGTTGTGGAAGCTGTGGATGAAGTTCTACTTGGTTGATGAGTGGTGCCATCAGTCCTTCTTCTTTTAACGTCTCAAGATGATGTTCTTTGAAGTTGGAAACACCGATTGCTTTAATCTTTCCAGCTTCGTATAGTTCGATTAGGTCCTTCCAAGCATCGACGAAACCATCAACAGGCCAGTGAAGCAGACAAAGGTCTAAATAGTCTGTCTGGAGGCGTTTTAATGAGTCTTCAAACGCTTCTTTCGTCTTCCCTTCACGAATATCATCATTCCAAATTTTCGATGTGATGAATAGGTCTGAACGGTCGATTCCAGAGATTTTAATCCCTTTTGCGACGCCTTCTTCATTTTTATAAATGGCAGCCGTGTCGATATGGCGATAGCCAGTCTTGAGTGCCTCGACGACAGCAGCTGGTGCCTCTGTCTCATTGTCGACTTGCCATACCCCAAACCCAATCATCGGAATCTCTACTTTGTTTCGTAACGTAGCATATAACATTTCATTCATCCCCTTTTCTTTCTAACGAGCTGATTGTATCATACCCGACAATTTATTTCGGAAAACTAAATCGTTAAATCTTTTCGGGTAAAGCGGAAGAATGAGAGTGCTGAAAACACGATTAACAAGCCGATTAACCAAATAAAGTGAACGCCACCGAACTCTTCACGCATGATTGCCGGAGCATCGAAGAGAGAGAAGAAAGAGATGTTCCCTAACCATTCGAACTGCTCGCTTACTCCGTTGATAATATTTACCATCAAGAAGAACGTGAAGATTCCGCCGGTGACCATATAAGATTTACTACTGTCATCAAACAAACTGGCCAGCATATAGGCAACGACACCTAATACGAGAAGCATAAGCGCTCCGTTCAATTGAAGCATCCATAGAACCGCATAGTCGATTTGTAAATCGAACAATACATCTGCCACCATGAGACTGAAGCCATTCAACCCGACAAACAACCCTACTGCAATGACCAGGATGATGAACGTAGACCATACATATGTGACACGAGAAATCGGGGCAGCCATATACAGCATGATTTCACCTGAATCGACCGGTTTGGCAAGAAGTTTCGAGGCGAACGTCAACGCAAACAACACGGCGAGTACATAAAAAATCAATCCATAGTAGTTACTCGACAATAAATTGAGCAGATTATCCATCGCCATCGTCGCATCAATTTGAAACACTTCGAGTAACTCAGGTGGAAGTGACTCTAATTTCGCCTCAATCAGTCCCGTTTCCTGAATGGATGGGAATATAGCGGCCAAAAAGAAGAGATAGACGCTTGTCCCGACCGAATAACCGAGAATCCAACCGCGATTCTGTTTAAACATTGAGCGTATTAACATTTATGTCGCCTCCCCGTAATACTGCATAAACAAGTGTTCGAGTTCGTCAGCGCCACTCTCCAATGAACGAATCTCATAGTCGGCAAGCGTTCGAATCAAGTTGTTCAAGTCTTCTGGCGACGTGATGGCGACTTCTACGTGTATTCCATCTCGCGTTCCAGTCGTGTCGGTGAATCGGATTGCCTCTGCCTCAGAAGAAAACTCAATCTGATATCGTTTCACACTGTGCTGTCTAAGCTCTTCCATATCTTCCTCAATAATGATGCGCCCGTCTTTAATCAATGCGGCTCGATCACACGTCCGCTCCATCTCAGGAAAATGGTGAGAGCTCATCAGAATCGCCTTACCTGCTTCTTTTTCTTCGATTAGCCAATCAATCAGACGTTCCTGCATGAGCGGATCGAGTCCGCTCGTCGGCTCATCCAGAATATAGACGGGTGCCTCTTTCATGAAGCACGTGATGATGGCGAGCTTTTGTTTCATCCCTTTAGACATCTTCCGAACTTTCGTCGACTCATCGAACGCGAATCGCTCCCGAAGTCGTCGCTCTCGTGCAGGATCCGTTTTATGCAAATGCCGTGTCAACCGAATGATTTCTTCTCCGGTCATATGTTGTGGATAATTGATTTCTCCAGGCAAATAACCGACATTTCGTTTGACCTGCTCGGTTTCGCTCCAGCAGTCGAACCCGTTAATGGTCGCCTTCCCTTCGCTCGGTTTCAACAGACCCATTAGATGACGAATTGTCGTCGATTTCCCAGCACCGTTCGGTCCGATGAATCCAAAAATCGTACCGGGTAACACATCGAGTGACACATCAAAAATACCGTGGGTTGCATCGAATCGTTTTGTCAATCGTTCAATCCGAATCATCACAAACCCTCCTTTTTTGAAATATAAGATTAATATGATTACAAAACTAGTATATCACGTTCTTTTTTGAAATGGAAATGGTATATTTATTACAAAACTATAGAAAGGAACGCTCCGACCTATGGATGGATTCGCAAAACGCACCGAGGAAAAAAGACAGGCCATCTTACGTGCCGCATATGACTTGATGACGGAGAAACAATCTCGGTTTACCGTAAGTGAACTCGCGAAGCAAGCTCATGTCTCTCCCGTCTCGATTTACAATTACTTCGGCTCGAAAGAACAAGTCATCATTGAAGTGTTGCAGCAGATGACGGAAGAACAAATGAGTTGGATTGATGAACAAATTGAGTCGAACGCTCCGTTTGAGACGTTACTCGTCGATATTTTGAAACGAAAAATCAAAACGGCTGTTCTTTTTGATGAGACCATCACTACGATGATTCAACAAGATCCGAACTGGGAGCAGTTGGCGTCTCGTGGTTATGCATCTTTCGCCCGTTTAATCGAATACGGAAAACAAAAAGGCACTATTGATGCCACATTATCGACCACTTCCTACTTACGGTACGTTCAATTGATGCAACAGGCCATCCTATCCGACCCGCATTTTTCAATCGGAGACATGAAAGAGACGATGGAAGACTATTTTCATTTCTTTTTGAATGGGGTCATTAAACGCTAAAAAGGTGACTGTCTATAAAGAGACAGCCACCTTTTCTTATGCTTTGAATATAAAGTCTTCAATCGGATAGAGTGAAAGGTCCACTTCACATTCGCCCGTCAGCACGAGGTCACTTAACACTTTTCCGATGAACGGACCGACCGTCAAACCGGATGACCCTAGTCCGTTCGCCACAAGCAATTGATTCGCCCCCGGTACTCTCCCGAGTACAGGAATCGAGTTCGGTGTGACCGGACGGAAACCGACTTTCGTCTCGATGAGTTCTGCTTCCGCAAGTCCTGGTGCTGATTCAAGCCCTTTCGTCAGCACTTCGTGGACACCGATCGCCGTCGGGCGAACATCGAACGCTTTACCTTTCTCATGGGTCGAGCCGATCACGACCTTCCCGTCTTCAAATCCAAGTAGATAACGTCGCCTTGGCGGCATGACAACCGGCCAATTCGAGGCATCGGTATCTTTTAACTGGACGTGAACGAGTTGCGCCTTCTCTCCATCGACACGTACCGTATATCCGAGAGGCTGTAACAGCTCCGGGAGCCACGCCCCAGTCGCAAGGATGATTTCATCCGCATCATATCGAACTCCGTCACACTCGACGCCAATCGCGTCCCCGTCGGTCAACCGTGCCGAACCGTATACAAATTTCACACCACGTTTCATAGCGACTCGTTCAAGTGCTGCACGGAATTTCCCACCATCCACACGTGCGCCACCTTTGACTAGAAGCGCATCATATTCATCTGATAGTGGAGGGAAAAGACGTTGTGCCTCTTCTGATGTCAATCGCTCTAAATCACCGATTTCTGGTGCTTCTTCGCGACGAACCATCGTCCGCTCCATCATTTGATCAAGTTTGGACTCTTCATGGAGGGCAAGTGTCCCGACACGTTTATATCCGGTGTCTGTCTCCCCTTCAGCTTCTAACTCTTTCACGACATGCGGATAATAGTGAGCACCACCTTTAGCGAGTGCATACCATGCTTTGTTACGCCGCTGCGCAATCCATGGACAGACGATTCCTGCCGCCGCATCTGTCGCCCGTCCTTCTTCCTTACGGTCGATGACCGTCACGTCAGCTTTTCCAGCTAAATGATAGGCTGTGGAGACACCAACAATGCCCGACCCAATAATCACAATTTTTTTCATCATGTACCTGCCTTTTCAGACAGATGAACACATCCTTTCGTGAAAAAATCATCGACCCAATGGATCGATGATTGATTGTTATTCTCTCATCGCTAGACGATACAATAAGTCTAACAATTCAATATACAACCAGACGAGCGTGACGATTAAACCAAACGCGGCAACCCATTCTAATTGTTTTGGTGCCCGCTCTTCGACTTGACGTGCGATGAAATCGAAGTCTAAGACGAGGGCGAGCGAAGCGACGATGACAATGACAAACTGTACGCCGATTGCAAGTGGGCTTGAACCTGTCATAAACGCCAATCCTGAACCGAATAGGCTCATGACGAGTTGGACAAGGTACAATAACATGACCGTAAACATCGCAGCCATGACACCTGCTCTGAATTTTTGCGTCACTTTGACAAGACCTGTCGTATAGACGAACCACATCGCAAAAGCAACGACGAACGTCGTCATGACGGCACGGCCGACAATACCAGGGACCATCGCTTCAAAGAAGTATGAGATTGAACCGACGAAGACACCCTCGACAATTCCGTATAGCGGTGCAACGACTGGTGCCGTATTCGGCTTGAACGTGATGAGTAACGCAAAGATGAAACCGAGGATGAGTGACCCGATCATGAGCGGGAACAAGAGCCCTTCCCCGATTGTAGGAACGACGAGCCACGTCGTTCCGGCTGCCGCTGTGACGAGAAGAAGCAAGGTGAACACTTTTGACCATGTCCCTGCTTTCGTCATCGGCTCGGCACTGTAAGCTGTAGACTGCATTGATTTACGAAGTAGTGGATTCGATTTTAAGTTCAACGTTGTATAGCTCCTTTATGATTCAATTACTGTTTTGCGAACACGTCGATAAACGCACGCATGTAGTCTGGTAGATCGGGTGGTCGACGACTTGAGACGATATGTCCATCGACGACAACAGGTTCGTCATGCCAAATGGCGCCTGCGTTTTCCATGTCGTCCTTGATTCCTGGTGTACTCGTGACGTTCACCCCGTCCAAAATATTCGCTGAAATCAAGACCCATCCAGCATGGCAAATTTGGCCGATTGGTCGTTTTTGTTCATCCATATAACGGACGAAGCCTTTCACCGAATCAAAACGGCGCAACAAGTCAGGCGACCAGCCACCTGGTACGAGAATCGCATCAAACGATGTGATATCCACATCATCGAATGATACATCCGACTTCGCCGGCACACCATACTTTCCAGTGTAGGCATGGTCTGCCTTTTCCCCGGCTAAAATGACGTGCGCACCTTCTTCACGAAGACGGTGTACAGGATACCAAAGTTCTAAATCCTCGAAGTCATTACTGACAAGTTGAAGGACTTTCTTTCCTTGTAGTTTCATCAAACCCCTCCTTTTGTTCATTCCCCATTATACCCGAAACAGAGGTTCGCGAAAACGAAGAATCAAGGTTGTTTTTTCAGTATATGGATGGAATACACTCCTAGATACTATATCTTGTGTTATCCTTTAGTCATCGAAGATTTAAAAGGAGGTTCATCACCTTATGAAGCAATATCATGATTTATGTCGACACATCCTCGAAAATGGAGTAGTGAAAGAAGACCGTACCGGCACAGGGACGACCAGCGTTTTTGGCTATCAAATGCGATTCAATTTGCAGGAAGGATTCCCTTTAATCACGACGAAAAAGTTACATACTCGTTCGATCATCCATGAACTCCTTTGGTTCATTTCAGGAGAAACGAACATTCGTTACCTACAAGAGAACGGAGTCCGGATTTGGAATGAATGGGCAGATGAAAAAGGAAACCTCGGTCCGGTATACGGCTCACAGTGGCGCTCTTTCCCACGCCCGGACGGCTCGTCCGTCGATCAACTGGCTCAAGTGATTGAACAAATCAAAACGAATCCTGATTCAAGACGCTTGATCGTCTCCGCATGGAATCCCGGGCAACTCGATGAGATGGCCCTTCCACCGTGTCATTTACTTTTCCAATTCTATGTCGCTGACGGGAAGCTCTCT
Organism: Exiguobacterium sp. MMG028; assembly: GCF_027947425.1. Classification (NCBI taxonomy): domain Bacteria; kingdom Bacillati; phylum Bacillota; class Bacilli; order Caryophanales; genus Exiguobacterium; species Exiguobacterium sp. MMG028. The sequence continues at coordinate 719,988 of NZ_JAQJIN010000001.1, forward strand.
TGCCAGCTGTATCAACGAAGTGCTGATACGTTTTTAGGCGTTCCATTCAACATCGCATCGTATGCGCTTCTCACACACATGGTCGCCCATGTGACCGGTCTAGAAGTTGGCGATTTCGTCCACACCCTTGGAGATGCTCATATTTATCATAACCATCTCGAGCAAGTGGAACTTCAGCTGTCGCGTGACCCTCGTCCGTTACCACAACTTAAGATTGTCCGAGACGTATCTTCAATTGAATCATTCCGTTTTGAAGACTTTGAGATTCTCGGATATGACCCGCATCCACACATTAAAGGAGAAGTGAGCGTATGATTTCACACGTCGTCGCATACGGACTAAATCGGGAAATCGGGAAAGACAATGATTTATTGTGGCGATTGCCGGATGATTTGAAACACTTCAAATCTGTCACGTCTGGTGGCACCGTCGTCATGGGAAGAAAAACGTTTGAATCGATTGGAAAGGCATTGCCGAACCGACGGAATATCGTCGTGACGTCCGATCCTACTTTTAAAGGGGATCACATTGAAGTGTGGCATGATTTAGAACGTCTCGTCGAAGAAAGTCAAAACGAGGAATGGTTTATCATTGGCGGCGCGACGCTATATGAACAGACCATGTCGATGACGAGTCGAATCTATGCCACCGAAGTAAAATCCACGTTCGAGGCAGACACGTATTACCCTGCACGGAGCGGTTCATGGACGATTCAAAATCAGACAGATCATCCACAAGATGAAAGACATGCATATGCCTTTTCGTTCATACAATATGAAAAAGCAGACATCGATCATTAATCGATGTCTGCTTTTTAGTCAGGTAGTTTTTCTAACCACTGTTCAATTTTTTTCGTGATAACTTCATCTTGATTATCATCAGCGTAGTCATCATAAATCGCTTCTAGTTCGGATGCTGTACGCTTCGAAACCGCGAGGATATGACTATATTTACCACGCTGTTCTTTCACAGCAGAGAGCGTTCCTCTCGCTTCATGGGCGCGGGTATCGTCTAAGACGAACATTTCGATGTTGTCGTTACAAGAATACGCTTCGTACGGACGATACACGACCTCATAGCGACGATGCTCTTTTGGCAACCGGTTCGCAAGCGAAGTGTACGTGTTCTCGGACATCGTCACGTAAGCAATCCGTTTTTCCTCACGAACCGCCGACGTGTATCGGACGACGCGATTTCGACCATCACGTTTCGCCTTGTAGAGTGCCTCATCCGCGTAAGCACACCATTCGCCAAGCGTATATCCTGTCTGACAGACACGGGTATATCCAATTGATACGGTCACTTGATGCTCATACGGGAACTCCATCTCTTCAATCCGGGTACGGACGCGCTCTAACACCGATTCGACAATCGCTCGGTCAGATACGTTCAAAAGAATTAAAAACTCTTCTCCTCCATAACGGATGAGTTCATCACTCGATCGAATCGCGTGTCGGATTTCTTCCGAGACCCGATGAAGAACGTCATCCCCATAAGAGTGACCGAACGTATCGTTCAACTGTTTGAAATGGTCGATATCAAGTAGCGCAACGGCAAAGCTCTCACCAGAGCGCTCTAACCTTGAGATGAAGCGAGAAAACGTCGCTTTTAAATATTTTCGGTTGAACGCACCCGTCAGTTCATCGACAAGTAATGCCTTTGAAACTAAACGAGACTTTTCAATATGTAGACCAAGACGGACTAACCGCTCCTCCATCGGTACCCATGATTCCCAATAGTCATCGAATCCATAGGAATAGGCAGCGAGACGATAATGCTCATTCGTACCGATGACGATGAGCGGGACGTAAAGTTTTCTCATCTTGCTCACAAACGATTGGATGTCACGTTCTTTAAACTGTGGCCATAGTTCAACGTCCATGATGATGGCTTTTGGGACGTCCTCATAGTCATACTCGACCGCTTCTTCGAGTGTTTGTAAGAATACAGGACGTGCTCCAAGCTTCTCAACACGCGATTTATACCGACTAAATGTCGAAAAACTTGCTGATAAGATTAGAACGAGGTCCTCGTCTTCTTGTTCGATTCCTAGAACGGTATGGATGTATCGTTTCACCGGTGAGATCAAGGTCATTGCCTCTGCTTGGGTAAGGACGCTAGGCAACTCCTTCGCATCAGACTCGACACGACTAAATATTTCTAACAGATGCATAAAGCGTCGCTGTCTAACCTCTTTCTTCACCCAATCAAGTAGAAACTCGATATCGGATTTAGGAATTTGTCTAGACTCTGATATTTTTTTTAAAATCATATGTATACGCTCAGTGAGTTGACCTTGCTCCATCTTCGTCCCCCCTATGTTCGTACTCCCCGAATTCTCTTATGTATCGATTATGCGACTTCTACAGATAAAATACAACTATTTCCTTATTTATTTTCTATTGTTTTACATATCCCTAGTGCTTACGTCCTAAAATAGACATATAAAAAGCGGTCTTGCGACCGCTTTGTGTTATTTTTTCACTTTTAGGTTCGGTGATGTCATCTCTTCAGGACGAATCCATTGATCAAATTGCTCTTCTGTCAATAATCCCGTTTCCAATGCCGCCTCTTTTAAAGAAGTACCGTTTTTGTGTGCCAGTTTCGCAATTTTCGCAGCATTTTCATATCCGATATGTGGGTTGAGTGCTGTGACGAGCATGAGCGACTGTTCCACGTTACGAGAAATCACATCATGATTCGGCTCGATCCCGATTGCACAATGATCGTTGAATGAATGTAGGCTGTCCGTCAAGAGACGACAAGTCTGTAAGAAGTTATACATGATGACCGGTTTGAAGACGTTCAGTTCAAAGTTCCCTTGGCTCGCCCCGAAACCAATCGTCGCGTCGTTACCAAGAACTTGGGCGGCAACCATCGTGAGCGCTTCACTTTGTGTCGGATTGACTTTCCCTGGCATGATTGAACTTCCTGGCTCATTCTCAGGAATCGTAATTTCGCCGATCCCCGCACGTGGACCCGATGCCAACCACCGCACATCGTTCGCGATCTTCATTGCATCCATCGCTAACGCTTTTAAAGCACCATGTGTAAAGACGAGTTGATCGTGACTTGTAAGAGCGTGGAATTTGTTTACGGCCGTGACAAACGGTTTACCTGTCTCTTCAGAAATCTTTTTCGCCACGACTTCCCCGAATTCTGGATGGGCGTTGATTCCGGTACCGACAGCTGTTCCACCGAGAGCAAGCTCTGTCAATGGTTCAATCGTCCGTTCAATCATTTGTTTTGAGAGTTCGAGCATCCGCACCCAGCCGCTGATTTCCTGACCGAGCGTGACCGGTGTCGCATCTTGAAGATGTGTGCGTCCGATTTTGACGATATCCATATACGCTTCCGCTTTTTGCGAAAGAGTTTGGTGAAGGGCATCGATTGCCGGCAAGACGTCATCTTGCACGGAAAGGATGGCCGCAATGTGCATCGCTGTCGGATACGTGTCATTCGAGCTCTGCGATTTGTTGACATCATCATTCGGATGAATCCAAATCGATTGCTCACGCGCATGCAATTTGATATTCGCAATATTCGCGATTACTTCGTTGACATTCATGTTTGATTGGGTACCCGATCCCGTTTGCCAGACAACGAGCGGAAATTCAGCGTCGTACTTTCCTTCTAAAATCTCATCGGCTACTTCCGCAATGATTTCAGCTTTCTCTTCTTCCAGTACTCCAAGTTCAGCGTTGGCGAGGGCCGCCCCTTTTTTCAAGATCGCGAAGGCACGTATAATCTCAAGCGGCATCTTTTCTGCACCGATTTTAAAGTTCTCAAGACTACGTTGCGTTTGTGCTCCCCATTTTGCATCAGCCGGGACTTTAATTTCCCCCATCGTGTCCCGTTCGATTCGATAATCCTTCATGCTCAATTCCCCCTCTATAGTTGACTACGCTTTCATTTTAGCGAAAAACCATCTAAAAAGAAACGAATCAATCCAAAAAGCGACCAAGAATGATCTTAGTCGCTTACTTCGTTCCATTTAATGCTTCACGTGCAATGACATCTGCACGATTTTCTGCACGAGGAATCCATTTGATAAAGACGTTCGGTAAATCATCATACGCAATCAATGCTTTAAGAAAGAGAGGTTTGGCCGAGGAATCTTTCATAAATCGTTGCTCTAACGCACGAACAATCACTTCCGCATCGGAGTGGAGCATGAATGACGTCTCTCCTTGCATCGAATGCGCCATTTCAAGTGCATAGGCACAAGCCGCTAATTCTGCATGGACACTGGACAAACCTTGCGTTTGACGCTTGAACGTCGAGACCGTACCGTCTGATGACTTGATCCAGACACCAAGCCCGTTCTCTTCGGTTGTCTGATTTGTTGCTGCGTCAAAATAAATGTGAACCAAATCGATACGCCTCCCAGTCCGTATTGATAGGCGCATGGATATCAATTTGTGACAGACGTTTAGATAAGAGCGCAATCTCTTCATGCCCGTCTAATTTTTTTGCAAACTTCTGATGTGGTGCTTCGAGCGTTGCATTTTGAACGTGCGTGTAAAGCGTTTCGACCGTATCGTAATGTTGAATCAAGATGGTTGCCGTTTTTGGACCGATGCCACGAACGCCAGGGATATTATCTGAAGAATCACCTTGTAATGCTTTCACGTCCACAAACTGATATGGTTTCACTCCATACATCGCTTCAAACGAACTCTCATTGACGAGTTGTTCTTCACCTTTTTTCGGCATGATTTGAAACACGTTTGGTGACAGCAATTGTAGTAAATCACGATCAGAGGAATAAAGATATGATTCTCCTGGGAACGCTGTCGCCACAGCTCCCATCAAGTCATCCGCCTCATAGCCGGTCAATTCTGACTGTAAAATCCCTCTTTCGTCCAAGGCCGCTCTCAATTTGACATAGTCTTCGAAGAGCGGTTCCGGCAATCCATTACGCGTCGCTTTATATTCAGGATAAAGGGCATAACGATGCGTCGTTTCTCTCGTCCCGTCCCAAAAGAAAGCGATGTGTGAAAAGTCCGTCGTCCAGGCATCGACTTTTCGAAGCAACCCTTTCACCGTCACGTCTGGGTCGAGTGCTCTTCTCCGCTCCGTTGCAAAATAATAACGTGATAATAAGTTAAATCCATCAACGAGAATGAGTTTCATCCTGCTCCACCTCACATGCTTTTAATCCTCGTGCCAATGCATCGGCATCTAGTTCTTTTCCAATCCAGACGAATACCGAACGGTTTCCTTCATGTACCTCATTCGCAAACGTCGCGCCCATGAGTTGATTCGTTGCTTGAATGACAAATTTTCGATTCTCATCCTTTAGACGAACGATTGCCTTCATCCGATAGATTGAATCCTCATAATGCATCAATACCTCACGAACATATCGCGTCACGCGTTCACGAGAGAGCGGACGATCTGCATTCAACGTGACGGCCCGAAGCGAAGAGACAGATTCGGTCGCTTCTGTTAGACGACTCAATTGTTCTTCATCGACTCGCGACAGTTGGAACGTATTTTCAAGAAGGTCAAATTCCCCTTCCGTCTGGACCGTTTCCACTACACGAACGGTCGGATTGATTTGAGTGATCCGTGCTCGAGCGTGTTTCAATTCCTCGCTCGAGACTAAATCTGTCTTGTTTAATAAGATCATGTCTGCATACGCGATTTGATGAATGCCTTCTTTGAATAAGTCACGATCCATTTGACTGGCATCGACGACAGTCAAGATGGCGTTCATCTTAAAATGTTGACGTAAGTACTCATCATAATAAATCGTCTGGATGATTGGGGCCGGGTCGGCAACACCAGTCGTCTCGATGATGATTCGGTCAAACGTCTCCTTCTTTGCCACGAGTTGATAAAATGTCTTACTCAAATCATTTTGGATCGAACAACAAATACAGCCATTCGATAGTTCGATTTGCTCCTGGTCCATTTTTACAATCAACTGTTCATCAATATTGACCGCCCCGAGTTCATTGACAATCAAACAAATCTTCTCATCTGTCGCAGCGAGTAGACGGTTCATATACGTCGTCTTTCCTGCTCCTAAAAATCCGGTCACTAACTGAACGGGAATCATAGTACCACCCTTTTCTTACAAATCTTCATGCGCACGAGCCCATTTTTCATAGCGTGCGTCTAATAAATCAATCAAGTGAAGCATCCACGCTTCTGTCGTCATCGGTAAAACACTCGAACCCCACTCACGTTTCCCATGATGGGATAAGATCATATGCCAAATACGGTGATGAACGTCAATCGACAGACGAACATCTGCACGACGCAGCGTTTCTTCGAATAGAAGTCCACCATACGGCATATGCCCGATTAACGTTCCTAGCGGATTGATGGAAATCCCTGTTGTCTCACTCGTCCCTTCGACTGGCGACAGTTTTTCAAAACGGTTCGGGCTCGATAACAGGTGACTGTATTCATATATTTTTCCGATGTCATGGAAGAGGATTCCTAGCGCAAGCTCATCCCAATTGAGTGGTTCCTTCCGCTCTGCCATCGCTTCACATGCCGCATATAATGATTCGAACGTACCTTTATAGGCTTGTTCGATTTTAACACCGTTCATCGTATTCCAAAGGTCGACTTTATGCAACTGCTCGGCTTCTTTGATCACACGAAACACCATTGCCAAATAGTCGTCCTGCTCCTGAATCCGGTATCCGAGACGCAACATGCAGGCGGTATGCTTCAGCAATCCTCCTGCGTAATTGTGATGGTGATAAAGAGCTGCAGGCGAAAGTACAAAGTCATCCCAGACGAAATCGAGGAGTCCGTAGGCAATCTGTTGATAGGTCGGTGATAACGTATCGATTAAACTGAACAACTCATCTGCAAACTGTTCCATCGTCTCATCACCCGGTAACCCTGGGAGTAAAGAAATCGCCTCATCTTTTGAAATCGGTTGGACACGATCGATTGTAATCGACTTAGCACCGTCCGGTTTTGGATAGACATCGATTTTTCCGGACAATTCGATGACGCCCGATTCATAGATCGGAAGTAGTTCACTCTCATTTCCACGTAGCCAATGCTTCGCACGCATCATCCCGCTCGCCGTCGTGACACTTAACTGTAGCCATTTCGCCCCGCTTTTCCCTTCTCTCACTTCTACCGTACTAACGAGCGCTTTCGTCTGAACAGGAGCCCCGTCTGGCAACTGATCTAATCGCTCTTTCGATTTTTCAATATGTGGTATCTGAAATCTTTCACGGTTCGTCGATAAACCTGTGACCGAATCAATTTGTTGATAATAATTCATGAACATTCCCTCCTCGCATCTTCTGACATTGTATCGCGTTTCTACACATTAGGCGAACATACTTTCTAGTAGGGTCATGATTTCACATTCATTATATTGAAAGCGCTTACGATTATTGGTACGATAAAGGTAGTTCTACAAAGGGGAAACGATAATGATTTCATTAATCGATACGTATGAACGTTTCATCGCCTCAGGGGAAGCGACACGTTATGCACAAGAGCAACAATCTATCGAACATATTCTACAAGCATCTAGTTGTCCGGTAGAGATGAAGGACTTAGAACAGTCACTCACTCACCTTTCTGGTAATCCATATGTAAAAGATGAGTCACTCGACAAAATCGTCGAACACGAGATGAAAGGTGCCATGGCCGCACTCGAGCTATCTGGATACCCACTCCAGACGCCACTTGCAAAAGCGGTCATTCTATCTGCTTTCACACGAACGAACCGTCTTAACATTGATAAGTTGAAAGAACTGAGCCATGCCGACCTGTTAGTCCGGATTCAATCGGCAGAACGGGCATGGAAACGAACATATACATTGTTACACCGTTCAACGCCGATACAAATTTGTGGCCAAATGGATTCTCTTCTCGGTGGCTGCGCCGTTCAGCGCGTCCTAGAGGCGATCAAACAGCCCGAGCCCGGTACATCAAAAACAGCATGAGAAAAGGAGCGGTCCCCGGGCCGCTCCTTTTCTCATGCTTATCCTTCTGTAACTTCGACTGCATCTGGCTCGTATAACGTGACGTTACGTGCCGGTGAGAATGTTGAGATCGCATGCTTGTAGATCAATTGTTGACGACCTTCTGATTCGACGATGACAGTAAAGTTATCAAATGATTTGATGACACCTCGAATTTGAAAACCGCTCACTAAAAAGACGGTCGTTGGCACCATTTCTTTTCGGAGTTGATTCAAAAAATGGTCTTGGATGTTGTAGCTCGCTTTCATGCTGGATTCCCCCTAGTCTTTATCTCTTTAAAATAATCGGAATTTTCGAAAAAACCCCTCTACATCATCATAAATATATTTATATGATAGTTCAAATGATTTTCGCCCCATATCCACCCAAATTCCATCAAATTGATGACGGAACCACGTCAACTGACGCTTTGCAAACTGTCTCGTATGTTGTTTCAACAAGTCTGTCGCTCGATCTTTCGAGATATGTCCCTCAACATATGGAATGATTTCCTTATATCCGATGGCTCGCATCGCCTGAGTATCTCGATATCCTTTCGCCATCAAGCTCTCTACTTCCTCTACAAGTCCTGCTTCCATCATCGCATCGACCCGTTGATTGATTCGGTCATAAAGAAGTTCCCGGTCAGCATGGAGGACAAATAATCGATAATCATAATGTTCGGACGGCGTACTATCTGTCGTCTGCGTATCCCCTTGCATCGCTACTTCGAGCGCTCGCACGACGCGACGGACGTTATTCGGGTGAATCGTAGCCGCACGTTCCGGATCAAGTTGAACTAATCTTTGATGTAACGCCTCACGTCCTTCGACTTCTGCCAACCCTTCGAGATCAGCCCGCAACGCCTCGTCCACAGGTCGCTCCACAAATTCATAGTCATATAAAATCGAGCGAATGTATAAACCTGTTCCTCCGACAATAATCGGTAATTTGCCACGGGCATAAATATCATCAATGGCAGCACGAGCCAACTGTTGAAAAGCTGCGACACTCATTGCGTCATCCGGGTCACAAATATCAATCAAATGGTGCGGGATTCCTTCGGCTTCTTCTTTCGTTACTTTTGCCGAACCGATGTCCATGCCCCGGTATACTTGAACCGAGTCACCTGAGACAATCTCGCCGTCGAACGCTTTCGCGAGTTCAATACCCGTCTTTGTTTTTCCAACAGCAGTTGGTCCGACGATGACGACGACAGGTGTTTTTTCCATACTTCTCACTCCTCAATTAAAAACCCGTCTCCTCATGAGACGGGCCATCAAATTCTTCTTTTTATTCTATCATCAAATACGACGGCAAACAGCATCCAACCACATAAAAGTAATCCGAGTAATAACACGAGTCCATCACTCATCTGCTTTCGCCTCCTTTAGCATCCTCATTCCCACTTTTCACATGTTAGACACAAAATAAATGAGAAAAAAGCACACTCGTGAAGAGTGTGCCAACTAAGATGTATGAGCAACCTACTAATTAAACCTTATCTTCTGAACCAATCCCAAAAATGGGCACCTTGCGCGACAATTAAGTAGTCGAGCCAACGTGTATAATCCATGGGAAGTTTTTCAATGTCATCTTCATAAGTCAAAAATTCTCCGACCCATATGTAGTTTTCATGTTCGTTGACGACCTCACAGACGATCCATTCTCCATCCATACCAGCGCCGACAGGGACAAACTGCTCCGGACATTCCCATACTTCCCGATACTCGTTGATCTCTTCCACACTAAAAAGTTGAATTCCCCCACCGTAGGTCGGATGGACAAATAGCTGTGCGCCGTTATGTGAAGTTAAAAAATCAATCATTTGAGATGGTGAACGATGCGGTAATCTAGCCAAATCGTCCTTAGTAGCAGGTGGCTGAAACGTAAACAGTTCTGTTTCCACATAGCCTTCTTCCCGCTGCACTTCTAATCGATTATGAATTAATCTTTTTTTTAATGCTTCTAACGCGATCATTATATTCACACCAATCATTTAGTTTATTGGGCTACAAGTAGTTTCAAGAATTAAATTAACTTTTTTCCCCATTTATCATAAGATGTATTTAATAAAATATACTAACTAGAGGTGTTATTTACAAGTGAAGAACAAAAGAATTTATAGTTTGATTATTTTCATAACAATTGTTGTAGCATCGTTAATCATCTATGTTGCGTACGAAAAAACAATTAGAGAAGAATTTTTGATTTCCACTCTAGAGAACTACTCACAAGTCGAGAGTCAAGATTACAAGATTGCCTCATCATCCGTGACGAAGTTTGGTTACATATATGAATTAGAATTCCTAGATGAACCTCACATAAAGTATGGATTCTACGTCAAAGAGACAAAAGAAAATCAATACTATTTATTGTATTACTCATATGGCGTGGATGGAAACTACAATAGAAATGCAAAAAGAGATCAATTATTCAGTCAAACGATTAATAATTTTTTATAGTTGTTTTCGTTTATTAAAAAATGAGATAACCTAGTGAGAACATGCTCACTTAGTTACCTCATTTTTATTTATTGTCATATCTTTATTCAAGCCACTTCTACGGCCTGTTTCATTCGTTTGACGGAGACAATAAAGTACAGAATCGCTGTTCCACTCGCTGCCCACCAAATCATGTCATACAATCCGTTCATGAGTCCGGCCATCCCAACCATCGCCGGGACAATCAGCGTCAACCATGACAATACGAGAGCGACACGTGCTGTGATCGCCTCATTCGGTCTGCCAAGTCCCATTCCAAAAAAGAAGAGACCCCATAATAGTGACCAGAAGAACCATGTCAATGCACCCATCGAATCGGCTACAGCGATTGCCATCACCCCGTAAAAAGCGGCTGCAATCGACACGAATAACGAGAACCAGCCGACGCCACGTCCGTCTAGATTCAAAATGAACGTCACACCGACATATAAATACGTGAACGCAAACAAGTAAATGCTCGCGAGGCCGAACTGTTCTTCAGGACTTGCCCCAATCAGTAACCACGTTGCGATAAACGTTTGCAAAAGTCCTGTGAGCAAACTGAATACACCGGCACTCTTCATATCGACCTTCCCGAGAAGGACAAGACTATTTAAAAATAGCGCGACGCCACCAAATAATAAACTTACGTTACCCACACTCATTACCCCTTTGTACAGATGTCTGACCTCTATTCTACTGTATCACTTTAGCTTGAATTCGCTTTCAGTGCAAGGGGATTTTTGATTGTTCACGAGAACGTCATCCGTTACTCATTTTCGAGCATTTGAATCGCCTCATCGATGCGTTCTTGCTCTTCATCCGAAAACGTCGGATATTGCGGGTCGATTTGCTCGAGGACATCAATCATGACGGATGAAATGATATAACGACTGTACCACTCGTCGTCTGCCGGCAAAATATACCACGGTGAAACGTCCGTTGATGTGTGTGTGATCATCTCTTCAAAGATTTTTTGATAATCATCCCAATATTGTCGTTCTTCCACATCGCTGAAAGAAAACTCCCAATTCTTCTTCGGGTCTTTCAGTCGTTCAAGCAAACGATCCCGTTGTTTATCTTTTGACACATTAAAAAAGAATTTGATGACTTCAAACCCGTTCTCTTTTAAGTACAATTCATAATCGTTGATTTGACGATATCTCATTTTCCACACTTTTTCTTGATCCTCTTCATCTGGAAGTACTTCGTCCCCTAACAAGTCATGGATACGAGGAGCAATCACTTCCTCGTAATGAGACCGATTCAAAATGCCTACTTGACCTCTTTCCGGTAACAAATCATGCATTCGCCACAGATAGTCATGTTTCTTCTCTGTATCGGAAGGTTTTTGGAATGCATTCGTCTTTAACCCTTGAGCATTCAAGTTCGAAAAAATGTAGCTGATCGCCTCGTCTTTCCCACCTGCATCAAGTGCCTGTAACACGACGACAATCCCGGTCTTGCTCTCGGCGTATAGTCTCCAATGTAACTCTTTTAATCTTTCTACACTGTCCGGAATCAGTTCCTCGGTCAATGTCGAATCATCGGGTTTATCTTTCACATGGGTATAGAAATCACTTAACTGAATTTGCTTGCCCGGTGCGGCCATATATTCTTTTAGATTCATCTTATTTCCCCTTTTCAGTCATCATTCCAATTTGATTTACCCCAAATCGACACAAAAAATCCCTTCCGAATTATCTCGGAAGGGATTTCTCGATTAGACTCTTAGTAGATTCCGACAGCGTCAAACGATTTCGCAGCCGATACTGCTTGTGGGCTAGTCGCACCGTAAAGATCTTTCGCGGATTGAATAACAGCTTGACGAAGGTTTGAGAAGTTAGACGTTGGCGTCAAGTAAACATTGAGCGCGCGGTAGTAGATATCCCCCATCTCCATAACACCGACTCCTTGGACAGATACGCCGTAGTGTGATCCGCCGTTACCTAAGAGGTATGCTGCTTTGTTGACGATACCAGAGTTGATGTGAACACCTCCGTTATCTTGCGTACCAGTGTAACGTTTTGAGTAGTGGTCCGGGTCGCCATATGCAGCAGGGTTTGCCATCGAACGTAGACCATCACCCGCAACTCCAGGCGTGTAGATGTCTTCCCCTACCAACCAGTCGAAGTTTGTTCCGACACTGTACTCAGCAACTGTACCTAAGATATCCGATACCGCTTCGTTGATTGCCCCAGACTCATTCTGATAGATCAATCCTGCCGTGTACTCTGTGACAGCGTGCGTCAATTCGTGGGCAACAACATCAAGTGCCCCAGAGAGGTATGTGAATGTCTGACCATCTCCGTCACCATATACCATCTTGCTACCATCCCAGAACGCGTTGTTGTAGCTACGGCTATAGTGAACCGTCGAGTTAAGGGCTGCACCCGCGTTATCATAGCTGTTACGTCCATACGTGTTCTTATAGAAGTCATACGTTTTCGTTGCGTTGACGTGTGCCGAAACTGCAGCACGATCGTATGTCGTGTTCAAAACGTTATCGACATCAGCCCAAAGCGAACCCGGAAGGCGTGTACGGTTTCCAGCATCATACGTATAGATTCCTTTTCCACGTGTCGAATCTTGTAAGTAGTAGTACGAACCACTCTTCGTTGTCTTGAACGTCTGACTATATCCAAGAACATCGATTCCTGTTCCTGTGTATGTAGTCCCTGTCACACCGTTCGTTGGTTTTGCGTGTGCTAACTGATCGAATTTGTTAAGAACTTCTCCTGTACCAGCATCAATGAAGTAAGTCCAACGTGAAGGCTCTTCAGCATCTAAAATCGTTCCGGTCACTTGATACGCGTAGACCGACTTGTCTCCATTTGGATAGACGATTAATTCCGCTTCAGGTTCGAGTTCGTAAGCACCTTTATGTCCGACAAGCGCCTTGTAGCTTGCGATGGCTTTCTTCTCGCTCAATTTGATTGACTTATGTAGATTCTTTACTGATTTTGCATCATCTACGACTGTTTTCAATTGCCCGTCTTCATCAACGACACCGACAACGACACCACCGAATACCGGAACACCGTCTACCGTCTGCTGTAACTTGACGACTTTACCAAGTTTGTCTGATTTCGACTCGATCGTTTTGAATTCACCTTTTGACTTCACATAGTCTTTGACGATTGTCGTCGGAGCACTTTCAGATGGTTTCGTCAACGTGCCTGATTTCAATTCTGCCGCCCCAACCAATTGTGGTACGAGTAGGACACCTGCGATTAACGATGTAGATACAACTTTTTTCATGTGTTTGCCTCCTTTGTGATGATTCTTACTTTACACAGTTTCCCACAAACAATGTATCCAACTTTTTAATTATTTTGACAATTCTAAATATTGAGTATATAGAACTAATTTGTTCTTATTCATAATCATTTAGCCACTAAAAAAAGTGCCACCCAGGAGGGTAGCACTATAAACATTAATATACATCTTTTTGCGTAAAGTGATAAAACGCGTACGCCAGAGCAGCCATTGACCAAATGAGAATGACGACTAGAGAAAACGGTAGAGTCATCCCTTCAATCGGTGGAGCTTGTCCTTCCAAGTAGGTATGAAGACCGAAGTTGACGTTCACCAAGTACTTCGAGCTATCCCAATTTGATCCAAGCGACGTCAAAAGCGGTCCTGAAATGAGGACGGCCATCATGATCCCGATTCCGGTCGCCGTATTTTTCACCAGTACCGAGATCATAAGTGAGATTGTACCGACGGCAGCAACGACTAACCAAGACAGTCCCATCGACATGAGCAAGTACTCCCACATCGGCAGCGTATGGACGAAATCGGTGGAGAATGTACCGGTCGGTGATGCTTGGAAGCCCGTTAGAATCGGAGCTGTCCAACCGTCCCATCCAAGAACGATTCCGGATATGGCGTAACTGACGACGGCGGTCACAAATATTAAGATTGACGTATACAAAAGTGTCGTCAACCATTTAGCAAGCAAAATTTTATAACGCCTTACCGGTCGGGACAGTAGCGTCTTGATTGTCCCGTCGTTATGCTCCCCACTGACGATATCTGCCATCAAGACGATAATAAAGAGTGGCAGTACGAGCGTCGTCCCTTGCGAGAAGAAGACACGCATAAAAGTCGGAGCGCCTGGATAGTTCGGGTTGATGTCATTGTCTAAATAGTATTGGTTCTGTTGGACTTGGAATTCAAGGATCTGACGAAACTCGTCTTGGACGTTGGCGGAAGCGAGTCGGTTTTGTGTATCGATGATTTCTTGCTGAAGATCGACACGCCAATCGATCGTCCCTTGCTCTTCACGTTGCTTCTCGATTTGACGATAGTTCGCGTATGTGAACATCGAGACAAGGACAATCAAGATGATCGAGACGACCATCAACCTGCGTTTTCGATGAATTTTCAATACTTCATTACGTATGAGTCCGAGTAAAGATGGATTAGGCAATGTGATCACCGCCTGTCAATGTAATGAAGAGATCCTCTAACGTTTGTACACGACGTTCGAGTCCGAACACGTCGACATCTCTCTCCATTAGATATCGATTCAATTTTGCTGTTTCCTCAACGTTCATTGATATTCGAATCGTTCGCTCATCGATCACGTCCGCTTGATCGATCCCTTCATAACCTTGAACGATTGGTAACACTTCAAAACTATTGGCGACATGCAAGTCGACCGTCGATGCGAGTTCTTCAATCAAAGCATCGACCGTCCCGACTTTGACAATCTTCCCGCGCGACATGATGGCGACGCGATCCGCCAACAATTCAATCTCGGCCAAGATATGACTCGACACGAGAACACTCAGCCCCGTTTCTTCGACAAGTCGACGAATGAAAAGTCGTAAGTCGCGAATCCCCATCGGATCAAGTCCATTCGTCGGTTCGTCTAAAATAAGAACGCGTGGATTGTTCAATAATGCCTGTGCGATTCCGAGCCGTTGACGCATCCCGAGCGAGTATGTCTTCACTTTATCATCGATGCGAGCAGTCAGATCGACGAGGTCGATCACTTCTTGAATTCGTTTATCGTCCACATCAGGCAACATGCGGGCGAACGCTTCTAAGTTCTCACGTCCGGATAAAAATTTGTAAAGTTCCGGGTTCTCAACAATCGCGCCGATTTGATTCATCGCTTGAACGAACTGTTTATCGACACGATAGCCACAAATGGATACATTACCTTTCGTCGGTTTAATCAATCCGACGATCATCCGAATCGTCGTCGTCTTCCCGGCACCGTTCGGTCCTAAAAATCCGAACACCTCACCTGGGTTGACTTCTAACGAAATATTATCGATGATCGTCTTTTTCCCTATCACCTTTGTCAGTTGATGTAGCTTTAAAGTCGGTTCCATTGTCTCACCTCTTTCTTTATTCTATCGGACAAAATCAAATCTGTCCTATTCGAACATTCACATAGGGCACATCGTCACATTTTTGATATGATGTCTGTATAGAAAGCGAGGTCAGCCCATGAAACATTCGAAATGGTATGCATTTTTAAGTGGCGCCGTACTTTTGACCGGAATCGCCATATATGGTCTTTGGATTGGTTATCAAGATATCGTCAATCCGCCAGAACGAACACTTTCCGTCTCTGAAGACGAACGTCCTGAGCCAGAAGGAGACATCTACGTCGCCCTCGGCGATTCCTTGACTCGCGGTGTCGGCTCGACGTCAGGCGCGGGATATGTACAACCTGTTAGTACAGTACTAGAAGAAGATGGGGTTCGTACACAAAATTTAGCTGTGTCTGGGGCACGTACTGAAGATTTACTTGCTCAACTCGAGCAACCCGAAGTACGTCGGACAATTGAAAACGCACGATATATCACGTTGACCATCGGCGGAAACGATTTGTTTAACCGTGGGGAGAACGTCGACAACTTTGAATCTGTCGATATTCAACAAGTGGTCACGGATGCAAAGACAAATCTTGAAACGATTTTTTCTGAGATCCGTGCGCTGAACGACTCAGCTACGATTGTCTACATCGGCCTATACAACCCGTTTCAAAATGATGAGAATGGACAAGCGTTCAATCAGCTCATCCTCGATTGGAACGCCTCTGCGAAGCAATTAGCGAATGCGCAAAATATCGATGTGATTGACCCGTTCGCCTATATCTCTGACTTATCACGTGATCTCGCGACCGACCAATTCCATCCGAGTGACCGCACGTATGAAAAATTCGCGAATGATGTACTCTTCGTCCTAGAATAATCAAAATCCTCGTCAGCTTGACGAGGATTTTTTTACTTCTCATATCGAACAACCCACTGTTCACCTTGTTTCATGAGACCAGTCCCGAACCAACCATCTTGGAGTAACTTAACTTGTCTAGCCCGTTCTTCCATTGGAACATCCACCACTTCTGATGTGGGTTGCCATGACCGATGAAGCTCCTTGTAAAAGATATAGCGGAGTTTCCCGCCATACTTTTCTTTCAATGCGCCGATTCGGAGTCCAAGCGTGAACTTGTCTTTCATACTTGGAATATTGAACGGTGCGACCGTCGCACAGACGACATCAAATCGGTTGTCCGATTCAACTTGTGACATCAATAGTTTGCCTAAATGTGTCTGTAGTCCATACCCACGGAAGTCTGGATGCACATTCGTCACTTCCTGATAAAGGACGCGTTCAAGTGAAACCTCCGACCAGCCGATATCTCGTCCCAAATGTTCATCGTCAATCGGCGGGATCAGCATGGCACGGAATGCAATCAGTCGCCCTTCAGCCGTTGCCCCAATCAACGTCTGATCCGTCAACAGTTTCGTGAACTCTTCAATCGATAATGATTGATAGTGCTCCGGTTCAGCCAACGCTTGAATCACCGCTTCTTGAATCGACAACAACTCAGGTAAGTCTGACAACGTCAGAACACGCACTTGAAGCGGAAGATCTTTGATCTCACCTTGCCACATGTGAGTCTTCTCCAATCACATATGAATTGATTGTCAGTTCACGCAATAGATCCTCATCGACATCGATGCCGAGACCAGGACGGTCGTTCAATGAGATGATCGGCAAATCATATGTTAAGTTCCCGACATCTTTCCCGAAGCGAAGCGGTCCTGTCAATTCGACCGTTTTCACGATCTTACTTGAAAAGGCGACATGGAATCCCGCGCTCGATGCAATCGATGATTCGACCATCGAGCCGATTTGGCATTCAATCCCTGACATCTCCGCCATATTCACTAGCTTCTTCGCCGGATAGATGCCACCGCACTTCATCAATTTAATGTTTGCTTTATGTGCCGCCTGCATCATCGTGAGACGCCTCATATCGTGAATGTCTTTCAGACCTTCATCGATCATAAGTGGAACCGAAATTTTTTGTTTTACTTCGAACATGCCTTCAAAGTCATCCGCCTTGACCGGTTGTTCGACCCAGTCGATTCCGTATGGTTCGAGTAGACGCATAGCTTGGACCGTGTTGGCCGAATTGACCCACCCTTGATTGACGTCGACCCGAATCGGGACATTTGGTCCAACGGCTTCTCGCACGGCTTTGACACGTGCCACGTCCGTTTGTACGTCTACCCCGACTTTCATCTTCACGGCCGTATAGCCCTGTTTGATTTGATCAAGAGCCTCTTGTGCCATGTGATCCGGTTCTCCGATACTTAAGACGTGTGTGACCGGGAACGACTCATGGTACCGACCGCCAATCCATTCGTAAATCGGTTGATTCAGTTTCTTTCCGATCAAATCGTGACAGGCGATATCGAGTGCTGCTTTTGCTGCAGGAACACCTTTTATCGCACGGTCCATCTCATCATGAATCCGCTCTAAATGCATCGGGTTTTTCCCGATTAATAATGGTGCCAATAGATGACGGAGGACACTCACCGTACTTTCAGCTGACTCTCCCGTCACGTGCTCATCCGCTACCGCTTCCCCATAACCAATCAGTCCGCAAGACGTGGTCATTTTGACGATGACAGATGGCATATCGTCATAACGATGATAACTCACGATAAATGGAACTTTTAATGGAAATCGAACCGAGAAAATTTCAATGCTTTGAATGTTCAAGTTCATCACTCCTTTACTTCGTCTATGCTTTCCTCTATATTGTCGTTATATGGTCGTTAAATTGCAAGGGGGATTTTGTAATGTCCATCCATATCGCCGTCGTCGGCTCACCAGCGTTTATTCAACATATTGTAAATGGTTCTTCCTTACCCGATGTCCGGATTGAAGGGTTTCCTTATGATGACCCACGCGAAGCGAAAGACATCGCCCATCAACTACACTTTTTTGACGGTGTTTTCTTCTCCGGTTCATTTCCGTATACGTACGCGATGGAGAAGGCGAACCTCCCGTATGCACATCATGTCGTTCAAGATGATGTCGTCCTATTGACTTCACTCTTATATATGACGTTGACGCAACACGTCGAGCTTGAACATCTATCGATTGACCTCGTCGACTCATCACGACTTGCATCGGTGTTAGAGCCATTTCCCACTCGTATCTCGCAATCGCAAGTGAAACAGATTCATCCAAACATGAATTTCGAGGACTTGATTGCCTTTCATAAACAACTTCAAGAAAATGGGACGACACGATTCGCTTTGACGAGTGTCGAGCAAATCCATCGCCGGTTAAGAACCGACGGCTATCGGAGTCAACTCATGATTGAACCGAAAGAGAGGATTCTTCACCACTTTAATGACTTTCTTCAACAGATTCGATTGCAAAAATCAAATCAGTCTCAGTTTGCTATTCTTCAGTATTCGAATTCGAGTGAAGAGACGTTAGCACACGTGTCTGACCAACAATTCTTCGGTGGCAAGTTGCTACAATCGAATGAAGAGGGGGTCACAATCTTATCGAATAAAGGCAAAATTGAGACCGCTATTTCAAATGGTGTTGTTTTACCGAATCCCTCGTCTGTCCATGTCGGCATCGGATATGGCTCAGACTATCAGCGCGCTCTCGACCATGCACGACTCGCGCTTTATGCAGAAAGTGAACGACAGATGCGCATCGTCGATGATTCGAAGCGACTTATGTTCTCGGATCAACCCTCACCCATTCACTATCGCGTCACGCAAACACGTGTCTACGACATGATGAAACAGACCGGTATGAGTCCGACCAATATCGAAAAACTCATCCACTTCTCACGCGATCAACTTGAGTTCACGGCTAAAGAGTTGACCGATTACTTACAAGTCACCCGTCGCACGACAGAGCGACTCATCAAAAAATTGGTTGATGCAAAACTCGTTCATCCGATTGGCGAAGAGATGAGCTACAGCCAAGGTCGTCCGCGCACCGTCTATAAATTTCAATTCCCGGTCGATTGACGACCGGGAATTGTTTTATTGGGCTGCTTGCTTCACAACTGACTCTTCTTGCTGAATGACGGCCATGCGCTCGATTGTGAATCCCGTAAAGGCATACAGAATCGAAATGACCGGTACGATAAAGTTTAAGACGGCGTAAGGCGCGTATTCGAATGCCCCAACCCCGAGCGTACCAAGAATGAATACCCCACACGTATTCCACGGGATGAACACCGATGTCAATGTTCCACCGTCCTCGAGTGCGCGAGATAAGTTTTTTGATTGTAATCCCATTTTTTCATAAGCCCCTGCAAACATACGTGACGGGACGACAATCGAGATATACTGCTCCGAACAGGTCGCATTTGTCGCAATCCCAGCCAAAATCGTTGAAGCAATCAACGAGCCTGCTGTTTTCGCCAACTTCAAGATTTGATTCATGATCGATTGAAGCATACCTGAATATTCTAAAATTCCACCGAACGTCATCGCAACGATTGTCATGGAGACCGTGTACATCATCGCATCAAGACCGCCTCGGCTGAAGAGGTTATCGACCAATTCATTACCTGTATCAATGACATAGCCACTTTGAAGAGCACCTACGCTGTCTGAAAGTGACCCGCCTTGGATGAACACTTGAGCCAAGAAACCGAGTGCAATCCCGACGACGAGTGCTGGAATCGCTGGTACTTTTTTTGCGACGAGCAAAATGACAGCGAGCGGCACGACGAGTAACCATGGAGAGATGACAAAACTATCTTCAAGAATATTAAGCGTCTGTGTGATCTCTGACGAGTCCGTCGTCGAATCTGCGAACCGTCTACCAAGCCAAGCGTATACCCCTAGCGCGATGACGAGTCCCGGAATGGTCGTATATAGCATGTGTCGAATATGTACGAATAGATTTGTATGAGTCAATCCTGCCGCCAAGTTTGTCGTATCTGACAATGGTGACATCTTGTCCCCGAAATAAGCACCAGAGATGACGGCTCCCGCAACCATCGGCGCTGGTATCCCCATACTCAGCCCGATCCCCATCCCTGCTACACCGATTGTACCCATCGTCGACCACGAACTCCCAATCGAGAGCGCGACGACCGCACAGATGAGGCAAATCGTTAACAAAAAGTATGCCGGCGAGATGATCTTCAGTCCGAAATAGATCATCGTGGCAACGATTCCCCCACCAATCCAAGCACCGATTGTCAATCCGACCAAAATGATGATGACGACTGCCGGTAAAGCGAGACGAATCCCTTTATACATCATCTCTTCAATCTCTTTCCACTTGAACCCATGACGCCAGGCGACGAGCGAAGCGACCGCCGTCCCGACGATGAGCGGGATGTGTGGTCCTTGTCCGAGTTTGACGATTGAGATGAGCATGACGACAATCATCACGGCAAGTGGTAAGAGCGCCCACCCTAGTTTCATGTCTTGCTTGTTCCCCGTTGTTTCCATCTAACTTCCTCCCCTATAGCGAAAATTCAGAATTGTCGTTATATTGTCGCTAATAACGTCATGATAGCGCTTACACTTATTTGATGCAATAAAAAAATGAGTGGACAGACATCTGTCTATCACACTCATCCTGAATTATGTTGCTGCAATTCGGAGCGCATCCGCAAGCAGGCGTGCCCCATTTTCTAACGCGTCACGGTCAAACGTCATGTGCGGATGATGAAGACCTGGACCTAAATCAGCGCCGATTCCAATCATCGTCGCATCAAGCGTCGGTTTCTCAACGGTATAAAAATGAAAATCATCGCTACCTGACGTGACAATCCTCTCGACGAGAGCCGACTGACCGAAGCGTTGCTCGATCGCCTGCTTCGCAATTTGACTCGACTGTTCCCCAACGACCGCTCCCGGTGTGAAGTCTTGCCACTCCCACTCCAATGTCACACGATGAAACTGACCAACATGGAGTAAAATGTCTTCGACACGATTTCGCAGTTCGAGCAATTCCTCATTTTGTTGAGCGCGAACATCAATCGAGAACGTCGCATTTCCTGGAATGATATTCATGTTGTCACTCCCGGCGTGTACTTTCGTCAACTTGACGGAGTGTGGCTCAAACGGTGATAAGTAAATGCTTTTGAGCATGTGTTGAATCGTGAAGATGACATCGAGTGCGTTTTGCCCTTGATGCGGTCTTGCGCCGTGCGCATCATCCCCAATCACCTCTCCCTTTAAGAAGAAGGCTGCACCATGCTGAATCGCCGCAGCGTATTGACCTTTCTTCAACTCTTCTTGTGGACGCAAATGAATCCCGAACAGTTGCGTCACGTCTTCTAACGCCCCACGTTCGATCATGGCGAGGGAACCATTCCCTTGCTCTTCGGCAGGTTGAAAGATAAATCGGATTCGTTTCTGTAACGCCTCGTCCTTCAACTGCTCGAGGGCACCGAGTACCATGCTGATGTTCGCGTCGTGCCCGCATGAATGGTTCGCACGAAACGTGCCGTCCACTTGTTGCCATAACGCATCGATATCGGCGCGGACTGCAATCACGTCTTCACCCGATCCAATCTCCGCGATCACTCCGGTCACATCCTCAAACGTCCGATGCGGAATCGACCAGTCTGATAAAATCGAAGCAATTGTTCGAGTCGTCTCGACTTCTTTCCAACTGATTTCTGGATGTGCATGAAAATGTTCAAACCATTTCAATACGTTTGTCATATGTATCTCCACACCTTTATATTTTTTTGACACCTTTGATCAAAACCCATTGAAGCGGGAGTCGTCCCCATGTGATCCATTTCGGAATGACTTTCCCACCGATTCTAGAAGGTTTGACGGCCATGTTGATATTGGCTGGGAAGACGGCGATAAAGAATGCCGGTAGCGTCCGCTTTACGAACGTCGTCCCTTTGTTTAGTAAGAGCATTGCGCCGAAGACGACTTCCACGACCCCGCTCAGTTGCACCATCAAGCGGCGGAACGGCCAAGACTTCGGAATAATCGACATGAACGCCTTCTCTCTGACAAAATGTAAAATTCCTGCACCGAATAGTAACACCCCATATAAATTTCGTACCATATCTCATCCTCCTTTTGTATAAGCATAGCAAAAAAGGCGGGCTTATTGCCCACCTTTTACAATGCAGAACCGTTTGCGTTTTGAATCTCGACTTGAACCGTTTCCGTTTTTCCGTCACGGACATATTCGATGTCGACCGTTCCGTCCGTGTCCCGAATCAATTCACTACGGAGGTCGATGAACGAGCTGACCTCTTTGTCATTGATTTTCACGATGACGTCACGCGCTTTAAGACCCGCTTTTGCGGCTGAACTATTTTGTTGAACTTCTACGATAATCGTTCCCGCCGTTACCGATTCAGGTAAATTGATTTGTTCCGTCAAGTAACCTGGAGGGAACTCTGACACATCACGTAGCGATACGCCGAGCGAAGGATGATTCACTTCTCCCGTCTGTTCGATTTGATTGATCAGCGGAAGGGCGATGTCGACCGGGATCGAGAATCCGACTCCCTCGACTTCTGCCGTCGCAATCTTCATCGAGTTGATTCCGACGAGTTGTCCTTCTTCGTTGATTAACGCACCACCCGAGTTACCTGGGTTGATGGCCGCATCCGTTTGAATGACCTCAGCGTTGAAGTCAGCCTGTCCGTTCTCATCCGTATCTACCGGGACGAGACGTGACGTCGATGAGACGACACCGCGTGTCACGGAGTTCTCGAATTGTCCAAGCGGATTCCCGATGGCGATGACCGTTTGTCCAGGTTTCAATTCGCTCGATTTTCCGATTGAGATGACTGCCGGTACTTTGTCAGCGTCCACTTTCAAGACCGCCAAGTCATACGTCGCGTCACTGCCCATGAGCGTCGCTTCCGCTGTCGTCCCGTCATTAAACGTGACCGTCAGCTTGTCTGCCCCGTTGACAACGTGATGGTTCGTTGCGATAAATGCCGAGTCACCTTCTTTTTTGTAGATGACCCCTGAACCGACTCCAGCCTCGACCGCTTCACTCGAGAAGCCGGTTTGGGCGAAGTTGTTCACGGTGACAACGGCAGGTTGAGCAGTTGCGACGGCATTCGTGACTGAAGAGTCAGACACATTTGATGACGTCTGGACCGGAGTCCCTTGCGAGGTCACGTTCGTATCACTCACATTCGTTGCGGGTTGGTCGATAAACGGATAAGCGATTGCGCCCGTCAGCAATGCCCCGATGACCCCACCGACAAGTCCTGGGAACATGCGGTTGACGAATGAAGGTTTTGTCTGTGTTCGTACTTTTGCTTCTTCTCGGTTGGATGAACCGAGTTCTGTATCTAACCAATCTTTTTGCTGTTCTGATTCATGTAATTGATCGTGTTCATTTGATTGATCGTGACGATCCATAATGATTCATCTCCTCTGTGTTATCTTCTACCCTTACTATAACGAAGAGGAACACTCATTTATAAAATGATAAATGAATTACAAGATTCTTCACATTTTGCGTCATTTCATTCAGACAATCACATTTCGTAGCGTGCCGAGACCTTCAATCGTCACTTCGACGGTGTCCCCCGTTTGAAGATAGGTCGGTGGTGTCATTCCATGCCCGACTCCGGCTGGCGTTCCTGTCGCGATGATGTCACCCGCTTCAAGCGTCATACCTTTCGATAACGTACGAATGAGCTCGTCAATCGGACGAATCATATCGGCCGTCGTTCCGTCTTGGCGCGTCTCCCCGTTGACATTCGTTTGGATTCGGAGAGGAAACTGAAGCTCGTCCGGCGTCACGATGAACGGTCCCATCGGACAGAACGTATCGAACGACTTACCACGGAAAAATTGGACATGTTCTTTTTGCACATCCCGTGCCGTCACATCGTTTAGAATCGTGTATCCGAAAATATGTTCTTCGACCGATTCGATGTCTCGTCCCGACTTTCCGATGATGACGGCGAGTTCGCCTTCATAGTCGAGTTTGTCCGTCAATTCCGGATGGCGCTCGATGACAGCGTCCGGGCCGACGACTGAGGTTGGTGCTTTCGTGAAGATGACGAGTTTCCCCGCTCCCGCCGTATCCATTTCTTTCACGTGTTCTTCATAGTTCTTCCCGATACAAATCACATTTTTCAACGGTCGATACGGGGCAAGCAATTTCACGTCCGTCACTCGATAAGAGGGCGCCACGTCTAAATCAATATCCGGTTCGAACTCTCGCGCAATCACTTCTAATAAGTTAGTCGTATGTACTTGATTGCTGACATCGTAGACGAAATCGCCCTCGATGATCCCTACTCGTTGCTCTTCTTGCATGTCAAAACTACACCATTTCATCAAAAATCCCCCTTTTTTTATCATTATACAAAAAATCGAGACATCTCTGCCTCGATTACACTTTATTCAAAAAGATGATTCGTTGATTACTCGATCCCCGAAAGCGGAGTCCCATGTCTCGTAGCGACTGCTCAAAGCGACCGTCAACGAGCACATCGGCGTAGTCTAACACGGTTTGAACGGCTTCGTCGTGCATCGCTACCAACTGTTCCATCGTATAGCCCGTATACACCCACACATTTTTACCGAGCGACTTACATGCCATGACGAGTTTTGCTAACTCTGAAGATTGAAGAAACGGTTCGCCACCTGAGATGGTCACGCCGTCCCAACCACTGATCTTGATGCGACGGACAATCTCATCCACTTCGATTTCCTCACCTCCGGCTGGATTCCATGAGGAAGGATTGTGACAACCTTTACAGTGGTGAGGACAGCCAGCAGTAAAGATGACCGTTCGAATCCCCGGTCCATCGACGACGGATTCTTCAACGACGGATAGAATGCGCATCGTGTTTCACCCTCGCCCTTTCTTCTTCTCGCTTCGCCGTATTCCAGCGGTCCATCGTCCCGACCAAATAGCCAGTGATACGACGGATTCGTTCGATTTTCTCATCTTCTCCACAAGTCGGACAAGCCGCGTCAATTAATCCTTCAAGCCCGCAATTCCCACATCGGTCGACGGGATGATTGATGGAACCGTAGCCGATATCATGCTGACGCATCAAGCGAACAATCGATTCTACCGCTTCCGCATTATGGGCAAGTGAGCCATCGACTTCGACATAGGAGATGTGTCCCGCATCGCACAACGCGTGATACGGTGCCTCGATCCGGATTTTTTCGCGGATGGACACGGTTTGATATACCGGTATGTGGAAGGAATTCGTATAAAAAGCACGATTCGTCACCCCGTCAATCATGCCGAACGCTTCCTGATCTCTCGTCACAAATTTACCTGACAGTCCTTCCGCCGGTGTCGCAAGTAACGAGAAATTCAAATCGTATGATTCGGCCGCCGCTCGCATCCGATCAGCTAAGTGCGTGACGATATCGAGACCGAGTCGTTCCGCTTCACGCGACTCGGCATGTGTACTGCCCGTCAACACCTTCAACGTTTCGGCGAGTCCGATGAAGCCGAGGGAAAGCGTTCCTTGTTTCAAAACATCTCGGACCTCATCATGTATATGTAACTGCTCACTTCCGCGCCAGACACCTTGTGTGTAAAGAAAACGGAACTCTTCAGCGCGACGCGTGCATTGATACTCGAATCGTTCAACCAATTGTTCGATGCCGATATCGATATATCGGTTAAGAATGCGGTAAAAGTCAGTTAGTGATTCAGAGACAAGTGCCATCTTCACTAAATTGAGTGTGGAAAAGGAAAGATTGCCACGACCGACTGATGTCTCTTCTCCGTGTCGGTTTCCCATGACCCGAGTGCGACAACCCATATACGCCACTTCAGATTCATGTGTCCCATCATAGTAAGCGGCATTAAACGGGGCATCGATGAAGGAGAAGTTCGGGAATAGTCGTTTGCCTGTGACGCGACACGCTTCACGAAAAAGATCGACGTTCGGGTCGTCCTCGTTGAAGTTGATGCCTTCTTTTACTTTAAAGATTTGAATGGGAAAAATCGGGGTCTCCCCATTCCCTAATCCCCGTTCCGTGGCACGAAGTAGCTCACGAATGAGAATGCGTCCCCACTTTGAAGTATCTGTCCCGTAATTGATCGAGACGAACGGGACTTGACCGCCACCTCGTGAATGCATCGAGTTCGCATTATGAATGAACGCCTCACACGCCTGATATGTCGCCGAAATCGTCTCTTCCTCTGCGAGTTGTTCCAATTGTGTCTTGTCCCAGTCAACAGGGAGTGATTGGAGTCTGCTCAATTGGCGCTCATATGTCTTCTCGACGTATGGTGCCAAATCGACGTCAAACATCGGGAACGCTTGACCCCCATGCTGCATATTTTGATTCGCTTGAAGGATGATGGACGCGAGCGCCATGGCGGAGCGAATGTCCTTTGGCGACCGGATCGTTCCATGTCCCGTATGGAATCCATCTTTTAATAATTGACCGAGTGGTATTTGACAACATGTCGTCGATCCTGTGATGTAATAGTCGGCGTCGTGCACGTATAAATAGTTATCAGTGACGGCCTGTTTTGAGCGCTCCGACATCAAATATGTCTGCGACAATTCTTTCGACACTTCTGAAGAGAGTCGTGCTAGTTTCCCAAGTGGGGACTTTCCGTCCACATTCGCATTTTCTTGTACCAAGTCTTGGTCTGGTAAGACGCAGACATCCTCATACAACTGCAGTAATTTCAAAACCCATCACCTCACTATATATGGATTAAAAACATTCACAAACGTTTTTAAAATCCTATATATAGATTATGACACGTATTTTTCTTAATGGTCACGAGTCGATATTGTGACAGTTTACGTGTGAGCATACGACAAAAAAGAGCCTCGTCTTCGGTAAGACAAGGCCCAACGTTATTTGTGACAAACGTCATTTATTTAGCAGCTTTGACGACTTTTAATTCAACTTCTTCCTCTAATTCTTGTGCCTCACGGAGACCTTTTGAGTTGAGCCATGTATAGATGGCTCCCATGAAGAGGGCGCCGCCGATAATGTTACCGAACGTCGCAGGAATCAAGTTGTGGATTGCACCTGCCATACTGATCGTCTCAGGGTGTGGGACGACGAGCGTCAAGGCGAACAAGACGAAGTTGGCGATAACATGGTCGAATCCTGAAGCGAAGAAGACGGCGACAAGGAAAATCATCGAGAAGATTTGAGCGAATTCATTTTTCATTTGTTTCGGTAAGAAAATGGCGAGACAGACCATCCAGTTACAGAAGATGGCGCGGAAGAAAATTTCGACCGTCGTGTGATGCATTTTTCCCTCGACGACTGAGAACAGCCAGTTGTTCATCCCGAGCTCTTGGATGACGCCAGTCGGTGCAAGTAGCAACGCGAATAGGATTCCCCCAAGTGCGTTCCCGACGAAGCAGAGCAACCAGACGAGCATCGTGTCGCTGAGCGTTGTATAGCCGCGAAGTGTCGATGTCGTGAAATACATCGTATTTCCCGTGAACAACTCCGCTCCCCCATAGATGATCATGACGAGCGCAATCCCGAACGAGAAGCCCCCAATGAGTGTCGTGAACGGAGATTCCGCTAAATACATACCGTTGACGACTTTCAGCGTGAAGATTGAAGCAAAGCCGATAAAGATCCCGGCTAACATTGCCCGTAAAAAGTATTCCATTGGACGATAATGAATCATTTGCGAGGAAGCTTGTGCTTTTTTCCGTAATGATTCGAGTGCATGGATTTCCATTGATGCCATGTCACAAACCCTTCTTTCTGAATAGTTAAATAGGAAAGTATCAGTTCTAATATGTGAAATCATTAACAATATAAACTGTACAGTCTCTGTTGGCAATCACCTCTAGAAGGATTTGACAGAGTGTTCACATCGTAATCGTTTACATATGGCGGATTTGTGACAAAGAAAAAGTGCTTCGATTTCTCGAAGCACTTTTTCTACAATTATTCTTTATCCTCAGTCGATTCTTCTGTTTCTTCAGAAGATCCTTCAGAAGCTTCTTCCTCAGTAGAACCTTCCTCTGATTCAGTCGTTTCTTCCTCTTCCTCAGCAACCGGCTCATTCACAGAGGCGATGTGCATATCTGGTTCAGAGACAATCGTGTACGATTTGTCTTCTGGAAGATCCGCTACCGTCACCGAGTCACCGATTTCGAGGTCTGACACGTCAAGTTCGATGCGTTCAGGGATGTTGGCAGGTGTCGCAGAAACCGTCACTTTATAGAGCGACTGAGCGAGATATCCGCCTTCTTTGACGCCTTTCGCGTCGCCGACGAGGGCGATATCCGCTTCGACTTCTGTCTCTTCATCCATCTTCACAGCCATGAATTCGACGTGTTGATAGAAGTTTGTGAACGGATCTGTTTCTGATCCGTGCACGAGCGTGTTAATCTTGTTTCCATCGAAATGTAGTTCAATCAAGGCGTTGTCACCGTGGTCTCGAAGAATTTTACGAAGGTCCATCTCGTCAAAAACGATTGGCGTGCTGTCTACTTTGTAACCATAGACAACTCCTAACGCTTTTCCTTCGTTACGCAACTTCGTGCGTAGTGACCGTGGGCGTAATTCTCGTTTTGATACTTGAAGTTTGTTCGTCATTTTCTTTTCCTCCTACATGGATATACATTTCATGTCGACATCTTGAGGGTGAGGCAGTGAAAAAGCCACCTCTCAACCTCGATGCGTTGAGTGACATGTGTATAGTTTTCCCATGAGGACTCGTAAATAAACGTTACATCGTATTAAAACAAGGTAACAAGACGATTACATGACGCGTTTGAACAACTTCTCGAGTTCGTACGTGCTCCACTTCACGAGAATCGGACGACCGTGCGGACAAGTGAAAGGAGACGTCGTTCGACTAAGATCTTCAATCAATTGTCGCATCATGTCCATATTGAGTGGATGATTCGCTTTGATCGACCGTTTACACGCCATGAGGATTGATGCTTCCTCACGATATTTCGCGATGTCAATCGAGCGTTGTTGAATCGCCATCTCCACTAGATCACGAATTGTACCCTCTAAGTCATGTTGCGGATACCATGTCGGAATCTCGCGCACGAGGAACGTGTTTCCCCCAAACGGTTCTAACGTAATGCCAGCTTCCGCTAGAAGCGGGAGCACTTCTTCGATGGCGAGCGTCTCTTCCTGTGTAAACTCTAACGTCAACGGAATCAACAGGAGTTGATACTCTTTTTCCGGACGTCCTAACTGCTCATAAAACAATTCATACTTGATGCGTTCCTGGGCAGCATGTTGGTCCATCACGTACATCCCGTCTTCCGCTCCACAGATGATATAACTCGAATGCAGTTGTCCGATGACGTCTAGCGCAGGAAGACGTTCGGACTGACGAACGGGTTCCTCAACCTGTTCTGCCTGGAGCATCTCTGGCTCTGGTTCATGAACGAGCGGTGCCGGATTCCATTGGGAAGGAGACGTGATCGACTCTTTTCGTTCGCGAGGAATCGGATAATTCCACTCGACCGTGTCTACTTGTTTAGGTTGCGGTTCCATCGAAAAGTCGAGTTTCGATTGTTCGGACGGTGTCTCTCGTTTTGGTTTTGGCTCTTGTTTCACAGACGGAATAAGACGTTGCTCACGGAGCGTCAATTGAACGGTCTCTCGAATGAGCTGACATAATTCTTTTTCTTTCGACAAGCGCACTTCACGCTTCGTCGGATGGACGTTCACGTCAATCAACATCGGGTCCATCTTCACTTCGAGCACAGCAATCGGATAGCGACCGATTGGTAAGAGCGTATGATAGCCTTCGAGCACACTTTGTGTCAGTGCAAAGTTCTTGATGCTTCGCCCATTTAAGATGAGGGTCACGTATTGTTTGTTCGAACGAGTCACTTCCGGGCGCACGAGATGCGCGCTCAGCGTATAGTCGTTTGTCTTACTCGATGCCGTGACGATTTGTGCGGCGACTTGGCGACCATAGATGGCGAGCATGACTTGCTTCAAGTCTCCATTCCCGTTCGTTCGCAACAGTTCTTTCTCTTCATGAAAGACGGTGAAGCGAATCTCTGGATGAGACAGTGCCAAACGGTTCAACGTATCGGTAATGCTCGCGAGTTCCGTCGCCGATGTCTTCAAATATTTCAGCCGTGCCGGTGTATTGAAGAAGAGCTGACTGACCGCGATTTCGGTCCCGACGTTCGTCGCCGCTGGATTCGTCTCCTTTACGACACCGCCTTCAAGTACCATCTCAAAACCGTCTTCATCTGCTCGTTTAGACTTCAACGAGACGTGACTGACCGACGCAATCGAGGCGAGCGCTTCCCCACGGAAACCGAGCGTCCGAATGCGAAACAAGTCGTGCTCGTCCCGAATCTTACTCGTCGCATGTCGTAAGAAGGCTCGGGCTGCGTCTTCCTCATGGAACCCGTGTCCGTTATCACGGACTTTGATGAGACGAATGCCCGCTTCTTGTAAGTCGACGTCCACTTTCGTCGCTCCCGCATCAATCGCATTCTCGACTAATTCTTTGACGACGGAAGCCGGTCGTTCGACGACCTCCCCGGCTGCGATTCGGTTCGCGAGTTGTTCCGGTAACTCTCGAATGATTCCCATCGACTCACCCTTTCTTTGCGGTCTGTTGCAGTTCGTAGAGCGCTTGCATCGCTTCGATTGGATTCATTGCCAATAGATCGAGTTTGAGCAGCTGTTCTCGAACAGCGTCATTCGACTCGAACAGCGACAACTGGCTGACTTCTTCCACTTGAGGTGAAGCAGTTTGCTCGTTTAAGACAGGTTTCGTTGCTTCGGATTCGAGTTCTGACAGGATGGTCCGCGCCCGGTCAATCAATGAATCCGGAAGTTCAGCCAATTCCGCCACGTGAATCCCATACGATTTATCCGCACGTCCTGGATGCACTTCATGAAGGAAGACGACTCGTCCATCCCGCTCAATCGCCCGAACATGAACATTCTCAAGTGTCGGAATCGAATCCTCGAGCACCGTCAGTTCATGATAGTGCGTCGAGAAGAGTGTCTTCGCTCCGATTGTTGAGGCAATATACTCGACAATCGCCTGTGCAAGTGCCATCCCGTCATACGTCGACGTCCCCCGACCAATCTCATCCAATAGAATCAGACTATTGCTCGTCGCCTCGGTGACGGCTTGTCGCGTCTCGGTCATCTCGACCATGAACGTCGACTGTCCGCTCACCAAATCGTCCGCCGCACCGATCCGTGTAAAGATGCGGTCAAAGAGCGGGAGTTCCGCTGCTTCTGCCGGGACGAATGAACCGATTTGATGAAGGATCGCAATCAACGCAAACTGACGCATATACGTCGATTTACCGGACATGTTCGGTCCGGTGATGAGTAACATTTGACGTGTGTCGTCAAGTGTCAAGTCATTAGCGACATACTCACCTCGCGGCAAGACCGTCTCAATGACAGGGTGACGGCCGCGTTCGATTTGTACGTGCGATGTAGTTTTCGGGCGTACATATTCTCGTCTTTCCGCTACAACGGCAAGGGCGAGGAGCACATCCAACTCACTGAGTGAACGGGCCAATTGCTGAAGAGCCTTCGTGTACGTCTTCACTTCTTCTCGAAGTGCGACAAACAAGTCATATTCGAGCGTACAGCTCTTCTCTTCCGCTCCCAAGATGAGGGCTTCCTTCTCTTTTAGCTCAGGCGTAATGTATCGTTCCGCATTCGTCAATGTCTGTTTCCGCTCATAACGCCCTTCTTCGAGCAGTTTCGCATTCGCTTTCGTCACTTCCAAGTAGTAACCGAATACGCGGTTATAACCGACCTTTAACGACTTGATGCCGGTCGCGATACGTTCCTGTTGTTCGAGGTTGGCAATCCACGATTTTCCGTTCGCTTTCGCTTCTAGTAGTTCGTCGAGCTCTTCTGAATACCCGTGACGAATCATCCCGCCTTCTTTCGTCGAGATCGGAGGTGAGTCGACGAGGGCAGTCCGGAGCTGTTCACTCAACGTCTCGAACGAGTCGAGCTTCTGTTCGATTTGCTGCAAGCGATCCGCTTTCACTGTTTGTAAGAGTGACCGGACAGAAGGCATCCGCTCGAGCGTGTCGCGAAGTTGGACGAGATCTCGCGCATTCGCTGTCCCGTACCCAACTTTCGCGACAAGGCGTTCGATGTCATAGACTCGCTTCAACTCTTCCTGTAGTTGATCGCGCAACATGAAGTCGTCCACTAAGTTCTCCACGGCGTCCTGTCGCTCTTTGATGCCTTGCTCTGTATAGAGCGGCTGTTCGAGCCAGCGCTTCAACAAACGGCCGCCCATCGCCGTCGTCGTCTCATCAAGGAGTGAGAGAAGTGACCCTTTCCGTTCTCCCGAACGAGCGGAACGGAACAGTTCAAGATTTCGGGCCGTATTGGCGTCGAGTTGCATATGCTGTTCAACCTCATAGGCGACAGCTGGTTGCAAGTGATCGAGCGAACGTTTCTGTGTTTTCGTCAAATAGGCGAAAAGCAACTCAAATGCCGAGCGCTGCGCCTCGTCTTTCGCACCTTGTGCGAGTGGACTATCCCGCTTGTCCACTTGAATCGAAAGAGGAATCCCAGTCTGTCGTAACAAGTCAGCGAGTCGTTCGTCTTCGACGATGACCTCGTTCGGAAGCAATCCTTCGATTTCTCGTAAGACGGCCTCTTCTGACGAGAGCGTCGTCAACCACGATTCCCCCGTCGTCACGTCACCTCGAGCAATCCCAAAACGTCCCGCGACGTCTGAGATGGCGACGAGATATCGGTTCTCTTTTTCGCTGAGTGACGCCATGTATGTACCTGGCGTGATCACTTGGATGACTTCCCGTTTCACGAGCCCTTTCGTTGCCTTCGGATCCTCCGTCTGTTCACAGATGGCGACGTTAAAACCTTTTTCGATCAACTGTTCGATGTAGATTGCCGCGGAATGGTGTGGGACGCCGCACATTGGAATCGGATGCTCAGCCTGTTTCCCATTTTTAGAAGTGAGCGTGAGCTCTAACTCTTTCGCGACAATTTGCGCATCTTCAAAAAACAACTCGTAAAAGTCACCGAGTCGATAGAATAAAAAGGCGTCCGGATAGTCTGCCTTGATGGAGAAATATTGTTTCATCATTGGTGTCTGATGGACTTCTTGCATGTTAATTCACCTCTAGAAAGTACAACAGCTGACCATCGGCCAGCTGTGTCGTTTTAGTATCCGCAGCCGCCGCGTGCTTGTTCAGCCGCCATGCCGCTCCCTGTCTTCCCTGCAAGGACGTCTCCGTCCGTCGATTCGATGATGCGATCCGTTACGGAGTTCGCGAGCGTGACCGTCACGTATTGAAGCAAATCGTTCACTTCGACTTGTGTTTCCTGAAACGCTTGAACGACCGGAATTGAATCGAGTTCTTCCATCGCCTTATCGATCTTCTGCTCGACTTTCGCAAGTGCTTCCGTCTTGCCGTAGTGCTTACAGTTGACGGCTTCTTTTTGTAAGAATTTGATTCGTTTAATCAACGTCTGTACGCGGTCACTTCCGTTCACTTTCGCTTCCGCTTCTTTGAAACGCGCCACTTCTGGTGTTTGTGCTAATACATCTGCCAATTCTCTTGCTTTTGCAATTACTTGTTGATCGGTCACCATTGTAAACCCCTTTATGTCTATGATGTAATCGTGCTCAAAGGCACGTGAATGTTCTTTCTCATTCTAACATGAACGATTCGGAAACGGTACTAGCGGGATTCGTTGATTCTCGTAACATATCGACGTGTGGAATACTATCTTCTTGATACACATCACTCGTCCGTTTGAAGCCAAACGAAGCATAAAAAGGTTCCACATACGTCTGAGCTTGAAGATAGAGCGTCTCATGACCAAAATCCTTAATTGCAGCTTCCATCAGCTTACGAGAATGACCTTTCCCTCGATGCGTCGCTTTCGTGACGACACGTCCGACGGCGACTGGAGAGGCTTCCGTCAAAACACGAAGGGCAGAGACAATCTCTCCATCTTCTTCGATCCAATAGTGGATGGCTTGTTCATCTTTTCCATCGATTTCTTGATACGGACAGTTCTGTTCGACGACGAAAATCTCAGTCCGTAGCGCCAGTAAGCGATACAATTCCAATGTTGTCAGTTCATCAAATGTTTTTTTCTTCATCAATATCCCCCTAATCAATCGTCACCCCGAGTGCTCGGGCAACATGTAACCCGCTCGTCATTGCGCCAATCGTCCCCGCCCCTGGAAATACGGTATCCCCGCATACATAAAAGTTCGGCAAGTCAGTGCGATAACTTGCGGCACGGAACAACGCCTGGCTTGGTGTCTGGGCATATCCCCCAACTGCACCATGTGGACGCTTCGTATACTTCACCCATGCCCCTGGTCCACCAGGAAGGAGAAGTGACGACTCACGGTCCCAATCGGGAAATGCAGTTGCGACGACGTCGACGAGACGATTGGTCCAATCTTGTTCTAGTTTCTCATATGCCGCCCGGTCTTTCCAATGCTGCCATTCTGATAAATCGATATGTGTGGATACCGTAATGGTCCGTTCCGGTTTTTCTGTGCGCAACACGTCATCCGGCGCCGACATGGATATGAACGCATGCCCACTCGGTAATCGCTCGTGATAGATTTGTTGAAATAGTGGTTGCTGTTGACAGACATCCTCAGGCAAGACGAGGTAGAGGCTGAACGTGCCCCATTGCGACTGTTTCAACTGTCTTCGATATTGTCGTTTGAAGCGTCGTTGTTCCTGTCCTTTGAGAAGTTCGCTCGTCCGCTCAATCGGGATGGCGGAAACAATCACATCGATCAGTTCAAGTCGTCCTCTTCGATCGGTGATGAGCCATCCATCCGTCACTCGTTCGATGGACTGGACGTCTCTCCCTAATTTCGTCTCGCCACCAAACGTTCGGACGGCGCGCTCTAACGCATGAGCCAATTGATACAGGCCGCCTTCAACATAGTACGCTCCTTCGTGATAGACCGACAGCGCCACTGCACCGAGTAAATGACTCGCTTCTTTCGCACCGGTCTGCAAACTATCGAGCAGGACTCCATCGATAAATCGCTCAAACATCGTACCGTTTAGTCCATGACGAGCTAACGTGTCACCGAGTGGCCGCTGGAGTTTCAGGAGCGCGGTAAGTTGGTTCGGTCGGAACCCCTTCATTGCGTATACCATATCCGATGTCGTGCGAAACGGAAGTGCCGGCAACTCTTGAAACAACGGACGAATCTTCTCAAAGTCACCCCACACTTCACGATAAAACGCATGGATTGCCTCGTGGTTCTCTGGGAACGCATGACTGAGCTCATCAAGCAGACGTTCTCGGTCGCGATAGTAAGTGAGGGTGACGTCAGGCAGATGAATGTCCATCACCTCATCCAATAAAGTGACCTCGACCGATTCGTCCAATTTCTCAAGGACACGCTGATGGACTCCACCTTTTTCAAATCCCATTCCGAGCGTCGCTCCTGCCGGGAACAAGTAGTCACCCCGTTGAAACTTGCCGGCACACCCTCCCCATTCACGCGACGCTTCCAAAACAATAACGTCATGCCCTTTTTGTTGCGCGAGCGCAGCTGCCGTCAAGCCCGCAACACCTCCACCTATGACCCCGATTTTCATGTACATCCCTCCTATCTGTATCATACCTGCTCCTTTAAAAAATTGAAGAAATGAATCGGTTTTTGAGATTCCAGCGTTCTTTTGAAGGGAACTGATTCTCTTGTGCAGAAATAGTTTACAGTCTGAAAAGGTAAGGTGATGAAAATGCGTAGTCGTGTCATGGTTTATTTATTGATTCCTATCCTCATCTTTATTGGTATACTGATTACCCCACCTTCCGAGGAATCGCTCAAGCTCGCGACGATGACCGTCGTCAGCATCCAGGAGATGATTCCTTACGAAAAAGAGTATACGGTACAGAAAGTGCTAGAAGAGCGATCGGTGGACGACAAATCAGCCATCATCGAAGAATGGCGTCTCGAGCAAGGAGCGAGAACGTCTTATAGTTATGTGCTCAGACTGAGAGGATTTGAACATGTGACACAGATTGATGCAGGGGCTGCCAACACGAGGTCGGACGGGTATTACGCGATGCAGGCGCATAGCCCTATTTTCGAGACGGACAAACCCGTGTCAACGAACTATCCGATCGTCATGTTCAGTTCGGAACAACGCCTCGTCATCGGACAGATGGATGTCCGTGTCATTTATGAAGAGGATGATCAATTGAAAAAATGGATTGTATTGGAGGATGAACAAGAATAAATGAGCAGCTTGCCGCATAACCATCATCACAAAATAAAACGAATCATGATCATCGGTTCTGGTGGTGCGGGTAAATCCACCCTCGCCCGTCAACTCGGGGAACGATTACACCTTGATGTTTATCATTTGGATGCTCTCATGTGGAGACCGGGATGGGTGATGGCACCGAGAGAGGAACGAATCGATATTCAACAGCAACTCGTGAAGAAAGATCAATGGATCATCGACGGAAACTTCAGGAACACGCTTGATTTACGACTGCAGGCAGCAGATACCGTTATTTTAATCGATCTTCCACGTATCGTCTGTGTATATCGCGTCCTCAAACGAGTTGCCCGTTACCGTGGGACGACACGGCCCGACATGGGCACATCCTGTGAGGAAAAGCTCGATTTCGCATTTCTGAAATGGGTTTGGAATTTTCCTAACGTTCAACGGCCACAACTGTTACGACAAATTCAACAACATCCAAAGCAACCGAATTTGGTTCATTTGAAATCGTCACGAGCAGTCAGAAACTACTTGAAATCAATTTAAAACGCTTTCATTTCAAAAGCGTTTCTCTTTTTAGTATTTTTTGTATTTTTATGCTTTACAATTAATAATTATACATATACACTTAGTCTCATCTACAACAGGGAGGCATTATACACATATGAAAAAATGGTTATTAGCAGGTACACTTATGTTGAGCGCGGCTTTACTCGGTGCATGTAGTCAAGAAACAGAAGGTGAAGCGACAGAGCAAAAAACACTCGTCATGGGGACGAGCGCCGATTATTTCCCATATGAATTTGTCGATACGGCAAACGGGGATGCGATTGTCGGATTTGATATTGAAATCGCGGAGACGATTACAGAACGTCTCGGTTACGAATTGAAGATTGAAGACATGGACTTCGGTAGCTTACTCGGGGCCTTGAACAGCGGGCGTGTCGACTTTGTCATGGCAGGGATGACACCAACAGAAGAGCGTAAAGAGAACGCAGACTTCTCAGACATCTATCTTTCCGCGACAAACTTGATCATGACAAAAGATGAGTCGCTTCAGGCAATCGAAGATTTGTCTGGTAAGAAAATCGGTGTCCAAACGGCTTCGATTCAAGAAAACATCGCAAAAGAACAAGCGCCTGACGCTGAACTCGTATCGTTGAACAAGATCCCTGAAATCGTTCAAGAGTTGAATACAGGTCGAATCGATGCAATGGTCATCGAAGACACGGTCGCACAAAAGTATCTCGATCAAGACGACAGCTTCTATACATTCGCTTTAAAAGAGGATGGCGAAAAAGGATCAGCTGCTGCCTTCAAATTAGATGATGAGTTACGCGACCAGTTCAACGAAGAATTGAACAAGATGATGGAGTCGGGCGACATCGATGAATTGGTGAAAAAATGGTTCTCGATGGAGCCGACTGAATGAGACAAGTCAAGCTGCCGATCTATCCCGTCGTTTATCCGACGGGACATCGGTTAAATCAAAATGAAAGTCAGTTCCCGTTACCTGACCGAATCAAGAGCCAGCTTGATTCGTTGACGTATCATGACTTACACGAATATCCGGTCGAACCGATCAATGAATTGTTCGAACGCTACGCTGCGTACGTCGGTGTGACACCTGAGCAACTGCTCGTTGGTTGTGGGAGTGATGAGATGATTCATGTCGTGACGCAAGCATTGCTCGCACCAAATGACATCGTCTTGTCCCCGGCACCTGACTTTTCGATGTATCCCATCTTTACGACCATCGCCCACGGGCAACATGTTCAAGCCGTTGATTTATCATATGAGGCAATTGTAGAGGCAATCGAGACGCATCATCCGAAGCTTCTTCTTCTCTCGAACCCCAACAATCCAACCGGGAAACTATGGACTGTAGCAGAATTGACGCACCTCGCCTCACTCGTTCCGTACCTCGTGGTGGACGAGGCGTATATGGACTTCACACCGGATGGCAGCATGATCCCGTTCATTGCAAACCATCCGAATCTCATCGTGCTTCGCACGATGTCAAAAGCGTTTGGATTGGCAAACGTACGAATCGGATTCATGGTGACAAACAACGAACTCGCACACTATTTCCGTCAATTCATCCCACCGTTCAACATTAGCGGGGTGAGTGCAAAGATTTGCAACATCTTCTTAAAAGATGCGACTTATCTTCAAGAAACAATCGAATGGCATGACGAGATGCGTCAAAAGTGGGCATCCGCATTTAATTCAATTGGTCATGTCCTACCTGCCTCGACAAACTTTTTGTACATCGAACTCGAGCAACCTGAAGCGGTATGGACGCATTTGACCGCATTGAACGTACACACGTCGAAACAACCGACGGGCATTCGAGTGACCATCGGTAACGAAGCAGCACTTCAGCTTGCACATACAGCAATTCAGCATTTTATAGAAACAAGTCACGTAAAAAACTCCTGAACCTCATGTTCAGGAGTTTTTCTCAGTCGATTGTTTTGATCACGCGCGCCGGATTTCCTCCGACAACCGTTCGTGGTGGCACATCTTTTGTGACGACTGCACCAGATGCGATAACTGCCTCATCTCCAATCGTCACACCCGGATTGATGATGGCCCCTCCACCGATCCATACTCGGTTCCCGATTGTCACAGGTTTTCCAAACTCATACCCAGAAATGCGCTCAATCGGATCAATCGGATGTGTCGCTGTATAGATATGTACACCTGGTGCAAGCATACAGTCATCCCCGAAAGTGATGGGACAGATGTCTAGAAAGACACAGTCAAAATTCGCATAGAATCGTTCACCCAAGTGTATATTGTACCCGTAATCACATTTGAAGTTCGGTTCGATGTAATACGACTCTTTCGTCGAACCAAGTAACTCACTAAGAATTTCTTTCCGTTCAGTCAAATCATCAATCCCGGAACGATTGAATCGCTCGGTCAATCGCCGGGCATGCTTCCGATCTTTAACGAGCGTCTCATCACCAGCTAAATATAATTCACCACGAATCATCTTCTCTTTTTCCGTCATCATGATCCCTCCTTACACTCAGTATAGAGGATTTTCAAATCATTTAGGGAATAGAGACAAGGATGAGCAGAAGGAGGAAGATGTGATGAAACGTATTTTAGAGTGTCGGGCAAGTGATTTTATCACGTTTAATCGTCAAGATTTAGTCGGGTCGATTCGAAAAGCAGAAGGACGAACGGTCATGGCGGAGGTCATCCCGACGGTTCAACCGCTCTACCCAGAAGTCACGAATGCAGAACTGGCAAGAGCGTTCGGTGCAGACTTGATTTTATTGAACATGTTAGATGTGTTTCATCCTTACATTAAAGGACTTGAAAGTCATGCGCTGTTCGGCGATTTACCAGG
This sequence comes from Exiguobacterium sp. MMG028, assembly GCF_027947425.1. Lineage (NCBI taxonomy): Bacteria > Bacillati > Bacillota > Bacilli > Caryophanales > Exiguobacterium > Exiguobacterium sp. MMG028. The sequence goes on from NZ_JAQJIN010000001.1 coordinate 760,242, forward strand.
TGATGAGATGAGCGACCATCCGATTTTAGAACTAAAAAGACTGATTGGATTACCAATTGGAGTCAATTTAGAACCTGTCGACTTTTCAGAGAAATCGTCTGAGATGAATGAAGTGAAACGAGGCAGACTCGCTTCAGTCGAAGCGTTCCAAAAAGCGTCTGAGCTCGGGATCGATTTCGTTTGTCTGACAGGCAACCCGAATACCGGGGTTACGAATGAAGCAATCGAACAAGCGATTATCCGAGGGCGTCGTGAATTCGCTGGGGTCATCATTGCCGGAAAGATGCACCAGGCCGGTGTCGGCAGCGTGTTAGATCGCGACGCATACATCCGCTTCGTTGAAGCAGGGGCAGACATCATTCTTCTACCGGCTCCAGGAACCGTTCCGGGTGTCCGTGAAGAGGCATTCCACGAACTCGTACAAGAACTGCAAGCACTCGGAGCACTCACGTTAGCCGCAATCGGGACATCTCAAGAAGGGGCCGATGTGGCGACTGTTCGCGAAATCGCACTCTCTTCAAAGCGCGGGGGCGCAGATATCGTTCATATCGGTGACGCCGGATTGTCTGGGATTGCCGTACCAGAGAACATTCAGGCACTTTCAATTGCCATTCGCGGGCGACGTCATACATACATTCGCATGGCTGCCTCGGTCAATCGTTGACACAAAAAAGGAAGGAGACGCGCTCCTTCCTTTTGCTTTACCATTCCGTGACGTCTCGACGAGGCTTCGCAGGCGTCGTCGTGCCGTGACGTTTAGCAAGTAACGCTTCTACATCTTCAAAGCGCACACCTTTAGCCGCCAATAAGACGAGCAGGTGATACAGAAGGTCGGCCGATTCTTCGACCAAATCTTCGTCCGTCATTGCGGCAATCACGACCTCGAACGATTCTTCACCGAACTTCTTCGCAATTTTTTCAACGCCTTGTTCAAACAAATACGTTGTATATGAACCTTCCTTTGGTTCATTTTTTCTTGATTGAATCAATTGCTCCAATTCATGAATCATACGTTCACCTCCGTAAAGAAACAGCTTCGATTACCGGTATGACACGTCGGACCGTTCGCATGGACACGAACGAGAAGCGCATCCTGGTCACAGTCGACGTGGATACTGACGACGTCAAGTGTGTTGCCGCTCGTCTCCCCTTTCATCCATAGCCTACCTTTTGAACGAGACCAGAACGTCACGACCCGCTCACGTAGCGTTTGATGCATGGCCTCATCGTTCATATATCCGAGCATGAGAACGGCCCCGTCTTCTTCTGAGACGATGATGGCGGGAATCAATCCATTTTCGTCGAAACGAACCGCATCGGCAAGTTGTGACTCGTGCATACGTGCTTCACCTCTTCTACTGTCGTTTTTCGGTCATGTAAGATGGAGGCAAGTAGTGCGGCATCGACCTTCTCGAGCGCTTCGACAACGTGCTCGGCATTCCCCGCCCCACCTGAGGCGATAATCGGAATGTCGACGACTTCGCGAAGTCGTTCTAAAATCGCAAGGTCATATCCGCTTTGCTTTCCGTCTTGGTTCATGGACGTGACAAGAAGTTCACCCGCCCCGAGTGCGGCCACTTGTTTCGCCCATTCGACCGCTAATAGTTCTGTCTTCTGTTTACCGCCATATGTGTACACAAAGTATTCCCCGTCTTCAAATTTCACGTCGATTGCAACGACGATACATTGTGACCCGAAACGATCGGCCGCTTCTCGAATAAGGCTTGGGGATTCGACAGCGAGCGTGTTCAACGATACTTTATCTGCACCTGCTTTTAATAATGACGAGATGTCATCAAGTGAACGAATCCCTCCACCGACCGTCAACGGGATAAATACTTTCCGTGCCACTGCACTGACGACATCAAGCATCGTCTGGCGGCGTTCCGTACTTGCCGTGATGTCGAGAAAGACGAGTTCATCGGCTCCGGACTCATCATAATACTTCGCGATTTCGACCGGGTCACCGATGTCTCGTAGTTGAACGAATTCAATCCCTTTGACGACACGGCCTTCCTTCACATCGAGACATGGAATAATTCTGCGTTTAAGCATAACGCGCCTCCCATTCAATCAGTTCATCGATACTTACTTTACCGGACAGAAGTGCTTTCCCAACGACGGCCTCATCAATCTTAGCCATTTTTAGTTCCTTCACGTCCTCTTCGGTCGTCACACCGCCTGAGGCAATGAGTGTGATGTTGACGATTTGGCGTAGCGCCTTCATGCGCGCAACGTTCGGACCATTCAGTTTTCCGTCAGATCCGATGTCCGTATACAGAATCGTCTCAATCCCTCGTTTGACGAGATCTTGAGCAACCGAGATGTCATCGAGCTTTGTCGCTTCCTGCCATCCGTTGATGGCGACCTTTCCGTCATATGCATCGAGTGCCACAGCAATTCGTTTGCCATACTTTTCAATCGCCTTGTCTAAAAAATCAGGATCCGTAAATGCCTTTGTCCCTAAAAGAACACGGTCCGCCCCGGTTTCCATGACCGCATCGAGTGAGGCTTCTGAACGAATTCCACCACCCGTCTGTACGTGAAAACCAAGAGACTTCGCATAACGGACGACATCTAAGTGACGTGGTTCGCCTGCCTTAGCCCCTTCTAAGTCGATCAAGTGAATCATCGGGACTTTTCCTTGCCACGCTTTCAATAATTCATACGGGTCACCGTATTGTTCTTCCGTCGAAAAATCGCCTTCCGTCAAACGGACGATTTTGCCTCCAATTAAATCAATGGCGGGTAGTAATTTCACGCTCGACCGCCTCCTTCCATTCTTGAAGTAAACTGAGACCGAACGCCCCACTTTTTTCCGGGTGAAACTGCATGCCCGTGACGAGTCCTTTTTGAACAATCGCGGGAACACGCTCTCCCATATAATCTGCTTCCGCCACAATATAGGCATCGTCCGTCACGGCGTGATAAGAGTGAACAAAGTAGACGTCCTCATCGCGAAGAATCGAGTTCCATCCAACGTGTGGAAGACGCTTCGCGCGCATTCGCTCAACCGTTCCCGGAATCAACCCGAGACCTTTCGTCGGCATGCCTTCCGTGCTCGAATCAAACAAGAGCTGCATCCCAAGACAGATCCCTAAAAACGGCTTTTCCGTCGCCATCTTTTGTAATAGCGGGATGAGCCCCGTCTGTTCGAGTGATTGCATCGCTTGCGGGAAAGCACCGACCCCAGGAAGTAAAATGGCGTCCGCTTCTTCAATTTGGCTTGCATCATTCGTAATCACGACGTAGCAACCTATGGCCTGCAACGCACGTTCGACGTTGAATACGTTACCCATTCCATAATCGATGACCGCTACTTTCATCCTTCAATCCATCCTTTCGTAGAAGGGAGACGATCCGTCCCATCGCTCGAGACCGCCTCAGCAAGTGCTCGTCCGAACGCTTTGAACAACCCTTCAATCATGTGGTGTGAGTTCGATCCATACAGGACCGCAAGGTGAAGCGTGAGTCGACCGTTCATGGCAACCGCTCGGAAGAATTCCTCAGCGAGCTCGGTATCAAAATCCCCAAGCTTCGGATTGCGGATATCCGCCTGATAGACAAGGAAGGGACGTCCTGACACATCGACGACCGCTCGCGCTAACGTCTCGTCCATCGGCATATAACTCGTTCCATAGCGGCGAATCCCGACTTTGTCTCCGAGAGACTTCGCAATGAGTTGACCGAGTGCAATCCCCACATCTTCCACTGTATGGTGGGCATCGACCCATGTATCACCTTCGACTTTCACCTCTAAGTCCATCTGACTGTGAAAGGCAAGTAACGTCAACATGTGGTCAAAAAAGCCGACTCCTGTTTGGATGGTGCTTTCTCCTGTTCCATCTAGATTGACTCGAATCTCAATTTTTGTCTCTTTCGTCTCACGCTTTAGTTCAGCTGTTCTCAACAGAATTCACCTCTTCAATCGTTTGTCGGATATAGGCATACGCCTCATCTGTCCCTGCACTGACACGTAATCCATCCGGAAACGCACGTACATGGACGCCTTTTTCAAGGAAGCGGGATGCCCACCCTTCACTGTCATCGGTTTTGACATAGATAAAGTTGGCACGACTCGGTAAAATCTCACCGATCGGTCGTAACAACTCAGTTAATTTCTCACGTTGCGCCGTATGGAACTGAATCGACTCTTGGATATACGTCTCATCACGCAATACAACGTTGGCGACCGCGGCACTGAGTCCACTCACATTGAACGGTGAACGGAACCGGTCGATCTGTTCGATGATCTCTTCTGACGCAATCATGAATCCAATTCGAAGGTTCGCAAGACCGAACGCTTTTGATAACGTCCGTAAAATGATGACGTTCGGATGTGCGTTCAAGCGAGACACAAATGAATCCTCCATCGTGAAATCGATATAGGCTTCATCCACAACGAGATAAGGGACACGTGTCGCAATGTCCGACAATTCTTCAAGTGTCCACATCTTACCGGTTGGGTTATTTGGATTCGAAATCAGAACGAGCTTCGGCTCATTCGTTTGAATGAGTTCGGTTAGCGCATCGTAACTCAATCCATGCTTATCCGGTTGCATGTAGTGCCCTCTCGCAATCTGTGTGTATATGCCATACATCGAGAAGTCTGGAGCCGGTGCGACCACATGGTCTTCCGTATCTAAAATGGCCTGACTCAGAATGGCCAACAGCTCATCGCTTCCACTTCCGACCATCAGTTGAGTCGTCTCGACTCCCGCATAGTTCGCATAACTCGCTTTTAAAGCAAGCAATTCTTCGACCGGATAACGGCTGAGCGCCTCGAGTGAAACGTCTCGAATAGCCCGTTCAAGCCGCTCTGGTAACGGATATTGACTTTCATTTTGATTGAGCGCGTACCCTGATACGGCATGGGGCACATATCGCGGGATGTTCTGATAATTTCGTCTCATACGTCCTCCATCCGAACAGCCATCGCACGGGCATGTCCTTCTAATTGTTCTTGTTTGGCGATTCGAATCGCAGCCTTTGTGATCGCCTCATCAAGCTCTGTCATTTCAAGGAACGTCTGACGGCGATAAAAGTCATCGACGGACAATCCGCTCGAGAATCGCGCCGTCCCACTTGTCGGAAGGACATGGTTCGGTCCAGCGATATAATCCCCGAACGCTTCCGCCGCCTCGTGACCGAGGAAGAACGACCCACCGTGACGTATCGCACCCATCAACGTTTCAGGATTTTTGACGGCCAACTGGACGTGCTCCGCAGCCATCGTGTTCGCGTACTCGATGGCATCTTCTAGTGATCGAACGATGACTCCGCCACGTTTCAATGATTCCCTAGCGATCTCTTGTCGTGGTAAGAGCGAAAGTTGACGCTCAAGTTCTTGTTCGACTTCTTCACGAAGCGTTTCTGTCGTGACGAGTGCGATAGCCGTCGCCTCTACGTCATGTTCTGCTTGTGCGAGAAGATCCGCCGCGACCCACTTCGGATTTGCCGTTTCATCGGCAATGATCAACACTTCGGACGGTCCGGCTACAGAGTCGATGCCGACGATGTGCGAGACGAGCGCCTTCGCCGTCGCGACATACGCATTTCCGGGTCCTACAATTTTATCAACCGGACGAATCGTTTCTGTCCCATATGCGAGTGCGGCAACGGCTTGCGCGCCTCCGACTAGAAAACACTCATCTGCCCCTGCGATTTTTGCTGCGATCAAGAGGGAAATGTCGATCCCATCTGCTTTTGGTGGGGTGACCATGACGACTCGTTTGACACCGGTCACTTTCGCCGGAATGATATTCATCAGGACGCTCGACGGATAGACGGCTGTCCCACCTGGTACGTAGACACCGACCGAATCGAGCGGCATATAACGTCTTCCGAGTCGGAACATCTTATCTTCGAACACATCATCTTGACGTACTTGATGCGCGTGGAAGGCGCGAATCCGTTCTGCCGCTAAGGTCAACGCTTCCGTCAGTTCAGCATACGCTGCCGGCGGGGTAAAGCGAGACAAATCGACAGACTCGATTTGGTCGACCCCATCGAATTTACGCGTCCATTCAAGGAGTGCTTCATCTCCGCGTGCCTCAACCGCTTCTACGATTGGTTTGACCGCTTCCGCCCAAGCTTCTCGCCGTGATCGATTCGTTTCTGTACTCATGCATTCTCCTCCTGACTCAGCTTTCGAATCCATGCCTTTAATTCGTCAGGCTGCTCTGCCAAAGCTGTTTCGCTCGTGATGAATTTTGCATTGATTGAAAAAATCGTTTCATATTCCTCTAAGTCATTCGCTGCTAACGTCGCACCTGTCTCGACGATGTCGACGATGCAATCCGCTAGTCCTGTTAACGGAGCGAGCTCCACAGACCCATTTAAAGCGATGACTTCTACGTTTTGTCGCTTTGACGCGAAGTGTGAGATGGCGATGTTCGGATATTTACTCGCCACTTTTAATTTCTTTGTGCCATTACGTCGAACTTTCGGACCACATACGGCCATCCGACAGCGTCCAAACGGTAAGTCGACGACTTCAAGTACACCTGGCGTTTTCTCTCGTAAAATATCTCCACCAACAATTCCGACATCAGCCGCTCCGTGCATCACATATTTATAGACGTCGTCCCCTTTGACGAAAATAAATTCATGATCTCCTGCTTTTACTGTGAGTTCACGTCCCCGCTTCTCTGGCCAAACGGGTAAATCACGTTCGACAAAAAATTGACGAGCTGCTTTTTCGATTCGTCCTTTCGCGACCGCTACCTTCATTTGATCACCTCATCTAACTGTTCTAAATCGAGTGACATGCCGAACGCTCGTCTTGAGTGTCCGAAATGACCATATAGGGAATCGTATCGTCCCCCTGAAAGGACACGCTTTCCTTCTACACTTCCCGTCACGGTCAAACCTGAATAGTAATCGAAATCTCCCGTTTGACCGAAATCGTACGATACGTCTAGACCGATTGCACGCAAATGTTGTACGGCCTCATCGACTTCATCGATGGCATCGTTTAGAGACTCTGGTGCCTCAGCCCGTAATTCTTCGAGCGCTGAATTCCCAATTAAAAATGGTAGCTTCGCAATCAATGGATAGCGATATGTCTCTGCTAACTCACGTAACGATTCTAAATTTCGAAGTGCTAAGATTTTTCGGAATGTCCGTTCTTGAATGCCCGTCTCTTTCGCAATGAGCGAGATGACAGCGGCTGATCCGATTTTGATTGTCAAACGCTCAGTAGGCAGGACTCCTTCCGTCATATCGAGAAATGATTCGATAAGATGACTGTCCTTCATTTCCCCGTCGACCCACTCGAGTCCGAGCTGTTGTCGTTCATGTGGTTGACCGGAATGTTTGATCGTCCGACGGTAGACGGCTCCGGCGTACGCGACACGCATCGGTTCATGACCGTCTGCTAACTTTCTTGCGATTTGCAATGTATAGTCAGGGCGCATGACGAGGAGTTCCCCGTCATTCCCGAATAAACGATAATAGGCCGACTCATCAAAGAGCGCCAAATTTTGATAGTGCGAATAGTATTCGAGTAACGGCGGGTCGATGACGGCATAACCGCTCGCCTCTGCCTTTTCTAAAAATGACAGCATCCACCGCTTTGGTCGAATGACATCTCCTGATTGTAGTTCATACCATCCTTCTGGAATTGAACCTTTCGAATTTGACCAAATCATGATAACCACCCTTTATCTTATTATCACTTTACCAAACTAAAGTAGTGTGTTAAATTTATCAAACAGAGAAACACCTGTCAACCAATTGAACTGAAAAGGACGTGTAACAGATGTTTAACTTTACCCATGATGGTCATGTGCATACCCCATATTGTCCACACGGTACAAAAGACCCGATTGAACACTATATTCAAGTCGGGATTGAAAAAAACCTGCAAACGATGACGTTCACAGAACACGCACCGTTCCCACAGGCATTTATCGACCCGGTACCGAATCAAGACTCCGCGATGTCGATCGACCTCCTTCCTGACTACCTAAATACGTTGCATCAGATGAAAAGTCAGTATCAAGAGGTCATTGACATTAATGTAGGACTAGAAGTCGACTTGTTACCACATCTAGAAGAAGAGACGATTGCTTTGTTAAAACCATATGCTCCCCTTCTTGATGAAGTCATCTTGTCCCAACACTTTTTATTGGTAGATGGTGTATATATGCCGATAGATTATTCTGCTGAAACGTTTGACGACCTCGTTCAAGCGCTCGGTTCATTTGAAAACGTGATGAAAGCTTATTATGACTCGATTGAACGTAGTCTTAGCTTTCCATGGGAAACGATTCAAGTCGCTCGGATTGGACACATCGACTTACCAATCAAATATCAAAAAAATTATGACTGGGATCGTTCAGCAGTCAGACAAGAGGAAGAACGTCTCTTGCGAGCAATTGCCGGCAGAGGATTCGGCCTCGATTTTAATACCGCCGGACTTAGAAAACCTGATTGTGGTGAGCCATACGTCGCAGGACTCGCCAAAGATGCGAGCCAATTGAACATCCCTTTCACGTTAGGATCAGATGCTCACCTCGCTAAAGATGTAGCTGCTGGATTCGACATCATTGCACAAAAAAAAGCCACGTTCCTATGAACGTGGCTTTTTGACAGCGATCTAGCTATCTAGATCCCCATGCTTATGGTTGACAACGATATGGCGTTCCATTTCTTCATCTGTAAATATCATACCATAACGAAGAATAGATGCAACAAAAAATTGGGTGAAATGGTTCACCCAATTGAAATCACATCGCTGCGTATAACGTTTTCAAATCGTTTGTCGCTGCCTCATCCATTTGGAGGGCTACAAGTTCAACATATTGAAGGGCAGGATCCTGATCTTTTGATAATGCGACAATTTCAGCGGCCGCCTTATCTAGTGCTAACAAAATGCCTGACACCCCGAGTGTCGGATAGTAACGAAGAAGTGCACGGACATGCTTAATCTCAGAAACTTCATTTCCATTAATGGTCAACGATTTGACTGCCAATTCCTGATGCATGCCAATCGCAAATTTATCTTCCCATACTTCTTCAAGTGTGATTAACGCTTCTACTTCATATGCACCATCTGTAAAGCGAACGTGTTTTTCCATGAACAAATTCCCCTCTCCTGAATCTACTTTTATTATATAAGAGATTTCAAAGAGTATATTGTGAAATATTGAACATTATGTGTAAAGTTTGTCTCACTTCATTTTGAACAACAAAAAAGGCCCCTCCGAAGAGGGGCGAATAATGGAAGAGTAAAACACCATTGGCAGTACATTAATAATATATCATCTAATGAAAACGTTTACAATGTATTTTTGTACATTTTTTCAAGTGGCATATGTAACACTTCGATCCCACTCTCACGCATTAATTCTAATCCATCACCATGCTCATATCCGACCGCATAGACGACGCGGGCGACGCGCGCTGCAATCAGAGCAAGAGAGCAAGCATGACACGGTGAATGGGTGACGTAGGCTGTCGCACCAAACGCATTCGTCGAATCGGCAGCCAATTTTCCAATCGCATTGATTTCGGCATGAATCTCATGTTGTTTCGACCAGTGATGATGATCATACGGGTCTGTACATTTGATATATGTCACACCGTCCCGAATAAGCCGAGCGGGCTCATTGATCATATCGAGATCCGATGATGAAACATAGTCAGCATGCTTGTAGAAGCCGTCTTCTTGCTTGATATAAATCTCATTGCAGTTCGTATGACCGGAAGGTGTACCATTTAGACCAATTGAAATCGGTTTTTCATCTTTGACGATGACACAGGCAACACTTTTCGATGCACATTTCGAATGTCGTTCTGCCATCATATCGGCGAACAATAGCCACGTCTCGTCCCACAAACGTTGTTTCTCCATGTAAGCCCCTCCTCGTAGAAAAGGAAAGTCTGATTGCTCAGACTTCCCTTCTTAATATCCTGTATCTTTTGGCAGTTCTTTATTTTTTGAGGCAATCTCAATGACTTTCTCTTTGAGCTCATGCTCCATCCGGTCGAGTTCACGTTCGGCGTCACGACGCTTTTGTTTTCCTTCTTGTTGAATGCGTAATGTTTCATCGAGTGTCGAGAGTAAATTCTCGTGGGCGACTTTAAGGGATTCCACAGAGACAATCCCTTTTTCATTTTCTTGAGCGATTTCAATCGAAGAGTCTTTGAGCATCTTCGAGTTCTGCTCAAGCAACTGATTGGTCGTCTTCGTCACGTCCTGTTGCATGCGAAGTGCCGTTTTCTGACGCGTCAAACTAAGCGCGAGAACGACTTGGTTCTTCCAAAGCGGAATCGTATTGACGACCGCTGACTCGATTTTCTCAGCGAGGATTTGGTTGTTCTGTTGGATGACTCGGATTTGTGGCGCCATTTGTAGGCTGATGGTACGGCTCAATTTCAAATCGTGTAGCTTCTTCTCAAACCGATCTGCCAATTGAATCATATCGTTCAACTGTTGAAGTTTAGACTGATCTTTTGAAATTTCGACTTCTTGACGAAGTGGCGCGATTTCATGTTCACGTACATGATCAAGTTTCGTTTCACCCGCAGCGATATAGACGTTCAACTCTTCGAAATACCGCTTATTCTTATCATACATTTGATCGAGCATGGTGATGTCTTTCATCAGACCGAACTTCGCACGATCAAGGTTATGGATGACCTCTTCCAAATAGACGTTCATTTTTTCGAATTGAAGCTTATAGTTTTCGGCTTTCTTCTTTGCACGACCGATGAGCGGGATGTTGTCCATAAAACTCTTTTTCTCCGGTTGAAGCATGTCCGGGTCCATCTTTCGGACGTTCTGCATTAAGTCAGACAAGAGTTTCCCCGCATCCCCACCATCTTTCATTCGAACTTCCGTCAGAATTTGGTCAGAGAATTGTGAAAGTTCACGTTGAACGTTCGAGCCAAACAACATGACCGAATCTGTCTTTTTAATATCAATCGACTCCGCCAATCGTGTAATTCGCTCACGGTGCTCTTGAGGCACGTCTGGCTTGGCTTGGATGGCAGGTACTTCGTGAGGTTGTGAAACAGATGACCATTCCACAGATGGGTCGCTAAACCCCTCTGTTTCTGTTTTCGTTTTTGTATCAGATGTCAGCTCTTCTTCCGGCCATGACTGCCAGTTCGTTTCATTCGATGAAGTCATGTTTCTTTCTCCCTTCCGGCTGATCAGATAAGACTCGCTCCATCATGATCAGTTCGCGTTCAAAGTCTACGGCGTCATCTTCAAGAAGACGTCCGCGTTGTTCTTTAAATTTATCGACAATTAGTCGCATATTCGTGATTAATTGCTCTCGAGTCTCTTCTTGAATGACGACTCGTTTTCCTTCAAGTTCTTTAAATTTCAAGACGACCGAGACGAGGGAATCTAAGTAGAATGTGAACAAGTCTCGAACATGTTTTGCGTCTTGTGGATTTTCGAAAAGTTCTTCGAACAATTCGTGTGCTTCTTTAGAGACAGCTTTCATCTCACGCCTTACCTCCACATCTTTGATTTCAGGAAGGACGCGGTCAATCTGTTGTAGCTTCTCATATCCTTGTTCAATCGTCCGTTGCAAAAATTGAAGTTCTAAATCGTCCGTCGCCTCGAATTGACGCGCCGGGACGGGTTCCTCAATCGGCTTGAGGATTCTTGAACCTGAGAAAGGTTCGTCCTCATCGAGCAACAGTTTTTTCTTGGCACGCTTCGCGACCATTGTCGGTGTTCGTTGACGGTTTTTGCGCTTGTTCGTCGACCAAACTTCATTCAAGACGAGCGCCCCTACTATAATGAATAACCAGGAGAAATCGAATACGTTGATGGCAAAGTATATGACTGCCCCTGTCAGGGCCCATTTCATCCATGTTTTCATTCTTTTCACCTCATCTCATGTTACTTCTATTGTACATTACGAAACCTATCAAAAAAAGTTTCGTCATCCCTATCATTTTAGCATAATAAAATTCGTTGTTCCCTCCGTCCACAGGTGTAAAAACGAGTACCTATATCGACTTCTTTCCCGTTGTGCTATGAAAAAAACCGTAGACTCTGAGAGCCTACGGTTTCGGTTATTGTGCTGTAAGTGTTGTAACCCACGTTGATACCATAACAATGGCTACTGTCACAGGAATGACGTAGCGAATGAGCGCATGCCAGATCGGATAAAGCTTCTTACCCGGTTCTGACGTTTGAATCTCATCTTTCAAAATACGTTGATCGACGACATATCCGACAAAAATCGATGTCAAGAGCGCCCCGACCGGCATCAAAATATAGCTGACGAGGTAATCCATTGTATCGAAGAACGTACGCCCATTCCAAATCTGTAAATCACTCAATAGTCCGAATGACAATGCAGATGGAACGCCTACGACGAACACGAGAATGGCTGCCGTTACGGTTACTTGCTTCTTCGTCCAAGTCGATTTCTTTTCGTTCAACCGATCTGTCACACCCGCGACAACAACTTCTAACATCGCGATTGACGACGTGATCGATGCGAACGCGAATAAGAGGAAGAACAACACCATAAAGAACCCGCCAAGTGGTACTTGGTTAAAGACAGCTGGTAATACAACGAACAGTAACGCCGGACCTTCAGCCGGATCAAGTCCTGATGCAAAGACTGCCGGGAAAATGGCAAGTCCAGCTAAGAGTGAAACCGTGATGTTCAATAGAACAATCATGTTCGCAGAACGATTCAACGTACCTTTCGTCTTAATGTAAGACGCATATGTCAACATCGCCGCTACCCCTAACGATAAGGAGAAGAAGGCTTGTCCTAGTGCAAATAGTACCGATTCACCCGTTAGTGCAGAGAAGTCAGGTTGTAAGAAGAAGCGAACCCCTTCCATCGCTCCGTCGAGTGTCAAAGAACGGACGACGAGTACAATGAAGCTGATGAATAAGAGTGGCATTAAAATCTTGCTCATCCGTTCAATCCCAGCTTCGACCCCGCGTAAGACAATCAAAAGCGTGATTAACAAGAATAAGAATTGTCCGAGTACCGCGATGCCAGGTGTCGACACAACATTTCCGAATACATCTCCGAACTCGTCAGCTGTACGACCAGTTAACGTCCCACTCAAACCGAGACCGATATAAATGAGGACCCATCCTCCAATAACACTATAGAAGGAAAGCAACAAGAAACATGCGATGACTCCTAAATAACCGATAATGCTCCAACGACCATGCCCTAATTGTTTGAAGGCAAGAAGTGCCGTCTTTTGAGTTGAACGTCCAACAATGAATTCACCAATCAATAATGGCAGACCAAGTAATAATGTGAACGCCAAAAACATGAGTAAAAAGGCACCGCCCCCACTAGTTCCAGTGACATATGGAAATTTCCATATCGCACCTAAACCGATTGCCGACCCTGCGGCAGCTAGAATGAATCCAATTTTTGAGGCGAATGAGTTTTGCGCCATGATTACCCCTACTTCCTGTTTTTCATTTCATTTTCATAATAATAGTGAAATACTAACACGGTTCAAGGGTCAGGACAACATAAAAACAGAGAAAAGTCTGAATACTTTTCTCTGTTGATGCTTTATGGCGTTAAAAACGTGAGTGCCTGCTCTCGAATCTGGATTGATAAGTGATCCGTTTCGAAATGTTCACCGTCGATATCGATGACTTGTGGCTCATTCAATTCAACTTCAACATGTGAAGTTTGAAAGTGATTCCACTCCTCTGACTTTTGATCGAGACCGAGCTGTTGGGCTAACAATTGTCGGATCATCGGAAATCCAATAGACGAACTGTGAACGACTTCTAACATGCCATCCGAAAACGATTGCGTCTCCAATTTCGTCGGTACGGTTCCGAGATAACTCCCGTTCCCTACATATAAGAAGCTGACGTCTCCTTCGTAAAGAAGTTCATCTCCTCGACGTAACCGAATCTGAAATGGGTCAGCTTCACGAAATTGGCGGATAGTTGCAAGAAAGTAGCCGATTGAACCTAAAGATTCTTTCTCATCCGGGTCGATTTGGCGTGACGTATCTGCAATCAATCCGACTCCAACGAAATTGAGGGCATACATCTCATCTACTTGAATCACGTCCACATGTTGCTCATGGTTCGATTTGATGATGCTCGCGGCTTGTGTTGGTTGAATGGGAAGTTCAAGCGCTCGTGCGAAGTCATTACACGTCCCTGCAGGAATGATCCCTACTGTCGGTCGCTCCTCAAGCTCTAACGTCATCAACCCATTGACTACTTCATTGAGTGTACCGTCTCCCCCGATGACAATCAGATGGTCGAACAATCCACTTTCTTTTGCAAATCGAAGTGCGTCCCCGATTTCTCTTGTCTTCTTGATGATGATTTCTTCATAGAGCGATTCAATCGTTCCGAGGACTTCCCCGAGCATCGTTTCGCTCGTACCAGACTTCGGATTCGAAATAATCAATGCTCTCATAATAACCCTTCCTGTTCTAAGAAGTCTTTCGCTACATCATAGGCGCGTTCATTTCCGTACGCGACACGACGGTTCAATTCAGACATTTGTTCGTCTGTGATTTTACCTGCGAGCTGATTGAGCGCATCCTCAATTTCTGGATACTCTTCAAGCGTCTCTTCCTTCAGGAGCGGTGCCCCTTGGTAAGGCGGGAAGAATTGTCGATCGTCTTCTAGAACGACAAGATCGTTCTCAGCAATATCAGGATCCGTTGCATATGCGTCTACTAAATTGACATCTCCTCGAGAAATGGCTCGATAGCGCAATTTTTGCTCCATCGAGACGACGGATGGGAAATCAAGACCATACTCGTTTTGAAGTCCTGGATATCCGTCTTCACGGTCGGTAAATTCAAGTGTGAACCCGGCTTGTATATCGGACTGGACATTTCGTAAATCTGAAATGGCCGAGATGCCTTCTGCCTCGGCATAGTCACGTGGGATTGCGAGTGCGTACGTATTGTTGAACTGCATCGGTTCGAGCATGACGTACCCGTCTTCGGCAAGCGCCTCTCTAGCTTGTTCATATACTTCACGGGCATCGTTTGATTCTGGCGTCTCCTTCACGAGACTCGCGAGTGCCGTTCCGGTGAATTCTGGATAAATGTCAACATCACCAGATTGGAGGGCGCCCCATACAAATGTCGTCTCCCCAAAGTTCGGCTTCACCGATACAGTCAAATCTGTTTCTTCTTCAATCAACAACTTATACATATTCATAAGAATTTCTGGCTCTGGACCGAGTTTCCCGGCTACGACAAGGTCTGTCTCTTGCGAACGACCAAATGCGAGCGGTGTAATGATGATGAGGGCGAGTACGGTAGAGACGGCAATCAATTTCGTCTTATTACGGGTCGCTGTCGCACCTTCCATCTGACGTAACAAGAAGTCAAACAGGAGAGCTAAAATGGCGGCCGGGATGGCACCCAGTAGTATTAAGTAATTATCGTTACGGTTAATCCCGAGCAAGATCAGCGTACCGAGTCCGCCTGCCCCGACGAGTGCGGCAAGTGTCGCCGTACCGACGATGAGGACCATCGCTGTACGGATACCTGCCATGATAACAGGTAGGGCGAGCGGTAGTTCGACTTTCATCAAACTTTGATTCGGTTTCATCCCACAAGCTCGAGCTGCTTCAAGTAACGATTTGTCCACTTCGTTTAAACCAGTGAATGTATTACGTAATATTGGCAATAGCGCGTATAATACGAGCGCAATAATGGCAGGTAATGCCCCGATCCCGACGAGCGGAATCATTAATCCGAGTAAGGCAAGCGAAGGAATCGTTTGAATAATCGCAGTGACGCCAATGGCGGTTTCAGCGATCTTCTTACGGCGCGTCAGCCAAATCCCTAATGGTACGGCAATTAAGACGGCAATCAATAGCGATACGACAGAGAGCTGTAAGTGCTCAATCAGTGCCTCGACAAGCTGTCCTTGTCTATTTTGGAACGTCTCAAGCATCCAGCTCACCTCTTCCACGTTGTGTAAATTCTAAGACGAACGGGTCTTCACTCGCCAAGATTTCTTCTGGTGTTCCGACTAGCATGAGTTCCCCATCACGCATTAACGCAATACGATCCCCGAGCTTCATCGCTTCTTGCATGTCGTGTGTGACAAAAAGAATCGTCTTACCGAGTTCGTCATTTAGTCGTTTGATGTCATCTTGCAATTGGCCACGGCTTATCGGGTCAAGTGCAGAGAAGGGTTCATCCATAAGGATGACGTCCGGGTCTGCCGCTAAGGCGCGTAATACACCGACGCGTTGCTGTTGACCACCAGATAGTTCCGAAGGCTTCTTCGAACGTAGTTTTGGATCGAGACCGGCAATTTTCATCAATTCCGTCACCCGGTCTTTTGTTCTTTCTTTTTTCCATTTCAATAGTTCAGGTACGACAGAAATGTTTTCTTCCACTGTCAAATGGGGGAATAAAGCAATTTGTTGGAGCACGTAACCGATGTTACGACGCAATTCGAAAATATTGAACTGGTAGATCTCTTTTCCATCGATTAGAATCTTTCCATCCGTATGATCAATTAAACGATTCACCATTTTCATTGTTGTAGTCTTTCCACAACCGGAAGGTCCAATCAATACAAAGATTTCTCCCTTTTCTACTGTTAAGCTTAATTCTTTGACGGCTAACGTCCCGTCCTCATAACGTTTTGACACATCACGAAACTCAATCAACCTGATCCCTCCTCGACTATTTCCAAAATGGAAATTCAAATAGTATTTTGCCCTATTTTCTGCTTTGTTAAACAAAAAAAGGCTCTCCTTCCGGAGAACCTCATCATTAATAAAGCGTAACTTGAATATGTCGACGCCCCCACTGGATGGCATCCTGTTTTGAATCGACGAGTAAATCGACGATATGTCCTTTGATTCTGCCGCCTGTATCAAGGGCAATCGCGTCACCGACACCTTGAATATGGACTTTAGAACCTAATGGAATAATGGCCGGATCGACGGCGATAATTCGCATCCCATTATAGTAGATTGAATCTGTGACATCATGACCGGTTGCCGTTAAGACACGACCGCCATACGCCTTGTTATCAGCCACATCATTCGAGTATGCTGTCGATTCGACTGTAATGACTTTCTTATTCGGCGACGTAGACACCGGTGTTGCCGTTGTTTTCTTGCTCGAAGAAGCCGCTGCTTGTTGTGCCGCCGCACGTTCTGCTTCTTTACGCGCTTCTTCCGCTTTACGCTCTGCTTCGAGTTTAGCAAGTCTTGCTTTCTCTGCTTCCGCTTTCGCTTTTTCAGCAGCGAGACGTTCTGCTTCTAAACGCTTTTCTTCAGCGATGCGTTTTTCTTCAGCAATTTTCTTTTGACGAGCGATTTCTTTTTGTCGTTCTTCTTCGATCGCTTGTCGTTCAAGTTCAAGAGGATTTTGGACGATCTTCTGTTCTGTCCCGATTCCGATCTGAGCAGCATCTGCTTGATCGACAAATGTGAACATCCCCATCATCGCGGTTCCAAATAGAATCATATATTTAATGAATTTCATCGTAGTAAGGTCATCACCTTTCTCGTTATGTAACGAACAGATGTTAATTTACCACGACCCGTCACATTCGAGTAGCCATTTCAACGAAGTGAAACATTCCTGACATATGACTTCAAAAGTGGTTACAGATTGTAACAATTGCAAAAAACGTTGCCATTACTAGGTTTCACAAAAAAAATTACAGATTCGTTACAATAAGTCTTGTAACAAACCTGTAATCTCCCTGTCATGCGGTTTACTTATTCAATTGGCTTTAAATCATGCAATCTGAGCATCCCCCACGGTGCAACATCAACTTCCACTGTGAACGATTTTTCACCCTCGATTCTATCCACTTCATCTAGAGGGACACGATACGACCCCATTTCTTCTATATAAAGGTTACGGTCATAATAGTTCGCGCGCACTCCTCCGAAAAACGGTTTTGACTCGACTCGATCGATGACAGCAAATCCATCATCCCCTTGTTCGAACGAGACATAAACGGTGCCCGTCTCCACATTATGACGACCTTCGAATTCATCATATTCAAGATAAATCGAGTCCCCAAAATACGGATCATACGGTTCGAACGAGGTACCCTTGAACGTGTATGTCTCTCCCACCCACGAGATGGCATAAACAAGAATGACAAACAAAATCGCAATCATAACTTGGACAGCAGGAATGATCCACGTAGACAATCGTTTCATGTCGTCACATCCCTTCTCGTACGATTACGCCACCATAATCCGAGTGACAACGCAAAGACGATCAGTGCACCAATCAAAAAGAAGAGAGATATATCGAGACGGTCCCAAACGTAAATGAAATAAATCGTCATCTGGACGACTAAGAAATAGATGAAGGCAAAGATGGTTCGTTGTCTCGTCATGTCTTGACGAACGAGATAAGCCAATGCAATCACTTCAATTAATACCGCCAAAAGAACACCAGAGTCCTCGAACAACGCAAACGGGATGACCGCGAGCAAACTTACCCACATCAAATCGCTCCGACGATGAATCAAGTAGACGGCAACGAGCGCAATGGATAAAAGCGTAGCCTCTATGATCGAAGGCGGTCTTTGAGAGAGCCAGCTTTCCGTGACGTTCACCAAATAACCGATGGAGAGGATGGCTGCGACGAACAAATATGAAGCTTGCCATGCAGCTTGTTTTCGATAAATGAGAAGCAGCACATGTAGTATAACAAGAGACCAAAGTGGCCATAATCTACCTTCATAGTCGACATATTGTCCAAAGATATTAAGAATGCCATAAAAGGTAAGCCAAGCGAACGTTCGGTCTAACGATTCCTCTACAAAATGGAACCATACCCATGTCACAATGAGTGCAAATCCGATCAACGTCAATCCGAGACTTTCGAAACTGTTCGTTACGGCCATAAATGCGGTGATCGCGGAAATCACCGAAAAGATGATGTGTTTATATAGGATTCGGTGAAGGACTGCCATTGTGAACAGAATCCAAAATAGAAACGTCAACTGTCCGGACAGATTATACGTTGTAAAGATGACCGCCATGGTCGCTACAAAAAAGACGAATCCTAGTACTCGTAATAATGTCACGTACCTTGGGGTTTTCAATCTGACCCGTTCGGCAAACACATAAAACCCAACCATAAAAATGAGAAATAATCCAATCTTCAAAAGGTCGGGAATCGCCTGCCAATTGGCTGCGACGAAGCTGAATAGACTGAGTGCCAGTAAAATTGAACCGACAATGACTAAAACAGGCGGCTTGTGATCATGTTGCTCACTAGCCGCCCGTTGTTTATGTTCATAGTCGACTAGTCTTTTACCGGTCGCTTCATCTAACAAACCCGCCTCTTGCCATTCACGTACTTTTTTGTCAATGGACACCTGAATCATCCCTTTCGGAAAAAAGGTCAGCTGGCGCGTTCAATCAATTCTAATTCTGATTTTAGTAAAACTTGTTTCTCAAACTCGAGTCCGAGCTGTTGGAACTCTTCCATAATCGATACGTCTCCGATTACAGTATTGGTCAGTACGGCGGTCACTTCTGCGACCCATCCTTCACGAGTCGACTTCACGATATCACCTACGAGGAATTCTTCAGACACACCCATTCACTTCCAATCTAAATTTGTTTCTATCATTATAACGAAATTATGTCGGTTTGAATACGTTTTCTTTTATGCGTTGAATAAATTGTGTCAAAAATTTTCCAGTAAGTCCCCAAATGATATAGTCCTCATGTTCATAGAAAGGTTCTCTCATTTTTATTACCCGTTTTTTGTACGCTTTAGCATTCGCCAATCGGTCTAACGGAATATTTTGATCTGGGTTCATCGTCCATTCCATCTCCCCATGAAACGGGTCAATCATGAGCAAGGTGGATACCGGTACCGTAAACAAATGATCGACCTCATCTGTCTCTTTTACGGTCGGCAACTCCGCCAACATGCCCACAAAGGGATAAATCAATTGTCGATGAGGCGTGGCGAGCGGCCTCAATTTACCGATGACTTCGATTTGACTGGAGTCAAGCTCGAGCTCCTCACACGTTTCTCGAACGGCTGCTTCGACAGGCGTCTCCCCTTTTTCAAGTCGTCCACCGGGAAATGAAATCTCCCCAGGCTGCTGTCGCATCGTATGGGCACGTACTTCAAAGACGACGTGCCACTCTTTTTCTATTTCAACGAGCGGTATCAAAACCGCTGCCGTCTGTTCATAATCTTCTTCCATTGTAAAGCTATCTCGAATTTGCTTTTCTTTGATCCATGGCTGCACACTGTTCACTCACCTTCCGTCATCGAATATCCTATACCGTTCTATACCCCACTTTTCGTTTAATCGCTGCCAATGTCGGAAATATCATTATTAATGATAGGAGTTGATCACTTTGGACGAACAAGTGGATGTACTAATCGTTGGAGCCGGACCAACCGGCCTAACACTCGGCCTCACCTTAGCCAGATATGGCGTATCATTTCAAATCATCGATCGAAAAACGACCCCGTCGGATAATTCTCGAGCCATCGGAATCCAACCGCGTACAATCGAAGTGTTTTCTCGTTTGGATGTTGCACAAGAAGTGCTCGAACGGGCACGGACGATTGAGCGAGGGAATCTCTACTTCTCAGGTCAATGGACCGCAAAGCTCGAGTTCTCAAAACTTGTCACCCCTTATCCGTTCGTGACACTACTTCGTCAAAATGAAACAGAAGAAATTCTAGAACGGGCCTTAAAAAAACATGGTCACTCGGTGAAGCGTGGAGAATCACTCTCTTCCATCACTCAATATCCATCGCGTACAATCGCTCATTTGACTGCTGAAGGCGGAACTCATCGTTCGGTCGAAGCGAAGTATGTCGTTGCTGCTGATGGCGCCAATAGTTCGATTCGTCGAATGCTCGCCCTCCCATTCAGTGGAAAGTCGTTCAAAGAGGCGTGGGTATTGGCAGATTTGAAAGCCGATTGGCCGATTTCTCGCGAAGAGGTTCACATTTTCTTCTCGGACCAAGGGGTGCTCGAAGTATTTCCACTCACGGATGAAACGATTCGAATCACAGGAAACCTACGGACCGATGAGTCGTTTGTCGAATCAGACCTCCAACAATTCGTGGAGCAACGTAGTCATATGCCCGTTCACATACACAATGTCGAATGGTTCTCGCTCTTTCGGGTTCATAACCGGATGGTCGATACGTTCATCCATAATCGCGTCATTCTAATGGGTGATGCCGCCCATATCAATTCACCGGTCGGGGGACAAGGAATGAATACCGGGATTGCAGATGCATTCAACATAGGCTGGAAGCTATGGCTCCATTTGAAGACGGGGGCACCACATCAAGTCGTCTCAACATATCGAAATGAGCGTGAGCATGTTGCCAAAAATGTACTTCAGACGACAAATGTCGCGACTGTGATGCTCCAGACGACGTTGCCGATGCTATTACCGTTTCAAGCGATTGGGGCAGATGTCTTCACTCGCGTCAATCTCGTCAATCAAAAAATCACGGAACGGATCTCTCAACTTCATCTATCCTATCCAAAAACGCTACGCATGCCGTTTCGCCGCGTCGCAGAAGGGAAGATATTCCCAGAGACGGAAATTTTACGAACAGATGATGGATTCCGGACGAAGATTTCAGAGATTGCCGACGGTCGCTTCCAAGTACTCGTTTTCGACGATGGCAAACGTGATTTGACGTCAATCTATGAGTACTTAAATCACCATCATCCGTTCATTCAGACCATCACCTTGTCGAAGACGAGTCGTCCATTTTTCGACCAAGGGAATGAACTCGCCAAGTCCCTGTTTATGAAACGTGGTATTTTAGTCATTCGTCCGGACGGTTATTTATTGCACAAGCAACATCACGTCCGTCTAAAACCGCTGCAAGAGAAGTTGGCCGTCTGGCTTCCATCATCTTAAAAGTTTATAAATGGAGAGCCTCACCGAATTGGTGAAGCTCTCCATGTCATTTATTCTTCAACATTTACGTACAGAATACCTGGTTTTGAGAGCGTCAAATCATAAAACGCTTCGAACGCTTCGATATCTTCTAGCTTTCGAAAATCAATCTTGTCAGTCTCCTCATTCGGGATGGCAACGATAATGCCCTCCTCCGTCGACTTGATCATGCCCGTTTGCCCATTGTGAATGCGAATATAGAGTACTTGCTGATTTTCAAGAAGCGAGATGGCCTCTCGTCTCGATTGAATCGGTTTTTTCATATAATCCCCTCTTTTCCATTTTAGTATAACGTTCAGTTCGTATTGCTTTCAACTCGCCACCCTATTAAACTTGTGTAAAGAAGGGGTTGAATGCGTTGGAAACATTATTCATCATTGTGCTTGCCATCTTATTCGTCATTTTAGTGACGATTCGGACGATTCGGAACTTAAAATGGATTCGCTTCGGTGAAGCGTTCGGGAAACAAGGGGAAGAACTTCTAGGTGACTATCATTACCTGACAGAACAGGGAATCACCTGTCGCATCGAGCAAGGACTTCCGACCGGAAAGTTATTAAAACCGCTCGCGAAAAACTTAGACGACCGTGTCGCACTGTTCGTTCATCGTGACGATGCGGCAAAGGCAAGAGAACTCTTGAAATAAGAAGAAGGCCAAATACAATATTTGGCCTTCTTCTTATTTATGTACTTGTCGTTCAGAGCAATAGTAGGCAATTTGTTTAACGAGCGGTTCTGTCAACGTCTCAAGATTTGTTTTGCTGATGACCTGATTGACGAATGCGAAAGAGTCACCACAATTTGCCTTGACCCGCTTAAGCTTCAACTGTTCCGTCTCGGGGAAGATCAAGAAAGAATAGACCGGAATCGCTTGCCCACACTCCTTTTTCAACCGTGTCCGCACTTGTTTCGTCATTCGCTCTAGCTCTGTGAGAGGATGTGGGTAGATATGCTTCCATCCCATAGACGTCTCCGTCCGACACTCGCGATTCGTTAAATGGACAGGGGCTGGAGTTCGATTTAATTGAATCAAGAATACACCTTTCGGCCCGACGAGCACGTAATGAACGAGGTCCTCGCCAAATTCGACTTGTTCAATCATCATCCAATCAAATCGACAGGTGTGCCTGATGTTTTCGACGAGATGATCTGTATAGCTTGTCGGTGCTTTCATCACTTCTTCTTTCGTTCGAAACAGCTTTCTTGTCTGTTGTTTAACGGGTTGTTTCTCCGTAGCCGTTAACACTTGCAACATTCACTCCACCCCCTATTCCTTATTCGCTTGGCCCCACTTGCTTTCCGAAGACTGCTTTTTCAAGATTTGAAATGCGACGCAACATATCATAGTTCGACGCAACGGGTTGCGCTGGTTTTGTAGGTTCTGCCACTGGTGCCGATTCGCGACGCAATGAATCATTTTCTTTCTGAAGCCGTTCGATTTCTTTCGCCATCTTTTCATAATCGCGGATGACGACATCTAAAAATTGATCGACTTCTTCTTGCGAGTAGCCTCGTAATGCCGTTTTAAATTCTTGTTTATAAATTGCCTCTGCCGTTAATTCGGTTTGCATTGTATCACTCCCATTGTTGTTCCCATTGTTTTTCTTCCTCAATGACACGTAAATCTTCCTGTGTGATGAGAAAGACCTCCATATTCGGCTTTCGCCGAGCCCCTTCGACTAGAAAACGGGGACTTCCCTCCGTTTCTTCGTCATACAAGGTAATCAATCCTTCTGCTTTATCTAAAAAGAATGCAGTTTTTGCGCGTAATTGACTCGGATCCTCATATGGACGTTGCGTCAACGGTTCAAAGAAATCTGCTTCGAGTTGAAGTTGAACAAACAATTCTTGTTCGAACGGTTTATAGCGTTCGTCCATATTTAAGAACGGAGGAAATACCGCAATTTTAATCGGATATGTTTCTCTTAACTCTAACAATACTTGTCCGGCCCATAATTCACAACCGTTCGTTCCACTAAAGATGAACCATTCAGCACCTAATTCAATGACTTCCAGGATTTTTTTTCGGTAAGCTTCTTGAATGATGTCGATCCCCGGATGGTTCGCTTTGAAAATCCCAAGTTCATGGGGACGATATCCTGTGACGGCTACAACTTTCATGATCGCTTCCTTTCTAGACGGGCAAGCCGATGTTCGAGCTCGGCCTTCTCGCGATTAACGGTTTGACGCAAAACGGTGCGCTTTTGCTCGAGCAGTTCGATGGCTCGTTCCGTGTAATCAATCGCGAGTGCGACGTCCTTCTGCTTATGCTCTGCGTACTTGGCGAGCTCCACGTACCCTTCAATCGTATGCAACGATTCAAAGAGCGGGATTGCTTGCTCCATACGACCTGTTCGTTTCAATAAGAGCGCTTGCCGCATGACCGCTCGCTTCGAAGGGTCAGATAGCTGTTCGAATTCTTTAAGCGCCTGCTCCTGCTCCCCTAGGTCATGTAACCAATGCGCACGCTCTTCTCCGAAATCGGTCTCAGGAGTCATGACGAGTTGACTGAGTCGCGTGTAAAGAGAGACGAGGCTCAAACAATCCGCATGATGGTGCTCAAGGACCGGCATGAGAATCTCAGGGTTGCGCTCTTTGACGTACTGAAAATAATGCATCGGAGCTAAAAATCCAGGTAGATCGTCCGTCCGTCCGTGACCGAAATACGTTTCGACCGCTTTGAGCGACACCGATTCTAATCTCGGTTTCAACAACCGTCTTGCCGCATGTAGTAGATCGACATGACCGACGGTAGGCAATGCTTTTACACGTGATTTAACAAACGTATGTCTCGTTTTGATTTGTGGCCAGTCAAAAGACTTTCCATTATAGGTGACGAACCGTACCTCATCCCCGATGTCCTGTAGAAAATGATAATAAAAGGCAGTCTCAAAGGCAGGATGAGGCAAGACATACTGAATCATTTCAAGCTGTTCCGCACGAATCCGTGCAAACCCGATCAAAAAAATCGACGTTCCGGACCCACGTAACCCGGTCGTCTCTGTATCCATAAACAAGACTTGATCTGGTTTTAGGTCGACCGCGAAAAACGGATGATTCGTTTTCTGCATCATTTGTCTGGCGTCTCCGAACGCATAGTCGTGATAAATCTCATCAAGCGGATAGGTGTTTCGGATGCGGACACACCATTCTCCTTCGAACGTTAAAATTTCCCCACCTTGTTCAGTCCATTTCTGTTGTTCCACTTCATCAGGTGAAGCAACGCGCGGACGTTCGACAGGTTCTTTCGTTTTAATCAATCTTGATAATTTTGCTTTCATAACGATCCTTTCAAAGCTTG
Organism: Exiguobacterium sp. MMG028; assembly: GCF_027947425.1. Lineage (NCBI taxonomy): Bacteria > Bacillati > Bacillota > Bacilli > Caryophanales > Exiguobacterium > Exiguobacterium sp. MMG028. The sequence continues at coordinate 785,445 of NZ_JAQJIN010000001.1, forward strand.
TAACTGACGGATGACCTGATGCTTGAAGTCTCCATATCCAATCATACCGACACAGCGAGGACATCCGCTCTCGCAAGGACAATCCGATACCGTCCGCTCTGCTGCCTCGAGCACCATGTCTGCATCTTTATAGAGCGCCTCACTGAGACCGATGCCACCAGGATAGCGGTCATATAAATAGACTGTCGGTTTATTCGTATGAGTCGACTTCATTTGAATGGTTGTAAATAAATCGAGCGTATCACACATAAGGTAGAGCGGGGCAAGCCGTCTGAATAAGTCACTGACCGCTTCGAGTTGATCTTCGAGATCTGCCTCCGAATAAGCAAAGCGTTCATCCAATGTGAACCATGTCGCCGTCGTATGCAGTTCTCGCTCCGGAAGATGAATCGGGCCTGACCCGATATTCTCATGCGTCCCGAATTTGATTTTTTTAAAGAGCGTGGCCATCGCAATGACCGACACTTCGCCAAACGTTTTTGCACCATCCGTTTTGTTCTCTTCAAGCACTTTTAGTTCTACTGCCAGATTCGCATCCGTATAGTAGTCGACATCGACGCGACGGACAAATGCCTTTTTCTCTTCAAAGTCTAATTTCTCGACTTGATACTGTTCAGCTCCGTGTAAATAAATGGCTTCATCATGTAACAAGGTCATCGCGCTGAACGTATCCATTTCACCGATTACTTGATGCTTCGCGGTTTGGTCGACAATGACGACATTCTCTTGGTCGCTCGTCCGAAGGGAGATATCGTGCGCCGGGAATGAATCGGTCATCCAATAGTATTTATTCGCTCGTTCGTGTAGCACTTGTGCGTCTGTCAGGAAATCTAAAATATCCTCTGTGTCGACCGTTCCGAAACGCTCTCCTTTTTGAAACGGTAGTTCAAATGCGGCACACTTCATGTGGTCGACTAAAATGATCAAGTTGTTCGGGTCAAGACGAGCCGCTTCCGGCGAACGGTCTAAAATCATGTCCGGCTGTTCGACGACGAGCTGATCAAGAGAGGAAGACGATGCGACGAATACGACGAGTGATTCCGAGTGACGTCTACCGGCACGACCCGCTTGTTGCCAGAGTGAGGCGACGGTTCCAGGATAGCCATTGAGGACACATGCTTGCAATTGACCGATATCCACACCGAGTTCTAACGCGTTCGTCGATACGACTGCTTTGATTTCGCCATTTCGTAAGCGCCGTTCAATCTCGCGTCGTTCAGAAGGAAGATAACCTCCTCGGTACCCGACGATTGACTTTGGTCCGAGTTCACGTCGTGTCAGTTCTTGTAAATACGTCAGAAGCACCTCGACTCGGACACGTGAACGTGCGAAGACGATGGTCTGGATGTTCGCTTCAACGAGCTTCGACGCGATTCGTTTCGTCTCAAGCGTTGCACTTCTTCGAATTCCGAGCGCCTCATTGACGACGGGAGGATTGTAGAAGACGAGGTGTTTCTTCCCTTGTGGCGCCCCGTTCCGATCAATCAACACGACTTCTTCTTCCGTCAATAATTCGGCGAGTTCTCGCGGGTTTGCAATCGTCGCAGAAGTCATAATCCATTTTGGGTGACTCCCATAATAGGCACAAATTCGTTTCAAGCGACGAAATACGTTGGCCACGTGACTGCCAAACACGCCTCGATACGTGTGCAACTCATCGACGACGATGTACTCTAAATTTTCAAATAGACGAATCCATTTCGTGTGGTGCGGTAAAATGCCGGAATGTAACATATCCGGATTGGTGATGACGATATTCCCCGCATCCCTGACTTTCGTTCGGGCAGCTGGAGACGTGTCCCCATCATACGTAAAGCATCGTAAATTCCCTTCGAGTGCCTCGACCATCTCCATCAAATCACTATTTTGGTCCTGGGCGAGCGCTTTTGTCGGGTACAAATATAGCGCACGTGCTGTTGGTTTTTCAATCATCTTTGAAAGTACCGGTAAGTTATAACACAGTGTTTTCCCTGATGCGGTAGGTGTCACAATGACGGTCGAATGACCAGCAGCCGTTTGTTTCACGGCTTCAGCTTGGTGCGTGTATAGTTGCTCAATTCCCCGACTTTTCAATACGTTTGTCAATTGTTCCGGCACTTGCTCTGGAATGGGTGCATATTGTGCCGGGCGTGCATCGACTGTATGCCAGTGACGGACGTTTTTGGCAAAGCTCGGGTCTTCTTTTAATTCTTGAATCATCTCTTCGACGGAGCGTGATTTTCGCATCAGTTCACCTTCTTTTTATGAGTTCGAAGGTGCAAGTTCGACTACGGTTTGTCGGATCGATTGAATCCGTTCATCTCGTATCATTCTCGATACAGCGGGCATTTTTAAAATGGTCATGTTTTGAAACGTATCAGCCACATGCGCATTCTCTTCTTCGAGACGGATGAGCGCGTCTGAAAACAGACGTTGCGTCGATCGTCCGAATAAGACAATGGTATGTAGTTTCGTACATTTCGAATGAACCGCTAATAGATGTTTGGCGTAGCGTTGCACCGTTTTATAATAATCCTCGTCTGTCGATAACAGTTGACGGTTGCCACGGAGTAGGTCTGGATAATAAGATTCCTCACCCGTGAACATCGTTTCGACTCCGATTCGTTTTAAGTAAGAATGTCCAATCGCTTCAGCGACGGTCTGATCTTGGATGAGACGTCCGAGTGGAATCGACTCTTTTAATAACAGATGGGAAAGCTTTAATCCGAGATGTCCACTGAGCGGTACGCCGAAATCGTCGTCTTGCAGTCGATCCATAACAAATAACACTTTCATCTTTCGCTTTAAAGAGAGTTGAACCATGTGTCACCATCCTGTTCCCTTTCTTTCCATTATAACAAAGTCATACGAAAAACAGGGCGCACAATGTCGCCCTGCCTTCCTTAGTTATTTCCGTTATTCGAATTGCCGTTCCCACGTTCCGTGGCTGGCGATTCATTATTCGATTGACCTTCTAGCGGAGCACCTTCATCGTCTCCGTCAGTCGGTTGGTCTGTTCCTTCATCCGTTCCTTCATCCGTTCCTTCATCGGTCGCTGGCTCATCAGGATTTTGTTCGTCAGTGGTATCTTCACCGTTTCCGTTGCCGTCTTCGTTTCCGTTACCATTGTCGTTATTATTCCCGTTACCGTTGTTCTCGTCCGATGGGTTGTCTTCGTTATTCTCTTCATCAGAAGGATTTTCTTCCTCCTGCGGTTCTTCTTTTGGTTCAATCGAGTAGCTCGCTTGTGCCGGGGCAGACTGCTGTTCACCCGTCAATGGGTTTGTCGCCTTGGCGACGATGGTGAACGTTGTGTCCCCTTCAGCCAAGTTTGAAATATCAATACTCGTCTCTCCCGTCGTACCGACGACTTGTTCACCGCCTTCGGCTGACTGTTGCGTCACGGTGAATGAAATGTCTGAGTAGCCATCTGCTTGTGCGCCATCAAAATCGTATGACCACGTGACAGAACCGACTTGTGAATCTTCATCATAGTTGACGCTTGCGCCTGTTGGAGCAGTCAATTTCTCAGGTTGAAGATCTTTTGGCTTCGTCCCTTTGACATAAAGTTCATTCCCGAGAGACAAGACAGAGTCTGGACGTTGGAAGCGATCTGGTTGACCCGTCGCGTTCGTCACCTGTTGCATCATATACTCGAAATAGTATTGGGCGTAGTTCGGTTTATTATTACTTTCTTTATTAACTTTTCCTGTCCATACCGAAATCGAGTAATCGGTTGAATACCCTGTAAACCATTTATATTGTTCATCATTTGTTGTTCCAGTTTTACCAGCTACATCCCATGGGAATGCACCTGGTTCATACGTTCCACCTTCGGCACTTACAACATCACGCAACATGTCTGTCAACATGTAGGCTGTATAGTCTTCCATTGCCTGCTTCGCCTTGACTGGCGAATTGATGCTTGAACCGTCGTTAAATTCGATTTTTTGAATCAAGTGAGGTTTTGTATACATACCGTTCGCACCGAGCGCTGCATACGCTGCAGCCATTTGGGTTGTGCTCGCTTGTGCCGTACCCAAAGCATTTGATTCAAGCAGTTCATCGCCGCCCTTAGGATACTCTGGTTCAATTCCAACGTTCTTCACAAACGATTCGATGGCTTCTTGTCCATACTCATCTCGCACTTCTTGGAATGCTCGAACTGCCGGCGTGTTCGCTGAAATCTTCAAATATTGACGCATCGTGTTCATACCGCGATAACCGTCGTAGTAGTTCCTTGGTTTTCCTTCTGGAAATGCTGCATCAAGTAACATTTTTCCTGTTGACCATTGTCCATTTTCAATACCTGGTCCATAGTCAAAGAACGGTTTTGCCGTGGATCCAATCTGATATTTTTCATTTGAATAATCAATATAATATTTATCAGCTTGCTTCGCCTGTTGACTATCGATGATGGCAACAATTTCACCCGTCTTCGTATTCAGCACGGTTGCACCCATACGAAGTTCATCTGATGGAAAGGCACCATTAGGAATGTTTACATTATCAGACTTAATGTCACTATTAAACTTTGTGTGAAGTTCTTTATTGATTGACGTGTATACTTTCAAACCTGTGCCATAGATGTCTGATTGTTCAAGACCATAATCTTCTTCAAGCTCTGCTTGGACACGTGAATAAATCGCACGTGTGAACGCCTCTTCTTCCGTCTCTTCACCAGGTGAGATGACGTCAGCAATGGCAACATCAAGCGCTTCGTTATACTGTTCTTCCGAAATGTGACCGTCTCGCTTCATCGCAGACAATACTTGTTCTTGGCGATAACGCGTTAACTCTTGGTCACCGTTGATTGGATCGTATGCACTCGGACGTTGCGGAAGACCTGCAAGGATTGCCGCTTCTTGATAGTTGACCTCAGAGACTGGCTTGTTGAAATATCGTTTCGATGCGGTTTGTACACCGTATCCACCACTACCATAGTAGTTTTTATTTAAATACATCTCTAAAATCTGTTCTTTCGTATACTCACGTTCAAGTTTGAGCGCGAGCCACTGCTCTTGAAGCTTACGCTTCAACTTCTTGTCTGTTGAAAGAAACGACTGTTTCACCAACTGTTGGGTGATGGTTGATCCACCTTCTGCACCGAAACCGTCAGTCAAGTTGGCCACGACTGCGCCACCGATCCGACGTAAGTCGATTCCGTTGTGCTCATAGAAACGACGGTCCTCAATCGAGACGACCGCTTGTTGCATCACTTCTGAAATGTCGTCAATAGAGACGTATTCCCGAATCTGACCAGCTCCTTCGAGCGGTTCACCTTCAGCCGAAATCAATTGAATCGGATACGTATCGACTAGTTTTTCTTCGTCAAGCTCTGGTGCCGTTGCAATCGCATATACGGTATAAGCCCCGAACGCGATGACTGCTGCAATAAATAATAAGAAACCTAATAAAAAGATGCGTTTCCACATCGGTTTTTTACTCTTCGTCTTTGGTTGTTTGCCAGTTTTTTTGCGTTTATTCGTCGTCGAATCTTGTCGACGTGCGACCCTACTTCGCTCCATTCATGGTTCACTCCTTCTATTCAATCGAGCCATTGATCGAGCACCGCCAAATAGTCAATCGACGGCAAGGCTCTCGTCGGGACTTCAATCGCTTCCTCTTCGATAAAACGAAGTGGAATTGATTTACGTCCCGTCAATCGTTGTTCCCACCACTGAACTAGTTGTTCCGTGGTCAATACATATTGCGTATTATAGCGACTAAAGCGGATGATGACAAAACAAATCCCTCCATGGCGTTCGCACTCGCGCATGTGTTCAATCTGATGCTCATGGAAATTTCCTAGAGGAAACGACGTCTTATTATTCGTTTCTTTCGCCTCAAAGTCAATGTACTTGCCGCGATACACCCCGTTATAGTCAGTCGTAGATGCCTGTTTGAAATAGGCTTCCGTCACTTTGGCTGCACTTCGCTTTGGGTAGTCGACTTTGACGATTTGTAACGGTGTCGGTTTCTTATGAATGACGGCTCGTTGATGGATTCGATAAAATTCATTCGTTTCATTCAACAATGTCTCCAAATTCATTCCGCGATTCGCATAGGTTGGAGAATTCGAGGGTTGTTTCGAAATTCCTTCCTCCTTTGGTGTCTTTGTCACTTTTGCTTTTTTACCGTTTGGATAATGGAACAATGTCGTCACCCCATACATACATATTAACAGGTCGGTCCACTCGTTCCTTCCGTCTCAGGTCTGATTGTCGACTTCTGTCGGTCGACACTTGTGTGGATTTACCGCAACACATATCGTACCAAACTCCCGTATGTTAAACTAGTATGTAAGCGATTGTGTATCCAAATTGAAAAGCTCTCGTCACGTAAGACTTGATTGTTTTTCTATGATAATAGCACCTCTTCTGTTTAACCAAGATTGTACATCGATAAACCTAATTGATGTCATTCTGAAAAAAAGTGTGCAATACCTGTGCAATTGATTGACCGAATCATCATTCGGAAATAAAATAGAATGCTTAAAGACGTTACTGTTAAGCCGTTTTGGAGGGATTGGATGGAAAGTGGAAAGAAGTATGTCATGTTCGTCGACGAAACAGGTACACCGAAAGGAAACACACAGTTCAATTTGACTGGTGTTCTGATGGAGTACAAATATTCAATCGATGCGGATGAGACTGGAATGCCATGTGAATTGAAGCGACGTCTTCACGCGTTCAAGCGAGATGTTTTTAAAACCGAGCAAATCCCGCTTCATTTAAAAGAAATTTTAAAGGCCGAGCATCCTTATGGGAAAGAAGATGGCATCACGATCGACATGTTGCGTGATTTTTGGGACAAGCTACCTGATTTTTTGCGAGGAATCGATTGTACAATCGTCAGTGTTGAAGTCGATAAACAAAAACTACATGACTTTTATTCGACACCAAAAGATCCGTATGTAGTCGCCTTCGCCCACTTGATGAAGTCGTTCTATGCGTTCTTAGAGGAAACAGAGGCTGTCAGTGCACGCGTCGTTCTCGAATCACGAGATGATTACCAGAACTTACTCATTCAAAAAGCATTCTTCGATATTTTCAACTCGGGCACGGTCCATCTCGATGTCGAAAAGAGTCGTCAAAAAATCAAAGGGTTCATCTTCTCTGAGAAGCAGAACACGATGTATCAATCCGGTTTAGAAATCGCTGACCTCGTCTGTCTCCCACTTTCACGTGTCCGTCGAGGTGTGATTGAGGTAAAACCACGGTTCGTCCATTATGGGGACGAGAACCGAATCTTTAAAGCAATCAAGGACAAAATTTACATTCGTAAAGAAAGTCCGGACCAAGATTTCCGCAACTGGGGCTTCAAAAAGGTCCCCATCACGAAAAAGCGTCGTGAGTGGAGCGACCATCCTTGGAATCATTAACACAAAAAGGCATCGACACATTTGTGTCGATGCCTTTTTTATGTCGTGACTTTCGCGGATTTCATCCGTTTCTTTCCTTCCCGACACATATGAAGAAGCGGGCACGTCTCACAGGCAGGTCGTTGGGCTTTACAATGATAGCGTCCAAAGAAAATAAATTGATGATGAAGTTGTGACCACTCATCGCGTGGGAACTTCTTCATCAACATATCCTCGACTTGTCGGACGTTATCTTTCCAGCGGCAAATACCAAGACGTTTCGATACGCGCTCGACGTGGGTATCCACCGCAAATGCCGGTTCATGGAACGCGACCGACAAGACGACGTTGGCCGTTTTACGACCGACACCTGGGAGGGCCTCAAGTGATGCCCGGTCCGACGGCACAATGCCGTCATGCTCGTTCACGATTTTTTCAGAGAGTGCCTTCACATTCTTCGCTTTGTTCCGATACAATCCAATGCGTTTGATCAAAGCCTCAATCTCCGAAACGTCTGCCGCAGCCATCGCTTCGACTGTCGGAAACGCTTCAAACAAGCCCGGTGTCACCTTGTTGACGAGGGCATCCGTCGCTTGGGCAGAGAGCGCGACGGCGACCACTAATTCGAATGGATTTTGATGCGTCAGTTCGCAGTGCGCATCCGGGAACATTTGCCTCATCGTATCAGACACTTCTTGTAACTGGACTTTCGTCAACATCATTTATTCCTCCGTTGATATTCCACGACATCCTCAAGCGTCTCAACTTGATGGTCCTGCCAGACGCGTAAGATTTTATCCATGTATTTGAAGTTTCGAACATTCCGAAGTTTCGCTTCGCGTAACGCGGCCATGATCAGTTCTTCGCTGAAATTATCTTCCGTCATCCACCCGACGATTTGTTCAATTTCAAACGGTGTAATTGTGCCAAATTCTCGTTCGAATGTATGGATGATATTTTCATTCAACGTCTGTTGCGGTGCGATTTTTTCTTCTCCTTGTAACGCCTCAAATAGCGGTAATAGACTATAACGCTCGCTATTCCCCGACGCGTCAATGGCAATCAATTCTTTTTGCAACAAGCCGAGTAACACAGAACGCGCCTCATTCTCAGAGACGTTCAACCGTTTCCCTAACTCGCTCGGGAGTGGCATGACGATGCCTTCCCCCGTCATTTCAAGAAGATGGACGATGAGACTGAATTCGACAGGCGATAAGTCGAGTCGTCTAGCGTCAGTGAACAGTTTGCGCGGAATAACGACCGGACTTTGCTCGAATAATTGAATCAATTGATGTGCATCCATGTCGCACTTCCTTTCTAAGACACATCAATCGGGGAGGACATGACGTCTTCCCCGATTAATCGTTAAGGGTGGATTCGGTTTAATAAACGTGGGAATGGAATGGCTTCACGGATATGCTCGATTCCACTAATCCATGCAACCGTACGCTCAAGTCCGAGTCCGAAACCAGAGTGTGGGACCGAACCGTATTGACGAAGTTCGAGATACCAGTCGTATGCATCTGTTTCATCAAGACCTTCTTTAATGATCTCTTCTTTTAGACGGTCGTAATCGTCTTCACGTTGAGACCCCCCGATGATTTCTCCATATCCTTCTGGTGCAATCAAGTCTGCGCAAAGAACGAGCTCAGGATTTTCAGGGTCCACTTTCATGTAGAACGGTTTGATTTCTTTTGGCCAGTGCGTGATGAACACTGGCTGGTCGTGTGCGTTAGCAATCGCCGTCTCATGCGGTGCACCGAAATCGTCGCCGTATTCGATATCGTCGAATCCTTCTGATTTCAAGAATTTGATTGCATCTTCGTAACGGACACGTGGGAAAGGTGCCTTCACTTGTGCCAACTTCTCAAGGTCACGTCCAAGGAATTCAAGTTCATCCTTACAGTTCTCAAGCGCTGATTGTGCGATGTATGAGACGTATTGCTCTTGAATCTCAAGGTTCATGTCGTGATCGAAGAACGCCATCTCTGGCTCGATCATCCAGAACTCAATCAAGTGACGACGTGTTTTTGATTTCTCTGCACGGAAAGTTGGTCCGAACGAGAATACTTTACCGAGTGCCATTGCAGCGGCTTCCATATACAATTGACCCGTCTGTGAGAGGTAAGCGGATTGACCGAAATAGTCTGTCTCGAACAACTCTGTCGTGCCCTCAGGTGCACTGCTCGTAAGGATTGGCGGATCGATTTTGACGAATCCTTCTTTATTAAAGAATTCATACGTTGCACGAATAATTTCGTTACGCACTTTCATAATCGCGTGTTGGCGACGTGAACGGAGCCATAAGTGACGGTTATCCATCAAGAATTCTGTTCCATGTTCTTTCGGTGTGATTGGGTAATCCACTGACTCTGCAATCACCTCTACATCTGTCACTTCTAATTCAAATCCGAGTGGTGTACGTCCACCATCCGACTTGACGTTACCTGTCACCCAGACAGAAGTCTCTTGTGTCACACCTTTAGCAAGAGTGAACAATTCTTCAGAGACGTCAGCCTTCACGACGACCGCTTGTGCAAATCCGCTACCGTCACGTAGTTGAAGGAATGCAATCTTCCCGCTAGAACGTTTGTTGGCAATCCAAGCTCCGACGCGGACCGTCTGTCCTTCGTAGTCTTTAAATTGGTTAATCGAAATTGTTGTCATATTCATTTCCATCCTTTCGCTTATCGAGTGCGCTTCGTAATGAAGTCTTCTACTCGATCGAGCGCTTCTAATACGCGTTTTAATTCTGTTGCATATGATAATCGTACGTAGTCTTCCTGTCCAAAACCAGAGCCTGGAACAAGTGCCACGTTTGCCTCTTCAAGTACTGCCTCGCACCAAGCATCGACTGTGTCGTATCCACTCTCAGTCGCGGCAACTTTCGCATTGGCATATAAGTAAAATGCACCTTGTGGCTTCAGGCAAGTGATTCCTGGAATTTGTTCGAGACGTTTGTAGACGATGTCGAGTCGCTCTTCGAATGACTGACGCATCATCTCTACATCATCCTGTGGTCCATTGTATGCCTCAACTGCTGCCGCCTGAGCGACAGATGTCGGGTTTGATGTCGAGTGGGAAGCTAAGTTTGTCATCGCGCTGATGATTGTCGCATCACCGACGGCATATCCGATACGCCACCCTGTCATCGCATGAGACTTTGAGACACCGTTGATGATGATCGTACGTTCACGCATATTCGGTAATGTCGCAATCGATACGAATTCAGCGTCACCGTAAATCAACTTCTCATAAATTTCATCGCTCACGACGAGAAGATTATGTCGAAGAACGACATCAGCGAGTGCCTGTAGCTCTTCTTTCGTGTAAATCATTCCTGTCGGGTTGGAAGGACTGTTCAAAATGACTGCCTTCGTACGATCTGTAATCGCACGTTCGAGCAGTTCAGGTGTCAATTTGAAGGATGTGTCTTCATTTGTATCGACATATACAGGTTCACCGTCAGCGAGTTTGATTTGCTCTGGATAACTGACCCAGTAAGGTGTCGGGACAATGACTTCGTCACCTTCATCTAAAATCGCTTGGAACAATGCGTAGAGCGCATGTTTTGCACCTGAAGCGACCATTACTTCATTGCGCTCAAACGTCAGTTGGCTGTCTCGCTTCGTTTTTTCAATGATGGCGTCCTTCAACGCGACAGTTCCGCCCGAAGGTGTATATTTCGTATCGCCATCACGAGCCGCTTGACACGCAGCATCGATGATTCGTTCCGGTGTATTGAAATCAGGCTCACCTGCGCCGAGTCCAATGACATCTTTGCCCGAAGCCTTGAGCGCCTTTGCTTTAGCTGTAATCGCTAATGTTGTCGAAGGCGTGAGTTGTTTCACTCGTTTCGCTAATAGATGTTCCATCGTTATCCCCCTCTAATTCGTCACATTTGATCGGTCAATTGGACGCGTCGAATAAACTCTCCAGTCTGTAACGTGTAATACGAATACGTATAGGAAGCGTCTGCCTTTGTGACCACTTCGATGAGTGCTCTCTCGTCGAATCCGTACTTACAACTGATGAGTTGTCCGCCCGTATCTTCGACAGAACGAGCGCAGACGTCATTCGCATTCACTTCACTGATTTCACGTTGTTCAATCTCGAACTCGTCATCGAGTGGAACGAACCAAATGGAGTCTCCGTCCTCTTCCGGAAAAACGACGTATGCCTCTGTCCCATTGAACAGCTCTCCTTGACCTACTTGAACGTCTGGCGATTCCTCATTCAGTCGAATCGATGCTTCCTCGATGAGTTGCTCTTTTTGATTTTCTGTGTGTCCAATCGTGAATCGATACATCACGCTAAAGACAAGGACGACACCGAGCAGTGCCGCCAGTAACGAGACGATCCATTTTGTTTTTCTGGTCATTCTGTACGATAGATGGTGAAGACCATCTCTTCCTTCTTCGGATCATTCACTTTCTTCTCAAGCGAAAGGCCGAACATCAAATCTTGACTTTTTAACGTCCGATTCAATAAATCGACAATCTTATAAACGTCCGCAGTCGGTTCGATGCGCACACTCGCAAGCGTCTCAATATTCGAATTCATGTTGACTCCTCCTCCAAAACCTATACGTATCATTATAAAACGATAACATCATGATGCCTAGCGTTATCTATCATTTCTTGTCACAGAGTTTTCCTTTTCATCTAAGAACAATTCCAACTCGGATAGAGATGTCTCTAGCGTTCCTTCAATCCGGTCCACCTTCGGTAAGCTATTGATGAACTGTTTCCCGTAACGAGTCGTCTCTACCCGGCGGTCGAACACAAAAATCGCACCATAGTCCGATTTCGATCGAATCAATCGTCCGACACCTTGTTTGAAACGGATGACTGCTTGAGGAAGCGAAAGTTCGAAGAATGGAGATTTCCCCATCGATTCAATTTTTTCAGAACGTGCTTGCATGATTGGTTGATCGGGCGGCGCGAACGGCAGACGCACGATGACGAGGCACGTCAACGCCTCACCCGGAATATCGACACCTTCCCAAAAACTTGCCGTCCCGAATAAAATCGACTGTTCCATCCGCTTGAATTGTTTCGTCAATCGGCTTCGCGATCCCCCACTGACTCCTTGTGCAAGTAGCGTATAAGAAGGGTCGAGATGATCTTTTACTTGTTCGTAAGTGAGACGTAACAATTCATTCGAGGTGAAGAGGACAAGCATCCGTCCTTTTGTCACATTTGCAATTTGAACAATCGATTGAGCGGTCTGATCGACGAACTGAGGCAGCGGTACATCATTGATCAATGGGAAGTCTGACGGAACAAACAGTTTTGCCTGTTCCTTAAAGTTGAACGGCGAAGGCAATACGACTCGTCTGACCGGTTCTCCTTCAAGTCCGAGTCGTCGTTCCATGAAACTAAACTTGCCCGAGACCGTCATCGTCGCCGACGTCAAAATCGTCGGTCTTTTCTTAAATAATCGTTCGTGCAGCAACGGACCGATTTCAACCGGTTGCGTGTAGACCGAAGTCAATTTACGGTTTCCTAAATTCAACTCGACCCAACTGACCGCATCATCATTGCGTGTCAACATCGTCTCATAAATGACACTTTCGAGTTCACGGACGTCGCTAATCAATGTCTTCAAATCACTCAAAAGTGCGCGTTGTTTGAACGTCATGTGTTCTTTACGCTCATCGAGCAGTCGATGTAGATGTCTGAGTGACGTCCTTAGTGTACGTAACTTGTCCTCTAATCGATTCGCCACTTCACGAATCGGTCTGAATGATGCGCCTTCTCGCTCGAATCGAACAGTTTGCCGAGGTTCTTTTTTCTTTCCTAGCGACTGTAGTGCCGTCAAGAGGTCTTCGAGCTCTTCCTCAACCCGTGCGAGCGCAGAATCGATCTGTTGACTGAATGCTTCTGCCTCTTCTGTCACAGACGTCAAATCGGCCAGCTGAATGATCCGAGAATGAAACTTCCCGTCCGCACCGTATCCGAACCATTTGAACAACCGATCAAATTGGATGGCATCAAACGTCACACCGAAATGGTGAGAGGCCACTTCTTCGACTTGATGTGCCTCGTCTAAGACGAGCGGTGTATCGGTCGGTAAGATGCCTGCCTGATGTTGTAAATCAGAGAACAAGAGCGCGTGATTCGTCACAATCAGATCTGCTTCTTTCGAACGGAGGACTGCTTTTGTGAAGAAGTCTCGGCTATACCAAGGGTCGAATCGACCAAATTCACTTGAAGCATCGGCTTGAATCAATCGTTTAAAAGAAGCTGGACCTTGTGTCGCAGATCCTGGGAATGAGAGTTCTTCCAAATCCCCCGTCTCAGTCTCGGTTAACCAGACGAGTACCATCGCCTTACACATCGAAACCAGCAATCCATCATTCGATTCATCGAGCACCATCTCGAATTTACGTAAATCGATATAGTTCCGTCTTCCTTTCAACAAGGTAAATTCAATTTCCGGAAAGATTTGTCGAAGTACCGGTAAATCTCGGTTCAGAAGCTGCTCCTGCAATTGAATCGTATGCGTACTGATGACGACAGGGCGTTTCGTCTCTAGTGCATGATGAGCACTCGGGATTAAATACGCCAACGTCTTCCCTGTTCCCGTCCCTGCTTCGACTAACAACGTTTCTTCGTCGTCTAACGCTTTATAGACGTGACGCATCATTTCAAATTGACTTTGTCTCGGCTCAAATTGATCAAAAATTGACGGGAGCGTTTCTTCGATTGTGCGAAGGAGAAACGGTTCAAATGGCTCTCGTTCTTCTGCCGGAACGAACGTATCGCTTGGACGGTGTAACGCAATCTTTCGATGAATATCAAAACGCGTTTCGTCGTCTGGTCGAATCCCAACCTCGAGGATGATTTCATCGAGCAACGGCTCGACATGACTCGTCCACGATTCAGACAAATCGCGAAGTCGTTTCAACGTTACGACCGGTAAGTCGCGTAAGCGCTCGAGCATTCGGATAAAGAGCTCGGCTGTCGCCTCTGCATCACTGAGTGCCCGATGCGCGTCTGTATGTACGAGGTCGAACGTTTCGGATAACGCTTCAAGGGCATGACTCTCAAGTGTTGGGTAGAGGATACGAGCGAGTTCAACTGTATCAATGGCTCTCCCTTGAAACGAAAGATAGCCAGCTTGCTCAAGGCTCTCGTTTAAAAAAGTTAAATCAAATGCGACGTTATGCGCGACAAATACCCGTCCATCTAGCATTTTCCAAATGTCGGGGATCACTTCTTCAAATGTTGGTGCATCACTTACGTCATCATCGCTAATCGTTGTTAATTGCGTAATAAAAGGTGGGATTGGTCGACCCGGTCGAATCAAGGTGCTGTAGCGCTCGATCACTTCACCATCTTGTACGACGACCGCCGCAAACTCAATCAGTTCATCACCGGACTTTACGGAATGACCCGTTGTCTCTATATCCACAATCACATACGTGTCCATAACATCCATCCCATCTTAGGCACGCTCGTGCTTTCTGTCTGTCTCATCTTACCATAGAACGAACGACGAAAAAACGGGGATGCCTTTGTCGACACCCCCGAATATTTTATAAAATCGTGTGAGCGATTTCTTCGTAAAGAAGTTGATCGACCTCATTTTGCTCGTTCAATACTGCTACTTTTGGACGATGCGTTTTCGCTTCTTCTGCAGTCATTTGACCGTACGCCATGATGATGACAACATCACCAACCTGGAAATGACGTGCTGCGGCACCGTTTAAACAAATCACACCAGAACCACGTTCGCCTTTGATGACGTATGTCTCGATTCGAGCGCCATTATGGTTGTTCGTGATGTGCACATGTTCATTTTCCATGATGCCGACTGCATCCATCAAATCCTCATCGATTGTAATCGAACCGACGTAGTGTAAGTTTGCTTCTGTCACCGTTGCTTTATGAAGCTTCGCGTGCATAAATGTACGAATCATTGGATTCATCCCTTCTTCCAAATCACATTATCAATCAATCGGGCTCGCTCAAACTGAACGGCCACCGCCATCAATATTTCTTTCGAATCGCCTGAAGCGTCAGCAAGCGTTGGATAGTCAACGAGTTCGACATAGTCGATTTGACTGTTCGGAATCTCGTGTAATCGTTCAGTCAGTCGTTGCTTCACTTGTTCAAGATCATGTCCTGTCTCAAGTGTTTCTCTCGCTGTCGTCAACGCTTTAAAGATTTGACTCGCTTCTTCTTTTTCATCGTCTGACAAATATACGTTTCGAGAAGACTTGGCTAGTCCTGTCTCCTCACGAATAATCGGGCAACGTCGAATCTCGACCGGGACAAAATAGTCTCGGACGTATCCTTCGATGAGTGCAACTTGCTGAGCATCTTTCAGACCGAAGTAAGCACGTGTCGGTTGAACAAGGTTAAATAATTTCGAGACGATTGTCAACACACCATCAAAATGGCCGGGACGACTCGCCCCACATAATACATCCGCCCCTTGGCGAACAGTGACGCGCGCCATATCAAGTGGGTACATCGTCTCCGTCGTCGGATAGAAGAGAAGGTCGACACCGGCTTCTCGTGCCAATTTTTCATCTCGTTCGAAGTCACGAGGATATCGGTCGAGGTCTTCGTTCGGACCGAACTGAGTCGGGTTGACGAAAATACTCATGACAACGACGTCATTTTCACGTCGTGCGTTCTCGACGAGACTCATGTGTCCTTCATGTAAATATCCCATCGTTGGTACAAAACCAATCGTTTGATCCGTTGGCAACGTGTGACGTAACTCTTCAACTGTTGATACGATTTTCATCATTTTCCTCCATACAGCGAGTCGAGCAATGACTCATCCATCGTAAACGTGTGACGTTCAAGCGGGAATTGTCCAGCTTTCGTCTCTTCCACATAAGAACGGATGGCCTCTGTCGCCACTTCATTCACGTCGGCATATGCCTGAACGAATTTCGGTAAGCGGTCCACGCCATATTTCAACACGTCATGATAGACGAGTACTTGTCCGTCTACCTCTGCCCCGGCACCGATTCCGATGACTGGAATCGTCAACTCTTCTGCGATTCGTTTCGCCAACTGATGCGGTACACACTCAAGGACGAGCATTTTCGCACCGGCGCGTTCGGCAGCCAAACTATCTCGAAGTAGTGTCTCTGCCGCCTCAAGGGATTTCCCTTGTACTTTATACCCTTCTAGTACACCGACTGATTGCGGGGTCAACCCTAGATGGGCAACACAAGGCATTCCTACTTGAGTAAGTCGTTCAATCGTCTGAAGGACTTCACCCGCACCTTCTAGTTTGATCGCATCCGCATGTCCTTCTTGGAAGAGACGGGACGCAGCCTGAAGTGTTCGGTCAAAATCACCATGGTATGTCGCAAATGGCATATCCACCACGACGAATGTGTTTTTCGCCCCACGGCGAACAGCCTTCGAATGGTGAAGCATGTCTTCTGTCGTCACCGGGATTGTCGAATCATAACCGAGGACGACCATCCCAAGAGAATCGCCGACCAAAATCAAATCGACCCCAGCCGCTTCGGCAAGTTTGGCTGACGGATAATCATACGCCGTCAACATGACGAGCTTTTCCTGCTCGTTCATCTTTTTCAATAATGAAGTCATCGTGTGCATCTGTTTCTCCTCCTAAACGTGGAGACAGGAAAGAAAAAACGCCTTCTTACACGGTTGGCAAGAAGGCGCACGAAAAACAATTTCATGGTTTTCATGAGTAGTGTCCTTCTGTCCCTGTCAAAATGATCAAGGCAGACAACTGATTGTGACAGTCTGCAAGCGCGGTACACTTCAAAAACTGATAGCGTCCGACACATTAAGTATAGTCGATGGTCTCGCTTTCATCAATCATTCCACACTGCAATCTCAGCAGAATAGACCGGTTCAACCTTTCCTTCTTCTTCAAGAAGCAACGCGCCCTCTTCGGATATCCCTCGCATGACCCCTGTACGAGAAGTACGAGAAGCGTTCAACGTGATTTTTTCATTCAAGTAGGCAGCATATTGCATCCAATTGACCCGAATCGGATCAAAACCACTTTCGAGGAATCGGTCATATTCGACTTCAAGTTCAGCCAGTAATTCAGCCAACAGTTCACTTCGACGGAATCGCTTTCCGGTCTCTAGATAGAGAGAAGTGGCCCGATGAGTCAACTCGTCTGGAATCTCCTCACCATTGACGTTCATCCCGAACCCTAAGATGACGGCCTGAATCCGGTCGCCTTCCGTCTGCATCTCTGTCAAAATGCCACCGATTTTCTTCCCATTCAATAATAAATCATTCGGCCACTTGATCATGACATCAAGATTTCGATGGTTGAGCGCTCGTGCGAATGCGCTCGCTGCCATCAACGTGAGTTTCGACGCGTCTCGGATCGGTAAATCGGGTCTTAGGATGATGCTCGCCGCAATATTGACATGTTTCGGATTATGCCAATGACGACCGAGTTGTCCTCGTCCGGCAGTCTGTTCCTCACTGATGACAATCGTCCCTTCCGACACATGCTGTTGTGCCAATTCATGGGCGATTCGTTGTGTCGTATCGACTTGTTCATACGCATGGACTGTCTGACCGAATCGACCTTTACGGAATGAGACAAATGCTGGTTCATCCAGACGGTCACTCTGTTCGATCAGTTGATATCCTTTACGGGGAATGGTATGGATCGCATATCCGTCTTGCTTCAAGGTTTCGATATGTTTCCAAATAGCGGTACGTGAAATATTCAATTGACGCGCCAATTCTTGTCCGCTCCACACTTCCCCATTTTGTAATAATGTCAAGACACGCCCGCGCGTTGAAGCCATCGTCTCGCCTCCTCTTTTAATACGGTCCCGTAATTCGGAATCTCTTGTGAAATGACACGTCGTTCGAGATCAAGCAATAGATGCTTGATCGCCTCGCCTGTCGCACCGAGTTCGAGCGCATCCCGTCCATTGAATTTCAGTTCTTGGCGTGACTGGATTGGGAGTGACTCCTTCAGTTCACGACTGCGGTCTGGTTCACCATTCATTTTAAAGTAGGTCGAGAGAGTCCGCTCATCCGTCGTATATACCGTCATCACATCGAGTCCGGTCTCACAGAGCTGCGCAAGCACTCGAGCCTCCCGCTTAATCGCATTCGATCGTTTCCATGGCAGTAGCCATGCCTCATCTTTTGCGTGATAGAGGAAGATGGCCCATCCACTGACCGCATTCACTGGAGTGCGATCATCTTGTTGCACCCGTTGCATCAGTTCAGTCGTCACGTTGGGTAGATGCCGATGGATGCCGAGCTCGACCATCTCTGCTAACGCTTTTCGATAGGCCGGTCCCGTCAACAGTTTCTCAAACTCGATTGCGATGCGTTCCATCGCGATTTGTTCAAGCTTATGACTAAGCGAACTCGCTGCGTGACGCAATTCTTCGTGTAATGTGAAGTCGAGCTGAGACATGAAACGGAGCGCACGCATGATGCGAAGGGCATCTTCACCAAACCGCTCGAAAGGACTCCCGACCGTGCGAATGATGCGTTCATCTAGATCGTGTTGCCCTCCGAATAAATCGACGACTTGTCCATCATGAAACGCCATCGCGTTCATTGTGAAGTCACGACGTAACATGTCCTCTTCAAGCGATACACCGAGTGCAACATGATCCGGACGTCTTGAATCTGAATATGATCCTTCCGACCGGAATGTCGTCACTTCGAACGGATGATGGTCGATGATGACCGTGACCGTTCCATGTTCGATGCCGGTCGGGACCGATTTCGGGAACAGCGCCATCACTTCTTCCGGGAAGAGGGACGTGGCCAAATCGATATCGTCAGGCAAATTTCCAAGGACATAGTCCCGAACGGCTCCACCGACGATATACGCCTCGCCTCCATGTTGTTCAATTGTCTCGATAATCTGTTTTGCATACTCCCATTCTGTCATGATGTCACCACCTGTTCATACAAGCGTTCATATTGTGTCACGATGTCTTGTGAGGCGAATCGTTTCGATTTCACCAACCCGTTTTGTCTGAAACGCTCCTGTAACGTTGCGTCTGTCAACAGCTGTTGCATGGCCATAGCAGCTTTCGTTGCATTGCCTCGTGGAACGACGAACCCGTCCTCACCATCCGTGATCACTTCAGGTAGTCCGCCTGCGTCACTGACGACCGACGGGACTCCCGTTGCCATCGCCTCGAGTGCCACAAGTCCGAACGCCTCTTTATCTGATAACAGGACATGGACGTCACTAATGGAGAGCAGTGCAGCGACTTGCTCTTGTTTACCAGCAAAGATGACTTGATCTTCAAGCCCCATCTCCGTCACGAGACGGCGCATGGAACCCATGAGTGGACCGTCTCCGACGAGTAACAATTTTTTATGCGGGACATCCATCTTGTCGAACGCCTCGAGGACGAGGTCGACACGTTTGACGGGACGGAAGTTTGAAATATGGATCACGACCCGGTCGTCTGTCGTTAAGCCGTATCGTTCCCGTAAGGTTGGGTCGAATTGTGGGGTGTACACCGATTCATCAATAAAGTTGTGAATGACTTGAATCGGCAAATTACTAGCAATCCGCTCCTCCGTCTCCCGTTTCAAACTGTGCGAGACAGCCGTAATCGCGTTGGATTGGCGCAACCCATATAAAATCGCCGGTTTCAATTCTTCATCCTCACCGAGAACGGTGATATCGGTTCCGTGTAGCGTCGAGACGATTGGCGTCTTCACACCGGCCATCTCACGCCCGAGTGCGGCACACACGGCATGTGGTACGGCATAATGCGCATGAATGACATCGAGCCCGAATGACTGGATGACACTCGCAATTTTCGCGGAGAGTGTCATATCGTACGGTGGATAGCGAAAGACCGAATATTGGTTGATTTCGACTTGGTGGAACGTGATATTCGGATGATAGGCGTTCAAACGAAACGGCATACTGCTCGTAATGAAATGAACGTCATGTCCTCGGTCCGCAAGCTTCATGCCGAGTTCCGTCGCTAAAATCCCCGAACCACCGACAGATGGATAACACAGAATTCCGATTCGATACGTCATGTGAGCTCACCTGCCCGTTTGACGACATACGGTCGCACCCGTTTCAATCCTTCCGCATACGACACGCCGATCAAGCTCCCAAAATGGCGTTCACGGGCAATGACCCGTTCCACGTATGCATCGGTGAGCGGTGTTTTCACCCCATCGACTGGAGTGAACTGGCTTGCGTAACATTGGAGTGCCCGTGTCTTCACTTCAATCGTGTCACTAATATCTACACATACATCCGGCTCGACATGAGCATTGATCATATATTGATATACACTTTCTGGTCGATATGCCGGAAGCTCCGGTAAATATTTTCGAATACCCGCGTTGAACAACGCCTCTGTCACGAGATAAGCACATGCCGCATGGTCCGGATGGCGGTCGACTTCATATGGATACAACAAGTGCGTTGGACGCTCACGTCGAATCAAGGAGACGATTGCCTTGAGCTGTTCTTCTCCCCCGTCAATTCCCCGGTCTTTAAAGCCGAGATTGATTCGGCGGACACCGAGCACGTCATCTGCCACACTGGCTTCTTGTTGTCTCGTTTCTACATCACCATTTGAAGAAAGTTCCGCTCTCGTCAAATCGACGTAAACGACCTCAATCTTCTCTTTCGTCCATTGGGCGGTCATCCCTGCAATCCCGATCTCGATATCATCTGGATGTGCCCCGATGGCTACTACTTTCATTTACATCACCTCTTCTTTGAAAAGTATAGCCGACTCGTTTCTGAATGTCATATGTTCAGGGTAGTCAATCGAACTGTTTTTCGAGTACTCTATCTAAGGGGAGGTGAACCTGATGACGGTACAATTACCGATTCGTGTTCGAAATATTATATTCATCTTAATAGGTTCTTTTATTTTTGCATTCGGCGTTTATCACTTCAACGTCCAAAACAACTTGGCAGAGGGTGGATTCACCGGGATCACCTTGATTCTACGTGGTCTCTTTGATATCTCGCCTTCCATCACGAACTTGGCGTTAAATATCCCACTCTTTTTCATGAGTTATAAGTTGTTAGGGCGAACGACTTTCGTCTATACACTTATCGGGACATTCTCATTTTCATTTTGGTATGCACTCATCGCTAAATATTCTACACTCGTCATCGACTTGACGGATGACATGGTGCTCGCAAGTTTGTTTGCCGGTCTCTTTATCGGAGTCGGACTCGGCATCATCTTCAACAATGGCGGAACGACGGGTGGTGTCGATATCATCGCGCGACTCGTACAACGCTATATCGGCTGGTCGATCGGAAAGACGTTCCTCATCTTTGACTTCTTTGTCATCGTTCTCAGTTTGACGTATCTCGATATCCGCGAGGCGATGTATACGCTTCTCGCTGTCTATATCGGGGCACGTGTCATCGACTCAATGCAAGAAGGAACGTATGCCGGTAAGGCGGCGATGATCATCAGTGACCACCGGACTGCCATCGCCGACGGTATTCATGCGACGATGAACCGCGGCACGACAAGACTACTTGCCAAAGGTGGCTATTCGAACCGCGAACTTGAAGTTCTGTATGTCGTCGTCGGGCGAAATGAAGTGAATCGCTTGAAGACGATCGTCAAACAGATCGATCCTCATGCGTTCGTCACATTCCATCACGTCTATGAAGTGGGCGGAGAAGGCTTTACGTTCGATGAGAATCGAATGCCGCTGAAATAAGCAAAAAATCGCCTCGTTCACAGGAATGAACGGGCGATTTTTTATGGCTCAATGTTGAGCACCTCAACTTGAATCGTGCCTCCTGGCGTTTCGATTTGAATCGTTTGACCGACAGTCGCCCCCATCAAACTAAGACCGAGTGGTGATGTCATCGAAATGCTTCCTCGTTCAAGATCCGCTTCTGCCTCACTCACGATTCGATAACTCTCGGTATCCTCGTCGCCTTCACGAATCACGACCCGATTCCCGAATGTCACGACTTCTGACTGTTCGGATTCGACGATTGTCACGTCGGCAAGCAGGCGCTCAAGGTCTTGAATATCCGCCTCTACCCGCTCATATTCCCGTACCGCCTCAGTATAGGTGACATCTTCTCGAAAATCACAAAATTTCCGCGCTGTACGTATACGTTCACGAGCATCCGTCCGATCCTGTCTTAACATGGCTAGTTTATTTTTCAATTGCTCATGACCGTTCTCTGTCAATTGCGGTTTCATCAACAACATTTCCTTTCATCAAAAAATAAAAAAACCCCGCCGATTTTGACGGGATTTCGTTCTACTCCTCACGTGGCATGAAGACGATGAGCGCCAAACGGATGAGTTCGGCAACGGCAACGAGCGTTGCAGCCACATACGTCCATGCTGCGGCATTCAATACTTTCCGTGCGCCAGACTCTTCTGTCGCCGTCACGATTCCGTGTGACGTCAACTGAGCCATCGCCCGTTTCGAAGCATCGAACTCGACCGGGAGCGTGATCAATTGGAACACGACCGCACCGAGCATCATGATGACACCAAGTTGTGCCAATCCGAGTGCACCGAACAAGAAACCACCGAGTAATAATGGGAACGACAAGTTCGACGTGATATTGACGACTGGAACGAGACTATGACGAACGCGCATCATCTTATAGTCGGTCGCATCTTGAATGACGTGACCGATTTCGTGGGCCGCGATGGCTGCCGACGAAATCGTCGAACCTTGATACACTTCACGAGAGAGACGGACAACTTTATTGACCGGGTCATAGTGGTCGCTCATGAGTCCATCAACCATCTCGATTCGTACATTGTGGACACCGTTTTGTTTCATAATGAAATCAGCGACTTGTGCGCCAGTGACACCGCTTTGAAGCGGTTGTTTTAAAAACTGTTTGTACGTGCTTTTCACTCGCATCTGGGCCCATAAGGGGATGAGCATAATCAATGCAAGATAGAAAATATAGCCACCTAATGACATTTTCTATTTCACCTCTGCGTGTATTTGATAATTTGATTTTACATTCTTATGAACTTATTTTCAAGCGAAGGGCGCAGGACGAACGCATATCCCATAAAAAAACATAATCCCGTTAACCAAAACGAGCCGTAGCCGATCCACATGATATGTTCCGCGAGTGACGGATAGCGCGGCCATTGACCAAGCACATAATCAACTACGTCATTATGAATTACCCAAATCAATGTACAGACAAACGATGTAATCGTCCATTTCATAAAAGGTGCGTAGATGAGTGCTTGAAGCGCCATCGCTCCATGAGAAACCATCAACATGACCGCCATTAAGATGGTGATGGTCGGTGCATCCACGGGTAACGTTCCTAAAAACATGATATTCATGATGACGGCCCAGACCCCGTATTTGATTAAGGTAATGAACGCAAGCGTCTCGAATAGCGGAGAACGCTTCTTCACAATCCATAATCCGAGGACGATCGTAAAGAAGAGGGATGCTGTCGGGCTGTCCGGGACAAACGGCCAATATACGTATGGGGTGTCACGAAGTTGAGGCTCATACCAAATATAACCGTAAATCGTACCGCCTAAGTTGATGACAAATAATAGCGCCAGTACGATTCGATTCATTAAGAAAGTGTTTAAAAACGTCGGGTTCATGTTCTCATCCTTTTTTCTTTAGTTTATCGCAATACGAATACATAAGTAAAAAAAGTGTAGCCTGGTTTCTCAGGCTACACTTTATGGCTTACTCGTTATTTTCGCCGCCTTCACCATATGAAGCGATGAACTCAGATAGTACTTGTAAATCTTCAGGTGAGCCGTCCCACTGACCAGCAGGCATCGTCCCAATCCCGTTTACAGCGATATCCGCAATCTCTTCAGCTGTATACTGTGTTCCGACGAGTGCTGGAGCTGCTGCTCCACCTTCTAGGTTTTGACCGTGACAGTTCACACAAGATTGAGCTGAATAAATCTCATATCCTGGTGCAGCTGTATCAATTTCAGGACCTTCACCTGGAATTTGAAGTTCACCTTGAGCGTGGACTTGATCCCAGTGTGTCGTTTGAACAGATTCCCAAGTCAAGTAGAAGACCGAGAGAATACCGAGCAACATGAAACTGATGGCGACTGGACGTTTCGCCGGACGACGCTCGAGACCTTGGTCAAGCCAAGGCGCGATGAGAAGTGCCGTGAACGCCAAACCTGGAATGATGACCGTACCAAGCAAGATCCAGTCTCCTGCAGCGAATTGATATTTGAGTAATTGATACAAGAACAAGAAATACCAGTCCGGTAACGGAATGTATGACGTGTTCGTTGGATCGGCGATATTTTGAAGCGGTGGTGCTTCGACGATTGTCAAAGCGATGAAGCCGATCAAGAAGACCGACCCTACCATCCACTCTTTAAGCAAGAAGTTCGGCCAAAACGCCTCTGTGCGTCCTGGGTATTCTGAATAGTCTTTTGCAATGTTTTGTTTCCGATTCGAGATTCCTACTCGAGAGTCGGTTACAAATTTCATCCCTTTACCGCGATGCATATCGTTTCTCCTCCTTTTTCTCCTCGAATCGGCTTATAGCGGTCCAGAAATACCTTGTTTACGAATCATCAAGAAGTGGGCCCCTAGTAATCCGAACAATGCAGCCGGTAAGAAGAAGACGTGAATCGCAAAGAATCGTGCGAGCGTGCTCGCCCCGACAATCTCACCACCGGCGAGAAGTGTCTTCGCAATACCACCGATGACCGGTACACTTTCAGCGATTTGAAGCGTAACTTTCGTTGCGAACAATGCTTTCATGTCCCATGGAAGCAAGTATCCTGTAAGTCCAAGCGCCAAGACGACGAAGAACAAGAGAACACCGACGACCCAGTTAAGCTCACGTGGCTTCTTATACGATCCCGTGAAGAACACGCGGAGCGTATGTAAGAATAACATGACGATGGCAACGGATGCGCCCCAGTGGTGCATCCCACGAACGATTTGTCCGTGTGCGATTTCATTTTGCAAATAGTATACCGACGCGTGCGCGTTGATGATATCTGGTACATAGTACATCGTCAAGAACATCCCCGAAAGGATTTGAATGACGATTGTAAAGAACGTCAAACCGCCAAAACAATAGACAAATGCAGAGAAGTGATGAGCAGGGTTGACGTGTTCCGGTACTTCATGGTCTGCGATATCGCGCCAGAGCGGTGTGATGTCTACGCGTTCATCGACCCAATCATAAATTTTTTGTAACATCGGCTAGTTCCCCCTCTCATTACTGAGCGACTGGACTACCTAAGTATAGGAAGCCGTCTTTTTCTTCTTTTTCATAACGTGCAAGTGGTGCTGTTGGTGGTGTACCCGGGATGTTCGTTCCATCTTTTTCGTAACGTCCTAAGTGACACGGACAGAAAAATTCTTGTGGACGAGTCGGATCACCCGCAAAAGCTACCTGACAGCCGAGGTGTGTACAAATCGGAGAGAGTGCGATGATTTCGCCACTTTCTGTTTTGTATACCCATGCCGAAAGCGTTTCTTCAAATTCGTACCAAGCATCTTGTGTTTGTTTCTTAAAGTCGACACGTTGCGGCTCAGTCGTGATGTCATCAAGACTCATTACTTTTACTTTGTCGCCTGCTCCAGATTTTTTCAAAACCGGATCGATCGCAAAGTTGACCATCGGACTGATCAATGTTGCCGCCATAAAGCCACCTACTCCAGTCAGTGTGTACGTTAAGAACTGACGGCGCGTGACTTTTGACCCATTTTGAGCCATTTCGTTCCCCCCTCATTCGTGTGCATAACCCCATAATTCTTTATGCATTCTTCACAAAAATTTCTCACTCAACAAAATAGTATATCAATAAAACCTCTACGTCAACCGCTTCATGTCGCCATCCAACGGCTCGAAAGTTCCGTGATAACTTGTGTCGCAAAATTTTGAACCATCGTGTGCGCCTGATCGCTCGACATCGCTCCTAGCGCAAGCGGTGGTACGAACAACATCGGCAAATCATATGGCTTGAAACGGACGTCTGACGCAATAAACAAAACGTGAGAAAAACCGGATGATTCCGCTTTTGCCACCACATCTTTCGCCAGTTCCACACCAGCTTCCACATCGGTGTAACTAAGCGTTGGGCTGAGCATCGTCCGACCAGATAATTGACGTTCTGTCTCAACCGTGACGGCATGAATGACTTCATAGCTTTCGGCTTTACGAACCATATCCTCACCAAACGCCAATTCTGCGAGCGGAACGATGAGCGTATCGACGTATTGTCGTTCGGCAATCGAGCGCAGTGCCCCCTGACTATCGAACCTCATCTTTTCCCTCCTCTCCAACTTATCTCATCATGTCTATTGTATCGTACATGACTTCGTTCACGTTTCAAACTTATGAACGAACTGTGAAATAATTGTGTATTCCTACGTTATTAATATACCAAAAAACAAGCGCTAACCGGAACGGAAGCGCTTGTTTTTTTCAAAATAATTTAGATTCCCGTACTTGGTGGAGTTGACTCGTCAAATTGCGGAATAAGTTCTCATCCCGACGGTCGAGCGCTTTATCGATTTCAATCAATAATCGCTCTTCTTCGAATTGGGCAACGGAAGCTTGAATGACCGTCTGAGCAGAAGACGATACTTCATCTTTCACTTCCGCCACCGGTTCAAACGGATTTTGCTCCACGATGTCAATCCAATTCTCATCAATCATCATGCCTTGAAAATTCAATTCCACATAAATTGGCCCATCGTGCAGACGGATGTCATGATAAGCCTTTTCAGGATTCATGGTCACAAGGTCTCCCCGTCGATATCGAAACGGTTCACCATCAAATCCATACGCCGTCATCACAAGACTACGTGGGGAGACCGAGGCGTTTGTTACGAAATGAACGTTGCCAAGCTTATCTGGATGTCTCAACCAGTAGTCAAGAATCCATTTCGCTTCACGTTTCCGAAGTGTATGATGAGCGACAAATCGCTTCAAAAAATTCCGTTTCCGCTCGACCATCTGACCTCATTCCCTTCCCTTTATCATTCTACGTCATCAGACAATTGTTCGAGCTGGACTTCGAGCACTTGGCGATCTTCAAGATCGACCACCAGTGCAAGCGATTGCTCGACCACACGTCGCGCGTCTTGTCTACGACCTTCCTCTATCAACAGTGTAGCCCATTCTGTCACAAATGACACGTCCTCTTTCATCATCGGCTCAATCGAGGCATATAAACTGACAGCTTCGTCATATTCCTCGAGCTCATATTTCGCCTTCGCCTTGTACCAAGTCATCAGCGGTGACGTCGTATGATCTTCGAGTGCATCTATTGTTTCGAGGACGTCATCAATTTCTCCTGCTTCGAATAAAATCGATAAGATCAATTCTGTCGCTTGTAGCGATTCCGGATTCAACACGAGTGCTTCTCGAAGCTCTTTAACGGCTCCATCGCGATTACCAAGTTTGAGGAGCAATTTCGCTTTCACGTGACGAAGTTCGTCATTATAGTCGTCGCGCGTGATTCCTTGATCGACGATTTCAAGCGCTTCTTCCGTCTGACCATTCGCGTCCAATGCTTCGGTGTAAGGAAGATAGAGCGAGGTAAAGTCCGGGTCCATCGCCTGAAGCTCTTTAAACTGCTTGATGGCAACTTCCTCTCGACCGATTCGATGTGCGGTCATCGCATGTCCGAAGACGGTATTTAAATTACGATGTGTTGCTTTCTCATACTCATCGAGCGCTTCTTCGAACGACCCAACCATTGTGAGTGCTTCCGCATAGTCAGCTTGGTAATCGATTTCGGACGGCAAATTCATTTTAGGTAGTCGTGCATAGAGCGGGATAGCCTGCTCGAACGACCCGGTCGAAGCGTACAATTCCGCCAACCCATAAATGAGTAACGGTTCGTCCGGATTCTTTTCAAGAGCTTCCATCAATTTTTTCACGGCTACCTCATCGAGCCCTTGAGATTGATACAAATCAGCCAATAAGACAAGACTTCTCACTTGCGTCTCCGCGTCATCTGACTTGACCTTCTCTAATACAGCAATTGCCTCTTCTTCACGGTCACTGTCTAAATATGCCTCCGCGAGTGAAAGGGCGACGTTTGGGTCACCTTCGTAATCCACGTACAATTTTGAAAGGACTTCTGTCGCTCGGTCGGCAAGACCAAGCTCTAAATACAAATCAGCGATCGCTAAGCGATCGTCATCCGACCCATCTTTCTCAAGTTCTTCTATATGCGCAAGAGCATGTTCAGTCTCTCCTGATTCAAGCATCTCGATAATATGTGTTAATGCTGCTTCATCTAGCATATTTCGTCCTCCTGGCCATCGGTTTGTCGTTATTCTATCTCACGTTGAATCTGTTGTAAATCTTGACGGAAGCCGGGATAGCTGACATCGGACGCATCAATGTCTTCAATTTGGATGGTTTCATCCGTGACGAGTGTAGCGACTTGTAACATCATCGACAGACGATGGTCACCATGCGCCGAGACGTGTCCGCCGTGAAGACGACTCGGTTTTACAATAAACCCGTCCTCTTTTCCAACGATGTCCACCCCTAATTTCCGTAACTCTGATACGACCACGTCAATCCGATCCGTCTCCTTCACCCTCAGTTCCGCTGCGTCGTTCACGATTGACGGAGAATTTGCCTGTGAAGCGACGAGTGCGAATAACGGCAATTCATCGATTTGTGAAGGAATCATATCCCCTTCTACGACCGTCCCAGACAATTCACTTGTCGTCACCGTGACGTCACCGACCAATTCCTCCCCGACGGTTCGTTCATTGGAAATAGCGACATTTGCTCCCATCCGTTCGAGCGTCCGCAAAAATCCGATTCGCGTCTCATTCAAACAGACGTCCGTCGTCGTGACGGAGCTATTCGGCACGATGGCCGCCCCTGCCCAGAAGAAGGCAGCCGACGAAGGATCTGCCGGTACATCGACCGTCGCGCCCCTTAGTCGAGAGGGTTCGACACGAATGATTCGTTCCTCTTTTTCCGCATCAACAGTGAGTTGCGCCCCAAAGAGCGGCAACATTCGCTCGGTATGGTCTCTAGACAACATCGGCTCACGAACAATCGTCGTCCCTTTCGCACGTAACCCGGCAAGGAGGACGGCCGATTTCACTTGAGCACTCGCTACCGGTAACGTATAGTCGATGGATTGTAACGGTTTTCCTTCAATCATGATTGGCGCCAGATCACCTTTCACGTCCGCTCCCATTTCACGAAGTGGTGCGTTGACACGTTGCATCGGACGTTTTGACAACGACTCATCTCCCACGAGTTCAAATGACCCGTCATACCCCGATAAGAGCCCAATCAATAAGCGCATCGTTGTCCCTGAGTTCCCGCAGTCTAATTGTGCCGAACGTGGTGACTTGACCCCCGTGATGAGGAGTTCGTCTTGTTTTTCGATCACTTCTGCTCCGAGTGATCGAATGATTTCGAGCGTTGAGCGACAATCGGCACCGAGAAGTGGATGCACGACGCGCGTCGTCCCAGTCGCCATCATGCCGAATAAAAGCGCACGATGAGTGATCGACTTATCACTTGGCACACGGATTGAACCGTTTAAACTCATTGTTCCCACCATCCTTTCATCTGTTCAAATGTATGTTCAAGGTGCTCGAGCGGCATAGATTCAACGACAATCGTGTCATGGAGTAAGACGAACCGAATTTCGCCGTGACGATTCTTTTTATCACGAACCATTTTTTCGACATATTGCTCGAACGGTTTCCAGTCAATCGGTGTGACATCGTTCAGACGAATCCATTCAAACAACCGTTTCGCCCGTGTCTCGTCTCCCGATAGTAAAAAGGCAAACACCATCCCATGTAACACCGCTTCTCCGTGAGGGATACGGTACGCCTCGACGGACTCAAGCGCATGACCGAACGTATGCCCGAAGTTCAGCCAAGCGCGAATACCTTGCTCTTGCTCATCTTTCTCGACAACTTCTCGTTTCACTTCAATGCCGCGTGCGAGCCATGTGACCCAATCCAGTTCCTGATGTTCAGAAAGAGCGGAAAACAAGTCGTCCTCGAAAGAGGATTCGAGGACGTAACGTGATAAATACGCATGTTTCAATAGTTCACCGAGACCGCTCCGAACTTCTTGGATCGGCAAGGTATGAAGACGAGAAACATTATAATAGACACCGATCGGTTGATAGAATGAGCCAATCGCATTTTTCGCAAGCGGATGATTGACGGCGACTTTACCACCGACAGCCGAATCGTGTGCCAAAATCGTCGTCGGGACTTGTATGTAAGGAACACCACGCATGTAGACACTCGCTAAAAAACCGGCCAAATCACCAATCATCCCGCCACCGAAAGCGACAATCAGAGTATGACGGTCGCATCCGTGTCTCAATCCTTCTGTGACGAGCTGTTCGAGTTGCGATAACGACTTCGACGCATCACCCGCCTTGACGACAGATGAGACGACGCATGGATGGACTTGCTTCAACTTTGTAAGGAACGATTCCCCGTAAAGCGCGTCGACCCTTTCATCCGTGACGACCCAGAGCATCGGGTAACGTGACCAATCATTTGTTTCCATCCAGCGGTCTTGATCGTCGACGACAACCTGATACGGGGTCGATGCCGCGATTGGAATGGTCACCATACTCGTAACTCCTCTCGATACTCATCGATTCGGTGTTTTATTCGGTCCATCGTATCATGACCGAACGTCTCACATACTTCCTTCGCCATTTCAAACGCAATGACCGCCTCGACGACGAGTGATGCTGCAGGGACAGCACACGAATCGCTCCGTTCGATTTGAGCGAGGAATGCCTCTTTCGTATCAATATCGACTGATTGAAGAGGCTTATAGAGTGTCGGGATTGGTTTCATGACGGCTGAACAGATAATCGGCATACCCGTTGTCATCCCGCCTTCAAAGCCACCAAGGTGATTACTGAGCCGGGTATATCCTTCGTCTCCATATGCAATCGGATCCATCACTTCAGAACCGGGACGGAATGCCATTTCAAAACCATCTCCGAACTCTACGCCTTTAAATGCGTTGACACTTAAGACCGCCTGCGCAATTTTGGCATCCAATTTACGGTCGTACTGCACATATGAACCAAGACCTGGTACGACACCATGGACTTCCGTACAGACAATGCCGCCAATCGAGTCTCCATTTTCCTTAGCCTCATCGATGCGACGCATCATCCGCTCAGCAGCTGCTTCGTCAAGCGTCCGAACTGGTGAGGCGTCAATCACTTCTTTTGCTTCTTGAAGCGATTCAAACGTACGCATTGCCGCCTGTTCACCACCAATCACTTTGACGTAACTGAAAAGGGACACCCCGACTTGTTGAAGCAATTGCTTACAAAAGGCACCGACCGCGACACGTGCCGCCGTCTCCCTTGCGCTCGAACGTTCCAAAACATCCCGCAAATCGCGATGGTCATACTTCATTCCACCGACTAAGTCGGCATGCCCTGGTCTCGGCCGTGAGACTCGTCGCTTGATCTCAACATCCTCTTCGATTGGCTCGGCTTGCATGACGTGCTTCCAATGGGTATGGTCTTTATTCTCAATCCAGAATGTGATTGGTGCGCCTGTCGTTTTACCGTGACGTATACCAGAACGAACATCTACTTGGTCTGACTCGATTTGCATGCGACGTCCTCGGCCATATCCCGACTGACGTTTTTTCAACTCTAGGTTTATTTGATCTAAATCTATAGCGAGACCGGCAGGGGCACCTTCAATGATGACCGTCAGTCCCGGACCGTGTGATTCACCAGCTGTCAAATAGCGCATCTGTTCACCTCATCCATCTATTTTTTCGTAAAAGAAGCTTTGTTTCATCGCATAGCCGTAACGCTTCGGCTGGAAGATTTGTTCGGTTCCACCGACAAACAAGATTCCTCCTGGACGAAGGGCACGTTGAAACGACGTATATACTTTTTCTTTCGCTTCTTCCGTAAAGTAAATCAATACGTTTCGACAAACAATCAAATCAAAGTTCCGTTCATACACGTCCGCTAGTAGATTGTGTTTTTTAAACGTCACGAGTTGTTTGATTTCATCCGAAATGAAATAGTCGTCTCCACGACGCGTAAAGTATCGGTTTCTAAACTCATCTGGCAAGTCGATCAGTGCACGTTCGTGATACTTCCCTTGTTTCGCCTTTTCGATGACAATGTCATCTAAATCAGTGGCCATAATGGAAAATTGAGAAGGTGCCAGATGTTTAGACAATAACATGGCGAGCGAGTATGGTTCCTCTCCTGTCGAGCACGCTGCACTCCACACACGGAGTTTCCCTTGACTCGAGCGAATTAGGTGAGGCAGGATATCTTCCTCAAGCTGTTGCCAACGTATCGGATTGCGATAAAACTCACTCACGTTAATCGTCATTCTGTCAAGGAACTCTTCATAGAGCTGGCGATCTGTATCCATCGCCTTTAAGTATTCAAGGAACGACGCATATCCCTTCTTTTCGCGTAAGGCGACCATCCGACGCTTCATCTGCGCCTCTTTATATAAATTCAAGTCAATTCCAGACTTGATATAAAACTTTTTTACGAAGATGGCATAATCATTCATCACCAATTTCAACCTCAATTCTTTCTCATTTCCTCTTTCTTCTGACCACAAGCTTTTAAAAGGGAATCAAAAAAAGGACAGGTTTCCCCGTCCCTTCGAAAAGTCATGAAACGTGTGAGGCAACTCCTGCGAACCAAAGTGCCAATTCGCGTTCCGCGCTGTCCACACTATCAGAACCATGAATTACGTTTTGTGACATCGTCGATGCAAAATCACCACGAATCGTTCCAGGTTGTGCATCAAGCGGCTTTGTCTTCCCGATCATGAGACGAGAGACGGCTACGATGTCTTCCCCTTCCCATTCCATCGCGACGACCGGACCAGAAGTCAAAAACTCAACCAATTCACCAAAGAACGGCTTTTCTTTATGCTCTGCATAGTGTGCCTCTGCGACCTCAACTGACGGTGTCACCATTTCGAGACGGTTCAATGTATATCCTTTGTTTTCAAAGCGTGAGATGATTTCCCCAATCAATCCACGTTTTACCCCATCCGGTTTAACCATTAAAAATGTCTTTTCCATTCCCCAAATCCCCCTAAGTCAATAAATGTGTACGTTGTACGTATTTAGTGTACACGCTCCTGCACATTTTTGAAAGGGGTTACATGGGCATTTACCATTTACGCTTCCCGATATATTGAGCAATTTCAATCAAAGATCGTTTGTCAGGCACATCTGGCAACCTATCGAGTCGTCGGATGGCGCGTTCAACGTATCGGTCAATCGTGCGTTGGCTTCGTTCTAACGTTCCATTTCGTTGCACTTCACGAACAAGTGATTTCGTCATCTCCATGTCTGTCGATGCACTCACTTGACGGAGACGCTCGTAAAAGGTTGGATCCTCCGATGAATAGAGTAGCGGCAACGTCTTATGACCATGCTTTAAATCTTCTCCGACCGGTTTCCCGAGTTGAAAACTCTTTGCCGTGAAATCGAGTAAATCATCGGTCATTTGGAACGCCATCCCAATGTCATATCCGAATAGGCTTAGCTGTTTGACGACTTGAGGTGACGCTCCTGAAATAACAGCGCCCGCCGCACAACTCGTCTCAATCAAAAGGGCTGTCTTTCGTGCAATCCGATCTAAATATCGCTTAGGTGATTGACCCCAGTCATATTGATCTTGGATTTGATTGATTTCGCCGACGCAAATTCGTTCCATCGTGTCCGCCATGATTCGCATCACTTCCGGAGAATCGATTTCGGATACGAGACGAATCGCCTCTCCGAATAACGTATTTCCGGTATACATCGCAACGGTCTCATCATATCGCTCCATGACGGTCGGTTTCCCCCGACGAAGGATTGCATCATCGATGACATCATCATGTACGAGCGATGCCATATGAATCAACTCAAGACTTGAGGCAACTTTCGTCAAACGGATATCTTTCGTCTCACCGAATCCTGCACTCAATAAAACGAAAGCTGGTCGGATGCGTTTACCACCAGCATCGAGTAGTTGGCGAGATGCCGATTCAATAACAGGGTGGTCCGTCCTGACTCGAGTTGATAAAAATTGATCGATTTGATCAATCTCTCGATTCATGTGACGGTAAAGTCGCTTCAAAGACATGTTTCACCACTTCTTTCCTAGATGCATGGCACATGCACCTCCGGAGAATGTCTTCACTTCGACTTGTTCGAACCCGGCATCTTCAAACATGCGCTTGAGCGTCAGACGGTCAGGAAACTGATCGGTCGATTCTTGTAACCATTTGTATTGGTCATATGACCCGGCAAATACTTTGCCGAACAGAGGCATGACCGTCCCAAAGTAAAATCGATACAATTCCTTAAAGACGGGTGCCGTCGGTTGACTCGTTTCAAGACAGACGACCGTTCCACCCGGTTTTAAAACACGATGCATTTCACGCAAAACCGTCATGTAATCCGGAACGTTCCGAAGTCCGAATCCGATTGTGACGTAATCAAACGAATGATCTCC
The DNA here is from genome assembly GCF_027947425.1 of Exiguobacterium sp. MMG028. Lineage (NCBI taxonomy): Bacteria > Bacillati > Bacillota > Bacilli > Caryophanales > Exiguobacterium > Exiguobacterium sp. MMG028. Next base: position 820,244 of record NZ_JAQJIN010000001.1, read on the forward strand.
AAACGGTAGCGCCATCGCATTCCCGTGCAATAACTCAATCGTCGGCATTGATTTTACTTTTTCCTCCCCAACTTTCAGCATATTCTCTGAAAAGTCGAGACCTTTGACGACCCCCGTATTTCCAGCAGCTTCAGCCAATTGAATCGTCCAGTCGGCTGTGCCACAACAAACATCTAGACATTTAGCCCCCGGAAAGACGTTCATTTTCTTCATCGTTGTCCGACGCCACCATTTGTGAAGTCGGAAGCTGATAATCGAGTTCATCGTATCGTAGCTCGGAGAAATGGACTGAAATACTTCGTATACTTTTTGCTCTTTTTCTATCGGTTGCAACGCGTAACATCCTTTCCGTTCTAAGCGACTGCATGCGCGAGCAACGTATTAAGCTGCTCCTTTTGGTCCTGTCTGAGCGCTGTCGCTTTCTTATCAATCATTCGTTTCCCACTTGTTGTCAAATAAGGTTGTTCAATCAGTTCGGAAAGTGTTTGAATCAATCCGACGTTCGCTTCGATCCAAATGTTCATCGAAACGTTTTTATCGAGCAGTAATGTACACTTTGCAGCATTGACACGTTGTACAGACTGTCCGAATCGATCGCTATACGACGCTGGGAAAGCCGTCAAGATTTTATAAAACTGAGCCGAAGCAAAATCGCCCGCGAGCACTTTTAATTGGCGCTCTAGCGACCCTTTCGGACTACTGTTCACTTGATCATGTAATTCGAGCGCCTGATGAGCGAAATAAGTTGCCATCACGAGTTGTCGATGCTCAATCGATTCCAAATCAATCATCTCGACCATCCAACGAAGCAACAGCATGTCGACCGCTGGTACAACCTCGTGTTTCGTCAAATAGGGATGATTCATACGTTGTTGGATTTGACGAGCAAGGTCTGTGACAACGAATTCATTTGTCAACTGTTCCATGCTATCCCCCCTCGTCCACTTCATTGTCATTCTGACATAGTATAGCACATTTTTGTCACATTCACGTCATTCGAACTCGCAAACGAAACAAAAAAGCCGCCTTTCGGCGACTTATGTATTGCAGATTACTTGACCGCATCTTTGAGCGCTTTACCTGCTTTAAATGCAGGAACTTTGCTCGCTGGGATTTCGATATCTTCTTTTGTACGTGGGTTACGACCTTTACGGGCAGCACGTTCACGAACTTCAAAAGTACCAAAACCGATCAATTGAATTTTTTCACCGTTTTGGAGTGCTTCAGTGATAGATTCGAAAGTAGCTTCTACAACTACTGTAGCTTCTTTTTTCGAAACATTTGCTTTCTCCGCTACTGCTTGGATCAATTCAGTTTTGTTCATCACGATTCACCTCCTCTCACTAGGAGTTTACGGGATTAATCATATCGTACAAACGTTGATATGACAACATTTTTTGCGTGAATTCACGACATTCACCATCAAAACAAGCTCAGTTGTTTAAAAAAACAACTTCTCCTTGTTCATCTATTGTATAGCCTTGTGAATAAGCAGGGGCGAATGGAGCGTCTTCATACAGCAAATAACGAATGTCTTCGCCGATTTCTGGCGACTCATCCGTATTTCGAAGCGCTTCTTTCACGTCTTCTCGATAGTCCACAAATAGTTGTCCGGTACCGTCTACGTAGATCGGGAGTTCACGATCCGAGTACGGACTTGGGATGACCGGCTCTTCTGTGACAAATATTTTGTCGTAATCGAGCGTGAACTGGTTTTTCCCGAGCGAGCCATCGAACGGAAACTTCCCTTCTTTTGCCCGAAACGCATTAATATTTGTCTGAAGCTGTTGAAGACGCTCCGATACACGCAAATCAATCAATTTGACGGTCGGTTCCGTTTCGACATCGACGAGAATATACTGGAACAACCCACCGCCCTCAAAGCTATTCCCTGGAGGGTCTGCTAAATATCCTGGTACGAGCCGGGCAAACTCGATTGGATAACGCTCCATAAGCGGCGTTTCCGCTGGTTTTGTTTTAATGGGCAAGACGCCAGATTGTTCACGATATGCATCGACCGCACTTTGTACGGTATTCAATTGGTCTTCATACGGAATATTGTTAGCTCGTTCCGAGTCCGGAAACATGCATCCTGCCAACAAAGTCGTTAACAGTACGCTAACAGCGATGATGCTCTTTTTCATGGTCTATCCTCCCGTCGGTCCTGAGACGACGACAAAAATCATAATAACTGTCCCAAATAAGAAAATGATGAACGCAATCAGGCGCACAAGTGTCGCAAACCATCCGGTCAGTTTCGTGTGACTGATGGCGACCATCAGTGCAGCGATGGCAAAAGCACCAATCCCCGCAAATGAAATCCACATTTTGATGAGTGACGGTGTCACGTCTATCCCCCTACTTTCTCTATGTTCTCCAGACTTCAAGTGTAGCAAAAAAAAGCGAGGAACTGAACGAAAACGTCAGCTCCTCTCCGAAGTATTATTCTTCAAAATGAAATACTTGTTCCATCTCATGCTTTTGTGGGCGTCTCATAAGTTTTTTCACTTCATCATGAGGGCTCTTTTCTTCAAATAGCACGTTATAGAGCGCTTCCGTGATCGGCATTTCGACGCCCGCTTCTTTTGCGAGCGAGTGTGCTGCCTCACAGGCACGGACACCCTCGACGACCATTCCCATGTTTCCAAGAACGTCTTCAAGCTTTTCGCCGCGTCCGATCGCATTGCCGGCACGCCAGTTTCGGCTATGTTGCGACGTCGCCGTCACAATCAAATCCCCGATTCCTGTCAATCCAGAGAAAGAGGCCGGATTGGCTCCGAGCTTCACTCCAAGTCGAGCAATTTCCACAATCCCACGTGTCATGAGGGCAGCTTTTGCATTGTCCCCATAACCAAGTCCGTCGGTCATACCTGCAGCAAGAGCGATAATATTTTTAAGCGCCCCGCCATACTCGGCACCGACGACATCCGAGTTCAAGTAGACACGGAATTGATCGTTTGTAAGCAGCTCCTGCACTTCGTCAGCGACATCGAGGTCCTCACAAGCAATCGTGATTGTCGTCGGTTTCCGCACTGCAACTTCTTCAGCGTGAGTCGGCCCAGTCAAGACACCGATAGCCCGACGTTTCGACGGGTCGATTTCTTCCGCAATGATCTCCGAAAGGCGTTTGTGCGTTTTCGGTTCAATCCCTTTTGCGGCATGAACGATGGTGACCGGTTCCTTCAACATGGTGTTCAACTGTTTCGAGACAGGACGAATCGCCGAGCTTGGGACGACAAGGAAGACGATGTTGCGTCCGTCGAGCGCTTCCTTCAAATCTGTCGTGGCCCGAATCGATTCCGGTAACGGTGCGTCTTTCAAATAAAACGAGTTTGTATGAGACGAATTGATTTCGTCCACATGCTCTTGTTCACGTCCATAGAGCAGGACGTCATGACCATTATCCGCTAATACGAGCGAGATGGCCGTTCCCCAACTTCCCGCTCCAATGACAGCTACATTTGCCATAAGTGGCACCCCCGTTATTAGTTTTTCTGACGAGCCACGATATGAATCGGCGTCCCGGTGAAGTCAAATGCTTTACGGATTTGATTATCTAAATAACGTTTATACGAGAAATGCAACAATTCAGGATCGTTGACGAACAAGACGAACGTCGGCGGCTCGATGGCAACTTGAGTCGCGTAGTTGATCTTCAAACGTTGTCCTTTATCTGTCGGTGTCGGGTTCATCGCGACCGCATCGACGATGACATCGTTCAATACGCTCGTCGAAATCCGACGACGATGTGTTTCTGCCACTTGCTTGATGACAGGCAACAATGTTTGCAACCGTTTCGACGTAAGTGCCGACAAGAAGACAATCGGTGCATAATCAAGGAACAAGAATTCTTTGCGAATTTCCTCTTCCATCTTCTTCATCGTCTTATCATCTTTTTCGACTGCATCCCACTTGTTGACGACGATGACAATCGCCTTCCCGGCTTCATGGGCGAGACCGGCAACACGTTTGTCTTGCTCGATGATTCCTTCTTCACCATCGAGGACGACAAGGACGACGTTTGACCGTTCAATCGCCTTTTGCGCGCGCATGACGCTGTAACGTTCTGTCGATTCGTATACTTTCCCGCGTTTGCGCATACCTGCCGTATCGATGATGACATACTCTTGTCCGTCACGTGTGAACGGTGTATCGATGGCATCACGCGTCGTTCCAGCGATGTTTGACACGATGACACGGTCTTCGCCAAGAATTGAGTTCGTCAAACTAGACTTCCCGACGTTTGGACGACCAATCAACGAGAACTGAATGACGTCTTCGTTATATTCAAATTCATCCTTTTCAGGAGCAAGTTCGAACACTTGGTCTAACAAGTCACCAAGTCCTAACCCGTGTGTACCCGAAATTGGGAACGGATCGCCGAATCCAAGTGAATAGAACTCATACATGAGATCTCTCATTTCAAAGTTATCCACTTTGTTGACGGCAAGGACAATCGGTTTGTTCGAGCGGAACAACAAGTTCGCTACTTCTTCATCGGCTGCTGTGATGCCTTCGCGACCGTTCACCATGAAGATAATGACATCCGCCTCATCGATGGCAAGTTCAGCCTGATGACGCATTTGTACGAGCAACGGCTCGTCTCCTACTTCGATCCCACCTGTATCAATCAAATGGAACTTACGGTTGAGCCACTCTCCTGTACCATAAATACGGTCACGTGTGACACCTGGTTTATCATCGACGATTGAGACACGATCTCCGATGATGCGGTTAAAAATTGTGGATTTCCCGATATTCGGGCGGCCAACGATGGCCACTGCTGGAATTCCCATAACAACACCTCACTAATCTTTCTATCAAAATTTCATCATTTCAACATTTCGAAACGCAACTTACCTATCATATCACAGGCAAAATTAAGTGACCATACAAAAAGAAGCGGGAGCATGACTCCCGCTTGAACGATCATCTTATTTAGAGTCGTCCGAAGATTCATCACCTGTCAATTCAGAGACAGAGAATCCTCCTTGGTCGCTGTATTCGTCGAGTAACGCTTGGTCATCATCTTGACGAGTCGGTTCAGATGATTCGAGTGCACGCATCGACAATGAGATTTTCTTATCATCAAGATGAACGTCTAATACTTTGACTTTCACTTCTTGGCCTTCTGATAACACTTCAGATGGCGTTGCGATGTGACGGTTCGCGATTTGCGAGATATGAAGGAGACCTTCCACTTGTGGTGCGACCTCGACGAACGCACCGAACGTCACAAGACGTTTGACAGTTCCTTCGATCACATCACCCGGTTGAATTTTCCCTTCAATCGTTTCCCACGGACCTGGTTGTGTCTCTTTAATCGAGAGCTTCACTTTTTCATTATCTAAGTCGAGACCAAGGACTTTCACTTTGACGCGGTCGCCTTCTGTAACGACATCGCTCGGCTTCTCAACACGGCTGTGCGCCATTTCTGAGATATGGACGAGACCGTCCACACCACCGATATCAACGAACGCACCGAAGTCCGTCAACCGTTGAACCGTTCCTTCGATCACTTGACCGACTTCGAGCGATTCAAGCGTCTCTGATTTTTTGGCACTCATTTCTGCTTCGACAACTGCTTTATGTGACAAGATGACGCGATTTTTTTCGCGATCAATCTCGACGACTTTTACGGTAATTGGTTTGTTTAAATAAGACGAGAAGTCTTCGACAAAGTGACTTTCGACAAGAGATGCCGGGATAAATCCACGAATTCCGATATCGACGACAAGGCCACCTTTGACCTTATCTTTCACCATCACTTCAAACACTTCGCCCGATTCGAATTTCTGGACAATTCGATCCCATGCTGCCTCAGCATCGACGTCTTTTTTCGAAACGACCACTTCTTCGTCCGTGACTTTTTTAACTTTGACACGAATCTCGTCGTTCACTTGGAGTGATTCGTTTAAATCGTCTAGATGCATGCTTGATACTTCGCTAATTGGCAAAATCGCTTCGGTTTTATAACCGATATCGATCAGCGCTTGCTTATCCTCGATTTTGACAACTGTTCCGGTCACAATTTGACCACGATTAATTTCAAAATCAGGCATATCTTTCATTTCTTCGACCATTCCAACACTACCCCCTCACGATGAGTACAAAAAGGAGCGCCCTGAGGCGCTTACACCTAGTATAAATCTCTTATAATTCCGAGAATTTGTCAAGGCGTTATGAAGATTGTACCTCTATTGAAAGAAGTTTAAACCTCAATTCCCTAAACCTATAATTACTTCGTGAATGAATGTTTCAAATAGAGGTCGGCGATTGTATCCATGATTAAGTCGGCTGCCTCTTGTGCGTTCGCCTTACGTTCCTTCAAAGGAGCCAAATCAATCGGCTTTCCAATGACGACACGCAATTTCGCACGAAACTTATATCTACCAATGATGGCAATCGGTAAAATATGCGCGTCCGAACGCATCGCAAAGAAACCAACCCCAGCTTGCGCCTTTCCTAACGTCCCATCTTTTGAACGTGTACCTTCAGGAAAGATCGAGATGACCTCATCTTCTTTTAGCTTTTGAAGAACGACACGTAGCGCCTGACGGTCACCTTCCCCACGTGATACCGGGATTTGTCCCGCACGGTTCAAAATATGCTTCAATACAGGAACGTTGAAAAGTTCTTTTTTCGCAAAGAATCGTAATGGGCGCTCTTTCGGAATCGCACATGCGAGGAGGACCGGATCCCAGTTCGACTGGTGGTTCGAACAGACGAGGATTGACCCATCTTTCGGGACATGTTCGCGTCCGATGAACTCGACACGAAACGATGCGCGTTGAATGATATTCACGACGCCTCTCGCCAGCCGATACATTCCAAACGGACCATTGTTCAACGGTTTACTCATGCTCTCACCTCTTCAATTAATCGTTCAATCGCCGTGACGACCCCATCAATCGACAACGTCGTCGTATCGAGATAATGAGCATCTTCAGCTTGACGGAGAGGCGCGACCTCACGCTCTGAATCACGTTTGTCACGAAGGGCGATTTCTTCCTTCAATCGCTCGTAATCACTCGGGATTCCTTTCGACACATTTTCCTCATGACGACGGCGCGCCCGTTCTTCGACCGAGGCAGTCATAAACACTTTCAAATCTGCGCTCGGTAACACATGCGTGCCGATATCGCGCCCATCCATGACGACACCGCCATGCTTCGCTAAACCACGCTGTAAATCCATCAAGGCATTCCGTACTTCCGATTGACGAGCGACAAAACTCACATTATTCGTCACTTCACTAGAGCGAATGACATCTGTCACTTCTTGTTCGCCATCGAATACACGTTGCCCTTCTTCAGATGGCACGAGACGAATCGACATGTTCTCGATCATCTTTGCAAGTGCGGGACCATCTTCAAGATTAACCCCTTCGTTTAAAGCACGATATGTGACTGCTCGATAAATCGCACCTGTGTCTATATAGACATAGCCCAATTGTTTCGCCAACGACTTGGCGATTGTACTTTTCCCAGCACCAGCCGGTCCATCTAAAGCAATTTGTAACGATTTTTTCATACAAAACGGGTATCGAGTGTGCCCGATACCCTCCTCCTCTCGGTCTATAATCCCGAGAACATCATAACAGTTTTTTATCTTGAAGAAAATACAGACCCTATCCGCTTACGCGCTTCAAGTTGAACGCGGAAACAGTATCGTAAAATCGTCTCCTGATCACGAGGGGTCAAATCTTCGAACGCCATGGAAAGCTCTTGCTTCACTTCTTGTTCATGTATCCGTACTAAACGACTCTTCACACGAAAGAGTTGTGGCACACCTTGCTCGTCTTCAATCCGAAAAACGACGATGAGTGATTCATCCACTTCGACAGGTGCACGGTTCGCAATGATTTTCATGCCACCAGCCGATACGTCAAGCGATGTCGTTTCAAACGACTCAAAGTCTGCCCCGTCCGCCGCAACGACTGTCACGTCAATCATTTCAGGAACGCGCAAATATTCTCGTCGTTGAATCCGTTTGACTTTCTTCTCATCCGGCATCTTGAAAGCATAGCGAATCGTCATCTGCGCATCACTGATTCGCTTCGCAACTTTCGTATCAAATGCGAACAATTGGTTGTCTCCTTTGAAAAAGTAAACACGCATCTCTTCTTCTTCATGTAAGAAGAAGGTTTTGAGCGTCGTCATGTCACTTGGTGATTCAATCCAAACGATTTGATCCACAATGGCAGCAATCTTTGTTTTCCCCTCATTCCGTCCTTCTACTTCGATTCGTAATTCTTGTCCTTCTTTCAGCATACGCATGCTCCCCTTTATTTAAATTGACGACGATTGGACAGATTGGCTGCTCGCACAAGCAGAAGTGCAACCATCCATAAAATGACGATATAGAGCACGGCCGGTAACTTATGATCCGGTTCTAAAATCAAGATCAAATCAAACGTCCCGTGAATGACCGTTGCAGAAAAGACTGCCATAAACAGCCACACCCGCTCACGTGCCGAATGTTTGGCTCGTCCTAAGCAATAGCCCATGACAACCGCAAACAACGCATGGCCGCTCACCGGTAAAATGGCGCGCCAAATCGCAATTTCCAATGAATCGTACACCCATAAGTATAAAAAATTCTCTAACGTCGCAAAGCCTAATGAGCAGGCGACCGCATAGAGAATCCCGTCGTAGTAATCATCAAAGACTTTATGTATATATATTGTATAATAAATCATAAACCACTTAAAAAACTCTTCGAGTAAGGCAGTGGTGACATATGCCTGCCAAAACGGACCAGTCAGCACCCCTTCTTCAACGAACGCATATTGGATAAACATGATCGGGAAAACAAGAACGGCCCCGGCCACGAAAGAACGAATCACATATCCGAGCGGTTCTGCTTCCAATTCATGCCGAAGATAGAAGTAGGAAAGAAGGGCAAGCCCTGGTGCCACCGCAGACAAGGCGATTGCGATCATGACGCATCTCTCCTTTCTCTCATTAGCATACACTGAATTGTCTGAAAGAAAAAGTGTGTAACGCCTAGAAAATGGAAATATCCATAAAAATAATTAGGAGGTCATTTATGAATCATTTATTACTTATTCACACAGGCGGTACAATTGCTATGTCCCAATCCGGTACAGGACACGTCGAACCGAGCGATGTGAATCCAATCGACGCTACACTTCCAAAGGCGACGGACATCGCCCACATTACGACGAAGCATTTCTCAAATATCCCGTCTCCGCATATGACACCCGACAAAATGCTTGAACTGGCCCACTTCATTCAGCATGAGTTGACGCAGGACACGTATGACGGAGTCGTGATCACGCATGGAACAGATACATTAGAAGAAACGGCTTACTTCTTGCAGATTACGCTCGGTGCGCCTGTACCAATCGTCCTGACAGGAGCGATGCGTTCCTCGAATGAAGTCGGTTCAGACGGGGAATTCAATTTAATTACTGCTCTTCGGGTCGCAAAGAGTGAATCGGCTCGCGGAAAAGGGGTACTCGTCGTGTTCAACGGAGAGATCCACTCGGCATTCAACGTCACAAAAACACATACGTCATCCGTCGATACGTTCAAGTCGGTTCATTTTGGAAACGTGGGTATGGTCACAAAGGACCACGTACTCATCTATAGTCAACCGGCAACGAGACAGCCTAAAATGATTCCGTCCATCTCAAAACGGGTAGCTGTGTTAAAAGTCGTTGCGGGAATGGAGCCTGATTTGCTCGAATCGGTGATGGAACTTGGATACGACGGACTCGTCCTCGAAGTGTTAGGGCAAGGAAACGTCCCACCGACACTATTGCCGGCACTTGAACGTTTAGTCAAGGAAATCCCCGTCGTGATTGTCAGCCGTTGCTTTAACGGAATCGTCCAAGACGTATACGGATATGCCGGTGGCGGAAAACAATTGAAAGAGATGGGGATCATTTTCTCGAACGGGTTGAATTCGCAAAAAGCTCGCCTGCGTTTACTCGTGGAACTCGAATCCGGTTCATCTCAATCCGTCATGGAGCATAGCTTTAGCTTCCAGCAATAACCTTGCGCTTCCGCATTCCCTTCCCTACAATGAGCAAAGAGGTGATTTTCAGTGAATAAACAAGCGATTATTGTGGGTGCTGGACCATGTGGTCTATCAGCGGCCATCGAGTTAGAGAAGATTGGGGTTTCTTGTACGATAATTGAACGAGGAAATATCGTTGATGCAATCTATCGATATCCGACCCATCAAACGTTCTTTTCATCTGCAAACCTGTTAGAGATCGGGGACATCCCGTTTATCTGCAAAGATTTGAAGCCACGGCGACAAGATGCACTCGTCTACTATCGGGAAGTCGTCACCCGTACGGGATTGAACGTCCATCCGTTCGAGACCGTCGAATCAGTAGAGAAAATCGACAAACGGTTTGTCGTGACGTCAAGACATGAGCGTCGTGGGGAGATCGTTCGTGAGGCAGATTATGTGATTTTAGCCACAGGATATTATGGACGTCCTCGTATGCTCGACGTGCCTGGTGAAGAGTTACCACATGTCCATCATTATTTCCACGAGGCCCATCCGTACTATCGACAACACGTCACCATCATCGGTGGAAAGAACTCTGCAGTCGATGCGGCAATCGAACTCGAAAAGGCTGGAGCATATGTAACAGTGCTTTATCGCGGTGACTCTTATAGTCCTTCGGTGAAGCCATGGGTTCTCCCTAACTTCGATTCACTCGTCCGACATGAGAAAGTTCGGATGGAATTTGAGGCGACAATTGATCACATTACCGAAGACGGCGTCTATTATCACCAACATGGGGAAAAGAAGCATGTGTATGCCGATCACGTCCTCGCGATGACAGGGTATCAACCAGACCATCACCTTTTTGAAAATGCGGGAATCACGATCGATCAGGAGAGCGGTGTTCCGACGTTTGATGAGGAAACGTTCGAAACGAATGTCGAGCATTTGTTCATCGCTGGCGTTGTCGCTGCCGGCAACGATGCGAATAAGATTTTTATCGAGAACGGTCGCTTTCATGGGAAAGCCATCGCAGACACGATCGCAAATCGTATTAAAGTATAAAAAAAGTTCGGTCAACGCATGTTGACCGAACTTTTTGATTTAAACCCAACCGCGGAAACGTGACGCTTCCGCCATCTTACGTACACCGACCATATAGGCAGCGAGACGCATATCGACTTTGCGGGCTGAAGATGTGTTGTAAACAGTGTTGAACGAATGAACGAGTACTTTTTCAAGTTTTTCCTCGACTTCTTCTTCCGTCCAGTAGTAACCTTGGTTGTTTTGTACCCATTCGAAGTAAGAAACCGTGACCCCACCACTTGATGCCAATACGTCTGGCACGAGGAGAATTCCGCGCTCCGTCAAAATTTTCGTCGCTTCGTTCGTCGTCGGTCCGTTCGCCGCTTCCACTACGATGGAAGCTTTAATGGCATCGGCGTTATCTTCCGTGATTTGATTCTCGATAGCAGCTGGCACGAGAATGTCACAGTCGAGTTCTAACATCTCTTTATTCGAGATTGTGTTTTTGAAGAGCGTCGAAATCGTACCGAATGAATCACGACGGTCTAACAAGTAAGGGATATCTAAGCCATTCTCGTCATGGATCGCGCCATACGCGTCACTGACCGCAATCACTTTTGCTCCTGCATCGTACATGAATTTCGAAAGGAAGCTACCCGCGTTCCCGAATCCTTGAACAACGACACGGGCACCTTTCAATTCGATGCCACGGCGGAGTGCCGCCTCTCGAATCATGATGGCTACACCTTTCGCAGTCGCAGTTTCACGACCGTGCGAACCGCCAAGTACAAGCGGTTTACCTGTAATAAAACCTGGTGAGTTGAATTCATCGATTCGGCTATACTCATCCATCATCCATGCCATGATTTGTGAGTTCGTGAACACGTCCGGAGCAGGGATATCTTTTGTCGGTCCTACAATTTGGCTAATGGCACGCACATAACCGCGGCTCAATCGTTCGATTTCGCGGAAACTCATCTCGCGTGGGTCACAGACGATTCCGCCTTTCCCCCCACCGTATGGCAAGTCGACAATCCCCGCCTTTAAACTCATCCATACAGATAATGCTTTGACTTCTACTTCAGTTACGCTCGGGTGGAACCGAATTCCCCCTTTTGTCGGTCCGACCGCATCGTTATGTTGAGCGCGATAACCCGTAAAGATTTTTGTCGAGCCATCATCCATGCGAACTGGGATCCGAACGGTCAGCATGCGAAGCGGTTCTTTTAACAACTCGTACATCTCATCTGGATAGCCGAGTTTATCTAAAGCTTCGTGAATTACCTCTTGTGTCGATTCCAAGATGTTTTTTCGTTTTTGATGACCTTTTTCTTGATCCGTAATCATGAAGGTTTCCTCCCCTAAATTGTCAATTCTCCCCCAAGAATTAACCTCGTATTCGTTTAAAAGTATAGCTGATACACGCTCAATTTGAAAGGGTTTTACAAAAATAATGAAAGCGTTTTCTTGAAGTGTGGAATGATCCAGATAACTTACTTCGACTCGCGTTCGAGTGCTAGATCCATAAAGCGCTCTAAAAGCTCGCCATACGAAATTCCGACTGTTTTTGCACTGTCCGGGAAAAGGCTCAACGGCGTCATTCCAGGCAGCGTGTTCGTTTCTAAAATATACGCTTCACCCGATTCCGATACGAGGAAATCTGAACGTGAGTACCCTGAGCAACCGAGCGCACGGTGAGCCATGACGGCCGCTTGTTGCACTTCCGTCGTCAATTCATCTGAGATTTCGGCTGGGCATACGTGAATCGAACCACCTTCTGTATACTTCGACTCATAGTCGTAAAACTCATTTTTTGGAATGATTTCAATAACAGGAAGTGCTTCTTCTTTCCCGAAGTTCCCGATGACCGGTACCGTCAGTTCTTTTCCTTTAATGTACTGCTCGACTAATACCGCTGAATCACATGCAAATGCTCGATCAATTCCCGCACGTAACATCGACTCGTCCATCGCGATTGTCAAACCGTTCGAAGAACCTTCTTGGGCAGGTTTGACGACACACGGAAACTCATTTCCCCACTCAGCTACTTTCGCATCAATCGAATCCACAGATTCAATTAACACGTCGCGCGCCACACGGATGCCTGATGCTGCGAAGATGATTTTTGCTCGTGCCTTATCCATCGCAAGAGCAGACGCTAAGACACCTGACCCTGTGTACGGGATTCCCGCCATTTCAAGCAATGATTGGACACGACCATCTTCGCCGTACTTCCCATGTAATGCACTGACGACGACATCGACATCTAACGTCAATAACTCGTTCGCGCGCTCTGGATGAAAATCGATTGCCGTAACCTCATGGCCACGCTCCGTCAATGCCTCAATCATCCCTTGTCCACTTGTGAGGGATACCTCACGTTCTCCTGACACTCCACCATACAATACAGCGACCTTCATTCCAATCTCTCCTTCAACTAACTACTGAAAATTCATGTCTAATCATAACACGGACATGTCAAAAACAATAGAAACAGAAAAGTAAAAAAGCCGTACTTATGCGAATGCATCGTACAGCTCTTTCACAGCCTGTTCAGTTTGAATCGTTTTTCCATATTCCATCATGACGTACGGACTAACCGTGGTCGTCTTTCCATATTCGGATAAAATCGCAGCGAGACGCTCTTCCACTTTCTCTGGTAGTACTTCCACGAAGTGGAGATAGTACCGTCCCTCATAGTGATAAAGTGCTCCACCCTGCTCAGTTTCATGTATATGTGGAAACAGTTGAATCGACGCGTTAATCACATCTTCAATATCATCAAACTGATAAATCAAATGATGGATGACATCAATTGTGAGTCGAATCTCAACTTGCTCGACATCAAGCTCTGCCATGGCCTCACCTTTTTGAACATCGATGACGAGACCATCGCGTGGAAACATCGTCACATTCAAATCGACCGCTCCTTGCGGAGAAAACCCGTATTCACTCTCTGCTGTCTCAAGTAATTCTTTCCACAGCTGTTGACCGTTTTCCCCCACGATCGTATCGATGGCGATTCCACGTAACGAAAGCTCATTCGCAGTCACATATACACGAAGATGTTCTTTTGTTTGTTTTTCAAATCTCAATCGAAAACCTCCAGTGAATATTCAATCCTACTAATAAGCTACTCCCGTTTTAATCCCGTGTCAAATAGTTGATAACCATTTCGTCCACTCTTCTGGCGCATCGCCAAGAAATGCATCATCGAACTGACTCCGTTCGAGGCTGACCGCATATCCACCCGCCCCAATCTTTAATGTAGGATGCTCTTCTTGAATATATTCCATCGCCTCTAACAAGTTCGGGATATTATCCGTCAAGGTGCATGCAAAAATAAGGCACGATGTGTTGATGTCGTGCAGCGCCTTGCTTAAATCTTCTTTTGGGAAGCCCGCTCCTAAAAAGATGACGTCGTACCCATGTTGACGCAAATAAAGTGTGACGAAGAGCAATCCGATTTCATGCATCTCACCCGGTGCACAGACACAAGTGACTCGGGGAAGAAACGGGTTCATCGGCATTTGAAGTGACAATGTAGAGAGACGTGCCCGTAAAAACGCCGTGGCGAAGTGCTCGTGGGCAATCGTAATCGTTCCTTGCTCCCACTTTGAACCAATATCCATCAGTAACGGTCCGATGATATCTTTTGTCACCTTTTCAAAACTGAACGTATTAAATGCACGATTAATTAGATCATGCGAGGTCCGCTCATCAAAAGAAAGCAATGCCTGAAGCAGGGCATCCTTCAACTCTTCATCGTAAAGCTTCACAGACGTCGGTTCTGGTTCAGGAGCTTGGTGGAGTTGTTGAATTGCTTGAGAGACCGTCAATCCCTCTTTTTGCTTGTCTACCACCCACTTAATTTTCTCGACATCTTGATCTGAATACAGGCGGTGACCTGATTCGGTCCGGCTCGGTACGATAAATTGATATCGCCGTTCCCAAGCTCGAATGGTCGTTGGATTGACACCGGTCAACGTCGCCACAGTCTTAATGGAGTATTTCGGCATCTCCGCCCTCCTCTCTTATTCGTTCTATGATATAAGTATATCCTCAATTGAAAAGGTTTACCCCTTTTATTGTGCAATCGAGTATTTTTCCAAAATAAAAAAAAAGCACGGACCATGTCCGCACCTTTCTTAAAAAATGGCATCTCGCCCGATATATATGAAAATGAGAATAATCGCTAACATGGCGAAGGTTAGAGTCATCGCTAACGGGCGCTTCATCAAGTTATCATTCAACTTTCTCTTTCGTTCATGCTCTTGCCTCTCCGATCGAGACGGCAACGTGTCCGCCAACTGCTCGCGCAAAGAATCTGCCTGATTCCGATGTCGCAACGTATGCCCTCCTTTACCTTTTTTATCATTTTACTATGATATTATTCAAAGGAAAAGATTTGCGTCAACCGTATTTTCCATTCTGTCACATTTTTTCGAACGATTTGCGGTGTCTCAGGGAACTCAATCGTCCCACACACATCACAACATTCCTCTTGTTCGATTGTCGGCTCCGAAAAATAACGGAGTAAATAATCACGTCGGCACGTTCGGATGAGTGCATAATCCATCATCTGTCCGAGTTGACGATAACGATCCCGTTTTCTTTCTTTTACCCAATCGAGCGCCTCTTGAAGCGAGCGTTCAGACAGCATCTGCTTCAAAAGAAGGAATTTTGGGTCTTCTTCGTTCATCCTTAGTAAACGGGGTAATTGCGAAAATGTCGTGCCATTTTCACACTCAAAGTATGCTAAGCGAATCTCTTCGTCTTTTGGATATTGACCATCAATCAAAAATTGTTGAATGCGTTCATCCCCATCCGCATAGAGGAGGACAGCAAACGCCGGCTCTCCATCACGACCCGCTCGTCCAATCTCCTGCATATACGCTTCCACCGTTGCAGGGATTTGATAGTGAATGACAGAACGAACGTTGTCTTTGTTCACGCCCATCCCGAATGCACTCGTACACACCATGACCGACACTTCATTCCGTAAAAATTGAGATTGGACGAGTCGTCGGTCTTCCGTTGACATGCCGCCGTGATAAAATAACGCGTCGTCTAGTTCGAATGCCAACGCTTCCGCTTCTCGACGTGTCGCCGTATAGACGACTGCCGGTTTAGGAACGTCTCTCACCAATTCTTTTAGCCGTTCAAGTTTCTTCTCTTTTTCAAGTCGTTCGACCATCAAGCGAATTTCTGGTCGATTCGCGGAATGCACGAACTGCTCCGGTGAAAAGAGTGCCAACTTCTCAATGATATCTTGCTTCACGCTCTCAGGCGCCGTCGCTGTGACGGCCATGCATTGAGGACTCCCGATTTGTTTGCGTAGTTCGCCTAAGCGCGCATATTCTGGTCTAAACTCATGACCCCATTGTGAGATACAGTGCGCCTCGTCAATGACGAGCATTTGAATCTTCACATTTGAGAGTGCGCGTGTAACGTACGGAACGGCCAACTGTTCGGGGGAGAGATATAAAAATCGATAACGTTTCAAGTGATTGATGATTTCTTGTTTTTCTTCAGAAGACTCCATCGACGTCAAACGTGCGACACCACGTTCTCCCCGCTCTCGGATATGGAGCATTTGGTCTTCTATCAAAGAGAGGAGAGGTGAGACGATCACCGTCAATCCCCCATTTTTGATGTACGAAGGGAGTTGAAACGTCAACGATTTCCCTGCCCCTGTCGGCATGACGGCTAATACATCTTGCCCTTCTACAACGGAATGGATGATTTCATGCTGTCCAGGACGAAACGAATCATATCCGAACACGCGTTTCAATGTCGATTCATACAAATGTCTCACCTCGTTTCAACCTTGCGAACACAAGGCGTATTTGAAAGTAACTTACGTTGCCCATCTTTTCAAATATAGGTTTCAAAGCCCAGCTCTCTGGGTCTCGCAGCTTCTCGATGGTGACGATATCGTCGCTCGGCACAAATTGATCGAGGGGAAAGGTGTCTAAATACATTGCCATCTCCACCACATGATCCTCGATCGTACTCGTTCGTAGTCGTCGGCGAGACTGAACTTGTTGAAACGAATATCCTTTGAGGAAGAGATCAAACGATTCACGTGCCGAAAAGGTCATACGTTCAGTCGATAGCCCGTACGTGAAACCCCGAAGCTTCGCATCTTCCGGTAACACGGTCAATAGCTCATTCCACCCCGCTAAAAAATACAGGCGAGCCGTCTCAGCGTCGGCATCAAGTAGACTGGCGATTTGTTCATAGGTCAGACCGGTCTCGAAGGCTCCCGTGAAACGATAGACGACCGCTGTCGCATAAGGGTCCCCAATGATGTCAAGAGCGTCCTCAATCTCGTGATGGAATGTTTGCATAAGCACCTTCCAATCTCGATCGAGTTGCAACAACTGTTTGACCCATTGTTCCGCGGGTCGATCGGCTTGAACGGGATAAAACGTCCTCTCATGTTCCCTAGACATGAATGTCTGGACAAAGAGGCTCAAACGTTTCCACGTCGTCGCATTATAATCACGGCGCTCTCCCCCTAAACGATTGAATAAATCTTTAACCGTTTCAGGTGAAGACAATAGGTTTCCCGCTTCTGTCAGTTTAAATTGTTTACGGTCCAACCATCCCCGCTTTTCAAATCCTTTTAATAAAGACTCATATGAGTACGTCGTTTGAGGAAATTGACCAAAAACAGGCTCTAACTCATAAAAGAACGCGTCTTGTAACGTCGTGGCCGAGCGCTTTCCGTTCAAGACATGGAACAGGCTACGTTCACTCCGTTCCCCGTTTAATCGCTTAATGGCCAGCAGTAAAACTCCATCTGCTAAATGAACCAAGTCGTCACATCCTTAAAAAAAATCATTATCCTACCAAAAAGACACTCGTTTCCTCATTGAAATAATTGGGTATGTAGACTACAATTACTCGTAGACAGTAGATTGATTTCTAAGAGAAACGAACCGTTTGGAGGGTTATTATCATGGCAAAATTTACTATCGTCGATAAAGATACATGTATCGCATGCGGAGCTTGTGGCGCAGCAGCACCAGATATTTACGATTACGATGATGAAGGTCTCGCATTCAACTTGATGGATGACAACACAGGTACTGTGGAAATCCCTGACGAGTTATACGAAGACATGATGGATGCATTCGAAGGGTGCCCGACCGATTCAATCAAAGTGGCAGACGAATCGTTCGATGGCGATGCATTAAAGTACGAATAAATTTGGAAAGACATATTGGTCAAATGATCGATATGTCTTTTTTTGATCCACTTCTCCGTTCCATTCTAATCATGACAGCTCTAGCCAAGTATAACAAAAAAGGTTGTTCGGCTTAAGCACCAAACAACCTTTTCATAATGGACATATGTCCTATTCCGGATTACCGTTTTCCTTTAATATATGGAATACCGACCGACTTCGGTGCATCCGCACGACCGACGAGTCCAGCGAGCGCAAGAATCGTGAGGGCATAAGGTGCAATCAAAAGTAGAAGTTGCGGCACGTTATTGATGACAGGCAAGTTGCTACCGATAATCGATAGCGCCTGGGCAAATCCGAAGAACAATCCAGCGCCGAGCGCTCCAAGTGGATTCCACTTCCCGAAGATCATTGCGGCAATTGCCAAGAATCCTTGACCGACAATTGTCGTTCCACTGAAGTTCGTCGTAACCGTGACAGCATATACTGCTCCGGCAAGACCACCAAACGCACCAGAAAGCATGACGCCCATGAAGCGCATTTTTGTGACGTTGATCCCCATCGTGTCAGCGGCCATCGGGTGTTCTCCGACTGAGCGAAGACGAAGTCCGAACGGTGTCTTGAAGATGACGAACCAGACGACAAACGCTAAAGCGATGGCAACGAATGACGTGTATTGCACGTTAATGAAGAACATTTTTAATACCGGAATATCTGATAAAAATGGTACGTTTTCTTTCGCAATACGGTACTCGATAAAGTCAGTTTGACCCTTGTTGTAAAGCACACGTACAACGAAGATAGCGAGACCGATCGCAAGCATGTTGATTGCTACTCCAAGAACCGTTTGGTCTGCACGCCATAGGATGGCAGGGACAGCCAAGAAGAGCGAGAAGAGCGCACCGACTACCATCGCAACGAGCAAGGAGATCCATGGGCTAAATGCACCGGCTCCTAAGTCCGTTAACGTAAGCGTCGTGATGATTCCTGTTGCGGCACCGATGATCATAATTCCTTCGAGAGCGATGTTAACGACACCCGAGCGTTCACTGAAAATCCCACCAAGCGCTGCGATAATGAGTGGA
The DNA here is from genome assembly GCF_027947425.1 of Exiguobacterium sp. MMG028. Lineage (NCBI taxonomy): Bacteria > Bacillati > Bacillota > Bacilli > Caryophanales > Exiguobacterium > Exiguobacterium sp. MMG028. Next base: position 839,540 of record NZ_JAQJIN010000001.1, read on the forward strand.
GTCGCATAGGCGAGCGCAACCGGTACGACGATGTAGAGGACTTCTAAGAAGCTCATTTTTTCTCCACTCCTTTCTTACGATTTCCTTTAAGTTTCTCAACCACATAGTTGATGGCGTAACCAGATGCTACAAAGATGACGATTGCTGCGATGATGACTTTGACAAGTTCAGACGGCACGTTCGCACCGAGCTGCATCGCCAATCCACCGATGTTCAATCCAGCAAATAGAATCGCTGCGAGAATGACACCGATTGCTGTGTTAGCACCAAGAAGGGCTACCGCGATCCCGTCAAAACCGACACCTGTGAACGATGCAGAGAGCGTCATACTACCAAACGTTCCGAGACCTTCCATCGCACCGGCGAGACCTGCAAACATCCCTGAGATAACAAACGAAAGGACGATGTTACGGTCAACGCTCATCCCTGCATATTGAGAGGCATGTTTGTTGAAACCAACCGCACGCAACTCATAACCGAGTGTCGTACGCTGAAGAATATAGTAGTACACAATCGCTGCGAGCACCGCAACGAGGACACCCCAGTGAAGACGTGAGTACGTCGTCAACTCTTGCAACCAAGGTGACGCAAGCGATGCCGATTCATTGATTGAGTCAGTACGTTCGTTCGTCACACCGATGACGCTACGCAAAATCGCATTCGTCGTGTAAAGCGCGATATAGTTCATCATGATGGATGTGATGACTTCGTGAACGTAAAACTTCGCTTTCAAGAATCCAGGAACGAACGCCCAGAGTGCTGCCGCGACCATCGCCGCGAGAAGTGCAAGCGGTAAATGGATGAACATCGGCAAATCGAAGTTAATTCCTACATAAACGGCAGCTACCCATCCAATCAATACTTGACCTTCTACCCCGATGTTGAATAACCCGGTCCGGAATGCGAAGGCAACCGCGAGACCTGAGAAGATCAGTGGTGCTGCCGCTCGTAGCGTCTCTCCGATGGCATATGGGCTTCCAAACATCCCTTCAAACAAGGAGATAAAGCCTTGAATCGGGTCGTATCCACCAATCAACATGACGATGGCTCCGACGAGAAGTCCTAAAATGATAGATAGGAATGGAATGAGAAGTTGGTTTAAACTTAATTTTTTCATTCTTTGTCGTCCCCTCTCTGACCGCCGGCCATCAAGAAGCCAAGCTCTTGTTCCGTCGTCTCTTTCGGATCACGAATTCCTACGATTTTTCCTTCATAAAGAACGGCGATACGGTCGGATACGTGTAAAATCTCATCAAGTTCGAACGAGATAAGCAAGACGGCACGGCCCTTTTCACGTTCTTTAACGAGTTGTTCGTGAATAAATTCAATCGCACCGACATCAAGACCGCGTGTCGGCTGTGCTGCGATGAGTAAATCAGGTGAACGATCGACCTCACGGGCGATGATTGCTTTCTGCTGGTTACCACCAGAAAGGGCACGCGCCGGAACATCGATGGATGGAGTTCGGACGTCAAACTTCTCAATCAACGCCTTCGCTTTCTCTGCTACAGCTTTATAATTCATGAGTCCTCGTTTCGAGAATGGTTCTTTATAGTACGTTTGAAGAACCATGTTGTCACGAATCGAGTAGTCGAGGACGAGCCCGTGTTTATGACGGTCTTGTGGGATGTGTCCAATACCAGCTTCCGTCATTTTACGCGGCGTATGCCCCGTCACATCTTTTCCATTGAGCAAAACTTTACCCGACTCCGGTTTTTTCAGCCCAGAAATCGCTTCAATCAGTTCCGTCTGACCGTTACCGTCAATTCCGGCAATCCCAAGTACTTCTCCAGCACGAATCTGAAGGTCTAATCCTTCGACGACTTTCAAACCACGACTGTCTTTAACGACAAGTCCTTGAACGTCGAGAACGACTTGTTGCGGGTCGGCTTTCGAATACTCTGCATCAAAATTGACTTCTCGTCCGACCATCATTTCAGCAAGACTATCTTCGTTAACTGTCTCATCCACTTCAACGGTACCGATATAACGTCCACGGCGAATGACCGTGCAACGATCTGCGACTTGCATAATTTCCTTCAGCTTGTGCGTGATCAAGATGATCGACTTACCTTCAGCAATCAGACGTTTCATAATTTGGATAAGTTCTTGAATCTCTTGTGGTGTCAACACTGCCGTCGGTTCATCGAAGATCAAAATATCCGCCCCACGATAGAGCGTCTTCAAGATTTCTACACGCTGTTGCATGCCGACTGAAATATCTTCAATCTTGGCATCTGGATCAATCTTAAGTCCATACTGTTCTGAAATATCCATGACCTTTTTACGGGCTGTCGCACGGTCAATCGTCACACCGTTCTTTGGCTCAAGTCCAAGGATGATGTTCTCAGTGACTGTGAATTTTTCAACTAGCATAAAGTGTTGGTGGACCATCCCGATCCCAAGTTCGTTGGCGATGTTCGGGTTTTCAATATCCACTTTCTTTCCGTGCACACGAATCTCTCCGCCTTCAGGCTGATAGAGACCGAATAACACGTTCATGAGCGTCGACTTCCCCGCCCCGTTCTCTCCGAGAAGCGCATGGATTTCTCCTTTGCGCAATTGGAGTGTGATATTGTCGTTCGCAACGAACGTACCGAACTCTTTGCGAATATTTAGCATTTCAATTACATATTCCAAGGAAGTTCACCCCTAACTTTAAGTAAAGGGAGACCACATGGGTCCCCCCTTCACTCAAATGAATTATTTTACGTTTTTCATGAACTCTTCGAACTCAGCGTCAGTTGCTGGTGCAGTGAGTTCTCCGTCAACCAATTGTGTACGGTATTCTTCAACTTTATCGAGAATCTCTTGTGAAACGTGCTTGTCAGAAGTTTCTGCGATGCCGACACCGTCATCTTTCAAACCGAACTCGATGATTTCGCCGCCTGGGAATTCTCCGTCCATCGTCTGTTTCGATACATCATAAGTAGCTGTATCTACACGTTTAACCATTGAAGTCAACGTAACGTCTTCTGGAAGACCTTCTTCGTACTGGTCACGGTCAACCCCGATTACCCAAACTTCTTCACCGTTCTTCTTACGGTTTTTCGCTTCTGTGAATACCCCTACACCTGTACCACCAGCTGCGTGATAGATGATGTCCGATCCAGAACCGTACATACCTGAAGCGATTGCTGTTCCTTTTTCAGCCGAGTTGAAGTCTTCTGCATACTTCACGTCGATTGTTGCTTCTGGGTTAACAGCCATGACACCCGCTTTAAATCCATTTTCAAACTTCTTGATCAAGTCTGATTCTACTCCACCGATGAAACCGACTTTATCAGTTGTCGTTGTGAGACCGGCAATGACACCAACGAGGAATGAACCTTCTTGCTCTTTGAACGTGATTGAAGCAACGTTCGGAGCGTCAACAACCATATCAACGATTGCGAAGTTGTTGTCTGGGAACTGCTCAGCAACTTTTTGTACGTCTTCAGCCATCAAGAAGCCGATACCGTAGATCAAGTTGAAGTTGTCACGAGCCAATTGTTGCAAGTTTGGCTGGTAGTCCGCTTGTTTAGCTGATTGAAGGTATTTGTATCCTTCGTTTTCAGTCAAGTTGTTGTCTGCACCGAATTTTGTGAGACCTTCCCAAGCAGATTGGTTGAATGATTTGTCATCAACACCGCCAGTATCTGTAACCATTGCTACTTTGAAGTCGCCGCCCTCGCCGCCTTCGCCGTTTGAAGATGAGCCGCCTTCGTTGTCATCTCCACCGCATGCTGCGAGTACTGTAGAGAGTGTGAGTCCTGCTGCTAAAGCTGAGAGAATCGTTTTCTTTTTGTTCATCATCGTCGTGTTTCCCCTTTCGGTTCATAACAAATTTTGTTGTCATGTTATCAGTAGTCTTTACACCGGTATAAGAAAGCGCTTTCACGCTGTTCCCCAAAAATAACTCTTCCGTCAAAAAACTGTTCGGTTACACTCGTTTACGTACGACGTGGAAGTCGAATCGATCAGCTCGGAAAAAGTTGGCCGAATCGAGCAATGGTAAATCACTCTCATCGTAATGCAATTGTTTTAAAGCGAGTAACGGTTGGTCCGTCTGAAGTTGTGACGAAATTTCAGAGCTGACACTCGGTTCGATGTGCGTGATTGCGTATGCGACTCGACGTCCTACCTCTTTTTCGAGAGAGTCAAACAAAGACTTCCCTTCAGTCAATGCCTCGGGATTCGAGACGAGATGGGCCGGCACTTTGTCGACACAATAAACGACCGGTGTGTCATCCGCATATCGAATTCGAACAATCCGATAAATCGGTGAGTTCGGCTCAATCTTGAGACGCTCGGCTTCTCTCTCTGTTGCCAACACTTTCTCGGCCACCAATACTTTCGTTCCTGGTGTCATTTTTGCGCGTGTGATCATATCAGTGACACTGAACAACTCTTCAATCCCTGACGTGAATGGCGGTTTAGAACTAATAAATGTCCCTACCCCATGTTTTCGCACGACAAATTTCTCATCTTCGAGAATTCTTAACGCTTCACGAAGTGTCGCTCGACTTACTCCGAGTTGCTTTGAAAGCTCGAACTCTGAAGGTAACTTCTCACCTTCACGATAGACACCAGCGTCGATATCTTGCTTAATTTTCTCAATCACTCGAAGATAGAGCAATCGATGATCGAGCTTAATCGACATTGGCCTCACCACCTTTAATTTACTTACCAGTGCTCAGACATCTGACGTATGAATGTCCTTGCCAATATTAAGTATAGGGATTCGAGAATTAGAACGCAATAGTTTTTGTTCGGAATCAAGGAAATATTTTAAAAAACCATCTCCAACCGTACCTCTGAGTCCATTTTACCCATTTCGATTCAGTTTGAAAAACTTTTGTAAAATGTAAACGTTATTAAAAAATGTAAGCGTTTCAGTCGTTTTTAAAAGTATGTACTAATAAACGTTATAGGACATATGTGCTATATTACATTTATATTATAGCGAACCTCTCTGATTTGCGCGAATATTTCCATATCGTAGAAAAAGGAATAAAAAACGAACGATTGTATATCTATGTATACAATCGTTCGTTTTTAAATTTATTCGTCTTGTTCATGAATTAATACTTTCCTTGGTTTCGAACCTTCTGATGGACCTACGTATCCCGCCTCTTCAAGCGAGTCAATCAAACGCGCTGCCCGATTATACCCAATTCGAAATCTTCGCTGAATCATTGAGGTCGAAGCCGTTTCCTGGGTAACGATGAATTGAATGACTTCTCCGAACAATGAATCGTCCGAGTCAATTGTCGTCACTTCTTCTTCTTTCGGCATCATCGCTTCTACGTACTGCGCACGTTGCTGTGCGATAACGTGATTGACGACCGTTTCGACCTCTTGATCGGAGACGAACGCTCCTTGGACACGCACCGGCTTGTTCATCCCATTAGCAAGCATGAGCATATCGCCACGCCCAAGCAGTTTTTCTGCTCCTCCTCCGTCCAAGATTGTACGGGAATCGGTTTGTGATGAGACCGCGAATGCGATTCGAGACGGGATGTTTGCTTTGATGACCCCTGTAATGACGTCAACCGACGGACGTTGTGTCGCCAGTACCATATGAATCCCTGCGGCCCGTGCCATTTGAGCGAGTCGCATGATGGCGTCCTCAACGTCATTTGAAGCAACCATCATCAAATCTGCCAACTCATCGACAATGACGACGATGAACGGTAGACGTTTCGCATCCTCATCATCGGACTTGTCGACGAGTTCATTGTATCCTTCAATGTTACGGACACCATATCGACTGAACAGCTCATATCGTCTTTCCATCTCGGCAACGACTTGTTTCAATGCCTGGGCTGCCTTTTTCGGATCTGTGACAACAGGCGTCAACAAATGAGGCACACCATTATAAACATTTAGTTCGACCATTTTTGGGTCAATCATCATGAGACGGACCTCATCCGGTCGAGAACGCATCAAGATGGATACAATCATCCCGTTGATACAGACTGATTTACCGGAACCTGTCGACCCTGCCACGAGTAAATGCGGCATTTTGTTTAGTGAGATGCCGACAGTCTCCCCACTAATGCTTCGTCCGAGTGCGACGAGTAGCTTTGAATCGTCTTGTTTCACTGGGTCTGCTTCAAGCACTTCTCGTAAACAGACTGGAGCGACTTCCTGGTTCGGTACCTCGATACCAATCGCCGCCTTGCCTGGAATTGGTGCTTCGATTCGAATATCTTTCGCGGCAAGCGCGAGTGCGAGATCATCGCTAAGCGACGTGATTCGACTGACCTTCACACCGATGTCCGGCTGTAACTCATACTTCGTGACCGTCGGACCAAGGTGAATTTTCAATACTTTCACCCCTACACCAAACGATTTTAACGTCTTCACTAGTTTGGCGGCATTCTCTTTCAATCGCGCATTTTCTCCAGATAAATCGGTGATCACCGGTTCCTTCAGATTGGTGAACGGCGGGAGCTCATACGTGTCTGAGACATCTTGCGCCGCAGTCATCATCATCTCCTCGGTCGAGATGGATCCATCCGTTTCCGTAGACGACTCCGTTTTAGGCTCCTCTTTTTTCTCCGCGACAACTTTCTCACTGAATCCGACGATTGGGATGTCATTCATCGTGACCACATCTGATTCTGACTCCACCTCTAAATCGGCTTCTGCCAGCATCGGCTCAGGCGATGGTTTTCGCGACCGCTTCGGTTCTTGATTTTGCTTGTTGTCTTGTTTTTTCTCTGTTTTCGGTCTCGATTGCCATTCTTTTTTCACGGCCATTACGGATTCCTCTAGGCGATGATAGATGGTTCCCCAAATCGTTGGCACATAGAGGGAGACACCGAGGATCAAACAGACGATGCCTAAAAAGATGAGACCGAAATCAGAAAATAAGTATTGGTTTAAGTCATAAAGTCCACCGTTGACCCCACCGCGCTTATCTCCCCAAAGTAAATCTCCAAATAGTAGAAATGAGGCGATCATACTGAGCAATCCTGCTCGCTCCATCGGCTTCATCGGTTTTAATATAATCCATAACAGGATGGCAATCATCAAATAGGTAAGCGCACCCCAGCCACCAAACAGGTATTCGGACAAGTCAGATAGTTGCCGACCAATCCATCCGAAATCGAATAAGGCAAATACGAATGCGACGATGGAAAGAACGAAAATCCCCCATCCATATGTACGTGGCGCAATCGGTTGTTTTTTCCGTTTTCTCGTGTTTCGCGCTGCGGGTCGCTTCCGCTTCACGGGTGTCTTTCTCGTTTTTTGAGCCACTTTTAGTTCCTCCTAAAAAAAGAAGGCAAAAGTCAGATGACTTTTGCCTCACTCTCATTCCATTAAATCTCCATGATGATCGGCAAGATCATCGGACGACGTTTCGTCTGCTCGAATAAGAAGACGCTAAGTCGCTCGCGGATATTTGATTTCAATTCGGTCCAATCACTGCCAGCTTGCAGACTCTTTTCAATCTGTTTCGTGACAATACGGTTTGCCTCTGAAATCATTTCTTCCGATTCGCGCATATACACGAATCCACGTGAGATGAGTTCAGGTCCTGAAATCAATTTCTTCTGTTTCCGATTCAATGTGACCACGCAAAGCACGACCCCATCTTGTGACAACAAACGACGGTCTCGTAAGACGATGTTCCCGACGTCACCGACGCCAATCCCATCAATCAATACATTACCTGCAGGAACTTTTCGGCTCATCCGGGCTTTTCGACCAGTGAACTCGACGACATCTCCTTTTTCGACGATGAAGATGTTGTTCGGTTTGACACCTACTTGTTCAGCGAGTTTTGAGTGTGCCATTTGCATCCGGTATTCCCCGTGAATCGGTAAGAAGTATTTTGGTTTGACGAGGTTGAGCATTAACTTCAACTCTTCAGCCGAACCGTGTCCGGATACGTGGACTTTACGTTGGTTGTAAATGACGTTTGCCCCAGAACGGAACAATAGATCAATCGTTTTCGAAACCGACTTTTCATTCCCTGGAATCGGTGTCGCCGCAATGACAACTGTGTCATTCAAACGAATGTTCACTTGCTTATGCGCGTTACGTGCCATACGAGTCAACGCAGCCATCGGCTCACCTTGAGACCCTGTCGTCAAGATGACGACTTTGTTATCAGGAAGACGATTCACTTGCGACAACTCGACGAGCGTCTTCGCTTTGAAACGTAAGTAGTTTAATTTTTGTGCGACTTCGACGATATTGACCATACTGCGGCCAACAACCGCGACTTTACGGTCATTCGCTTCTGCAGCTGCAAAAACTTGTTGTAAGCGATGGACGTTCGACGCGAATGACGCTACGATGACACGACCTTCGGCTTGATAAATCACATCGTTCAATTCAGCACCGACAATCGATTCTGAACCAGTCTGACCCGGACGCTCTGCGTTTGTCGAATCAGAAAGTAACGCGAGTACACCGCGCTGTCCAATCGCTGCTAATTTATTGAAATCGGATTGTTTCCCATCGACTGGCGTATAATCAAACTTGAAATCTCCGGTATGGACGATCGCACCTTGAGATGTTTGAATACAAACACCGACACAGTCGGGAATCGAGTGATTGACGCGGAAGAACGTGACGAGATGATCAGCGATAGTCAATTTCGTTTTGGCATCAATCATGCGAAGGTCGACTTCTTTCAACAAACCGGCCTCTTTTAATTTCAGTTCAATTAACCCGAGAGTCAATTTTGTCCCGTATACCGGAACGTGTTTTAAATCGCGTAAGACGTAGCTAAGTCCACCAATGTGGTCTTCGTGACCGTGTGTGATGAAAATCGCTCGGACGCGATCCTTGTTTTCTTTTAAATAAGTGATGTCTGGGATGACGATATCAATCCCGAGCATCTCATCGCCTGGAAACATGAGACCGGCATCGATGACGAAGATGTCGTCGTCTAGCTCCACGACGTACATGTTCTTTCCGATTTCGCCTACGCCTCCAAGCGCAAAGACGCTAATATTCTCTGTCTTCTTTTTTGACACTAACAAAAACCTCCTAAATGTTTCATATTCTGTTTCGTCCCTTATCGCTACTGAATATTGTATCGGAAAACGGCTTCATTGCCAACATTTCCGTTCAATCTAGTAGAGGTTTTAGAGTATCGGCAAGCGGTGCGACCGCTTCTTTGTCCGGGCGTTTCCCTGCGTCAAGTTGTCGGATGGACAAGTCAAAGTCCATTTGGAGATGTGGATAGTCAGGGAATGAGTTCCAGTCGCCTCCCCATTCAAAACCAAGCGCCTTTCCTAATTCTCCGAGCTCTTGCCAGTCTGGTATATCGTTACGATTGCGGTCCGTACTTAAGTCATAATCCGTTTTATTGTCATGGATGATGACAAAGTCGACTGCAAGTCCATAATTATGATAGCTCTGACCTGCTTTTGCGTTCGTCACAACTTGCCCGGGTTTAGACCGACCTTGCGCATATAATGCGTTCTGTTCTTTCGCTGAACGATACCCTGACGTCAATCGTACTTCGAGACCGAGACAAGAATGCGCCAAGCGCACAAAGGTTGCTCCCCGTTCCGCAACTTGTGGGTGAAGGCGGTCGAAGTCAATGTTGGTTCTTGCCAAAATTGTACTTTCTGCCTCAAGGTCCCGCACACACATGTCCGCTTCAAACGTCGGCTCATCTACCCATGGTACAGGTTGTGGCTGCATATAAAAGTAAGCCAGCACAATCCCAATCAAGAAGGCGACCATCGCAAGTGATAACACGCCGGTCCACCTCATCTTCTTAACCGTTTACGCAGTCCTTTAAGGATTGGTAACCCTTTTTCAAGTGCCATATAGAGAGGACGGTTTAAAACGAGGTCGAACTCTCCGACTTTCTCAATCATGTCACTTCCCCATCCGGACTTGAAGGCATAGAGACCCGCATATTCATCATCTGGGTCTGTGCTGCCTGAGACACCGCCGAAGTCATATCGTTCAGCTCCGCTCTCTTTCGCCGCTTGCATCATCGTCCACTGCATCAAATGGTTCGGCATGAACTCACGGAACTCATTCGATGAGGCACCATATAAGTAATACGAACGTCGTCCTGCAAGTGTCAATAGCCCACCTGACAACACGAGTCCATCCGGATAAGTCTTGTTCAGTTCGATGAGCTCAGGTAACGCCTGCTCAGCTTTTTGAATTTGTGCCACCGTCTGTTCTTTGCGGTTAAGAAGGCTTGTCCGTTTCTTTTCGACCGTTTCCTTCTCTAACCCACGTTCAATCTTTTCCAACTCTTTTTTTGCTTTTTCAAGCGTCGCTTGTTGCTGATCGAGCGCAATTTTCGGTTCGAGCTTTGTCAAAAAGAGTCGCGCATCATTCGGTTGGAGACAATCATATAGATTCTCAAAATAATTGAGTCCTCGAATGGCAAATCCATCACGTTCTCCCGTCACTTTCATGAGGTCAGCAAACGTCTTTAATCCGTCTCGCCCGACTTCTTTACAGACGATTCCTTTCTTCTCCGCTAATCGGACGTTATAACGGAATTTATGATGGAATTTCGCAAAGATTTCTTTTTCACTCGGACGTAAATCCGTCTCCATCGTGAAACGAGGTTGTGCATAGTCAAAGCCACCCCCGTATCCTTTATGATGGAACCCGACGGCTTCCAATTCCGTCAAGAGGCCTGGTATCTCATCGCGGTCGATGTTTGGATCGATTTTGACGACAATCGCCTTATGAGTTGCAGCGACTCGCTTCGCTTCTTCTACAAGTGCCTGAAGAGACGCCACGTCATCATAATCCACCACTAATCCGCGTGGGGCATAACATAGCGTATACGGTAATTTCGGGACACGCTTAAATAACAGTAACGCAACACCGGTCGTTAAACCATCACGGGCAACCGCAACGCGCTCCGACGTCCATCCGTTCTGTCGTTTTACATCTCCCCAACTTGATAGTTGTAATAAATCACCACGATCATGAGCTTTGACGAAGTCGTCATGTTCTTTTTCTGTCAACGTAACTGGTTGTACTGCCATAAATCATGCTTCCTCCGTATTCAAAATGGTCGATCGGACAATTGCCTCTTCGTCGAGTGGCAATTTCTCGTTACCGATAATTTGATATTTTTCGTGCCCTTTTCCTGCTAACACGATAATATTATCTGATTTGGCTAAAGTTGCTGCGTATCGGACTGCTTCTTCCCGGTCGCCGATCTCCACATAGTTGTCATGTGTCATTCCGGCCGCAATCCCTTTCGTGATAGATTCATACGCTTCGAAACGTGGGTCGTCCGTGGTAATGATGACCGTCCCAGCGTAAGTCGACGCCATTTCTCCCATTGCTGGACGCTTTGTCACGTCACGGTTCCCACCTGTACCGATTAAAAAGACAATCTTCTCTTTCGGTACACCGACGAGCGATTTCAAACATTGTTCGATGCCGTCGGGTGTATGGGCATAGTCTGCGTATACGTTGTACCCAGGCACGTCTAGACGCTGCATACGCCCTTTGGCCGGATGAATCATTTCAAGTGCTTTAGCGATTTGCTCCAATGAGTATCCTGCTGCGAGGAGACAGCCTGTCGCGAGCAACAAATTATACACGTTGAAACGACCGATAAACTGTACGGTCACTGGTAGGCGTTTGCCTTGATAGTTCAACACAAAGCTCGTTTGAGACAACGTCTGTTCAATCTCTGACGCCATCAAATCAGCCATTGTGTCGATTCCATACGTCAACACTTTAGCGCCTGTCATTGTCTCATAGAGAGCGCTTTGTGCATCATCTGCATTCAAGACGGCTACTTTCCCCCGTGATGCCATTTGACCGAGTTGAGCGAACAACAATCCCTTTGCGCGGGCATAGTTTTCGAACGTTCCATGGAAATCGAGATGATCGTGCGTCAAATTCGTGAATCCGACGATATCAAAATCCGTTCCGATGACTCGACCGAGCTCGAGACCGTGCGAAGAAACTTCCATCATGACATCTGTCACACCTTCATCACGCATTTGTGCCAGTAGTTGTTGCAGTTCTGAGCTTTGCGGTGTCGTATTCTTGCTCGGTACGACCTTGTCATTGATTCGTACCTCGACGGTGCCGATCAGGCCAGTCGAGTGTCCGAGGACGTCTAGGACATCCCGTAAAATCGTGGTCGTCGTCGTTTTACCATTCGTTCCAGTGATTCCAAAAAGTCGCATCTGTTCAGAAGGATACGCATAAAACGCCGAAGCCAAAAGACCGATTGAACGAGAACTATCGCGCACAATCAAGTTTGGAACGGAAAGTTCGAGCGGTCGTTCACTGACAACCGCTACTGCCCCTCGTTCCACAGCTTGAGCCGCATATTCATGTCCATCGACCGTATAGCCTTTGATGGCGACAAACAACGTCCCCGGGACAACTTCCCGAGAATCGGTTGTCACGTGAGTCACCACGATGCCTTCAAGATTTGGTTGGTTAATGAGTTGTATCGTCTTCACTAAGTCCGTTAAGTTCAAGTCTTTCCCTTCTTTCACCTGTATCCTATCCAAACTAAAGAATACCTCTTAATCAGTGTAGAGAACTTACAATTCGGTTTCAAGTCACGCTTCGTTTGGGAGGACATATGACTTCGCTGGCTGATGGTTCAACACTTCACGAATCAACGCATTGACCTCATCACGCTTGATTTTCTCCACTTTTTGAATCACTTGTTCAATCGGCTCCACTTCATCAAGTAGTAACAAGTTCCGACCATTCCGATTCATCCGAGCGCTCGAGCTTTCATTCCCGAGAACGAGCGAACCTTTCAATTGGCGTTTCCCTTTATCGACTTCTTCATCCGTCAATCCTTCTTCGAACAAACGCTTCAATTCTCTTTCTAGAATGACTTCGACTTGATTCAACGTGTCTGGAGATGTTCCGACATAGATGGTAAACGTCCCATGATCGGCGAACGTCGTATAGTACGAGTAAATCGAGTAGGCCAATCCTTCTTCTTCACGAATCGATTGAAATAACCGTGAGGACATCGTTGCACCGATGGCGTTGTTCATTAGTGCCAAGTGCGGTAAACGATCATCCGTTGCCGAGATGGCTTCATAGTTCCAACAGAGATGTGCTTGCTCTGTTTCCTTACGTTTTGTCAACGTATCATGGAACAGTTCTGGTTGATTGAGTTCTTTCGACGATTCCCTAGAAGGGATGTTGGCAAACCTACGCTTCACTGCCTCCATCAACTCTTCAGAGACATGTCCTGCGATGGAGACGACGATTTCTTCTGCCACGTACCGTTCTTGTAAATAATCGACGAGTTGGTCGCGTGTCAATCGATTGACGCTCTCCTCCGTTCCAAGGATCGGTTGTGCGAGAATATCGTCACGATATGCCGCAACTGCCAATAGTTCATGTACGAGATCTTCAGGTGTATCCTCATACATTTTGATTTCTTCCACGACGACACGTTTCTCTTTTTCAAGTTCTGTCTCATCGAGTACCGAATCAAACAACATGTCCGTCAAGACGTCGAGCGCCATGACCGCATGTTCGTCGAGCGTTTTCACGTAAAAACAAGTATGGTCTTTTGAGGTGAAGGCATTGACACTTCCACCGAGTTCATCGAAAAAGGAAGCGATTTCTTTCGCGTTTTTCGTCGATGTTCCTTTAAATAACATATGTTCAATCAAATGACTGATTCCGATGTTTTCAAATGACTCTGTTCGTGTCCCAGCTTTAATAAAGACACCTGTTGACGTACTGCGAGAACCTTCAATCGGTTCGATGATGACGCGGATACCATTTTGTAGTGTCATCCATTCCATATTCTCACTCCTATGAAAAAGGCCATCGCACCAAGACGATGGCCAGAATAATTAATTTGTCGAGCGCGGCGGACGACGGTCCCCGTCACGACGTGGCGGACGGCCTTCACGAGGTGGACGGCTTTCACGTGCAGCCTTCCGTTTCGCTTCATACGCTTCACGCTCTTCAGGAGACAATCCTTCTAAGATGAGCGCTTTATGCGATGCGTTGACACGACCTTTATCATCGATTTCCGTGACTTTAACTTGAATCGTATCACCGAGCTTCACAACGTCTTCAACGTTTGCAACACGCTCGAGACTGAATTCTGAAACGTGTACGAGTGCATCTTTTCCTTTGAAGAGTTCGACGAACGCGCCGAACTTCTCGATGCGGCGTACCGTTGCATCAAATACTTCACCGACGACGACTTCGCGAACGATGTCCCCGATCATCTTCATGGCAAGATCAATACCTTCTTGGTCTGTCGAGGCGATGAACACCGTACCATCTTGTTCGATGTCAATCTTGACGCCTGTTTGGTCGATGATGCTGTTGATCATCTTACCACCTGGTCCAATCACATCACGGATCTTATCCGGATTGATTGTCATCGTCACGATTTTCGGTGCATATTTCGACAATTGTGTACGTGGTGTGTCTAATGTTTCAAGCATATGGTCAAGGATGTGTAGACGACCGACACGTGCCTGCTCAAGCGCTTCTTCTAAGATTTCACGCGTGATTCCAGCAATCTTAATATCCATTTGAAGGGCCGTAATCCCATCTTTCGTTCCGGCAACTTTGAAGTCCATGTCACCGAGATGGTCTTCGAGACCTTGAATATCTGTCAAGACCGTGTAGTGCTCCCCTTCCATGATGAGACCCATGGCAATCCCAGCGACCGGCGCTTTGATTGGTACACCTGCATCCATCAACGCAAGCGTCGAGCCACAGATTGAAGCCTGTGAACTTGAACCGTTTGATTCAAGTACTTCCGAGACGAGACGAATCGTATACGGGAAGTCTGCTTCTTTCGGAATGATTGGCAAGAGTGCGCGCTCACCAAGTGCCCCGTGACCGATCTCACGACGACCTGGTGCACGGACTGGACGTGCCTCCCCGACAGAGAACGGCGGGAAGTTATAGTGGTGCATGAAGCGCTTGTTCTCTTCTAAGCCGATTCCGTCAATAATTTGCGCATCACCGATGACACCGAGTGTTGCGACCGACATGACTTGTGTTTGACCACGTGTGAAGAGACCGACACCGTGCGCGCGTGGAAGCAATCCGACCTCTGATGCGAGCGGACGGATGACATCTGGGCGACGACCGTCTGGACGGACTTTGTCGACCGTGATCAAGCGACGGACTTCATCTTTGACGAATTTGTTCAAGATGCCCGAAACTTCTCCAAGTTTTGATGGCTCATCAGCAAGGCGCTCTTCATACATCGCCACGTATTTCGCAATGACTTCGTTGATGGCTTCATCGCGAGCATGTTTCTCTTCCACTTGAACCGCTTCAACGATTTCAGGACGAGCTGCTTCAAGCTCTGCTGTGAGTGCCTCATCGTATTTCGATACCGTATATTCAAACTTCGGTTTGCCGACTGCATCAACAATCTCTTGTTGGAACGCAATCAAACGCTTGATCTCTTCATGTCCAAACAAGATCGATTCAAGCATGACATCTTCTGGTACTTCATTCGCGCCAGCTTCAACCATGTTGATGGCAGTCGATGTCCCTGCAACTTGAAGTTCAAGATCCGTTTTCTCCATTTGAGCTGTCGTTGGGTTGACGACGAATTCGCCATCAACACGTCCGACCGTCACACCTGCGATTGGACCATCAAACGGTACATCTGAGATCGAAAGTGCGATTGACGTTCCGAGCATTCCCGCCATCTCCGCCGAGCAATCTGGATCGTTCGACATGACGTAAATCATGACTTGAATGTCATGACGGAATCCATCTGGGAAGAGTGGACGAATCGGACGGTCGATGAGACGTGATGTCAAAATCGCATTTTCCCCCGGACGTCCTTCACGGCGAAGGAATCCTCCTGGAATTTTACCTACCGAGTAAAGTTTCTCCTCATAGTTGACCGTCAATGGGAAAAAGTCTAAATCTTTTGGTGCTTTTGAAGCCGTTACTGTCGCAAGGACGACAGTGTCACCATAGCGAACGAGCGCCGATCCATTTGCTTGCTTCGCAAGTTGACCGACCTCTACAGACAATGGGCGTCCGCCCCACTCTGTAGAGAATACTTGTTTCGTACCTAACATGTACATTCTCCTCTCAAACCTTATCTAGTTTATTATGTAACTCTATCTTACGAATGTCTAATCATTTTCCTCTTAACAAACAAGAAACGGACTAGGACGTTGTCCCAGCCCGTTAAACAGTCTCGATCGATTAACGACGGAGACCGAGGCGTTGAATCAATTCACGGTAGCGCGTAACGTCCTTGTTACGAAGGTACGTAAGCAAGTTACGACGACGTCCAACCATTTTCAAGAGACCGCGACGTGAGTGGTGGTCTTTCTTGTGTGTACGAAGGTGAGCGTTCAATGTGTTGATTTGTTCAGTCAACACTGCCACTTGTACTTCCGGTGAACCAGTGTCACCTTGTTTAGTCGCGTATTCCGCGATAATTTCGTTTTTACGTTCTTTTGAGAGTGCCATTGCCTCTCCACCTCCATTTAATTAAAAATTGCCGCGTTGCCGAGCCGGCGTTGGTGAATCGACCAGCCAAGCGAAACGGTGTACTTTGCGTACTTGACAAGGATAGCGTAACCGCAACCGAAAGTCAAGATAGGATTGAGCGTGCCGATACCTCATCCTGTTTCAGTTGAGCGACCAATGCATCTAACCCATCGAACGCTCGCTCGTTACGAATATACTGAACCCACTCGATCTCGATCACTTGCCCGTACAAATCCTCCGAAAAGTCAAAGAGATGACTTTCGACAGAGACCGCTCCCGTCTCATAGAACGTCGGGCGACGCCCGACATTGGTCATTGCCTCGAACGTCCGACCATCAGGGAGCGTGACACGTGTCGCATACACGCCGAGCCGTGGCATGACATATGAGGCGTCCATCAACACGTTTGCTGTCGGGAACCCGATTGTACGGCCTCTCGCGTCTCCGTGAATGACTTCACCGCAGATGACATATGGGGCACCAAGTAACTCTTGAGCTGCATCAACGTGGCCTTCAGCCAATAGCTTACGAATTCGCGTCGATGATACCTTCTCTCCATCTATCGTCTGTTCTGTAACAATGGACGTCGTGAACTGATCGCGAGAATGGTATGGGAGAGTTTCCATCGTCCCTTCACCGAACTTGCCGTACGAGTAATCAAATCCTGCCGTCACGTGTACGGCTCCAGCAGCAATCAAATAATCATCGACAAACTGTTGAGGAGATAATCCAGCCAACTCTTTTGTGAACGTCAAGACGAGACATCGCTCGACCCCGAGCGCTTCGATTCGTTTTAATTTCCGGGATAGCGGTGTAATATAACGGACCGCGTCGGGTTTATTTGAGAGCACTTGTTTCGGGTGTGGGTCGAACGTGACGACCGTCACCGGAAGGTGATGCTCTGCCGCGACACGCTTCGCATGATTGATCACGGCTTGATGTCCTTTATGAACACCGTCAAAAAAACCGAGTACCATGACCGATGGATACAGGTCAGGCGTTTCTGGATAGGTGAGATGTCTTGTTTCCATACTGTCAATTTCCCCCTTAGTCGATGGCCAGCATGACCTCGACTGTAGCGTCTGTCGTTCCATCTTGTCTTCGATATAAAGCAAGAGGGATTCCTTCTTCATTATAGACAGTAAATAACTCAAATTCGAGCGAAACGCCGTTCAGCTTGCCACCATTCCGAATATACCGCTCCCGATTCTTTGGAATCGTGATGGCTGGCCAACGTTTGATGACCTCTTCGAGTGGGATGACATGCGCCATTCGTTCTTCGACCGTCTCTAATGCCTGTAGCTGTTCGAGGGATATAGCGTTCGCTTCTTCGAAAGAGCCGGAGCTCGTGCGTCTCAGTTCGCTCATATGGGCAGGGTAACCGAGCTTCTCACCGATTTGTACAGCGAGTGTACGAATGTACGTCCCTTTTCCGCAATCGATTTCCATTTGGAAACGACATACTCCTTCTTCAAACGTTAACTCGCTCGTCCGCTCCAGACGGTGAATCTCGACCATCCGACGGGGGCGTTCCACGGTTTGGCCTTTGCGGGCGTACTCATACAATTTCTTCCCATTGACCTTGACCGCTGAATAATAAGGTGGAATCTGTTCAATCGTTCCGATCAATTGCCGCATCGCTTCATCAATCTGTGACTCGTCCAACTCATTCGGTGTGACTGTCTTCTGTTCTACGACCTCGCCATGAGCGTCCTCGGTCATAGTGGCCGTCCCGATTGTCACCTCGGCCACGTAACGCTTGCCCTCATCCGTGATAAAACGAGATAACTTCGTGGCACGTCCTAAACAGATTGGTAATACGCCTGTCACTTCCGGATCAAGCGTGCCCGTATGACCCACTTTTTTTGTTTGAAACAACTTTCGTAACTTGAACACGCAGTCATGACTCGTCATGCCTCGGTCCTTATCGAGTACAAGCACTCCGTTCGGTTCCAACTTCATCCCTCCATACAAAAAAGGGAGAACGATGTCTCCCCTTTCAAATTATTGGTCTTTGTTCAAATCACGAATCAATGAATCGATATGGCTACCATATGCGACCGAAGAATCGTATTCAAACGAGATTTCTGGTGTTTTACGAAGACGGATGCGGTTCCCGATTTCGCGACGGATAAATCCTTTCGCTTTGTCGAGACCTGCTTGCGTTTCTGCTTTCACATCTTCCTCATCACCGAGCACCGTATAGTAGACCGTTGCTTGTTGTAAGTCCCCTGTCACATCAACGCTCGTAATTGTAGCGTTCTTTGTACGTGGGTCACTCACTTCCCGTAACAAGACGTCTGTAATCTCTTTACGCATTTGCTCGGCAACACGTTGGGCACGAATTTTCATACGTGATCCCTCCTCACATTATTTACGTTCGACTTCTTTCATGACGAACGCTTCAATAACATCTTCTACTTTGATGTCATCAAATTTCTCTACTTTAATCCCACACTCATAACCAGTCGCAACTTCTTTTACGTCATCTTTGAAGCGGCGAAGCGTATCGAGCTTGCCTTCATATACGACGATTCCGTTACGAATGACACGGACACCAGCGTCACGTGTGATTTTACCTTCAGTCACATAACAACCTGCAATCGTACCGACTTTCGATACTTTGAAGACGTCACGGACTTCGACTTGACCAGTGATTTCTTCGACGAACTCAGGGTCAAGCATCCCTTTCATCGCGCTCTCGATTTCTTCGATCGCGTTGTAGATGATGCGGTGGAGACGCATTTCAACATTTTCCTGTTCAGCCATCGAACGGGCGTTACCGTCAGGACGTACGTTGAAACCGATGATGACGGCGTTCGCAGCTGATGCGAGAATGACGTCACCTTCTGTGATGGCACCGACACCTTGGTGAACGATGTTAACTTTGACGCCTTCGACATCGATCTTGCGAAGTGAACCAGCCAATGCTTCAGCTGAACCTTGTACGTCTGCTTTAATGATGACGTTCAAGTCTTTCACTTCACCTTCTTGAATACGGCTGAACAAATCGTCAAGGCTGACTTTCGCTGATTCACGGCGTTGTGACTCGAGATAACGTTGGTAACGTTTTTCCCCGATTGCACGTGCTTTCTTCTCATCTTCAAACACGATGAACTGATCACCGGCTTGTGGCACATCGTTCAAACCTGTGATTTCAATCGGTGTAGATGGACCGACTTGTTTCACACGACGACCGATGTCGTTAACCATTGCACGGACGCGACCGAACGTGCTACCGACAACGATTGGGTCACCGATACGAAGCGTACCGTGTTGAACGAGAAGCGTTGCAACAGGTCCACGACCTTTGTCGAGTTTTGCTTCGATGACTGATCCACGAGCTGGCATGTCTGGCGTCGACTTGTATTCTTCGACTTCAGATACGAGAAGAATCATCTCGAGCAACTCATCGATTCCTTCACCTTTAATCGCAGAGATTGGAACGAAAATCGTTTCGCCGCCCCACTCTTCCGGAATGAGACCGAACTCAGTCAACTCTTGTTTGACACGGTCAGGGTTTGCCCCTTCTTTGTCCATTTTGTTGACCGCAACGATGATTGGAACGTTCGCTGCTTTCGCGTGCGAGATCGCTTCCTCTGTTTGTGGCATGACGCCATCGTCAGCCGCAACGACGATGATGGCGATGTCTGTCACTTCCGCACCACGTGCACGCATCGTTGTGAACGCCGCGTGACCTGGCGTATCGAGGAATGTGATTTTCTTGTCGTTTACAGACACTTGGTACGCACCGATATGCTGCGTGATTCCACCCGCTTCTCCTGCAACGACTTTCGTGTTACGAATCGAGTCAAGAAGTGTCGTTTTACCGTGGTCAACGTGACCCATGATTGTAACGACCGCTGGGCGCTCTTCAAGATCATATTGTGAGAAGTCAATCTCAACTGTTTCGAAGTCTGTCTCATCGACGACGACTTCTTTTTCTACTTCAAAACCAAACTCTGAAGCGAGCAACTCGATTGTTTCGTCATCGAGTGTCTGGTTGATTGTCGCCATCACACCAAGACCCATCAACTTCATAATGATTTCGTTTGGTTTTTTGTTCATTTTCTCTGCGAGGTCAGAGACACTGAGCACATCCTCATACTTGATGACGTTCCCCATCTCGGCTTCTTGAGCGAGACGAGCCGCTTTACGCTGACTTGTCTTCGAATTTGGATCGGCTTCTTGTGGCACGGCCGCTTTTACCGGCTTGCCTTTACCTTTCCCTTTTCCACGTTTTTTATTGCGTGGATCGTTGTTACGGTTGTCGTTACGATTTTGACCACCGCGGTTGTTTTGACCGCCACGGTTTTGTTGCGTCGCTTGCGGACGTGACTGTTCTTTTTTCTCTTGTTTCGGCTCGTTCGAAGTTGAAGTCGCTTTCGCTTCAGCTTGCTTCTCAGCACGGTACTTTTCTGGATTGAACACACGGTCCAACTGTTTGACTGTCTCATCATCGAGGACGGCCATGTGGTTTTTCACCGGTTTGTTCAATTTTTCTAGTTGAGTAATAACTTGCTTACTCGTTACATTTTGTTCTTTTGCAAATTCATAGACGCGTTTTCCCAAAGCATCCACCTCCGTTAATAGTTAAGAGAGAAGTTGCTTAAGCTTGTTCGCAAATCCGGATTCTGTCACCGATACGACGACACGCATATCTTTCCCAAGTGCGGCACCGATCGTATAGCGATCGCTCACTTCAATCAGCGGCACTTGGTAAGATGCACATTTGTCGGTGACTCGTTTTTTCGTCGAGGCACCTGCATCTCCGGCTAGAATGACGAGCTTGGCACGACCTGCTCGTACATCCTTTAATACAAACTCTTCTCCCATCGTTACTTTCCTTGCTCGAGCGGCAAGGCCTAACAATGATTCCCACTTACTCATGATTCGTCACCTGCGACAGCTTTCAACTGCTCATACAAGGTATCGCTCGTCTTTACTTTCAAATGATGATCGAGCGTCCGTTTTTTCTCTGCTTGACGAACGACATCGAGATCTTTTGATAAGTAGGCACCGCGACCGTTCACTTTACCCGTCTGATCGATGACTACGTCACCTTCAGGCGTTCGAACGACACGAATCAATTCTTTCTTCGGGAGCATTTCTTGTGTGACCACACACTTACGCAAAGGAAGTTTCTTTTGCTTCATGGTCATTCCTCTTCTTTCACCACAGCTGTTTCAACTGAAGCATCTGATAAGTCTTGTTCAACTTCATTTTGAACAATTTCTGGTTCTGATTCAACTTTTTCAGCGAACGTATCGAACAAATCGAGTGCTTCCGCATCTGTCTCGCTCTTAATGTCGATTTTCCAACCAGTCAATTTCGCTGCGAGACGAGCGTTTTGACCACGTTTTCCAATCGCGAGTGACAATTGGTAGTCCGGTACGACGACTGTCGTCGACTTCGCAGGCTCATTGACATAGACGGCAACGACTTGTGCCGGGCTGAGTGCGTTTCGAACGAACTCTTTCGGGTCTTCAGACCAACGAACGATATCAATCTTTTCACCGTTCAACTCGTCGACGATCGTTTGGACACGTTGCCCTTTCGGTCCGACACATGCGCCGACCGGGTCAACGATATCCGAGTGCACAGCAATTTTCGAACGGTCACCTGCTTCACGCGATACAGACATGACATCGACTGTTCCGTTTGAAATCTCAGGCACTTCAAGTTCGAACAAACGGCGCAAAAGTCCCGGATGCGTACGCGACACTTGAATCGCAGCACCTGAACCTTTTGTCGTCGAATCAACTTTCGTCACGTATACCTTGATCCGGTCGTGAATCTGATACGACTCGTTCGGCATTTGTTCGTTCGGAGTAAGGACCGCTTCGATGTTGTTCTCAAGACCGATATACAAGTTGCGTGGATCAAAACGCTCCACAATCCCTGTCATGATCTCGTCTTCTTTATCTGCGAAGTGGTTGTAGATGCGTTCACGCTCCGCTTCACGCATCTTCTGCGTCACGACTTGTTTCGCCGTCATCGCTGCGACACGTCCGAAATCACTTGGTGTGACTTCTTCTTTATGGAAATCACCGAGCTCATAGTTCGGGTCGATTTCATGTGCTTCCTCAAGCGAGAGCTGTTGGTCTGGTTGTGTGAGACGTTCGACGACTTCTAAAAGTGCATAGACACGAATGTCTCCTGTCACCTGGTCGAATTCGACTTTCACATGCTCGTTCGGGTTCGCGACGTTTCGGCGATATGCAGAAATGAGCGCTTGTTCGAGAGCGTCGATAATAATATTTTTGTCAATTCCTTTTTCTTTGGCAATCTGATCGATTGTAGTGAGTAATTGTGGACCCATCTTCTTCCCTCTCCTTAACTAAACGTGACCGCTAAGCGGGCTTGTGCAATTTTGTCTACCGGTAGCGATACCGCTTTTTTTCTCGTCTTGATGCGTGTCTCGATCACGACCGTTTCCCCATCATATGCCGTCAAAATTCCTTCAAACTCTTTGGCACCATCGATCGGAGCGAACGTTTTCATGTAGACGTTTTTGCCTACAGCACGTTCGAAATCACTCGGCTTTTTCAGCGGACGCTCCGCACCAGGACTCGAGACATCAAGATAATAAGCCTGTTCAATCGGATCGGTTTCGTTCAGTTTTTCCGAGAGTTGTTCATTGATATTGACGCAATCGTCTAAATCGACGCCCCCTGGTTTATCGATATAAACGCGCAAGAACCAGTCTGGACCTTCTTTTACGAATTCCACATCGACCAATTCCATGTTTTCTCGTTCGACGATTGGCAACGCAATCGATTCAACGACTTCTGTTATTTTGGACACTCTCATCCCTCCTTCTGGCTTTTACATACAAGAAAGGAGTAGGGTTCCCTACTCCTTTCCGTCGTAGTATCCAACTTTGTTCGATACCAATATATCATATTTTCCCGACAAATCGCAACTTACACCCCAAAATCAAAGAATGAGAGTTGGTTCTCATCAGGCAAGCCTTCAAGACATTTCATTGTATCAAGTGTCTCGATGACCGTTTTCGATAACTTCGCTCGTTTGCGTAAATCTTCTTTCGAGAGGAACTGTCCTTCCTCCCTCGCTTCGACAATCGCTTTTGCCGCATTCGTCCCGAGCCCATCGACCGCATTGAAAGGTGGAATCAACGTATTGTCCTCAATCAAGAACTCTGTCGCGCTTGAACGATACAAGTCGATGTTTTGGAACTTCATGCCCCGCTCAAGCATCTCAAGGGCAAGTTCGAGGACCGTATGCAATCCTTTATCTTTCGCTGTCGCGTCGAAGCCTTTTTCCCGAATATCCGACATCGCTTTACGGACGGCTTGAGGGCCTTTGATCATCGCAGATAAGTCAAAGTCCCCGGCGCGCACGGTGAAATATGTCGCATAGTACAAGATAGGATGATGCACTTTGAAATATGCGATACGGACGGCCATCAAGACGTATGCCGTCGCGTGCGCTTTCGGGAACATGTATTTGATCTTCTTACAAGAAGAGATATACCATTCCGGCACATCGTTCTCCCGCATCTCTGACTCCATCTCCTCTGTGAGACCTTTCCCTTTACGGACGGACTCCATGATTTTGAAGGCGAACGATGGTTCGAGCCCTGCGTAAATCAAATAGACCATGATGTCATCACGACAACCGATAACGTCTTTCAGTTCACACGTCCCGTTATAAATCAGCTCGTTCGCGTTCCCAAGCCACACATCCGTTCCGTGAGACAGACCTGAGATCTGAACGAGCTCCGAGAACGTGGACGGTTTCGTCTCTTCAAGCATCTGACGGACGAACTTCGTCCCAAACTCAGGAATCCCGAGTGTGCCGGTCTTCGACTCAATCTGTTCCGGTGTCACCCCGAGCACTTCTGGTGAGGAGAAAATTTTCATAACGGTCGGATCATCTGTCGGAATCGTTTTCGGATCGATCCCGGATAAGTCTTGAAGCATCCGGATGACGGTCGGGTCATCGTGCCCGAGAATATCGAGCTTCAACAAGTTGTCATGGATCGAGTGGAAATCGAAGTGTGTCGTCTTCCATTCAGACGAGTTGTCATCCGCCGGATATTGAATCGGTGAGATGTCCGCGATGTCCATATAGTCAGGGACAACGATGATTCCACCCGGGTGCTGCCCCGTCGTCCGTTTCACACCGGTGACCCCGGAGACGAGACGATCGACTTCCGCGTTACGATAAATCTTGTCGTTCTCGGTCGCATATCCTTTTACGTACCCATACGCCGTCTTATCCGCAATCGTTCCGATCGTGCCAGCACGATATACATATTCTTCTCCGAACAACACTTTTGTATAGGCGTGGGCATGCGGTTGATATTCACCCGAGAAGTTCAAATCGATATCCGGCACTTTGTCCCCTTTGAATCCAAGGAACGTTTCGAACGGAATATCATGTCCATCTTTTGTATACCATGTGCCACATTCCGGACACTCTTTGTCCGGTAAGTCATATCCAGAACCGACAGACCCGTCATTGAAGAAGTGCGAGTGTTGACAGTTTGGACAGACATAGTGCGGCGGTAGCGGGTTGACCTCGGTGATCTCTGTCATCGTAGCGACGAGACTCGACCCGACCGACCCACGCGAACCGACCAAGTACCCATCATCTAGAGATTTCTTAACGAGTTTATGTGAGATCAAGTAGATGACCGCGAATCCATGGCCGATGATCGACTTCAATTCTTTTTCTAGACGCGCCTCCACAATCTCAGGAAGCTCGTCCCCATAAATCGAACGGGCCATGTCGTAGCTCATATTCCGAACCTCGTCATCTGCGCCTTCAATTTTCGGCGTATACAAGTCATCCGGGATGATTTGAATCGATTCGATTTGATCAGCTATTGCATTCGGGTTCGTGATGACGATTTCACGTGCCAAGTCGTCACCTAGAAACTTGAATTCTTCCATCATTTCCTTCGTCGTCCGGAAGTGGGCATGTGGCAACTCTTTACGTGTATTGATGAAGTTCGCCCCACCTTGGGTTCGAATCAAGATCTCACGATACGAACGGTCGGACCGGTCCAGATAGTGCACATTTCCTGTCGCACATACCGGTAACTCGGCTTTCTCCGCGACACGAATGATTCGTTTGATGATCTCACGGAGCTCCATCTCATTCGCGACAATCTCTTTATCGATCAAATGGTGATAGAGCGCCGGCGGGTGAATCTCGATAAAGTCGTAAAACGACATCATCTTCTCGAGCTCATCATCCGACTTGTTCAAAGCAGCGTCAAAAATCTCACCATTGTCACAAGCCGAACCAATCAATAGTCCTTCACGGCGCTTCACGAGCTCTGAACGTGGCATCCGTGCCATCCGATATAAATAATCGATATGAGAGAGTGAAATGAGTTCGTATAAATGACGAAGTCCCGGCTTTTTATTTTTCGCATAAATCGTCGCATGGAACGGACGAATCTTCGACACGTCACTCCCGACTTTGGCATTCAACGAGCGATGCGTCGTCATCTCAAACATCTGTTTGGCGAGGTCGAGTAGTTTCATCAACAAGTACGCTGTCGCCTCCGCATCATAAATCGCGCGGTGATGCTGAGTCAATTCGATATCGAATCGCTTCGCAAGCGTGTTCAGTCGGTGATTCTTCAAGGTCGGCATCAACGTACGAGCCAGTTCGAGTGTATCGATGACCGGGTAATCATCCGGTTCATGACCTCCGCTCCGAAGTGTCGCCTCGAGGAAGCCCATGTCGAACGATGCGTTATGGGCGACGAGGATACTGTCACCACACCATTCGACGAACTGTTTCGTGATGACTTCTGGGTCAGGTTGTCCTTGCACCATGTCATCCGTGATTCCCGTCAACTCGATTGTCGTCGCCGACAACGCATGTTTCGGGTCAGCGAACGCCTCAAAGCGGTCGATAATCTCTCCGTCCTTGATTTTGACACCTGCGAGCTCGATGATTTTATTGTAGACGGCAGAAAGTCCCGTCGTCTCGACGTCAAAGACGACATATGTTGCATCATCTAATGACACATCACTTGGATGATATGCGACCGGAACGCCATCATTGACGACGTTCGCCTCGACTCCGTACAACACTTTGATGTCGTTTTTCTTCCCGGCATAATACGCTTCCGGGAACGCTTGGACACCAGCATGGTCGGTGATGGCAATCGCACGATGTCCCCACTTCGCGGCACGCGCGACGAGAGCAGATACGTTCGTGACTGCGTCCATTTGACTCATCTGTGTATGTGCGTGGAGTTCGACCCGCTTCTCACCTTCCCACTCATCTCGGGGTGGCTCGACTTTTACTTCTTGGAGTTGCGACGCCATCATGCATAATTCACGCATGAACGAATCATCCTCGACTCGTCCTGCCGTTTGAATCCACATGCCCTTTTTGACGGCACTTAACATCCGATCGTCATCGTCATCGCGCGCAAACACTTTCACGATGAGCGAATCGGTGTAGTCGGTCATTTTGAAGGTGAATAGCTTTTTCCCACTCTTCAGCTCTTTTCGCTCCGCGGAGAAGACGAGACCACGAATGGCGACGCGGCGCTCTTCTTCGATAATCGTCTTGATTGGGACAATCTCATCTTTGATGAGCGCACCCATCCGAATCTCTGTGATTGGCTCGTCATTCGTTTCCGTCGCTTTAGCGAATTGTGCCGCAAGTGCCATTTTCGCTTGCTCGATATCTTCTTGTACCACTTGTTCACGTAAAGCCTGACTGGCTTCGGCGTCTTCAGAAAAGTGTGCCTGACACGGTTTTTTCGTGAACCCATAAGCGCTATAGAGAGCTTGGACTTCTTGACAGAGCTCTTTGTCCACATAGCTCGCCTCAGGTCCGGACCGTACTGGGATCAACAGTTTATTCTGTTCAAATCGCGGTGAGACCGATCCGAAATAGCTTCGCATCGCTCCGGACACTTGACTCAATTCACTGACGATTCGTGGCCAGTAGTCGATATAGTCTTGCTCGCTCCCACCTTTTGCCGTCGAGAATCGCGCGTACACTTCGTCAGCGAACGTCGCGTACCGATTTTCTAATCGACTCATGAACAATTGATGTACGTCATACGGTAAAACTGTCGGAAATGTAAAATAAAACGTCCACGTGCGTCGTTTTTTATTGACGACGAGTCGTGAGAGTTCCGCTTGGTCGAACAGGTCTGTCTCAGTCGTGATCCCAAGATCACTTAATAATAGTTGCATCTTTTGATTTGCTTCCACGGGTCCGTCTTTCCCCCTTTATGCCAATTCGACAAATGAAGGTGACCGCTTACGCTGTCACCTTCATCCATTAATTAATGAACTTCGCTAAATTTTGAAGTGATGACTTGTTTCAATTCGTCGATTGAAGTTTCAATCACTTCGCCTGTGGCACGTACTTTTACTTCAACGATTCCTTCACCGGCTTTTTTCCCGACGTTGACGCGAATCGGAAGACCAATCAAGTCTGCATCGGCAAATTTGACGCCCGCTCGTTCTTTTCGATCATCGAACAAGACATCGTACGTTTGGCCGAGCTCTTCATAAAGACGATTTGCAAGTTCAACTTGCGCCTCATCTTTCGTATTGATTGCAATCAAATGAAGATCGAACGGCGCCACGTTTCGTGGCCAGATGATTCCACGATCGTCATGATGTTGTTCGACGATGGCAGAAAGTGTCCGTGACACACCGATTCCATAGCAACCCATGATGAGTGGTTCAGCACGACCTTCTTCGTTTAAGAATGTCGCTCCCATCGCTTCTGAATAACGTGTCCCTAGTTTGAAGACTTGTCCGACTTCGATTCCGCGAGCGAAACGAACTGGACCCGACTCGTCAGGTGCTAAATCGCCTTCGACAACGAAACGTAAATCATGATAAGTCAATTCTGCTAAGTCACGCTCGGCATTCACGCCTGTGTAGTGCGTGTTTGCTTCGTTCGCTCCACAAACAGCGTCCACGAGATACTTGACCGCATAGTCGGCAATGACTTTAACTGGCGCATGGATTGGTCCGAGCGTACCTGGTGCACACTTGAACAACTCGACGATTTTTTCCTCATCTTCGAGTTGAATATCGAGTCCACCGAGTGCGTTCTTCACTTTGACCTCGTTCGCTTCGTGGTCGCCACGAACGATTGCCATCACCGTCTCTCCATCCACATTGAATAGGACAGATTTGATGGTCGTCTTTGGATCGACGTTCAAGAATTTCGCTACGTCTTCAATCGTGCGATTTTCTTCCGTGTCCACTTTTTCGAGTGGACGTACGTCAGCTTGTTGCATCTCATAACGGTCGAGTGTTTCTGCCATTTCAATGTTCGCCGCATAGTTCGATGAATCGGTATAAACGATCGTGTCTTCACCGATATCAGCGAGCGCTTGGAATTCGTGCGTATCTTTCCCGCCGATTGCTCCAGAGTCTGCGACGACCGGACGATACTTAAGACCTGTACGGTCGAAGATGCGTGAGTACGCGTTATACATGTTTGTATATTCTTCATCTAAGTCTTCTTGTGTCGCATGGAATGAATATGCATCCTTCATCAAGAACTCACGTCCGCGAAGCAATCCAAAGCGCGGACGACGCTCGTCGCGATACTTCGTTTGAATCTGATACAAGTTCATCGGAAGTTTTTTATACGAGTTGAGCTCGTCTCGGACGATTGACGTAATCAATTCTTCGTGTGTCGCACCGAGTGCGAAGCGACGGTCATGACGGTCAGTCAAGCGCATCAACTCCGGACCATAAATGCCCCATCGTCCCGTCTCTTCCCAAAGTTCTGCCGGTTGGATGGCAGGCATTAATAACTCTTGTGCACCCGCACGATTCATCTCTTCACGGATGATTGTTTGGATGTTGTGTAACACTTTATGTCCGAGTGGAAGATAAGAATAGATTCCTGCCGCATTTTGACGGATGAATCCTCCCCGGACGAGAAGTTGGTGGCTGACCGCTTCCGCGTCAGCCGGTACTTCTCTCAATGTAGGCATGAGCAATCTAGATTGTTTCATACAGTTCAACGTTTCCCTTCTCTACAAAAAGCTTATTTAAAGAATGATTGAATGTCATTCCAAGTGACAATCAACATTAAGATCATCAATAAGGCGAACCCGATAAAGTGGACGAATCCTTCCTTTTTCGGATCAATCGGACGCCCTCGTACCGCTTCGAACAAGAGGAAAATCAATCGTCCTCCATCCAATGCCGGAAGCGGGAGCAAGTTGAAGATAGCGAGGTTGACGGAAAGGAGCGCTGTCCAGTTCAACAGCATAATCAAACCGCTCGCTGCCACTTCATCTGTCATCCGTACGATTCCAACAGGTCCTGCCAACTGATCGACACCAACCTGTCCCGTCACCAAATCACCAACGGCTGAGAAGATGAGGGTGGACATCGTCCACGTCGTCTCAGCACCTGTCGTCACAGCTTTGAATGGTGAACGCTCTAATGCGTTCGTGACACCAAGAATCCCAACCGTTTCTCCATTTTGTTCAACCGCTTGTGGTGTGACAGTGACGGTCGCCTCCTCACCATCACGGACGTACGTGACATCCGTTGGCGTATCGGCGCGGTCAGCTAGAGCCGTGCGCAAGTCGAGCCAATCTGTGACTGGTTCGCCTTCAATCGAAACAATTTCATCTCCACTCATCAACCCTGCCTCATCAGCGGCTGAATCAGGTTGAACGGTACCGATTTGACCATCGTTCGTGGGCGTTCCTTGAACGAGACCCACGATAATGAGCAAGATGAACGCTAAAACGAAATTCATCGCTGGACCGGCTGCAATCGCCAAGACCCGTTTCCATACCGATTGGGCACCGAACGTGCGATCATACGGTGCGATTTGAATTTCCATCCCTTGGTCGACAAGAAGGGTATCCCGTTCTAACGAATAGACACGCACTTCCTCATCGATGAGGAGCTGTACTTTTAATTCATGCGTCGCGTCAAATTTATCGACGGTACCGACGACTTGAACATCCGTAGCGGTGTCCGGCTGAAAATAGACCCGGTCCACTGTGCCTTGTTCGGTTAAACGAAGTCCCACGTGTTGACCTGCACGTACTTCAATCGGTTCGAAATCTTCCCCAGCCATTTTGACATAGCCACCGATTGGTAAGAGACGGATGGTATAGAGCGTTTCATTTTTACGGAATGAAACAATTTTTGGACCGAATCCGATTGCAAACTCGTGACAGAGAATGCCTGCCCGTTTCGCCATGACGAGGTGTC
Organism: Exiguobacterium sp. MMG028; assembly: GCF_027947425.1. Classification (NCBI taxonomy): domain Bacteria; kingdom Bacillati; phylum Bacillota; class Bacilli; order Caryophanales; genus Exiguobacterium; species Exiguobacterium sp. MMG028. The sequence continues at coordinate 870,186 of NZ_JAQJIN010000001.1, forward strand.
CCCATTCGTGTACCGAAATGAGAACCCCAAACATCAGAACGATGGCGATAAAAGTCGTCATGATTTATTCCCCACCTTCAATTCCTTGCTGAATCTGTTGACGTACTGCTCGGTCTACTTCTAGAATTTGTGCGAGCGTCGGTTCGGCAATCACTTCATGTTGAGCCATCGCCTCTTCCACGAGTCGTTCAATTTCTAAGAAGGTAATCTGACCGTTTAAGAACAGGTCCACTGCCATCTCATTGGCCGCATTCAGGACTGTCGGCATGGAGCCGCCGATTCTTCCTGCTTCAAACGCTAACCGAAGTGCCGGATAACGGTTGAAATCAGCCTCTTGAAAATGTAGCTTACCGATTTCTTTCAAGTTTAACCGCTTATTCCCCTCAATTTCAAGCCGCTTCGGTTCCGAAAGCGCATAGAGAATCGGTCCCCGCATATCCGGGTTTCCGAGCTGTGCCATCACGGCTGCATCTTTAAATTCGACCATCGAGTGAATAATCGATTCACGATGCAAGATGACTTCAATATCATTATAATCGATATCGAACAGCCAGTGTGCCTCGATCACCTCGAGCCCTTTATTAAACATTGTCGCAGAGTCGATTGTGATCTTCGCCCCCATCGACCAGTTCGGATGATTCAATGCATCTTCAACCGTCACGTCGGCTAATTCTTCCCGCGAACGGTCACGGAAGCTTCCACCAGACGCTGTTAAAATAATTTTTGAAACATCTTCTCTTCGTTCCCCATTCAAACATTGGTAGATGGCAGAATGCTCGCTATCGACAGGTAAAAGTTTAACTCCATGTTCTTTCACGGCCGCCTTGACGAGGTGCCCTGCCGTAACGAGTGTTTCTTTGTTGGCGAGTGCAATATCTTTTCCTGCTTGAATCGCAGCAAGCGTCGGCTCGAGACCGACCGCTCCCACGACTGCTGTCACGACGATATCCGCGCGTTCTGCCGTCGCACACTCTTTGAGACCTTCAGGACCGATGAAATATAGAGGTTCATATGTAAGGCGCGGCTTCAATTGTTCGAGTACCTCGATACTTGTCGCCGACACATATTTTGGTCTAAGTCGATTGATCCATTCCGTGGCAACATCGACGTTCGTGCCGAACGCATACGCCTCTAATTCAAACAGGTCGGGGTGCTGTTCGATGACGTCACATGTCTGCACGCCAATCGAACCTGTCGCCCCAATTAAGCTAATTCGCTTCATCTCGACACTCCTTCTTATAGCAGATTAAACACCCAAATGACGGTAAAAACCGCAATCATACTGTCGAACCGGTCAAGGATTCCTCCGTGGCCAGGTAAGAGATGACCTGAATCTTTTACTCCGAACTGACGTTTATAAGCGGATTGTACCAAATCACCGAGCTGTCCGACGACGGCAACGACAATGGCTAAAATAATCACTTCTAATACCGGTAAAATCGGATCGATCCAGACGAAGATGATGCCGAGTACAATGGCCGATACAATTCCGCCGATTGCCCCTTCGATCGTCTTATTCGGGCTGATTGATGGCCATAATTTTGCCTTCCCGAACGCTTTCCCAGTGAAATAGGCTCCAGAATCCGTTGCCCAAATCATGAACAAGATGAGCAACACTTTCGACAACCCGTCGTCAGACAGGCGTACGAGTGCGAAACTTAAGAAACCGACGACCAAGTAGACAGCGGATACAAAATAGAACCCAGCATCTTCATACGTGAATCGATTTTTTGTGACGACTGTCCAAAACAGTAATAACACAAGCCCTAATACGAGCCACTGTTCAATCGTGAACGGCATCTCGCCCGTGACGATTCGCGTTTCCAGTAACAACAAGACGAATGGGAAAGCAACGAGGAGCGATGTCACTAAAAATGGGAACGCCAACAGCTTATGTTTTCGCATCAATGTGAATTCGCTCAATCCAATGAGGGCGAGAATCCCCATTAAAGAAACAAAGGCGTTACCACCGAGTGCGATGACGGTAATAAAGATTGCGCCCGCCCATAGGCCTGTAATAATTCGTGTCTTCATATTACACCCCACCAAAACGTCGCGTGCGCGCGTTGTAAGATTCAATCGCTTCTACAAAATGCTCACGCTTAAATTCCGGCCACAATACTTCTGTGAAGTGGAGTTCAGCATATGCGCTTTGCCATAGTAAAAAGTTTGACAGTCGTTGTTCACCACTCGTACGAATGATGAGATCCACATCTTGAACGTGAGTCATGAGTCGTTCACCGATTAACTGATCATCCACGGCGTCTGGTACTAGCATACCAGACTGTACATCCTCGGCAATGCTACGCATCGCTTGGACAAGTTCATCCCGACCACCATAGTTGAGTGCAAAGACGAGTTTCAAACCTGTATTTGTAGCAGTCCGTTCTCTCGCCTGATCGACAGCCTCACGCGTCTCGCGTGGAAGTTTCGTCGTGTCCCCAGCGACGAGCACCTGGACGTTTTGTTCATGAAGTTCTTTCAAATCGGTCTCTAAAAATTGTTTCGGCAACTTCATCAAGAACGAGACTTCCTCTTCCGGACGAGTCCAGTTTTCCGTAGAAAACGCGTAAAGCGTCAGTGATTGAATCCCGAGTTCTTGCGCTGTCCGAACCGCTTCACGGATTGACTTCATCCCTTCTCGGTGACCCATGATGCGAGGGAGACCACGTTTTTTGGCCCAACGTCCATTTCCATCCATGATGATGGCTACGTGCTCAGGAACACTTAATTCTGCCTCGATTTTTGTTTTAGGATTCACCCATTTAAACATTCTGTTATCCTCCTGATTGTATGAAAGAAGGACCCTCTCAGAAAAAGGGTCCCCACACAGCTTTTTGGTATACCACTTCCGTGATTACACTTCCATGATTTCTTTTTCTTTCGTTGCTGCAGATTCATCAATCTTCTTGATATACGAATCCGTCAACGTTTGAACGTCATCTGCATATCCGCGGAGATCGTCTTCTGTTAACTCGCCATCTTTTTCGAGTTTTTTCAAGTTTTCGTTGGCATCACGGCGAACGTTACGGACAGCGACTTTCGCCTCTTCCGCATATTTCTTCGTGATTTTAACCAATTCTTTACGACGTTCTTCCGTCAAGGCAGGAATCGCCAAACGGATGACTGTTCCGTCAGAAGATGGAGACAAGCCGAGGTCTGCCTTTTGAATCGCTTTTTCTACTTCTGAAACCATTGATTTATCCCATGGTTGAATCAAGAGCAAGCGCGCTTCTGGTGTATTGATGTTTGCTACTTGATTGAGTGGTGTCGGAACACCGTAGTAATCAACTTGAACAGGATCCAAAATCGATGCGCTGGCACGGCCAGTGCGAAGCGTACCAAAATCACGTTTCAGTGACGTGTGCGCTTTTTCCATTTTTTCTTCAGCTGTTTGCAATACTTCTTTGACACTCATGAATTGACTCCTCCTACTACCGTCCCGATATGTTCCCCGAGTACGACACGTTTAATGTTACCTTCTTCAAGCAATGAGAATACAATCAATGGAATGTGATTGTCCATACAGAGTGATGTTGCCGTTGAGTCCATGACTTGTAGCCCGTCTTTTAAGACATCAAGGTATGACAACGACTCATATTTCACTGCAGTGGCATCCAATTTCGGATCGGCAGAGTAGACGCCGTCCACATTGTTTTTACCCATTAAAATGACATCGGCTTCGATTTCAGCAGCGCGAAGCGCAGCTGTCGTATCCGTTGAGAAATATGGGTTTCCTGTACCCGCTGCAAAGATGACGACGCGACCTTTTTCAAGGTGACGCATTGCCCGGCGACGAATGTATGGCTCAGCAACTTGTCGCATTTCAATTGATGTTTGGACACGCGTTTGGACACCGTACGTTTCAAGGCTGTCTTGAAGGGCAAGTGAGTTTAAGACAGTGGCGAGCATTCCCATGTAGTCTGCGTTTGCCCGGTCCATTCCAAGTTCACTACCCGTCTTTCCACGCCAAATGTTTCCGGCACCAACAACCACGGCCACTTCTACACCCATCTCGATCAATTCTTTAATTTGATTTGAGATTGAGTTTACAATGTTAGGGTCAATCCCATAACCTTGATCTCCAGCGAGCGCTTCTCCACTCAATTTTAACACAATTCGTTTATATTTCGGTTCCATAACTTTGCCTCCTCTTGCTTGAAAAAAGGGAACACGCTCCCTTAACGAACTAACTCAAGGTTATAAAGACGTGTTCCCAATTTTGAATGCATCATATACGATGACGCAGATTATTTTTTAAGTTGGTTCATAACTTCTTCAGCAAAGTTCTCTTCACGTTTCTCCATACCTTCTCCTACTTCGAAGCGTACGAATGAGTTGACTTTCCCGCCTTTAGATTCTACATACTTACCAACTTTGAAGTCGCCGTCTTTTACGAACGTTTGGTCTACGAGGCAGATTTCCTCGAAGTACTTGTTCATGCGACCAGCAATCATCTTCTCAACGATGTTAGCAGGTTTGCCTTCGTTAAGAGCTTGCTCAGTCAAGACTTTCTTCTCACGGTCGATTTCTTCAGCTGATACTTCATCGCGTGTCGCGTAAAGTGGACGTGCTGCTGCAACATGCATTGCAACGTCTTTTGCAACTGTTTCGTCAGACGTGCCGTCGATTACGACTACAGAACCGATGCGACCACCCATGTGGAGGTACGTACCGAATACAGCGTCGTCAGCTTTTTCAAGAACAGCTACACGGCGGAGTGAGATTTTCTCTCCGATTGTAGAAGCTTCTTCTTGGATGTACGTTTCAAGCGTTTTGCCTGCTTCGTAATCAGCTGCGAGTGCTGCTTCTGCAGTTGTTGCGCCTGAAGCGAGTACTGCTTTTGCTACGTTGTTCACGAGTGTTTGGAACTTCTCGTTTTTCGCAACGAAGTCTGTTTCTGAGTTGATTTCGACGAGCACAGCTTTGTTGCCTTCAACTGCTACTGCTGTCAAACCTTCAGCGGCGATACGATCACCTTTTGCTGCTGCTTTAGCGATTCCTTTTTCGCGAAGGAAGTCGATTGCTGCTTGCATGTCACCGTCTGTTTCAACGAGTGCTTTTTTGCAATCGAGCATTCCTGCTCCTGTTTTTTCACGAAGTTCTTTTACCATTGCTGCTGTAACTGCCATCGGAAATTCCTCCTTGTAAAACTTACGAATTTTAAGAAAAAGCACGAGGCTTTTTGAATACTTGTCCTAAAAAAAGGTGATAAAAGGCTTTCCCTTTATCACCTATTGTCTCACTGATTACTCAGCTTCTGTAGCTTCAGCTTCTGTCGCTACAGCTTCTTCAGCAACTTCTTCTTCACCTTGCTTCGCTTCGATAATTGCGTCTGCCATTTTCGAAGTGAGCAATTTAACTGCACGAATTGCATCGTCGTTCGCTGGGATAACGTAGTCGATTTCATCTGGGTCACAGTTTGTGTCGACAATCGCAACGATTGGGATGTTCAATTTGTGAGCTTCCGCGATTGCGATACGCTCTTTACGTGGGTCAACGATGAAGAGGGCGTCAGGCACACCAGGCATATCCTTGATTCCGCCGAGGAACTTCTCAAGACGAGTCATTTCTTTTTTCAAGATGATGACTTCTTTCTTAGGAAGTACTTCGAACGTGCCGTCTTCTTCCATTTTTTCGAGTTGCTTCAAGCGGTTAATACGCTTTTTGATTGTTGAGAAGTTAGTGAGTGTTCCACCCAACCAACGCTCGTTAATGAAGAACATTCCAGAACGGATTGCTTCTTCTTTGATTGTATCTTGAGCTTGTTTTTTCGTACCAACGAAGAGGACGTTTCCGCCTTCTGCCGCGAGTTCACGAACAAAGTTGTAAGCTTCGTCTACTTTTTTGACCGTTTTTTGAAGGTCGATGATGTAGATCCCGTTACGCTCTGTGAAGATGTATTTCGCCATTTTTGGGTTCCAACGGCGTGTTTGGTGACCGAAGTGTACACCAGCTTCAAGCAATTGCTTCATTGAAATTACTGCCATGATAAATTTCCTCCTTGTGGTTTAAAAAAGTCCTCCGCCTCGTTCATCGTTGTATTCCGACCTTTCGGCACCGAGGAATACCATCCCGAGACGTGTGTGATGTGTTTAACACCGAGAACTACTATAGCATATGTCACGAAATCCGGCAACTCTCACTTTTTGCGAAGTTTCGCATATAATGCGAGTTCACCTTCCCCTTTTCCGAGGATGCGGGCCGCGTCTCGAACCGAGTGGCGCAGTAACACATCGTCTACGTCAATTGACGGTTTTGACTTGTCTTCATCTAAGTCGTTTGACACGACATCCGCTTTTGTTTCAACGGGCACGGACACATCCTCCTGATGAACGTCCACTTTACGCTCTACCGGTTCTTTCGTGACAAGATCATTCATCGACTCCATAAACGAGAGAAGCAACGTCTCCGTCTCCTGTTTCTCTCGTTCGAGCCGCTCAACCCGTTCTTGTAACGTCTGGACTTGACGGTACCCGAATAAAAAACCGTAAGCAACCAAACAAGCCGTTACTACATACACAATATACACTTGTTCATCTCCTCACGATGTCTTTTCTTCTAAATAGGATCGTCCAAGCGCTTGTTTCAACGTCTTCAAGGCCTTTGAATGGATTTGAGAAATGCGGGAAGTCGATAGTTCGAGCACTTCCCCAATCTCAGTCAATGTCAATTCATCAAAATAAAATAACGATACGACGAGCCGTTCTTTTTCCGATAAATGGTCCACTTCTGTCGCGAGCACGTCAATCAACTCTCGTTGAAGGAGTGTGTCTTCCGGTTTTTCGGAGTCCGGGTCGAAGTACGTGACTGACATGACTTTGCCTTCCTCTTGTAACGTCACGGCCTCGTCGATCGACAACATATTAGCAAAATACCCTTCTGCCATCGTTCGTTCGATTTCTGAAACAGGGAGATCACAAGCAAGCGCCAACTCATTCTTCGTCGGAGCGCGATGAAGTGATTGTTCAAGTTGTTCCGCCGCCTGATCGATTTTTTTCACTTTCTCACGAACCGATCGAGGCAACCAGTCTACTTTTCGCAACCCATCGATGATGGCTCCACGAATCCGAAATGCAGCGTACGTATCAAATTTATTGTTATGCTCTGGATCATATTTCATAAGGGCATCGTACAATCCCATGTAACCCAAACTTTTCAATTCGTCGCGTTCGACGCTCTTTGGAAGCGTCACGATCATCCGTTGTACGTGGTAGTGGATGAGAAACTCGTAATGTGCTAGTAATTCGTTTGCTGTATCCATATCACGGTCCGTATTCCAGCGATCCCACAACTGTGTAAGATGAGTCGTCATGTCGATCCCCCCTTATAGTTCTTTCGTACCTACGCTCACCGTCCGAATCGATAAGACCGATGTCGCAACATCGAATTCAATCGTCCGTCCGTTATGACCCCCACAATCTTCGGCCACGAGCGGAATCCGATGAACCTTTAATGCATGACGAATCGCCTCGGCGTTCCGTTCACCGATTCGCATCGCTTCATTCTCATATTTAAATTGAAACATTTGTGCCCCACCAGCCATTTTCGCTTGTAGCCGCGTCGCTCCTTCTCGTTTGAGAGAACGGACGAGCGTATCGATGGCTGTGTCCGCATATTTTCCTACTTCAATCGCTTGATTCTTCCGCGCAATGGTCGAGTCGGGTAACATGACATGCGCCATTGCCGCCAATTGGAGACGAGTGTCATATAAGATGACACCTACACACGAACCAAGTCCTGCTGTCCGTAACCGATTCGGTGCCGTCGTTTGCTTCCACTCGGCGATGCCAATTTTTAAAACGTCAGCCATGACCAATCAACCGTTCTTGAATGCGTTTGAGTGAACCATGTGTTGGTAGGAACAACACATGTCCTGCACTTACTTTTTGATCAATCATAAAGGTCGTATCGATATACAATGCGGCGTCTTCCTCGGGTTGAACCGATGTGACGACAAACTCGACGATCGATCCCGCCATATCGATGGCGGTTGCCGGTACTTGGATCATGATTGGAGTCTGCAACCAATCACCTAGTGCACGTGCGTACGCACCGCTCATAATATTCCCGACTTCTTCCCAGGCCGATTGTCCGAGTTCATCACCAGATTGGAACGAGAATGGCATGCCGATCAGTGTCGACACCATCTGCTCGGCGTCCTCAACGGCAAATAAAATAAGAATCATGCCGCGAATCTCACCGTCTAACTCGAGTAGCACCGAAGCGACGTGTCGCTCCGGACCACCCACTCGGTCTGGTAAATACGAGATTGGTTCCATCTCGGCTGAAGAGACCGTGATGTTGACCGGTTTGGCTAACATGGCGGATAAAGCAGTTGCCGCATGTCCAGACCCTATATTTCCCAGTTCCTTTAATAAATCTTGCTCAAACTCACTCAGCATATTGTTCCTCAAACAACGCATTCGCATCGAGAAGCGAGAAGAGTTTGTCTTCCCCTTTAGCGATTGCGGTTAAGTGTGCTGCAATCATGTCACGACTTGATTCTGGAATCGGTTCAATCCGAACCTCATCACTTTCGACAACTTCGTTTGCGCGGTCGACGATGAAGCCCGCATCCCCTTGATTCAATGATGCGATTAAAATACGCGTCTCATCCGTCGGTTCGATTTCTTCATAACCGAGGCGTAGACGAAGGTCGATGACCGGTGTGACGACACCCCGAAGATTGATGACCCCTTTCACGTGTGACGGGGCGTTCGGGACGCGTGTGATCGGCTGAAGCCGCTCGATTGAACGGACCGACTGCACATCGATCCCGTACGTATTTTCTTCAAGTGAAAAGACTACCCATTTCTGTTCCATCTATATTCCTCCTTAAAAGAGATCGTTACTATCTACGATAAGGGCGACGCGACCGTCACCGAGAATGGTCGCACCTGAGATAGCTGGAATCCCTTCAAGATACGTACCGAGCGGTTTCATGACAATTTCTTGTTGTCCAATCAAATCATTGACGACGACGCCGACGAGTTTGTTGCCTTTTCGAACGACGACGACCGGGAATTGGGACTTCGTCTCTGATTCGATTCCGAACATTTCTTTTAAGTAGACGAGCGGAACCAATTGCCCACGGAAATCAAAGACGCGCTCACGATGCGCCGTCAAAATGTCCGCTTCATCAAGTAAGGTCGTCTCAAGAATCGATGACAACGGAATCGCATACGATTCCTCGCCGACTTGTACGAGCATGGCCGAGATGATGGAGAGGGTGAGTGGCAAGCTGACTTGGAATTTCGTCCCTTGTCCCGCTACCGTCTCTAGCGAAACGACACCACCGAGCGACTCGATTTTATTTTTGACGACATCGAGACCTACACCACGACCTGAAAGGTCTGTCACCACATCTGCTGTCGAGAACCCTGGGGCGAAGATCAACATCGCCAACTCATTCTCAGACATCATGGTCGCCTCTTCATCTGAAATGACGCCACGTTCTAACGCTTTTGAACGAACTTTGTCGACATTGATCCCTGCGCCGTCATCTTCAATTTCGATGAAGACACGGTTCCCGCCGTGATAAGCACGAAGGGCGAGCATGCCTTGTTCCGGCTTTCCGGCTTGTACGCGTACTTCTGGACGTTCGATTCCATGGTCGATTGCATTCCGAATCAAGTGAACGAGCGGATCGCCAATCTCATCGATGACCGTCCGATCTAGTTCTGTCTCGGCACCTGAAATATCCAATTGAACTTTCTTATGGATTTCTTTTGCGACTGAGCGCACCATACGTGGGAAGCGATTGAACACTTGCTCGATTGGCATCATGCGAAGTGTCAAGACGAGAGATTGCAGTTCATTCGTACCCCGCTTGATTTTTTCAACCGTTTCATTCAATTCTGGTTGCCCCACCTCATCAGCGAGTCGTTCCAAACGTCCACGGTCGATGATGAATTCTTCGAACAAGTTCATGAGACGATCGATCCGTTCCAAGTTGACGCGAATCGTCTTCGCTTGAGCCTGTGCCGCAACTTGTTCTTTCGTATCTTTTGTTTCTTTTTCTTCCTGGTCTAAAGCTGTCTGCACCACTGGCTCTGGGACTACCGCTTCGGCTGTGACTGCGACTTCTGGTTCGCTTTCTGATGCTCCTGTGAACACATTGACTTCGACACGTTCCACTTCCGATACTTGGGCGATGGCGTGTTCGATGACTTCCGCTGTCTCTTGTGAGAGGAATAAGACGTCAAACGACAAGTCAAATTGCTCTTGTTCAATTTCTTCTGTCTCCGGATGTGTCCGTACCACTTCACCTAATTCTTGAAGGCGATCAAACACCATGTACGCCCGAGCCGCTTTTAAGACGACGGCGTCTGATAGTTTCACAGTGATTTGATATGCTTCAAACCCAGTTTGTTTCGCCTGGTCGATGACCGAGTTTGTGTAAAGGTCGACGTCGAAAGTACTCGACTCTTTCGCTTCAGTGACCACGGCCTCTTTTCCACCGATGAATGATTGGAATGCGGCAACCGTTTCAGAAACATCAACGTTTGCCCCTTGTCCCCCGTTCTCAATGTCGGCGATCATGTCTTCCATTTGTTCCATAGCGATGAACATCGTGTCCAACAAAAGTTGGTTGCTTTCTTTTTTACCACCACGAACGAGGTCGAGTGCACTTTCCATCTCATGCGTTAAATTGGCGACGCGTTCGTACCCCATCGTCGAAGACATCCCTTTTAACGTATGTGCAGACCGGAAAATCTCTTGAACGACATCCGCCCCACCCGACTGTTCTAACTTAAGTAACTGTGTGTTGATCGATTGGATATGTTCTTGGGATTCATCTAAAAACAACCCTAAGTATTCGTTCACGTCCATCTTCTTTGCCTCCCTGTCGTTATACTCGGTTCCATTGTTTCCGTAAGTTCCCCATCAAACGGTCCATCAAGTGACGTGGTTTTGGAGGCGTTCCCGTAAGCGTTGTCAAAATTCGTTCGAGCCGCCAGCTAATATCACTTTTTCGATTGTATTGATAAAACGGGACTTGTGCGATGACTGCCTTTCGGACTGAAGGGTCATCCGGTAAAAATCCGAGGAATCGAATCGTCTTATTTAAGAACTGCTTGCATGCGACTTCCATCCGTTCGAAACATTGCAGTGCTTCCTCTCCAGACTGAGCTCGGTTTACGATGACGCCGAGTGGTAAGTCGGGATATTGATGATGCACTAGTTTTGTATATGCGTATCCGTCCATGAGCGAAGTCGGTTCCGGTGTTAAAATCAAAAACATTTCGTCACACCCCGCAATAAATTGCAGGGAGGTGTCTGTCGCCCCGGCGCCCATATCGAAAAGGACGTAATCATATGCGGTCAGTACTTCGAGTTCTCGCATGAGAAATTGCATGTCATCATCTGAGAGATGGACGAGTTGCTCTTGTCCGCTCCCTCCATGTAATATATCGACACCATGCACATTTTTCTGAACAGCTGCAGCCAATGGAATACGAGCTTTTACGGACTCGATCATCGTTCTCGACTTCATTGCGTTCATCAAGATATGGACGTTGGCCATACCGATATCAAAGTCAACAATCAACACCCGTTTCCCGAGTTCCGAAAGGGCGATGGCCGTGTTGACGCAAACGTTCGTCTTTCCAACGCCGCCTTTTCCGCTCGCAAAAGCGATGGTCGTCGGATGGACATCATTGATTGCTCTTAAACGCCTTGCTTGGTCCATCTGGCCCACCCTTCTTTCTCGAACAGTCGTTTCGTCAATGCCTCCGCATCTCCTCGAATCAAATCATCTGGCACCTCTTGACCGTCTGTCATCCATGCGACAGGCAAGCCGCTCTTTTTCACCATTCGATACATCGCGTGGATGTCACTCGTCTCATCCGCTTTGGTGAAGATGAGCGAACTGAGGGGAAGTGATTCGAACTGGGAATAGATCATATCCATATCTTTCATTTTGGATGTCAGACTCAATACGAGTGAGAGGCTCGTTTCCGTGAAGTCATGATGTTCGTGAAACTGTTCCACGTAAGCTGGGTCTCGGAAATTTCGACCTGCCGTGTCGATCAATACAATATCTTTTCGGGCAAATAATTGTTTCGCTCGCTTAAAATCATGAAAGTCGTATGCCACTTCAACGGGGATACTCATAATTTCAGCGTACGTCTTCAACTGTTCGATGGCCGCGATTCGATACGTATCTGTCGTAATCAGCCCGACCGTTTTGCCTTCTGTCAATTTGAAATGCGCAGCTAGCTTGGCAAGTGTTGTCGTTTTCCCGACACCCGTCGGTCCAACGAGCATGACATAACGTTTCGCTTCAGGCGGGTCGATAAAGGATGACTTGACTTGCTCATACACGAATCGTTCGGCTACTTCTACAGACTTCGTCGTATAGTATAGCTCGTTCAACGTCTCTTCCCATGACTCTTCTGCGAACGACTCCGTCGAAAGTAACGCGTCGATGTGTTGCAGTGATGAATGGAGCCTTGGTGCTGTCCCTCCTACCATACGAGGTGTTGACGGTACTTGAGGTGATGGCGTTGGTTCAGATGCAGGCGCTGACGCCGGCTCTGGTCGAATCGGATCTGGCCGTCTTGTCTTCGTGACCACCTTCTCTTTTTCGAGTGCGGCGATGACTTCCACTTGTTTCGAAGCGAATAAACCAAACCATCCGGTCTTCACTTGCCGCGAATTGAGGATGACCGCTTCATCACCTAGCTCTTGCTTCACTTTCGTCATCGCCTCAGACATCGTTTTCGCTGTAAATTTTTTAATTTGCATTTAAATCACCCCAATACTTTTCACTTCGACGGAACTGAGTAACTCGTTATAGGCCAAAACAGGAACATCTGGATAGTATCGTTCGAGCAATTGTCGGACGAACAATCGAATCGTTGGTGAACATAAAATCACCGCTGACGCACCGTAGCGTTCGAACATCGACAATTGTTCTCCCGTACGCTCGATGATCTCACGTGCTTGCTCCGGGTCGAGCGCCAAATAGTTCCCAAACTCGGTCTTCTGTACGGCATCTTGAACGGTCTGTTCCGTCTGACCACCTAACGTAACCACATACAATGGACCTTCTGGTGGCTTGACTTGATCGGTCAGCTGACGTGACAATCCTTGGCGACAATATTCCCCGAGGATTTCCGCATCTTTCGTTACCTTTCCGTAGTCTGCCATCGTCTCGAACAAGAGAGGCAAGTTTCGAATCGATACGTTCTCTTGTAATAAGTGACGTAGCACTTTTTGAATCTCACCGATTGAAAGGACTGAAGGCGTGACATCTTCTACAAGAACCGGATGAGTTTCCTTCAAGTGCTCGACAAGTTGTTTCGTTTCTTCACGACCGAGCAAATCAGCGGCATGTTTTTTCAGCGTTTCGGTCAAATGTGTCGCGACAACGGAAGGTGGGTCTACGACAGTGTACCCACTCATTTCAGCTCGCGTCCGTGTCTCCTCATCAATCCAAAGGGCAGGGAGCCCGAATGCCGGTTCCGTCGTTTCAATCCCATATACTTCTGGGTCTTCAATCCCTGGGCTCATCGCCAAATAGTGGTCGAGTAACAACTCTCCTTCTGCGACGACGTTTCCTTTCACTTTGATGCGATACGCGTTCGGCGAGAGTTGTAGGTGGTCGCGAATGCGAACCGTCGGCAAGATGAAGCCGAGTTCGAGTGCAAGCTGACGACGAATCATGACGACACGATCTAACAAGTCACCGCCTTGTGACTCATCCGCAAGGGGGATCAAGCCGTATCCGAACTCGAATTCAATCGAATCGATTTGTAAGAGCGAGACGACAGATTCTGTCGGAGCCGTCGAAGGTTCTTCTTCCATGATCGGTTCCTCCGTCGCCTGCCGGATGTTTCGTCGCATCGTATACGCTCCGAAGAACGCCGTACCTGCGATGATCATCGTCACCGGAATAAGTGGAGGTGACACGAAACCGAGCAAAAAGACGACGCCTCCTGCGATATAGAGAAGCGATGGGTTTTGACCGAGCTGGTCGATGACATCTTCCCCTAAATTGCCGTCTGAGACAGCACGGGTCACGATGATCCCGGTCGCCGTCGAAATCAAGAGTGCCGGGATTTGACTGACAAGTCCGTCCCCGATCGTCATGAGCGAGAACGTTTGGAACGCCTCCCCGACCGGTAATCCCATTTGAACGACGCCGATAATGATTCCGAAGATCAAGTTAATCGTCACAATGATGATTCCGGCGATGGCGTCCCCTTTGACGAACTTGGATGCCCCATCCATCGAACCGTAGAAGTCGGCCTCGCTTTGAATTTTACGGCGACGCATCTGCGCTTCCTTGTCATCAATTAATCCGGAGTTCAAGTCAGCATCGATGGCCATCTGTTTCCCTGGCATCGCATCGAGTGTGAAGCGGGCGGATACCTCAGATACACGCTCGGCACCTTTTGTGATAACGACGAACTGAATGATGACGAGAATCAGGAAGACGACGAATCCGACAAGGACATTTCCTCCGATGACGAAGTCACCAAACGTCGCAATGACTTCCCCTCCATACCCGTTCGAGAGGATCGAGCGGGTCGTCGATACGTTCAATCCGAGACGAAACAACGTCACAATCAATAAGAGAGAAGGGAATACGGAGAAGTCGAGCGCTTCTCTGGCATTCATCGCCACAAGTAAGATCATGAGGGCGATTAAAATATTTACGATGATTAAAAAGTCTAATAAAAAGCCCGGTAACGGGATGATCAGCATGATGACAATCATCAAGACACCAATCAAAACTGCAAAGTCTTTCGCTTTTACTGCCAACACATACTCCTCCTCAAGACGGTTGCTTCATTTGATAGACGAACGCGAGCACTTCCGCGATTGCTTGATAGAATGATTCGTCTACCACTTCTCCAATATCGATTTGGGCGTAAAGCGCCCGTGCGAGCGGTTTGTTCTCGACAATCGCCACATCGTGCTCTTTTGCGACATCTCGAATATGAAAGGCGACTCGGTCGACCCCTTTTGCGACAACGAGCGGCGCAAAATCTTTCGTGTCATCGTAGCGGATGACGACCGCGTAATGGGTCGGGTTCGTGATGACGACGTCGGCATTCGGAATTTCTTGCATCATCCGTCGCATCGCCATTTCTCGTTGTTGCTGCTTAATCTTGGATTTGATGAGTGGGTCACCTTCCGAGTTTTTATACTCGTCTTTAATGTCTTGCTTTGACATTCGAATCGATTTTTCGAAATCAAATCGTTGATAAAAAAAGTCAAGTAATGCGAGTGCGAGCAAGGCGACACTCACCCAGAGCCCAAGCTCAATCGTGATACCCGCAAGCGCGACGATGGATTCTCGAATCTGCTCGACGGCCATACGGGACAATTCTTTTTGGTTTTGCCAAAGGACAGCGACAGCGGTTGTCAGGATAATCAAAAATTTGAATAAGGACTTTAAAAATTCGACGACCGCTTTCATGCTGACAATCCGTTTCACCCCTTTGATTGGGTCGATCCGTTCGAGCTTTGGCTGGATTGCTTCCAAAGAAAAGAGCGTTCCAACTTGTAAATAGTTGATGAGAATCCCGAACACGACAGCGACGATGAAGAATGGAGCCAAAATCAATCCGACTCGAAGCATCAAGTCGATGACCATACCCGACATGCCCTCAGATACATTGAAGAGTAAATATTGCGGGCTAAGTAAATCTCCGATGAGTGATAGCAGCTGTTGCCCAATCATCGGTCCGAAGAAAGATAGCATGAGAAACATGGCAAAGAGTGCAAATGCCCCCGTCAAATCCGCTGATTTGGCGACTTGCCCTTTCTTTCGTGAATCCTCTCGCTTACGCGGTGTCGCTTTTTCTGTTTTTTCACCTGCAAAAAACTGCAAGTTGACCGATAAAGGATATAGAGGCTTCTTCATGAGGCATCTCCTAGTATGAGCATAAAGTCGTGCATCACATCTTGTAATAGCGGAATGAACTGACTAATTCCTGTCAATGTCAATCCCATTAACAACACCATGACGGCAAATCCGGCAATGAGTTTAAACGAAAAGCCGATGGCAAAGATATTGAACTGTGGCGCCGATTTCGCTAAAAAACCAAGTGCCAAATCGACCAGCAGTAATGATGCCATCATCGGCAAAGCCAATTGTAAGGCGACCATCATCGTCATCGTAACGACTTTCACTGCCATCATGAGTGAAGCTTCCGTGAAGTTAATCATCGGTTGACCAGGTGGATAGATTTGAAAACTGTAATATATACCGTCAATCAGGAGTAAATGTAAATTACTCGTCAATAAAATGAACAGCGTAAAAATATAATAAAATCGTCCAATTAGTGGCGACTGTCCGCCAAACATCGGATCATATGCGGAAGCCATCGCCAAACCGAGTTGAAGATCGATGACCCCACCGGCAATCTGCGGAGCAAAAAAGAGAATATTAATCAATAGACCGAGTAACAGTCCAATCATGACTTCATAGACAACTTGCAGGACGAACGCATTCGTCATCACGATTGGCTCAGTCAATGTGAACATTGCGTAATACGCTAAAAACGCGCTGAATCCGACGCGATGCATAACCGGCAACTGCCTCGTCGAGAACAGAGGGACACTGACAAAAAAGCCAGAAAGTCGCGCAAACGTCAGACCGTACATACTGATGAAGTCGACCGCATTCATTTCGACGCAACCTCGACCATCAGCTCAAAAATCAGTCGCGTAAATCCTTCAATTTGTTGAAGCATCCATGGTCCGAAGATGACAAGACCGATGAAGACCGAGATAATTTTTGGAACGAACGAAAGCGTCTGTTCTTGAATTTGAGTCGTGGCCTGTAAAATCGAGATCACGAGACCGACAATCAGTGAAATGAGTAGCAATGGCATTGAAATTTTTAATAATGTCCACACACTCTCTGTTGCCAAGTAAATGACCATTTCTTGTGTCATGTCCGTTCCCCCTACATACTTCTAAGCAATGATTCCACAATCAAGTGCCAGCCATCGACCAATACAAATAACAATAATTTAAACGGCAATGCGATCATGACCGGTGGTAACATCATCATCCCCATCGACATGAGGACACTCGCGACGACCATATCGATAATTAAAAATGGCAAGAAAATCATGAATCCGATTTGGAAGGCTGTCTTCAATTCACTAATCGCATAAGCCGGGACAAGCGCGAGAAGCGGTACGTCATCAAGTGATTCAGGCTGCTCGTAGTTCCCATACTTCAAAAAGAGTTGCAAATCTTCTTGTCTCGTATATTTCGACATGAATTCTTTCATCGTCCCGCTCGCTTCATCAAACGCTTCATCTTGTGAGATTTTGTCATCGAGATAAGGTTTTAATGCGTTCTCATTCAAATCAGAGAGAACGGGAGACATGACAAACAATGTAATGAACAAGGCCAATCCGACAATCAACTGGTTTGGCGGTGTTTGCTGTGTACCGAGTGCTGGCCGAATGAAAGATAGGACGACGACGACACGTGTGAAGCACGTCATCAAAATTAAAAAAGATGGTGCTAGTGTCAATAACGTCAACAAAATCAAGAGTTTGATCGATGTAGATGTACTGTCTGGTGTCTCTAAATTGATTAATTGCTCAAACGTTGTCATGACTTCTTCCTCACTTCTTCTAGTTGAGCAAGTTGTTTCTTAAAGGTATCCAAAAATGCATTCGAATTCGCCGTTCGGAGTGATAAAGGCTCTGACTGCTCTTCGTCCATCGTCTCCGCATCGAGCCGATCAATCAATTGTATCGATTCCCCGACGCCGAGGACATAGACTTGATCCCCAAGCTTCACGAGTTGGACGGAACGGTCTTTTCCAAGTGGAACGCCTCCGAGATGTTTCATATGCTGAGTCGCTTTCACACCTTGTGTTTTGGAACCGAGCCAACGCATCAAGACGATGAAACCGCCGACCACGACTACGAGACTCAACACGACTTTCACGCCATTCCCAATCGTTGACGCTGTCGTTGGAACGTTACTTTCCAATTCTTCTGTCTGTTTTTGCTCGAATTGTTGGTCTACGGTGGCGGCCTCAACCGTGGTCGGAATATAAAGTCCGACCACGAGAAGAATAATCAACCACCATTTCTTCATTGTGCGACCGTTTTAGAAACCGCTTCGATGACGCGCTCTGCGTTGAACGGCTTGACGATGAAATCTTTCGCACCTGCTTGAATCGCATCGATGACCATCGCTTGTTGTCCCATCGCTGAACACATGATGACTTTTGCGTTCGAGTCGAAACTACGAATCTCTTTCAATGCTGCAAGTCCGTCCATCTCTGGCATCGTGATATCAAGTGTGACGAGGTCCGGTGTGAGCTCACGATATTTCACGACCGCGTCAGCTCCGTTTTCTGCCTCACCTACTACGTCATATCCGTTCTTTGTCAAAATATCCTTGATCATCATACGCATGAACGCTGCGTCGTCTACTACTAATACTTTTGCACTCATTCTATTTTCCTCCTTAAACGATTCCGATCCGCTCATGCGGTTGAATAATTTCTGTTACACGTACCCCAAAGTTTTCTTCAATGACGACTACTTCTCCTCTAGCAATCCGCTGTTGGTTGACGTAAATATCAACCGGTTCGCCTGCTAGCTTGTCGAGTTCGATGATGGAACCTTGTGATAGCTCGAGTACTTCCCGGACAGATTTTTTCGTTCTGCCTAGTTCGACGGTCACGTTCAACGGAACGTCATACAGTAACCCTAAGTTCGCCGGCACGGACTCTTGCGGAGCCGGTGATTGGAGCGGCATGAATTCTGCTTGGCTTACCGCGACCTCTGGCATCGATTTTTGCTTTTCCGGTTGTGGTTGTGGTTGCGCCTGTGGTTGTGCCTGTGGTTGCGCCTGTGGCTGAGGTTTCGGTGCCTCGGTTTTCGGCTGTTCTTTTACAGGCTCCACTGCCGTTTGTGCCTCACCGGTCGCTTTCATCAATTCGTCGACCAACTGTTTTCCGAATTGAATTGGTGCAATTTGAACAATTGTTGAATCAATCAAATTACCGACTTTGAGATTGAACTCAATCAGTACCATTGTCTCCCAAAGTTCGAGACGGTCGATAATGGTTTGGTTCTTCGTCGCATCAAACACCTCGACAAGTGGTGGGGAGATGTCAATCTTCTTCGAGAACACCGTCGATAAAGATGTCGCGGCAGCACCCATCATCTGGTTCATCGCTTCTTGAACGGCTGATAAGCGAATTTCATCAAGGCTTTCAGGATCGACGTTCTCTCCCGTTCCACCTAACATGAGATCAGAGATGATGGCCGCATCTTCGCGAGTCAAGACGAGGACGTTTTCACCCTTTATCCCTTCCGTGTACCCGACACGTAATGCCACATGAGGCGTCGGATATCGTTCACGCAACTCTTCGATTCTCACTTCACTGACAACCGGTGTCGTAATTTCTACTTTTTGTTGTAGCAACGTCGACAATGCCGTTGCTGAATTCCCAAACGAAATGTTTCCGATTTCTCCAAGAGCATCGCTTTCCATCGAATCTAGGTGCTCTTCTTTTTCCGCCTTTGGCGTCGGCGTACTGTCGCTTGTCCCACGTAGTAACGCGTCAATTTCATCTTGTGACAGCATTTCACTCATTGCTCTTCCTCCTTCACACGGTGAAGCACCTGAACCGCCATCCGCTTCCCGCTCACACCGACTTGCCCTTTAAATACTTTATTCTCCCCTACCATGATGGATAGAGGTTCTTTCGCCACTTGATCGAGTGCCAAACAGTCCCCAACTTCAAGGTGCAACAGATCACCAAACGTGATTGTCGTCTCGCCAAGTAATGAGACGACCTCGACCGTCGAGTTCATCAACTGTGCTTTGAGTGGTTCTTTGCTCGACTCACTCGCATTACGACGATTCGCCTCCTGCATCCAGTAATGACTCGACAACTTCGACAAGACAGGTTCGATTGTCACGAACGGAAGACAAACATTGATTGTTCCGCTCACTTCGCCGATTGTCACCCCAATCGAGATGAGGACGACCGTCTCGTTTGGTGAAACGAGTTGAAGAAACTGCGGATTCACTTCCACTGCAGACATTTCCGCCTTGATTTCCGCAATCGATTCCCACGCGTCCCCATACGTTGAGAAGGCACGCTTATACAATTGCGTCAAAATGCGCATCTCGATTTCTGTGAACGATTCAATTTTGTCCATCTCGACACCAGGTCCGCCGAGTAGACGATCCAGCATCGCATAAGAAATGTTCGGATTGACCTCGATGATGAATCGTCCGTTTAACGGTGGCGCTTCAATCAAGTTGATCATCGTCATACTCGGGATAGAATGAATGAATTCATCATACGGTAGTTGTTCGACCGAGTTGACAGAAAACTGAACATATGTGCGAAGTTGGGCCGAGAAGAACGTCGTTAACATGCGAGTGAAATGCTCGTGAATTCGAGTCAAACTGCGAATCTGATCTTTTGAAAATCGGACGGCTCGCTTGAAGTCGTATTGCCGAACTTTCTTTTCTTCCTCTTGTGCAAGAAAGGAATCCGCTTCGACATCCCCACTGCTTAGTGCAGATAGTAAGGCATCAATTTCTTGTTGAGACAATACTTCTCCCATGATGCCACCTCACTGAATAATTTTCTTCGTCATATAGACGCGTTGGACTTCACCTTCTTCAAGCAGTCCATTAAGTTGTTCTCGTAGTGTTTGTTCAAACTTTTGCATATCTTCTTTTGTTGCCAACTGTGTTTTTGTCATTCCAGCCAAATCTCCGAGAATGACGTTGTGTACTTGGAATTTGCGTAACTCCAGATTCTCCTTTGTTTCCAAAGAATCTGTGACAATCGTGAATTGAACGTTGATGAAACGCTCATCTTGAATGTTCGTCGTCATGTCATCGGTCGTAAAGCTTCGTTCCGCCAATTCTTCGGCAGTGACCGGTTTCGTTTTAGCGGTGACGTTATCCCCGAACACGTATTTATACGTCATGAAACCGGCTCCGCCCATGACGAGTAGGACGACTAGTAAGATGATGACAACCTTCAGGCCGCCACCCTTTTTCTTCTCTTCTTCACTCATCTTCTTCACCTCTTGTGAACATCGTTCCGACTAAACCGATTGAGCGGTAAAAGGCCTCAGTTCGTTCAATGATTTGATCTTTTGTTTCTTTCACGAGATACGTTTTGCCATTAAATAATTGGATAATCGTGTCGGGCTCTGCTTTCACCGTTTCAATGAGCAAAGCGTTGAGCACGAATTCCTCACCCCGAAATGCTGTGACGCGAATCATCAGCGTTTCAAGTTGACGAGTTCTTGAAGAATCTCGTCTGACGTTGTAATAATTCGTGTGTTCGCCTGGAAACCACGTTGTGCCACAATCATTTCCGTAAACTCTTCAGAAAGGTCGACGTTCGACATTTCAAGTGCACCTGAAACGAGTTCTCCGCGACCGTCAGAACCAGGTACGCCAAATTGAGGGGCACCGGAGTTTTGTGATTGTACGAAGTTGTTGGCACCGACTTTTGATAAGCCAGCGTTGTTCGAGAAGTTCGACGTGACGATATAACCAGCGATGCGAAGCTCACCATTAGCTGCTACGAAACTAACTTGTCCATCTTTACCAATTGAAAGTGATTTTGCATCTGTTGGAATTTGAATTCTTCCGTACCGATCTGTTTTCGCTGTCGTATCATCTGCCGCATAATGATTTAAATTTGCTAATGGACCTGTGAAATTTGCTTCAACTGGGGTCGCTGTTACTCCAGCAGCAACTGGCAACGTACTAGTGAGTGACCCAACAAGATACGTCCCGTCGCCTGTTACCAAATTACCTTGGTTGTCCGTATAGAAGTTTCCTGCACGCGTGTATTGGAGTTGACCATTGACCATCGCAGCGTAAAATCCTTCCCCTGAAATCCCGACGTCAAGGGCGCGTCCTGTGTTTTGCATGGCCCCTTGGTTATAGACGTTATCGACCGTCGCCATTGTACCCCCGAGGCCGACTTCCTTCGGGTTAATACCACCCGTTGTCGCATTTCCAGCAGACGCACTACCGACTTGTTGACTGACGAGGTCTTTAAACGTGACACGACCTTTTTTATAACCGAACGTGTTGACGTTGGCGATGTTGTTCCCGACGACGTCTAATTTCGATTGGAAGTTCTTCAGACCACTGATCCCTGAGTACATTGCTCTTAACATAATAAATTCCCCCTATGCTTATTTGATGGAAGTGATATCGTACACGCTGACCGATGTGCCGTCTTCAAGGTCGGCCATGTATCCAGTTAAATCAGATCGTGAAATCGAGACGACACGGCCTGAGCCTTTTGTCGTTTCTTCACTCGATTCCGAACTGTAGTCAATCGTTTTACCAATCATGCTACTGAATTCAGAAATCGAGGCCATATGACGGTCAACCAATACCGAATCGAGTTGTTTCGAAATCGTTTGCATTTGTTCTAGTGAAGAAAATTGCGCCATCTGAGCGATGAACTCACGGTCTTCCATCGGTGACATCGGGTCCTGGTTCGCGATTTGAGCGAGCAGCAACTTCATAAACATGTCCTTGTCATATTGATTCGTCGCTTTCGGAAGCGACTGGTCTGGCAAAGTAAAATCATTCGTCTTCGGCTGGATGCTCGTCATCCTCAGATCCTCCTTTTGGTTGTTCCTGCGGTTGCTCCTGTTCCGGTTGCTCGGAACCGTCTGGCATCGTCGACTTCGCATCGAGTGCTTGTTGTGTCAAGTTGACCTCGACGCGAACATTTTGGGAATGAGGCGTTAACGTTTGTTGCAACTGCTGAACTTGTGACTGAATCAGTTGTTTTGCTTCTTGATTGCTTGCGAACAATTTGACTACGAGTTCCCCGTTATGTCGTTCAAGCTTGACGACGAGCTCCCCTAGCTGTTCTGGATATAGACGTACCGTAAACACTTTCGAACCGTCCGCTCCGCTCGAAAACGGTGCTTTTTGAAGCGCGGACTCAATTCTCGCCTGTAAGTTTTCAGGCAATGATCCTTTCGAAGCATACATAACAGTCTCTACATCAATTTGTGGTCGTGACCAGTTCATGCCTTTCGGTAACCAATCCACGCTGCTTGATTGAGGGAGCGTTTTCGCCACTTTCACGGTTTCAACTTGTGGTAGAACGGGAACTTCCTTCATATTGCGGGCTGGTCCATTAAACTGTGTGATCACCCGTTGAATCGTTTGGATTTGCTTTCCAAGTTCTTGATTCGGGACAGCCTGTGTCAACCCTGTTTTTGCAGACAAATCCGTCTTTTGGACGATGTCACTACTTGTTGCGACCGCTTGAGCAACGTTTGGAAGAGCTGAATCAACATTTCCAGATGACGTAGACAGTTGTCCGAGTACACCTACATATGCATCCATAAATGTCCGATACGCATCTTGTGGAAGTGATTTGAGCCATTTCAAAGTTTCAGGTTTTTGAAACCATGTCTCAAGTTCCTGCGCCACTTTTTCGAGGTCGACGAGTTCTTCAGATAATGCGCCTTCTTCAAGTTGAGGAAGCCCTGCTTGCTCCCCGGAGCCTTGCATTGGGGCAAGCATGGCGGATAAGAGGCTTAAAAAACCGCCTGCCCCCTGTGATTCGCCTTCCGTTACTCCGGTACGAGTCGTTGAACCTTGAATGGCTTGAGTTAGTAACGCAATATTCAATGTGGGTCCTCCCTTCTCATGTTCATTGGAGAAGCTGCGTCACAACCGCAGCTTGTTGCGCATTCATCCGACCTAAAATATCAGCCTGTTGCTTCGGTGATAGTTCTTTCAACAGTTCGGCCACTTGCGGACTCTCTAGTTCTCCCATGATGGCCGCCGCCTGTTTGGCAGACATCTCTTCATACACACTCGAAATGTCAGATGAATTTTCCTCTTCCGTTGTGGCTGCTGCAAGTTCGGAGACGAGACGGTCACGTTCTCGAATTAAATCGGTGATCTCTTCTTGTCTCGCTTTCACTTCATTCGTCAGTTCCACATTCTCATTTCGAAGTTTCTCAATCTCATTGTTTGCTGCTTTCAACCGGTTCGTGGTGTCACTGTCGATGCCCGTCACGTTCACTTTCGCCTCAGACGTCTCAGGCGTTTCTGATGACTTTTCTTCCTCGCTAACTGGTAGGAATGGTACAGATAGAAGTGGACGATCCATCGCATAATTCATGACGACCATTCCGCCGACTAGTATGAAGATTGCTGGAATGAGGACTAACGCCACAATCATTTGTTTGCCTCGTTTATTGTTCTCTTTTGCCATGCTACTTCCCTTTCCCATGATGAATCACAGCGAGTTCGTCCATCATTAATTGCTCTGTGAGTTTTGCCGCTGTCATCTCTTGTAAACTGACCTTTTCATGTAGCGTCACATATTTCTTTTCTTCCACTACTTTCCCAAGCAGTCTTTCTTGCGATGCGTGATAACGATTGCGGGCTTGTTGGACGACGAGCTGTTGCGTTTCGATTTGACGCTTCACTTGCTCACGTGTTTTTTCTCGGTACTGAGACATGAGTAAATCAATATGCCCTTGCTGTTCATCTTGATGCTTAATCAATGACTCATACATGAGGAGAAGGTCATACAACGCTTCCATTTCCGTTTCAAGTTTCGCCTTGAAGCCTCTAACTTCTGAAGCCGCATCTTCCTTCTCATGTTCAGCAATTGGCATGATTCGTTCTAGAATGAGTCTGTTCATGATTCACCTCGCGCGATGTGTGACAAATGAGTCATCGTTTGTTGGAATGCGGCGTCTTCTTCAATCGATTGCTTTAAAAATGTCAATAAGTATGGATACTTCTCGATTGCGGTGTCAATCGCCGGATTCGACCCTTTTTTATATGCGCCGATGTTAATCAAGTCCTCGGCATCGATATATGTCGCCAGCCAACTTCGAAACGTTTGTGCCGCTTCACGATGTGATGGCGAGGCGATTTGGTTCATGACCCGACTGATTGACTTCAAGACATGGATGGCAGGAAACTGTCCACGGTTTGCAAGCGCGCGGTCCATGACAAAGTGTCCATCTAATATCCCACGCACCGCATCGGCAATCGGTTCGTTCATATCGTCACCATCGACGAGAACCGTATAAAATGCTGTAATCGATCCGGTCGCCGCCGTCCCGCTTCGCTCTAACAATTGCGGGAGCATCGCAAAAACAGACGGTGTATATCCTTTCGATGTCGGTGGTTCTCCCGTCGCGAGACCGATTTCTCGTTGAGCCATTGCAAAGCGTGTCACCGAATCCATCATAAGCACTACTTCTTTGCCTTGGTCACGAAAGTATTCGGCGATTGCGGTTGCGGTATAGGCTCCTTTCAATCGGACGAGCGGGGGTTGGTCGCTCGTCGCCACTATGACGACAGATCGGGCCATTCCTTCTGGACCGAGCTCTTTTTCAATGAACTCCTTTACTTCCCGACCACGTTCCCCAATCAAAGCAATTACATTAATATCTGCTGAAGAGCGTTTGGCAATCATGCCGAGTAACGTGGATTTCCCCACCCCAGAACCGGCAAACAAACCGACACGTTGCCCTTTTCCTACCGTCAGGAGACCATCGATCATACGAACACCCGTCGACAACGTATCTAAAATCCGAGGACGATTCAACGGGTTTGGCGGTTTGCGTTGGACATCATATCGCTTACCTGTTGCAAGTCTCTCACCCGACAAAGGTCGTCCTAGACCGTCGAGCACTTGTCCAATCAGTTCCTCACCGACCGGGACTTGGAGCATCTTCCCGGTCCCTTTCACTAAACAACCCGGTGCAATCTGTGTCGTTTCACCGTATGGCATGAGAAGGACGCGCTCTTCATTAAAGCCCACCACTTCCGCTTCGACCGACTCATTTGAAGGGAGCATGATGAAACATCGCTCCCCGACAAACGCACTCGGTCCATTTGACTCGATCATCAACCCTACGACCCGACAAACTCGCCCGATTTTGCGAGTGAACTCGCCATCTGTAGACTGTTTGATCGTATCGATGACCTTCTCAATAAGCGCCATCCGCTAAAACCTCCTCGATTTTGGCTTGGATTCGTTCAAAACTGTAGGATAAATCCATTTCACTTCCTCGATGCGGGGATTCAATGCGCACGGACGTTTCATCTAAAGAGCTGTCTCCCCGATATTTCAAAGGTGGTGTCTCATCATCACGCCACAACGATTCAAATCGCTGAATCGAAGCAAGACGTGTGGGATGAACGAAGATCGTTAACGCTTCCGCATCAATGAGTTGCGCCATCTGTTCTTGAATCATCGCCGCGAACAGCGCCTCATCTTTTCGAACAAGGTCCGTCGTCACTTGCGCACTTATTGCAATCGCAAGGTCAATGAGTTGTACTTCTGCCTGTTTCCATTTTTCTTGGAACAGTTGTTCGAGTTCAGTGGAGACCGAGTTCAGGCGTGTCGTGACGTCTTCAAATTCGGCATATCCATCTTGTCTTCCTTGGAGTAGACCCGCTTCATAACCTTCTAATCGAGCCTGTTCATACGCTTCTTGTTTGAATCTTTCGAGTTGCTCGATTTCTGTCTGTTGAAACTGTTGGAACGCTTCTGCATCCTGTCTTAATTTCTCATAACGCGACTCGATGACTTGATGATGGTCGATGCCATCAGTCGGGTCAGGAATAGATGTTTCCAATCGTTTTGATTCGATTCGCTGTGGAATATGCGATGTCGCGCGTTGACGTTTGATCACATTAGACAACGATGTCATCTCCTCCACCTCGACTGATCACGATCTCACCGACGTCTTCTAGGCGACGAATGATTCCGACGATTCGGCTCTGTGCTTCTTCGACGTCACGCAATCGAACAGGTCCCATAAATTCCATATCTTCTTTGAACGTTTCGACCATCCGTTGAGACATGTTCTTGAAGATGATTTGTTTCACTTCTTCTGACGACACTTTGAGTGCAAGCAACAAGTCGTCGTTCGCCACTTCGCGAATGATTCGTTGAATCGCGCGTGAATCGAGTGTGACGATGTCCTCGAAGACAAACATACGCTTCTTGATTTCTTCTGCGAGTTCAGGATCTTCAATCTCGAGAGCGTCAAGAATGGTACGTTCTGTCGTACGATCGACCCCATTCAACACTTCGACGACCGCCTCGATTCCACCCGACTGGGCATAATCTTGCATATCCGTCTGCGAGAGGTTCTTTTCAAGGATTTGTTCGACTTCATGAATGACATCCGGATTGAGTCGGTCCATCGTCGCAATCCGTTTCGCAACTTCCGATTGAATCTCAGGAGGAAGTTCCGATAAGATTTGCCCTGATTTGACCGGCTCCAAGTGAGCTAAAATTAGAGCGATCGTCTGTGGATGTTCGTTTTGAATAAAGTTCAGCAACTGTTTCGGGTCGGCTTTTCGAGCAAACTCGAACGGCCGAACTTGTAAAGTTGACGTCAACCGATGAATCAATGCCATCGCTTTCTCTTCGCCGACCGCTTTTTCAAGAACTGTTTTGGCAAAACCAATCCCACCCTGGGTAATGTAGCTCTGAGCCATCGCAAGTTCGTGGAACTCACCGAGAATGCTCTCTTTTTCTTCTGGAGACACTTTTTTGAGCGCTGAGATTTGAAGCGTCAACTGTTCCATCTCTTCTTCCGAAAGATGTTTATAAACATTCGCTGCCACTTCTGGACCTAATGAGATCATGAGCATTGCTGCTTTTTCTCGATTCGATTGTTTGGCATAGTTCACGTTACTCACTCCTCAGACATCCAAGTACGAAGTAGTTTAGCAAACTCTTCTGGATTACTTTCAGCTAATTTTTCTAACTGTTTCTTCTTCACAGCCCCTTCGCCTCGTTCCTCGAGGTCTAGGTCAGGTACTTCATCTTCGTATGGAACTTCCCACTCGTTCGTCTCTTCCACCACTTCTTGTTTGCGTCTACGCATTGCGAAGAAGATTAAAGCAAGCAAGACGACTGCTCCGGCTGCTGAAGCGTACATCCACCATGGTGTAGGCTGTTCTGTCGTTGCCACCTCTTCTGCCTCAGCGAACGGTCTCGAAACAACGACTACTTTTTGTTCAAGCTCCGCATCTGTGATGGCTTCGTCCGTTTTCGCTAGTGATGTTCGAATGATGGAATACATCATCGTCTCCAGGTCACCTTCAAGCTGTGGGTCAATACTCGTCGCACCGTCTGGTGGTTCTACAATCAATTGCACCCCAAGGTCGCGGATGGTGTACGGTGCATTTTGAATCTGTTTCGTAATGCGATTCACTTCATAGTTGATGATTTCATGATTTTTTTCACTTTCTTCTGTGCTGTCACCTGTAGCAGCAGGGAAGTTGATCGTGTCATTCTCACCGGTCCCTGTCGCTTCTGTCGCCGTTCCCGTACCGCCCGTATACGCCTCTGCAATTCGTTCAGCCGACGTCACGATACCTTCCATGTTTTCTTCATTGACTGGCGTAACAAGGTTTTGTTCTTCGGCCGTCTGAGTCGTATCAATATCTGCTGTGACAGAGACAAGAACGCTTCGTTCACCAAGAAGAACAGATAACATCTGCTGAATTTGTTGACGGACGTCTTTTTCAACTTGACGTTTCAGTGCCAACGGATCAGCGGAAGAGCCACCAGCCACAACGGTTTGATCAAGGTCATAATACGTAAAGTATTGGTCCATGATTGAGATGTTCTCAGGTTTTAAGTTCGGGACACTTTTACTGATCAAATGGTAAAGACCTTTGACCGTGTTTGGTTCTAGATTCGTTCCTGCTCCGATATTTAACACGATCGAGGCTGTCGGCTCACCTTGGTCTTCCGCTAAAAAGACTGACTTCTCAGGAAGCGAGATGATGACTTTCGCTTGATTGATTCCTTCGATTTGAGTAATGAGCCGCTCGAGTTCCGTCTGCATCGCACTTCGTTCAATGACCGCCATTTCTCGGTCTGTTGTTCCGAAACCAGCATTTTCACTGAAGAAACTATAGTCAATCGACCCGGATTTTGGAATCCCGGCCGCGGCAAGGCTCACTTTCAATTGGTCGACCATTTCATTTGGCACATATACACTGACCCCGTTCGAAGTCGCTTTAATTTCCGACTTCACACCGTCCGCTGTCAGTTTCTCTGTCACTTCCCCCGCTTCTTGTGCGGATAAGTTCGTGTACAAAGGTGCCATATTTGGTCGTGCAAGGAAGAAAGTGAGTAAGAGTGCCGCGATTAAAATGACCGCGATGGAAATACCCCAAACGAGTTTTCGCTTCTTTGGCATCGATTTCAGCCCATCGGTCATCGATTTGAATCGTTCTTTTAATTGTTCATTCATCGCAACTTGTCATCCTCTACAATTAAACTTGCATTCGCATCATTTCTTGATAGGCTTCAACAGCCTTGTTCCTCACCTCGATGGCAAGTTGCATCGCAATCGACGACTCTTCACTTTGGATCATAACTTGATGAAGGTCAGCTTTCCCGACAGCTAAATCTTGACGGGCTTGACTCGTTGCTTGTTGTGTCTCGTTCAACGCATTCATCGCTTCATTCAAATATGACCCAAATTGAGATGGGTTCGTTTTGTTCATTGATGGCGTGATCTCTGGGCTCATCAATTGAATCGGATTAATTTGCATCTTTCGTCACTCCTTATCCTTTTCCAATCTCCATCGCTTTGACGAGCATCGCTTTTGATGCGTTCATCGCGGCAATGTTTGCTTCGTAAGAGCGGGTCGCACCCATAAGGTCGACCATTTCTTTGAGTAGATCAACGTTCGGCATTTGAACATACCCCCGCTCGTCTGCATCAGGATGACTCGGATTGTAGGCAAGCTTATACGGCGCATCGTCTTCAATGATTTGAGCTACCTGAACCCCACCATTGACGGCATTTAACTGTTTACGGAAAGGTGCTTCCTGTAACACCGTCATCTTTCTCGTATACGGTTGCCACTCCCCATCGACAAGTTTCCCTCGAGTCGTCTGGGCGTTGGCGATGTTCGCCGATACGGTATCCATTCTTAAACGTTGAGACGTTAAGGCAGTAGCTGAAATATGAAAACTATCAAACATTCCCATCGATTAACGACCTCCTCGGATAACAGTTTTCAATCCACCTAGCCTACGATTTAATTGCTCCATCATCGCCTCATACTGGAGTTGATTACGTGCCAGTTCACTCATCTCATAATCTAAGTCGACGTTGTTGCCGTCACTTCGCATCGCCCCACCTGCCCGATCGACGACAGTAGATTGCATCGAATCACTCGGACGCCCACCTTGGAGCTTCAGTCGCATCTCACTTTGGAGCGTCTGTTCAAATACGGCTTGCTTTGCTTTGAAGTTTGGCGTATCGATATTCGAAAGATTATGACTAATCACTTTTTGATTGAGGACTGCATGATTTACAGCTTGCTTGAGTAATTGATAGTCACTACCAATCCAATTCACGGCGTTCACTCGCTTTCATATACTCATTACTGATATATACCTGATTTGGAAATTCTACTATTTCATTGAAACAAATCTGTAACAGTTCTGAAAGATATTTTTTAAAACATAGGTAAATGGCTTCGCATCTTTTTGTCGAATTAACGACAAATTCTGAAAATGATTACTTTTGCACTAAAAAAAACCGCTTCTTCAATGAAGAAAGCGGTTTTTTAGGAACAAAGTCCCTTTTTATAGTGTTTTCAATGGAAAATACACATCTAAAGTTGTGTTTCAGTTTGATTTCAGTTTTTGCAATTCAAACAAGAAGTTATCATTTAATATCTTGATATACGTTCCCTTCATTCCTAACGAACGTGATTCAATGACACCTGCACTTTCTAGTTTCCGAAGTGCGTTCACGATAACAGAACGTGTGATTCCCACACGGTCGGCAATTTTGGAAGCAACTAACAACCCTTCGTTTCCGCCGAGCTCTTCGAAAATGTGTTCAATCGCTTCAAGCTCTGAATACGACAATGAATTGATTGCCATTTGAACGACAGCTTTTTTACGGGCTGACGTTTCTGCTTCTGCCGCCTTCTCACGAAGGATCTCCATGCCAACGACCGTCGCACTATATTCTGCGAGGACGAGGTCATCTTCTGTGAACTCGTTAGCCAATCGACCTAACACGAGCGTCCCAAGACGCTCACCACCACCGATGATTGGGACAATCGTCGTCTTTGAGTTGAGGAACAAATCGTGGTTCTCTACAGGGAACGCTGTATACTCGCTGTCAATATCGATGTTCGCTGTCGTTTCTTTCACATTGAACAAGTTTGATGCATATGGTTCTGGGAACTGTCGGTCAACGAGAAATGCCTTCATGCGGTCATTCTCAATCTGTTGTTTGATCGCAAAGCCAAGTAGGCGACCACGACGGCTCACGATAAACGTATTGGATTCAAGCACTTCACGCATTTTATCCGCCATTTCTTTAAAATCAACGTGCGCACTCGCTTCTTGTTGAAGCATCGTGTTTAATTGGCGAGTTTTGTCTAGTAAATTCATAATGTCTATTTCCTCCCTGTATGTGCATACAGAATCTTATAAAATATATTGGCTGAGGTCTCGATCATCCGCGATTGACCCAACTTTAGCTTGTACATAAGCGGGAGTGATTTCCACGCTCGTTTGCGGCATATCTGCCGCCTCAAATGAAAGATCTTCTAACACGCGTTCCATAATAGTATAAAGGCGACGCGCGCCGATGTCATCGGTCTCACGATTGACATGTGTCGCAATTTTTGCGATTTCTTCAATCGCTTCATGCGTGAATCGGACCGTGATTTCTTCCGATTCCAATAATGCGGTATATTGTTTGATTAACGCCTGAGATGGTTCTGTCAAGATTTTGACGAAGTCCTCTTCCGTCAAGCTGTTCAATTCGACACGAATTGGGAAGCGACCTTGCAACTCCGGAATCAAATCAGACGGTTTGGCCATATGGAACGCTCCAGCTGCGATGAAGAGAACGTGATCGGTTTTGACCGGTCCGTACTTCGTGACGACCGTTGACCCTTCGACAATCGGAAGGATATCGCGCTGCACGCCTTCACGAGAGACACCAGCATGGTCTTGCGACTTCGTTGCAATCTTATCGATTTCATCGACGAAGATGATGCCCATCTGTTCACTACGCTGCACCGCTTCATCATGTACTTCGTTCAAATCCAGAAGATTTTCAGCTTCTTCCGCTATGAGAAGCGGTCTCGCTTCACGGACGGTCAACTTCCGTTGCTTCCGTTTCTTCGGAACGATTTGTCCGAGCATATCTTGAAGATTCGATAACCCTTCCATTCCTTGCCCTTGGAACAAATCCATCGTTTGCTTTTCTTCAAGCTCAACTTCGATGACTCGGTCTTCTAGTTCACCGAGCTCGAGAAGACGGCGAAGCTGTGCCCGATCATTCTTTGACGTATCCGTTGTGGATTCAGGCTGTTGTGTCTGCCCACCGAACAACGCCTCGAACGGGTTTGATGCACTTGGTGTAGCTTTCGCTTTCCCTTGTAAGGCATCTAGCAATCGTTCTGTCGCTGCTCGCTCTGCCGGCTCCTTCACGTCTTCTTTCTTTTCTTCTTTCACGAGACGAACGGATGCTTCGACGAGATCTCGTACCATCGACTCGACGTCACGACCGACGTAACCGACTTCCGTAAATTTCGTCGCTTCCACTTTGACGAACGGTGCCCCGACCAACTTCGCTAAACGACGTGCGATTTCGGTCTTCCCGACCCCAGTCGGTCCGATCATCAAAATGTTTTTCGGTGTGACTTCATCACGAAGGTCTGCACTTAATTTCTGACGACGATAACGATTACGCAATGCAATCGATACAGCTCGTTTGGCGTCCTTCTGACCGATTACGAACTTGTCCAGTTCCGATACGATTTGTCTTGGTGTCAACTCTCGATTCATTCAGCATCGCCTCCGATCGTTTCTACAATGACTTGATCATTCGTATACACGCAAAGCTCACCGGCAATCTCGAGAGCGGCTCGTGCGATTTCTTCCGCTGACTTCTCAGCGGAATGGCGGACGAGTGCACGCCCTGCTGCGAGTGCGTAATTACCACCCGAACCGATTGCAAGGATCCCGTCATCCGGCTCAATCACTTCTCCATTCCCAGAGACGAGCAGTAAATGGTCAGCATCCATCACAATCAATAGCGCCTCGAGTTGCCGCAAGATTTTATCCCCGCGCCACTCTTTGGCAAGCTCGACCGCGGCACGCGGTAAGTTACCGTTATACATTTCAAGTTTCGATTCAAACTTTTCAAACAATGTGAAAGCATCGGCTACACTGCCTGCAAAACCGGCAACGACTTTCCCGCCGTATAAGCGTCTGACTTTCTTCGCTTTGTTTTTCATGATGACGGCATTCCCGAATGTGACTTGGCCATCTCCACTCATCGCGCATTGGCCATTGTGTCGAACTGCAAAAATCGTTGTTGCATGAAACATATCGTAACCTCCTACTTTCTTGGATGTGTCGCTTGATAAATCGAACGTAATCGTTCAGTCGATACGTGGGTATAGCGTCCGGTCGTTGACAAGGACTCGTGACCGAGCAACTCTTGGACAGCGCGCAAATCCGCTCCCCGCTCCAATAGGTCCGTTGCAAAGCTATGTCGCAACGAGTGCGGGGTCAACGGCTTATGTACCCCACTGTCTTTTCTCAAACGCTTCATGACATACCGAATTTGGTCTGTTGTCATCCGATTCCCTTTTTGACTCAAAAATAATGCGCTTTCCGTCGGGAGTCCGACATCTTTCCGTATTTCTACATAGCGCTTCAATGCTTGTACGGCATATTGACCGATTGGAACGTACCGTTCTTTCTTTCCTTTCCCCATCACATGGACGAAAGATAAGACATCGTCAAAGGAGGATAGGTTCATCCCACAAAGCTCTGCGACACGGATTCCCGTTCCATACAACACCTCAATAATTGCCACGTCTCTCGCCTGTAAAAAAGGGTCGTCTTGCATGGAAGCCGCCTCTAACAACCGTTCGACTTCGGACGGTACGGCGAACGTCGGCAAGGATTGTCGCTTTTTCGGTGAAGTCAGGTCGTGGAACAAGGGCTCTCCCCCATGTTCTCTCGCCATATATTTCCCGAACTGTTTAAGGCAAGATACTTTCTGGGACACTGTAGACGCGGCCAATTGCTTCTCATAAAGGACATATAAATAACGCCGCGCCGTCTGTGCATCGTAGGGATCTTGATGCGTCGATTGGCAATATGCGGCGTACTGGTCGAGCGTTTGCTCGTAGGAGCGTTTCGTATGAGGAGACAGTCGACGTTCAATTTGGCAGTAGCGTAAAAATGATTGTCGATCCTCTAAGAATCCCATTTTATCGCCTCCTCGATGACACGTAAAAACGCATGTTCTCGTCAAATCGAAATTAGCATAGCATACAGAATGTATAGTGACAATAGATAGTCGTTCAATAATCTGAAAATTTTCAAAGTATGGAACAAAATACACAATTGAAACTTTATTTCAAAACAAAAGAGCCAAAAATTGGCTCTCCTGTTCAAAGGTCCTTAAACTGTTGAATCGTTTCTAAAGCACGGTTGGCGTAACGCTCGTACCGTTCTTGTTTTTTCATTTTCTTCGGAGCGTCCTCTAAAGATGGGACCAATCCAAAGTTCGCATTCATCGGTTGGAAATGCTTTCCGTCCGCTGTCGTGATGTAGTGCGCCATCGAACCGAGCATCGTTTCACGTGGTAAGACGACGAGCTCTTCTCCTGCGATCATCTTCGCTGCATTGATTCCCGCCAACAATCCTGACGCTGCTGACTCCACATATCCTTCTACTCCCGTCATCTGACCGGCAAAGAATAATGTGTCACGCGTGCGCGCCTGATACGTCGGTTTCAACAAGCTCGGCGAATTGATGAACGTGTTGCGGTGCATGACACCGTAACGAACGATATCTGCATTTTCGAGTCCAGGGATGAGACGGATGATACGTTTCTGTTCGCCCCACTTCAAATGCGTCTGGAAGCCGACCAAGTTATAAAGCGTTCCTGCCGAGTTGTCCTGACGAAGTTGAACGACCGCATACGGACGTTTACCCGTCTTCGGATCTTCTAGACCGACCGGCTTCATCGGTCCGAAGAGAAGTGTCTTCTTCCCACGCTCAGCCATGACTTCAAACGGCATACAACCTTCGAAGTAAATCTCTTTTTCGAACTCTTTTAACGGAACGACTTCCGCCTTGATCAATTCCTCGTAAAAGACGTCAAACTCTTCTTCTGTCATCGGGCAGTTCAAGTAAGCGGCTTCACCTTTATCATAGCGCGACTTCAAGTATACTTTATCGCGATCGATCGTATCGCCATCTAGAATCGGAGCGGCCGCATCGTAGAAGTAAAGATAATCTTCCCCTGTGAACGCTTTGAGCGATGCCGATAAATCCGGAGACGTCAATGGCCCTGTCGCGACGATGACAATCCCTTCAGGAATTTCTTTTAATTCCTCGGTATGCACCGTGACGTTTTCATGGTTCTTCAACTTCTCAGTGATGAATCCAGCAAACTCATGTCGGTCGACAGCAAGGGCGCCGCCAGCTGGGACGCTTGCCGTATCTGCCGCTTTCAAGATGAGTGAGTCAAGTGTACGCATCTCTTCTTTCAAGACACCGACCGCGTTTTGAAGGCCGTTCGCCCGAAGCGAGTTCGAACAAACGAGTTCTGCGAATTGATCCGTGTGGTGCGCCGGTGTTTGACGGACCGGTCTCATTTCATACAAATCTACTTGAATGCCACGCTTGGCGAGTTGCCAAGCCGCTTCGGAACCGGCCAAGCCGGCTCCGATTACAGTTACACGTTGTTGCAACATTAATCCTCCTCTTGCTGATGTACCTCGGTATGGGTACATTTCGTACATTGATATTTCACGCCGTCTTTAATTTTCTTCTCGACCATCAAACTGTCGCATACTGGGCACGGTTTCGCAACCGGTTTATCCCATGAGACGAACTCACATTCTGGATAGTTCGAGCAGCCATAGAAGAGGCGACCTTTTTTACTACGACGTTCCACGATTTGTCCGTCCTTACAGTCTGGGCAAGGGACACCAATCTCAACTTGAACTGGTTTCGTGTTCGTACAGTTTGGGAAGTTCGAGCAAGCCATAAACTTACCGTATCGACCCATCTTGATGACCATCGGTGAACCACAAACTTCACAATCGATTCCCGCAGGCTCATCTTTCACTTCAATCTTTTCGATTTCTTCTTCGGCACGCTTCAAGCGTTTCTCGAATGAACGATAGATTGGGGCGACGACTTCTGTCCACTCCACTTCTTTATGCTCAATCGAGTCAAGGAGCGTTTCCATATCGGCCGTGAACTGAACGGTGATGAAGTCATTGAAATATTCATCAATCATTTCAATGACGAGTTCACCGAGCTCTGTCGGAAGGAACTTCTTCTCTTCTAAGACGACATAACCACGACGCTGAATCGTGTCGAGTGTCGGCGCATACGTTGACGGGCGACCGATACCGAGCTCTTCCATCGCGCGGACGAGTCGTGCTTCCGTGTAACGCGGCGGTGGTTGCGTGAAGTGTTGCTTCGGCTCAATCGCTTCAAAGCTGACCGTATCCTCGACTTCAAGAGGTGGTAACAAGCCCTCTTTCTCTTGATTCGTATCCTCGATATCATCATCTTTCGATTCGATATATACTTTCATGAAACCTGGGAATTTGACGGTCGAGCCATTCGCACGGAAGATCATTCCGTTCGATTCTACATCGATCTTGACGGTATCGAGTACGGCAGGTGCCATTTGGCTCGCAATCAAACGTTCCCAAATCAATTTATAAAGGCGCAACTGGTCACGAGACAAATAAGGTTTTAAAGAAGCAGGGTCGCGGAGTGCCGATGTCGGACGAATCGCTTCGTGCGCATCTTGTGCGTTTGCCGCTTTCTTTTCCTTTTGCTTCTGTGAGGCGACGTATTCTTCACCGAATGTCGATTCGATGTATTCTTTCGCCTCTCCCTTCGCCAAGTCCGAGATTCGTGTCGAGTCTGTACGCATATACGTAATCAAACCGACCGTCCCCTCTTTCTTACCGAGGTCGATTCCTTCATATAATTGTTGGGCGAGCATCATCGTCTTCTTCGCACGGAAATTCAATTTACGTGCCGCATCTTGTTGCAACGAACTTGTCGTGAACGGCAACGAAGCGTTGCGTTTACGTTCTTTCTTCGTCACGTCGATGACTTTGAATTCGTCGTTGATGGCATCAAGGACGGCTTGAGCGTCTTCTTCCGACTTCAATTCCATCTTTTTCCCATCTTTTCCGTAAAATGAAGTCTCGAACGTCTCCCCGTCATGATTCAAGTCGAGCTTGATCGTCCAATATTCTTCTGGGTCGAACGCATTGATCTCGCGTTCACGGTCGATGATCATCTTCACGGCAACCGACTGAACTCGTCCGGCAGATAGTCCTTTTTTGACTTTCTTCCATAATAACGGACTCATCCCGTATCCGACGAGACGGTCTAAAATCCGTCGCGCTTGTTGCGCATCGACGAGGTCATGATTGATTTTACGTGGATGTTTAAATGATTCTTTAATTGCATCTTTTGTGATCTCGTTAAAAACGACACGACATTCAGTCGTTTCATCTACGCCGAGAGCGCGAGCCAAATGCCAGGCAATCGCTTCCCCTTCTCTATCGGGGTCGGCTGCGAGAAAGATTTTTGTGGCTTTTTTCGCCGCTGTCTTCAATTCTTTCAATACGGGTCCTTTACCACGGATGGTAATATACTTCGGTTCAAAGTCGTGTTCGACGTCTACACCGAGTTGACTCTTCGGTAAATCGATGACGTGTCCCATCGAAGCTTTGACCATATAATTCGGACCTAAATAACGTTTAATTGTTTTTGCTTTCGCAGGTGACTCAACGATCACCAAATATTTTGCCATACATCTGCTCCCCTTTTAGAGGTCATTTAAATCCCTACCATAATATTCATGTTCTCACCGGTTTGTCAACGTACAATCCTGAGATCTCGAATAATTTGATCGGAATTCGTCAATGGAATCGCGCCTTCTTCAATCAATCGATTCGGTCCTTCCGCCAATGGATCAAGCGGTGAACCGGGTACCGCGAACACCGTCTTTCCCTGCTCTAGCGCGTGTCCGACCGTATTCATCGTTCCGCTCTTTCGTCTCGCCTGTAACACAACGAGCGTGTCACCGAGACCGCTCACCAATCGATTTCTTTCCAAAAATTGAAATTTTTGAACAGGTGTGTTCGGGGCATACTCACTTAAGAGAATCCCTTGCTTCGGAATCCGTAAGAGCAACTGTCGATTCGCTGCTGGATAGAGGTTGTTCAGTCCGGCTCCGAGCACCGCCACGGTCGGACGATTCTCATTTACTGCATGATGGTGGACGAGACCATCAATGCCAAGCGCTCCACCCGAAACGGAAACAGTTTCTTCTATTAAAGAGTGATAGTGTTGCACTAACGATTGACTAATTCGATTCAACTCACGACTTCCGACCATCGCGGTCGTTCTTTCTTGTAGTACCTCTAAATCTCCATCGTAAAACAAACAGTACGGCGGGTTGGGAATCTCGAGCAAGCGTTTCGGGAACATTTCATCTTCCCAAGTGACAAATCGAGTAAACGATTCGGACGATCGGAGCGCAGCACTAGCTCGCTTCCAGACATGTGAAGAAAAATGAGTGCGATGTGCTTCTAGCGTTCCGTTCAAATAATGATGCACAAACTCAACCGGAATTCGTGCAGCGGCAAACCGAGCTATTGTTTGATTCATCACAATCTCTCCTTTAAAAAAATGAGGGATGCAAGCATCCCTCATGATTCTTATGTCGTCGGTTGACCCGTGACACACGCTTCGTATAGACCTTCATTTTTCAAGACACGAATCAACGTTTCACCGATGACAGCTGGTGTTTCAGCTACTTCGATTCCATTCGCGTTCAACGTCTTAATCTTTTCAGCAGCCGTCCCTTTACCACCTGAGATGATTGCGCCGGCATGTCCCATACGTTTGCCTTCAGGAGCCGTCTGTCCGCCGATGAAGCCGATGACTGGTTTCGTCATGTTCGCTTTCACCCATTCAGCCGCCTCTTCTTCAGCTGTTCCACCGATTTCCCCGATCATGATGACAGCTTTCGTGTCCTCATCTTCGTTGAACGCCTTGAGCGTATCGATGAAGTTTGTTCCGTTGACTGGGTCTCCCCCGATTCCGACAGCTGTCGATTGACCGATTCCTGCCGTCGTCAACTGATGAACCGCCTCATACGTGAGCGTTCCAGAACGTGACACGATTCCGACATGCCCTTTCGTATGAATATAGCCAGGCATGATTCCAAGTTTTGCTTCTCCTGGCGTGATGATTCCAGGACAGTTCGGTCCGATCAAGCGAGCCGGCTTGTCTTCGAGATAGCGTTTCACTTGGATCATGTCCACTACAGGAATGCCTTCAGTGATACAGATGATGAGTTCGATGCCACTGTCCGCTGCTTCCATGATCGAGTCAGCTGCGAAAGCTGGTGGTACGTAGATGATTGATGCGTTTGCACCAGTCGCCTCGACCGCCTCAGAGACAGTGTTGAAGACCGGAACGTTATCGAGAACGGTCGTACCACCTTTACCTGGCGTGACCCCGCCGACCAATTTCGTGTTATAAGCAAGCATCTGTTCACCATGGAACAAACCTTGCTTCCCTGTAATCCCTTGAATGATGACTTTCGTATCTTTATTCGCCCAAATACTCATGTCGTTTCCCCCTTATCGAACAAGTGCTGCGATTTTTTCCGCACCGTCAGCCATCGAGCTAGCTGTCGTGATCGCAAGTCCAGATTCATCGAGAATGCGCTTCCCGGCATCAACGTTCGTTCCCTCTAAGCGAACGACGAGTGGCAAGTCGAGTCCGATTTCTTTCGTAGCTGCGACAATCCCCTCTGCGATGATGTCACACTTCATGATTCCACCGAAAATGTTAACGAAGATTCCTTTGACTTGGTCATCAGACAAAATCAATTTGAACGCTTCTGTAACTTTTTCTTTTGTCGCACCGCCACCTACATCGAGGAAGTTAGCGGGTTCAGCGCCGTAATGTTTGATGATATCCATCGTTGCCATCGCAAGGCCTGCACCGTTGACAAGGCAACCGATGTTTCCATCAAGTGCGATATAGCTGAGGTCATGTTTTGATGCCTCGACTTCACGTGGATCTTCTTCCGTCGTATCACGAAGCGAAAGGATATCGGAGTGACGATAAAGTGCGTTGCTATCGAAGTTCAACTTCGCATCGAGCGCGATGACGTTTCCGTCTTTCGTCGTGACGAGCGGGTTGATTTCCGCGATTGTGCAATCTGTCTCGACATATACTTTGTACAACTTCATGACCATGTCACTGAACTTGTTCACAAGTTTCGTCGGGACTTCCATTTTGAATGCGAGACGACGTGCTTGGAATGGACGCAAGCCCACAACCGGATCGACGATCTCTTTATGAATCTTCTCAGGTGTATGTTCAGCGACTTCCTCGATGTCCATACCACCTTCTGATGAACCCATGATGACAATTCGGCCGATCGAACGGTCAAGCACGAGTCCTAAGTAAAATTCTTGGTCAATCGCAGAACCTTCTTCGATATAGAGACGCTGGACAACTTTTCCTTCCGGACCTGTTTGGTGTGTCACGAGCGTTTTTCCGAGAATCTCTGTCGCGTATTGCTTCACTTCTTCATCTGTCTTCGCAAGTTTGACCCCACCTGCTTTACCGCGTCCACCTGCGTGGATTTGAGCTTTTACAACTTTCAACTCACCGTCAAGCTTAGCAGCTGCTGCTACAGCTTCTTCAACAGTAAAGGCTGGATAACCCGTCGGAACGGCTACCCCAAACTCTCTTAGCAATTCTTTCGCCTGATACTCATGGATATTCATATGTTTTCCCCCTTAGTCCCCTTTAATATCGGCACGTCTATTGTAACGAAAAACTGAAAGCGCTGTCTATCGTTCTTGCTTTAAGTTTTCATCTTTTTTTCACATATAACCCTAGACAAATCAAATTTTATCTTGTTCCATTTGATAAAGAAAGACAAAAAGTTCGGCAATGACTTGATAAACGTCCTCCGGAATCTGCTCTTCGATGTTTAATGCTGAGAGTAAGGATAGGAGTGCCGGGTCCTCATGAACAGGAATTCCGTTCGCTTGAGCAATCTCAAGCATCCGCTCAGCGACAATCCCCGTCCCTTTCGCCACGATGTGCGGGGCATCCATTGATTGCTCATATGACAGAGCGATTGCTTTCTTTGGATCGTTCATATTTGGAGATCCACCTTTCCGAGAGGCGCAAATGTTTCTGGCACACGCTCACGCTTTGCTTCGTATGAAAAAGAAGACAAATCGAAATCGACGCGTTTCAACCCTTCTTTTAGAAGCGGTTCGTATGTACGGACGTATGGACTCAAATCATGTTGCTCATTAAATACCCGAACGGATACATACCTTTTTTGAATCAACACATCGATTCCCGTTTCGCCGAATCGTGGCGTTTCAAGAAACAAGACGATACGGGCATGATCAGAATCAATCGTCTCTCGTTTTGGTGCTTCTAAACGAAGTTGAACGTGTTCAAAAGGACCTAAATGCGGTATGTGAAATGCTTGAGCGACGAACGGAGGGCTTTGGGTCGCATTGAACGCTTCCTGTGCTCGCACGAACTGCTCGAACTTCGGCTCGCCTTTCGCTTTGAACAGCTCGCCGACGAGCGCCTTCACATCAGATCCCGCTCCACTCTCTAGCATCGTTTTCCCGGCTGTCTTGACCGATTCTGGTGTCGGAATCGGTTCACGTATGAAACGGGCAAGTTGTTCCCCTAATGTCTGGAGAGGTGATTTGGAAGCCACGAGCGCTTCTGTCGCTTGTGGGACGACTTTCAAGACGAGCTTCGGCTCGACGTCCGTGACGACCATCTTATACGTCACGTTCTCTTTCACGTTCGCATTGACACCGACCCGGAATATTCCTTGCGGCAACTGCATGACTGCCTCGTTTCCGGGCAGAAGTTGTAGCACCTTCCCGACAATTGTATTCCCGAGCAAAAGCGGTCGCGACGTCTGTTCGGTCACTTTGAATGGTAAAACCCCTTGATGATCGATGCGCAACGCCATCACTCCTTTCACATATGCTTGATGGGGGCAAATGTACGACGGTGGATTGGTGTCACCCCGTAGCGTCTCAATCCTTCTAAATGAGTCTCCGTCCCATACCCGGCGTTATTGGCAAACCCGTAACCAGGATACGTTCGGTCGTATTCTTCCATCATTCGGTCCCGGACGACCTTAGCGACAACACTCGCCGCAGCGATTGAGACGCTGAGCGTGTCCCCTTTAATCAAGGACTGCTGAGGAATGTCGAGGTCCAGTTTCATGGCGTCAATCAATAAAGCGTCGACCTCCCCGACTTGACGAATCGCCTCCATCATCGCAAGCTTCGTCGCCTCATAGATGTTGATCTCATCGATTACCGCGGGCTCGACAATTCCGACACCGATTTCCGCGACTTCCATGATGTAATCGTATGCCGTGTCTCTCGCCGTTTTCGACATTTTCTTCGAATCGTCCAACCCTGCGATATAAAACCCTTCCGGTAGCAAGACGGCAGCTGCCACGACCGGTCCTGCGAGCGGTCCACGCCCGACCTCATCGACTCCGACAATTCGAGTGAACCCTTGCGCCTTCCATTCACGTTCATACGTCATTCGACGCTCAAAATCGTCCTGCAATGCCTGTTCTCGCTCAAATTGGCGCTCTTTTTGCCGAAGCAACGTTTGCACGCCTGCACGGGGGTCTTGTGACAAGGTTGGGAAGATTTGTACCCATTCTTCATATCGGATGTCCGCTAGTTGTTGTTTAATCTGTTGAATCGTCACGTTCTTCCTCCTATTCAAAAAAGCCCTGTTTGCACAGGACTTTACGCCATTTCATGGTCAGCCGGTGTCTCAAGCGAGATCCGTCCGATTTTTTCATGCCGTAGTTCATTCAAAAGTAGTTCGCTTGCCTTCTCAAAATCGACGTAACCGCCACTGATGAGACCACGTTTTTTCCCAATCATCTCAAGGAGTTCCACGCCGTCCTCCGGTAACGTTTCGAGTTTGAACCGTTCCTTTAATTGTTCCGGATAACGAGCATGCAGCTCACGAACCGTATACAAGGCGATATCATCTAAATTGAGAATCTCGTCTTTGATGGCGCCGGTCGCGGCTAGACGATATCCGACGAGTTGGTCCTCAAACTTCGGCCAGAGAATACCTGGCGTGTCCAAGAGCTCCATCTCGCCACCTTTCATCTTGATCCACTGTTGACGCTTCGTCACACCCGGTCGGTCGCCTGTGATAGCGATGTTACGACCTGCGAGACGGTTGATGAGCGTCGACTTCCCGACGTTCGGGATCCCGATGATGAGCGCACGAATCGGGCCAGGGTTACGTCCCTTTTCACGCATGCGGTCATGTTTTTCTTGCATCAACTTTTGAGCGCCTGTGATGAGCTGTTTCAAGCCTTTGCTATGCTTTGCATCAACCGCGACGACTTCGACCTCTTCTCGCTTCAGGGCACGTAACCACGCGTCCGTCACGACAGGGTCGGCCATGTCCGCTTTATTGAGGACGATGAGTCGCGGCTTCCCTGCCGTGATCTCATCGACCATCGGGTTACGGCTCGATTGTGGCACACGTGCAT
This sequence comes from Exiguobacterium sp. MMG028, assembly GCF_027947425.1. Taxonomy (NCBI): domain Bacteria; kingdom Bacillati; phylum Bacillota; class Bacilli; order Caryophanales; genus Exiguobacterium; species Exiguobacterium sp. MMG028. Next base: position 913,868 of record NZ_JAQJIN010000001.1, read on the forward strand.
CCACGAGCTCGATGACGACATCGATTAATTTTAATTTTTCAGTAACTTGTCTTCTTGCTTTGGCCATGTGGCCAGGAAACCATTGAATTGCCAAAAAAGCACCACCTTAATCTTCTACCGTGCCAACATCGTCGAGCGGCCAGAAGATGAAGTTCGTCTTACCGACAATCTCCTCTTTCGACACAAATCCGATTTCACGACTGTCCTTCGAGTTTTGACGGTTGTCTCCCATGACGAAGTATGAGTCTTCAGGGACGACTGACTCGCCTGTCACTTGTTCAAGCGTGAAGTTCTCCGTCAGCGGGAACCCGTTCATCTGTGCGCGGAACTCATCTAAATACGGTTCTTCTACCGCTTCACCGTTAATATAGAGCACGTCATCTCGATATTCGAGCGTGTCGCCTGGAATGGCGATGACACGTTTAATATAATCTTTTGATTCTGTCGCATGGAATACGACGATATCACCTCGGTCTAGCTCACCAACATAGTTCGAAATTTTACTGACGATCATTCGATCCGCATTGTGGAGTGTCGGCATCATCGACTCCCCTTCAACGATGACAGGAACGAAGATGAACGTCCGGATGACGAACGCGATGACAAGAGCGACAACGATGGCCTTTAGCCAACTAAACACTTCTTTCAACTTCACTCACTCCTCTATCCATTTGAACTTATTGTACTAGAAAAAAAGAAGCTTGTCGCAAGCGACAAGCTTAATTCCCATCTTAACGACGGATTTCTTTAATACGTGCTGCTTTACCGCGAAGGTTACGGAGGTAGTAAAGTTTCGCACGGCGAACTTTACCGTAGCGTACTACTTCGATTTGTGCAACGCGTGGTGAGTGAAGCGGGAATGCACGCTCAACACCTACGCCGTAAGAAATCTTACGGACTGTGAATGTTTCGCTGATGCCGCCACCTTTACGCTTGATTACAACACCTTCGAAGATCTGGATACGCTCACGCGTTCCCTCTACAACTTTAACGTGGACACGTACTGTGTCACCAGGACGGAAAGCAGGTACGTCCGATTTGAATTGTTCTTCTGTGATTTCACGGAACAGTTTTTGTGTGTTCATGAATCATATCTCCTTTTTCTTCAATGTTCATATCTTCATATGCCCAAGCATCCAATAGCGGAACATCGGTAATCGATGGGTTTAACCCACATGCTCAAACATAGCATATATTTCTCAATCGCGCAACGATTGGAGAAACTTTTTATCGTCTTCTGTCAGCTCGAGTTGTTCGAGTAGATCCGGTCGACGTCTGTACGTTCGCTCGAGTGATTGTTCGCGTCGCCACGTCTCGATGCGGGCGTGATTGCCAGAGAGGAGGACGTCCGGTACCTTCAACCCACGAAAATCGGCAGGTCGTGTATAGTGCGGATATTCGAGTAGACCGGTCGAGAACGAATCATCCTCGTGGCTCGCCTGATCGCCGAGGACGTCCGGGAGCAGTCTCACCGTCGCATCGATCATCACCATCGTCGCAAGCTCGCCACCCGTCAAGACAAAGTCGCCAATCGACACTTCGTCTGTCGCCAGTTCATCGTGGATGCGTTGGTCGAATCCTTCATAATGCCCACACAAAAAGATCAGGTGTTCTTCCCGCGCCCATTCTTCCGCCATCTGCTGATTGAACGGCTTTCCGGTCGGTGTCGTAAGGATGACACGTGGTGACTTCGCCTCGATCGAGTCAAACGCATCAAAGATCGGTTGTGGGGTGAGCAACATGCCCGCCCCTCCCCCGTACGGATAATCGTCAACCTTATGATGCTTGTTCGTTGAAAAATCCCGGAAATTGATGAACGACATCTCCACTTGTCCGAGCGCTTTCGCGCGGCCGACGATGGAATGGTCGAGCGTCTTGAACATGTCCGGGAATAACGTCAACACATCAATCTTCATCGTCAATCATTCCGGGAATCGGGGTGATGACGACACGTTTCGCTTCGACGTCAATCTCTTTGACGACCGATTCGATATAAGGGATGAGGGCATCCGATTTACCCGGGCGTTTGATGACCCATACGTCGTTCGCACCCGTCTCAAAGATATCATCGATCACACCGATCGACTCACCATCGACGATTGCCTCACAACCGATAATCTCATGATAGTAATATTCGTTCTCCGAGAGATTATGCACGTGTTCGGCATGAACATATAACTTCAAGCCTTTATATTTCTCGATGAGGTTGATATTCTCAAACCCTTTGAACGTGACGAGATGGAACTGCTTGTGCGGACGATACGTCGTGATCGTCATCTCTTGTTTCGTTCCGTCCACGTCAAGGAACAACGTGTTCCCTTTTTTAAAGCGTTCTTCCGGAAAATCTGTCGCCGCCAAAATCTTTACTTCCCCTTTAAGGCCGTGCGTATTGGCGATTTTCCCAACGTATAACCAATCCATTCGCGTTCCCTCCTCAACAAAATAGGCCGACCTCAGAAAAGGTCGGCCACATCATTACTTCGCGTTTTTCGCGTTGTGGAATTTCTCCATGATCCCTGCTTTAGAGAACAAGTTACGTACTGTGTCAGATGGCTTCGCGCCGTCTGCCAACCATTTGAGAGCGAGTTCTTCGTTGATGCGAACTTCAGCTTCTGGTTTTGCAACCGGGTTGTAGTGACCAACTTGCTCGATGAAGCGACCGTCACGTGGTGAACGTGAGTCTGCTACAACGATACGGTAGAAAGGTGATTTTTTTGCGCCCATGCGCTTAAGACGAATTTTAACTGCCATGGTAATATACCTCCATCATGTGTTTAAGAATTGACAACTTTTATAGTATACAGCTTTTTTGTCCGACTGACAAAAGTTTTTGTTAGAAGAACGGAAGACCTAAGCCCTTTTTCTTCCCTTTCATTTGTCCTGACATTTGCTTCATCAGCTTCTTCATGTCATCGAACTGTTTGATGAGACGGTTCACTTCTTGAATCGAGCGACCGCTCCCTTTTGCGATCCGCTTCCGACGACTTGCATTGAGCACTTCCGGGTTGGCGCGCTCATGTTTGGTCATCGAGCGAATGATCGCTTCGACGTGATCGAGTTGTTTCTCGTCGATTTGGACGTTTTTCAACCCTTTCATCTTACCTGCACCAGGTAACATCGAAAGTAATTCATCAATCGGGCCCATGTTTTTCACTTGACCCAACTGTTCAATGAAATCATCGAACGTGAATGACGCGTCACGAATTTTGCTTTCTAGCTCTCTCGCTGCGTCTTGGTCCATCTGTGTCTCGGCTTTCTCAATGAGCGAGAGCACGTCCCCCATTCCAAGGATCCGTGACGCCATGCGTTCTGGATGGAATGGTTCGAGGGCATCCAACTTTTCTCCGAGACCGACGAATTTAATCGGCGCTCCCGTGACTGCCTTGATCGAAAGGGCTGCCCCGCCTCGTGTATCTCCGTCGAGCTTTGTAAGCACGACCCCGGTGATTCCGAGTTTCTCATTGAAACTGTCGGCCACATTGACCGCATCTTGACCTGTCATCGAGTCGACGACAAGGAAGATTTCATTTGGTTTGGCAATCGTCTTCACATTTTCGAGCTCACCCATGAGCGTCTCGTCGATATGAAGGCGACCCGCCGTATCGATCAACACGAAATCGTGATGATTTGTTTTTGCGTACTCGAGCGCTTTCGTCACAATCTCTTCCGGCTTCACTTGATCGCCAAGTGAGAAGACCGGTAAATCGAGTTGCTTCCCGAGTGTCTCGAGCTGCTTGATTGCCGCCGGACGATAAATATCCGCCGCGACGAGAAGTGGACTGCGGTTATGCTTTTTGCGAATCAAGTTCGCTAGCTTCCCGGTCGTTGTCGTCTTACCTGCCCCTTGCAGACCGACCATCATGACGACTGTCGGTGGTTTCTGACTGAATGAGATCGGGACGACATCGCTTCCCATCAAATTCGTCAACTCTTCGTGAACGATTTTGACAACTTGTTGACCTGGCGTCAATGATTTCATGACATCCTGACCAACCGCACGTTCTTTCACGTCATTGACGAATTGCTTGACTACTTTAAAGTTGACGTCGGCTTCTAGTAAGGCGAGGCGAACCTCACGCATCATCTCTTTGACATCAGCCTCAGAGATTTTCCCTTTACCGCGCATCTTTGAAAGCGTCGCTTGCAACCGTTCTGATAATCCTTCAAATGCCATGCTCCAGCCCCCTACTCTAAATTCTCAAGCGCAGAAATCGTAGCCTGCACGTCATCCGTGAGCTCGACTTGACGTTTGAGGGTCTGAAGAAGTTGCTGACGCTGTTCGAATTTTTCGAATAGAGCGAGCTTTTCCTCGTACTGTTCAAGCATCGTTTCTGTACGCTTTATGTTATCGTAGACCGCTTGACGGCTGACTTCAAACTCTTCCGCTATCTCTCCGAGCGAGTAGTCATCTAGGTAATAAAGAGACATATAGTTGCGCTGTTTCGGTGTGAGGAGCGCTTGATAGAAATCGATGAGATAGTTCATGCGATTCGTTTTTTCGAGCGTCAAACCTTTCACCTCCACATGTTAAGTGAAATCCCTTTACAACTACCAATAGTACAGCCGTGCCTAGTACTTGTCAAGTTTTTTTCTTAACAGTAAAACTTAGGCGAGGTCTTTGTTTGTGTCCTCATTTTCAGTTGAGTCCTCTTCTGATTTGTCCTCGAAAACGTCTCCGAACAACCCCAGGACGAACTGCTCTGGGTCAAACTCTTGCAAATCGTCCATCTTCTCCCCGAGACCGACATATTTGACCGGAATATCGAGTTCATTTCGAATCGCGAGAACAATCCCACCTTTTGCTGTACCGTCGAGTTTCGTCAAGACGATCCCGCTCACGTTCGTCGCTTCTTTGAACGCTTTTGCTTGAATCATAGCGTTTTGTCCGGTCGTTGCATCTAATGCGAGTAACACCTCATGTGGTCCGTTCGGGACTTCTCGTTCGATGACCCGTTTCACTTTTTCAAGTTCTTTCATTAAGTTCACTTTATTTTGAAGGCGTCCCGCCGTGTCACAGATGAGCACGTCCATGTTACGTGACTTCGCAGATTGAACTGCATCGTATACGACGGCGGCCGGGTCAGACCCTTCCGTTTGACGAATGACCGGCACTCCGACGCGTTCGCCCCATACTTGAAGTTGCTCGATTGCTCCTGCACGGAACGTATCTCCTGCCGCGAGCATGACGTTACGACCTTCCGACTTCAATTGATGCGCCAATTTTCCGATCGTCGTCGTCTTTCCGACACCGTTCACACCGACAAACAAGATGACTGTGAGTCCGTCTTGCATGTTCAGTTCACGGTCAGATTCGTCTTCCTGAAGGCGTTTCGCCACCACCTCAACGAGAGCATCCCGAACAGCGACCGGGTCTTTCAAGTTGCGTCGTTTCACTTCTTCTTTCAAGTCTTCGACAAGGTCCATCGTCGTCGTGACGCCGACATCCGCTTGGATGAGCAAATCTTCGAGTTCATCGAAGAAGTCCTCATCCACCTCGCGAAAACGATAAACGAGGTCGTTGACGGCACTCGCAAATCCGTCACGCGTCTTCGTCAATCCGTCTGTAAACTTTTGTGACACCTCTTGGGTAGATGTCGTTAATTTTTCTTTTAATTTCTTGAAAAAACTCAACGTGATTCCTCCATCTCTTCATCCATTTCTACGACACGTTTTGCTTCAGACAGTTCGACCGATAATACTTCGGACACCCCGTTCTGTTGCATCGTGACGCCATAAAGCGTATCTGCCGCTTCCATTGTACCTTTTCGGTGCGTGATGATGACAAATTGCGTGTCGATTGAGAGCGTGCGAATATATTCCCCGAACCGATGTACGTTCGCCTCATCAAGCGCCGCTTCGACTTCATCGAGGACACAGAATGGTACCGGACGCGTTTTCAAAATCGCAAACAGTAAGGCGATTGCCGTGAGTGCACGCTCTCCTCCAGACAACAGACTGAGCGTCTGTAGCTTTTTGCCAGGCGGTTTGGCGACGATCTCAATCCCTGTATTCAACAAGTCAGACTCATCGACCAATTTCAAATCGGCTTCGCCCCCACCGAACAACTCGGTGAACGTCTGTTTGAAGTGTGCCCGAACGTTCGTATATGTCTCTTTGAAAAGACGTGTCACTTCACGGTCCATCTCGGCGATGATCTCATACAAATCTTCTTTCGCACTGACCAAGTCATCCCGCTGTTCAGACAAGAACGTAAAGCGTTCGTGAACGCTATCGAACTCCTCGATCGCATTCAAGTTAACCGGTCCGATCTCTTCAATTTGACGAACGAGTAATTTGAACTCTTCTTTCGCCTCATCAAGAGGAATCTCAAGCGCCGGTAAGAGTTCTGCAACAAGCCCGTGTTCCTCTAACGCATCGAGCTTCCACTGTCGTTTTAATTCGAACTCTTGTTTCGCCGTCTCTAGTTTTCGAACGACTGCTTCCGCTTGACGCCGCGCTTCCGTCGCTTGATCGACACGTTGACGCATGATGCGGTACGCCTCTTCATTTGACTTGAGCGTTGCCGTCATCTCTTGAAGTCGCTCTTGAATGTTGGTGAATTCAAGTTTGGCCGTAGCGAGCGTTTCTTCTAACTCGGCAGATGAGACGACTTCCCCACTGTCAAGTCGCGTAAGTTCACGATTCATCTGATCGGTCCGATCCTGTAGACGTTTCCGTTCAGTCGTCAAGCGCTCCACTTCATAACGAACCCGTTCTTCTTCGAGCGTATGGCGTTGTAGGTCGAGCTCGTTTTGACGAAGCAACGTTTCAAGTTGCCCCGTACTTTCGGCACTTTTTGCCTGTTCGGCACGAAGCGACTCTAGTCGAACACGAATGTCCGCTTGCTCTTTATCCGTATCTGCCAACGTTTTCGTCAAACGTTCGAGTTCGGCTGTCGATGTTTCGATTGTTTTCTCGTAACGCAGCATCTCATGATCGAACAGTTCAAGTTGTGACTTGGCATCAAGCGAGGCGCGTTCGGCGGTACGGTAAGCTGCCTCGACCTCTCGAAGCGATCCTTCGACGGTACGTTTCTCGTCTCGTAGCGTTGATAATGCTTCAGTGATTGTCTTCAACGCTTCCGTGTATTCTTGAAGACGTTGTTTTTGCTCATGAAGCATCGCAAGCCCTTGCGTCAATCCTTGTTTCAAGTCGTCTAACTCACGCGATTGTGTGAACAAGGCCACCCCTTGCTTACGACTCCCACCGGTCATCGAACCACCGACGTTCACGATGTCTCCTTCGAGCGTGACGACGCGGAAACGGTATCCGGTCATTTGCGCAATCCGGTTCGCGACTTCTAATGTCTCGGCGACGAGCACCGAACCGAGAAGTGATTTTTTCAACGTTTCGAACGACTCGTCCGTCTCGACTAAATCAGATGCCACTCCGACAAATCCAGTCATCGATTCGAGCCGGTGTAATACTTCGGTCGGTACGAATCTTGGTTTGATCGTCGTCATCGGTAAGAACGTCGCGCGACCTGCGTTCGCTTTGCGCAATCGATCGATTTCATGACGTCCGACTGTCTCGTCTTTGACGACGACATGTTGTTGCGTCTGTCCGAGAGCCGTCTCGATGGCGGCTTCATACGAAGGACGAACACGAATCAGTTCAGCGACGGCACCAAGCACACCTGATGAACGTTCTTTCAATACAAACTTGACCGCATGGAAGTATCCTTCATACGATTGTTTCATCCGTTCAAGCATCTCAATCCGATCTTCCGTCTTTTGACGACGACGTTCGAGGTCATAGTAAGACGTTTCTGCCCGCGTCAACTTCTCACGGATCGTCGTCTCTTGGTCGCGAAGTTCCGTTTCTTTTTTACTCAGTAGTTCGAAACGACCTTGCACTTCTTCATATCGTTCCCGTGTCGCTTCGAGTGTTGCTTCTTGTGAAGACCGATCATCAAGACGATGTTTGTTCTCACGAAGGAGACGTTCTTTCGACTCGATGGCGACATCGATATCCCGTTGCTCCCGCTTTTGTTGGTTACTGATTGTCGCTCGTGTTGTCGCGAGTTCGAACGCCTCACTTTGTAACGCTTCGATCTCGGCATTGAAATCACGCGAGGCGGCTGTCAACTGTTGTTGAAGCGTATCTCTCGCCTCGGTCGTTCGTCGCAACGTATCTACTTTTTTAGACAATTCATCACGAACGACCACCAGTCGAGTCTCTAGCTCTTCCATCTCGGCGCTCACTTCTTCACGTTGACGGACGAGACGCTCTTTCATCTCGGCTCCATGCTCTTCTTGTGCTTTCGCGAGCTTGATGTCACCGGTCAAACGTTCGACATACGTCGACTGTTCGCGCTCTTTTTGGTTCATCTCGGATAACTCGTCACGAAGGGTCGATAGCGTAGCCTCAAGTTGAGTACGTTCCTCCGTGAGGTGTTGTACCGAACGATCACAATCCGATAATTGCTTGATTGATTCTGTATGACGTACCGTCACTTGTTCAATTTCTTGTTGGAGCAACTGAATTTCGGCACCCATGATCCCCGTCTCGAGCTCGTCATGACGGGCTTTTGCCACTGTATATTCCCGAGCGAGCGCCGCCTGCTCACGAAGTGGTTCCACCCGGTCAGCCAATTCAAACAAAATGTCGTCGACACGTGACAAGTTCAATTCAGTGTCTTGCAATTTACGCTCAGCCTGTTTTTTACGCTGGCGATACTTGAGGACACCCGCCGCCTCTTCGATGACGGCACGGCGGTCTTCCGGCTTCCCGGAAATGACTTGTTCGACTCGACCTTGCCCGATGATTGCGAATGCATCCCGGGAAAGACCTGTGTCTAAAAAGAGGTCAATGACGTCTTTTAGACGACATGGTTTTTTATTCATAAAATAGTCGCTGTCCCCACTTCGGGTCACGCGACGGGTCACACTCACTTCTTCATAAGGGAGACGTAACTGTTCGTCGCGATTATCGAGGACGAGCGTGACCTCCGCGACGTTTCGGTGATTCTCACCTTCACTTCCGGCAAAGATGACGTCTTCCATCTTGGCACCGCGAAGTGATTTGGCCGACTGTTCTCCAAGTACCCAGCGAACAGCGTCCGATATATTGGATTTTCCGCTTCCGTTCGGCCCTACTACAGCCGTGACGCCGGGACGGAAATCTAATTCAATTCGCTTGGCAAATGATTTAAAGCCAGCGAGTTCGATTCGTTTTAAGTGCATCGTGACCATCCTATCCGCAGTAAGCATTCATCTGTATATTTTACCACAGTTAACAGTTCGTCAAAATGACAGAATCATGCTATTCTTAAAAGAACTGTAGAAAGGGGAATACAGATGACGAATGAACAGATGATTGAAGCGATTTTAGACAAAATGAACATTATTAACCGCGGTGCAATCAAGGCGGAAGAATATAATGCGGCTGACCCATCAGCGGTGAAAGAGATTTACGAGTACGTAATGACACGTTCTTCCCTCTCTTTATCGGAAGTCGACGGGATTGTCGAAGAACTCGGTCAATTGACATGAAAAAGGAGTGGAACCATTGTGAATGGTCCACTCCTTTTTGTTTATAGATCAGCGTAACGTCGATTGAACGCGATGAGCGCTTCTTTAGCCGCCAACTGCTCGGCTTCTTTTTTAGAGCGCCCGACTCCTTCTCCGACAATGTCGTCACTGAGGCGTGCATGGGCAACGAATTCACGGCTATGCGCCGGTCCTCGCTCCTCGATGATTTCATACGTGACCGGACCTAAGCCTTCCCGTTGCACACTCTCCTGCAACTGGCTCTTGAAATCGGTCTGTTCTTCAAATACACCCGCTAAGACTTTCGGAAAAACCGCTTCGGCGAGGAATCGTTCGACTGCCTCAATCCCTTGGTCTAAATAAAGAGCACCGATATAGGATTCGAAGACATCGGCAAGTAGTGCCGGACGTTTTCGTCCACCGGTCAACTCTTCACCTTTTCCAAGCAAGATGAAGTCAGAGAAAGCATAGGCCTCCGCAAAATTCACGAGTGACGGTTCGCAAACGATCGCCGCCCGTAATTTCGTTAATTCCCCCTCGGAGCGCTCCGGATAAGTCTCATATAGAAAGCGGGATACGGTCAATTCTAACACGGCATCCCCCAAAAATTCTAAGCGTTCATTATCTTTTCGTAATCCACGTTGTTCATTCACATAAGAAGAGTGTGTGAACGCCTGCATGAGCAAGTCGTGATTCGAAAACTGAACGTCTAAACGTTCTTCTAATGACTTGAATAATTCTAAGATGCGTGCCCGTTCCATTTCCTGACGCCGGCGCCGTTGCGCCGACCCTTGACGGTCAAACCGTCGTTTGTCTTTTGTCATAGTTCCCTCCATGAATAAGCACAAGCCCACCGCTCGGAGCCGAGCGGTGGGATGGCTTGATTACACTTTTGTTTCGATGTACGCTACTACGTCGCCAACAGTTGCGAGCTTCTCAGCGTCTTCGTCTTCAATCGTGATGTCGAATTTGTCTTCGAGGTCCATCACCATTTCCATTACTTCAAGCGAGTCAGCGCCAAGGTCGTCCTTGAACGATTTCTCTGCAGTGATCTCAGAAATGTCTTTCCCGAGCTTCTCTGCTACTGCTTCTTGTACGTCTACTAAAATTTGTTCTTTTGTCATGATAAAATCCCTCCAAATGTAAGTATATTAAATGTCTGTCTATTGGTAAAGTTCTCTTTTACGCCATCGTCATGCCGCCATCGACGGCAATCGTCTGACCCGTCACGTAAGCGGCTTGTTCAGATGCTAGGAATGAGACGAGGTTCGCCACATCTTCGACTTGTCCGAAACGATTAAACGGAATTTGCTCGAGTGTAGCGTTCCGCTGTTCATCTGTCAAGGCATCGGTCATATCGGTTTGGATAAAACCAGGACAAACGGCATTGACCGTCACATGACGACCTGCGAGTTCGCGTGCCACTGATTTCGTCAACCCGATCAACCCTGCTTTCGCAGCCGCATAGTTTGCTTGTCCGGCGTTCCCAGTGATTCCGACGACTGAGGCGATATTGATGATTCGCCCCGATTTTGATTTGAGCAACGAACGTGTGACCGCTTGCGATGTGAGGAACGCGCCTTTCAAGTTCGTCGATAAGACGTCATTGAAGTCCGCTTCTTTCATCCGCATGAGTAACCCGTCACGTGTGATGCCAGCGTTGTTCACAAGACAATCGACGCGTCCATACGTATCGACCGTCGTCTTGACGAGTGCTTTAACGTCGTCAGCGTTTGAGACGTCTGCCTTCACGGCCGTAGCTTCGCCACCTGCTTCAATGATGGATGCCACGACAGCGTTTGCTTTTTCTTCACTACCCGAGTAATTCACGACGACACGGAAGCCGTCTTCCCCTAAACGTTTCGCGATGGCCGCACCGATTCCACGGGACGCGCCAGTCACGATCGCTACTTGATCATGCACGAACTTCTCCTCCTAACGAGGCGACTTCTTCCAACGTGGTCGCCTTTTGAATCGATACATTCGAATCGATTCGTTTAATCAACCCTGAAAGTGGTGACGATGGACCGAATTCGATGAACGTGTCTACCCCGTCTGCAATCGCTTTTCGAACACATTCTTCAAAACGAACCGACGAATACAGTTGTTTCGTCAACAACGCCTTTAGATGTTCCGGATCACGATGCACAGCCGCATCCACGTTCGAAATGAAATCGACAGACGCTTCTTGGAACGGTGATGAGGCGAGGACACCTTGGAAACGTGTCGCCACCGGCATCATATATGAACTGTGGAACGCACCGGAGACGTTTAACGGTAATACCCGTTTCGCGCCGGCTGCCTTCAATTCTACACTCGCCTGTTCGACCGCATCGATCTGCCCGGAAATGACAAACTGACCAGGGCAGTTCAAGTTAGCGATTTGAACCAAGTCCCCACTCGCACTAATTTTTTCAGTGATATGAAGTGCTTCTTGAAGATCGGTCATTCCGACGACTGCCGCCATCGTTCCGTCTTTCACAGAAGACATCAAATTACCACGTTCTCGAACGAGCACGGTCGCCTCTTCTAAATCGATGACCCCCGCTGAGACGAGCGCCGCATATTCTCCTACGCTATGTCCGATGACGACATCTGGTGTCGCACCGTTTGATGCATAGGCTTGTGCAAGCAACGAGGCATGTGCCACGATTGCTGGTTGTGCGACTTCTGTTTCTTGTAGGTCTTCTTTCGACCCGGCAGACATGACTTCAAGAAGGTCAAATCCGAGTCGACGCCCGATTGCCTGAAGGGCTTCAGGTTGGTCTAAAAAGGTCTGTCCCATTCCGACGGCTTGAGAGCCTTGTCCTGGGAACACCCATGCTACTTTCCCCATGTCCTCACCTGCTTTCGCTTAGTCTATCGCTTTGGCACGCTTGATTTTATCGACGACATCGTGGTCTACCATGATCTTCGCTTGTTTCAACGCACTCGCAATCGCAAGTGCGTCGCTCGATCCGTGCGCCTTGATGACAGGCGCATTGATCCCGAATAATCCGGCTCCCCCATGTTCACGATAATCAAGCGTTTCTTTCAATCGTCTTAATTTCGGTTTTAAGATGAGAGCGGCAAGTTTTGATACAAGGTTGCTCGTGAATTGTTCTTTCATCATCTTCATGAGCATCGCTGATGAGCCTTCTACACCTTTTAACAAGATGTTTCCGGCAAATCCTTCCGTCACGATGACGTCCACGTCCCCTGACATCGCTTCCCGCGCTTCGACATTCCCGACAAAGTGGACAGGGGCCTGTTCAAGGAGGGGGAATGCTTCTTTCGTGAGCGCATTTCCTTTTCCGGCTTCCGTCCCGATATTGAGAAGGGCGACACGTGGTGAATTGATGCCACGGACATGTTCTGCATACAGTGAACCCATGATTGCATAATCCACAAGATGTTCCGCTTTCGCATCCGGATTCGCTCCGACATCCAGCACGACGACACCACTACCTGTATATGTAGGGAACGTCGGAGATAGTGCCGGACGCTCGATTCCTGGGATTCGTCCGATGACGAAGAGAGAAGCTGCCATCAAGGCGCCGGTGTTCCCGGCAGACACGAGAGCATCCGCTTTCCCCTCTTTAACAAGGTTTGCTGCTACGACGAGCGAGCTGTCCTTTTTGCGGCGGACCGCACGAACAGGCTCATCCTCACCTGTAATGATTTCACTTGCTGGAACGACCGTCACACGAGGATCGTCAAATCCATAAGAGGCAATTTTCACCTCGTCACCGACTAAAAAGAGTTCCATCGGTTCATTCGGATATTGTTCGACGAACCGTTTCACACCTTCTACGATTGCTTTCGGTGCGTGATCGCCACCCATTGCATCAATTGCTAATTTCATGCTTGTTCCTCCTCACCACGTCGGTAAATCGTGAAGTCGCCTTCAAAAACGCGCTCCTCACCGACATAACTTTCGACCGTGACGTCTGTTCTCCCGTCCCCTCTTAGCTTCATCACACGAGCCTTGGCAACGACTCGCTCTCCAAGATGAACCTGGCGACTAAACCGGATCTCCGCTTTAGTGGTCAACGCCAATTCATCATTGATGAGCGCCACCGCTAACGAGTTGGCTTGCGCGAACAGGACGTGTCCACGTGCAATCTCATTGCGGCTAAAGACGTGTTCTTTTTCTATATCGAGGACAGAAATCGCAGAGTCATCGAGTTTCAAGTCAATCATATCACCGATGACCTCGCTCATTGAAAGCGATTTGACTTCATCGAGGTGCTCGGAAGCCACATGTTTGATTCGTTCCCTCACTTCCGGAATTTTTAATTCCATCCGGTCGAGCCGAATCGTCTGGATGCTGACGGAAAACTGTTTTGATAGTTCTTCGTCTTTGATGAACGGGTTGCGCTCAATCGTTTCTTGTAACAAGCGTTGCCGCTCTTTCTTAGGTACCCGCATTCAGTTCCCTCCTAAACTAATCACTAAAGAACTTAATACCTGGTACTAATAGCAGTATATATTCTTTAGTCGTCATTTTCAAGTATTATTCTAACCTTTCCCCAACGAGAAGGTCGAGTTGTTTCAAATAGCCACGTAACCCTTCATATTGGGCGTCATGCCAAAATGCGTCGCTTCCGAGAAGTTTCACGGCATCTTGCATGGCCACTTCCATCACTTTCAAATCGAGAACGGGATCTGCGGCCCGGAAGCTCGGAAGACCGCTTTGCGCGGTACCAAAGAAATCACCGGCACCACGTAACTCTAAATCTTTCTCTGCCAATACGAATCCATCGTTCGTCTCTGTCATCGTTTTCAGTCGTACTTTCCCGACATCTGACTTCGGGTCCCCGACGAGGATACAGAACGATTGATGGGCACCACGACCGACGCGGCCACGTAGCTGGTGTAATTGCGCGAGACCGAAACGCTCGGCGTCATGGATGATGATGAGTGAAGCGTTCGGAACGTTCACCCCGACTTCGACGACTGTCGTCGATACGAGAATTTGCGTCGCATTGTCAGCAAATGACTTCATCACGTCGTCCTTTTCTGCGCTCGACAGCTTTCCGTGCATCAGCCCTACTGAATAGTTCGGAAACCGTTCTTTCAAAAGTTCATACAAAGCTGTCGCACTTTCGACCTCGAGCGTATCTGACTCCTCGATGAGTGGTGCGATCACATATGCTTGACGACCGAGAGACAGTTCACGGTCGACCATTGAATGGACACGGTCAATTTGGTCTTGCTTCGCCCAGTACGTTTCAATTGGTTTTCGGCCTTTCGGCATCTCATCGATTGTCGAGACGTCCATCTCTCCGAAGGCGCTGATAGCAAGTGTCCTCGGAATCGGAGTCGCGGTCATATATAAGACGTCCGCAAATTCCGCTTTATCGCGAAGTTTCTTTCGTTGTTCGACACCGAATCGATGTTGTTCGTCCGTGATCGCCAAATGTAAGTTCGAAAACTCGACGGGGCCTTGAATGAGGGCATGTGTTCCCACGATGATGTCGACGTCTCCTGATTGGATTGCCGATAGTAGCGCTTCTCGCGCTTTCCCTTTCACTGAGCTCGTCAAGAGGGCAATCGTGATACCGAACGGTTCGAACAATTCCTGTAAAGATGTCGCATGTTGTTCTGCTAAAATCTCGGTCGGCACCATCAATGCCCCTTGATACCCAGCCATGACGGTCGCATACAAGGCAATCGCGGCAACGACGGTCTTCCCGCTCCCGACATCCCCTTGTAGCAATCGGTTCATCCGTTCTGGCTTCTCCAAATCGGATACAATTTCACGGATGACCCGTGTTTGGGCTCCCGTCAACGGGAATGCGAGTCGTTTGACGAACTCGTTCAGTTGATGTTTATCAAGTTGAAGGGCCCGACCGTTTCCTGACCGCTCCATTTTCCGAAACGCCTGCAGTTTCAATTGATACATGAGACATTCTTCATAAACATAACTCCGTCTCGCCTGCTTATACGTTTCCACGCTATCTGGAAAATGCATACCACGTAGCATATCCATCCGATCCTCAAGTCGATACCTGGCCCGTATGGACGGCGGTACACGCTCCGGAAGCTCGCTCACTTGTTCAAATGCTAACTTGACGATCCGACTAAAGTTCTTTTGCGTCAGTCCCGCTCGTAATGAATAGATCGGTTGAAGTCCGCCTGACGGAGCACCAAATTCGAGGTCGGTCGCGCTGATCGTCATCCGATTCATGTCCCATTTCCCTTTGACCGTGACGGTCTCGCCGATTGCTAACTTCTCTTTATAAAATGCACGGTTAAACATCGTCACTTGGACCGCATATCGTTCTTCTAGCAATAATCTGAACTGAAGTCGATTCTTGCCTTTACTATAGTAGCGAACGAGTGGTTCTGCTTGAACCGTCCCACTCCACTTGACCAGGTCACCATGAACGGCAGTCGTTACGGTCCCACTATTATAATTCTCATAACGAAACGGGACGTGCTCTAGCACGTCCTCGATTCGAACAAGTCCCATCACTTCTAGTTTTTTGGCCATCTCCGGCCCGACTCCTTTCAGAGTCGTCAGTCGTTCATTGTTTTGCATCTTCTTTCGCTCCAAATATATTTCGTTCGAGGCGACGAGCCGTCGGCGTATTCGCCAGTCCACCTTTCGCCGTCTCTTTCAATGCAGTCGGCATCATTTGACCGACTTCATGCATCGCTGAAATGACTTCGTCACAAGGAATGCGTGATGTGATTCCCGCGAGGGCCATGTCCGCTGCGACAATGGCATTGGCACCACCCATGGCGTTTCGTTTTACACATGGGACTTCAACGAGTCCTGCCACCGGGTCACAGACGAGACCGAGCATGTTCTTAAGGGCGATCGCGAATGCCGTCGCCGATTGGTCCGGTGTCCCGCCGGCTGCTTCGACGATGGCGGCTGCAGCCATTCCGGTCGCTGAACCGACCTCTGCCTGGCAGCCACCTGCCGCTCCCGAGATCGAGGCGTTGTTCGCCACAACAAAACCGAAAGCACCTGACGTGAACAAGTAACGAATCATCGCATCGCGGTCCATCTCGAGACGGTCTTTCACAGCGAATAACGTTCCAGGTACGACGCCTGCACTCCCCGCAGTCGGTGTCGCACAAATCCGTCCCATCGCCGCATTCACTTCGTTCGTCCCGATTGCTTTTGACACGGCATCTAAAATGAGGTCTCCAGCAAGTGATTTACCTGATTGGATATACTCTTGCATGAGTACGGCATCGTTCCCCGTCAATCCTGTCACCGATGTAACACCTTGAAGGGCGCGTTCAACCGCTTCTTCCATGACCTCGAGGTTTCGGTCCATCATCCCGATGATGTCCTCCCGACTCGAGCGTCTGACGTGCATCTCTTGTTCGATCATGACTTCAGAAATAGGGATGCCTCGTTCTGTGGCAATCGTCACTAACTCTTTTACTGATTTAAACATCTCACATTCTCCTTATTCCCCAAAAATAGCTATCCGTTCGATTTGCGGTAACCGTTCCAGTTCTGCGATCACTTCAGCAGGAATCGTTTCATCAATCTCAATCGCCATCAACGCTTGCATTCCTTTTTCGTGGCGACTCACTTCCATATGCCCGATGTTCAATTGATGATTCGCCAAGACGCCGGTCACTGCAGCGATGGCGCCGAATCGGTCATGATGCAAGACGACGAGCGCAGGTCCCCCACCTGTCAATTTCAACGGGAACCCATTTAGTTCCGTAATCTCAATCGTTCCCCCACCGATTGAAATCCCGACGATTTCAAATGTCCCAAACTCATCTTCGAGTAAGACACGGGCTGTATTCGGATGATCCGTCAACAAGTCACTCGTCTCAAAGATGACCTCGATCCCTTTTTCACGGGCGATGTCTAACGCCTGTGGGATTCGCAAGTCAAACGTATCGAATCCCATAATCCCACCGACGATCGCGACATCCGTACCGTGACCCCGATACGTGTCCGCAAACGATCCGTAAAACGTGATGCGCGCGGTGCGGGGCGTTCGCCCAAATAACTTCCCTGCCATCAGCCCGATGCGTGCGGCACCGGCTGTATGTGAACTCGATGGCCCGACCATGACAGGACCAATAATGTCAAACACACTACGATATTTCACTTCATTTTCCCCCTTTCAAAAATCCCTACCTTCATTATACAGAAGGTAGGGACTTGAAACAGCTTATTCCACACTAAAAATATAAGAGTAAAGCGGTTGTTTGCCGTCGTGTACTTCAATCTCAATCTCATCATTTACAGATTCAATATATGACGTCAACGCTTCCACGTCTGATTCAGATGAACCTTCACCTGTTAAGATCGTGATGATTTCATCGTCTGCTTCGACGAGTGCATCGACCAATTTCTTAGCCGCTTCGAGGCTTGACGTCGATGAAGAAACAATTTTCTTCTCTGCAATCGCCATATGCTCGTCTTTCTTGATTTCCACGCCATCGATGCTCGTATCACGAACAGCGTAAGTGACTTGACCAGACTTCACAGTCGCGGCAGCCGCTTTCATCGCTTGTTCGTTCATCTCGACATCCGCCTCTGGGTTGAAGGCGATTGCAGCCGCAAGACCTTGTGGGACCGTCTTCGTCGGGATGACAGAGACGCCGCATGGTGCGACAGACGCCGCTTGCTCAGCAGCCATGATGATGTTTGAGTTGTTCGGGAAGATAAAGACATGTTCCGCATGTGCAGATTCAATCGCCTTGACGATATCTTCTGTCGATGGGTTCATCGTCTGACCGCCTTCGATAACATGTGCCGCCCCAAGCGAACGGAACAATTCACTGACACCTTCACCCATTGCCACCGTTACGATCGCAAATGGTGCTTTTGGCTTCTCGGCCTGTTGAACACCGTGCTGATTTGCGCCGTGTTCTTCTTCAAGGATTGTCGAGTGTTGTTGACGCATGTTCTCGATTTTGACTGCAACGAGTTCACCGAAACGCTGACCTTTCGTGATGACCTCACCTGGAGTCTCGACGTGAACGTGAACTTTTAAGAGTTCTTCGTCCGCGACGACAAGGAGAGAATCTCCTAGTTCTGACAATTCGTTACGGAATGCGTCTTCATTGAACGGCGCATCCTTTAACTTATCGTCTTGGAAACGAACCATGATTTCCGTGCAGTAGCCGAATTCAATGTCTTCTGTTGACATGAATCCTTGTGCAGCATGGGCATGATGTTCTGCCTCGATCAACGCATCCATGACAGGTGCATGTGGTTTCTCGAGTTCTTTTCCTTCAAGGCTTGCAAGGAATCCTTCGTAGATGACGAGAAGACCTTGACCGCCTGAGTCGACGACGCCGACTTCTTTTAATACCGGCAACAAGTCCGGTGTACGGTCTAACGATGCTTTCGCTTCTACGATGACACGTTTCATAAATTCAGTGAAATCACTTGTCGACTCTGACGCAAGAAGCGCTTCGTCGGCCGCTTCACGAGCAACCGTCAAAATCGTTCCTTCAACCGGTTTCATAACCGCCTTGTATGCCGTGTCGACACCGCGCTTGAGCGCCTCTGCAAAATCAACCGTTGTCAGTTCCGCTTTGCCTTCAACCGCTTTACCGAATCCACGGAACAACTGACTTAAAATAACGCCTGAGTTTCCTCGTGCTCCCATAAGTAGTCCACGAGCAAACTTCGATGACACCTCTGCGATATCTGATGAGTTCATCGCTGCTACTTCTTTCGCACCCGACGTCATCGTCAAGTTCATGTTCGTTCCCGTATCTCCGTCTGGAACCGGGAAGACGTTAAGCGAATCCACATAATCTGCGTTTTGGCTCAAGTTGGCCGCTCCGTTCGCGATCATGTTTGAGAGCGCCAATCCATCTAAACGTTTTAAACCCACACCAAATCCTCCTCCGTTTTCGTCAGTCATTCGTCAGACGAACGCCTTGAACGAATATATTTACCGACGAAACGTTTAATCCTAAAGTTTCTCCGAGCGTATACTTCACTCGGCTCTGAACGTTGTATGCAACTTCAGATACTTTCGTTCCGTAGCTTACAATGATGTGCATGTCGATATGTACGTCTTCGTCTTCTTGACGTACGACGACACCACGCGCGTAATTTTCACGTTTTAACAATTCAGCAATGCCGTCTTTTAATTGTGCTTGTGAAGCCATGCCGACCACACCGAAGCATTCCATCGCTGCACCACCTGCGAGTGTCGCGATGACGTCACTTGTGATGTCAATATTGCCATATGTTGTCTTCATTTCAATTGCCATATGGAGTAGCCTCCTTTATTCGGAATGATTCCTAATGTACATTCTACAATAAGTACCTAGTTATTAAAAGAACCTGCTCCAGAAACTCGGTCAATTAACGCGATAACCTCATTCATTATTCAAATCCTTGAGAGTAATGTCAAGTTTTTTTCTTGTCATGGTACGATTTTCTAGTTGCATCGGGAAAAAAGCCGTGCTAATATAAACGAGTGTCTATTAGGACGAACCCACATAAAAAAGGAGGGGAAACGCATGGCACGTAAATGCTACGTAACAGGTAAATCACCTAAATCAGGTAACAACCGTTCGCACGCACTCAACAAGACAAAACGTACTTGGGGTGTAAACGTACAAAAAGTTCGTATTCTCGTTGACGGTAAACCGAAACGCGTTTGGGTTTCAGCTCGCGCACTTAAATCAGGTCTCGTTGAACGCGTATAATACTTATACACGAACGAATAAATCCCAGCGGCATTCGCCGATGGGATTTTTTTTTGCTTATTTTTTGATGATCATGACGAGAACCATTCCTTGATGGACCGTCAATCGGGCAGACGCTTCGATCCATTCATTCGAAATCGTCAACGCCTCCCCACTCTTGACCTCATGATGGTCGAGTGGATATTTGACACCTTCAATCGAGATCGTGGCCGTCTTCCAAGGCATGAAGGAAAGATAGTGCCCGTCTCGCTTCATAATGACCTCGCTACCTGTTCTCACGAGATAAACCGTTTGACCTTCTCCGTGAAGAACCATCTCCGGATACGCTTCAAGTAAGCCGACGTTCGCAAACGTCATATCGATGCGTCCGCCTAAGCCACCATATACATCCATCCGTGTCGCCCCGCGTTCTCTCGCGAACGCTAGTGCAATCTCTAAGTCCGTCACGTCTTTCTCCGAAGGATAGCGTAGCGCCTCCTCAGGCGGTAGTCCTTTAAACGAATCAAAATCCCCGACCACGACGTCTGGCATGATCCCTTCATCTAATAATCTTTGATATCCACCATCGACACCGATGACAAAATCGGCATCACGCGGTAAGTCCGGAATGGGTTCCGGACTCGCCGCGACAATCAATATATTCATTGACGGAGATCCCGTGTCGCCACACGCGTGAAACGTGGTGCTGTCGTGAAGAGGAGCACCAACACGATGGCTGAGATGACAAAGGATGGTGCCATATACGTAGCATTGTAGCCGAGTGAATAGGCGACGACCGGACCTTCTGCATATTTAGCAAAGAAGACAATTCCCGAGATGACGTGCGCCGCGTATCGTAACATCGAACCAAGGAGCGCCCCGAGTACTAAATATGTGGCAAGCGTCTTCGTCGCCCCGTTGCTCGCAGCTTGCTTCACACGCCCCGCGAAAACGCCGGCCATTCCGACGAGACCATAAGCGACCGTATAGTCGAGCAAGAATTGTACGGGCGTGAAAATATAGGCACCGAACAAGAGTTGGAGTGTCCCAACGAGGGCACCTGTCGCGAGACCACCTTTTAGTCCGTGGCGGAATGCCATCACAAAGATCGGGAGCATCGCTAAACTGATGGATCCCCCTTGTGGCAAACGGTATGGAATGAGCAAATCAAAAATGAGCCCGAGCGCTGCAAACAATGAAATTTCAATGAGCGCTTGTAATTTGAAACGTGATTTCATCTTTCTTCCTCCTTTATTTGGTTGAACGACAAAAAGCAGCATGACGTAAACGCCATGCTGCTTGGATTCGCAACGTGCATTTTCGCCACATCCCTACGTCCGTGTGAACGGAACAGGTTCAAAGGGTTAGCGTATGCCTCTCAGCCACATCATGTGACACCCCTTGCGACTCTATCTTGTTGTTCTATCGTCGATTATACACGAGATGCGCCACGAATGCTATCGATGGCTGCTTTATAATCTGGTTGATTATAGATGGCTGATCCCGCAACAAGGACATCAGCCCCTGCGTCGATGCAATGTTTTGCCGTTTCCGCGTTGACACCACCATCGATTTCAATCTCAAAATCAAGCTGACGGTCTTGGCGGAGCTGACTGAGTGCTGAAATTTTCGGTACGACCGATTCGATGAAGGCTTGTCCCCCGAACCCTGGGTTGACGGTCATGAGCAATACCATGTCGACGTCCGCAAGCACGTGCTCAATCGTCGAGAGTGGTGTATGTGGATTCAAGACGACTCCACATTTTGCACCTGCCGCTTTGATTTGTTGCAAGACGCGATGCAAATGGTTTGTCGCTTCCACGTGAACGGTGACGATGTCCGCTCCTGCCTTCACAAAGTCTTCGACGTAGCGTTCCGGTTGGTCAATCATCAAATGCACATCAAGGACCATGTCTGATTTTTTACGCAAGCTTGCGAGTACGGGTAGACCAATCGAGATGTTCGGTACGAACTGCCCGTCCATGACGTCAAAATGAATATAGTCCGCTCCCGCTTCTTGAACAGCTTTCACTTCAGCCTCCAAATTGGCAAAGTCGGCCGCTAAAATAGATGGTGCAATTTTAATCATCTGTCAATACCTCCGTTTTCGATCGTTTAACTCCTCCATAAAGGTAACATAATTCTCGTACCGTGTTGAAGCGATTTCACCATTTTCAACGCCTTGTTTGATGGCACATCCCGGTTCATTGAGGTGAGCACATCCGCGGAACTTACAATCGTCATGGCGTTCCACGAACTCAGGAAAACACCATCTGAGTTCGTCCGCCTCAAGTTCTTGCGGAAACTCCAAGCTTGAAAATCCAGGTGTGTCAGCAACCAGCCCATCCGCTAATTGAATCAGCGTCACGTGACGCGTCGTATGCTTCCCTCGACCGAGTGATTTAGAGATTTTCCCTGTCGCCAACTCGAGCTCTGGTGCGACGGCGTTGAGTAACGAACTTTTTCCGACACCGGTCTGACCGGCGAAGACACTCGTCTTCCCTTCGAAGAGCCCGCGTACTTGATCCACTCCGCGCGCATGCTCCGTCGATGTCTCAATCACCTCATACCCGATGGCGCGATAGCGTGCAACCGCCTCCCGAATCGGCTCGACTTCATGTTCATCAAGCAAGTCCATCTTCGTCAAGACGATGATCGGATGAACCTGTTTCGATTCAATGAGGACGAGGAAACGGTCGAGCAAATGATACGAAAACGCCGGTTCTTTTACGGAAAAGAGGAGAAACGCCTGATCGATATTTGCAATCGGCGGGCGAACGAGGTGGTTTTGACGCTCTTCCACTTCTAAAATATAGCCGGTTCCATCTTCTTGATCTTGAATCACCACATCGTCGCCGACGACAGGTGAGATGTTGCGCTTTCGAAAGTTCCCTCTAGCCCGACAACGAATCTCTTGATTCGTCTCGGTCATCACATCGTAAAACCCGCCTTGAAGGCGAATGATTGTTCCTTTCATTATGACTACCTCCTTTAAAAAAGAGGTGACGACTCCGTCACCTCTTTATTGTGCCTCTTCAGCTTGTGCATATGTGACTGAATCTGTTCGAACAATCTCTCCATCGACTTCAATCGTCGCCGTCCCGACTTCGTCAGGGGCAATGACGAGCGTATATGAATACGTTGTCGTCTCTGTGATTTGATCACGAAGCACCTCAATCTCACCGCGTGCGTCAACCGTACGAATCACGACTTCTACCGTCTTCGGTTTCTTGTCTTTGTCCGGCTGTTCGACTTCCACAGCCACTTCACGTTCAATTGAAATATCGGTCGGTTCAACGCCTTCCGATACGATGACCGTGAGCTCAGTTCCCGGGTCGACTGCTGTCCCGGCTGTCGGAAGTTGACGGATGATCTGACCTTTTGGAACACTTGTCGAAAATTCATCCCGCTTTACGATTTTCAGTTTGTTCTGTTCAGCATAAATGGATGCTTCGTCGAACGTATACCCAGCAAGGTTCGATAGTTCCACTTTATTGCTCCCTGTCGACACGACGAGTGTGACCGTCACCTCTGAAGGAACGACCTCTTCACCTGGGTCAACCGATTGGGAAATCACATCTCCGTTATTCACCGTTTCGGAAGCTTCTGTTGTGATTTCAAGGTCGCTGAATGCCAAGTCTTTCAGCATACGTTCGGCGGCAGTTTGCGAAAGACCTTCTACATTCGGCATTTCGACTGTCTCTTTCCCGGCCGATACGACAATCGTCACGGTCGTTCCACGTTTCGGTTTACGTCCTTCTTGTGGATTTTGCGAAATGACCTCACCCTCCGCGATGTCATCGCTCGCCCGCTCTGTCACTTCGACGACAAACCCGGAAGCTTCAAGTTCTGTCGTCGCATCCCCGATACTCATACCGACGACATCCGGCACGACCGAACGTGACATCTCATCAGCGACCACGTAAGCGGCAATGCTTCCACCAATCAATAGAACGATGAGTAGAATCCAAATCCACCATTTTCGTTTCTTCTTTTTCACAGGAACCTCTTCTGGTTCCTGTTCTTTTGGTGGCGTGACCGGTGCTGGTGTAACCGGAACATCTTGTTTTTCTTCCGGCATAACCGGTGCCATGACGAGCGTCTGGTCGAACTCGTCTTGATTTGCCGAGAGTCGTCTCGGTTCATTGGCTCGTTCGCGGCTCAACGCGGTCATGCAATCTTTTTTAAAGGCTGCGACCGATGCATGACGAGCACCAGGTGATTTTGACAAGGCTTGCATGACACAGTTCTCAAGCGCTTGTGGGATATTCGGATTTAAGTCCATCGGTCGAATCGGGTCATCTTGCAAATGTTGAAGCGCAACAGCGACCGGCGTCTCGCCGATGAACGGTACACGACCTGTCAACAATTCATAAAGGACCGCACCGAGCGAGTAAATGTCCGATTTTTCATCCGCAAATTTCCCACGAGCTTGCTCAGGTGAGAAGTAATGGACAGAGCCAAGGACAGACATCGTATGCGTCAACGTCGCATTCGACATCGCCACAGCAATCCCAAAATCGGTCACCTTCACGTTTCCATGCTGATCGATCATCATATTCTGTGGTTTGATATCCCGGTGAATGATTCGGTTCGCATGGGCGTGGTCAATCGCATCACAAATCTGTCCCATGATGCGCAACGCCTCATCGACAGATATGTATTCTTCCTGCAAATATTGTTTTAACGTCACGCCATCGACGTGCTCCATGACGATATAGTATAAATCATCTTCATCGCCGACGTCGTAGATTGCGACGATATTCGGATGGTTCAGACTCGTAGCCGCATGGGCTTCTCGCTCGAACCGACGTATAAATTGTTCGTTATGTGAGAATTCAGATCGCAACACCTTGATGGCGACGGTTCGGTTTAAAATCTCGTCATGAGCCCGGTAGACATTTGCCATGCCTCCGCTGCCGATTTGTTGTTCGATCCGATAACGATCGTTGATTCGTTCTCCGCTTCGCATCGGATTCATCCTCTCTTTCTATCAGTGAATTGAACGAGGGCGACCGTAATGTTGTCGCTCCCTCCCAATTGGTTGGCTTCCGCAATCAGTTGATCTGCTTTTTGATCAGCCGATACAGCTTGTTGTAAAACGTGTTGAATCGCCCCATCGGTCAGATGTGTCGTCAATCCATCCGTACAAATTAAAATCACTTCAAACTCAGGGTCAGCGAGCACTTGTACGTCAGGCTCGACTTGTTCGCTTGAACCGATCGCTCGGGTGATGACATTTCGCTTCGGATGAACGCGCATCTCTTCTTCCGTCAATTCACCGAGCTGTTTGAGCACGTTGACGTAAGAATGGTCTTCTGTAAGACGTCGTAATTCGTTCGCTTGCAGGGCATAGACACGGCTATCGCCGATATGAACGATGACAACCGTCTCACCGTTCCAACAAACGGCCGCCACAGTCGTTCCCATCATGACGAGATTCGACTGTTTCGCAAACTGCAACACTTGTTCATTCGCCAAGTGAATGTGATGGCGGAACCATTGTTCGATGTCGACAGGGGTCGACGGGAGAGACGGGAAAGCCCGCCGAAACTCTTCAATCACGATTTGACTCGCGACCTCTCCCGCTGCATGTCCACCCATTCCGTCGGCAACGAGCGCAATTCCTGAAAAGGCATCGCCTAAGATTAAAACTGCATCTTCATTTTGTGTGCGTACTTGTCCACGATCTGTTCGAAATGCTAATTCCATCTTTCTGATTACCTCGTTTCTTGTTCGCGCTCCTTCGCTCGAAGTTGCCCACAAGCAGCATCGATATCCGAACCTTGTTCGCGACGAATCGTCACGTTCACATTGCGGTCTTTGAGCACTTTTTCGAAGGCAAAGATCTGAGCTCTCGGTGTGCGTACGTAGTCGCGTTCCAATACGTGGTTGACTGGGATCAAGTTGACGTGACATTTGATGCCTTTCAACAAGTCAGCCAATTCGTGGGCATGGTCTTCCGTATCGTTGACGCCACCAAACAATCCGTATTCGAACGTGATGCGACGACCGCTCTTCTCCGTATAGTAACGGACGGCATCCATCAACTTGTTCAAGTCAAACGCACGGTTGATCGGCATGAGACGTGTACGTAGTTCTGTCGAAGCCGCATGAAGAGAGATGGCGAAGTTGATGCGCATACCTTCATCAGCAAACTTATAAATTTTTGGAACGATTCCGCTCGTTGATACCGTGATATGACGGGCACCGATGTTAAGGCCGTTATCATGGTTGACCGTGCGTAAGAAACGCATCAACTCATCATAGTTATCAAACGGTTCACCGATTCCCATGACGACGATTGAGTCAACACGTTCGCCTGTCACGTCTAGAGCACGCTGTACGTCAAGAACTTGTGCCGTGATTTCGCCAGCTTCTAAGTTACGTTTCAACCCACCGAGTGTTGAGGCACAGAACGTACAGCCAATCCGGCAACCGACTTGTGTCGTGACACAAATGGAGTTCCCGTACTCGTGACGCATAAGAACGGTTTCAATTGAATAGCCATCTTGAAGTTCGAATAAGAATTTGATTGTACCGTCTTGCGATTCTTGTTTGACCAATTCCTTCAACGTTGTCAGTTGGAACGATTCTTCTAATTGGTCACGAAGTGCCTTTGGAACGTTCGTCATATCGTCGAATGACGTGACACGTTTAACGTACATCCAATCATATAATTGTTTCGCACGGAATGATTTTTCTCCTGCTTCAACGACCCACGCCTCAAGTTCAGGGAACGTCAACGAATAAAGTGACGGTTTTGCGCCTAAAAGTGGATTCTTTTCTACTGCTTTTGGATTCATTGTTTTATACCTCTTTCTTAAATGCGGCGATATAGAAGCCGTCGGTCCCGAATGTCGTCGGTAATAGTTTTAATTCAGCACGGTCCGATTCCATGATCGGACGAACAGATTGCGGGAGACGTTCTTTTAGCGTCTCGTCCCACACCAATCCTTTTGACAATACATAGTCAGCCTGCGTCTCGTTCTCGGACGGATCAATCGTACATGTCGAGTAAACAAGCGTACCACCTGGTTTGAGCAGTGGCAATACGGCATCAATGATTTGTCGTTGGATCTTCGGTAAGTTTTCTAACTGGGCTTTGTCTTTCGTCCATTTGATATCTGGCTTCCGACGAATGACACCAAGACCCGAACAAGGAACATCCAGAAGAATACGGTCAAAGCTCTCTTTTTCAAACCGTTCACCTGCCAGACGAGCATCAAGGGCAAGTGCGGTCACTCCATTGATGTGAAGACGTTTGGCTTGCTGGTCGATCAATTTCGCTTTATGTGGATGTAAATCGAGTGCTGTGAGCGAACCGTTCTCCATCCGTTCTGCCGTGTGCATCGCTTTCCCACCAGGGGCGGCACATGCGTCTAAAATCTGATCATCTTTCGACACACCGAGGGCATCTGCGACAAGCATCGAGCTCTCATCTTGAATCGATAAGAGGCCTTCCTCAATGAACGGGGTCGAATGGACGTTGCCCGATTCGACGACGAGTCCGTCGCTTGATAGTTCAGAGCGTGACGTCAAGACACCTAAGTCGGCCAACCGGTTCATCATGTCGTCGACAGACGCTCGTTTACGGTTGACGCGAACCGTGACAGGAGCCGGCTCATTGTTCAATTGACAGATGGCTTCTGCTGTTTCCACCCCATATAGGTCAATCCAATCGGAAACGAGCCATTTCGGATGACTATGTTCGATCGAGATTCTTTCCGCATCTGTCAACTCGCTAAAATCAGGGAACCCTTCACGGAGAACGTTACGTAACACCCCGTTCACGAATTTGCTCGTTCCGAGATGGTGTCCCCGTTTTTTCGCGATTTCGACCGCTTCGTGTAAGACGGCACGATCTGGCACCTTATCGAGGTAAAAGAGTTGATATACACTCATCCGAAGAAGCGGAAGGACGAACTTATCGAGCTTCTTCGGCGAACGGATTCGATCGTTTAAGATGTAATCCAACGTTCCTTTCCGACTGAGTGTCCCATAAACGAGTTCGGTATAAAGGCCGACATCTTTTGGAGCGACTTTCTTTTGTTTTAATGCATCATTGACGGCAATCGTTGAATACGCGCCGCCTTGTTCAATTTTTATCAGCGTATCAAGCGCTGCTTCACGTACGTTCATGAGTTCCTCCTAATCGGTCACCAACACGCAACTTCTGTCCAGCTCCACGCATGAAGGTCGCACCATCCATTCGTTTTTTCCCTGCTGGTTGTAAGTCCGTCACTTTGATGGCAACGCTGTTCCCAGTCGCCACGACGAATCCGTCTTCTTCAAGTCGAACGACTTCTCCAGGTTGACCTGTACCCGTCGTCTTCTCTCCCATGAACAATTTCACGCGTTCGCCGTCAAGAATCGAATAGGCAGTCGGGAATGGATTCATCCCGCGAATGTGATTATAGATGGCTTCCCCACCCATACCCCAGTCGATTTGTTCGCGCTCACGGCTGATGTTCGGTGCAAACGTCACATCCCGCTCATCTTGAGGGACCGCTTCAATCCATCCTTCTAAGAAAGCTGGAAGTGTACGGATGAGAAGATCGCTTCCTGCTACAGCCAGTTTATCAAATAACGTTCCGACCGTATCCATTTCTTCAATCGGAACAATCGTATTGGCAATCATGTCACCTGCGTCCAATTTATCGACCATATACATGATTGTCACACCTGTTTCCGATTCACCATCGATGATGGCTTGATGAATCGGGGCACCTCCACGATATTTCGGAAGTAGCGAGGCATGGACATTGATTGCTCCGTGAGGCGGTGCCTCGAGTAATTCGGTCGGCACGATTTGACCATACGCTGCCGTGACGATGAGGTCCGGACGTAACGCTAAAATTTCTTCATAATCCGTGCGAACTTTCTCAGGTTGCAAGACAGGAATGCCGTGACGGAGTGCACACTCTTTCACAGGCGTTGGTTTCAGTTCACGTTTTCGTCCGACCGGTTTGTCCGGTTGCGAGACGACACCTACGACATTGTATCCTTCTTCGAGCAGTCGCTCAAGTACAGATACCGCAAATGTCGGAGTTCCCATGAAGACGATTCGCTTGTCTTTTCCAGAGTTTGGAACCGCTAGCTTGTCTGTGAATAAGACGCCATCTAAATGATCCATCTCATGTTGAATCGCACGGGCGAAAAAGCCGCTCGCTTGAATGGTATGTGTCCGTCCTTTCAAGTCCTGATTTTTGACGACAATCGACTCATGGCGTTCCACGAATCCAAATTCGCCCGGGATGCTCAAACATCCTTCAAGACCGACCTCACGTCCTGACGTCTCGATGATCTCAGGATTAATCAAGACGAGAGGACCCGTCTCATCATCGGTATGGACGACTGCGAGTCGCTGATTCAAGTTGACCTGTGGTGCCGCAACACCGACTCCATCATACTCATACATCGTATCAAACAATCGGTCGACCGTTTGACGCAATTTTTTATCGAACTTCGTTACCGGTTCGCATGTTACGCGTAATATATCGTTCGGTACTTCTACTACTTTATACATGTCTCTCCACCTCACATGAATACGTATGGGTTCACATCGATACTCATTTGATATTCTTTCTTACTAATCGCTTTCGCTCTTGCTTGTTGAAGGCGAGCTAATTCCACGTAGAGCGTTTCAGGTTGTTTCGTTTTAATGAACACCTGATAACGATACGCATTCTTTAATTTTGACAGCGGGGCAGGCATCGGACCGTTCAAGCGGCTATTCTCCACTTGCGCCTGTAAAAAGTCTGATGCGAACAGTTCCGCCTCCGCCTTGGCGACGAGTGGATTTTCTGCTGAGAACGTGACAAGTGTCAAAAACCAGTAAGGCGGATGGTTCCCGACTTGACGAAGACCCATCTCTTTGGCAAAGAACGTCTCATAGTCGTGTTCACTCGCTGTCTCGATGACATAATGGTCCGGATTGTACGTTTGAACGAACGCCTCACCTGGAAGTTTTCCACGACCGGCTCTCCCCGCCACTTGGGTAACAAGTTGGAACGTCCGCTCGGTCGCACGGAAATCAGGCATCCCGAGCGTCGCATCTGCCGCGAGTACCCCGACGAGTGTGACGTTTGGGAAGTCGAGCCCTTTGGCAATCATTTGAGTGCCGAGTAAAATGTCGGCCTCTCCTTCTTCGAAGCGTCGTAACAATTGTTCGTGTGATCCTTTCCGAGACGTCGTATCTTGGTCCATTCGGATGATGCGCGCCTCCGGAATCCGGTTCAACAACTCCGTCTCGATCTTCTGGGTGCCTGATCCGAACTGTTTAATTTTCTTACTATTGCACGATGGACACGTTGACGGCATGCCGACTTCGTAGCCACAATAATGACACTTCAATCGATCACCATATTGATGATACGTTAAGTTGACCGCACAATGCGGACAGGTCATTCCTTCTCCACAGTCCCGACACATGACAAATGTCGTAAACCCACGGCGATTCAATAGAATGACACATTGCTCTTTTTTCTCGATCCGGTCGAGGATTCCATTAAACAATTCCTCAGAGAACATCGTCGTATTGCCTTTTGCCAGTTCACGGCGCATATCGATAATGTGGACCGGTGGCATTTCTCCACCGTACCGTTCTTTCAAGTGTAAGTAACGATACACACCCTTTTGAGCTCGGGCGTAGGATTCGAGCGAAGGTGTCGCACTCCCCAACACGACGGGACACCCATGATAGCGGGACCGCCAAATGGCGACATCACGCGCATGATAGCGCGGGTTCTCTTCTTGTTTATACGTCGTCTCATGCTCTTCATCCAAGATGATGAGACCGAGACGGTCGAGCGGCGCAAAGATGGCCGAACGAGCACCGACGACGACGTCGACTTCCTTCCGCTTGATTTTACGCCACTCATCATACTTCTCCCCTTTAGAAAGAGCACTGTGTAAGACTGCGACGCGTTCACCAAAGCGACGTTTAAAACGTTTTACCATCATCGGTGTCAAACTGATTTCCGGCACGAGCAAGATGGCCTGCTTGCCTTCATCGATGACTTGTCCAATCGATTCTAAATACACTTCGGTCTTTCCGCTACCGGTCACACCGTGTACAAGTAACGTCTCGCCTGCATCCGCCTCATGAATCGCCTGGACCGCATTCGCCTGACTATCGTTTAACTGCACCGATTCCTGTACTTGCTCGATCGTCGCGTACGGGTCACGATTCAATTCCACTTCGGTCAACCGTACCGCACCGAGATCTTCGAGCTTTTGAAGTTGCGGTCGAGTCAACCCGATTTGGCGTAATGCCGACCAATACATACGTGGCGTCTCTTCTAACATTTGAATCGCCTCTAGTTGCTTTTTCGCACGTTTCGAGACGACTGTCGGATCGAGCAGTTCGACGACGATGTCTGTTTTGACTGTTTTCTTTTCTTTTAGAACGGGAGCGAGGGTAAGCTCCCCTTTTTTAGCAAGTCCGAGAATGACCGATTGAATGTCTTTCGGATATTCCGATAAATGTGTCCCGAGACGAACACCTTCAGGCACATGCCCCTCTTTAATTTCTTTGTCGTAACTAACTTTTAGCGCTGCTGGTAGCATCGCAAGGAGTGCAGAAGAACGGAAGCATAGCGTCGTCTCCTTTACATGGATGGACAAGTCGAGCAGCTCATCCGTGAGTGAGGATTCTTCATCTAATAAGGCTTCGAGCGGCTTCAATCCATCTCTCGTCCCGTCCGATGTGCCAACGACGATTCCTAAAAGACGGCGTGAACCGAATGGAACGGAGACACGCATCCCCGGTTCAATCAAGGATTCGAACTGTTCGGGTACTTCATAATCAAACGGACGATCAATCGTAATCACCGGTGCATCAACATGGACATGGGCAATCATCGGACCGCTTCCTTAAAGTGTGTGAGCAACTCGAACGCCAACTGTTTCTTCGACTGTTTCGGAAGCTGGAGCTTTGTCCCGTCAGCATGGAACAGGACAGCCTCATTATCATCTGCACCGAATCCGACGTCACTACCGGATACATCGTTTGCGACGAGGAAATCGACGTTCTTTTTCTTCAGTTTCACTGCCGCATGTTCTTCGAGTCGTTCCGTCTCCGCAGCAAAGCCGACTAACACTTGATGGGTTTTTCGTTCACCGAGTGTCTTGAGAATGTCTGTCGTTTCTTCGAGTTCAATCGTCAGTGGACCATGCACTTTTTTATGTTTCTCTGCATGGACCGTTTTTGGACGATAATCCGCGACTGCCGCTGACTTCACGACGAGGTCGAGTGAATCGAAACGACTTGTCACTTCCTGCAACATCTCTTCGCTCGATTTGACGGGAATGGCCGTCACACCGTCTGGTACCGGGACTTGAAGCGGACCGTGGACGAGGGTGACACGGGCACCCATATCACGTGCCACTTCTGCGAGTGCCACACCCATTTTCCCTGACGAGTCATTTGATAAGTAACGGACGGGGTCGATGCGTTCTACCGTCGGACCAGCCGTAATCAATACTTCTTTTCCGAGGTATAGTTTCGGGACGAACTGGCTTTCGATGATGCGCACCAAATCTTCTGGTTCCGGCAGACGTCCCCCGCCAATCCAGCCACATGCCAAATTACCGACACCCGGTTCGATCAACTGATAGCCATATGATTTTAACGTCTCGATATTCCGCTGTGTGGCAGGATGTTCGAGCATGTTCACATTCATTGCCGGTGAGACGATCACCGGGCACTTCGCCGCTAGGATCGACGTCGTAATGAAGTCATCTGCAATCCCGTTCGCTAATTTCGCGATCGTGTTGGCCGTCGCAGGAGCGACGACGATCAAGTCACTCGAGTCGACGACATCGATATGTGCAATCTTTGTCGGATCATGCTCTTCAAACACATCGGTATAGACCGGATTTCGACTGAGCGCCTGGAAGGTCGCCTGACCCACGAATTGTTCTGCCGACTTCGTCATCGCGACGCGAACATTCGCTCCGGCTTGAACCAATTTCGATGTGAGCGCACACGCCTTGTAGGCGGCGATGCCACCACTCACACATAACAAAATAGTACGATCCTTCACCATTCCCAAACTCCCCCTTATAGACAATGAGACCCAAGTCGCAAACGACTTGGGTCACACTTCATCCGTTGTTTTTTTCGTTCACGATGATTGTCGTATCACCCGAAAATAGTTCTTCTAACGCTTGACCGACCGGCTTATATGATTTTGGCTCGGCGACTTTCGGTGCTTTTCCATCTTGAATCTGACGCGCCCGTTTCGCAGCGACCGTAACGATCGTATATTTTGACGGGATAGTACGTTGTAAGGCATCAATCGAAGGGTATAACATTAAATGACCTCCATCATGGCTTTTTTATAGAGTGACGCAACACGTTCACGTTTACAATGCTCAGCTGTCACGATCGCTTTAATTCGATCGATGGCTTTGTCGACCTCGTCGTTCGTGACGACGTAATCATAGGCGTCCATCAACTCGATTTCTTCACGCGCGACGAGCAGGCGCTGCTTGATGACTTCTTCAGACTCCGTGCCTCGTCCGATTAGACGATTGCGAAGTTCTTGAAGACTTGGTGGTGCCAAGAATAAAAAGACGGCTTCCGGGAGAAGTTCCTTCACTTGGAACGCCCCTTGCACCTCAATTTCAAGAATGACATCTTGGCCGCTTTCGAGCGTTTCACGCACCCACTCTACAGGCGTCCCGTAATAGTTGCCGACGAACTCGGCGTGTTCGAGCAATTCTTTTTGTTCGATCATGCGTTCGAACTCTTCTCTCGATTTGAAGAAGTAATGGACTCCTTCGACTTCCCCTTCACGTGGCTTTCGAGTCGTCGCCGACACCGAATATTGAAGGTTATTGTCCTCTTCCTCGCGAAGAGCACGACAAACGGTCCCTTTTCCGACACCGCTCGGTCCAGACAAAACGATTAATAATCCTCGTTCTTTAAAATTCACTGCAAGCCCTCCATCTTCTAACATCACATTTAATTATAATAGCAGTCAATCAATTGTCCCGGCAAGAAGAAGTTCGGATTTCCTACTCCATCGTACCATATTTTCTGTTTTTCTGATAACGTAGAGACAGAAAATGAACAAAGGTGATGAGATCATTGGCTTATGATGGATTAATGACATATCGTGTCGTACAAGAATTACAATCGCTCGTCGGAGGACGAATCAACAAAGTACATCAACCGTATTCTCTCGATTTGATGCTCCAAATTCGTTCGAACCGACAGAACGCGCAACTACTCATATCAGCAAACGCGATGTATGCCCGTCTTCAATTGACGGATACACCGATTAAAAATCCGCAAGAACCGCCGATGTTCTGCATGATGCTACGAAAACATGTAGAAGGCGGATTTATCACGGCGGTCGAACAAATCGGCCGTGACCGTGTCATCGTCATCTCCGTCCGCTCTCGAAACGAGCTCGGTGATGAAGAATCGAAAAAAGTCTACATTGAGTTGATGGGACGTCACTCGAACGTCGTCTTAACAACAGAAGACGGGAAAATTTTAGATGCGATCAAACACCTCCCGCCTTCGCAAAACACGTATCGAACGATCATGCCGGGTAGTGAATACCTCCTCCCGCCAGAACAACATAAGTTCGACCCTTTGTCTGATTTGACGGAAGGATTGAAGCGCATCGACTGGAATGCCGGAAAATTGGACAAACAGATCGTCGCCACGTTCGCTGGGGTCAGCCCTCAAATCGCTCAAGAAGTCGTGCACCTCTCGAAGATGCCGAACCGTGAATCGATTCAGCAAGCGTTCGAGAACGTATTGCGTCAGCTTGAAGGACCTTATGTGTTCCAACAACTCGCTTCTGGAAAGGAACGTTTCGCCCCGATCGTACTGACGGCAGGAGAAATCGTATCCGAGGAAACATATGCATCGAGTAAAGAAGTGCTCGACCGTTTCTTCTATGAGAAAGCGAACCGTGACCGCGTCAGACAACAAGCCCACGATGTGGAGCGTCTCTTGAAATCCGAACTCGAGAAGAACTTGTTGAAGCGCCGCCGTCTCTTAGAGGACTTAAAGGCGACAGAACGAGCGGACGAGTTACAAAAGTTTGGCGAGTTGTTGACGACGTACTTGTTCCAACTTGAAAAAGGGATGCGGGTCGCTGAAGTCGTCGATTACTACGATGAAGAGGGTGCAACCATCTCGATTCCGCTCGACCCGCTCAAAACGCCGAACGAGAATGCGCAACAATATTATAAGAAGTACAACAAATTAAAAGTTGCTAAAGTCGAAGTGAAAAAACAACTCGAATTAAACGACGCGGAAATCGACTATTTGGAGACGCTCACCGCCCAGCTCGATGTCGCCTCTCCATCCGACCTACTCGAGATTCGGGAAGAGCTCGCCGAAGAAGGATACATCCGTCAAAAACGTCAAAAGAAAAAAGCGAATCCAAAGATTTCGCTTGAAGCGTATACGTCTTCGACGGGGACTGAATTCTTTGTCGGGAAGAATAATACCCAAAACGACCATCTGACGTTCAAGTTCGCACGCCGTGACGAGATTTGGCTACACGTCAAAGACATTCCGGGTTCTCACGTCATCATTCGTTCCACGGAACCCGATGAGACGACGCTTCTTGAAGCCGCATCGGTCGCTGCCTACTTCTCGAAAGCACGCGCATCGAGCGGCGTGCCTGTCGACTATACACGCGCCCGCTACGTGAAAAAACCAAGCGGTGCCAAACCCGGGTTTGTCATCTATACGGATCAACAGACCGTCTACGTGACGCCAGATGAACAATTGATGAAGTCGCTGAAACAGTCATAAACGAAACCCGCCATGTTCTGATGGCGGGTTTTTAGTAAGGAAACAACTTGATTCACGCTTTCGGGTCATGCTTAAACGCTTCGAGCTGTTCATGATAATCGAGCAAATGCCCGTGTAAAATTTCTGAAACGGATAAATCTTCGTGCGGCAACCTAAAGAGCGAATACGGTTTATCACACGTATAGAGAATATCATGATGGTGCGCGAGCAAATATAAGAACTCCGATTCGAACGCCTGACGTTCTTCCTCACTCATGAGTAAGAAGGCTTCCCGATGCTCGGCTAGACTTTCTAGCAATAAGACGAGCTTGTCTTCGAGATGAATGAGCAAGCGATACTGCTTGATTGTCATATACTTTAATTTCACGTTCGTCACTTTCATATCCTCTTGAAGCATCATATGCAACTCCTGATGACCGAGGATGCGGGCACGCGTCTCTAATAGTTCCGCCGGGGAACCGACGAGTTCACGCCAATGGTGGAACAAATAAGATGAGGTCTTTCTGACCTCGCTCAACAAACGATCTTCATACCGCGGTGGCAAGAACGCATAGTTCACACCGAGTGAGACGAATACACCGACTGCCGTCAACAACGAGCGTGTCCATGCATAATGGAAGAAATCCGAAGTCGGGTTTTCTAACATCATGACGATGGCGAACGCCGCGTACGTCGACATGTGTGTCTTATCGAACGTCGTATTGAGCGTGAGCGACACGATGACCGCTAGACCAATGGAGATGGGATTGACGCCAAACAAATAAACAATAAAAAGCCCACACATGAGACCAACGACCGTTCCAAAAATACGACTGAACACGATTTTAGACGAGCGCTTGACGGTCGGTTGCATCGCCACAACGGCTGCAATCGCACCCATTCCAGAATAAATTCCGAATACATACCACGAGATCGCGACGGTGATCGATACAGCAATCCCGGTCTTTAACGTACGAAGCCCGATTTTCGGGATGTAGCGTTTTCCATTCATTTCAGTTCGACCTTCCCTGTCTCAGAAATCAACTCAACGACAGGTCGATTCGATGTCGACAACTGATAGACACCTGGTTCGACTTCATCGTAACGGTCGCTACTAGAAATTTTCCCAGCCGTCGTTACATTCACTTGCCCTGTCGCATGTTTTGGCGCATAACTAAGCGTCCCCGCCTCCGTTTGAACCGTCATCGCCTGGTTCACGACGACGTCTGCGATGGTCGCATGACGATAGGAGCGGATATCTCCCGTTACGAGACGTGCGGATTCGATTGTCGTATCACTCTTCGTCTCAATTCGCAGACGATCACTATCAATTTGCTTCAAATTGACGGCGTTCGCATTCATCACAATCGTTTTCACGTTTAA
Source organism: Exiguobacterium sp. MMG028 (assembly GCF_027947425.1). NCBI lineage: Bacteria > Bacillati > Bacillota > Bacilli > Caryophanales > Exiguobacterium > Exiguobacterium sp. MMG028. The sequence continues at coordinate 951,134 of NZ_JAQJIN010000001.1, forward strand.
CCCTTGCCCGGTCACTTGTTCAGCTCCGAGATGAACCGAGGTCATCGAGCTCGGTAAGGCAACGCGAAGCTTATAGCGGGACGGTTCATCACTGGCCCGACTGCCGAAATAGCTGAACCACCCATACCGCTCGACGACATAGATGGTATCGCCGACCGATTTGACTTTGATCCGTCGTTCTTTCGAATTGGTCTGCACCACTTCGATTTGTACTTTTTCATTTGTACTACGCACGAACTCGACATTCCCATGATACGTCTCAAGTCGTAACTTCTTCATTTGGTATCGATCTTCATACTGGTCCCCTAACGCCAACAAATGGCTGAATACGAATAAATTCACGAGAAAGAGCGTTGGAATGACCGTCAAGACGAGACCGAAGGCGATTTTACGATGTTTTGGGATTGCCCGAAATCGTGCGCTCCATGTTTTTTCTTTGCTTCTTGAATACGCCATATGCCTCTCCTTTTTAGTTCACTTTCATCAGTTTACCATGAAGTATGACATATGCCGAATTGAAAAAGAATCCGCCCGAAGGTGGATTCTTAAGACGTGACGAGGTCACTCCAGGCGCGAGGGTCTTGTTGCCACTCGCGAAGAGAGTGAATCTCTGATTTGGTTAAGTTCCCTGTCGATTCCGCAAATTCGACCAATTCAGGGAATGTCGTCAATGAAGTGGCACTGAGATTTGCATCCGCTAAATTCTTCTCTAAAATCGGCAATCCGTAAGAGAAGATGGCTTGAATGCCAATAACCTCACCACCCGCTTCACGAATCGCATGGGCTGCCTCGATACTCGACATACCTGTCGACAACAGATCTTCGATGACAAGCACGCGTGCCCCGCTATCGAGTTTCCCTTCGATTTGATTCCCTTTCCCATGTCCTTTCGCACTCGAGCGGACGTAAATGAATGGAAGACCGAGACGGTCGGCAAGTAAAGCACCGTGAGGAATACCGGCTGTGGCTGTTCCTGCAATGACATCGACTTCTGCTGATTCGACTGCGTCCACCAATCCATCGATGATCATGTTACGGATGTCCGGATAACTGAGCGTCAATCGGTTGTCACAATAGATTGGGCTTCTCAACCCACTCGACCATGTATATGGCTCCGTCGGTGATAATGTGACAGCCTCAATTTGTAATAATGCTTTAGCGATTTGTTTCATATGATTGTCCCCATTCCATCATAAATTGTTCATACATGGCTAACGGATTATTTGCGCGTGTGATCGGTCGACCGACGACGATTGCATGAACACCGGCCAGTCTCGCTTCACGCGGCGTCGCGACACGTACTTGGTCGTCATCGGTTTGACCGAGGCGAATCCCAGGTGTGACCGTCATAAACGCGTCACCGAGTTCCTGATGAATCATCTTCGCTTCCTGAACGGATGCGACGACACCATCAAGTCCCGCCTGCTTAGCGAGCGATGCCTGACGGATGACAGCTTGATCAAGTCGACCCGGAATCCCGAGCTCCGTCTGCATCATCTGTTCGTCCGTGGATGTCAGTTGGGTGACACCAATCAAACGGGTCGTGTCATTTCCTTGGCGAAGCCCATCCAATGCATAGCGCATCATCTTTTCACCCCCTAGCGTATGCACGTTCGTCATCGCGACTCCAAGCTTTCCGATTTGACGCATCGTGCGACGTGCCGTCTCTGGAATGTCATGTACTTTTACATCGAGAAAGACCGGATATCCGCGGTCGACCAACTCTTCGACAAAGCGTCCACCTTCCCGATAAAACAGTTCCATCCCCACTTTGACAGCAGGACGGTCCGGGAACGGTTTTAATAAATGAAACGCCTCATCGCGTGTCTCCACGTCAAGGGCGAGATACAAGTTGTGCATATGCTTTCCCCCTCACGTCCAGTATATGATCGATTCCAAGTGAATCGAGTCGTGCCGGTAATCCCTCGATGATTTCTTGACAAACATATGGATTTTCAAAGTTTGCGGTACCGACCGCAACGGCGGACGCTCCCGCATAGATGAATTCGAGAACATCGTCGACCGTCCGAACGCCGCCCATGGCGATGATTGGGATGTCGACCGCTTGCGCGACTTCATATACCATCCGGACCGCCACCGGTTTAATGGCTGGACCTGATAATCCGCCAATTCGGTTCGCCAAGATCGGTTGCCCGGTCTGGATATCGATTCGCATCCCGACGAGCGTATTGATCATCGTCAAACCGTCCGCCCCAGCCGCTTCGACTGCACGCGCCATGTCAGTGATCGACGTGACGTTCGGGGACAGTTTCACATAGACCGGCTTACTTGAAGCCGCTTTGACGAGTCTCGTCAATTCCGCAGCCATCACAGGGTCCGTCCCGAACTGCATGCCCCCACACTTCACGTTCGGACATGAGATGTTCAGCTCGATGGCTTTGATGGTCGGGTCCGCACTGATGCGACGTGCGACTTCCACATATTCATCAGGCGTCGACCCGGCGACGTTGGCGATGATCTCTGTATCGAAAGTGGAGAGGAACGGCAATTTCTCCTCGATGATTGCATCGACCCCTGGATTTTGAAGGCCGATCGCATTGAGCATCCCTTGCGCCGTCTCTGCGACACGTGGCGTCGCATTTCCGAATCGTGACTCTTTTGTCGCTGCCTTGATCATGATGCCGCCTAAGATGGAGAGGTCATACAGTTTGGCAAACTCTTCCCCGAATCCGAAACATCCAGAAGCCGGGATGATCGGATTTTTCAACTGGAGTCCTGGTAACTCGACATGTAATCTCATAACAGCACCTCTTCCGCATTGAATACCGGTCCATCGCTACATACTTTCACATAGCCTTCCGGTGCTTTGCAGACGCAAGCAAAGCAAGCGCCAATGCCACAACCCATTCGATTTTCAATCGAGACGTATCGCTCCGGAATCGGTGAAGCGGCGACCGCCTTCAACATCGGTTCCGGACCACAGCTGAATAACACGTCCGCATCGATGCGTGCGAGTGGTCCTGTTACAAATCCGCGTTCCCCGTAGCTCCCGTCAACGGTCGTGATGATTGTTTCCCCGAGCGCTTGAAATGCTTCTTCATAAAAGACGCTCTCTTTTGAATCAAACCCAAGAATCGCAATCGTCTCAATCCCCATCTCATGTAGACGACGTCTGACGTAGTAAAGGGGAGGTACCCCGATTCCACCACCGACAAGGACAATCCGTTTCCCATGTTGTGCAAGCGGAAACCCGTTCCCGAGTGGTCCGAGGACGTCAAGCGTCTCCCCAACACGCTTGCTTGCCAACTCGGAAGTCCCTTCTCCGATCACCTTATATAAAAATGTGACTTCTTCTCCTTCAACGTTCGCCACCGACAACGGTCGACGTAACAAACCGGACGTCTTGATGTGAAAGAACGTCCCAGGGGCGATTTCCACCCCAGGACAACGTACTTTCATCTCCATCGTCGCTTTTGCGATTTGGCGATTGCTGATGATGGTTACGTCACGTCTCATACCATCACCCCGAACTTCGTGAATGCCGGAATGCTGACCGTTTGGAACGACAGGCTTTCAATGACTTGTAGTAGCGCTTCGACCGTGTCGAGCGACGTGAGGCACACTGTGCCTTGCTCGGCGGCCGTACGGCGAATCAAGAAGCCGTCTTTCGTCACGAGTGCGTCGCGACTCGTCGTATTGATGATCAAGTCGACTTCGCCGCGCTCAATCACGCTGAGCATCGTCTCACCTGATTCTTGAATCTTCCCGACCCGACGGACGCGCATCTGCTCCGCTTCTAGTCCATCTGCCGTACCACTCGTCGCCATGAGACGGAAGCCGAGACGGTTAAATCGTTTGGCTAAGGCAATCGCCTCATCCTTGTCGTGATCCGCGATTGTCATGAGGACGTTTCCTTTTAAGGCGATGTTCATTCCTGCTGCGACAAGACCTTTATAGAGTGCCTTTTCAAGGGTCCGGTCTGTTGCCATGACTTCCCCTGTCGACTTCATCTCAGGTCCAAGCGACGGATCGACTTCTTTTAATTTGGCGAAAGAGAAGACCGGCACTTTGACAGAGATGCTGTCTGACTCGGGATGGATGCCAGTTCCTAGACCGAGTTCTTTCAAGCTCGTTCCGAGAATTGTTTGTGTCGCAATTCGTGCGACCGGTAAGCCTGTCACTTTTGAGATGAACGGAACCGTTCGGCTCGCACGCGGGTTTACTTCGATGACGTACAAATCATCTGCATAGACGAACTGGATGTTGAGAAGCCCTTTGATGCGGAACGCTTTCGCTAACTTGATCGTGTAGTCGACGACTTTTTGCTTCAACGCATCACTGAGGCGTTGTGGCGGATATACTGCGATTGAGTCGCCAGAGTGCACGCCGGCACGTTCGATATGCTCCATGATGCCTGGGATATAGACGTCCGTCCCGTCACAAATCGCGTCGACTTCAATCTCAATTCCCGTTAAATAGCGGTCGATGAGAACCGGACGATCTTTCGAGGCGATGACGGCGTTTCGCATGTAACGCTCGAGCTCTGACTGTTCATATACAATCTCCATCGCCCGTCCCCCGAGTACGTAAGATGGTCGTACGAGTACCGGGTAACCGAGTTCATTCGCACATGCAACCGCCTCTTCGACGTCCGTCGCTGTCTTCCCTGGTGGTTGGGCCAATCGTTCAGCTGACAAGGTTGCCTCGAACGCCTTTCGGTCTTCGGCGCGATCGATGTCTTCTAATGACGTCCCAAGAATTTTCACGCCGTTCGCTTCGAGCGATGCCGCTAAGTTGATGGCGGTCTGTCCACCGAATTGAACGATGACGCCGAGCGGATTCTCGTTATCGATGACTTCTAACACATCTTCCGTCGTCAATGGCTCGAAGTATAGACGATCGGAGATGGAGAAGTCTGTCGAGACCGTCTCTGGGTTGTTGTTGATGATGATGGCTTCATATCCGGCGTCACGAATCGTCTGAATCGAATGAACGGTCGCATAGTCGAACTCGACACCTTGACCGATTCGAATCGGGCCTGATCCGAGGACGAGGATCGATGGACGGTCTGTCTTCACCGCTTCGTTCTCCACTTCATATGTTCCGTAGAAATATGGCGTCTCCGATGCGAATTCCGCCGCACACGTATCGACCATCTTATACACAGGGCGGATGTTCCATCCGTGACGTTGCGAACGAATCGTCTCAACGTCTGTCTCTAGGATTCGGGCGATGGCGACGTCACTGAAGCCAAGTCGCTTCACGTCGAGTAAACGATCTGACGTCAATGGCTCCGATGCGAGCTGTTGCTCGGTCTGCCAAATATGGTTCAGTTTGTGTAAGTAGAAACAATCAATCTTCGTCAATTGATGAAGCGCTTCTACCGTGTATCCGCGGCGAAGAGCTTCATATACCATGAACAAGCGCTCGTCTGTCGGGTGAATGAGACCGTGCTCGAGCTGTTCTGTGCTCAAGTCCTTAAGTTGCGGGAGATATAATTCCTCCATCCCCAGTTCGAGCGAGCGCACGGCTTTTAAAAGCGCCTCTTCTAAGTTTCGACCGATGGCCATGACTTCACCCGTCGCTTTCATTTGTGTGCCTAAGCGGCGATCCGCGGACTCAAACTTATCGAAAGCGAAACGAGGGATTTTGGCAACGACATAATCAAGTGCCGGCTCGAATGATGCGTAGCTCGTCTCGGTGACCGGGTTTTTTAATTCTGACAACTTATAGCCGACAGCGACTTTTGCAGCGAGTTTGGCGATCGGATAGCCTGTCGCTTTTGATGCGAGCGCCGAGCTTCTCGAGACGCGTGGGTTCACTTCGATGACGTAGTATGTGAAGCTATCTGGGTCGAGTGCGAACTGGATGTTACATCCTCCTTCGATCCCGAGTGCCCGGATGATGTCGAGCGAGACGCTACGAAGCATCTGATAATCGCGGTCCGACAACGTCTGAGTCGGTGCGAATACGATTGAGTCTCCTGTATGGACACCGACCGGGTCAAAGTTTTCCATCGCACAGACGATGATGGCTTGGTCGCTCGAGTCACGCATGACCTCAAATTCGACTTCTTTCATCCCGGCAATCGACTTCTCTAGCAACACTTGTGTCACTGGACTCGCCTTTAAACCAGATTCGACGATTTGCTCGAACGATTCACGGTCATGGGCAATCCCTCCACCGGTCCCGCCGAGCGTGTAAGCAGGTCGAATGATGATCGGATATCCAATTCGCTCTGCAAATCCCCAAGCAGAATCGAGCGTATGGACAATTTCACTCTCAGGAACGCCATGCCCGAGCTCGAACATAAGGTTACGAAACTGCTCACGGTCTTCAGCTTGTACGATAGCGGCTAGATTCGTTCCGAGTAATTCTACCCCACAATCGCGTAATACTCCCCGCTTATCGAGTTCAAACGCCAAGTTCAATCCTGTTTGGCCACCGAGTGTCGCGAGTAGCGCATCAGGGCGTTCTTGGCGGATGATCCGCTCGACGAATTCGGGTTCGAGTGGTTCGATATACACGCGATCCGCTGTCGTCGGGTCCGTCATGATTGTCGCCGGGTTCGAGTTGACGAGAATGACCTCGTAGCCTTCTTCTTTCAAGGCAAGACATGCCTGTGTACCAGCATAATCAAATTCTGCTGCTTGTCCGATCACAATCGGTCCTGATCCGATCACAAGGATTTTCTGAATATCTGGTCGTTTTGGCATGTCAAATTCCCACTTTCTGTTTGTTTTCTTGAACGAGTTGCATGAAACGGTCAAATAAATCGTTGGCGTCAAATGGTCCTGGTGCTGCTTCCGGGTGATACTGTACCGAGAATGTCGGATGATGCAGATGTTTCACTCCTTCAATCGTTCCGTCGTTGACCGCGCGATGCGTCACGATGAGCGCTGTATCGAGTAGTGATGCCTCCTCTACTGCGTATCCATGGTTTTGAGATGTAATCGTCACGGCGCCTGTCTCCAACTCAAGGACAGGATGGTTCGCCCCACGATGTCCGAACGGAAGTTTGAATGTGTTCGCCCCGTTCGCGAGCGCGATCAGTTGATGACCGAGACAAATCCCGAACATCGGTGTCGTCGGCATGAGTTGTTGAATGAGTGGAATCGCTGTCGGGACGTCTTTCGGATCCCCCGGTCCGTTCGACAACATGATGCCATCTGGCTCGTACCGCAACACGTCTTCTGCCGTAGTGTCATGTGGGAAGACGATGACTTCACAGTCCCGCTTCATCAACTCGCGCATGATGCCAAGTTTGGCCCCAAAGTCGATCAACGCAATCCGTGGCCCCGTACCCGTACTTACATACGTCCGTTTCGTCGAGACGCGTGCGACTTGGTCGTTTGGAGACAGTTCGTTAAAGCGAGACTGTACTTCGTCCCATGTCAACTCACCATCAACGAGGACACCTCGCATGACACCTTGTGCCCGTAAGTGACGTGTCAACATGCGCGTATCGATATCGGATAACCCTGGGATGCCGAAGCGAGTAAGCGTTGCATCTAGCGTCGCCGTGGAACGGAAGTTCGACGGTGTGTCGCAAGCCTCTTTTACAATCAATGCTTTTGCCATCGGAACTGTCGTTTCGAAGTCTTCACGATTGACACCGTAGTTTCCGATCAACGGGTTCGTCAGCACAATCATCTGGTCGCAATATGACGGATCCGACAAAATTTCTTGATAACCGGTCATACCTGTTTGGAAGACGACTTCCCCCATCGTATCCGCTGGTGCCCCGAATCCTTTACCGACAAATTTCATTCCATCCTCAAGCCATAATGTTCGTTTCATCAAATCGCCCCTTATATACAATTTCGCCACCGACCATCGTCATGACCGGCCATCCGACAAGTTGTTTCCCCGTAAACGGTGTGTTCTTTCCTTTTGAATAGAACGTCGATGGATTCACCATCCGCGTCGTTTCTGTATCGATCAGTACAAAATCGGCATCCGCCCCAACTTTCAGTTCACCTCTTGATAATCCAAATACGTCGCTCGGACGCTTCGTCATCCAGTCGATTAACTGATGTTCTTTCATGATGCCCGTCTTCACGAACGTCGTGTACAGAAGCGGGAACGCCGTCTCAAATCCGGTAATCCCGAACGGTGCACGCTCGATCCCTTGCGCTTTTTCCTCTGCCGTATGTGGGGCATGGTCTGTCGCAATCATGTCAATCGTTCCATCGAATAATCCTTCAAGAAGCGCCTGTCGATCGTCCTCGCTTCGGAGCGGAGGATTCATCTTGAAGTTGGCATCGAGCCCTGGGATATCGTCTTCGCTCAAGACGAGGTGGTGAGGAGTCACTTCTGCCGTCACTTGAATACCTGCCCGCTTCGCATCTCGGATGACACGGACCGATTGCCGCGATGAGACGTGACACACGTGATAATGACAGCCCGTTTCTTCAGCGATCAGCACATCTCGGGCAATATGGATACTTTCTGCAAGACTTGGAATCCCTTGAATCCCGTGTGCCTCACTGAACTTCCCTTCGTGGACCGCTCCCGCTTTTAGCGTATTGTCTTCACAGTGCGCGACGACCGCCTTGTTCAATCGCTTCGCTTCACGCATCGCTTGTCGCATCATCGCCGCCGATTGAACACCGACCCCGTCATCGGTGAAGGCGAATGCATCTGATAGAGATTCCATATCAACCTGTTCTTCACCGAGCTGCCGCTTCGTGATGGCAGCGTATGGAAGGACACGGACGATTGCATCTTGCTCAATCTTTTGAAGGAGCGCGTCCATCGTGACGCGATCGTCTGGTACCGGTCGCGTGTTCGGCATCGAACAGATTGTCGTGAATCCACCCGCCGCTGCCGCCATCGTTCCCGTTTTGATCGTCTCTTTCGCTTCGCCTCCCGGCTCACGCAAGTGGACGTGGACATCGACAAGTCCTGGTGCGAGTAGGTAGTCTGTCGCATCGATGACTTCTTCCCCGGCTGTCGACCCGTTATAATCGAGCGATTCGATTTTCCCGTCTTTCACGAGGATGTTTGTCGTGCGTTTTGTACCGTTGTCATACCATGTCGCGTGTTGAAGTATCATTGTTGTCCTCCTAATGCTCGATTTAAGATGCTCATGCGTGCATAGACGCCGTTCTTCATTTGCGGGAAGATGCGTGACCGTTCATGTTCGATCAGACTGCCCGCAATCTCGACATCCCGATTGACCGGTGCCGGATGCATGATGATGGCCCCTTCTTTCATCCGCTCGACTCGCTCGACCGTCAGTCCATATCGTGTGTGATATTCCTCTTTCGAGAAAATGTCTCCCATGATATGACGCTCGTGCTGAACCCGTAACAGCATGATGACATCACTTTCTGCTAACACATCATCAAGCTCTTTACGTTCAAGTCCCATTGAATCATCCCACCATGAGGCTGGGCTGCATCCGACGACGTTTGCCCCGAGACGCTTCAACACACTCGCATTCGATCGAGCGACGCGACTATGAACGAGGTCTCCACAGATGGCAACGTTCAATCCTTGGAACGTTCTGAACTCTTCAAAGATGGTGACGAGGTCGAGTAGTGATTGGGAAGGGTGTTCGCCACTCCCGTCGCCCCCATTGAGTACCGGGATATTCAACTTCTCAACGAGTTCATGGTAGTATCCCGCTTCTGGATGTCGGATGACGAGTGCGTCAACTCCGATCGCTTCGAGCGTCTTGCATGTGTCGTACAGTGTCTCTCCTTTCGTGACCGATGACGTTGTCACATCGAACGGAATCTCTTGCATGTTCAAGTGGCGCTCGGCCATTTGAAACGAGTTTTTCGTACGCGTCGAGTTTTCAAAGAACAGGTTTGCGACCGTCTTCCCATCAAATAGTGGGGGTAGGTCCCCTTGCTTATAGCGCAATGACTCTTCAATCATGCCCATGATTTCATCGAGCGAGAGTGTATCTAAGCTGACGAAGTGTTTGACTGGTTTGACATTCGTTTGCATCGTATTCATGTTCGTCTCCTCCTTTTGTTAGAGGCAAAGAGAAAAGGCGTCTCTTCACCGATGTGAAGGGACGCCTTCATTTGGGCAAGGTACACCCAAATAAACGAGCCTTCACTTTGCCGACCTCACGGGATCGAATTAAAAGTTACTTGCTTGTTTCGTTTCTTCAGTTGTGCTGACTTCCACGACCGTCTCGACTTCCTCTTTCGGTAAGATGGCGTTTAAGAGAATTCCGACGACCGTCGCGAGCGCCATCCCTTGTACAGGGAAGCTGCCGAGTTGAATCATCGCACCACCTAGCCCGATGACGAGGATGACCGATGAGATGATCAAGTTGCGTTTTTCTGCCAAATCGACATTGCTCTCTACCATCGTCCGTAGTCCGTTCGACGCGATGACCCCGAATAAGAGAATCGAGATGCCACCTTTGACTGGATTCGGAATCGTTGAGATGAATGCCTCGATATGACCGAGGAATCCGAAGCTGATGGCCATGAGCGCCGCTCCAGCGATGACGTAGACACTGTATACGCGTGTGATGGCCATGACGCCGTTGTTTTCACCGTAAGTCGTACATGGTGGACCACCGAGTGCGGAAGCGACTGCTTTCCCTACCCCGTCACCGAGTAGCGTGCGATGGAGGCCAGGATCTTTCATCGTCTCTCGTCCGATGATTTTAGATGTGACCATTTGATCGCCGATATGCTCCGTCATCGTGACGAGTGCGACCGGTACGATGGCGAGGAGTGCACCGACTTGCCACATCGGCATGTAGTCGACGAATACCATCGTGAAGTCAGGGAGTTGGAACAAGCTCGCTTGTTGAATCGGCGAGTAGTCGATGATTCCGAATGCTGCGGCAATCCCGTATCCTCCGACGATTCCGAAAAGGATTGGAACCGCTCCCCATACCCCTTTCAGTTTTGTCATGGCGAGCATCGTGATTCCGAGTGTCAAGAGTGCGATCGTCATGAACGTTCCGTTGTAGGCTCCGTCTTGATTCATGGACATGTCAATGGCGACCGGCGCGAGCGACAAGCCGATGACCATGATGACCGGACCGACGACGACCGGTGGGAGCAACCGGAGCAACCAGTTGACGCCCGTCTTATAGATGATCAAGGAGACGACACCGTATACCGAACCGGCAATGATTCCGCCGAACAGCGCGGCTTCGACACCCCATTGCTGACTGACCGCGATGATTGGGGCGATGTAGGCAAAACTTGAACCGAGATATGTTGGGACTTTGAAGCGCGTAATCGCTAAGAATGAGAGCGTGGCCACTCCGGAAGCGACGAGGGCGACCGATGTATTTAATCCTGTTAAAATCGGGACTAAAATCGTCGCTCCGAACATGGCGAAGACGTGTTGAAGACTGAATAACAGCCATTGTGGAAAGTGAGCTGGACGCTCGTGGATGTGTAGAACGGGTTGTTTCATATTGAATTTCTCCTTCCTGGCCTCTCTGGACCACCTTAAAGGTTTTTAGATTATTGCTGATTGATTGTCACTTCATCTGCCGTATCGACTTCACTGAGTCGGACGACGACTTGCTCGGACTTCGATGTCGGAACGTTCTTTCCGATGAAATCAGGTCGAATCGGAAGCTCCCGATGTCCTCGGTCAATCAAGACCGCGAGTTGGATATAGTCTGGGCGACCATGGTCGACGAGTGCGTCCATTGCGGCACGGACTGTTCGACCGGTATATAGGACGTCGTCGACGAGGACGACGGTCTTACCATTAATATCATGCGGCAACTCTGTTGCCTTCACTTCTGGGTCTAACGACTTCTTCGATAAGTCATCCCGGTAAAGCGTGATGTCGAGATTCCCGAGTGCGACCGGCTTGCCTTCAATCTCTTCGATTCGGCGCGCGAGTCGGTCAGCGAGCGTCTCACCTCTCGTCTTGATCCCGACGAGGACGACATCATCGATTCCTTTGTTCCGCTCGATGATTTCATGAGCGATTCGTGTCAACGCTCGACGGATGGCTGATTCATCTAAAATGACTGACTGTTTCACGTCACTCCTCCTTTCATGCTTCATTCAAAAAAAGAAGACTCCCTCGTCCGACTGGAAAGGGAGTCTTCATCAAAAACGGCAGTCTGATGCCGGGTTGAATTGACGTTAGTGTGACCGCGGTCACAATCCTTTCACAGCCTCTCTGGACTGGGTTTAAAGGTGTTATGCTTCCTAGACTATAAATCGGAACGTGACAGAAGTCAACGAGTTTTCTCGATTTTATCTAACTTTGCAAGTTCTGCCTTAAAGTCTTCTGGAAGGGGTGCCTCAAATTCCATCCATTCTTTCGTACGTGGATGGTGGAAACCGAGCGTCGCCGCATGGAGGGCTTGACCGCCCAAATCAATCGTGCGACGTGGTCCATATTTCGGGTCACCTGCGAGCGGATGCCCGATATAGCGCATGTGCACACGGATTTGGTGTGTACGACCTGTCTCGAGTTTACACTCTACGAGCGTGAAGTCTTTGTAGCGCTCGAGCAAGCGGAAATGCGTCACCGCTTCTTTCGCGTTCTTGTCCGTCACGGTCATACGCTGACGATCATTCGTATCGCGACCAATCGGTGCCTCGATTGTCCCGAGTTCGTGAACGAGTTCGCCGTGAACGAGCGCAATATATTCACGTTTAATCGTCTTGTCTTTCAACTGGCTCGCAAGTGATTCATGAGCCAAGTCATTTTTAGCGACCATAAGGAGACCTGTCGTGTCTTTGTCGATTCGATGCACGATTCCAGGGCGCTTGACGCCATTGATGCCTGAGAGGTCATCACAATGTCCGAGAAGCGCATTGACGAGCGTTCCAGACGTGTGACCGGCAGCAGGGTGAACGACCATCCCACGTGCTTTATTGACGACAATCATATCTTCATCTTCATAAACGATTTCAAGCGGAATGTGTTCAGGTAACACTTCGAGTTCCACCGCTTCCGGGACGTTCACTTCGATTTCATCGCCCACTTGGAGCTTATAGTTTGGTTTGACGGCGCCGCCATTGACGAGAAGCGCCCCGGTTTTAATCCATTCTTGTACTTGTGAGCGTGACCATTCTCCACGGTCGCTCACCCACTTGTCAATCCTTGCCTTTTCATCGGCGACAAAAGTATAGAATTCCATTACGATTGTCCCCTTTCTTTGTGTAATTTTTCTTCAAATAAAATCCCGATGACCATCAAGATGACACCAAACGTGAGGGCCATATCGGCCACGTTAAAAATCGGGAAGTTGTAACCAAACGGATACGTATCAACAAAATCGACGACTTCACCGCGGAACAGTCGATCGATAAAGTTACCGATTGCACCGGCCAACAGCAGTCCAACACTGTATCCGAGAAGCTGATACCCGTTCACTTCTTTATGCAGGAAGTAAACAAGACCAGCAACGACGAGAATCGTGATGACGAAGAAGAACGCCATCTGTCCTTCTAACATCCCCCAAGCCGCTCCTTTATTGCGATAAGAGGTCCAGTATAACAAGTTCGGGATGACTTCAATCGATTGACCGATTGTCATCGTCTGAACGACCACCCATTTGGTGAGTTGATCGAGCAGAATCAAGATGACGGCCAATCCGTAATATCGTTTCATATGCGTCTCCTTTCAAGCCGTTAAGAAACCGGAGTGGGGACGCCACTCCGGTTCGTCTTAACCGATTACTGATGCACAGCGTGGGCAAAGCTCAGGATGCTCTTCGTTTTGTCCAAGCTCTGTCGAGTATGTCCAACAACGTGCACAAGCGGCACCATCTGCTTTCTTGACTGTGATTTTCGTCGTCGCATAATCGACGTCTGCCGTCTCAGCCCATTCTACTTGTGATACTTGAAGCAACTGACTGACGTTATCGATTGTTTCCAATAACGCCGCAGTCTCTGCTTTCGGTGCGAGAATCAATTTCGCCTCGAGCGGTTTCCCGATCAATTTCTCGCCACGTGCGATTTCGATTGCTTTGAGGACATCGTCACGGAAGACGAGGAATTTCGACCATTTCTCAAGCAACGCTTGCTCATCAGCAGTCAATGCATCCACTTCTTCTAGATCTGTCAAGAAGATGCTTGCTTCCGACTTCCCAGGCACCTCTTTCCACGCCTCATCAGCAGTGTGTGGAAGGACTGGAGCCAAGAGCTTCGTCAAAAGGACGACCGCATCGTACATGACCGTCTGAACGGCACGACGGCGGAGATCGTCTTCACGCTCGATATAAAGGATATCTTTTGTGAAGTCGAGATAGAACGATGACAACTCGTTAACGCAGAAGTTATGAACGAGATGATACACCGCCATGAAGTCAAACGTGTCATACGCTTTGACCACTTTTGCTTGGAGCTGTTTCAGTTTCGTTGCCATGAAGCGATCTGCCTCTGGCATGTCGTTGAATGCGACACGCATCGATGGATCAAATCCGTTCAAGTTTCCAAGAAGGAAACGAATCGTGTTACGCATCTTCCGATATACTTCTGACACTTGTTTAAAGTTGTCGTGTGAAGCGCGAACGTCAGACTGATAGTCGACCGACGCGACCCAAAGACGAACGATTTCAGCACCATATTGCTTCACGAGGTCGTTTGGCGCAATCGTGTTACCGAGCGACTTCGACATCTTACGTCCATCCCCGTCAAGGACGAAACCGTGACTCAAGACGTTTCGGTATGGCGCTTTGCCCGTCGTCGCAACAGCTGTAGAGAGTGACGAGTTGAACCAACCGCGGTATTGGTCAGATCCTTCAAGATAGAGGTCAGCCGGGCGACGTAGGTTTTCACGCTCTTCTAATACACCAGCGTGTGAAGAACCTGAATCGAACCAGACGTCCATGATGTCGAGTTCTTTACGGAATTCGCCATTCGGGCTGTTCGGATGCGTGAATCCTTCAGGAAGAAGGTCTTTCGCTTCGCGCTCGTACCAGACGTTCGAGCCGTGCTCACGGAACAAGTTTGCGACGTGGTCGATTGTCTCGTTCGTGATGATTTCCGTTCCATCCTCTGCATAGAAGATTGGAATCGGCACGCCCCATGCACGTTGACGACTGATGACCCAGTCCCCACGGTCACGGACCATGTTGTAAAGACGTGTCATTCCCCATTCAGGAACCCAATTCACTTCTTCGATTTCACGGAGCATGTCTTCACGGAAATCTTTGATTGAAGCGAACCATTGTGGTGTCGCACGGAAGATGACCGGTTTTTTCGTACGCCAGTCATGCGGGTACGAGTGTTTGATGAACTTCAAGTTGAGCAAGTAGCCGTTCTCTTCAAGTTTCATCCCGATTTGTTTGTTCGCATCTTCATAGAACAACCCTTCAAAACCAGGCGCCTCAGCCGTCATGTAACCACGGTCATCGACCGGGCAAAGGACATCCAAGCCGTAAGCCTGACCGACACGATAATCATCTTCCCCGTGTCCTGGAGCCGTGTGGACGAGTCCAGTCGCATCCGCTGTGACGTGATCGCCGAGCATGACGAGTGACGTGCGGTCATACAACGGATGTTGAGCCGTCATATATTCAAAGTCGCGACCGTTCCATGAACCGCTCACAGTGTAATCAGTCCAGCCGAGCGCAGTCGTCACTTCTTCAACGAGCGTCTCTGCGACGATATAGCCTTTTCCTTCGTGTTCGATGCTCGTGTACGTCAACTCATCACTGACTGCGATCCCGAGGTTCGCCGGGATTGTCCAAGGCGTCGTCGTCCAGATGACGAAATGATCATCAGACGTCAATGTGTCTTTTCCGTCTACGACGCGGAATGCCACGTAGATGGCTGGTGATTTTTTATCGTAATATTCGATTTCAGCTTCTGCGAGTGCAGACTCCGAAGACGGCGACCAGTAGACTGGTTTCTTTCCTTTGTAGATGTATCCTTTTTCAGCCATCGTCCCGAACAAGCGGATTTGTGCCGCCTCATATTCCGGAAGGAGCGTGATATATGGATTTTCAAAGTCTGCGAGAAGACCGAGACGTTTGAACTGTTCACGTTGTGAGTTCACTTGTTCCATCGCATATTCTGCACACTTTTCGCGGAATTCAGCGACCGTCATCTCTTTACGGTTGACGCCAGCTTTTTGAAGGGCGTTCTCGATTGGAAGACCGTGCGTATCCCAACCTGGAATCATTGGAGACTGGTATCCGTTCATCCCTTTGAAACGGACGATGATGTCTTTTAGTACTTTGTTCATCGCATGTCCCATGTGGATGTCGCCGTTCGCATATGGAGGACCATCATGCAAGATGTATTGTGGTTTCCCTGCATTTTTTTCTTGTACCTTGTTGTAAAGGTCCATATCTTCCCATTCTGTTTGCATCGCTGGTTCGCGTTTTGGCAAATTCCCACGCATTGCGAATTCTGTGTTTGGCATTAATAGCGTGTCTTTGTAGTTCATCGAAACTCCTCCATCAACATTTTTTAGAAAACAAAAAAACCAACCCATCCCTGATAGGGACGAGTTGGTTGACTCGCGGTACCACCCTACTAGTCTCACGTTCGTGAGACCGCTCTCGGTAACCGATAACGAGGTCAGGCGGTCACGCTTACTATGGTTCAGCGTGACGACTCATAGGGGATACCGATTCGAGTCTTTCTCTTAGGCTCTCACCGTCCCTAAGTCGCTTCGTAGGTATGACTCGATCGACGCGTCCTACTCAACGTGTTGATCATTTATCCATGTTGTTCTTCATTCTGTGTGACTTCGTGGTCATTATACGCAAGTTCTGATCTATCGTCAAGAACCGTCTGCACAGGCGGCTCCCCGACAATCGTCTCCCACTCGGTGCTGTTTAAGAGCTCCATTTGGGCGTCGACGAGGACACGGAAACGTGTTCGATACAACTCGACTTTTTTGAGCATTTGAACGACTTCGCGTTCTGCAAGTTGCTCTTTACGGGCCGCTTCTTCTTCACGAGCGTACGCTTCACGTTCCGCTTGTTTCAGAATGAGACTCGCTTCTTTTTGCGCGTTGTTCTTCACTTCTTCCGCTGCTTCCTGCGCGACGATGATCGACTTGTTCAATGTATCTTCCATCGAGGAGAAGTAGTCAATGCGAGCTTGCATATCGTTGACAAGTTCTTCATACCGTCGATTCTCACGAATCAATAGTTCAAACTCTTTAATGATTTGATCTAAAAATTCATTGACCTCATCGATGTCGTACCCACGAAAACGGGAAGAGAATTCTTTATTATGAATATCAATCGGTGTCAACGCCATTCGACTTTCCTCCTAAAATTTAACGTATGGTCCCATACTGGATTTTAATCTTTTCACGTTTGGTCGAACCAAGGATCTCCATCATCTTAATACGACCGTATCCACGGACGGATAAAAGATCATCGGGTTCAAGGATGAAGCTCGGGTCTTCAATGACTTTATGATTCACTTTGCAGTCACCGTGTTTCACGAGCGCCTGAGCTTTCTGACGAGATATGTTGAGTACCTCGCTCACAACCGTATCAAATCGTAACGAGGACACGATGCCGAACCCTTCGACCCACTCTGTTTTCGGAACGACGAGAATGTCATCCTTCGCAACAGAAGAAATGCGAACTCTTGCTTTTCCGACACGCTCCAAGTTCATTTCGATGAACCCGACGGCTTCGCGGGTCGTAGCAAACTGGACGATTTCCTCTTCAAGGACGACGTCGCCAAATTTTTGACGCTTCAACCCTGCGTTGAGTAAAGTTCCAGTCACTTGCCGATGTGTCAGATCAACAAATTTTGTCGGATATTCGATGCGACGAATCTCGATTTCAAAATCATCGGTATTTAGCTCATAATACTCTGGCGCCAAAATCAGCCGACGTCGTTCAGCTCCTTCAAACCCGCCATCGTCGTAAATGACGAGCTGTTTACCGACAAGCTGTTTGACGATTTGCTGTTCACGAGGGTCTAAAAAGTCCGTCAACTTTAATACGTAGCTGTTCTCGACTTGTTGTACCCAATCCAACACTTGTTCAACGAATGCCCGTTCACTTGGTCGGTAGTGGTCATAAACGCTCATACATCACCCGAAAATGGCAGCGATACCGGCTTGTGCCATTCGAAGCACGAACAATGCGACGATTGGAGAGATATCGAGCATGCCACCGATTGGTGGGATAATCCGTCGGAACGGCGCTAAAAATGGTTCACATAAAAATGATAAAATTTGTCCGAACATGGATTCACGCGCGTTCGGGAACCATGATAATAAGATATAGCCGATCAGGACCCAACTATAAATACCAAGCAAAGTACTTAACGTATTGCCTAAGGCAGGGATTACGTTTTCCATTCAGTTACCACCCTTTACTGTGAAGTTCATCCTCCGAAATCAAGTTTGAGATTGAACCAGTCAATTCGACATTGTTCGGAGTACACAGAATCGTGTTATGTCCAATCGAAGTCATCGATCCTTCTAGCGCATATACGACACCGGAAAGGAAGTTGACGACTTGACGTGATTGCTCTTTTGACATGCGTTGAAGATTGACGATGACAGCACGGTTTTCTTTCAATTGATCGCTAATATCTTGCGCTTCAGCGAATACACGTGGTTCAGCCAATACGACTTTCGAGCGTTCTTTCTTCTTCGTATTCAATGCCACGAGATTATTTGCTGATTTTGGGCGATCCTCTTGTCTCACGACCGCTGTTTCAGTTGAAGAAGTTGCTGATGTGTTTGCGACGGCAAACTCTTCTTCTTCGTATGTGCTGTTCGGATCTTCCTCGAGTCCAAAGAAATCTTTCATTTTGTTTTTGATTGACATAACGGATTCCTCCTTAAGATATATTATTGCACAAGTACGGTACCAATACGAACAAACGATGCGCCTTCTTCAATCGCGATTGGATAATCGTTTGACATCCCCATCGATAGCTCCGTGCAAGGGGCGTGTTCAAACCCTTTTGCGTTCACTTCATCACGTAATTGACGTAAACGACCGAACGTCTCACGAAGGACTGACTCTTCTTCCGTGAACGGTGCCATCGTCATCAACCCGATGATTCGAATATGAGGATACTGTTTACAGTTCTCGATGAAAGGCATAACTTCCTCTATTTCAAGACCATGTTTTGAATCTTCTCCTGACGTATTCACTTGAACGAAACAATCAATCGTCTCGCTCGCTCGTTTGTCAATCTCTGCAGCGAGTGATAAACGGTCCAATGAGTGAATAGCTGCCACGTGATCGATGATTTGTCTCACCTTACGTGTCTGTAACGTGCCGATGAAGTGAAACTTTGCGTCTTCTGGCATGCCGTTCACTTTTTCAAGTAAGGAATCTGGACGATTTTCACCGAAGTCACGAATTCCTTCTGCGTAGAGAGCATTGGCCACGTCTACGCCTACCGATTTCGTGACGGCAATCAAAGTAGGCTCCACATCTTGAACGTGGGCTTCCATGATAGATTGAACTTGTTTTACGTTATCTGAAATACTCACAATTTACGCTCCTTGACGATGACTGCCGCAAACCGACGTTTCGTTTCTCCGTCTCGATACGAGAAAAACGGGGTACTTGCGCCAGTCGATAAATTCGATTGCATGACGGACGCGTCATGTTCGTTTGCCAATACTTCATTGACGGCTTGGAGTGACAACAAGGCGTGGTCGCCCGACTCCTGTCGAACGGCTTTTTGATAGGCAGTCGGCGAAACGGATTGAACTGCGTCTAGCACTCGACGATCAACCTCATATTCATTCCCAGCAATCGCTGGACCGACGAGCATGTCCACTTCTGTCGCATCGATGCCTTGATCTTCAAACGCTTGGATCATGGACGTGACGATATTGCCGACGGTCCCTTTCCAACCCGCATGAGCGACACCGATGACTCCATTGTCTTTCGCACAGAAAAAGAGAGGTACGCAATCTGCAAAGACGAGAGCGAGCGGCAAAGCTTCTTCTTTTGTGATGAGTCCGTCTGTTTGCGAAATCGCCTCGTCATATCGAAATGCACCTTTGCCCTTGTCCGCTGAATCCACGCTTTGGACCGTTATCCCGTGCACTTGGTCGGCCCAAACGGAGTCTTCTAGCGAAAGATTCGCCTGTCGAAAGAACCATTGACGATTTTGAATGACTCCATCAATATCATCGCCGACATGAAGACCAACGTTTCCGGAATTGTGTCCGTTCGTCCGTGTCGTCACGTAAGCATGATAGCGATTCGTTTCGGTTTCCCATGTATGTAACAGTTGCATCGGTTTCTCCTTTTTTAGAAAAAGGGATGCCGAGTCACGGCACCCCTTGCTGTTTAGTTACGGCGTTGTCTCACGAACGCAGGGATGTTGATCGTCTCGTCTGGGACGTCTCCTCCATACACTGGGCGATGGAAGTTCCCTTCGTCTTGTTGAGCCGCTTCATTTGCTTTTGGTTGGGGTTCCTTGTTCTCAACCTCTGGCTGTTTTTTCGGCTGCTGAAGGAACGGGTTCGCCCCTTGTGTTTCCTCAGCAAATTCAGTTGCGATCACGGTGACGATGATTTCATCGTTCAAGTTTTCGTTGATGACTGAACCGAAGATCAAGTTCACTTCTTCATCTGCGGCACTTTGAACGATTTGAGCTGCTTCTGTCACTTCATACAAGCTAAGGCTGAGCCCACCTGTAATGTTCATCAAGACACCTTTCGCTCCTTCGATTGAAGATTCGAGAAGTGGTGAAGAGATTGCTTTCTTCGCTGCTTCAACGGCACGGTTTTCACCTGTAGCAACACCTACACCCATGAGTGCAGATCCTTTTTCTGTCATGATCGTCTTCACGTCAGCGAAGTCAAGGTTGATGAGACCAGGGATGGCGATCAAGTCAGTGATCCCTTGTACACCTTGACGAAGGACGTTGTCCGCTTCACGGAAGGCTTCGATCATCGGTGTGTTGCGTTCCACGATTTCAAGAAGCTTATCGTTTGGAATGACGATGAGTGTATCTACTTTTTCTTTAAACGCTTGAATCCCATGTTGCGCGTGTTGCATGCGCTTCCGGCCTTCAAACATGAATGGTTTTGTGACGACACCGACTGTGAGCGCGCCGATTTCTTTTGAAATCTCAGCGATGACCGGTGCAGCACCAGTTCCTGTTCCGCCGCCCATACCAGCTGTGACGAAAACCATATCCGCTCCATCAAGCGCTTCAATCAATTGTTCGCGGCTTTCTTCTGCCGCTTTTTTACCGATATCCGGATTCGCACCAGCACCGAGACCACGTGTCAATTTGGCACCAAGTTGAAGTTTTACATCGGCTTTCGACATATTCAAGGCTTGAGCATCCGTGTTGACAGCGATGAACTCAACTCCTTGTACCCCATGTTCAATCATACGGTTAACGGCGTTTGAACCGCCGCCTCCGACTCCAATTACTTTAATTTTTGCTACGGCGTCAATCGCCTCATCAAAGTACATCATTCAGGTATCCCCCTACTTATTTTCCAAGTTGTATTACAACGTCAGCTTAAACGCCAAATAATTTTTCCATCAAACGACTAAAACCTTTTTTCGACTCTTGATCGGTCTCGTATTCGTTCTCTCCAACATGAGTATCGGTCGGTTCCTGCTTATTGTGAAGCGTTTCGTAGCGAACTTCCGGTTTTTCGAGTTGAGATTTTGAAACGTGATGATCACTCATTAAGACATATTTCAAAACACCGACTGCTGTCGCGTATTTTGGATGTCTGACGCCAATCGACGACGGTTGATATAATCTCGTCTTTTGACCCATGACACGAGTCGCTAACTCTTGAATACCTGGTAGAGCAGCAGCTCCACCACAAAGTAGATATCCGCCATTCAGCATCGGAACACCTACTTTTTGAACCTTATTCAACATAAGGGTAAACATTTCCTCTATTCTCGCCTCTAAAACATAGCTAATTTCTGACTGTGGTTCGAACGCCACTTCCCCATTGATGTTCGTGTAGGAGAAACCTTCTGTTCCATCGGCCATTTCTTCGAGTGCGAGACCGTATTCTTCTTTCGCCACTTTGGCGTCTTGATATTTGCAATTTAGCTTATAGACCAAGTCTCTTGTCATATGGTCTCCACCGACTGGAAGGATATACGAGTAAACGAGATCTCCACGATAAAATACCGAGACCGTCGTCTTTTCGTGCCCGACATCGACAAGACCAATGCCGAGGTCGATTTCATCTACAGAAGCTGCACTCATGCCGAGCGCGAGGTTCCCTAAAATAAATCCTTCGAGGTGTAATCCGGCACGTTCAATCGAACGACGAATACTATGTAAAATTGTCTTCGATCCAGTAACCATTTTTCCATGCATTTCAAGTCGATAACCAAGCATTCCACGAGGATCGACGACACCCGTTTGTTGATCCACTGTGAATGATGATGGGATTACGTCGATGACACTCATCTCATCCGGTAATCGCATCACTTGTGCTGAATTGATGACTTCCATCACGTCTGCATCTGTAATTTCCTGATCTTCCCGCTTCACGGATGCGATTCCATGACATGGGGCAATTTGGATATGTTCCCCTTCGATGGCAACGTATACAGATCGAATTTGATCACCTAACGATGTCTCCGCGTGTTCAACGGCCTGTTTGATCGCTTGGACTGTTTTATCGATGTCTACGACAGCACCACGTTTCACCCCTGCAGACGGTGCACACCCTTCTGCCAAAATATTAAGCGTTCCGCCGAGCAATTCACCGACGACGAGCTTAATCTCTGACGTTCCAATATCTAATGCGGCCACATAACCATTCGCTTCCAAAAGGGAAACACCTCCGCTCTATAATTTTCCTGTACAAATTACATGACAAATATGACAGATATCCAAAAAAATTGTTGGTTTCGACAAGATATCTCACGTCTAAGTTTACAACAAATAAGATAGTGAGAAAAGGTAGAATCCTACAATTTAAGCGGTTTCGCGTTATCAATTCGTTTACAAAAGACAAAAAAACAGCCCTTATGTGTCTAAGGGCTGTAATATAACTGATTATTCATTCGTTTTCTTGTATGGAACAAAGTAAAAACCACCATCCATGACGACTGTTCCTTGCTGACCTTTCGGAATGTTTTCATAGATTTCTCCATATTTCGAAACGGTCTCGCTTAACTTCAGCGTCGGGGTGAGAAGCGTATTCCCATCATTCATAAAAATCTCGTAACGTGTCGGCTCTCCCTCTTGTTTAGACAAGATGACTTCCGACATACGGGCTCGCGTCGCGTCATCGACTTGTTCCAACTCACTGGCAATCTTTTCGAGTTCTTCTTCCGAATTGAACTCTCTTAGCAGTGGACCATCTTTTAACTTCTGAGGGTCGGTGATGGTGCCTGTCGGATGAAGAGAGCCGTCTGCTAACACGACGACATCTCCCGTCTCCGCACGAGCATAAGCAATCATCTTCTCTTCTGTCACATTGACGTGAACGACGTTATACCAAGATCGGTCCATGTCTACCCGTTTGACACCCGGCAACTTCTCCATTTGGTCACTCATCTTGCTCGGTGATAGACTGACAAATTTTGTCGATGTGTCGAGCTCCATGTCTTGAAACACGTAGGATTCATCAAGCCAGTATAGCCCAGATACGTTCACTTCTTTCACGTTCGACATCGAAGTTTGCATATAGACCACGAGTAGGATGAGAATTCCAAACAAGGAAAGCACGGAGAACATCCGACGGTTCGCTTTTTTCCGTCGCTGCTTTTTCATGTACGGAATACGGTCTTCTAGACTGCGTACCGTTTGTTGGCTTGGTTCCATCGGATTCTACTCCTTTATCGAATGACTTCTTCTACTAAGTCGGCTAATGCATCCGACGCATCCGGGAATCCGAGGGCACGGGATGCGTTCGCCATCTCTTCTTGTTTGCCGAGCACTTGGCGAATCGCTTCGACGAGCGTCTCCCCTGTCAACGACTCCTCTTTCACGAGTAACGCTGCACCGTTTTCAACAAGGGCAGAGGCGTTCTTCGTCTGATGATCTGCTGTCACGTAAGGGCTCGGAATCAATATGCTCGGTAAGCCGAGGGCGGTCAATTCGGAAATCGTCGAAGCTCCCGCACGCGAGACGACGATTGACGTACAAGCGAGCAAGGCCGGCATGTCATAGACGTACGGATGAACATGTACGTTTTCAGACGTTGGGGCTTCTTTCGATACAGATTCGTAATGCACTTTCCCTGTGACGTAGAGCACGTTGATTGGTAAGTCTGAAAGCGCTGGGATGGCCTCAGTGACGGCACGGTTGATTGCTTCGGCGCCACGGCTCCCTCCGTAAATCAGTACGATTGGACGTTCATCCAGATTGTACTGTTCTCGTACAGCTGCATCGTCCACTTTCGTTTGTAGCACTTCACTTCCACGCGGGTTTCCAATCAAGCGAACGTTTGCCCCAGGGAAGTGAACATCGGACCCTTTAAAGGAAAGGGCGACCCGATCCGCTTTTTTCGATAAAAACTTATTCGTTAACCCTGGGATGCTGTTTTGTTCATGCAAAATGGTCGGGATGCCGAGTTGTTGCGCCGTATAGACGACCGGTCCTGAGACGAATCCGCCCGTTCCGATGACGACATCCGGTTTGAATGCTGCCATATCTTTTTTCAGAGAGCGAACAGCTTTCAAGAACCAGTACGCCGTTTTTAAGTTCTCGAGGGAGAGGGACCGTTTCAATCCAGCGATTTGAATCGATTTGAACGGGACACCTGCTCGAGGAACGAGATCGGCTTCTAACCCATTCTCCGTTCCGACGTATTGTACCTGTAAATTCGGGTGACGTTTTTGTAACGTCTCAATCAATGCGAGGGCCGGATAAATATGACCACCGGTACCTCCACCAGAAATCATGACTTTCATCGGTTCGCCTCCTCATATGCGCGAACGAGATGGACGAACTGTTCGCCTCGTTCTTCAAACGTCTTGAATTGGTCCCAACTCGCACACGCTGGAGATAGAAGAATGACATCTCCCGTCTCAGATTGTTCAAACGCGAGGGGAACGGCGTCTGCTAACGTCTCGACCGTGAAAGATGGAATCTGTTGGGACTCTCCAAGCTCTTTAAAACGCTCTTTCGTCTCACCATACGCGACGACAGCTTTTACGTTTGAGAGAGCTGGCGCAAGCGAAGATAAGTCCGCTCCACGTTCGAGTCCTCCACAAAGCCACACGATCGGAGCATCAAATCCTCGTAGCGCCGCTTCCGCCGCGACGTTGTTCGTCGCCTTCGAATCATTGTATACGGCACGTCCGAGAACATCACCTAAACTTTCAGTTCGATGTGCGACACCGCCAAAGTTTCGTAATACACGCTCGACGTGTGCTTTTGGAAGTGCAAACGGTTCGACCAACAGAAGAGCCGCTAGTACGTTTTCGACGTTATGGGCACCACCTAATGCCAATTCATTCACACGAATGATTCGCTCTCCGCGTACCGTGACCCAACCGTCCACAACGGAAGCATCTCCTCGCTCAAAGCTGAACGTATTCGGTTCAAGATGAGCCGGGACACGTTTCATCACTTCAGCGTCTGTCACTTTGACGACGATTTGGTCGTCACGTGTCATCTGACGGAACAAGTTTCCTTTTGCATCTGCATAGGAGTCGAAGTCGCCGTGATAATCGAGATGGGCTTCTGATAGATTCAGCAACGCTGCCGAACGCGGATGGAAGGACTCAACCCCCATCAACTGAAAGCTCGACAGTTCAATGACAATCAATTCGCCCGCTTTCGCGTTTGTCGCGACCTCGATGGCCGGGAATCCGATGTTTCCCGCGAGATGAACCGGGCGCTCTCCGCCTTTGAGTAACTCATAGACGAGTGTCGTTGTCGTCGTCTTTCCGTTCGAGCCTGTGATTGCGACGAATTCTGCCTCGGTTGCCATGTAGGCGAGCTCGACTTCCGTGTAGATTGGAATCTCACGGGACATCGCTTCTTGAAGCAACGGAATGTGATACGGGATCCCTGGATTTTTGACAATCAACTCTGTCTCATTCAACAAAGTGAGAGGATGTTCATTAAATACCGATTGAATCCCAAGTGCCTGAATTTTTTCCTGTTCGTTTTCGGGAGGGATATTACCCGTATTGATCGTCACATCCGCTCCCGCATGATGCAGATACGTCGCCGCTGCGATTCCGCTCTTTGCGGCGCCGAGGACGAGAACTTTTTTACCGTGCCATTGCTTTTCCATCTGTCTCACCCTTTTACATGAGTAGTAATGATAAACCTGCTGTAATTAAACTGATTCCACCGAAAGTAAGAACGATTCGCCATTCCGACCAACCGACCATTTCGAAGTGGTGATGAATCGGGCTCATTTTGAAGATGCGCTTCCCTGTCGTTTTGAATGAAAGAACTTGCAAGATGACGCTCAATGTCTCGATGACAAAGATGATCCCGACGAAGACGAGGAGCAACTCAAGTTTCAACATGAGCGCCAGCCCTGCAACTGCTCCACCTAATGCGAGTGAACCCGTATCGCCCATGAAAATTTTCGCCGGATATTTATTGAAAACGAGGAACCCGATTAATGCGCCGACGACGGCGAATGCGAACCATGCAATCCCAAGCTCATCTTGTGCGAGCGCATAGATCCCAAAGAACGTGAATGTCGGAATCGCCGAGAACGAGACGAGACCGTCAAGGCCGTCCGTCAAGTTGACGGCATTTGAGAAGCCGACGAGCCAGAAGATGACGATGGCGATATAGAACCAACCCGTCTCAAATGAAATCGATGTGAATGGAATCGAGATCGACGTATCAAGCTCTCCACCAAGTGATAGGAACCAGGCGAACAGAACGGATACGACAATTTGACCAATCAACTTCTGAAGTGACGTCAACCCGAGGTTTCGTTTATTGACGACTTTAATATAGTCATCCAAAAAGCCGATTACCCCGAACGCCATCGTCACGAATAGAAGTGTCCCGAATCCGGCGACCGCTTCCCCGAAGATGACAGATACGATGAAGCCGACTAAGATGGCGAGCAAGATCACAATTCCGCCCATCGTCGGTGTTCCCGATTTCTTCTGGTGCCAGCCTGGACCTTCATCACGAATCTCTTGTCCAAATTTTAACTGACGCAATGCCGGAATAGCTCGCGGCATGACGATTAATACACTTAATAATGCACTGATTAAGACGATTAAACTAATTAACATGTTGCTACCTCAATACTCTATTTATTGAACGAGACGCTCAAGCGCCAGTCCTCGAGATGCCTTTAACAATACCACAGTATCCGGTCGTTGATAACGATGAAGGAGTGCCTTCGCTTCCTCAACATTCGGGACAAGCGTGACGTTCACGCGCGTATCTTGAATCCCATCCGCAATCCATTTTGCTTTTTCGCCGACGAGAATACAATCCGTCACCGGAGACGTCACGACAGCCCCCACTTGTGTATGTTGCATTTGTTCATCCGTTCCAAGTTCATACATATCTCCAAGCACGAGCACGCGCTTTTTGAACCCTTCGAGTGATTTGATCGTCTCAATCGCCGCAATCATCGATGTCGGGCTCGCATTATATGCATCGTTGATGAGATGTGCTTCACCGAACATCTGCTTCTCCATTCGCATCGTCGTCAGTTTGATGCGGTCAAGACCACGTTGAATCATCGTATGATCGAGTCCGAACTCGAGACCGCACGCGATCGCATAAGCCGCGTTTCGGATTTGATGGGCACCGAGCACCTTCAGCTCGTACAAGTCACCGTTATATTTAAAGATGGATGCATCGAACGTCGTCTCGATCACTTCGATTTTCCCGTCCGCCGTCTCATCGTATCCGACGCGATACCCTTGACCGGCAAGAAGTGGTTCGTCCGCATCGACGATCAATCGTCCGTCCGGTTTCAGACCAGCCTTGATTTCAAGCTTCGCTTTCGCGATCCCTGTGCGTCCGCCGACTTGTTCACCGTGTGACTCCCCAATGTTCGTGACAAATGCCACGTCCGGGTTAGCTAGTTTTGATAATTGCTCGATTTGACCAAATCCGTTCATGCCCATCTCCAACACGGCCACTTCCGTGTCGCGCGGCATGCGAAGGACGGTGAGCGGTAAACCAACGTCCGAGTTGAAGTTTCCAGCTGTCTTGTGCGTCTTGAATTTTTCTTCAAGTACGACGGCAATCATATCTTTCGTAGACGTTTTTCCGTTTGAACCGGTAATCGCGACCACGAGTGGATTGATTTCCTCTAAGTAGCGTGCCGCTGCCGTTTGCAAGGCGTCGACCGTCGATTTGACGGGGATGACGAACACATTGTCCGGTTGAGGGCGACCTTCTTCCCAAAACGTGACGATGGCTCCTTTCTCAATCGCTGCTTCGATGTAGTCATGACCATCAACACGTGCACCGACGATTGGGACAAATAGTCCTGCCCCATTCTCATCTCTCGAATCTGTGGCGACGCGTTCGACGAGACGATCGTCTTCCACGTCAATCCCAAACCAAGACGCTAATTTTTGAACTGTCAATTGTTCCATTCAAACTTCCTCCTCATACATAGGAAAAGAGAGCCGCAGCCCTCTTCATCTCGTGCGTTAATTCGATGGTGTCTCCAATTTCACTTTCAAGGAGGCACCCGTCTTGACAGGTTTCCCTTTGCCAATCGATTGCGATGTGACAAATCCGGTACCATCGATTTCTAAATTTAATTGATAAAGCGTCGCTAAACGTTTTACATCTCGTAACGACCACCCTTTTAATGTTGGCATCGTAAACGAATTACTCGTTTTTAGCAACAGTCGCTCACCGACGACATAAGATTGTCCCTTTACAGGACTTTGAGCCGTCACTTCATCCCCGTCACCTAAGACGATCGGATTGAATGAGCTGTCAGTCGCCTCTTTTACGACATCTTCACGATTTTTACCGATATACGATATCACCGTCTTTGTCGAGGCCTCAACCGCTTTTTCTTGCTTTTCAGGCTCGACACTCCGGTAACGTAACGCGACATCCATCACATCTTTGAAGAGTGGTGCCATGATGCGTGGTCCCGTTGTCGACGAGTCACTGTTCGGACGATCGACCGCGATATACATGACGAGTTCCGGATCGTCTTCCGGTGCCATCCCGACGAATGAGTGAATGTACTGTCCGCTCAAATACTTTCCGTTCTCAGCGATTTGGGCAGTACCCGTCTTCCCGACCACTTGATAGTTATCTAACGCATACAATTGGCCTGTTCCCACATCGCTATTGACGACACCGTCAAGTGCTTCACGCGTCTTTTTCGCAGTCTCTGCAGTGATCGGTTGACCGACCTCTTTCGGGTTCGTCGTCCGAATCGTTTCGCCCGTCTCGCTGTTGACAATCTTCTTAATGACGTGCGGTTGTTTCATGGTGCCGTCCGTTGCAATCGCAGATGTCGCCTGCAAGATTTGCATCGGCGTCACCGCGGTCGATTGTCCCCAAGCTGTGATCAAGACGTTCATCGGACTCTCGAAGTCGAATTGACTGTTTACCTCGCCAGGTAAATCGATTCCCGTCCGTTGATCGAACTTGAACGCTTTAAAGTAATCTTCATAGCGACTGAGACCGAGTCGTTCGTTCGCTAAGATCGAGAACGCGACGTTCGACGAGTGCCAGACGCCTTCTACCATAGGGATGGTACCCCATCCGGTAATGTTGTAATCATTGAATACCGTCTTGCCATATTTGTATGATCCTGACTTGTACAACTCGTTCGGGTTATATACGCCCTCGTTGATCGCAGCCGCCAACGTGAAAATTTTCATCGTCGACCCTGGCTCAAAGCGAGACGAGACCGAGAAGTTACTGTATGAGGAAATCTCACGCGTATTCGGGTCGAAAGATGGACGGTCCGATAAGGCGATGATTTCCCCTGTTTTCGGATCCATGATGATGGCCGTCGCATTTTTCGGTTCATACTCTTCATACAACTCATTCATTTTCGTCTCGAGCAGCTGTTGAATCCGATGATCAATCGTCAGTTGCACATCAGCCCCGTCTTCTGGCTCGATTTTTAATTGTTCATCGCTCGAGACGAGTTCACGCCCCGCCAAATCTTTCTCAAATCGGTACAAGCCGTACGACTCACTTAAAATGTCGTTGAGCGATTTTTCGATTCCAAGTTCACCGACGAGTTCAATCCGACCGTTTTGGTCAATCTTTTGCGCATAGCCGATGACCGAAGATGCGAATACTTTAT
The DNA here is from genome assembly GCF_027947425.1 of Exiguobacterium sp. MMG028. Classification (NCBI taxonomy): domain Bacteria; kingdom Bacillati; phylum Bacillota; class Bacilli; order Caryophanales; genus Exiguobacterium; species Exiguobacterium sp. MMG028. The sequence continues at coordinate 981,191 of NZ_JAQJIN010000001.1, forward strand.
TCGGGTAGTAACGCTTCGGTTCTTCGACGAACGTGATACCCGAAAGTTCGAACGCTTCGATCTCTTCTTTTTGTTCAACGGTCAAATCACGTCCCGGAACCCCGAACTCGATTTGGCCGCGGTCGACATTTTGCTCAAGTCGCTTTAAGATGTCGGCCTCTGTCATCGGAAGCACGGTCGCGAGTTGTTTCGCAGCTTCTTCGAACTCGTTTGGCATGAGCGTCTTCCCTTCGACCCGCTCGCCACCAAGTTTTAACACGGCGACAAGTCGATACGATGGAATGTTGATGGCAATCGGTTGACCGAAACGGTCGTACACTTCGCCTCGTTCGGCTTCTAACGTACTGACTGCCTTCCACCGCTGCTCTTCAGCGAACGCCAACATATTCTCGCCTTTATATGTATGCGTGACAGACAAGTAAAGAAACCATCCGACAAAAAATAAAAAGAGCGGGGTGAAGCAGACAATCGCTACCCACGCCACTCTTTTTTTACTCTGTTGTAGAGAATTCATCAATCAATCACCTTGACGTTCTTCTCATTGAATTTCATTCCGAGTTTCTCGGCAATCGCGTAAATTCGTTCTGGCGAGCTTAGTTGGGCGATTTCATACTTTAGTTCTTCGTTTTCTTTTGCAACCCCATTTACCTGCTGGTTGACGGCTGCCGTATCACGCATAATGTTATACGCTTCGTTGTGCTTTGACACCGTGATGCCACCGAACATGACCACTGAACCAATCATCACTGGATACAGGATCGATTCAAACAAGGTCAACGTGCGTCGTTTTGGAGCAGGTATTGGTCGTTCTTGCGGAATCGGATTTCGATTCGGTGTAACTTGAGGCTGCAACGCCTTACGGGCAGCTTCTGGCATCAGGTATCCCTCCTACAAAGTGATTATTTTTGTTTTTCGGCCACTCTCAGTTTTGCCGAGCGTGAACGTCGGTTATCTTCGAGTTCTCCTTCACTCGCCACGATCGGTTTGCGTGTGATCAACTTGAGTTCTGGTTCGAACTCTTTCGGGATGACCGGCAATCCTGGTGGTAACGGCGGGTGTTGGCTCCGTTCTTTAAACACTTGTTTACAAATTCGGTCTTCTAACGAATGGAACGTAATGACACAGATGCGTCCGTTCACTGCGAGTAAATCAATCGCATCTTGAACGGCACGGTCGAATACGTTCAACTCGTCATTGACGGCGATTCGAATCGCTTGGAACGTTCGTTTCGCTGGATGACCGCCTTTGCGTCTTGCTGGTGCAGGAATCGCTTCTTTAATCAAGTCGACAAGCTCAAACGTCGTCTCGATCGGTTTATCGGCACGGGCTTGCTCAATCTTTCGTGCGATTTGTTTTGAAAACTTTTCCTCCCCGTATGTAAAGAAAATACGAGCAAGTTCTCCAAACGACCATTCATTCACAACATGATAAGCTGAAAACTCTCGCGAGCGATCCATTCTCATATCGAGCGGCGCGTCGTAGTTGTAACTGAATCCACGTTCTGCCTCATCAAGCTGTGGCGATGAAACGCCTAGGTCGAATAGTACGCCGTCCACTTTCGTCACGCCATGTTCGGCGAGCTCCTCTTTCAAGTGAACGAAGTTGCTCTTTATAAACGTCACACGGCCTTCATAAGGAGCCAATCGCTCTTTCGCATGCGCGAGTGCGACGTCATCTTGGTCGAACGCATATAGTTGTCCCGTCGTTAGACGCTTTGCGATTTCTTCACTATGACCCGCTCCACCTAACGTACAGTCCACATATACCCCATCTGGTTTGATGTTCAATCCCTCAATGGACTCCATTTTTAAAACCGTTTCATGCTCAAACATTCAAAAAACCCTCTCAACCTACATATTTCAACTGTTTTATTACACTTACTTTATCATAAAAATGTCAAGGTCCGTACAGGTTTTTAGCGAAAAGAGGAAACAAAAAGGTAACAACAAAAAAAAGCTCCTGACAAATGTCAAGAGCTGTTCAAAAAAAGGTCATACCTTGAACAAACATTGCTCCGCTTCCGATTGCTCATAAGCGTGCTTCATCCGCTCAAAAATATCCAACCCATGACGATTCAACATCGGGACCATCGATAAAATACGCTCCTGAGGTGCATTCATCGGGAAGAGTCGAGTCGAAAGCTGAATACGTCGCGCGTTCAGTCGATATTGATCACGCTTCGCCTCGGCACGCATCTCATCTGCCAAACGTTCGAGGACGTGCCTCGACTTCGACTCAAATCGTCTGCCGTGGCTACGTGCTTCTTGACTGACCGCCTCCGTGAGTGTCCGATACGCATACAGTTTCGCTTCGAACGACTCATCATCAAACGGATGATCAGGCAGTGGGTGTTTCATATATTCCTCAAGTGTGACGCATTCTTGTCGTAATTTCTTTTCATCGTTACTCGAAACGATTAAACCGCCGAGGCGTGGTAAAAGTAGCGGCATTTTCCATCCAATCTCGTGGAATAACGGACGGAGTTGCAGCCAGTAGGCGATTTCTCCAGGACCAGCGACGTAACCAAGCGTCGGAAACAAATAGTCTTGCATAAGCGGTCGAGAGACGACGTTGTTTGAAAAGCGTTCTGGGTGTGCCTCAATTTCATTGAGCAATTCGGTCTCCGTGAATCGATGTCCACGTTTTGTCGTGTATACCGAGTCGATTTTTGTGAGCAGCTCACGCGTCCCGTCATGGTAAAAAAGATGCGCCGCCTCTTTATTTAACTCGACGGATGGCATGCCGTCTTCAAAGGCATGTTCGAGCGCTTGTTGCAATGCGTCATGTTGCTCAATCAGTCGACGGAACATTGGACGTTCAAGTGCGCGTATGTCTCTCGCGTGCGGGTCAAACAACAAAAAGTCGTTCCCTACGAAACGGCGCATCATTCCACCAAAGAATTGCGCGAACGAATGACTTCCTTGAATGAGTTCAATCAACTCCTGATACAGACGTAATGTATGAGGTGTCTCCGTCTCGTTCAACAACATCCGTTGCGCCATTTGTACCAGTTCAAGTTTCACTCGGTCGAACTCAAGCTCCCCTACAGATGCTTTCCCTGCTAGCGGAAGCGTGGATAGTGCATCTTTTTTTAACGTTCTCGAAAACGTCTGGGTCGTGAAGACATGATTGATTTCCGCGAAGTCATGATCTTCCGTCGCCATCCAGAAAATCGGAAGGACCGGTTTGCCGAGCTTCGCTTCCGCCTCTTTCGCTCGTTTGATGACCGCTAGCAATTTATATACAGCGAACAGAGGGCCTCCGTACACGCCGACTTGTTGACCGGTCACCATAACATATGCTTCACGCTGTTCGAGCAAATCGAGATTCGCTGATAGACGTTCCGATAGTTCCCCGAACTGCCGTTGCTGCTGTTTTAAAATGTGGACGAGTTCAGGGAGATGGTCGTAAGAACGTCCTGCAATCTCCGTTGCACGCTTCTCGACTTCATCCATGCCTCGGTAATCGAGCCAGCGCCCGTACCCTTGTTCAATTTGTATCATCGGGGATGTGGGTGCATATAGGGCATCAAATGCTTCTACCTTCACGTATAACAACTTCCTTTCAATCAATCAACGAATCATTTCTTGGGCCACGCCAATCGCAAATAAAATCGCGTGCGTCGGGACGAGGAGTAAAAAGAGCAAACGCCAGCCGTGGACGAACATCTTTGTGAACAACACTTCCTCATAACGAATCCGCTGCCAGATTGCATTGATCGGAAAGATGGCGCAACACGCCGCAAGCAACAGAAGAAACACTTCCGTCCCGAAGATGGCTTCCAGTAAAACGCCACATGCATAGAACCAGAGCACGACCCCGGCATCACAGGCGAGTTTGAATGAGTTGATTGATTTCGGCATAATTTTTCTAAGTATCATATACACCATAAACCATAAGATGAGTGGAAATGAAACGATATACACTAACACGATGCGCTCGCTCCTATAATCAGTTTATGTAGCAGTGGGATGACTGTAAGTGAAATCTTCATTTGTTCGGCTTTCTCAATCACTGGTTTTAGAATCGCATCCACTTCTGTCGGTCGTCCCTCTTCAAGATCACGCAACATAGAAGAACGATTCTCGGCAGTGCGTTCGATGATCGACTCGATATAAGCATACGAGACACGCTTTGAAAATAGCGGCGTTAGTTCCTCGTAGATGGAATGCGCAATCTCACGATATGGCGCGTTTGCGAGCGCACCATTCGTAACACGGCATAGTGCTGTGATGGGATTGATGATCGCATTCGCAAATAGCTTTTCGATCACAACTTGTTCGATGTCTTCTTCCCAGATGACCTGAAGGGGACTATCTTGAAGTGTGATTGGAAGGAGACCTGTCATGCTCCCGATTCGAATACGGCCGAGTCCACGATGTTCGATGGTGTTTCCCTGTTTCGTCACCCCGTGTTCGACGACACCTATATGAAAACCACGTTGTTTCGCATAATCTAGATGGGCAATTCCGTTCGAGCAAATGAAGACCGGAACTGCTCCAGAGAGTCGTGCCGTCGCCTGTTCGACTTGATGGGCTTTCGTCGTGACAAAAAAGAGATCTTGGTCAGTTTCTTCTAATGTGGCACTAGATTGTAGCGATACATGTGCTGAACCACTCGTCACACCCGTCCGAGAGATTAAAATCTTTTCAGGTGATCCGCTTCGTCCGTATACCGTCACCTCATAATCATCAGCGAGCAAGGATGCCATCAATAGTCCGACCGCCCCGTTCCCGATGATGCCAATCCGTTTGATGGAGTTCATACATGCTTTCCTCCTGAATAGAACTATTTTCGCACAAAAAGTTTACCACATCTTCTCGCCATGACCCAAAAATGACAAACAAAAAAAGAAGTGACCTGATATCAGATCACTTCTTCTCGCATTATTTGCTTGTTACTTCTTTACCGTTGTAATGTCCGCAAGATTTGCAAACACGGTGTGAAAGTTTCATTTCGCCACAGTTCGGGCACTCGTTCATACCAGGTACGTTGAGTTTGAAGTGAGTACGACGAAGACGTTTGCGAGTTTTCGACGTTCTACGGAATGGTACTGCCATCGTTGTCCACCTCCTTGAAAAGTTAACCTTCCTCGTTCTCTTTTTTCGAGAACAGGTCGGCCAGTCCCGCGAATCGCGGGTCAATTTTTGGTTGGGCATCCGGCTGTTCGTCAGTGAGCGTCCAGCCTTCCCCTTCAACCTGAGTTTTGTCTGTTTCGTTCCCATAAACTTGCATCGGGACGTCTAACATGATGAGCTCTTTTACAATCGGTACAAGACTGATTGTATTTCCTTCTGGCAAATTCACGTCATCGAATTGCTCCGTATAACGCCCATTCTCCAAAAAGAAAGGCTCGAGCGATTCAATATCAAATTCATAAGTGACGTCTTCTAACGTTCGCGCATCTGGCAACGTCAGATCACCTTGAATCTTCAGATTGAATGTAACTTGATTAGATGTGAACGATGCATCCCCGTGCACATGCACCGGGCGAATCGAACGGATATCCGGATGGAGCTGAGTCAGCTCTGGTAGTTCTACCATCTCATCGATCGTAAAACCGTCACCCTGGTTTCGGAGCTTAAGTAGCTGTGCAATAGACCATTTCATCCGAATCACCTCAATTGCAACAATATGAATTATAGATAGGCCAACTTGTTTTGTCAATGTTTTTTCTTTACACTAAAATCAGTTGACGACGGCGCTTTGCCAAAGCGTACTTACTCATCTTACACCAATCCATACGACAATGCAAAGGAGTAAATCATGCAAAAGACGGCCATTATCGCAGAGTACAATCCGTTTCACAACGGACACTATTATCAAGCGCAAACCGCACGTCAAGAAACCGGGGCTGATGCCATGATTGCCATCATGAGTGCCCAGTTCACTCAACGAGGAGAACCAGCCTCATTCGATAAGTGGAAACGGGCAAGAGCGGCCGTCGAGAGCGGGGCAATCGACCTCGTCGTCGAACTACCGACCAAGTATGGGGTACAACGGGCGGATCGCTTCGCCATGTCTGCCGTCTCAATCGCCGAACAACTCCGATGCCAAACGCTATCATTCGGAAGCGAAAGCGGAGATGTCGACGCCATTCTTCATGCAGCGCAGTCAAATGTCGAAGAGACACCTCTATATAAAGAGGCACTCCACCAAGCACTACAAGAGGGTCATTCGTCGGCGCAAGCTTCAAGTCGGGCTTTCCGCACCGTCTATCCGTCGTTTGATTTGACACGCCCTAACAATATTTTGGCGTATCATTACGCCAAAGCAGCAAAGACGATTCAGTTACATACGGTGAAGCGTCTCGGGGCAGATTATCACGACACCTCACTCACAGACGTCATGTCGGCCACCGGCATCCGGGCCCATTACCTAGAAACGGGTGAAGTTCGTGCCGTTCCGGCATCGACAGAAGCGATGTTCCAGTCGCAATCGATGACGCATTGGGAACTGTTTTGGCACGTCTTACAATACAAACTCCGCACGTTGCCGCTCCATACGTTGAGCGAGCTCGTCGGCATCGACACGTCCCTCGCACCTCGCCTTAAACGAGCCGGATTCGAAACATCGTTTGAACATGCCCTCACATCCGTTTCGACACGTCGCTATACACGCACATCGATTCAACGAGCGTTCGTGTCCATTCTTCTGCACTGGTTAAAAGAAGAAGCACCGACTCGCTTTGATGATGTTCCCTACGTGAGACCGCTCGCGTTTAATGACATCGGTCGTGTGGCATTACGGGATGTGAAACAAGAATTGCCGCTCATCGGTAAATACGATGAACGGCTCGATTTTGAAGCGCGTGTCACTGAGGCGTATCGACTGCCGCTTCATAACGACACATTGATCGAACACCGCCAGCGACCTCAGTTCATCTCTTCTAAATAACGGATTGCATCTTCGACCTTCTTGACAGGGACGACTTCTATGTCACTGTCGAGACGGTCACGCGATTCAAGCGCTTCCTCATAATTTGAACCGGCCGGGACGAAAAAGACTTCGGCCCCTTCCTCGTCCGCTGCAACAATCTTTTGCCACGCGCCTCCGATTGGTCCGACATTTCCTTCCTCATCGACGGTTCCTGTGCCAGCGATTCGCTTTCCATTCGCCAAATCGCCCGGTGTCAACTGGTCATAAATTTCTAACGTGAACATCAATCCTGCGGACGGTCCCCCGACATTTGTCAAAGCGACATCGACTTTAGGGTCTGCTGTGATCTCCTGGACAGGGAGTGGCTCATAAATACCAATCCCGACGCGGTCACCACTCTGGTCAATCGGTTGAATAAGCGTCTGCACGACACGCTCCTCCCCGTCTCGCTCGATTGTCAGCTCGACTTCATCACCGGCATCCGATTCCATCACCCGATTTAAAAAGTCCATACGTGTCGCAAATGACATGCCGTTGATTGCCGTAATGACATCACCCGGCTTTAAGACGTTGGCAGCGAGAGAGCCCGGAATCGGCGCAGAGACGTAAATTCCTTCAAAATCGACCGTCACTTCTTCGTCAGCGAGCTCATAAGCATATTGGATTGCCGCTTGTTGAGAGGAGTCCATCAAAAGTTGTTGACGTCTGTCGTAGTCCGCCTCGCTTTCTCCATCGTATAAATAACGACTAGATAAATTGGCTTCTGTGAACGGTGTGACCCAACTCTCCACTAACCAAAACGGTGTCGCTCTCCGTTGTGAAATGGTCACCATCATCAGTTCCCCTTCATCCTTTTCGCCACCTTCGACGGTCAGGAACTCTTCAATCGACGTTGCGGCACCTGGTGAAGAAATGTAATAAGGGAGCGGAACGAAGAGAAATAGAAGAACAGTGATGAGCAGACCAAGCCCGATTTTTAGTGATTTCATTGTCCCGAACTCACTTGATACTTTTTACGTAACGCGACTTCGACTTGCTCTGGGACGAGTTCACTGACTGATGCGCCATATTTCGCTACTTCTTTTACGATGGACGAACTGAGGAATGAATATTGACTGTTCGTCATCATGAATAATGTTTCTACGTTCTCATTCAATTTCTTGTTGATTGATGCGATTTGAAGTTCATATTCAAAATCAGATACGGCCCGTAATCCACGCACAATCGTTGCCGCTTCTCGCTCCGCAGCGTACTCGACGAGAAGTCCACCGAACGCGTCAGCCGACACGTTCGGAAGATGTGTCGTCACCTCTCGGATGAGTGCTAATCGTTCTTCCACATCAAATAGTGGGGCCTTGCTGGAATTTTCAAGGACGGCGACAATGACTTCGTCAAAGATGGCCGCCGCTCGTTCGATAATGTCTAAATGTCCATTAGTGATCGGGTCAAAGCTCCCCGGGCAAATCGCAATCCGCTTCATTTGTTTCACTCCTCAATCGATGCATACTCATAAAAGCTGATGGTGATCACCTCTGAGTATCGCTGTTCTTTAATTCGTTCAAGTCGTCCGATACGTTCCGGCAATGTCACGTCGCTCCCGTGTTCACAGACGATGACGCCAACATCAATCAACATGTCAGATTCATCAATCAGTCGTAAGAAATTCTCGTGCTCTTCCGCATGATACGGGGGATCCATAAAGATCAGCTTAAACTGTTCCTTCTGTGCGCGAAGTTGCTCGAGCACCGCCTTGGCGTCTTGGCGATACACGTTCGCCTTGTTTTCATAATGGGTCGCCCGCAAGTTTTCTTGAATCGTTTGCACGGCTTTCGGTTGACGGTCGACAAACACCGCTTCGTCACACCCTCTCGACAACGCCTCGATGCCAAGTCCACCACTGCCCGCATAGAGATCTAACGCTTTCCCACCAGAAAAATAGGGTCCAATGATGTTGAATAACGATTCCTTTACTTTATCTGTTGTCGGCCGCGTAGCCGTTCCTGGGACCGCCTTTAAACGGGTCCCTTTTCGTTCTCCAGATATGACACGCATGTCTTTCCCTCCAGCAGAAAAGATGAAGGTGATGCCACCTTCATCTTTTTGTTTATTTCGATTTTGTCTCGTACGTTTCGGAAATGAATGGACGCTCGCTCCGAACGACCGCTTCCACGAACGGCAATGCCTTTACTTGTTCGAGTACAGCTTCATGACCTTCGAGGTCTGTATAAAGAAACGCATACTTCTCTCGTTTTGAGACAAAGTACAGATTCGCATAACGTCTTAACGCTTTCACTTGTTTCAAGGAATTCACGTATACGACGAACCCGATCCGTTCATTCAACTTAGACGGCGCATCCACAACTTCCGCCTCCTCCGCAACTGCCACCACCGGAACATCCACCTTCGTCAAAGAATGGATTACCAGTCGGGACCTTGATTTTAGGAGAGACTGAATGAGCTAATAGTTCACTCACTTCCCCTAACAACTTATCCAAGCTTCGTTCTGCTTTTTTGAACGCAGCAATTTCCGGCTGAACGTCAAGACGACGTTTGATGAGATGCATCTCTTTTTTGATACGATCGTGGTCCGGATGGTGCTTCCCGAACCGCTGGACGTACTCATAGTCCTCTTTCATCTTTAGGAACTCGCGCTCGATTTCCTTCGCTTCTTGTGATGCGAGACGTGCCGCTTTCGTTTGAATATATGTTTGAAACGATTCGCTTGCTTCAATCAAATCGGTCAATTCTTCAGTTTGATCGAGCAGGGCAATCGTCTGTTCAGTGATTATCATACCCCTCACCCTTTCTGCCATGATTTTACCACAATTGTTTCCCTATGTAAGCAATCCACACTATAATTGAAGTTGACCGCAAGGCGTTCAATGTAGAAAGGAAGTGAATAGACGTACCCAGTGCGTCTGTATATGAAAAAAGTTTCTTTTAATATGATTCGATCAGCCGGAATCAAGACGGATTATGCGAAGCCTGAATATTATTATGATCAACTCGATAAAGTACGCGAAGCTGACCTCGTTTTGTTCCCCGAGTACTGGATGGTCAACTCCATCATTTACGGAATGAACAAAGCCATTTTCCCATCTCCGGCGACATATCATCTCGGGCACGACAAAATCGAAATGACACGTGCCTTTAAAGCGACGTATCCTCACCGTATTCCGAAGACGCTCATTTACGGAAAAAATCCATACACGATTGAACGCGTGTTGGAAGAGTTCCACTATCCGTTCGTTGCCAAAAAAGCCAAATCCTCTATGGGACAAGGGGTATGGTTGATTAAGAACGACCAAGACTGGTTAGAGTATGTCGAGAACCATGATACGTTCTATGTCCAAGAGTTCATCCCAAATGATCGTGATTTACGAGTCATCATTATTGGTGAAGAAGTCGTCGGTGCGTATTGGCGCGTCAGTGAGGCGTTTTTGAATAACGTCGCCCAAGGAGCTAACTTCTCGTACGAAGACATTCCGGAAGACGTCGTCAAAGAAGTTCAATCGATTGCGAATACGTTGCACATCAACCACGCAGCGTTTGACGTTATTGTGACGGAAGAAGGATTCTATATTTTGGAATTCAACGTCTTTTTCGGTTCGGAAGGACTGCTCCCACTCGGGGTAAAACTCCCTCAAAAAATCGAAGAATATTTATCAACATTAAGCTGATCAATCGTTCATCTTTTTTTCACAATTTGAACACACGTTATTCCAAGAACGTTTTTGAATATGGTATGATGACATATGAGGTTTATTCGAAAAGGGGGATTATGATGAAATTTGAGCAGTTCCACATCGAGGGAAAAGAAATCCGTTTTGGTTTGCTCGAGACGATCATGGATCATCATCATTTCATCCGTGAAGGTGCTTGGGATTATGAGCGTGCCACGTATGATATGAAATATGAGAAACAATCGACTGGCGAAACATTCTATCTTCGCTTACCTGTATACGCCATTGAAGGTCAAATCGAAGATCGTCACGCTGTAGTTAAAATGCTCACACCGATTTTAGGGAAGCATTATTATCCACACGGTGTTGAATACGATGAAGTCTTCCCAGAAGAAATCGTCCGCGACTGCGAACGTCGCCTAAAAGCACTCGCAGAAACACTAGAAGTCAAACCCCTTGCATAAGCAAAGGGGTTTCTTTTTGGGCTATATCGGAGGTTCAGAACCTTGAAGAATTCAATCTATCTTGAAAAAGAGAGTAACCTCTTATGCACCGAAGCATCACGCATCCAGTTAAAAATGATTCATCTTCCTGATTCAATTCGTGAATTGGAACAAATGATTTTTTCTAATCAAATACAGACTCTTTATATCTCAACTTATCAAATGAAAGATAGAGATCTATTAGAGCCTCAAGCAATCAGCAATATCCGATCCCAATGGAACGAGTCATTCAGGACACACATCGTACTTTCCAATGAAGCAGATTTAGATGACTTTGAAAATGGATATTGCTTCTTCGCAGAACTTTTTCATGATTCACAAAAAAATAGGATATTAATCCTTTATCAAGCTCACTAAAAAATACGATGATAAAACAAAGCCCACAGAAGCAAATTCGCTTCTGTGGGCTTATATTAGTTGGTCGCAATGATGGTCAACGTCACATCGACCTGACCGAGCAATAAATCAAATTGGTCTCGAACGTAGCGATACAATCGCTCCGCCTCGACGAGTGGTAAAGAGGCAATGATTTGATAATCATAATGGTCTTTCGATCGAGACACGACTTTCACTTCTTTTAAGCCGAACTCAATGGCGCTACATGCGATCAAATCCTCTATCGCCCGTTCCGCGATCGTCACGTCTCCGTATGAATAGTCATTCCCAATCACAGCCATCGTATCGTTCATGGTGATCACTCCTTTTCATTCGCGAGTACTTTAACGTCCTCCATGATAGATTCGATATCAACGGGTTCATCCCCTGCTGTCGCCATCTGAGCGACGGCACGAACATCATGATGACGGTCGATGACGTACATCGTCGTCGCATGCGTCACAAGCCCGCTGTTCGCCTTCGAATAATAAAATTGTAGCTGTCGTGTGATTCGGTCAATGTCGACCTGATCTCCCGTCAACATCTTCCATCCGTTTGGCTCCGCCTGGAACGCTTCCCCGTAGTTTTTGAGTACGGGGACCGTGTCCACTTTCGGGTCGACCGTGATGGCGACGAGCTCTACGTCTGAACCGTATAGATTCTCTGCCTTCAACGCTTTCTCAAGCTTCATAAAATCACGTAGCGTGAGCGGACAAATATCAGGGCAGTTCGTATAAAAGAATGTGACAATTTTTACTTTTCCATTATCGGAATTGTATGTTTCTTCATTCAATGCGTTCGTTAATGTGAACGGGGTTGGCTCTTGGATGACCGGCAAGTCGTCTTGGTTGAAGAATACAAAATACACGGCTACTCCGATGACAACGAGCGTCAGGACGGTCAAACCGACCGTCATATAGCTATTCCGTTTCATACAACTCTCCCTCTCTATGGATCATCCTCCGATTATCGCGCGGAATACGTTCGTCGTTTCACCCGGGTCATATGCCACATAGAGAAGAATATAAACCGTCACACCTGTGATCGCTGTGAAGAACCAAATCACTGATGCTTTCGGTCCGATTTTACGGTGTTTCTCAATCTTGTTTTTATAACCGAGATACAAGGTGATCAAACCGAGGACGCCACCTGTAGTCGCGAGTAGGATATGGAAAATCATAAAGCCGAGATAGAACGGTTTGACAGAATCTGGTCCCCCGAATGCCGTGTTCCCGACAAAGATGGTACGTGAGACGTAAAGGATGAAGAACGTCGTCGCTGCAATCGCGGCCGCCGTCATCACTTTCTTATGTTTTTCGATGTTGCTGCGGTCTTTTGCGATAATCACCCATCCGATGGCGACAAGAATCGCACTGATGACAATGAATGACACACTAATTAAGGCAAGATAGTTCATCAATGTTTCCCCTTTTGTTCTGTTTAATTTTTCTCGTTTGTTTCTTGCGGAGTGAAAGACATGCCTTCATCGAGCGCAAGAGATTTCGTACGGCGTACCCAACCGAAGAACGTCCAGCCGAAGAAGAAGCCGTAAACGATCTCTTGACCGAGTTTCATCAAGACGCCACCGAATCGTTGATCTTCGAGGGCACTGTTCGTCGCTCCCATGAGCGCCTCTAAGTTAATCCCCGACACGTCCCCATTCGGTAGACAATATCCAAGTACCCTAGCGAACGTCTCCGGGTCCGTATACGCGTTATATAGCGTCGTTTGACTGAAGATGATGAGCGCACAGGCTGGTGTTAACAACACTCCATTGGCGATAATATACACCATTCGTTTTAAGTCGGACATGCCTTCCTCTTCGTCCGTCACTAGCGGAACGATGACCGGGTACCACATCGTCAAACTAAAGACGACTAATGCACCGTGGAAGATGCGGTGTACGCCATAGTTCGTCAAGACATAGTCAAATACGACCGGCATGTGATAAATCGAGAATAATGCGTTGAATAAAATGAGCGCGATGAGTGGCTTTGTTAAAAACTTAAACGTTGGCCCAATGAATTTAAAGCTAAGTACTTTTTCAAACACCCAGTACGGTAGACCATAAACGACGAGTGCCGGTGCCAAAATATAGACGAGCACCATTTGGAACATATGCACCGATAAAATGATATGTGCCAACACATCGATTGGACTTCCGAAACCGATATAATACAAGACAATCGCAAACAACATACTAAACTTTTGTAATAACGTGGTCGAGGCATATCCTCGCTTCGCCATTCTCTCTGTCACGACGGCGTATAACACATAAATCCCGACCATGAGCAATCCGAACAGCGGACTCCATAACGTGAGCCAATCAAATTGATTGAGCAGCTCCGACGTATTCCAGAGCATCCGTTCACCCCTTTTCTTTCTCTTCCTAACCTTTGAAACCGTTCACTTCAAGATTACTATTCATTCATTTTTGAAGTAAAGGAAAAAGGACCGAATCATCCGTGTTTCCACAGATGTTCAATCCTTTGTCACAATTACCAAATGAGTAAGCGTAGTGCTGCGACCGTGATGATGGCGATGAAGATACCTAACCACATCATGCCGACGATCCATGTGTTCCCACGGTTATTCATATGCATGAAAATATACAACTGTAGGAAGACTTGAATGACCGCCAAGATGATTAAGAAACCACCTGCTGCCCAGACTGGCATCAGTTCCGCATAGACGGCACCGAATGCCACGAACGTGAGTAAAATCATCATGGCGAAGCTGATCAACTGAAGTTGATACTCGCGCTTCGATTCTGCTTTTACTTCAAGCTCTAATTGTTTGTGCGATTCGTTCATTGCTCGTTTTTCCATATTAGTTCACCATCCCTAAGAGGTAGACGATTGAGAAGATGAAGACCCAAACAACATCGATGAAGTGCCAGTAAAGACTTGATACATAAAACTTCGGAGCGTTGTACACATCGATTGGACGGTTCCAGTTGCGAATCAAGAGTGTCGTGATCCAAAGGAGACCGAACGTAACGTGCGCGCCGTGGAAGCCGACCAACGTGTAGAAGGCTGAACCGAATGCGCTCGACGTGAACGTGTGACCGATGTGGTAGTAGTGAATGAACTCGTAAATCTCAGCACCAAGGAATCCTGCACCAAGAAGGAGCGTCACAATCAACCAAAGCTTCATACGCCCTGGATTGTTTGCTTTCATGTTCATCATCGCAAGGACACTTGTCAGTGAACTTGTGAGGAGGAGCATCGTCATGATGAAGACGAGCTCCATTTCGAAAATGTTATACGAGCGTAACTCCTCTGGCGCACCAGAGTTCAAGAGACCAACGTACGTTCCAAAGAGCGAGGCGAAGAGGACTGTCTCTCCACCAAGGAAGAACCAGAAGGCCACATATTTATTTTTCCCTTCCAGTGTTGCTTTCTCTGGATTGGCCGGGATACCGGTCACTGGGTGTTTTTCTACTGCATGTGCCATTTATTGTTCTCCTTTCTCACGAATCGCTTTCAAGTCTGCTTCGACTTGTGACTTCGGAATGTAGTAGCCGTGATCGTCAATCCAAGAACGTAGGAACATCGAGACGAACGTCATCGCTAATCCAAATCCAATCAATGACCAACCGACGACTGTGTTATCCATCTGGAAGATGGCACCGAGTCCTGCGATAAAGAGGCCGAGTGACATGAAGAACGGAATGAGCGAGTTGTTCGGCATGTGGATGTCCGAAACTTCCTCAGCGACTGACACGCGTTTGTTACCTGCCATTTTCTCGAGCCAGAACGTATCAAGTCCTTTGACGAGTGGCGTTTGTGCAAAGTTGTACTCTGGAGTTGGAACAGGAAGTGTCCACTCAAGCGTACGCCCGTCTCCCCAGTGGTCTGGTTTGACGCGTTCTTTTGACAAGAAGGCTTTCACGACAGCGATGAGCAAGATAATCGTTGATACACCCATGAAGAATGCTCCGGCTGTCGAGAGCGTGTTAAGTGTATCCCAACCTTGACCACCGAGGTACGTGAAGACTCGACGTGGCATACCGAACAATCCGAGGAAATGTTGCGGGAAGAACGTCAAGTGGAAACCGATAAAGAACAACCAGAACTGCCAGTATCCAAGCTTTTCAGAAAGGGCTTTTCCGAACATGAGTGGGAACCAGTAGTAAAGACCTGCGAAGAGACCATATACAACCCCACCTACGATAACGTAGTGGAAGTGAGCGACAACGAAGTAGCTGTCGTGGTACTGGTAGTCGGCTGGTGCGACTGAAAGCATAACCCCTGTCATCCCACCAACGAGGAATGAAGGAATGAACGCGACTGAGTAAAGCATCGCCACGTTAAATTTAATTTGACCGCCCCACAGTGTGAAGAGCCAGTTAAAGATTTTAACACCGGTCGGTACAGCGATTGCCATCGTCGCAACAGCGAAGATCGAGTTCGCAACTGGACCCAGACCGACTGTGAACATGTGGTGAACCCAAACCATGAATCCAAGGAAACCGATGAGCATTGTTGCAAAGACCATCGTCGTGTAACCGAAGAGGCGTTTACGCGCAAATGTTGGAATGATTTCCGAGAAAATACCGAATGCCGGTAAGATCAAAATGTATACTTCCGGGTGACCGAAGATCCAGAAAAGGTGTTCCCAGATGACAACGTTCCCGCCCATTGCTGGGTCAAAGTACGCGGCTCCGAAGAGTCGTTCGAACATCAACATGAACAATCCGACCGTAAGTGGCGGGAATGCGAAGACGATCAATGCCGATGCAACGAAAGTCGTCCATGTGAAGAGCGGCATGCGCATGAGCTTCATACCTGGCGCACGCATGTTCAAGATGGTGACGAGGAAGTTAATCCCGGCCATCAATGAACCGAAACCTGAAATCTGAAGACCGAGGGCGTAGAAGTCTACCCCTGTCGCTTCCGGTTGTGTCGAAAGTGGAGCGTAAGCTGTCCACCCTGCGTTCGGTGCTGCTCCGAAGAACCAGCTCAAGTTAAGCATGACTCCACCGAAGAAGAACAACCAAAAACCTAATGAGTTAATGAATGGGAACGCAACGTCGCGTGCCCCGATTTGAAGTGGTACGACGGCGTTCATGAAACCGAATAGCATCGGCATCGCCGCTAGGAAGATCATCGTCGTCCCGTGCATCGTAATCAATTGGTTAAACGTTTCACCGCTGACGAAATCGTTCATTGGTTTAACAAGTTGCCAACGAATCAGTAATGCTTCAATTCCACCGAGAAGGAGGAAGAAGATTCCTGAGAACAAATACAAAATACCGATTTTTTTGTGGTCAACCGTCGTAATCCAATCCATGATGCCATTGTATTTACGCGATTGCTGCATTGCAGTGGTCTGTGCCACGTGAAATCCCCCTTTTCCCGTTAGTCAATCTTCTGCTCATACAAGAAGTCAACGAGTGCGTCTAATTCTTCGTTGCTGATTTGACCTTCATTGAAACCTGGCATGAGAGCCCCTTGTTTCTTATCTTGCGGGTTACGAATCCACTCTTTCAAGTTGTCCTCGTTGTTTTCGAGGTAACCTGCGAGCCACTCGCGATCGCCGAAGTTCGTTAAACTTGGTGCAACTTTACCGCCGCCGTGACAGCTCAAACAGCTTTCGACATACACAGCTTCACCTGTCGTCAAGTTCGTATTGTCTGCGACGAGTTTCTCACCGTTCTCGTCTTGCTTGGCTTTCATGTCAGCAAGCCATTGATCATATTCTTCTTGCTCGAGCGCGATGACTTTAAAGTCCATAAGGGCATGTGACGGACCGCAAAGCTCTGCACATTTCCCGTAGTAAGTACCTGGTTCATTTGCATGTAACCACATTTCGTTATCAAGTCCTGGGTTCGTATCTGTTTTACCAGATAAAGCCGGTACCCAGAATGAGTGAATGACATCTTTTGATGTCAAGTTGATGCCGACTCGTTTTCCAACTGGGATGACGAGTTCTTGACCTGTCACAACACCTGCTTCTGGATATTCAAATTCCCACCAGTACAAGTTTGCTGTAACGTTGATTTCTTCTTCTTTTTTCGCTTCTTTCGCTTTCGCGAGTTCGACAGTCGTTGTGATTGTCGGAACAGCGAGAATGATGAGAAGGATAATCGGAACGACTGTCCAAATCATCTCAAGTGTACTGCTACCTTCAACTTGCTTCGGAATCGATTCATCTTTCCGACGGAACTTCATGAGCACGTACACGTAAATGACCGATACGATGATGAGTACGAAGAGCATGATCGCCAAACTGATGAGAATGATGCGGAGCTGAAGCTCAGCCCCTTCTCCCATCGGCTTCAATGCAGACAATCCCTCTTGACCGCAACCTGACAACAGGACTGCGAACATCATCATCGGGACGATGCCAAACAGAAGCTTCTTAAATGATTTCACAACAATCCCCACTTTCTCCCAAAATGATGTGTAATGGTTTTCTATATAGTGAGTGCGATTATGCCATTGCTGCTGTCAAAATCAGCGCGATAATCCACACGACTAAATAAATTAATGAATAGAAGAACATTTTGTTTGCCCACTTAATTTCGTCCTCGGCATTGAATCCTTTCAATCCGAGATACAACCAGTAGCCCCCTAAACCGGCTGCGACTGTCAAGTAAACAAGACCATAGTGCATAAATAAGAGCGATGCCGGAATCAGCGTCGCAATCCACCAGATGATCTGCCGTTTTGTGATGGCAAATCCGTTCACGACCGGAAGCATCGGAATGCCTGCCGCTCGATACTCTTCCGTGCGTCGCATAGCGAGCGCTAGGAAGTGAGGTGGTTGCCATAAGAACATGACAAGAAACATGAGCCACGCATCAATATACAAGTTCGGATCAAGTGCTGCCCAACCGATGAGCGGTGGAACGGCTCCCGAAATACTACCGACGACCGTATTGAGCGTACTCGTACGCTTCAGCCACATCGTATAAATCACGACATAAAAAAATGCCCCGATTAAACCGAATACAGCGGCGACGTACGATACAAGGAGCAATAACAGAGTTCCTAACGCAAGTTGTGTCAATCCGAGGAGTAAAATCTTCTCCCCTGAAATCTTGCCGTTTACACTCGGTCGATTGTCCGTACGATCCATTAAGTAATCGATATCTCGGTCCACAAAGTTGTTTAGGTAACAACTCCCCGAAATCACGAGTGCGCTTCCTAACATCGTTAATAAGAGCTGTGGCCAAACTTCAAACAAATAAAGGACTGGCGTATCGCTCTGATACGTCGCTGCCACGAAGAAACCTGCAAACACCAACATCAAGTTGGCGCGAACGATTCCCATTTTCGCTAAGGCGACGTAATCTCGGAATGACGTTGACTCTGTATATTCTACATCTACGGTCATTCCTGGGTTGACTTTTGTCATACTGACCCCCCCACATAATCACGAAATCCTCGCATTCTCTTCACAGAAAAAACACAATATGAACAAAATACACTTAACTCTCTACAAAGATACCATATTTTTTTATAAAATACGCCCTTTATGCTTGTAAAATAGCGAGTTTTTTGTGTCTATAGTGTGATATTTGTCACACCTTATGTGCCTTACTAATATTAGAATAACGTTTTTGATAACGATTGCAAGCTTTTCCATTTCGTTTTTTGAACGGAAAGCCGTATAATAAGTATGGCGAAAAAAATATAAATAAACAAGGTACATTTTTAACGGATTTTGATTAGAAGCAGGTGGTATTGCATGCATAAAAAACTCGCGTTTTTCTCAGGGTTTGTCACCCTCGGAATGATGCTTGTCCTCATCATGGGTGGAACCGTGACGAAGACAGACTCAGGGGATGGTTGTGGGACTGACTGGCCACTCTGTCACGGTAAGTTGATTCCGACCAATCCAAGTGTTGAGACGATGATTGAGTACAGTCACCGCGTCGTCTCGGGAATCGAAGGTCTCTTGATCATCGCACTCGCCATTTGGACGTTCATCGCGGTCAAACATCGTGTCGATGTGAAAATCTTTGCGTTTCTCGCATTTATCTTTATGCTCATCCAATCGATTATCGGAGCAGGGGCGGTTATTTGGCAACAATCAGATGCCATCTTGGCCCTTCACTTCGGAATTTCTCTCGTCTCGTTTGCATCGCTACTCATTTTGACGATTCTATTATTCGAGGGTGACCGAGAGCATAAAGTCGTATCCAAACGGTTGAGATCTCATCTTTACGGTCTTTCGATTTACACGATGGTTGTCGTGTACACAGGAGCCTATGTCCGTCACCTCGGTGCTACATATGCTTGTGTCGGTTGGCCGATTTGTGAACAAGAAGTGTGGACATTTGAGTCTTATGTTCAAATGGGTCACCGTGTGATGGCTGGACTACTTGTCTTGTACACGTTGTATGTCCTCTATCTTGCTCGAAAAGAGATGAATCGATTAATCGAACGCGGCATGATGGCGTCTCTTTTCTTCATTCTTCTTCAAGTCGGGACTGGCGCATGGATCGTACTCGGTGGACACGCCACGTACGTGCCACTCCTCCATGCATTCTTGATCACTTGCTACTTCGGCATCCTGTCCTATCTCGCTTACCACGCGTACCGTTCGACGGACCGACAAATTGATTCACAATTAAAAGACATGAACGGATAAGTAAACAAAAAAGCGCCGCGGCGCTTTTTTGTTTACAATTCTTTAAATCGTTCGAGGGCACGCTCTCGCGCTTCTTTATGATCGACGAGTGGCATCGCATAATTGTCTCGCTCTGACGGATCCGGAAAGTGAATCGATTTGTCTGTCACATCTTTTAGCTCTGGCACATATTTCCGGATGAACGTCCCATCTGGGTCGAACCGTTCAGATTGCGTCGTCGGATTGAAGATACGGAAATACGGAACCGCGTCCGTCCCGACCGAGGCGGCCCATTGCCAACCCCCGATATTCGAAGAGGCCTCGTAATCAATCAACTTTCGTTCAAAATACCTTTCCCCTTTCCGCCAATCGAGAAGAAGGTGTTTCGTCAAGAAAGATGCGACAATCATGCGTAGGCGGTTGTGCATCCATCCGGTCTCGTTCAATTGACGCATCGCCGCATCGACGATTGGATAACCCGTCTCCCCGTTACACCACTTTTCGAACTGTTCCTCATCATCTTCCCATTCGAGCGATTTGTATTTGTCATTGAACGGTTGATCTTTCAACCCTTTGAACTTCGCCATCACCATATAATAAAACTCACGCCACAACAATTCGTCGTAATACGTGTCGCGTCCTTTAGATTTTTTTGTAGCCAGCACCTGCTCGGCGATCGTGCGAATCGATAATACACCGGTCCGTAAGTATGGGGATAATCGACTCGTCCCAGCAATACTCGGGATGTCACGTTTTTCATCATAATCGACCATCCGATCATTGACGAAACGCGTCAACCGTTTCTTCGCCTCGGTCTCCCCTAAGCCTTTCCACTCTCGCTCACAGCGTTTGAACAAGTCTTTCAGTTCTTTCGGCTGCTCGTTTTTCGAGCTGATGAAATCCGTTAACCGATCGATATCGACATCGTACGGTTTCGGCGGTTGCTCAGCATAAGCCGCTTTTTTGAACGGCGTGAACACTTTATACGGGTCTCCACTCTTCGTACTGAACGCATCGGGATGAAACAGATGCCGGTCAAGGAGTCGTACGACTTTCACGTCTTCACCAAGTGCCTCGATGACACGGTCGTCTCGCTGTTTGAACGGTTCTACATACTCCGCATTGAAATATAGAGCATCTATCTCCCCGAGCTGTTCCACGAAATCCTTCTCCGTTTCCGCGACGAGCACTCGAAGCCCCAACCCTTTTGTTTCCAAATCATCCATAAACGTTCGCATCGTCGAGAAGAAATAATCGTGACGGACTTCGAACGGGTCACAATATTTCGGGTTTAGCCAAAAGACGAAAGCGAGGTCATCCCCCTCTTCCATATCGTTCAGCGCCCGGTGAAGCATATGATTATCGGTCAATCTAAAATCCGATCGAAACCAACATACTCGTTTCATCATTCCCACTCCCATCTACAAAAAAGAAGCATAGCGAACTATGCTTCTTTTGATTATACAAATTCAATCAACAAGTCGTCACTTTGTATTGTGTCGCCTTCTTTAATATGGATGGCTTTGATCTCGCCATCTTGTGCTGCCTGAATCGTCGTTTCCATCTTCATCGCTTCCGTAACGAGTAGCTGCTCTCCACGATGAACACGACTTCCTGGTTCGACCAACACTTTCAAAACAGAGCCTGGCATCGAGGCACCGACTTGTTTCGGGTTCGAACGGTCCACTTTCGGACGGCTTGTTGTCGCGGATTTGACGTTCACGTCTTTAATCTCGATCTCACGCGGTACGCCGTTCATCTCATAAGAGACGAGACGAATGCCATCTTCGTTTGCCGCACTCACTTGTACGAGCTTGATGATCAACGTCTTCCCTGTCTCGATTTCCACTTGAATCGTCTCACCGACGTTTAATCCGTAGAAGAACGTCAACGTGTCGAGGACGGATACGTCACCGTACGTCGTCGTATGTTTGACATAGTCTTCGTATACTTTTGGATAGAGCGCGTGGGCAAGAAGCTCAAAGTCTGTGACCGGTCGCTCAAACTTCTCGAACAACTCTTGGCGTGCTGATTCAAAGTCATATGGCTTGATCAGTTTACCAGGACGAACGTTCAGTGGCTCCTCCCCTTTTAAGATGACTTGTTGGACATCTTTCGGGAAACCGCCAGGAGGTGTACCTAACTCGCCGCGCATCATCTCGACGACCGAGTCTGGGAAGTCGAGTTGATGGCCACGCGTCATCACATCCACTTCTGTCAAGTTGTGCTGCACCATAAAGAGCGCCATGTCACCGACGACTTTCGAAGAAGGGGTGACCTTGACGATATCACCGAACAACATGTTGACACGGGCATACATCGCCTTCACTTCTCCCCAACGGTCTCCAAGCCCGACTGCTTTCGCTTGTTGCTGAAGGTTCGAATATTGACCACCTGGCATCTCGTGTTCGTATACAGACGGATGCGGTGCGCGCATATCACTTTCGAACGGTTCGTAGTTGTGGCGCACGTCTTGCCAGTAATCACTGATCACTTCGTATTGTTTCGGGTCAATCTTCGGTTGACGTTCGTGGTGGTTGAGCGCGTAGACTAAACTTCCACCTGAAGGTTGCGATGTCATCCCTGACATCGAGCTTGCGGCAACGTCGACGATATCGACACCAGCATCCGTCGCGCGTGCGTAAGTGAAGATCCCGTTCCCTGAAGCATCGTGTGTATGCAAGTGAATCGGCAAATCGACCGCATCTTTCAATGCTGAGACGAGCGCATAGGCTGATTCTGGTTTCAATAAGCCGGCCATATCTTTAATGGCTAGAATATGGGCACCACTCGCCTCAAGTTTTTTCGCAAGGTCAATGTAGTACGGAAGATGGTATTTCGGACGGTTTCCGTCATACAAGTCACCTGTATAACAAATCGCTGCCTCCGCTACTTTCCCTGTCGGTAACGTCGCATCGATTGCTAATTGAATCGACTCTAGGTTGTTAAGACTGTCGAAGATTCGGAATACGTCGACTCCTGCATACGCCGCTTCATGCACAAACTTCTCAATGACGTTGTCCGCATAGTTTTTATACCCGACCGCGTTCGCGCCGCGAAGCAACATTTGAATCAAGACGTTCGGCATCTTCTCACGAAGCTTCATGAGACGTACCCATGGGTCTTCGGACAAGAAGCGGTATGCGACATCGAACGTCGCTCCACCCCATGCTTCGACTGAGAACAATTCTGGCATCAGTTTGCTTGTCGGCTCTGCGATATTGAGAATGTCTTGCGTCCGCATGCGCGTCGCGAGCAATGACTGGTGCGCATCTCGCATCGTCGTATCCGTCAATAACAGTTCCGGTTGACGTTTGATCCAGTCAGCCAGGCCGTCTGGACCGAGTTCCGTCAAGATTTGTTTCGTTCCCGGTTTTGCTTCTGTCGGTAGGTCTTGCGGGATACGTACCGAGCGGCTGATCGGTTTGTCTTTCAGACCGACTCCTGGGAATCCGTTCACTGTCACATCGCCGATATAGTTCAACAACTTCGTACCACGGTCTTTTCGTTTCGGGAAGACGAACAGTTCTGGCGTCTCATCGATGAATGACGTGTTGTAGTCCCCATTGATAAAGTTCGGATGCTTCATGACGTTAATCAAGAATGGGATGTTCGTCTTGATTCCACGAATTCGGAACTCGTTCAAGTTTCGGACCATTTTCGAAGCGGCTTGTTCGAATGTCATACCATGCGTCGACAGTTTCACGAGAAGTGAATCGTAGTACGGTGAAATTTCTGCACCGACGTACGCGTTTCCGCCGTCAAGACGGACACCAAAACCACCTGGAGAACGGTATGCCATGATTTTCCCAGTATCCGGCATGAAGTTGTTCCCTGGGTCTTCTGACGTAACACGTGATTGAATCGCATAACCGAGAAGTTTAATGTCCTCTTGCTTCGGCATTTGAATCATATCACCGTGAAGCGATTCTCCCTGTGCAATCATCAATTGCGTTTGGACAATATCAAACCCTGTGACCATCTCTGTGATCGTATGCTCAACTTGGACGCGTGGGTTTACTTCGATGAAGTAGAATGATTCGTCTTCCGTCACTAAAAATTCAACCGTACCGGCGTTGACGTATCCGACGTGACGCATAAGTTGAACCGCCGCATCACAAATCGCTTGACGTGATTCTTCGGATAATGTCACACACGGTGCCACTTCGACGACCTTTTGATGTCGGCGCTGCACTGAACAGTCACGCTCGAACAAGTGAACGATGTGACCGTGCTCATCTCCGAGAATTTGAACCTCGATGTGCTTCGGACGTTCGACTAATTTCTCTATGTACACTTCATCAGAACCAAATGCTTGTTTTGCTTCCGATTTTGCACGTTCAATCAAATCTTTCATTTCTGCTTCTGTACGGATAACACGCATCCCGCGTCCTCCGCCACCCATCGATGCTTTGACCATGAGTGGGAAGCCGTGTTCGTTCGCAAACGCCTCTGCATCTTCATACGATGTGAGTGGACCGTTCGAGCCTGGGATGACTGGAAGACCTGCAGCAATCGCACTCTGACGCGCCCGAACTTTGTCCCCGAACGCATGCAAGTGTGACTCGTGTGGTCCGACAAAGATGATGCCCTCTTCACGGCAACGTCGTGCGAGGTCAATGTTTTCTGAAAGGAATCCATATCCCGGGTGAATCGCGTCACTGCCTGACTCCTTGGCGATGCGAATGACACCTTCGATATCGAGGTACGCATCAATCGGCTTCTTATCGAGTCCTACCAAGTAGGCTTCATCGGCTTTAAAGCGATGTAATGAACCGCTATCTTCTTGCGAATAGACGGCTACAGTCCGAATGCCTAACTCAGTTGCCGCTCGAAATACGCGAATGGCAATCTCCCCACGGTTTGCAACAAGTAACTTTTTAATTGGTTTCAAATGAAATCCCCCCGTTAAATTGATTTAAATGTTTCTTACCTGACCACATGAAGCGATGAACGTTGAACGTTCTCTTCGGACTTCACCCGAATTTCTTCTCGTCGTGTCGCTTCTCGATGACGGTTACGCATCGAGATACTACTAAGTACCCCGAGAACACCCATCATCATGATCAGCGATGTTCCCCCATAACTGACCAGCGGCAAGGTCACCCCTGTCCCTGGGAACCAACCAGACATCGCACCGATATTGATGGCTGTTTGAATGATGATTTGTGATGCAATCCCAAACGAGACGAACATCGCAAAATGACTATCTGCATGATTGGCAATATGAATCGCGCGAAACGCGATGAAGAAGAGCAGTACCAAAACCGTCAGCACACCGAAGAACCCTAACTCTTCAGCAATGATCGACATAATATAGTCGGTTTCAGGTTCTGGTAAATACCCATACTTTTGAAAACTGTTCCCGAGCCCGACACCCGTCAATCCACCATGTACGATTGAGATGATCGACATGAGCAACTGATGACCGTATCCTTCTGGGTCCATGAACGGGTTGAACACGACCTCAATCCGGCTTCGTTGATTCTCTGAGAAGATTGTCGTGAACAATAAGAACACAGCACCGACACCGGCTAAAATCCCAGGAATTAAAATTCGAAGGGGTGCCCCGACTCCGAACCACATGAGCAACATGATGGAACCGAGGACGAATAATCCCCCCATGTCTGGCTGTCCATTGATGGCGATGGCGTAGAACGAGAAGTAAAAAAGAACCGGTACTAAGAAGAAAGCACCGATTTGAGCGCGCCATCCTTTTTTCACGACGGCAGCCCGAGCGAGACGCCCCGGTAGTCCTTTTAACTCATTATTCCATAGCTCGTGGTAATAGTTCGCAAGCAGTATGATGAGAACGAATTTGGCAATCTCGACCGGTTGAATGGTAAATCCGCCGATGATGAGCCAAGCCCGTGCCCCGTTCAATGGTGGCATCGCCCATGTAACAAATAGCAAGATGACAGAGACCGCATAGAGACTGAGACGAATGCCTTTCTTCCGAAACATCTCATAGCGGAACAGCGTCGCAATCAAGTAGACAAAGATCCCGATTCCTACGTAGACGAGCTGGCGATAGAACAAGCTGCTATTCGCATAGTCCCCACGATTCCAAACACTCGCACTGTAAATCATGATCGAGCTGATCCCGACGAGTAAGAGCACTGACAAAAACAACGCAAAATCAAAATACCGAAACCGTGTTTTCATGTATTCACTTCCTTATGTAAAACAATCCGACAACCTTTATAAAAAAATACTCAAACAGCGCCACTTGCACAGTTTGAGTATAAGGTTCATAATTCTGAAGCTTCTGCCAAGGCAGACAACTTTTGTTCCAATGAATCGAGCAGTCCTTTACCTTCAATGTCTGAAATGAGTCCAAGACGAACCGCAAAATCAATTTGGCGCGATAGTCCAAACATATGTGTATCAAGCACCTCTTCATAAAGCGGGCACTTCGGCATTTTTAGGTTTTCTAACTGTACTTCAATCAGACAACGGATTTTTTCAGCATCCGCCTCGAGTAACTGAAGCGCTTGCTCCCGTTGGATTGCAGCCAAATTTGTCGCCACTACGACCCCTCCTCCGTACGATGACAGACTGTTTGTCATAACTCAACTGTACATTATCTTTCATCATAATTCAATGTACAGTATGGATGATTGCGACATTCTTCCTCTTTTCCATTTTAAGAGAAAGAGCGCTATAATGAAACGTGTAATGTGTATAAAGGGGGATGTAAGCATGATTTTTCCACTAGATGGAGCGGTTCGTCACAGTTTGACGATTGACCCGACCGTATGGATTTTTGACGACCGCAAACGAAAGATTGAAGAATTGGACTCTGTGACTGAGAATGACCGTGAGGCCTACTATGCGAAAATGGGGAAAGCATGGGACGATGGTCTATCACAAGGAACAAGAATCGACCACAATAAGCCGATGTCTCGACAAGACAAGGACGCAGCTTTGCGCGATTCGTTCGCGATGCCGCTCGCACCATTTTTGAACAATGCCGAACCAATTGATTTGGCCACACACGTCCGTTTTTACGGAGAAACAGTGTTGACGCTGTCGCTTAGCGAAGCATCACGCGTGTACTTACAATTTTCAAAAGACGGGAAAGTACTCGCTGACGGACCGGTCTATGTATTATATGAAGATCAGGTCATTCGCCAAGTGAATCACATAACCGTACTGAGTAATCAATGAGAAGGAACTTTCCTTCTCATTTTTTGGACTTTTTACTTCACAAAGTGTAATATGTAGTGTATTGACTACAAATTGAATAAGAAAGGTCGTGACGCTTACGATGCCTCTTTGGAAACGAAATTTAATAGTTGTTTGGATCGGTAGCTTCTTGACCGCCGCTTCAATGAGTCTCGTCCTCCCCTTCCTGCCGTTGTTTATTGAACAACTCGGGGTAAAGGACCCTGACCATGTCGTCACTTGGTCGGCGATCGCGTTCGGCGCGACGTTCCTCGTGGCCGCCATCGTTTCCCCGATGTGGGGACGTCTGGCTGACCAAAAAGGAAGAAAGTTGATGCTTATCCGAGCAAGCCTCGGAATGGCCATCGTGATGTTTCTCATTAGTTTTGTGCAAGACGTGTATCAACTGGTCGGGTTGCGTTTACTCATGGGTGCCGTTTCTGGATTTATCTCAGCCGGTATCACCTTAGTCGCTTCCCAAACCCCAAAAGAGAAAAGTGGCTGGGCGCTCGGTACCTTGTCGACCGGTGGAATCACCGGTGGTCTACTCGGCCCGCTCATCGGCGGACTACTTGCAGACTGGATTGGGCTTCGATCCGTTTTTCTCTTTACCGGAAGTGCACTCTTCCTTACATTTCTCATCACGCTCTGGTTCGTAAAAGAAGACTTTGTCCCAGTGAAACGTGATGAACTCGCTTCAGTGAAGTCCATTTTCGCCTCACTGCGGCATCCGCAATTGATTGTCGGATTGTTTGTGACAACGTTCCTCATCCAGTTCTCAACACAATCAATCGGACCACTCTTGACGTTATATGTACGTGAATTAAATCCGCATACGACCGCACTTGCCTTCATGGCAGGGATTGTCGCATCTGCCCCTGGGCTCGCTGCTCTCTTTTCGGCGCAACGCCTCGGACGATTATCGGACCGATACGGGGCAGAACGGATCTTATTTTGGGCACTGCTCCTCTACAGTTTATTCTTAATCCCGCAAGCATTCGTCACCTCGACGACCCAACTCATTCTGTTACGCTTCGGGATTGGATTTGCGACCGCCGCATTGATGCCATCCGTTCAGTCGTTGCTGCGACAGCATACACCAACCGCTGCAACCGGAAGGATCTTTTCCTATAATCAGTCAGCTCAGTTCATGGGAAATCTACTCGGACCGCTATTTGGATCCCAAATCGTGGCACACTTCGGATTTTCCGCACTGTTCATCGTCACAGGATTGATCATGATTTCAAACGCCTTTTTAGAACGGACGAACGTCCAATCGCTACAACTCGATACAAAATAACGCCGAGCGCTTAGCTCGGCGTTATTTGTGTATCTCGCTTATAATAAGTCGGCCGCCAATCTGGCGAGAGACGAACGCTCCCCTTTTACCAGTTGGACGTGACCGAAGACATTTTGTCCTTTGAATCGTTCAACCGCGTACGTCAATCCATTCGAATATTCATCTAAATACGGATGGTCGATTTGGTACGGGTCACCGACGAGAACAATTTTCGAGTTCTCCCCGACACGGGTGAGAATCGTCTTGATTTCATGTTTCGTTAAGTTTTGAGCTTCGTCGATGATGATGAACTGGTCGGGCATGCTTCTTCCTCGAATATAAGTGAGCGCTTCGAGTTGAATCGATTTCATACCAGCTAGAATATTTCCTAGCTCATCTTTTGAATTGGCACTGAAGAGAAATTCTAGATTATCATAGATCGGCTGCATCCATGGACGTAGTTTTTCTTCCATCTCACCTGGCAAGTAGCCGATATCGTTCCCCATCGGGACGACCGGTCGGGCGACGACGAGCTTGTTGTATCGTTGCTCGTCCTCAACGAGAGAGAGTCCTGCCGCTAGGGCAAGGAGCGTCTTTCCGGTTCCCGCTTTTCCGAGTAACGTGACGAACGGAATGTCATCTCGCAACAATAAGTCGAGCGCCATCCGCTGCTGAACGTTTCGTGGATGAATTCCCCAGATGTGGTCAGCGTCGAGCGCTAGCGGACGAACAATCGGTTGGAGCGTGTCGACCACCGCGAGCGCACTCGCTTTCGACACGTTACTTTTTAACACGACGAACGAATTCGGATATAACGTTTGTTTCGTCAATGCGGATGTCGGAAGTTGGCGTACTTTATAAAATTCATCGATAAGTGATTGATCGACCTCGATTTCACGATAGCCGGCATACAAATTCGTCGTATCGACGATGTGGTCGGTCAGATAGTCTTCTGCATCAATTCCGATTGCGTCCGCCTTCACACGGACCAGTATATCTTTTGAGACGACGACGACTTTATGGTTCGTGTCATGCTCGTATTGTTTCATTAATTTTAAGGCAACGAGTAGGATGCGGTTATCGTTCGTCATCACGTCGAATGGAATATCGACTTCGTGTTCGTGTCCAATCTCGACAAAGAGACGTCCACCGTTTTCAAGTGGGACGCCGTCATGAAGTTTCCCCGAAGTTCGGAGTTGGTCTAGAACACGCGACGTTTCACGGGCGTTCCGCCCGACCTCATCCAT
This sequence comes from Exiguobacterium sp. MMG028, assembly GCF_027947425.1. Lineage (NCBI taxonomy): Bacteria > Bacillati > Bacillota > Bacilli > Caryophanales > Exiguobacterium > Exiguobacterium sp. MMG028. Next base: position 1,010,907 of record NZ_JAQJIN010000001.1, read on the forward strand.
GTTTCGTTTTTTACCATCAAGTTCTTCTAAGACAATGGCCGGGATGACCACGTCATGTTCTTCAAATTGAAATAAGGATAGCGGATCATGTAGGAGTACGTTCGTATCGAGTACATACGTTTTTTTCATAGACTTTGCCGCCCCTCGACTATAGGATGGTAATCAAGAATGAAGACTTTCTTTCACTTCACGGTCTAACTTTTCCGCCGCTCGGATATCATACGTTTTCGTAATTTCGGGCTGAGCATATGCTGCACCATAAAATGAGATATTTCTCACTTCTTCGACATGTCCTTCAAAAAATCGAAGATGAAGGCTCGGTTTTAACGCTGGCTCAAATTCTCGGATGGATGAAAGTAAAACATGATAGGACTGACCATCTTCGATAAAGATGAGACCCGCTGTCTTTTCGGTTGATAGTATCGTCACAATATGCGAATTCTTGGTTAAGGCGAACCGCATCGTGTCCTTGTCGAGTGCTTGCACCCAACTGATGGCGTGGCTGATCGGCCAACGCTTTGCCTCATCAAAACCGACGAGAAATGTTAACGGCATGTCATTCAACAATCGCTGTTGAGCGGCTGTCAATTCAAACGTTGCCTTACTCGCCATTCAACTCCCCTCCTTTTAACCGGGTATGGTTGTACCATTCTCCCTTACCGATTCAATTCCCTGCTTTCAACGAATGAAATCATGCTATACTCATCCTATAGAGGAAGGTGAAAAGATGCGTGTAAAATGTTCTCTTTGCGATAAAGTCGAGACGATCGACTCATGGTCGTTTGAAGCAAAACGATTGCGCAACAAGCCGGCTAAAACGTATATGTGTCAAGACTGTCAGGAGCGAATCAGCGAACGTACGGCTGAACGCGCCGCATCTGGACAATTCAAGTTATATCCTACATTTCGACAAAAGCGAAATTGGTAATGAAAACGGGCGCCTCCGAAGAGACGCCCGTATTTTTTATGACTCGACTGCATCCTGACGACGGTTCCACCAAAGACGACCGCGATAGATGGCCAACACGATGGCCATGACAGCAAGTACTTCTGGAATCGGCCACGTGAAAAAGACGAGCGCCATCGTACCTGCGCCAAGTGCAAGTAGAATATAGACGATCAGTGATTTCCACCATGCCAATTGTTTTGCAAAACCAAGCTTAAAGACGAGAATCGTCAGTAAGATGACCGTGACAACGAGTGCGTTGAATCCGACCGAAAAATCGTTCGGGTCGCTACCGACACCTAGCATCGAGGCAATCCACGGAACATCAATTTGTGTGATATCGATTGTTTGAGAAGCTTTCAAGACAAAGAGTCCCCCTTTATTTCATACACATCCATTCTACACTATTCCATGCAAAAGGGAACGCCGAAGCGTTCCCTTTTTCACCTACTTATTCTTTACCAAGTTTACGACGCTTGTCAGCTTTCTCGCGTTCGTTCTTGTTCAAGATCTTCTTACGAAGACGGATTGACTCCGGTGTGATTTCACAGTACTCGTCATCGTTCAAGAACGTGAGCGACTCTTCAAGTGAGAAGACGCGCGGACGTTTCAAGACTTGTGTCGAATCTTTTGCTGAAGCACGCATGTTCGTCAATTGCTTCCCTTTAACAGCGTTAATCGCAAGATCGACGTCACGGTTACATTCACCGATGATCATTCCTTCGTATACATCCGTACCTGGCTCGATGAAGATCGTTCCACGGTCTTCGAGTGCACCGATTGAGTAAGCCGTTGACTTCCCGTTTTCGATACAAACCATAACACCACTACGACGACCACCGATATCAGCTGCGATATACGGACGGTACTCTTCGAACGTGTGGTTCAAGATTCCGTATCCGCGTGTAGCAGACAAGAATTCGTTACGGTATCCGATGAGACCGCGTGATGGAACGATGAATTCCATACGTGTCTGACCGTTATCGTTCGTGTTCATGTTAGCAAGCTCACCTTTACGGAGACCGATCGACTCCATGACTGAACCTGTGTACTCTTCTGGTACGTCGATGATCACGCGCTCAAACGGCTCAACTTTCGTACCGTTTTCGTCTTCACGGATGATAACTTGTGGCTTCGACACTTGAAGCTCGTAGCCTTCACGACGCATGTTCTCGATCAAGATACCGAGGTGAAGCTCACCGCGTCCTGATACGACCCACTGGTCAGGAGAATCCGTGTTTTCCACACGAAGCGATACGTCTGTCTCAAGTTGTTTCATCAAACGCTCTTCGATCTTACGTGCAGTGACGAAGTCCCCTTCACGTCCTGCGAACGGCGAGTTGTTCGTCATGAAGCGCATTTGAAGTGTTGGCTCATCGATACGAAGGAGCGGAAGTGGCTCTTCTTTACCGACTGGCGTAACTGTCTCACCAACGTTGATGTCTTCCATCCCGGCGATAGCAATCAAGTCACCTGCTTTAGCTTCTTCGATTTCAACGCGCTTGAGGCCGAAGTAACCGAACAATTTCGTGACACGGAGTTGCTTCACTGTACCGTCTGTCTTACAGAGCGATACTTGCTCACCGACTTTGATTTTCCCACGGAAGACGCGACCTACACCGATACGACCGAGGTAGTTATCGTAGTCGAGCATCGTCACTTGGAATTGAAGTGGCTCATCTGAGTTATCAACTGGAGCTGGTGTGTTTTCAAGAATTGTATCGAGCACGTGTGTGATCGTGTCTTCTTGGTTTGCTGGATCAGGATCGAACGAACTTGAACCGCTGACAGCCGATGTGTAGACGACAGGGAATTCAAGTTGATCTTCATCTGCGCCAAGATCGATCAAGAGATCGACGACTTCATCGACAACGTCGAGTGGACGAACCATCGGCTTATCGATTTTGTTAACAACGACGATCGGACGAAGTCCTTGGTCGAGTGCTTTTTTCAATACGAAGCGAGTCTGTGGCATACAGCCTTCACGCGCATCGACGACGAGGATAACGCCATCAACCATACGCATGATTCGCTCAACTTCCCCACCAAAGTCTGCGTGACCTGGCGTATCTACGATGTTAATACGTGTATCTTTGTAATCGATTGCCGTGTTTTTCGCGAGAATTGTGATTCCGCGCTCACGTTCGATATCGTTTGAGTCCATCGCGCGTTCTGCGACTGCCTCGTTCGTCCGGAAAGTACCAGACTGTTTCAATAATTCATCGACTAACGTTGTTTTACCGTGGTCAACGTGAGCGATGATGGCTACGTTACGAAGGTTTGTTCTTACGTTCATGTAGTTATTCCTCTCTTATTTAAAAAGTTTCAGCTTTTCTTCAACTTTAAGAGTATAGCACACGTCACAGTACCTTTGTCGAGTGGAATCGACTGTGAACGTTTTCATTGGACGTTTTTTATCATACAATGGGGTGGAGAAGAGAAAATAAGGAGGAGTCTCCATGCAGCTTATGTTTCTATTGATTGCCATGGCCGTCGTCGCTGGATTTGTCGGCATCGGCATTGGGGTGGCCGAAGGAAGCGCCGCCATCATTTTAGGCAGTCTCGTACTTAGTGGTGTCGCGACGTTCTTTGGTATTCAATTACGTCGTCGCATTCTTTCCGACCGTCAATCTTAATAAACACAAGGGGGTTGCCCGACTTTCGTCAGAGCAACCCTCTTTGCTTTTATTTGATAACTCAAATCGGACGCGTCAAACAGATGCGGTCACGTAAGACCAAACCATCCTCCTCGATCGGATCGTATCCATGTTGGATAAAATAATCACGTTCCACAGAATCAAATCGGAATCCGGCTTGTTGATAAAAACGCAATTGCATGATGCTTGAATTCCCCGTACAAACGAGGAGTTCTTGACCGCCAAGTGTCGTCGCCCGTTTTACCGCGTCTTGTAGCATCCGCTGACCAATCGTTTGGTTTTGTCTCTCCGGCTTCACCGCGATATTGACAAGCTCGACCCGTCCTGCCCCGTGCGATACGAGCATATAGGCACCGACGATTTCTCCTCCGAGTAACGCTTTAAACGTTCGTCCTGTTTGAAACTGTTCTCGCACCATCGCTTCATTCGGATTCGCTAAAACGAGTAAATCACGAATTTCTTCATACGATTCATGTTCCACGATTTGAAGATCCGGCTTCGCTTCGGGGGTCAACCATTTTGCGATGACATAGTGTTTGATGACGTCATTGACGAATGTCTCGCTTCCTGCCAATACAGATGTTCTCCCATCGTATCGAATCGGTTCCCCATATAAGGAAACGACCCGTCCACCCACTTCTTCGACGAGCAATTTCCCTGCAGCATAATCCCACGGCATATTGCGCATCGTAATGTATCCGTCCACTCGTCCTGCGGCGAGCCAAGCAAGCTCAAGCGAGGCAGCGCCATGCGCCCGTGTCCCAATCGAATCCCGAACAATCGGGGCAAGGATTTCCGGGGCAATTTGATGGTTCGGAGTGACCCACGTCGCATTCATACTTAAAAATGCATCTCGTACATGATGTTCATGTAGATTCGTTAATGTCCGTCCGTTCAATGTCGCACCATACCCTCTTCTTGCCATGAACATCTCATCCGCCATCACGTCATAGACAAATCCGTACTCTACGACCCCATCGACCATCACGGCCACCGAGATGGCAAACATACGCTTCTGATGAATAAAGTTTAACGTCCCATCAATTGGATCGACGAACCATACCGTTCCTGATAACGTGTCTGGCGTATCCGTCGTTCCTTCTTCACCCATGATTTGATGGTCCGGGAATCGGTTTTGGATACGGCGGACAATCAGCTGTTCCACCGCTCGGTCAATTTCAGTGACCAAGTCTCCTTTTCCGGTCTTTCGTTCCACTTCATAATGTTGATCAATCTCGCGACGAATCAGCTCTCCCGCCTGTTTGATTAAATCGACTGCAAACCATTCTATCATCTGTGATCACCTCAACTGTATTGTACCAAACAAAAACCAGTATCCGCTCGGAATACTGGTTGAATGTGTGTGTAATGGTTAGGCTTCGAGACGCAATAATTCTTGGCGGTACTTCTCCAACCGATGCTTGCTAGCCTGAACTGTAGCATCATCCTGTGACGCCATCGCATCGAAAAGGGTTGCCAATTCATAATCAATCTCCAAGCGCAGCACCGGAATCCGTTTTTCTGCGTCTTTTCTTTTGAATGCCTCAATCACTTGTTTCATAAGATGCCACACTCCTTTTGTTGGGCTACAAGTTACGGTTTGGTGAGTTGAATTGAGTATATCAGATAAAATTCGAAAAAGAAAGAGAATTGTCTGACTATTTTGAATTTTTTATCTTAATGGATATATTCCCAATTTCAATCCCCTTAAACCTGAATAAGTGTTAGGTAACTGTACCCGACTTTTAAGAAGAAATAACAAAAAAGCATGCCTGAATTTGCACGGGCATGCTCCGACTTACAGTTTAATCATTTTGCTCGATGACTTCATCGCTGCTTGAACGGTACGATACGTAGAATATCCAGTCTGTTCATCGTGAACCGCGTTCAGTTGTTTCTCTTCTGACTTAGATGTTACGATTTGCTTGAAAGCTCGATACGCGTCTAGGAAAACCTCACGCTCGACTCCACCTTCGTTCGCTTGTGCGACGACATTATAAAACTCGACGACCTCGATCAATTCATCGGTCGTCCAATCCGGATTAATCGGATAATTGATTTGCATATTGTTCACCTCGACACTCATTGTATCAACAAAAAAAACTATTGCAAGTTACGTCAGAAATCTCTATAGTTTTTTTGTTGCTTCTTTTTTAAATCAACATATAAATTAACGATATCATTCATCTAATAAATAAACTGATTCCAAGGGGGATTTACGATTGAAATTAAAAGGTGCTACTCAGCTCGAAACGCCACTATTTGACACGTTGCTTGAACATGTCGACTCAAATCCGATTGCGTTCCATATTCCTGGTCACAAGAGCGGGAAAGGGATGGACCCAGAGTTTCGTGACTTTATTGGCGAAAACGCCCTAAAAATTGATTTGATTAACATTGCCCCACTCGATGACCTTCATCATCCAAAAGCGGCAATCGCTGAAGCGGAACGCTTGGCGGCAGAGGCGTTCCGTGCTGATGAGACCTTTTTCTCCGTTCAAGGAACGTCGAGTGCCATCATGGCGATGATCATGGGCGTCGTCGGACCGAATGAGAAAATCATCGTTCCACGTAACGTGCACAAATCGGTCATGTCCGCGCTCGTCTTGACGGGTGCACACCCGGTCTTCATCCACCCAGAATTCGATGAGACGTACGGCATCGCGCACGGGATTACAGCAAGTGCTGTAGAACGTGCACTCGAGCTTCATCCGGATACAAAAGCCGTACTTGTCATCAACCCGACTTATTTCGGTGTCGCGGGTGATTTGGAGCGAATCGTTGACGTCGCTCATGCACAAGATGTGCCCGTACTTGTCGATGAGGCACACGGTGTCCATCTTCCGTTTCACGATGAACTCCCACTCTCGGCGATGCAAGCGGGAGCAGACGTGGCGGCAACGAGCGTGCATAAACTTGGCGGCTCGATGACAGGAAGTTCCATCTTGAACGTACGCCGAGGTCTCGTGTCACCAGAGCGGATACATGCGATGCTTTCGATGATCACAACGACTTCAACATCATACTTGCTCCTCGCTTCTCTTGATGCGGCGCGTCGACAACTTGCGACGAAAGGTCATATGATGAACGAACGTGCGCTTGACCTTGCTCGAGCAGCACGGACAGCAATCGGTCAAATGCCGAACTTGTCGGTTTACGGACATGCGGAGCTCCATTCGGAATCGACTTATGCACTCGATGAGACAAAAGTGCTCGTATCGGTTCGTGAGCTCGGTGTGACAGGATTTGAAGTCGAGAAGTACCTTCGTGAGAAACACCGCATCGAAGTCGAGATGTCAGATCTATTGAACGTGCTCTTCATTGTTACGTCAGCAGACGATGAGTCGACGATTCAAGCATTGATTGAAGCGATGCGTGACGTCGTGTCCGTTTATCAGAAGTCTGGGAATGACTCACTCTCAATCATGCTTCCTGAAATCCCGCCATTGGCTCTTAGCCCGCGTGATGCGTTTTATGAAGAGACGGAGACGATCCCTCTTGAGAACGCCGTCGGACGCATTTCAGCGGAATTCATTATGGTGTACCCACCAGGGATTCCAATCATCATTCCAGGTGAATTGATCACAACGTCGACACTCGAATACATCATGGCCAACATCGAAGCCGGTCTCCCGGTTCAAGGTCTTGAAGATGAGTCTCTTCAAATGATTAAAGTCATCCAACAAACAAAAGCGATTCGCTAAATAAAAAATGAGCCGGTCATCGTGACCGGCTCATTTTTTATGTCATCTCAGAAAAGGTGGCTGTAGATGATCGAATTGCTTCCCCTATTGCCTATTATAAGAAAACGCTTACATTTTTTCAAGTGTCAATTTCCTCAGATGCTTCTGTTTTTTCAACTAGGCAGAGTCGTAAAAATTCAGCGACGTGCTCTGTATCATTCAAGTTAATGCCGAGCATCGGATACAATTGACGGGGCTCTTCTAAAGCATGTAGATCGAGAAGGGCCGATTGACCGGTTTGCATACAGACGACTAATACCTTGCCCATGAATTGGTGTGTATAGACGAAACCAAAGTCATAGCGGGCAGCTTCTGTCTCAATCCCGGTGAAACGTACACGACTCGTCTCGGATACGGTATATAATAACTCCTCATCGAATGCCATCAGGATTCCCTCCCTTCTCTCTTCACAAGTATTTTCCTTTATACTACAAGTATGAAACCTAAGGAGAGAGTCATCATGAAAATTGAGTATGCCAAATCGTCAAACCAAGAAGCACTCGCGCAATTGATGCATGAGCTATGGCCCGACGCCCCGATTGAGGAATTGCGGATGGAAGTCAAACTCGGTCTTGCTTCAAAAAAAATGCATTATTTCATCGCATCCTCTGACACAAAAACGATTGGATTTTGCCAGCTCAGCTTCCGGCATGACTACGTGCCAGGTTCAAGCATGTCTCCGACAGCCTACGTGGAGGGAATCTATGTCGTTGAATCCGAGCGTCAGAGAGGTGTCGCTGCCCGTCTGATTGATGCTGCCTCAATGTTCGCGGCACGTCATGGTTGTATCGAACTGGCATCAGATACCGAACTTGAAAACGAGAGCAGCCAACAGTTCCATGAGAAGATTGGATTCCAAGAAGTTGAACGTGTCGTCACCTATATCAAAAAACTCTCTCACGAAACGTGAGAGAGTTTTTACTAGCATACTTATTTAACGACGTGGATTGGCATACCCATTGCGATTTCAGCAGCTTCCATTGCCATCTCACCGAGTGATGGGTGAGCGTGGATTGTAAGTGCGATATCTTCAGCAGTCATACCAGCTTCGATTGCGAGACCAAGCTCAGCAATCATATCTGATGCGCCAGTACCCGCGATTTGAGCACCGATCAAGAGACCGTCCTCTTTGCGAGTGATAAGCTTCATGAAGCCGTCTGGCTCGTCAAGTGCAAGTGCACGACCGTTCGCTGCGAATGGGAATTTCGAAACTGTGATTTCGAGTCCTTCTTCTTTTGCGAGTGGCTCTGTGTAACCAACCGTTGCGAGTTCAGGATCTGTGAAGACGACTGCAGGGATTGCAGAGTAGTCGAGGTAAGCTGGCTTACCTGCTGCTGCTTCCGCCGCGATTTTCGCTTCGTAAGATGCTTTGTGTGCAAGTGGTGGTCCAGGAACGATATCACCGATTGCATAGATGTTTTCGTTCGAAGTCTTACACTGGTCATCGATTTCGATGATTCCACGGTCGCTGATTTTAACGTCCGCGTTCTCAAGGCCGATGTCGCCTGTGTTTGGACGACGACCAACTGTGACGAGGACATAGTCCGCTTCAACAGATTGCTCTTCACCATTTACTTCAAACTTAACAGTTACGCCGTCTTCCGTTTCTTCGACACCTTTAGCAAGTGCGTTTGTGTGGATTGTGACGTTCCCTTTTTGTTTGAGTTTCTTCTTAACGATTTGCGTCATTTGTGGTTCGAAACCAGACAAGATGTCGCTAGCGCCTTCTACAACCACTACTTCTGTATCGAAGTTAGCGTATGCAGTACCGAGCTCCATACCGATATATCCACCGCCGATGACGACGAGTTTCTTCGGTACTTCAGGAAGTGCCAATGCGCCAGTTGAAGAAAGGACGCGTTTTGACCATTTGAACGATGGAATCTCGATTGGTGTAGAACCAGTCGCAACGATCGCTTTTTTGAATTTGTAAGGAGTTGAGCTGTCTTCTGTGATGACACGAACTGTGTCTTCAGAAGCGAAGAAAGCTTCACCTTGAACGATTTCAATCTTGTTTCCTTTGAGGAGACCTTTGACACCGCCAGTCAATTTGTTAACAACTGACTGTTTCCAGTCTTGAACTTTTGTGAAGTCCACTGACACGTTGTCAGACGAGATTCCCATTGAATCATGTCCTTTAGCGTGTTGGAAGTTGTGTCCAGCTGTGATCAACGCTTTCGATGGGATACATCCGACGTTTAGGCAGACACCACCGAAGTTGCCTTTCTCAACGATTGTTACTTTCATTCCGAGCTGTGCGCCACGGATTGCGGCAACGTATCCACCAGGACCGGCACCGATGACAAGCAAATCAGTTTCTTGTGCGAATTCTCCTACTACCATGTTCTTATCCCTCCATCATTAGAAGTGCTGGGTCTTCGAGCAAGCGTTTCACCATGTTAAGAGCGTTCTGTGCAGTCGCACCGTCGATGAGGCGGTGGTCAAAGCTGAATGAAAGTGCAAGTACTGGCGCAGCAACGATTTCACCGTTCTTGACGACAGCTTTCTCAGCGATACGGCCGATACCGAGAATTGCAACTTCTGGGTGGTTGATGACAGGTGTGAACCATTGTCCACCAGCAGAACCGATGTTTGTGATTGTAATCGATCCGCCTTTCATGTCTTCCCCAGCGAGCTTACCTTCACGAGCTTTACCTGCAAGTTCGTTAATGTTTGTAGCAAGTGCATAGATTGATTTACGGTCTGCATCTTTTACGACTGGTACAACGAGTCCGTTGTCCGTGTCAGCTGCGATACCGATGTTGTAATAGTTTTTGTAAACGATTTCTTCGTTCACATCATCGATTGAAGCGTTGATTGTTGGGAATGCTTTCGCTGCAGCAGTCAATGCTTTCACGACGAATGGCAAGTACGTGAGTTTCACGCCTTGGTCAGCCGCGACTTGTTTGAAGTCTTTGCGGAGTGCGACGAGTTTTGTAACGTCGACTTCGTCCATGAGCGTAACGTGTGGTGCAGTGTGTTTCGAGTTAACCATAGCTTTCGAGATGGCTTTACGGATTCCACGGATTTTCTCACGTGTTTCAAGTTCTGGAGTCGCTGACTCGTAAGGCTTGATTTCCGTTTTCGCAGCTGCTGCTGGTGCTACAGAATCTGTTTTCTCTGTTGTAGCTTCTGCAGACGGTGCTTCACCGTTCGCGAATGCATCAATGTCTTCTTTCAAGACGCGACCGTTGTCGCCAGAACCGTTTACTTCACGGATGTCGACACCTTTTTCACGTGCATATTTACGGACAGATGGCATTGCGATGACACGCTCAGATTTGTGAAGTTGAACGTCGCGTGGCGCGTCTTCTTTCACATCTTCTTTCACGTCTTCTGTCTTCTCTTCTGCTTTCGGTTGTTCAGGTGCTTCTTCTTCTTCACCTGCTGGTGCGTCGCCTTCGATGTCAAACGAAATGAGGACGTCGCCGACTACGGCAACTGTACCTTCAGAAACTTTAACTTCTTTGACTGTACCGTCGACTGGAGCTGGGATTTCAACGACTGCTTTGTCGTTTTGTACTTCTAAAAGAACATCGTCCTCTTTGACCGTATCCCCTGCTTTTACGAACCACTTGACGATTTCACCTTCGTGAATACCTTCACCGATATCTGGTAATTTAAATTCAAATACTGCCACTGGTTTTTCCTCCCATCAATTCATCATGTAAACACGACAAGGGAGAACATTCTCCCTCATCGTTTATTCGACACGATCTTAGAAGTTCACAACTTCCTTAACTTTTGCAACGACATCTTTATGGTCTGGTAACCACATGTCTTCACCTTGTGCAAATGCAAAGACTGTGTCTGGTGCAGTTACTCGAAGAACTGGTGCTTCGAGGTGAAGAATTGCGCGTTCTTGAATTTCAGTTACAACGTTCGCTGCGATACCTGCTTGACGTTGTGCTTCTTGAACGACGATCGCACGACCTGTTTTCTTAACAGATTCTACGATTGTGTCGATATCAAGCGGGCTCACTGTCATGAGGTCGATGACTTCAACGTTGATGTTTTCTTTTTCGAGTTCTTCCGCTGCTTTAAGTGAAGTATGCACCATCGCACCGTAAGTGATGATTGAAACGTCTGTACCTTCACGTTTCACATCTGCTTTACCGAGTTCGATTGTGTAATCACCTTCAGGTACTTCGCCACGGAATGAACGATACAATTTCATGTGCTCGAGGAACACAACTGGGTCGTTGTCACGGATTGACGCGATCAACAAACCTTTTGCATCGTAAGGAGTCGATGGAATAACGACTTTAAGACCAGGTGTCTGAGCCATCAAACCTTCAAGGCTATCCGCGTGAAGCTCAGGTGTCTTAACTCCACCACCGAATGGTGAACGGATTGTGATTGGTTGGCTGTAAGCGCCGCCTGAACGGTAACGCATACGTGCCATTTGAGCTGCGATTGAGTCAAACACTTCGAATACAAATCCGAAGAACTGGACTTCCATGATTGGACGGAATCCAGTAAGACCTAGACCGATTGCAAGACCACCAATCCCTGATTCAGCGAGTGGCGTGTCGAAGACACGGTCTTCGCCGAGCTCGTCTTGGAGACCTTCCGTCGCACGGAATACCCCACCGTTTTTACCAACGTCTTCTCCGAAGAGAAGTACTTTCTCGTCGCGTTTCATTTCAACGCGCATCGCATCAGTAATCGCTTGGATCATTGTCATTTGAGCCATAACTTACTTCGACTCCTTTGCAGTATATTCTTCAAGCTGTTCTTTCAAGTTTGAAGGAAGTTCTTCGAACATGTTGTTGATGAAGTCCGAAACTTTTTGTTTTGGTTCTTTGTCAGCTTGGCTGATTGCTTCTTTCACATCAGCTTTCGCTTGCTCGATCACTTCGTTCTCCATGTCTTCGTTCCAGAGTTTTTTGTTCTCAAGGAAGAGACGGAAACGTACGAGTGGATCTTTTTCTTGATACTCTGTGTCGAGTTCTTTTGTACGGTAACGTGTTGGGTCATCCCCAGCGAGCGTGTGTGGTCCGTAACGGTAAGTGAGTGACTCGATGAGCGTTGGTGTTCCTTCGAGTGCGTCAACGCGAGCTTGTTGTGTCGCTGCAAGCACTGCAAGAACGTCCATTCCGTCTACTTGGATTCCGTTGATTCCAGCTGCAACAGCTTTTTGCGCGATCGTTTTAGCTGCTGTTTGCTTCTCAACTGGTGTCGAAATAGCGAAGCGGTTGTTTTGAACGACGAAGATTGCTGGTGATTTGAATGCACCTGCAAAGTTCAATCCTTCGTAGAAGTCACCTTGTGATGAGCCACCGTCACCTGTGTAAGTAATAGCGACATTTTTGTTGCCGTTGCGTTTGAGGCCCATAGCCACACCCGCAGTTTGAATGATTTGTGCACCGATGATGATTTGCGGCATCAATACGTTGACACCTTCAGGGATGCGGTTTCCTGCCACGTGTCCACGTGAGAACAAGAACGCTTGATAAAGCGGAAGTCCGTGGAATACGAGTTGTGGAATATCACGGTATCCTGGAAGGATCCAGTCCTCTTTGTCGAGCGCGTATTGCGTCCCGATCATCGTCGCTTCTTGACCTGCCACTGGCGCGTAGAATCCTAGGCGTCCTTGACGGTTAAGTGAGATGGCGCGTTGGTCCCAGATTCGAGTATAGACCATGCGGCGCATGAGTTCCTGAAGTTGCTCGTCCGTTAGGTCAGGCATTGCGTCTTGGTTGACGACCTCACCCTTCTCGTCGAGAATACGGAACGTTTGGAAGTTTTCTTCCACGTTTTGAAGTACCTGAACGTTGTTCATTCGTTTCACCTCATCCTTTCAACTATGAGACAATTGTCTTTTTTGTGATCAAACACTATCTCAAATCTTACGTGTATCTGTCCAAAAAAGCAATCTGTATTAACGTAATTCAGGAAAGTTATGCTCTCCTGCCGTTTCCTAGTTAGTATAAAACGGGTTGTTATAATAACGCAAAAAATATGCTTACTGAAATAAAACGCTTACATTCAAGGGATATGACATTCATTTTGCCTCTGTATCATTTTCGTTTCACCTTCTGTACCATCCACATTCTTCTCCTTTTAAATATGATATAATCAATCATATATGTTTTATAGAAAGGAAGTTGCACATGTTAACGATGAAAGACGTCATTCGCGAAGGAGACGAACGACTCCGCACACGTTCAATTGAAGTACCGATTCCGCCAACCGAAGAGGACTTGGCGCTACTTGACGAGATGGAGACGTTCCTCGTCAATAGTCAAGACCCAGAGATGAGCGAAAAATACGAGTTACGAGGTGGTGTCGGAATCGCCGCGCCACAACTCGGTGTAACCCGTCGTTTCTTCACAGTCTTGCTACAAGAAGAGGAAGAAACGTTCAAACTCTCGATTTTCAATCCTAAAATCACAAGCCACTCCGTCGAACAGACATTTTTAAATGGTGGGGAAGGATGTTTGTCGGTCGACCGCGTGGTCAAAGGAAATGTACCTCGTTTTCGTCGAATCACATTAGAAGGGTTTGACCGAGACGGACAACCAATTAAGCTTCGTCTTCGGGGAATGCGCGCGATCGTGTGTCAGCACGAGCTCGACCATTTGGACGGTATTTTATTCTATGACCGAATCAATACGTCGAATCCGCTAGACACATACGGCGAACCGATCTAACATGTTTAGCTCGAGAAAAAGGGCACTGTTGTTACTATTCCCATTTTTATTTCTTTTAATCGGCGGATGTGTGCGCATTAATTACGATGCGACCGTGCATTACGATCAATCCGTTTCACTCGAAACCACTTATGCTTTCCGCGACCACCCAGTGATGAAGTTGCTCAATCTCAGGCTCGACTGGGATACGTGGAAGGAGCAGGCCGAGGATAATGGGTACGAGACTGAAGATTATTCGAGCGCCGATGATTATGAAGGAATGGTCTTGAAGAAGACCTTCCGCAATGTGGATGAGTTACAACAGATTAAAAAAGAATGGAAAACCGGTCCAGCCGGAATTCTCGTCCCACCTGACATTCAATTCGATATCGAGCAACGAGAAGGCATCTGGTTCGACTCTTACACGATGCAGACGAACCTCGATCTTCGACTAGATCAGGTTGACTTACCTGGTGTCGAACTGTCGGGTTCACCTAAGAAATTAGCTGAACGATATATCCGGCAAGCCGATATCCGCTTTAATTTAACCGTTCCGACCGGCGTGTTCGTGGAAGACGGGACTGGCCTTGACCTTCGCTCCATGAAGCATGTCGAGTGGCAAGTGTACGGAGGACGCCAGAATAATTTAACACTCGTCGCCCATGTGCCAAACGTTAAAGCATGGGTGATCACCATCATCGTATTTGTCGCAGCGATTCTTTTAGGGTATTTCATTTGGCGTAAATATCGAAAAAACATCGGCAACCCTAGGGAAACATCGATTCGTTCGCGCCTGTTAGGGTTATTGATTGTCTCCCTTTCACTCGTATTGATTGTCGGGACATTCCGACAAGAATTGGCGAATGAGCGACAAACCGAGGCGATTCGCCAAGCGTCGCAGACGAACGAGTTTATCCCTACGTTCGCGGTGCATGGTCTACTCGGGACTGACCGAACGTTCCTCCGCTTCTCGCAAGCGATGGAAGAGAGTGGCCAAGCAACCGACGGTGCCCTTTGTACGGTTACCGTCAAAGGAAAAACCGACTGCGAAATTTATGACTACAGCTCGAATCGTCCAATCGTTCGAATCGAGTTCGAGGATGCAGAAGCTTCTTTGAACAATCAAACAAAATGGTTAAATTCAGCCATTGAAACGTATAAGAAAACGAGGAACCGCTCATTCGATCGCATGTATATCCTCGGTCATAGTATGGGTGGCGTTGCGGCTGCCAACTACATTTTGAACCAGGAAACATACATCGTCGATAAGTTCGTCACGTTTGATAGTCCATTCGGCGGCACTCGACTCGCAAACTTTGGCCTATCGGCTAGTAACTTTGGAATCAACACAGGTAGCCCTGCCATCCGTGACTTATCACCTAACTCGGACGGGCTACAAGCTTTCCAGTCAAAACTTGAGACATGGCCACGATCCGTACAAGTGCTATCCTTCTCTGGACGAGGCGGCGAGTTCAATCTGATTGAGCCGTCAAGTTCTCTGTTACTCGAAAAGTATACGAATAACATTCAGACAGAGACCGTACCGTACGATCACTTCTCGCTTCACCGTAAGAGTGACGTCTTGAAAGAGTCTGGGAAATTCTTATACGAATACACGAACGAGTTTAATCCAATCGAGACGAACTAACGTCAAAACAGCTATCCCCAATTTGAGGATAGCTGTTTTTTAGTACGTCATCGTCCATGTTACTTTTTGAAGCCAATACATCACGTACTTCCCGAGTGGGATGTCGGTTTGAATCTCGTCATATGCCACTGTGTACGTTCCATTCTCGTTATTCCATAAGCGATTGAAATAATCGTCTACCTCGTCAAAGAAAGCTGTATCCTCTTCTCCTTTTACTTCGACATCCGCCTCGAGGTTGTAGTCGTTCATATTCCGTGTCGTATAATTCCCAGAACCTAGGACGACTGTCTTCTCTTCCCCGTCCACATAGAGGATTTTTGGATGATATTGTTCTTTGCCGACCTCATACCAACGAATTTCGATTTGTTCAGGATTGACGGTATTCAGTTCTGCCGTCACAGGTAAGTTCGGCAATCCCGATTTTGAACGACCGAACGCGTTCGTATTCGGGTCGAGAATCAGATTCACGGTCACGCCTCGACCGGCGGCATCTTCAATCGCTTGAATGATATTTCGATCAGCCAAATAGAACATACCAATCCATATCGTATCCCCTTCCGTCGCCCCGTTCATCGCATCGAGCACTGACTCCTGGATCTTCCCTTCCGTGACGTAACGAATCTCCATCGGCGCCTCGGTCGGTTCGCTCTCAATCGTTGACAACGCCTCATCATCCGGGAAACGTCGCGCATCGCCTTTGGAGAACGTCGCGACCGCTTGCTCCCCTTCCACAATTTCTTTTAAAATAGGGCCTTTTAAATGGACACCGACGTTAGAGTGATATCCACTTGCATCATGCGGGTTCGCCGATAGAACAAACCCTTCATTTTCTGTCACCATCACTTTTCGGTGGTTCGCTTTAATATTCAGTAATCTTAAATACGCCCGGACGGTAATATCCGGTGCCGACGAGGCCATCGGATTCGGCAACCAGCCGTCCTGACTATCCCCAAACCATTGAATCGCCATCCGATAAAACGTGGAGTACAAAATGTTCGGGTCACGAAGTGCGTCGAGATTCGTGTATACGACTTCGACTCCCGCCTCTTCAAGCACATCGAAGTGGTCGGAATCGTGCCCGTTATACGTCGTATTGATATCGTCTGTAATAAAGACGACTTTCAAATCCGGGTATCGCTCCATTTGCTCTAGAAGAGCTGATGACAATCGCGATGTGATATCCGGATATTGTCGGTCTTCATTGGAATATGGATTGAATAAGAAAAAGTCCATGACGATATATTCCTCAGCTTCCCGAATTGCTCGTTCGACTTCATTAAAAATTTCTTGCTCGACAATCTCTGTATCTTCCCCTTGATATGTCAAATCATGAAGAAAATCGATTTGATCATCTGAAATGAGATAAGGTTCAGATTGTCGTGACACTCCTTCCGGTAACGGTTTCACTTGATGATATACAAGTGTGATGAGAAAAATGACAGCGATGATGACCAATCCCCACTTGAACCATCCTTTTTTCCCTTTTTCTTTAGCCATGATTTCCCCTCCTCCTTTGCGGTTCAAAAAACAGGCTGTAGTCACCTACAGCCCGTTCAATCATACTTCCATAATAATCGGCAGGACCATCGGGTGTCTCCGCGTCTTTTGTGCCAAATATGGTGTGAGCGTATCGGATACGAGTTGCTTCATCTCCGACCACTTCATCTGTTTATTTGACAATCCTTGCTCGACGGTTTTCTTCAACAAACGTTCGCCGTCACGAATCAAGCTACCTGATTCACGCATATAGACGAACCCACGTGAGATGATATCCGGTCCTGAAACGAGTTTACGTGTCTTGCCATCGATACTGATAACAACGACGACGAGTCCATCTTCAGAAAGGATACGACGATCCCTTAATACAATATTCCCGATATCGCCGATTCCATTCCCATCAATGTAAACGGCGTTCGCAGAAATTTTACCAGTTACCGCAGCCGACTCAGAATCGACAGCGAGCACTTCTCCGTTATCCATGACGAAGCTATTCTCTTTTGGAATCCCGACTGATTCAGCGAGCTCCGCATGTTTCTTCAACATGCGATACTCCCCGTGAATCGGCATAAAGAATTTCGGATTGAGGAGACGAATCATCAACAACTGTTCTTGTTGCGAACCGTGTCCAGACGTGTGAATGTTCGTCAACTTCCCGTACACGACGTCAGCCCCTGCTTTATACAGCTGGTCAATCGTCTTCCCGACCGAGATGGCGTTCCCCGGAATCGGAGAAGATGAGAAGATGACCGTATCTCCCGGGATGATCGACACTTGACGGTGTGTTCCGTTCGCGATACGACTAAGCGCGGCCATCGGTTCACCTTGTGAACCGGTACAAAGAATGGCAATCTCGTTCGGGTCATAGTGACGCATTTGATTCGCTTCAATGATCATCCCTTTCGGAACGTTGATGAATCCGAGTTCTTGCCCGATTGTCATAACTTTCTCCATCGAACGACCGAAAATCATGAGATGACGTCCTGTCTCAGCACACGCATCGACGACTTGTTGCAATCGATAAATGTTCGATGCGAATGTGGCGAAGATGATTCGGCCGTCCGCTTTACGGAACGTCTCGCTAATCGTTCCCCCGACGACGCTCTCACTCATTGTGAAGCCTTCGACTTCCGCATTTGTCGAGTCAGACAAGAGACAGAGCACGCCTTCTTTTCCAATCTCCGCCATCTTGGCGAGATCGGCAGGTTCACCGACTGGTGTGAAGTCGAACTTGAAGTCACCTGTATGGACGATGTTCCCTTGTGGTGTTTTGACGACAACACCGAGCGAGTTCGGAATCGAGTGCGTCGTACGGAAGAACGAAATGCTCGTTTTACGGAATTTGATGAGTGAATCCTCATCGATTTCGTGGAGTTCCGCCTCACGCAACAATCCATGCTCCTCGAGTTTTACTTTAATCAAACCAAGCGCAAGTTTTGTCGCGTAAATCGGTAACTGAACTTGCTTAAGTAAGAATGGAATTCCTCCGATATGGTCTTCGTGACCGTGCGTGATGAATACCCCTTTTACCTTGTCCTTGTTTTTAATCAAATACGAGTAATCCGGAATCACATAGTCAATCCCAAGCAAGTCATCCTCTGGGAACATGATTCCCGCATCGATGACGATGATTTCATCTTGGAATTGAACAACGTATGTGTTCTTCCCGATTTCTCCTAATCCGCCTAATGCGAACACGGCTGTTTGGTGGTTCTTAACAAACTTCATTTAATCTCTCCTTACTTCAATTATTAATACATCTATGTGAAACATAAGTGATTCTCGAATATGTCCGTAAGATTCTTTTTTCATTATAGCTCATATCATGGCAATATTTCACTAACGATGTGATATTCGTGGTAGTTTCCCTATTTCGTGTTATCCTTTTAGTGGGATCGGAAAACATATTTTTTAGACAAAGAGAAAGAATGGTGAATCAAATGGAAGATCAAAAAGTTGTTTTTTTCGACATTGACGGCACACTCTTGCATGAAGGTAGCTATATTCCACCTTCAACGATTTCAGCGATTCAAGCGCTTCGTGAAAACGGAGTTGAGACGTTTATCGCGACGGGACGAGGACCAGCGATGTTATCGGATATCCCGGAACGAGTCGGAATCGATAGCCTTGTTTGTTACAACGGTCAAATCGTCGTGCATAAAGGTGAAATCGTATATCGTAACACGCTATCTAAAGATGCACTCGGTCGTTTGACGACTCATGCCACTTCGAACAACCATACCCTCGTCTATCTGGGACAAGATCGCGGCGGCGCTTCAAAACCGGATGACGCTATCGTCAAGCAATCTCTCGGAGAACTCGACATGCCGATTCCGCGCTACGAACCAAACTTCCACGCAGAAGAAGACGTCTATCAGACGCTCCTTTACTGTACACCTGAAGATGAGCATCACTATCTCGACGCCTATCATGAGTTCGACTTCATCCGCTGGCATCCACATGCGATGGACGTCATCAATAAAGGTGCAAGTAAAGCCGACGGCATTCGTCACTTTATCGAAGCGAACGGTTATCGACTCGAGAATACGTACGCGTTTGGAGACGCTTTGAACGACTTGGCCATGCTCCAATATGTAGGGACAGGGATTGCCATGGGAAATGCTCGTTCTGAAGCGAAAGACGTTGCGGACTTTGTGACGAAATCGATTCTTGAAGATGGCATCGAATATGGATTGAAAGCGATGAAATTAATCTAAAAAAAGAGACCTCTTGCGTCAAACCGCCGAGTTGGATCAATCGATTCAACGACCACGGTATCGCTCAAGAGGTCTTTTTTTATTTCGAACGTAATGTCCGTTCAAGTCTGTCTAAATCAGTATCTTTTCCGATGATAATCAAAATATCTTCCGATAAGATCATCTCATCTGCCTGCGGCGAAATGATGACATCGTCATCACGACGAATGGCGACAATGTTGACCCCATACTTCGCACGGAAGTCCAAATCGATAAGTGATTTATTCGACAACTTATCTGACGCTTTGATTTCAACAATTGAATGTTCATTTGATAATTCAAGATAATCCAAAATGCTCTGGCTCATCAACCCGTTTGCGATTCGAACGCCCATGTCGCGTTCTGGGTGAACGATATTATCTGCGCCGATGCGACGGAGAACTTTTTCATGGTAATCGTTTGTCGCTTTGACAGTGATGATTTGGACGCCAAGTTCTTTTAAGATCAACGTCGTTAAAATCGAAGCTTGAATGTTTTCACCGATGGCAACGATGACGTGTTCAAAGTTACGAATCCCCAAACTCTTCAACACGTTTTCATCTGTCGTATCCGCGATCACGGCATGAGTGGCCAAACCCATGAACTCATTGACGCGTTCTTCATCTGAATCGATGGCGAGGACGTCATATCCGTTTGAAGACAACTCACGGACGATTGACCCACCAAACCGCCCTAATCCAATGACTGCAAATTCACCTGTCATGATATTACATCCCTTTCCTACACATGTTCTCTTCTTGATTCTTCGTTCAGTGTAACTGATTCCACTTGAAAACTCTATATAAAAAAACAAGATGGGATTTCCTCCGTGTGAAGGAAATCCCATCTTTTCAATCACGCTTTTCCGCTCGAACGTTTCCCGCGTACATAATCGTTGTCAAACAGGAACAAACGGAGCAACAAGTAGAGCGCCGGAACGAGCAGGAGCAACCCTAAGATGAACACAATGACGAGTGCCACCGCCATCGACTCGTTGACGACACTTCCATTAATATCGATGTACGGATACAAGATATATGGTAAGTGTGAATATCCGTAGCCGAACCATGCCATGAAGAATTGTCCCATGACCATCAAGAAAGCAATCCCGTAGTTTCGCTTCATATAGACGAATGAGACGGCAATCACGAAGAAGAGGAAGCTCATTGCGAACCACCACCAATTTCCTCCGAGAATGCTCTCATAGTGCCAAGCAGCTTGAGACTTCAAACCGAAGAAGACGAGCCCAGAAGCGATAATCGTCGGAACGCTCCAGAAGAGCGCCCATTTTCTGACGAGTTCGACGGCATTTTGATCACGTGCCTTGTCCGCATAGAACAAGAGGAACATCGCGCTAATATAGAGGACCGAAACAATCGCCAAGATGACGACAGTCCAAGAATAGAAATTGGTGAACAACTTCGCTCCGTCAAAGATGACGCCGTTTTCCGTCTCAGTGATGAACCCACCTTGACTGACCGTCAACACCGTCGACATCGAAGCCGGGATGAGTAATCCTGTGGCTCCGTAAAGGAACATATACAACGTGCTTTCTTTTGACCCGTAGTTCGCGAATGCGTAAAAGCTACCGCGAATCGCAAGTAAAATCAACACGACGGATGCCGGAACGAGCAATGCCGTCCCATAGTAATAAGCTGTATCCGGAAAGAATCCGACAATCCCGACGAAGAAGAAGACGAAAAACACGTTCGTCACTTCCCACGTCGGTGACAAATACCGTTTAACGAGACGGTTCACTAAGTGATCCCGTTTTGTATAACGGCTATAGAATGCGAAGAAGCCAGCACCGAAGTCAATCGATGCGACGATGAGATAGCCGTACAAGAATGTCCATAGGACGGCAATCCCTAACTCTTGAATTTGCATGTCATACCCTCCGATCACACTTCATCCGCAAACATCGCTTCACCACGATGTTCGGATTGTTTTAGTTCTTTCCCTACTGGGTTCTCTTTGAACAGACGTGATAGAACGACCACTGTGACTGTTCCGAGTACCGCATAGAGGATCGCGAAAGCGACAAGCATCCAGCCGACATTCGCCGACGTCGTAGCTGCTTCACTCGTACGCATCAACTCATAAAGTGCCCACGGTTGACGACCAAATTCAGCGAAGAACCAACCGAATTCAATCGCTGCCATCGCAAGCGGTCCACCGGCTGCAATCGCAAAGAGCATCGGTTTACTGAACTGGTTCAAACGTTTAATATAGCGCCCTAATACAAATAGGAAGGAGATGAGCGCTAGAAGCATCCCGATTCCGACCATCGCATCAAACAAGTAGTGAACAAAGAGCGGTGGCTGGTCCTCTTTCGCAAATTCATTGAGACCTGTCACCTCATAGTTTGGAACACCACCGGCAAGAATAGAAAGCGCATAAGGAATCTTCAAGGCGCCTCGGACTTCATATCCGCCTTCACCGTCATCTTCTAACCAACCACCGAGAATCAATTCCGCCTCGGAGGAGGTTTCAAAATGCCATTCCGCTGCTGCTAATTTATCCGGCTGATATTGTGCCAAATACTTACCTGAGAAGTCTCCGACGAGTGCAGTCGCAATCGCAAAAATCAAGGCGACTGTCATCGTCAAGCGAAGACCTTTTTTATGATATTCGATTGACATCTTGTCGAGTTGATTACGACGTTGACGTAACAATTGTACAGCTGCAATCGCCGCTAAGATGAACGCAGACGTTAGAATCGCAGACGTCAATACGTGTGCCATCTTCGTTGGCATAGCTGGACTAAACATCGCTTCAAGCGGACTGACGTTCGCCAAACGACCGTCAACGATATCAAATCCTACCGGTTGGTTCATAAAGCTGTTTACCGTTGTGATAAAGAACCCTGAGAACAATGCACCGACTGCGACTGGAATCCCGAGAAGCATGTGATGCCACGGGTTTTTAAAACGATCCCACGTATACAAGTAAATTCCGAGGAAAATCGCTTCAAAGAAGAAAGCGAACGTCTCCATGAATAGTGGAAGTGCAATCGTTTGACCCGCAACGCGCATCATGTTTGGCCATAATAGCGAAAGCTGTAGACCGATTGCTGTACCCGTTACAACCCCGACCGCTACGGTCACGACATAACCGCGTGACCACCGACGAGCCATAAGGGTATATTTCGGGTCTTTTTTACGAATCCCTAAAAATTCTGCCAATAAGATTAAAAGTGGAACCCCGACGCCGAGTGTGGCAAAAATCACATGAAAACCTAATGTGAGTGCCGTCAATGCTCGGCTCATCAGGACAGGATCTTGAAACATCTATTGATTACCTCCTATCTCTCTCTATCGCTTCGAACCCATGTATGAAACGACAATCACAGATGAATACCCTTCGATACTTCCATCATAATGATTTTATATTGCGCTGTAATGTCTCAATGCTCGAGTTTGCAAAATGTTCACATTTGAGCAATCGCCACAGAATTGTCGCTTTACATTCATATTTGATTCCCTTTTTGCTCACACTTCACTCTTTTTTGGGCACACTAAAAGCGGTCTCAACGGAGACCGCTTCGTGTTATTGAATCATGACTGTGCGGAAATAGTGGTCAAACAATTCGATGGCTACTTCAATCGCTCGTTCGTCCGGGTTGAGTGTCGATTGATGGAGACCCGACCCCATATCGTTCACACCTAGCCAAACCATGAATCCAGGTACTTGTTTCAGCATATATCCAAAGTCTTCCCCTGTCATGGCAGGAACACACGTCTTATACGAATACCCAACCTCTTCAACCGCTTCTTCGAACTGATAAAGATAGCGCTCATCGTTGACGACCTCGTGATAGCGATTGCCGAATTCAAGGTCGATCTGAACGTTATACGTCATTTCGACACCGGCGATGATCTGACGAATCCGGCTCTCGAGCACAACCATCTCCTTGTCAGATAACGCACGTACCGTTCCATCTAACTTGGCTGTATCGGCGATGATGTTCTCTTTTGTTCCCGCTGCGACTTTCCCGATGCTGACGACCGCACTTCCCATCGGATCAATGTTCCGTGACACGATGGTTTGCAGTTGCATGATGAGGGCGGCTTGGACGATAACGGCATCAATTCCTGCGTGAGGGAATGCGCCGTGCCCTCCCTTTCCATGAATCGTAATATGGAGTTCACGTGCGCTTGCGAATAATACACCTGGTCTAGAAGCTACCATCCCGACCGGATATTCAGGCGCGACATGTAATCCAAATAGCGCGTCCGGACGGAAGTGATAGAATAATTCGGATTTCGCCATCGGCTCCGCCCCGCCTGGCCCTTCTTCAGCTGGTTGGAAGAAGACGACAAGATGGTGGTTGAACGGGACTTCGACCGCCCGTTTAATCAATCCGAGTGCGATGGACATATGAACATCATGACCGCACGCATGCATCATACCTTCATGAATCGATGCAAACTCCAACCCAGTCTCCTCGGTAATCGGCAACCCATCCATGTCGGCCCGATACCCAATCGTCTTCTCCCCGACGAGACCATCCACACGTACGAAAAGACCCGTCCGCCAGTGCGTGATATGAACACGTGGAGAATCGAGCGAACGGATCAGTTGTTCGAGAGTCGCCTGTGTTTTGAATTCTTCATATCCAGCTTCCGGGATTAAATGCAGTTGTCTTCTTGCTTCGATTGCCCAATTCATGATTCAGTCTCCTTCGTAACTTCTTCAACAATGTTCCAAAATGCTTGTACTTGTGCCAATTCCAACATCGATTCTGTCGACAGCATCCACGTGTCCCGAACAAGCGGGACACCACTCGAGGACGTCAACGGAATCTTATTCATTTCATTGACATCTTTAATGGTCGACTCCGGTAAAATGGCGAAGCCTATTCCATGTAACGCCATCTGTTTACACGTTTCAATCTGGTCGACGACAAGTGTGGTGAGCGGCGGGCTCGAAAATCGTTCCTGCCACCATTCTAATATTTCCTGGTAATATGTCGAGTCGCTCTTAAATTGAATAAATGACCGTTCGTTATTTTTTAGTTGGGACAGGTCAGTCATTTTTAAATCGACCAAGTGTAAGGAGTCAGAGAACAGCTTCATGCGTTCCCCGCGCCAATCCGGATTTCCTCGAATGATGCCGATATGAAAATTCTCTTCAAGCATGTAACGCATCATTTCACTCGACCATCCGGTGACTAACTTGACACGGACAGACGGATATCGCTCCACGAACGTCTTTAATACTTTCGGGAGCCAATACTGACCCATGATGGAAGCGACAGCAATCTTTAACGTGCCATATACTTCTCCCGGATTTGCTGTCAGCTCGCTGCGAAGCTCTTGTTCTTCACTGTACATTTTCTTGGCGAACTCGATGATCTTCTCCCCGTCTGGCGTCAAGGCAAGACCACGTGTCGAACGAACGAAGATCTTTTTTCCCCATTGATGTTCGATTGTCACGAGCCGTTGACTGAGCGCCGGTTGAGAGACGAATAATCGCTCCGCCGCTTTGCGCATATTCAATTCTTCTGCAAGGATAATCAACACTTCTACTTCCGATACTTGCATGACGTCACCTGTTTCTCTATCATTTGAAAGATTGTATACTGAATAAGTATTTGTTTCAATGTATCATATCATGTTTATTCATCAATTTGATTGTTAGGAGGAAATCTGATGCAACGCCATCATTTCGCCTTTATCGTTGCGACCGTCGCGACGCTTGGCAGCCTTTACTTCTCTGAAGTCATGCTCTTTTTACCGTGCAAATTGTGTTGGTTCCAACGCATCTTTATGTATCCACTTGCCATCTACTACTTGACGATCATGTTGACCGCCCGCGATGTGAATCGATTGTTTGTCGGAATTATGGCCGGCGCCGGCTGGTGTATCAGTCTTTATCACGTCATCCTAGAACGTATTCCGAACGGAGAAGCCTTCTGCACGAACGACTGTCTCATTCGCTGGGTGAATTACTTTGGTTTTGTTACCATCCCACTTCTCAGTTTTATCGCCTTTACATGTATTATTATCATTCAATTCGTTCCGTTCAAAAAAGCGTAAGACGTACAAAGGAGAAGCCGTCATCATGACAGCTTCTCCTTTTCTCATTGCCACCACTCGTCGTACAGTGAAGCAGGCATATGATGCTTATGACGTGAACGTTTGAAAATCGTCTCAATCCGCTCCGCAATCACTGGGTCGATGGATTTACCTTCTAAATAATCATCTAATTGGTCATATGTCATGCCGAGCGCCACTTCGTCAGGCAGGCCAGGACGACCGTCTTCAAGATCGGCTGTCGGCACTTTATAAATGACTCGTTCATGCGCCTCTAGTTCATGAAGCAACGCTTTCCCTTGACGTTTGTTCAAACCAGTCAACGGTGTGAGGTCACACGCCCCGTCTCCATGTTTCGTGTAGAATCCCGTCACATATTCCGCTGCATGGTCCGTACCGACGACAAGTGCACCAAACGTTGCCGCGATGTCATATTGCGCCTTCATCCGTTCACGCGCTTTCGTGTTCCCTTTATGGAAGTCACTCAACTCAAGACCTGTCGCTTGTCGGAACGCTTCTACCGATGAGTCGACGGCAGGTTTAATATTGACGGTGAGCGACTTGTCCGGACGGATGAACTCGAGCGCGAGTTGGGCATCATCTTCATCATGTTGTTCGCCATACGGTAATCTTACCGCATAAAACGTGTAGTCCCCCGCATCTTCCGCTCGTAGTTCTTCCATGGCGAGCTGACACAGTTTCCCTGCCAAACTAGAGTCTTGTCCACCTGAAATTCCAAGGACAAGTCCTTTCGCACCGGCACGTTTCACATACGCTTTCAAGAAATCGATTCGTTGACGAATTTCCGCCTGCGGATCGATGGTCGGTTTGACATGTGTTGATTCGATAATATGTTGTTGCATGAATGACCCTCCCATAATTCTCTCATTTCGTTTTATTGTCTGATAATTCACAAACCCCGTCAACTAGCGACGTACAAAAGAAAGACGGAAACATTCGTTTCCGTCTCATGATTATTGAATTTGGAATGACGTGACGTCTCCACCGATCGGTGTCAATTCAAGGAATAATTTTTGACCTTCCGCTGGTGCTTCATCGAGCAATACGCCAAATGTGAAGCTTCCACCTGTCACTTCTGCCGCACCTTGGGCATACAAGTTATGCCCGTCTGACACAGACCATTCAAACTCTACTTCTTCCGTGAAGCCACTGACTTGAATCATCGTATCATTCAAATCAATTTTCACGTCACGGAACGCACCGTCTGTTTGCGGTTCAGATGCAGGTGTTTCTTCTGGCGTTTCAGTTGTGTCCTCTTCTGGCTCTTCTGCTACTCGTTCAACAGTGAAGAACGTCTCATCAGTCACAGCGATTTCTGGTGCTCCATCGACTTGACCGAGTGCGATCACTTCGACCGAGTATTCACCAGCTGCCAATTCTAATGGGAATACCTCATCGAAGATCTTTTGTTCATCCGCTTCCCACGTCTCTTCGATAATCGATTCCGTAAACATATATTCGCTACCATAGTCAAACACGGTTTCGTCCCCTTGTTTGATGATCAATTGGAAGCGTTGTGATGAATTGAACGTCACCTTCGCCGCCTCTTCATTTGGGTTTGTCATCTTGACAGTTGCTGATAATGTATTGGCTGACGCGTCATATGCCATTTCCGTGTCAAGTGTTAATGGAGCTGGTGGTTCAGACGAATCGCTATTCACTTGACTCGGTTTCGCCTCTTCTTTTCCACATCCTGCTACGACTAGTATGATTGCCGTCACGACGGCGAGTAACCAAGTTTTTTTCATGGATCCCACTCTCCTCAACAAAATAAAAAAACGTCTATAGCACTAGTGTATACAAAGTGCAGACGTTTGTAATGATTTTCCTTATATTATTTACCTTTTTTACGAAACTTTAGCTTGTTCCATGTACTGTTGCCAACCGGTCATGAACAACGAATCAGCGATATCGAGATCAGACCGGACTTGAGCCGAAATGGAGAACGTCTCACTATGCATCGATTCAAACGTGACGACCATCGTCTCTCCTACCACTTCTTTATAAGCTACAAGTTCAGGCGTTTCTGCAAACAACATCATAAGTATGGCTCCTTTGTTCATCTGTGATAAACCTAGTGTACCAATATGAAACCAAGATGTAGGTCCTATCGTTCGACAGGGGAACAGTGACATTTTACCTATTGTCGAAACGCTTACATCAAATGTTAGTCAAATGGGGAATTGTGCATGTAAGATATCAAAAAAGAGAGGAAATCCGCCCTGCAGACCCCTCTCCTTTCCTAAAAATGTAAATGAAATTGATTCATCACATGTCGAACGAAACATCACTTCGTACGGTTTGAAATTTGTTGCCACACTGTTCCGAGAGCCGTTTCTCCGCTTGTGATGCGTTCTTTTGCGAGTCGTGCCTGCAACGAAACTTCAAATTCGCGGTCTTGTTCAGCAACCGTCAAAGCCGAGACTGCGCGTTCGTCTCCACAATCAAACAAGAAACGAGCCGCACGCCAACGGACGAGTTTATTCTTGTCTTTCAGCGCCTCAATCATCGAAGGTTGAGATTGAGGTAACGCCCAATCTGATACTGTATCCCCAGCCGTTCGTCGCACAATCGGAGAAGCGTCCACAAGAGCTTGTTCGATATATGTGACATATTCCTCACGACGTTCTTCAAACATCCCGATCATGACGACTGCTTGTCGGCGAATCGCCATCACGGAATCTTCGAGTGCACGGCGGAAATACACCATATTCTCGTCTTGGATGTCCAATTCATCCAAGAAAGCCATCCGGTCTTTCCAATTGTCAGATTGCAAGTGGTTCGCATTTGCTTCAAAGTCAGCTTCGCGCCCAAACGCTCGAGCCACGATGCGTTCCACACGTTCTTGTGGATACGCAGCTTCTAATTCTTCTTGAGCGACGACACTGACCTCATCCAATTCCCCGTAGCGTGGGGCTTGCTCCACCCAACGGCGGTCTTGAATGACATTCTTCACTTGTGCTTGAACTTCCATAGCCGCGTCGACGAATCGTTTCGACAGCCCGATCCGTTTTTCCTCGTCACCTTTGACGAGTTTCAACTGCATCGGGACATCGAGCACGAACTGAACGGATACATGGACCGGTTCATAGTCTGTATCCATCTGTGCAGATTCGACTTCCTCGACTTGTTCCCCGAATGCCCGTCGGATTTCATTCATCACGTCATGCCAGTCATGTTTCGGATGACGCTCGACAGCGAGAAAATCAGATACCGCATATACGGATTTCACGCCTCGCAGCCCAACGATTTCTTGAATAATGGCTGGGGCATCGGTACTCGCTTTGTCATACGTGGTACCTCTCCCTTCAAACGGCGGATCCACAATGATTTTCAAGTTATTCGGACTTGGTGTCGGTTCAATTGCTACTAGTTTCATCCTCATCACCTCACTCTCAATCGTGACGAAAATGACAAAAAAACGCAAGCGAGTCGCTTGCGTTCGAGTCAACCATCTATTTTATTTAAAACAACGCGATAAACTGTTGGAGTGAATACGTCGTACCATCCACAGTAAACGTGTCGTCCTCTGAAATCGGTTCAAGGAAGAAACGTTTTTCACCATTCTCTTTTACGTAACCAAAAATATGATTGGATTGATAGAACAATTCAACAATCGTCATCCGTCCAAACGTCATTCCATCGTTCATTACCGCCCGATCACCTAATTCGCCGCCATTGTACAGTTCGATGTAAGTTTCCATTTTGGTGTCGCTCCTCTTGTGTTTGTTTTCACAATTCCTTTCTATCAAACAAAAAGAGCGACTTCAAGTTAATTTTTTGCGTTACGCTTCCAAAATTCAATCCATTTACGATACTCCGATAATGTTTTATTGATTTGATGAATCGATTTCTCATCGTGTAATCCCGTATCGTCAATCTTCTCCTTACAATGCGTAATGAAAATTTCATTTCCCGGTAAAACATTTGCACGATTTGTGGCAAATACTTGTCGGAGATGAATTTGACATCTGGCCGTTCCGAGTATGCCTGGTGAGGCACCCCCAATCATGACCGGTTTATCTCGAAGCGGAGTACCCGGTTCGAGAGATAACCAGTCGATTGCATTCTTTAAGACACCAGGGATGCTATGATTATATTCCGGTGTGACAACCAACAATCCGTCGGCTTCACGGACGGCCTGTTTCAAAGAGGCAACAACTTCCGGTTCATCCGGATCAATCAAATCGTCGTTGAACAGTGGGAGCTCGATGGAGACGACTTCAATATCAAAATCATCTTTAGCCAGTTTAATAATCGAATGCAAAAGAGCGGTATTAAAAGATTTCTTTCGAAGACTCCCCGACATCGCAATTAATTTATATTTTCCCATGCTCTACCTCCTGAATCCACTGATTCACGATTTCCGCTTCTTCCTCAGGGCCTTCCATCATCCCCATGTGACTGTATGGGACAATCACTTTCGTATGACTATCAGCACCTAAAAATGCCCGTGCCTCGTCCATATTCGGATCTTTCTCCCCATATATGAATAAACCAGGGAGTTCAGTCGCCTGAACGGTATCGACTTCGTCTTCACGGTCACGAATTGCTCGTTGTGCGTTTACAACCCCTTCAACCGACATCTCGTATCCAATCTCGATTGCTTGTTCGATGAGTGCAGGACTTGACTCCTCCGAAAAGACATTCGGGATCATCCCGTCTATAAACGGCTTTACCCCTTCTTCAATGACCTTGTTGATTGCACCGTTCCGTTTTTCCTTTGCTTCTTCTGAATCAGAGGCAGCGGTCGAATGCATCAATCCAAAGCCGGATAATTCTCCAGCATAGCGACGAACAAGGTTGGTCGTCACATATCCTCCGAATGAATGTCCGATAACGAGTGGTTGTTCAAGATTTCGAAGTCGAATCTCTTCTATGACCCAATCTGCGAACTGGTCCATCGTTTCCGGTCCGACTTCCATTCCCGCATGACCCGGAAGCGTGAGTGCATGAACTTCGGCATTCAATAACGGTTCTAGCTGTTCAAAATATGTTGGCGAACCGCACAATCCATGTAACAATACGAGTGCTTTCATATCATTGAGTGCTCCTTTTCTTCCCATTCTGTTTTGAGTAGCCGATACATCGTCAAATCCATGAACCGACCATGGCTGTATGCATAATCATGTAAGAGACCTTCTTCTATAAATCCGAGTTTTTGAACGAGGCGATTCGACCCTTCATTTCCTGGTGCCACCAAGGCGGAGATTCGGTGAAACTTGAACTCTTCGAATCCATGTTGGATGACGGCAGTCGCCGCTTCAAAAGCCACCCCTTGTCTCCAGTAATGAGGAGAAACTTCGAATCCGATTTCAGCCCGGTAATACTGGGGTGTCCAATTATGAAAACCGATTGTCCCGATCAACTCGTTTGTCAATCGATCACAGATGGCCCAGCGAATCGCTTTGCCTTGTTGAAACTGGTCTTTAAAATAGGCGATGACATTTTTCGCCTCATAAACAGCAAGCAACGGGTCCGACCCATAATAACGCATCACTTCTTCAGTGGATAAGATGGTATAAAGTGCTCTAGCATCACGCGGTTCTAGCTCTCGCAGGATAAACCGGGGCGTAGCGAGCTCAGGAAAACTACGTTTCAATCCCCACATGTGGAACCCGCCTTTCCTATTCGTTTCCTCAAGTATACTTCTATTTTCCCAAATGTATCGAACTCAACCCTCTCGAACCGTCTCAAGATAGCGGAAATCATGTGTTTTTGCTACTATGAATGTAGTATGTTAAACCGAGGGGATACCATATGTCAAAACAACTTTTTTATTTAAAACAAGACCGAGATGTCCAGCGCTTTACGCTACATGGCGTGACATTGGCCGACATTACAGAGGCCCTTTCCGTCACGAGACCGATGATCATTTGTCGAACCGATATTAAAGGAATGAGGCAATCTTCTAGGTCGCGTTTCCGCTATATCGAAGCGCATGAGCTCTCTTCATTCTCGTCTAAGTATTTAAATAACCAAACGACATTCACTGCAATTGATTTCCCAGACTACAATACGCTTGAGACGCTGTCGGATCACGAAATCGCAGAGATCCTATTTTTAAGTCATATGGAGCGCGGGATTAAGAAACCGTTTCTGGATTCACTTGATAATGAGATTGCGTTCTTCAATGAAGCGAATGACCGTCACAGCAGTCTCTACATCCGTGATTGGTCGACGATCAATCGTTTCGTTCAAAACATATTGCAAAGCAAATTGGACCGAGACATCCGAAACATTAGCTTCGTGCCGATTCCGCTCCCTGTCATCGATGAATTGCTCGATTTGGCACCTCAAGGGCTCATCATCGATTTTGATCACACGAAACGAAGTCTATTCAATCGTCAAATCGTGATTTCCTTTTATGTGGCCGGTCGCTATGAAGACATGTCCGTCCTCGAAGAAGACTTTGATGCTAAAAAGGAATCAATTGCGCTGAAAGGTCAGCTATTGTATCGTCGTCGCACGTGGCACATTGAACGGTTATAAGGTCATGGATGTAAGAAATGCAATCGAACCTCTGAAAACGAGGTTCTTTTTTGTTATTTTCAGACCGATTGTTTCAAGTCAATTCCCTTCGTGAACGGGTATGAACGCTATTCTTAAAAATTGATAACAAATTGTCTTAATTTTTTGTTAAATTAACACTTTTCTTTTTCGGACGAGGCGTTATACTAGGAATAACCTTCTGGAGGAATGGAAGGCAATATAGAGAAAGCGAGGTGAAAATCTATTCATCACGCGGATGGATAGATACACGAAATGGAACAACTGAAAGTACAAGGAGTCTCTTCGTTCACCAAGTTTGCGACGAATGGAAAAATGCTGAAACTTAAAGATGCTCACGCAGGGGAACAACGCATTTCACTTCAGGATGCAACTGACATTCAAGTCTCTCTGCTCGACGAGGACCATTCGCGCTTCACTATATTTGGTCATGCCCACCCACTCGTGGAACTGACCCTTCCTCATAATTCTTGTGAAGTCCTCTATGCATGGTTACTCCACAAGATGAAACGACAAAAAATTAAACTCGCATCGAACGCGTAAAAAAATGAGGTCTTGTCTCCAGATGGGAGAAAGACCTCATTTTTCATATTATGAGAACAATGAAACGAGCCAACTAACCAAAATACCGACAAGGGCAAAGTCTGAATCTCCAAATGTCGTACTTTCAAACCCGAGATTCCCCAAAAGCGGTAAGAGGAGAGCCGGTAAGAAACTGATTAATACCCCGTTGGCGATCGATCCAAGAATCGCTCCGCGACGTCCACCGGTAGCGTTCCCGAATACTCCTGCTGTCGCTCCTGTGAAGAAGTGTGGAACCAGACCCGGTACAATGACAGCCAAACCGAATAAAGGTAAAAGGAACATCGAGAACAGTCCAGCTGCAAAGCTCGCTAAAAATCCGATGATGACCGCGTTCGGTGCAAATGGGAAGACGGTCGGGCAATCTAGCGCAGGTTTTGCGTTCGGTACCATTTTATCGGCAATCCCTTTGAAGGCCGGAACGATTTCTGCAATCAACATCCGTACACCGGCAAGAACGATATATACCCCTGCAGCGAATGTAATCGCTTGGATGATGGAGAAGACGATATAGTTCGACCCACCTGATAATTCCGTTTCCACAAATGCTGGTCCCGCAAAGATGGCGACGACAACAAATAATAAGGTCATCGTCAACGAGACAGCGACGGATGTGTCTCGTAGAAAGCCAAGTTGCTTTGGTACTTGAATTTGCTCTGTTGAATGCTCTTTATTTCCGGCATATTTTCCGATTGTTCCAGATATAAAGTAACCGAGTGAGCCGAAGTGTCCGACCGCAAAATCATCCGATCCCGTAATTTGTCGAACGAACGGTTGAAGAAGGGCTGGGAATAAGACCATACAAAGTCCAAGCAATACTGATCCAATGATAATCAAAAGCGTACCATCAAGGCCAGATACGGAAAGAATGGCTGCAAGTAAGCTCGCCATGAATAACGTATGATGACCCGTCAAGAAAATGTATTTAAATGGTGTGATGCGAGCCAGCACGATATTCATGACCATCCCGAAGACCATGATCATAGCTGTTTCAACACCGAATGCGTCTTGTGCAACTGCGACAATCGCTTCGTTGTTCGGGATGACTCCCCGGATACTAAACGCCTCGTCGAACATCTGTCCGAAAATGTCGAGAGCCGCAATGATGACGCCGGCCCCCGCTCCAATAATGACGAACCCCATAATCGTCTTCAGCGTACCAGAAACGATGGACGCTATGTCTTTCTTCTGTAGAACGAGCCCGATGAGCGCGAACAAACCGACCAGTATGGCAGGTGTCCCCAGTATATCTCGCATAATCAAGTCAAGCATAAGCGTTCCCCCTTTACGATGTCTTCTTTAGTTACACTTTTCCTTCAAGTTTTGATTTAATTTCCTCGATATTCATGACATTCTCAAGTGCAACAATCTCTTTCGCCCCATCATCGAGCGTGCCGATGATATCTTGTGCCCCAAGGTAAATGTCGGCAGGCTCAGTTCGCGCTGTCGCAATGTCCGTATGTGAAACATCCGCCTCTTTCCCCATTTGTTCGAGCGCTTTCTTCACGTTCAACTCCATAATGAAACTTGACCCTAATCCGTTCCCACATACTACTAAAATCTTTTTCATTTTTCTTCCTCCTCTGAATATCGATTGAGTATCTCTACAATTTTCTCTACCGTGTCTGCTTCTAATACGAGAGACACGTCTTGTTCATTTCCTAGCAACTCCGTCAACTGTGCAAGTGCTTTTAAATGAGTGGTCTGATCGATGGCCGCGAGCACAAAGAATGCACGGACTGGTTTATCCCCTGGAAAAAGGACAGGTTCTGTTAGTTTGAGGACGCTCATCCCCAGTTGATTCACACCATCTTCTGGTCGCGCATGCGGGATGGCAATCTGAGGCATGAGAACGATGTATGGCCCATGTTCTACTACGTTCTCAATCATCGTTTCAACGTAACGTGTGTCGATCGATCCGTTTTGGACAAGTGGTTCGGCCGCGAGACGAATGGACTCCTGCCAATTCGACACATGATCGCGAATTTGAATTTCATCTTTTGTTACGAGTTGATTTAGCACGGGTTGTCCCCCTTTCCATTCATCTGTCGTCGTTTCATCTTGGATGAGATGATTTAATTCTTTTCTCAATTGCGATTCTTGATGGATCGTCGCATATTTTTTCACCACTTCGAGAATGTCGGACACATCTAATCGAGCGAGTCCCCCATTCGAAAGAAAGCGCTGATGAATTTGTCGCTTCAAAGCTAGTTGTTCGAGCCTTGTCGGAAGTGTCGGAACGAGTGTCACATGTGCCTGTTGTTGAACGGCCAACGGCAAGGGGACCGTTGTGAAAATCAAATCGACAAGTGGAGCAAATTCTGACACGTCACGTTGTGAGATCGGTGGTAAAAATACAAAGTCCGGAAATTGATTCTTCAAAATATGGTCGAGCATATGCGACACGCTAATCCCGCTCGGGCATACGACAATCGCCTTCATTTTCTCATCAAGATGTTGCCCTTGTTGATGAAGATGCGCTGCAAAATGCAACGTGAAATACATGACTTCCGTTTTCGGAAGTTCTGCCTGAATTTGCTTTCGGATTGGGTCGAGTGAACGATCGACAATCACATTCAATACCCGGTGTTCTTTCAACACATATCTTTCTAACTCTTCTGGCGGCATGACTTCCGTATGAACACGTTTAAGTGTCGCTTTGGCGTGAAGCACTAACTTCTCACATAATGCCTCCCGTTCAATGACACGTGTACAACTCAATCCCTCGAATCGCTCGATCACCTGAATCATCGTAGCGGCAAGATTTTGCTGAACCGTTTCATCCATCTCTTCCGACACTTTCGGACCACTTTGGATGAGCATCATCAACATATTCCACAGTTGTGGCACATCTTGAAAGTGCGTCCTTACAGACTGTTCAACTTTTTCTACCAACCAAGAGTCCTCATCACGAACGAATGTATCCGGCGATAATCTCGAACCAATCAGAAGGAAATAGGCCATTTTTTCGCGATGACTTTCCACAAATTGAAACTGTTTGAGGGTTTCAAACTGCTCAATCTGACGGACTCGCTCTTTGAACTCCTCTTGCCAATCGTCAAAGCATAGGTCGAGCAATTGTGAGAACGTCGATTTATCGAGTAATTGTTCAATCGTCCGATACACATACAACGTGATCGTTTGGAAATGACCGTTAAACCGATAGCCTTCTTTTCTCGTATAAGAGAAATCGAGACCGAATTGTGCAGCCTTTTTCTTGATCGTATTTAAACTTTCTTGAACGGTATATTTGGACACATCTAACAAATGTTGAAAGTGAAAACTTGAGAGAAACTCTTCTTGTGTCATGGCATAGAGCGTGATGACAAGCTCACGTTCTTCTTCTGACCAAACTAATTCCGCACGTTCCACTTGCTCAATCAATGCTTCTGTCACTGTCAATTCAATTTTTGCCCCATCCACCTTCAGATTGGATAGACCAGAACCATCAAGCCATTCCTGAATACGCTCTAGTTCATATTCGATTGTCCGACGAGAATACGGGAGCATCATCGTTAACGTTTCGATGGTCATCTGCTTTTCATGCAGGATGACATTTAATATTCGTTTACTTTTCTCATTCAATTGCATGGTAGAGGCCTCCTACACCTGTAGTATAAAACGAATCGACCCTAAAAATGTAAGCGGTTACGACAGACTTTTCGGAGACACTTCCACAAACTTCTGTCTGTACATGAACACAAAGAAAAGAGATGAACGAATCGTTTCCATTCGTTCATCTCTTTTTCTGTTAAGAAGTCGGTGCAACCGGATTACGGCGATAAATTGTGATTCCGCCATGCTTGGCTTCGCCCACAACTTGGAAGAGCCAGCCTTTCTGAATCAAAATCGTACGAGCGTTCAAAAAATCTTCTCGGGGCACCTGGACTTCGTCCACTTCTTGATCAAGCAATTGTTGGAACTTCATTTCCCAATCAGTCATGTCCATTCTCCTTACGTGCGTCTTCTTCTCGAATCCATTCGAACAGTCGGCGTCCTGAATCCAATCGATCGGTCGCATCCCATAACTCGTTCGGGACGCCGGGAACGCCATCAATTGTCTCTTCTCCTGCAAAGACGACACGTTCATTCGTCATCTTTTCAAGATAGTCGAGCGCAAACGATAAGATTGACGTCTCCGAGACGTGCCCACTTCCCTGCAAGGCAAAATCGTATGACTCGTCTCGTTGATTATTCACGAGTAACGTTCGTCCCCCGTCAAGTAACGCCATCGGAGGGACGGCATCAACGTGGAAAACTTCATACGAGCGATACGTTTCCTCATCATAAGCTAACAACGGAACGAATTGGCGTTGACCCGTCCATTTCTTCAGTTGGAACAAAATTTTCATCGAAGTGAACCATGTGGCCCCTTCTATATTCTTTTCCACCAAAATCGTAGGCACCGACGCTTCATCCGCTTCTTTCTTTTGAACAAATAACCACTTCTCTACATCTACAACGACGATCAAACTGTTTTCCTCCTTATAAACCATTCAGACAAGGCAATCATGGTCAGCGCGACGAGCCAGCCACCAATCACGTCACTAAAATAATGGACGTTCAAGACGACTCGACTGAGCGATACTGCAAGGACGAGACAGATCAGTACGAAGATGGCGAATTTTGACTGCCCCTTTCGATACAGCACATAAGCCGTCAATCCATATAACGCAAGCGATCCAGATGCATGACCGCTCGGAAAGCTATACGTTGTCGCATCGAGGGACGCATCAATAAGCGGGCGATCAATCCCATAGACGAGCTTTAGCACTTGTGTGAAAAGGAGCGTCCCAATCCCTACGAGCGCAAGTCGCCATGCCTCGACGCGATCACCGCGCCAGAACCAAAACAATAAACCTAAAATCGATAGCCCGACAATGACCTGCGCGCTCCCTAACTCCGTGACGTATGCAAACACACGATCCGGTAGCGGTTGTAACAACTCATATACGAACGTATTCATGGGACCGACAGCTCCCAAAACGACAAACACCGACACGATCACATAAGCAATCGTCCCGGTGATGACCACCTGCATCGGTGTCAACTTCATCAATACAACCCTTTTCGTTCACGCATCTCTTCTTCACCGAAGTCGACCATGTCGCGAAGACGGTGTGCCAATCGCCCAGACGCGTTCGCTGCAATCGCGCCGACGAGGTCGTCCATGAACGTATGCACTTGTCCGTCATCCATTTTCGTATCGAGCTGTTTGATAATGCCGATTTTTGCCTTGTCTAAGTACCCGAACGTCGTTACGGCAATCGAACCATATGTGTTCACGGCACCAATTGCGATCGTTTCATCAACTCCAAATAAGCCTTCGTCAGATGCGATGATAGACAAAAGCGGTTCAGACAGTTGTCCCTTCTCCGCCAACATATCGAGCTCCGATCCGACGAGAATGGCATGTTGCAATTCACGTTTTTCGAGAACCGCCTCGACGGAATCCTTACAATCTTTTAGCGAAAGATGCGGCGAGTAAGGCGCCTGCATCTGATAAACGATTTCGGCAATCGATTCAATCGTGACGCCGCGCTCGAGCAGGCGAGCACGAGCTGCTTCACGGACATCTCGTGAGTGTGGTACGTGTTTCATAATAGGCGCAGGATTAAAATCCCGCTTCACATCCCTTCGTTCAGAGAGTCATCATCTCTCTAGTTAATATAACCATTATACTGAAAAATCGAAAAAAGACGAACCCTGCTTTGACTTCCCTCATTAAATCGGTCATCATAAACATGTAGGTTAAACGATTAAAGGGGGAAGAGGAATGAAGATTGGGGTAGTCTTATTTCCGTCTAAACAAGTGCAAGATTTTGCGAACTCTTATCGAAAACGGTATGACACAAAATATGCGTTGATTTCACCTCACGTGACCATCAAGGAACGGACGGAGGTGTCCGAAGAAGACTTGCCAAAAGTACTGGAGTACTTGCAACAAGTCGCGGATTCGACTAAACCGATTCAATTAAAAGTCGATGGTGTCCGCTCTTTTGCGCCGACGAACAACGTGCTGTATTTGAAAGTGTTGCCGACACGTGAACTTTCTGCTCTGCAGCAGCGACTTCACGAAGACGTGCTCGGTCAGGCACCAAAATATGAATTCTTGCCACATATCACAATCGGTCAAGATCTGACCGATGCCGAACTGTTCGATGTCCTCGAACGGATGCGGATGGAGCAAGTCCATTTCGAAGAAACGATCACTCGGATGGCTGTCATGTACGAACTCGAAAATGAAACATGGAACGTCTATGAGACGTTCCGTTTCCGAGGCTAATCTTATATGCTCCGGTCGACAAAACGACCGGGGTTTTTTTCTTGCTCTTCTTCTAACCATTCTTCTCGCCGAGGTCGGATGCGTTGGACGCGTTTGATGCGCGTCACTGGTTCGATGCTGGCTCGACCTGAAGGCTGGACTTGGCGGTTGACGTACTGAACGACAGTAAAATCAATCTGATAAGGACCCATGATCTGACCTCCTTCATAGGTCCTTACCCCATTCAACCGCTAGATAATACAAAAATGGCGCATCACTGCGCCATTTCCCAAACTTATAAAATATGGTATCCGCTATCGACGTGAATCACTTCACCCGTGACGCCGCTTCCCATTCCCGAGAGAAGGAAGAGTCCTGTCGACGCAACTTCTTCTGCAGAGACGTTTCGACGTAACGGCGCTTTTTGTTCAAGCTCCGAGAGGATACTGTTGAAGTCGCCTACCCCTTTAGCCGACAAGGTACGAATCGGACCAGCCGAGATTGCATTGACACGAACGCCGTGCGGACCGTACTCGTTTGCCAAGTACTTGACACTTGAGTCAAGCGCCGCTTTCGCGACACCCATCAAGTTATAGTTTGGAACGACGCGCTCCCCACCGAGGTATGTCAACGTGATCACTGAGGCATCTGATGCGAAATATGGTTTCGCCGCTTTCACGACAGCCGTCAAACTGTACGCCGAGATGTCTAACGCCTGCGCGAATTGTCCACGTGTCATTTCCGAGAATTCGCCGCGAAGCGCTTCTTTATCCGCAAACGCGATCGAGTGGGCAATCCCTTGAATCTCCCCTGCTTGTTCATGGATTGAACGGAATGTCGTTTCAATCGCTTCGTCATTTGTTACGTCACACTCGAGCAAAATCGCTTCTTGTTTCAACTCGCTCGCAAGTGATTCAAGACTTGATTTGAAACGTTCTGCCGCATACGTTAATACGAGCTTCGCTCCCGCTTCATCAAGTGTTTTGGCAATCGCCCATGCGATGGAACGCTTGTTGGCAATCCCCATGACGACATAAGTTTTATTCGTTAACGTTGGAAAAATTGACATCATAAACTCCCCTTTTTAGTACCTGGTGATAATATCTGTTCTCAGATTACAGAAAGGTTTCTGTTTTGTCAACCGGCTCGTTTCGTATTGCGATTTTTTTAAGTTGCGGTAAGATAAAATACGTATAGAAAGGGTGACTCGACTCCATTATGAACCGTATTCAATCATATTTTAAAAGTATAGACACGACGCTATTGACCATCGTCTTCCTATTAATGATCATCAGCCTCGGTGCAATTTATACGGCACAACCGATGTTGCCGACCCGACTTCAACATATCAACTTCGCTCTCGAACAGGGAATTCGATACGTCATCGGCTTTTTCGCGATGTTTGCCATCATGACAATCGAGTACGAGCAGCTCCGAAAAATCCATTGGTACTTATATGCATTCGGTCTCCTTTTACTCGTCGGACTCATTCCGCTCCGCGACACGACACTCGTCCCGAACATCAACGGGGCGTATGGATGGTATAACGTACCGGGATTCAGTTTCCAACCGGCAGAGTTCATGAAGTTGTTCCTTCTCATTTCAATGTCGACGATTGTATATGACCACAACAAGCGATACGGCTCGTCTCAACTCGACACGTGGCTGTTAGTCAAATTGGTGTTAGTCGCTATTCCACCGCTCGGTCTGATTGTAACGCAACCGGACTTAGGAACTGGACTCGTCTTGATGACGATGCTCGGCGCAATCATCATCGTCTCCGGTATCGGCTGGAAATGGTTACTCGGTCTGTTCAGCGCAGCTGCTCTGACCATTGGAACCTTCATGTATTTGTTCTTCTCTCATTTCGAAGTGCTACAGGCGTTCGTACCAGGTCACGCCCTGAACCGATTCCAGGCGTGGATCTATCCTTATGAGTATTCGGACGACTTGGCGTTCCAGCTGATCAAATCATTGCAGGCGATTGGATCCGGTCAAATGTTCGGAGCCGGATATGGACAAGGACTCGTCTATCTACCGGAATCACAGACGGACTTCATCTTCGCTGTCATCGCCGAGCATTACGGGTTCATCGGCGCGGCGCTCGTGATTATCGTCTTCTTCTTATTCCTCTATCGCATGATTCATATTGCGCTTGAATCAAGTAGTGCGTTTGGAAGTTACATCGTCACTGGCGTTATTGCCATGTTCACGTTCCAAGTGTTCCAAAACATCGGGATGACGATTGGTGTATTGCCAATCACTGGACTCACCCTTCCATTCGTCAGTTATGGAGGAACGGGGATTATCATGAACATGATTGCCATCGGTCTTGTCATGAACGTCGCTTCTAAATCAAAAACCTATATGTTTGATGACGATTGAAAAAATCCCTTCAAGGCTATTGAGGCCTTGAAGGGATTTTGTCATAAATATCGAAAATCTTCCGGGATTGGTGCTTCAATCATCACTTCTTCCCCTGTCATCGGATGAATAAAGTGTGCAGAGGCGCTGTGAAGGGCGTGACGTGACATTCGAGCCGCTCCCCCATACATCGAGTCCCCAATCAGCGGATGACCGATATGACGCAAATGAACGCGAATTTGATGGGTACGTCCCGTCTCGAGTCGAATCGTCAACAATGAGTCGCCACCAAACTGCCGACAATCGAGTATGTGTGTGACGGCTCGCTGTCCGTCTTCT
Organism: Exiguobacterium sp. MMG028; assembly: GCF_027947425.1. Classification (NCBI taxonomy): domain Bacteria; kingdom Bacillati; phylum Bacillota; class Bacilli; order Caryophanales; genus Exiguobacterium; species Exiguobacterium sp. MMG028. The sequence continues at coordinate 1,052,887 of NZ_JAQJIN010000001.1, forward strand.
GTCACGATTCGTTCCATGATTGAATTCTCAGCACGCCCAATCGGTGCATCGATCGTTTGGATAGAGACTTCCCCTTCCACAAGTGCCACATAAGAACGTGTGAGCGCATTGGCTTTCTGGAGTTCACTAAACCGATGGTGAATGAATCCATACTTCGCAAACAAGACGACACCGCTCGTATCGCGATCGAGTCGATTGATCACATGAATCGCAGATGTCAAACCGATTTGTCGATAGTAACCGAGTACGGCGTTCGCGAGTGTGTCGGTCGGATGCAGTCGTGATGGAATCGTCGCGATTCCTGCCGGTTTATCGACCGCCAGTACCGTCTCATCCTCATACAAAATGTGAATCGGCCTATCCGAGATGACCATATCTGTCGAAGGAGACTCAGGTGGGAATCGTACCACTACTTCATCTCCTGGTTCGAGAACGTGCCGAACCGTACGATGGATCCCGTTCACCTCGATTTGCCCTTCATGCTTTACGAGCGTGAGCATCTTTCGAGAGATTCCGAGGTCTTGCATTAAAAAGTCGCGCAGTGGAATAGCCTTCTCCACAACGCGACGAATCATAAATCCTTGCATTCGTTACTTTCCTTCCTCAATGAACGATTCGCGTACACGTCGCCAAAATGGAAATGGGCGGAAACGGGCGAACGTCACTTTTTCTTTTGCGACCGCGCAACGAATCGACACGACATCTGACCAAGACAAAGCCTCTTGATGGTCAAACGCCAATTCGAATTCCGTTTTCGTATGCGGCTTGATTTTCACTTGATGATGTTTCGGCAAAAGGAGCGGCGCCCCGATCGTCCGATAGACCAGATTATTGATAGAAGCCATTTCCGTCACTTGGATTGCTTCAATCGACGGATGGACAATTGCACCACCGAGTGCTTTGTTATAGGCAGTCGAACCAGACGGGGTCGAGATACACAGCCCATCTCCACGGAACGTTTCAAAATAATCATCGCGAATCGACAAATCACAGACGAGTGTCCGCTTGTAGTTTTTAATCGTACAATCGTTCATCGCCAATTGACGATCGGTCTTTCCGTTCTCGTAATCAATCAGCACTTCGACGAGCGGGTACGAGACCGGTTCGAACGACTCACTCGTAATCATTTCCGTCAGTTCATCCAATTCATCCGGTTGCCAATCCGCATAAAATCCGAGGTGTCCGGTATGGATGCCGACGAGAAGCGTTTCATCGAGGCGGTCAATATACTTATGGAACGCTTGTAACATCGTCCCGTCCCCACCGACTGATACGACGATGCGTGGTTCTTCCGATAACGTATGTCCAGCGGCTTCAAGTTTTTCAGTCAGTTCCTGGGCGATTTCCGCTGATCGCGCATCTCCCCTCGATACAATCGCAAACTGCATATCGATTTCCCCCTAGTCCTCGTCTGTTTTCACATTCATCTCTTTATCCCGAAACACTTGCTGCGCGTCTTGAATCTCGACACGGAGTTGACTCATCTCTGCATCAAGAAGAAATGCCGCCTCAGCCGCACGTCTCAATCGTTCTTGTACTTCAAGAGGCATATCGCCATCATATTTATAATTTAAAGAATGCTCGATTGTAGCCCAAAAGTTCATCGCAAGAGTACGAATCTGTACTTCGACAAGCGTCGGAATCTCCCCATGAATCGTCTGGACCGGATATTCAATAATGACATGATACGACCGGTAGCCAGAATCTTTCTGATGCGTAATATAATTGCGTTCTTCCACTATTTTAAAATCCGTCCGACGATGAAGCAAATCCAAGACGTGAACGATATCATCGACAAACTGGCACATGATTCGTAATCCAGCAATATCTTGCATGTCGGTCGACAGTTCATGATCCGCGATATTCTTTCGCTTCGCTTTCTCAAGGATGCTCCCGACCGGTTTGACACGACCTGTGACAAATTCAATCGGAGAATGCTCATTTTGCGACTTGAATTGCTTACGAACGGCTTTTAACTTTACTTTCAATTCGTCTACCGCGATTTGATACGGTACTAAAAACTGATCCCAGTTCACTGATTGCATACGCTGTCACCACTTTCGTTCTTTTCCGGAAAAAACGCGTCCTTTCCGTATGTATCCGTTTGTATGGTATCATAAACGAACAATTGTTCATAGAATGGAGCGATGATTTATGACCCAAGAAGTGGAAATTGAATTTAAATCGATGTTGACAAAAGATGAGTATGAAAAACTGATTCAAGCTTACAAACTAGAAGATCAAGTCCGCTGGCAAGCGAACGATTATTTCGACACGCCTACCTTTCAGCTAAAGAAACAAGGCGCTGCCCTTCGTATTCGTGAGAAGAAACATGGTCAGGTATTGACATTGAAACAACCGAACGAAGTCGGATTGCTTGAAACGCATGCCTCAATCACTGAAGAAGAAGCGGAAGACTTATTCAAGTATGGAATCATTCATGATGATCAAATGAAGCAAGCCCTCGCCCCATTTCAACTGAATGCTGCACTCGAACACCTCGGACGCCTCGAGACGAATCGAGCCGAACATCAAACGGAAGATGGTCTTCTCGTTTTAGACGAAAGCCATTATTTGGAGACGACCGACTATGAAATAGAATTTGAAGTCACAAATGAAGAAGCGGGCAAACGTGCATTCGAACGACTGTTAGCAGAGCACGGTCTCCCGTACCGTCCCGCCAAAAATAAAATTGTTCGATTCATGGAATTAAAAATGAGTCGGTCTGAAGGTTGAGCAGATACATTGCCAACCTTTTTTTTTCGTTGCTACAATGAGTTTACAAAGTTAAATGAGTTTTTTGCCGAGAGGAGGCGACACAAATGGAACTTGAACAATGTAATGGGTCATCCTGTTCACTGGAAGAAACTCCTATTCAAGTAACGTATAAGCCATTGGAGTTATTCTATTTCATGGACATCTCGAGTCCTGAAAATTTTCACGTGATGACACTGATCAAAAAGTTAGAGATTGAATACGGACATGTGATTCGTTTCCGAATGGTCTCTACCGTTCCTAGCTGTGTTGGCGGATGTCAGGAAGAAGTTCGCCTTCTCACAATGATCAAAGCGCTAGAATTACAAGGGAAACGTCATGCGATGCGTTTTTTACGTCATTTGCATGTGAATGATTTATTCTCTGGTAAACAGTTAAGCTCAATTGATTTATGGGAAATCGCACGGTCTTTCAAAGAGTATGGTCTGGATTTGGATGAACTTGAAGCCGATCTTCAATCGAACCAGCTCTTGAATGCTTTAGCAGTCGATCATCAAGTGCTGAAAGATTGGGAGATTGAGTCATTGCCCGCCCTAACGTTCGTGACGCGCGATGAAGCATTGAAGATTGAAGGGGTTTATCCGTACGACGTATATCAATCGGTCATGACCGAGTTGCTCGGTTACGCTCCGAGCCGTTCGACCGACTGGGATGTAGCCAAAGTGTTGGCTCGTTATGACGCGTCGACGATTACTGAACTATCGTATATTCTAGACTTAGATAAAACTGTGATTGAACGGGAACTGAAGAAGCTCTCCTTGCAGCAACGCTGCCGTCCTGTACCGGGATGTAGCGGTGAAGCATGGGCGCAAACGAAATAAAAAAGAACCCCACGGCCGGGGAGCCGTGGGGTTTTTGACGTCTCAAGCGGGGACAAGAGCCGTCGTACCTTGAGGCCCGGGGAAGGCCTACAAGATGGGAGAAAGTTTACGGTCAATAAAGGGGTTTGTGATTGATTTCACACTTATAATATACCTAGTCCCGCTTCATCTGACAACTAGTTTGTGCACATTGTCACATATTGTTCACGAGAACAATAATGATTCCATTTCATCGAGCACTGCTTCGAACTGATCAAGCGCTTTGAGGACCGGTTCTTTCGTCGTCATATCGACACCTGCCGCTTTCAAGACCTCGATTGAATAGTCGCTAGACCCAGCCTTGAGGAAGTTATCGATGTAACGACGTACGGCCGGCTCTCCCTCTTCCATGATCTGTTGCGACAACGCTGCCGATGCTGAGATACCCGTCGCATATTGATAGACATAGTAATTGTAATAGAAGTGCGGGATGCGCGCCCATTCATATGAAATCTCTTCATCGATGACGATTTCTTCTCCGAAGTAGCGTTTGTTCAACTCTAAGTACGTCTCATTCAAATATTCAGGTGTGAGCGATACGCCTTCTTGGGCAGCCTTGTGAATCATATGCTCAAACTCAGCGAACATCGTTTGACGGAACAACGTCCCACGGAACGTTTCGAGTTGATTGTTCAACAAGTAGAGACGTTCTTCTTTTGCCGTCCGCGTTTTCAATAAATGGTCGTTCAATAACGCCTCGTTTGTCGTCGACGCGACTTCTGCTACAAAGATTGAATAGTCACCATACGGATACGGCTGTGACGTTCGCGTGTAATGGCTATGCACCGAGTGACCGAACTCATGCGCGAGCGTGAACAAGTTGTTGACGTTGTCCTGCCAGTTCATAAGGATGAACGGTTGTGTATCGTATGCTCCTGATGAATATGCCCCGCTCCGTTTACCGCGTGTCTCGCGTACGTCGACCCAACGTGAATCGAGACCGTCTTTCACGATTTGAACGTACTCTTCTCCAAGTGGTGCCAAACCATCGACCATCAACTGTTTCGCTTCCTCGTACGACACCTTCATCTCTACATCTTTGACGAGTGGTGTGTATAAATCATACATGTGCAACTCATCCAATCCGAGCGCGCGTTTCCGCAATGCGACATATCGATGTAGCAAATCCAGACGCTCGTTGACCGCTTCGACCAGACCGTCGTACACAGACTCTGGAATCGCATTGTGGTGAAGGGCTGCCTGTCGCGCACTCTCAAACTTACGGACACTTGCATAGAAGTTGTCTTTTTTCACACTTCCTGAAAGCGTCGAGGCAAACGTGTTCAAATACTGCCCGTATGTCCCGTACATCGCTTTAAAGGCGTTCTCGCGGACACTTCGATCACTCGATTCGAGGAACGTGATGTAACGTCCGTGCGTCAATTCGACCTCTTCCCCTTTTTCGTTCTTCACTTTCGGGAATTTCAAATCCGCATTATTGAGCATACCGAACGTCGAACTCGATTGTCCGAGCACGTCTCCAGCTTGCGCAAGGATTGCTTCTTCTGCTTCCGTCAATACGTGTGGACGTTCTTGCGCCAACTCATCGAACGCATGACGATACACGCGAAGTGACTCGTGTTGTTCCATAAAGGCTTCAATTTGAGCTTCATCGATTGAAAGAAGCTCTGGTGTCATGAACGCGAGTTGGGCTGAAATTTGCGAGGCGAGTGAGCCTGCACGGTCATTCAATGCCTGATAATGACTGTTCGCCGTATCTTCGTCGTAACGCATGTGCGCGTACGTATACAGCTTATGTAACTTACGAGAAAGCTCATCACGGAGTTGTAACGCTTCGTATAACGTTTCTGCCGATTCACCGAGTTTTCCTTTAAATCCGATCAAAGCCGGCACCTGTTCTTTCAATGCTTGAAAATCTGCTTCCCATGCTTGGTCGTTACTGTAAATCGTCTCTAAGTTCCACGTCTCTTCGACTGGAACTTGTTGTCGTGTCAATACTTCTGACATACGTTCACTCCCTTTTCTGATTGGTTCGTCGATTGTAACATCAATCGCTGAAGTCCTTGAAACAATCGTGTATCGTGACGTCTCGCATCTTCATAGGTGGTTGGAAGCACCCAAGTCGTGACATCACACGATAGACGACATGCATTCAAGAGTTGTTTCCATTGTACATGAAATGACTGGGAAAAGTCGCTTGTCGGTGTCACTCCGAACTGGCGGCACGTCTTTTGAATGCTCCATTCCACTGAATCATTCGGTGACTCATAGCGATTTAAATAGAGGACGATTTGAAACTCAATCGGATGAATGTGTATTCCCCAAAGTGATGTGAGGGGAAGATAGCAGGCAGTCGGTAACAAGGCGGGGATCACCCCCAAAGGATACAGACGATTTAAAATGAGACGTCGATTCTTTGGGGATGGGTAGATCGGTGACATTCGCTTTCGTCGTATCATCTCCGTCCATTCCAATGCATTGAACCGATAATAAGCTTCATAAGGGGAAGTGGTCACTGAGGACGAGACTTCCCAATTCCCGATTCCATACTTGATTGAAATGGGAAACCCATTGAAACGAACCAACTGTTCATTTTTCACTGTCATCAACCGATGTCGCCGAGATAGTTCAAGGCGCATCCACGGTTGAAACGATTGGTTCATCTTTAAATCAAGACCGCTCGCGAGCCAAATTACATCCAAACCTGCTCGTTTATAATCATTTGTTCGTGCGACATACTCTTCCGCTACCAATGGAGATGCCTGAAACTCAAACACGGTTGGGTTCTCATCCACGTTCGTGAGAATGTCTGCCCGCCGATTTCCAATCGTCACTTCTTGGTCGACAGGATACCCTCTTTCTTGTAGCCATTGGCATACTGCCCATTTATCCTGATGGTGCGTAACGGATTCTGCTCTCCCACACGTATGGATGTGGGCGAAATGTAGCCGACGTTTCGCCCCTTGCTTTAAAATCAACATTTCCTGGCACGTCGGACATCGAAAAGGAGCAAGCTGCTCCGCCTGCATTCGATTTAGAGTAAAGGAATCAACGATACCCCCTTCTCGACCGATCGCAAACCGCATCTTGCTCCCCCCTTATAGTAGTGGTGAAAACATTCTGGCCAATGATTCTACGAGTTTTATAAAAAATGAGCGCTTCGCAAAATCTTCTAATACAAGTTCGTGAGACCCCTCGAAATCATGATATAAGTCTTGTTTCAACTGATGGACCGAATTCGTGTTGTACAGGAGAGCATTCACTTCGAAGTTCAAATGGAAGCTACGAAAATCCATGTTCGCAGTCCCAATCGTGGCAAGTCCGTCATCGACGACGATGACTTTTGAATGCATGAATCCTTCTTCGTACAAATAAATCTTTACCCCAGCCAACAGTAACTCCTCATAATAAGAACGACTCGCATAAAAGACGATTTTATGGTCCGGATAGCTCGGTAAGACGATCCGAACATCGATGCCCGATAGAGATGCTGTCTTCAAAGCACTCATAATGTCCTCATCAGGAATCAGATACGGGGAGGAAATATAGACGGACTTTTTCGCAGCATTGATCAACGAGAAATAAATCGATTTCATCGTCTCGTACGGTTCATCAGGTCCGCTGGCAACGATTTGGACACCTCCGCTCGCGCTTCGTACCGTTTCGAGCGGTTCTAAATAGAATGGCGTGAACAGTCGTTCTCCCGTCATGTAATACCAGTCTTGTAAAAAGATCAACTGTAACTCGGATACCCCTTCTCCCCTGACATACAAGTGGGTGTCGCGCCAAAAACCGAATTTAGAATGTTCGCCTAAATATTCATCCCCTACGTTCAATCCTCCAGTGAACGCCTCTGTCCCGTCGATGACGACAATTTTCCGATGGTTTCGATAGTTCGTCTTACTCGACACGAGCGGAAGGACGACCGGGAAGAACGCCTGCACTTGGACGCCGGCTTGCTTCATCTCCTCGAAAAACGTACTGCTCGTATGGATGGAACCGACGGCATCATATAAGAATCGAACTTCGACCCCTTTTTTGGCCTTCTCGATTAATATCCGCTGAATTTCCCGAGAAATACGATCTTCCCGAAAAATGTAATACTCGAGATGAATATGCCGTGTCGCCCCTTTCAGAGCGGGCAATAACTTTGAGAATTTTTCACGACCGTTCGTCAAAATCTGCGTATACGTATTTGAAGAGACAGGCAATTGATTCAACGAAGAAGTCAGATGCATCAACTTTTCATAATCGTCATGCGCAAACATCAGTGACGGAGACAGCGTCATCGCTTTTTGCCGATAAGCCAAGTACGTCTCTTCGTCGAGCATCGCCTTCTCTTTAAACATCCGCTTACGACGATAGTTCTGACCGAACACAAAGTACGCAAATAATCCAATGACAGGAAAGCCAATCATGACAATCGCCCAGATCAACGTGCGTTGCGGGTTGCGATTTTCAAGTAAAATCACAAGCAAAATACTGAACGTCGTCAAAAAGACGAGAATCGAGAAGAGCCCGATCACTTGTGAGCTCCAGTAATAAGATAATATCGCAATGAGTCCTGCGAGCAAAATAAGGGAAAAGAGTACTTGTATGCGTCGCAACATATTATAACCTGACCTCGTTTCTGTCATGTATTATCATTAATTATACATCGTAACGCCAATTTTTTGAGGGGAGCGAATGAATTATGGGGACTTTTCTAATAACAGGCGCAACAAGTGGAATTGGGCGCGCCGTCGCCTTACAGTTAACCGAGAGTGGACATCGTGTCATCGGAATCGGTCGTGATGAGATGCGGGGGGCTTCTCTTGAATCAGACTCGAACGGATTGGCCACGTTTATAAGATGTGACCTCCATTCAGCCGAAGACATCGATCATCTCTTTGTGCACTTAAAGGAGCAAGGCGTGACGTTACATGGTCTTTTCAACAATGCCGCAACGTTTGGTAGACCCGGTACACCTGAGCGTTTGACGCAAGATTCATACACCGAAGTGTTTGACGTCAATCTCTATGCACTGAACACCGTCACACAACGCGCCATCCCTTTGCTTACTCAAGGCGCGAGTGTCGTCAATAACGCCGCCATTGTCGGACACGTCAAATTCCCACCTATGCTCGCTCATTATGCCGCCTCGAAGGCCGCCGTCATTGCCTTGACGAAAACGTTCGCACATCGGATGAAAGGAAAAGTTCGATTCAACGCCGTCTGTTTCGGTCCGATCGATACACCGCTCAGTCATAAACTATACGGTGGAGAAGCAAAATTCAAAGAGGCAATGACCCATCATTTCCGGGGACATGCCGCCCTACCGGAAGAAGTGGCGCCTGTCGTCGAGTTTTTGTTAACCGATGCCTCAACCTATATAAACGGGCAAGCCATTACGGTCGATGGCGGATATACGCTCTCTTGAACAGAGACCACCTCTTCTTTCGAAAAGGTGGTCTCCTGTCATGTCGTCATCTTTTTAGCTCGCCCTATTTTATTGCGTAAATAGTTTTGTTCTTTCGAATGAAGACTTTCCCAATCAATCACATCTTCAAAGTAATCGATCATCTCATCGAACGTCGAATCCAGCGTCTCATGCGCCTGGAGACGCGCCATTCGAATCGCCTCGAACACGGACCCCATCACAAAGATGTCTTTACTGGCGTAAGTCTGCATCGGCGATAACGATTCAAAAAGAATCGTTTCAAGCGTCTTTCGCTTCACATGCCAATCAGATTTCCCGTTCGAGTATAGAAAATCTCCATCCGGCATTTCGCAGAGCTCTCGTAATATATCCCCGATGTAGTGAATCGCATGAATCGCCGTATTCGGGTCATTGATCCCTGGAGAGATTCCACGTAACGCAATCTCACTCAACTTTTCAATCGCAAATGACGGGTCTTGCATCGAAGACCGGACTTCACCGATCTCAAATAGTTCGATGTCTGGGGTGTCCTCGTCTTTCCAAAATCCGAGTAAATCCCCTTTAGCGACAAATTCACCTACGGCTACGACCGATTCAAAGTCCGTTTCATGATCTCCCTGCTTCTCTCTTAAAAATAAGCGGATATACCCCGTCTGAGGCGCCCGTACCGCTTGACCCTCAAAGGAATGAACAGAGCGTGGTAATACGAGATTCACGTCATCTGACTCGATGGCGTCTTTTTGCTCACTGATTACCGATAGTGCTTCTTTATGTAGCGTGGATAACAAGCGTTCTGCCTGAATCGAGACACTGATGGTCTGAATGAATTTGACGAATGCATAGATTGAAATAATGACTAAGAGCACACTAATCCCCGAAGATAATACGACACCATCATCTGCCGTTCGGACGAGGAATAAGTTCGAAATCCCATACACGGTCGTCATAATGAAGAGACCAAGCGTATGCTTAGCTGCTGTATTCGTTAAAAAGTTATTAATTGTCCGAGGAGAAAACTGTGAAGAATACGTTGTTAACACGACAAGGATTGTCGAAAAGCTAAACGTCATCATCGTCATAAGACTCGTAAACGTGGAAGACAAGACAGACGCTGCTGAGTCTAAGTCTAAATAAATAAATTCCGGCAGTAAATCTCGAAAAAATTCGCCAAATACTTGAGTTAACACTGTTAAAACGATTCCGCCTGCCCCATATATAAACGGGACGAACCACGCGCTATCCTCAAGAAACAATCGAATTCGTCTCACCATACCAACACCTCTTTACCATTGATTTGAAAAAATCGCCTGTCCTTCTGAACAGGCGATTGATCATTTAGAAGTAGTGACGCACTTTCGCAAAGACATCGCCATCGAGAATGAGTTTACCATACTCCTCAAGCATCGGTTGCGTCTGTGTACTAAATGTTAAATATTCCGCTAAAAGACTAAGTGCATTCTCTTCGTCTTCAGGCTCCATTTCATCCGGGAAATCAATCCACAAATAGTAACGGTCTTGATAATGATATAGTTTCAAATCAAGATCACTGAACGTGTCACCTGCACGCTTACTCAGTGAAATGATTGCCTCGAAATCATCTGTTTCCATTGCGAGTGGCGCCCAAGCATCTGCTTCCGCTTCAAGCTCATCCAACTCACTCAATTGATCGAGTACCGATTGTTGATCTCGTGCTTCATCGATCGCTGAGCGAAGAAGCGAACCGAGTTCAGAATCGTCTTCCGTATCCATCACATTTTTCGCAATTGTCACGGTCACTTCTAGACCTTTTTCAAAAGCTTGGACTTGAATCCACAGTGGACCATCAAACGAGATGTCTTCACGTTCGTGAGCCTCGTCCATCATCTGCCAGAACAGCTGCTCGCCACGTTCTCGGTTGTACCAAATTTCATCACGTGCGAAGCCACGTTTTTCGATGTCCACATATGTGATGAAAAATTTGACGGTATTGTCATTGATGCGCTCAATTTTCACGATTGTCCACTCCCTTCTCACCTCGCTCCCAATTCACATAAGGAGGAGAGGGGAAATTGTCTTTTTATCTTTGTACCCTTTTTGACATCGTTCAATCTTGATGACGGGTTATAACTTTATTTTATAGGAAATAATCGATAATAAAAAGCACACTGCTTAAACAGTATGCTCTCATTCATTCACAAGTCGCTGTGCTTCTTGCAATTGGAACGTTCGAACCTTCCGTGGCAAGAATCGGCGAATCTCATCTTCGTTGTATCCGACCTGTAGTCGTTTTTCATCAATCAAAATCGGACGGCGTAGTAAGCCCGGATATTCTTGAATCAAATCATACAATTGTTGAAGCGATAACGCATCAACGGATACATCGATTTTAGAAAAGACTTTAGAACGGGTCGAAATAATCTCATCCGTTCCATCTTCTGTCATACGTAAGATTTGTTTAATCTCATTCAGTGAGAGCGGTTCTGAAAATATGTTTCGTTCTGTAAACGGGATATCGTGTTCTTCGAGCCAAGCCCGTGCCTTTCGGCAAGATGTACAGCTTGGAGACGTATAAAGTGTGACCATTTTTCTTCCTCCCTGATCGAGTATGCGTCCATCTTTTTAAGTGACTCTATTTGTATACCCAAATTTGCATCCACTTAATTATAATAATTCTTAATTATTAAAACTTCAATGATATTCTTTATCATTCAGATATGAAAAGAGGGCGCATTCGTTGAATGCGACCTTGAATGACCCATCTCAAGATGCTGGGATTCGAGACACTGGTTGAGATACCGTCTCTTTCCCTGGCTTGACTTGCAAGTCTTTCAACTTTTTCTTCAACACTTCTTTCAAAAGTCGTTTTTTCTCTCGTAGAACTTTGTCACGTTCTTTCATGGCCTCTCACCCCCGTACAGCGTAAGCAACCGACCGAGCATTACCGAATCTGAAAATCTTGAACTTGCACTAATCTACAAGTAAATTATAGCACATTTGTTTGTGAAATGTGAATCATTCTTACAAGTTCATTATTTATTTACATAGATATCGTTTGCATTAATCAGAAAAAACCTGTATAGTTTATAGAAATAACCTTTTTCTATTTAAGGAGGAGAGCGATGATGCGAATCACATTAGAAACCATTATGGGACATCCGGTTACCCAAAAATATTTAACTCGATCAGGTTTAAAGCATGCTGTAGACGTTTGTGAACGCGCTCTCGAAATGGCAACGAAACGTGGTCTCGATACAGATTTAGCAACGAAAGCTGCGCTACTTCATGATATCGGTCACTATGAATGGTATACAGAAGGCAAGTGGAATTATGACTTATATCGCCAGAATGATATTCATGCGATTAAAGGTGCTGAACGGGCACACAAACTACTCATTCGTCTTGGGGAAGACCCTGCCCGTGCCAAAGAGGTTTCCGTTATGATTCTCTTGCATACCGATTCCTATTTACCACCAAGCCGAATTCAACGAACACCACTTCAACAGCTCGTTCACGACGCAGATACGTTTGTGGAGCAGCCCGGTGGTCTTCACCATTATGAGACCATGGAGATTGAAGATGCGTTAGCTCGTGTCCGTCAAATCGACGCGATTGTCGAACGTCTCTCAAACTTACCACGCATTTCAAACGGATAACCCGTCACCTATTCCATTAGGTGACTATTTTTTTGGAGCTAAAAAACCCTGACTTCATTTAGAAGTCAGGGTTTTCGTATTAAACGAGTTGTGCTTTGTATGCTTCGTACTCTTCGTCTGTGAGTGAGACGTAGTGTCCTGGCTCGACTTCGCGAAGTGGTGGGATACTTGAATCTTCATCCGAACGTCCGACTGGACCTTTCGAAGTTGACTCGTATACGATCCGTTTACGTGTACGTTCATGCTCCGGATCCGGAAGCGGAATCGCTGAAAGAAGCGATTTCGTATATGCATGAATCGGGTTCTCATAAAGGCGATCTGCTGTCGCAAGCTCTACGAGGTGACCTTGATACATAACACCGATACGGTCAGAGATGTATTTAACCATCGACAAGTCGTGGGCGATGAACAAATACGTCAAATCGCGATCGCGTTGCAATTCTTTCATCAAGTTGACGACCTGCGCTTGAATTGAAACGTCAAGTGCAGAAATCGGCTCATCGGCGATGATGAAGTCTGGCTCAACCGCAAGGGCACGGGCAATCCCGATACGCTGACGTTGTCCACCCGAGAATTCGTGTGGGTAACGGCTCGCGTGCTCTTTCGTCAAACCAACCGTTTCAAGAAGGTCATACACACGGTTCATACGATCTTCTTTCGTCTTCGCAAGACCGTGAATATCAATCCCTTCTGCGATGATATCCGCAACCGTCATACGCGGGTTAAGCGATGCGTATGGATCTTGGAAAATCATTTGCATGGCGCGGTTGAATTTCAACTTGTCTGCTTTTGATTTTTTACCGTGGACGTTTTCGCCTTTGAACACAACGTCGCCGTCAGTCGCGTCATAAAGACCGATGATCGTACGCCCTGTCGTAGACTTCCCACAACCAGACTCACCTACGAGTCCGAGCACTTCACCTTTGAAAATATCAAACGAGATTCCGTCGACCGCTTTGACGACACGGCCACGGCCAATTTTAAAGTGCTGCTTCAGGTTTTTTACTTCGAGTAATTTCTCGCGTTCCATTATTCAGCACCACCTTTCGTAAACGATTTAGCGAACGCACTGTCCGGACGATACTTGAGAGCGAGTTCACGAATCGCACGTGGCGGATTGACCGCTGGTGCTTGTGGGTGTAATAACCAGCTTGAAGCAAAGTGTGTATCACTCACCTGGAACATCGGTGGCTCTTTCTCAAAATCAATCTTCATCGCGTAAGGGTTACGCGGTGCGAATGCATCCCCTTTTGGAGGATCGAGCAAGTTTGGAGGCGTACCCGGGATTGCAGGTAACGCTTCGTTACGGTCATCTGTCGGACGCGGCATCGAACCGAGAAGTCCCCATGTGTACGGGTGACGTGGCTCGTAGAAGATTTCATCGACCGTTCCTTTTTCAACGAGACGACCTGCATACATAACAGCAACACGGTCAGCCATGTTCGCAACAACGCCAAGGTCGTGCGTGATGAAGATAATCGCTGTACCTGTTTTTTGCTGAATGTCTTTTAACAGTTCAAGAATTTGCGCTTGAATCGTAACATCAAGTGCTGTTGTCGGTTCATCGGCAATCAACACTTTCGGGTTACACGCGAGTGCGATCGCGATAACGATACGCTGACGCATCCCACCAGAGAGTTGGTGTGGGTACTGTTTCAAACGCGCTTCTGGGTTTGGAATCCCTACAAGTGTCAACAATTCGAGAGTACGTTTCTTCGCATCCTCACCTGTCAATCCTTGGTGCTGTTTCAACCCTTCTGCGATTTGTTTGTAAATCGTCATTGTCGGGTTAAGTGATGTCATCGGGTCTTGGAAAATCATTGCGATATCGCGACCACGAATTTTAAGCATTTCTTTTTCCGAAAGTTTCGCCAAGTCTTTCCCTTCGAACATGATTTCTCCGTTCGTGATTTCACCTGGAGGGTTCGGAATGAGACGCATGATTGCCTTCGAAGTAACGGATTTACCTGAACCCGATTCTCCTACGATGGCGAGCGTCTCGCCTTTTTTCAAATCAAACGATACGCCACGAACGGCTTGAACCGTTCCTGCATATGTGTGGAACGAGACCTCTAAATCTCGGACTGATAAAATCGTTTCCATGCACGAGTCCCCCTCTTTCTTTTTTATTTACGCATTTTCGGATCGAACGCATCACGCAAGCCGTCGGCAAGCAAGTTGAAGCTGACCATGAGCAAGACGATGATGACCGACGGGATAATAAGAAGGAACGGGAATGTCCGTAGTTCTTTGTATCCATCGTTGATCAACGTACCAAGTGATGCCTGTGGCGGTTGAAGCCCGATCCCGATAAAGCTGAGGAATGCCTCGAAGAAGATGGCAGATGGAATCGTGAACATGAGCGTGATGATAATCGCACCCAATGTGTTTGGAATCAAGTGCTTGAAAATCAATCGCGTACTAGATGCACCAAGTGTGCGAGCTGCCAAGACAAACTCTTGGTTTTTGAGTTTTAAAATCTGACCACGAACGAGTCGACTCATCCCGATCCAACCTGTGATGGCCATGGCGAGGATGATGGTGAATACACCAGGGTCAAAGATCAAGATGAACAAGATGATTAAGATCAAGTTAGGTACACCTGTCAAGATCTCAACAATACGTTGCATGATGTTATCCGTACGCCCACCAAAGTAAGCGGAAACCCCACCATATGCCACTCCGATAATTGTATCGATGATGGCCGCAACGAAACCGATGAAGAGAGAAATACGTGTCCCTTCCCAAATACGTGACCAGAGATCACGACCGAGGTAGTCCGTACCGAACCAGAAGTTCTCTTCTACGTTCTTTTGTTCGTAGAAGTCGATATCGCGACCACCGAGTGTCGCCATTCCATCAAAGCCAGCCCATTCAAGACCTGTGACTTTTGGCGGAAGTTTTGCTTGTGAAATGTTTTGTTCGTAGGCATCACGACCCGACAACATCGGTCCGAACAATGCAAGTGCAACGAGAATTAAAATAATTGATAGCGAGATGATGGCCGCTTTGTTTTTCTTTAGGCGCATCCATGCATCTTGCCAGAAGTTTAAACTTTTCCCAGCGATTCGTTCACCAAGCTGTTCATTCATCTCAACAGGTGTGAACATGTCTTGGTCGAACTGTTCGTAATTCTTTTTGTTTTCAATCATCAGTTATTCCCCCCAAGACGAATACGTGGGTCAACAACCCCATAGAGCAAGTCGACAAGCAAAATGATAATAATGAACAATCCTGAGAAGAACAATGTCGTTCCCATGATGACAGAGTAGTCGTTCAACGTGATTGACGTGACGAACAATTCTCCAAGTCCTGGAACAGCGAAGATTTTCTCGATAACGAATGTACCCGTTAAGAGTCCAGCTGTCATTGGTCCAAGGATTGTGATGGCAGGAATCATTGCGTTACGAACCATGTGTTTCCACACGATGGCGTTACCCGTCAATCCTTTCGCTTTCGCAAGCGTGACGTAGTCTTGTCCGGTAACCTCTAACATCTCGGTTCGGACGAAACGGGCAATCGCTGCCGTGACACCGAGTGACAACGAAATTGTTGGTAAAATCGTATGAGCTGGTGTTTCCCAGAATGCGACTGGGAGCAACTGCAATTTAACTCCGACATAGTACTGAAGAAGGGCTGCAAAAACGAACGATGGGACAGAAATCCCGATTACCGATACGAACATTGAACCATAGTCAATGACCGTATTGTGACGAATCGCCGCAACAACACCTAACAATACGCCTACAAGAGTTCCGAGAACTAATGCCTGGACCCCTAATTGTGCCGAAGGACCAATTCGTTCCATAATCAATTCAGTTACTGGACGGTTCGCCGTACGGAATGAAACGCCAAGGTCACCTTGGAGCATGTTTCCGATGTACGTCGCATAACGGACCGGAAGCGGATCGTTGAGTCCGTAGCGGTCATTCAATAATTGAATTTGTGATTCTGTCAGTTTTTCCTGGTTCTGATACGGTGAACCTGGGAGCAGGTCCATCAGGAAGAACGTGAACGTGGCAATCAAGAAGAACGTGATGAGGCCGTAAGTCAGCCGTTGTAGGATATAACGTCCCATGAATAAAAACCCCCTGTTTTTTCTAATTCTTTCTACTACTTGCACCAACAGCTTCACTATGACATATGACCTATTTTTCAAATTCACAAAATGAAAGGAATATTCTGAAAGAATAGCGTATACGTCATCTCAAGGCTCTTAGCACAGCGGCTGAAAACAAAGAATATTCTTTTCAGAGATTATTCTGAATTTTCACTGTTACTACATTATACTTTACCAACAAAACATTTGAACAGTATTTTCTCTTACTTCGGTAGAATTTTTTAGAAAATCGGGGACATGCGGTTCGCATGCCCCCTCATCCCATTACTTGATATCAACGTATTTGTACTGGTAATCAGCACCGAATAGTTGACGGTTAAAGTTTTCGATGTTTGGACGAATCAAGTACGCCACACCAGCTTGATAAATCGGCATGATCGCTTGGTCTTGTTCGATTAAGAGAGCCTCGGCTTCTTTAAACAAGTCATAACGTGCATCGATGTTCGTTTCAGCAGACGCTGCGTCAATCAACTGATCATATTCAGATGACGCATAGTTGATGTCGTTTTGTCCGTTGTCTGATGTGAAGATACCAAGGTTCGTAAGTGGGTCTTGGTAGTCAGGTCCCCAAAGTGCGAATGACATTTGGTAGTCACCGTTTGCTTCACGCTCAAGTTTGTTGTTGAAAGGCTGTTGAGCGATTTCAACCGTTACGTTCGGCAAGTTCGACTCAATTTGACCTTTCATGTACTCAGAGATTTGTTTTGAAACTTCGCTGTCGAACGAGAGGAGTTCGATTGTTGTCGCTTCTCCGCCTGTTGCTTCTTCCCAAAGTGAAGCAGCTTCGTCAGCGTTTGTTTGGAAGTACTCAACACCCTCTGTGTAATCCGTTCCGTCTTCATATTTGATGAAGTCTTTTGGAATGAATGATGTTGTTGCAATTGAACCGTTGTTCAAGAGTTGGTCGATGATTCCAGTTGGATCGACCGCACGTGCGATAGCTTTACGTGCATTCACATCAGAGAAGATTTCATCTTCGTGGTTGAATTTGAAATATCCGATGGCAGAACGAAGACCTGTGTTGTAATCTTCATCTTCTTGGAAAGCAGCAACTTGTTCTGATGCAAGACCTGCATAGTCAACATCACCAGCTTCATACAAGTTTACGACTGTAGATGTTTCTTTAACGACGCGAACATCAACAGCTTCAAGCGCGACGTTGTCTTTATCCCAGTACGTGTCGTTCTTTGTTAAGACATAACCTTGTTCACGATCCCACTCTGACCATGTGAATGGTCCGTTGTAGAGAAGGTTTTCAGGGTTCGTTGCAAAATCTTCGCCTTTTTCTGTTGCGAATGCTTCATTGATCGGTGTGAATGTACCGAATGAAGTAAGTGAAAGGAATGATGGGTCTGGACGCTCGAGTGTGACTTCGAGTGTTTTCTCATCAATTGCTTTAACGCCAAGCTCTTCTTTCGGTGTGTCACCTGTGTTGATCGCTTCAGCGTTTTTAATTGTGTTCATGATGTATGCATACTGTGAACCTGTTGCAGGGTCGACAGCACGTTGCCATGCATACACGAAATCGTTGGCTGTGACTGGCTCTCCGTTTGACCATTCCGCGTCACGAAGCGTGAATGTGTAAACAGTCTCATCTTCGTTTACTTCTGGTTCGCCTTCAGCGAGAGCAGGTACGGCATTTCCATCTTTATCAAGACGGTAAAGACCTTCCATTGTGTTGGCGATCAAGTTGAATGCGACCGCGTCTGTAGCAAGAGCCGGATCGGCTGTTGTAATGTCTGACGTATCCGTCAAACGAAGAACTTTTTCTCCGTTTGAAGAAGAACCGCCGCCATCAGAGTCTCCGCCTGTCGAACAAGCCGCGAGTACTGAACCGAGTGCCAAGATGATCGTCATCATGAGCAAAATCGATTTTTTCTTCATTGCGATTTCCCCTTTCGTATTAAAAAGCTAGCCATTCGTCGAATGAACATCTTACTTTTTCTTTAATTTTCTGAATATTTCATAAAGTATTCGACGAAAGAACGTTAGGGCTATTGTAAGAAATTTTTAATCAAACTGTCAACTACATAATAAAACGCTATCATCTCATTCGAATTTCATACTCGCATTATGCCCTACCTTCCTAGTATCATAGAAGAAACGCGGAACGGTTGCTCGTTCCCTTTATGGCGTGAAAGGAGATTACATCGTTGAAAAAGTTTCGAAATATATTGATTGTTTGGGGGATTGTCACAATCCTGTATACGGTTTGGTCCATTTTTTCATATTTCCGAAGCGAATCTTTCCTGTTTCATTTGAGCGGCGGTCTATTCGTTTCCGGAATTCTCACTTTTGCGATTGGGATGTTTTCACATATGAGCGCGACAGGATTGTTCGATGGCATCATGTACGGTTTCAAGCGAAGTCGACGTGCAAAACTTAAAGAAATTGATGCGGAATATGAAGAGGATGAAGAAGAAGATCCTGAAGATCGACAACTTCGTAAGCAATCGGCTTGGAACTGGGTGTTTGTCGGTGTGGGAAGTATCGCTCTTTCGTTTCTCGTCGCGTTGATTTAATCTTTTCGGAAGCGACGTCCTATGCTAAACTAGATTCAGAATAAGAACACTTGGATGAAGACAAGTAATTCAAATCACCTTTTCCTCAGAGAGTCTACGGTGCTGCGAGTAGATGAAAAGACTTGAATGAATGGACTTCGGAGTGGCTCGCCTGAACCTGAGTATGGCGAGACGATTCACGCCCGTTACAGCGTTCAAGTGGCATAGTTTATGCAAATTTGGGTGGCACCGCGGTTATTCGTCCCGATTTATTCGGGCGGGTGGCTGCGGTTTTTTATATTCTTCGGAGGTGTATACACATGGCAACGATTTTTTCAGGAATTAAACCGACCGGCGTCGTGACGCTCGGGAACTACTTAGGCGCGATGAAACAATTCGTCGATCTTCAGGATGACAACAATGCATATTATTGTATCGTTGATTTGCATTCCATCACCGTACAACTCGACCGTGTCGAATTAATGAACAACACACGAAAACTAGCGGCACTTTATCTCGCTTCTGGTCTCGACCCAGAGAAAGCGACAATCTTCGTTCAATCTGAAGTGAAGGCGCACGCTCAACTCGGATGGATGTTAACATGCATCGCGGGAATGGGTGAGCTTGGTCGGATGACACAGTATAAAGATAAATCGCAAGGAAATGAGAATGTTGGAGCCGGATTGTTCGTTTATCCAACACTTATGGCATCTGACATTTTGTTATACAATACGGAACTCGTTCCTGTCGGAGATGACCAAAAACAACATATCGAATTGACTCGTGATTTGGCGGAACGGTTCAACAAACGTTACTACGAGACGTTCACGATGCCTGAACCACTTATTCAAAAAGAAGGCGCACGCATCATGTCTCTCACAAATCCCGTGAAAAAAATGTCAAAATCCGACACAAACGCCAAAGGATACATTTCAATGCTCGACGAGCCGAATGTCATCCGCAAGAAAATCAAGAGCGCCGTGACTGATTCAAGTGGCGTCATCTCGTTTGATCGTGAGAACAAACCAGGGATTTCAAACTTGTTAGAAATTTATTCACTTTCGACAGGTACCTCAATCGATGACCTCGTCAAGCAATACGAGAATTCAAATTACGGTACATTTAAACAAGATGTGGCAGAAGCAGTCGTCGCCTTGCTCGAACCAATTCAAGCTCGTTATCACGAACTGATCGATTCTCCAGAACTCGATGAGATTCTCGATGCCGGTCGTGCGAAGGCTGAAGCCGTCGCGAATAAAAATCTCGCGAAGATTGAAAAAGCGATGGGACTCAGTCGTAAACGTGCCAAAGTGAAAAAATAAGCTTGTCTTGTTAGAACTCTCCAAGCGAGGGTTCTTTTTTTGTATAAATAATTGCATAAAAAAGAGAGACAGGCGTCCCTGTCTCTCTTGTAGGTGTGAAATGAAATTATTCTTTGCCTTCGATTGAAGCCCACTTGTAAGAGTAGTCTGCACCGAATGCGTGCTCAACGATATCTTTAACGTATGGCTTCGTGAGACGAGCCGATCCACGTTGGTAAACTGGTGAGATTGCGTTCTCTTCAAGAACGATTTTCTCTGCAGCTTGAAGGTCAGCCCAACGCTGTTCAGCATCTGTGCTCGATTTCGCAGATTCGATCAACTTATCGAATTCGTCGTTCGACCACTTACCACGGTTGTATGGTCCGTCTGTGACGAAGAGGTCAACGAACGTCATTGGATCTTGATAGTCAGGGCCCCAACCAGCGAATGTGAATTGGAACTCTCCTTTGTTCTCAAGGTCAAGTTTGTTATTGAACGGTTGTTGCTTGATTGTAACTGTCATACCTGGAAGGTTCTTCTCAAGTTCACCTTTGATGAACTCACCGATTTGCTTCGCAGACTCAGAGTCGTAGTTAAGGAGTTCAAGCTCAACTGTATCTGTTCCGAGCTCAGAAAGTCCTTCTTCCCAAAGTTTTTGAGCTTCTTCCACGTTGTATCCGCCGATGTCGCCGTTTGCTTCACGGAAGTCTTTTCCGTCTGGACCCGTTACGAAGTCTTTCGGAACGAGGTAGTTCGCAGGAATTGAACCGTTTGCGAGAAGTGTTTCTGAGATTGCAGCTTTATCGTATGCTTTATCAATCGCGTTACGGATTTTTTGGTTATCAAGCGCTTCCACAGCAGTGTTGAACTGGAGGTAGAAGAGTGTTGGCTCAACGACTGTTGAGAAGTCTTCGTTATCTTGGTACTGGGCAACGAGCTCAGAAGTCAAGCCTGTACGGTCAACGTCACCGTTTTCATACAAGTTAACACCTGTTGAAACTTCTTTAACGACTTTAACGTTGATTTCTTCAAGTTTAACTGCTTCAGCATCCCAATAGTCTTCGTTCTTGACCATTTTCCAGCCTTGCTCGCGCTCCCAGCTGTCGAGTTTGAACGGTCCGTTGTAGAGAGTCGTCTCTGCAGATGTACCGAAGTTTTCGCCTTGCTCTTTATCGAATGACTCGAGTTTTGGCATGAATACGCCGAAACTTGTCAATCCGAGGAAGTAGTCAGCTGGTGCTGTCAATTTAACTTCAAGTGTTTGATCGTCGATTGCTTTAACGCCTACAGCATCGCGCTCGCCTTCACCTGTGTTGTACGCGTCTGCGCCTTCGATGATTGACATAACGTATGCATATTGTGATGCGTTATCTGGGTTGAGTACTTCTTTCCAAGCGTATTCGAAGTCGTTCGCTGTGACAGGCTCCCCGTTTGACCAAGTCGCGCCTTCACGGATTTTGAACGTGTACGTCATTCCGTCTTCTGAAACGTCGTGGTCTTCAGCGATACCTGGTGTTGGCTCATCGTTCTCGTCCATGCGGTAGAGACCTTCGTTAACGTTGTTTAAGACATTGAACGATACAGCGTCCGTTGCGAGTGTTGGGTTAAGTGAAGGAATATCTGAAGAATCGAGCAAGTTGAGGACTTGCGCTTCATCTGCAGAACCTTCCGAACCTGATCCGTTTGAAGACCCTGTGTCTTCATCCCCTGTCGAACATGCAGCTAGGAAAGCACTTGATAGAAGTGTAACCGAAGATGCTAAAGCAAAACCTTTTTTCTTATTCATTGCGATGACCCCCTGATTTTTTCGTTTTAACGAAGTGAATGATGGTAGAAAATTCAGTCATTTCTTCTGACAGTATTTGTTACCAAAATCCCGTTGATGCAATAATACAATATTCTGATAATTTTGCAAAGTGTTTATTTTGATTTTTCTAAAAAATTTTCTCTATAGTCAAAAAGCCCGCCTAGAGCGGCGGGCCTTTAGCTCAATTTTCATATTTTTTCGAAAAGGTTAGGACATATGAAGGACCGATGACCGGATAACCGATTTGATCGTATCCTTTTTCAACCAGATAAGAACGTCCTGCTTGGTAGATTGGCATAACAACCGCCTCTTCTAACAGCTTCGCTTCCGCGTTTCGTAATATGATATTACGTTCGTCCAAACTCTCAGTGGAACGGGCCTGATCCATCAGTTGATCGTACGACTCATTTGCATATCGACTTGAATTGAGCACATCATTAGACTCAAATTGCGTCAAATAGGCAGATAGCATCGGGTAGTCCGGTTGCCATCCTGATAACGAAAAGGAATAATTTCCTGAGACTTCTTTCCTAACTTTATCTCCAAGTGGAAGCTCTACAACCTTGACGGTCAACCCGTCCAATTGTTCCAAATTCTCTTTTAATCTGGTCGAAATTTCACGTGCTTCTTCATCGACAAAGCTGAGCAATTCAATCTCGATTGTTTCTGTTTTTAACCGTTTTTTCACGGTTTCAAATAATTGGTTGGCATCCCCTTCCAACTCTGCAACCGAAGCCTCCTCATCCATGACGAGAAGTCGTTCCGTCGTTCGTTCCGCTCGTGCAAGCGATTCTTCAAGTGTCGTCCGCTCAAGCGTCAGTGCGAGGGCTTGTCGAAACGCAACATCATCGAATGGTGCTTTTTCAACGTTCGGTTTTAAATAAAACACGCCACTTCGCGGAACGTCTTTAATGCCCATGACTTCTTTATCAATCGTAGAAGTGTCGAAATCATAAGGGACTGGGTGCATACCAGAGGCCTCAGTCAGATTTGTTTCACTTCGGATAGTGATTGTTTCAAGCGTAACGTTGTCGGCTTCACGATACGTTTCGTTTTTATGTAACGAGATAGTCGTATCATCCATTTTATTAAATTTAAACGGACCGTTCGTTTCTAACTCATCCCATGTGGTCACGGATGGTTGTGGCAAAAACGCTGGCATTGCAAAAATTTCTTCGAACCCTTCCATCGGACGGATGAGTGTGATCTCGA
Source organism: Exiguobacterium sp. MMG028 (assembly GCF_027947425.1). Classification (NCBI taxonomy): domain Bacteria; kingdom Bacillati; phylum Bacillota; class Bacilli; order Caryophanales; genus Exiguobacterium; species Exiguobacterium sp. MMG028. Next base: position 1,076,475 of record NZ_JAQJIN010000001.1, read on the forward strand.
GCGTTCGCTCATCAATCGCTCGAACGCCTAACGTATCCGGTTCTTGTTGCCCGAGCCCGATTTCTTTCGCAGATTGGACATCCGCGAGTAAAAAACTGAACGGTGAGTTCGTCTCGTCATCGACGAGTTTACGGAAATGGTCGACGAACGTCTGCGAGGTAACTGCATTCCCTTCTGTCGTAACACTTTCTTTCAATGTGAACGTATAGACCGTTCCGTCTTCAGATCGTTCTAACTTCTCGACGAGTCCCGGTTCAATCGCCCCATCTGTGCCGAACCGATAAAGTCCTTCATATAGATGTGACAATACGGTTTGGGATGCCGGGTCAATCGCGAGCATGACGTCCGGTTGAGTCGGAAGGGATTCCCCATTAATCGTTATCGTTTGTTCTTCTAGTGGTAGTAGTTCACGTGACTGCTCTCGTTGTTCGTTCCAAATAAATAAAAAAAGGATAAGGACTGAACCTAACAAGGCGGCCACGATGAATGATTTCTTGTTCATTCGTTGCACTCCTTTCTGTTAGACCAACCCTTATACCCTAACCTTTTTTGAATGATTTTTCTACCGTCAGTTCGTCACTTTCGCAAATGCGAGTGTCGCATTGTGGCCCCCGAAGCCAAGTGAGTTACTGAGTGCATACTGAATGTCAAGTTCCCGATTTCCTTCACGTACATAATCAAGGTCGCAATCTGCTGCAGGTGATTCACAGTTGATCGTCGGATGAATCTTCCCTTCATGAATCGAAAGGGCTGTGATGACTGCCTCGACGCCACCTGCTCCTCCGAGAAGATGACCAATCATCGATTTCGACGAGTTGACCGCGAGTTTGTCGGCGTGTTCCCCGAACACACGACGAATCGCTTTCGTCTCAAGCATATCGTTGAGCGGTGTGCTCGTGCCGTGTGCGTTGATGTATTGAACGTCTTCCGGCTTGATTCCCGCATCGCGAATCGCCTCACTCATCGCTTTTGACCCGCCTTCTGCTTCTGGTGACGGTGCAGTGATGTGATAGGCGTCTGAACTCATCCCGTATCCGACGACTTCTGCATACATTTTCGCTCCACGTGCCTTCGCATGTTCATACTCTTCTAATACGAGTACACCGGCGCCTTCACCCATGACAAACCCGTCGCGGTTCTCGTCAAATGGACGGCACGCTGTATTCGGGTCCGGATTCGTTGAAAGTGCTTTGTTCGAACAAAAGCCTGCGAACGAGAGTGGTGTGATCGGCGCTTCCGCTCCACCGGCGAACATGGCAATCGCATCTCCCCGTTGAATGACGCGGAACGCTTCTCCGATTGAGTTCGTCCCTGATGCACATGCTGTCACGGAACAGTTACTCGGTCCTTTAGCCCCGAGGTAGATCGACACTTGTCCGCTCGCCATGTTCGGAATCATCATTGGAATGAAGAACGGGCTTACACGACGCGGTCCACGGTCATGAAGGATGGCTGACTGCTTGTCGATTGTCTCGACGCCACCGATTCCGCTCCCGATCCACGTACCGACTTCATCGGCGATGGCTTTGACATCAAGCCCACTGTCTTTATGGGCTGCGTCTGCCGCCAACAGTGAGTATTGAATGAACGAATCCATCTTGCGTGCTTCTTTTGGTTCGACTAAGTGTTCGATACTCCACTCTTTCACTTCCGCTCCGACTTTCGCCGGATATTGACTGATATCGATTTTTGTCAACGTATCAATGGCGTTATCCCCTTTTAAAAGACGATCCCACATTGTCGACACGTCGTTTCCTAACGGTGATACGACTCCTAATCCTGTCACTACTACTCGTTTCATGAATGATTCCCCTCCGTAATTGTTGCATGATTCCATGTCAGACAGCTTGCACCCCATGTGAGCCCGGCACCAAACCCTGCGATGACGACCGTTTGTCCATCTTGGATTTTACCAGATTTGACGGCTTCCGCTAAGGCGAGCGGAATGGATGCCGCCGATGTGTTCGCATGGTCTTGAATGGTCATGACGACTTTCTCTTCTTCTAAATCTAATCGTTCCATCGCCGCATCGATGATTCGACGATTCGCTTGGTGCGGCACAAGAACGTCGAGGTCGTTCAACGACTTGTCGGCTTTGTTTAACGATTCGAGCACGATCTCCGGCATTTTCCGTACGGCGAACTTGAACACTTCGCGACCGTTCATGACGATCTTTCCTTCATCGTTTTCATACAAGTGCTTGCCACCTGTCCCGTCACTTCCAAGTACGATGGAGTCGATTGAAGCGATCTCGTCTTCCCCGAGTACGACAGCTCCAGCTCCGTCTCCGAATAGGACAGCTGTTGACCGATCATCCCAGTCAATCAAACTTCCCATCTTCTCTGCTCCGATGACAAGCGTTTTCTTGAAGCCTTTCGAGTCCATCAGGCTTTTCGCTGTATCCATTGCGAAGATAAATCCGCTACATGCTGCACTGACGTCGAATGCCACAGCAGCTTTCGCGCCAAGATTCGCCTGAACCACGCACGCGGTTGCCGGGAAGGCTGGCGCAGTCGCCGTCGCACAGACAATCGCCTCGATCTCATCGATGCTGACCCCAGCGCTCTGTAACGCCCGTTCTGCGGCATGTGTCGCCATATCCGAGACTGATACGTCACTTTCTGCTAAATGTCGTGCCTCGATGCCTGTACGCGTACGAATCCACTCATCGCTCGTATCCATTCGTTTTTCTAAATCGATATTTGTCACCCGATTGTCCGGTAAGAACGATCCGATGCCGATGATTCCAATATTCATATCGTCGACCCCTATTCTTAGTATCTGGTACTAATATAAGGGAATAAAAAGAGGATGTCAATGCATCCTCCTTATGATCAATTGATTAAGCTTGTTCGAGGCGTTTCGTGACAGCCATGACCATCTTCGCAGAGTTGATGGATGCCGTCTCTAAAAATTCATCAAACGACAAGTTCGCTTCTTCGTCCGCGCTGTCTGAAATCGAGCGTGTGACAACGAACGGAACACCGAACTGGTAACACGTTTGCGCGATTGGAGCAGCTTCCATCTCGACGGCAGCGACGCCATCGAAATGGCCAAGGATGTCCGCTACACGTTTTGAGTCGTTGATGAACGAATCCCCTGTTACGATTAATCCTTGATGCACGTTCACGTCCGGTAAGTTTTCAATCACATCTTTACAGACGCTGACGAGCTTTGGATCGGCTTCATACGCTGGTGGCATCCCTGGTACTTGTCCGTACTCATAGCCGAATGCTGTCACGTCAACATCGTGGTGACGTACTTCCGTTGAGACGACGACGTCACCGACTTTCATCCCTTTTTTAAATCCGCCGGCAGAACCCGTATTGATGACGACGTCCGGCTTGAATTTATCAATCAAGAGTGTCGTTCCGATGGCGGCATTGACTTTCCCGATGCCTGACTTCAAGATGACGACTTGCATGTTTCCAAGATACCCTTCATAAAAATGATAGCTTGCGATTTCTGTATCTTTACGTTCAGTTAGTTCGTTCCGAAGCAAATTCACTTCTTCTTCCATCGCACCGATGATTCCAACTTTCATACCGATTCCTCCTCAGAAAGAGAGCGACTTCCAAGATGGAGGTCGCTCAACAACTTATTTGATTTCTTTGATTTCGACGATCATGTCGCCACCTGGTGTTTGAACCGTGACCACATCTCCGATCGTACGGCCAAGAAGCGCTTTCGCGATTGGTGATTCGTTCGAGATTTTCCCTGTGAACGGGTCTGCCTCGGCACCACCGACGATTGTGTATGTCTCGTCTTCGTTATCTTCTTGGATGAAGAACGTTACAGTTTTCCCGATTGAGACAACCGAGTTATCGCCTGCATCATCTTGAATGATGACTGCGTTGCGGAGCATTTCTTCTAATTGTGCGATTCGTCCTTCGACCATCGCTTGTTCTTCTTTCGCCGCGTCATATTCCGCGTTTTCCGATAAGTCACCGAAATCACGAGCAATCTTAATATTTTCAACGACTTCTTTACGGCGGACCGTCTTCAGTTCGTTTAATTCATTCTCGATCTTCGCTTTTCCGTCTAACGTCATATAGTGTTGTTTTTCAGCCATTTCTGTCACTCCTTCATTGTCTCCTAGTATATTACAGCTAGGGTAAATTGAAAACGATTTATTTCCTCACGCGCGATTACGCTCAGTGAGCACCCAACGGATCTTCGTCACGAGTAAATCGATTGCGACAAAGTTTTCTCCGCCTTCAGGAACGATGATGTCCGCATACCGCTTCGTCGGCTCGCAGAACTGCAAATGCATCGGACGAACGACATTCGTGTACTGTGCCACGACCGAATCGATCGAACGTCCACGTTCATTGATATCCCGCTGCATGCGGCGCAGGATGCGTACGTCAGCATCCGTATCCACGAACACCTTAATATCCATCAATTCACGCAAACGGGCATCTTCAAGTGCTAAAATCCCCTCAACGATGACGACATCGACCGGTTCGATCAAGATCGTCTCATCAGAGCGCGTATGAGCCGCGTAGTCATATACCGGCTTCTCGACAGCCTGATGTTGTTGCAATTGTTGGATATGTTCAATTAGCAAATCGTTATCAAAGGCGAAGGGGTGGTCGTAGTTCGTCTTGTACCGCTCCTCCATCGTCATTTCAGATTGATCTTTATAATACGCGTCTTGTTCAATCATGACGACCGATTGACCTTTAAACGCATCGACGAGCGCTCGGGCCACGGTCGTTTTTCCAGATCCGGTACCCCCGGCCACGCCAATAATGACGGGTTTATGTTGCATCAAAGTTAAGTCCTCCTCATCGTAATTTACGACTGATTGCTAGGCCATCACCAAGGGGCAAAATTGCAGTATGATAATCGGTCCGTGCCATCAATTGCTCAGTAAACTGCTTCACGAGACGGACAAGCCGGCGTCGACGTCGGTCAAGTACTGACACGTCCTCGAGCAAGACGTCCCCTCGTAAAAACAAATTATCGCTGTAAATCGTACCACCAATTGGTACTAAAGCGCCATACCCATCAAAAAATTTTTGATATTGTCCTTTTGCCGCATCAATAAACACGGCATCGAACTCACCTTCAATCGAACCAATCAATTCAACGGCATCACCGTGAATCAATGTGATACGATCGCGAACATCAGATCGTCCGATAAAGCCAGTCGCCTCTTCGAATCGACGAGCATTTCGTTCAATCGTGACGATTTCGGCATCTGGTAACAACTCTGCCATACGGATTGCACTGTAGCCAATTGCCGTCCCCACCTCAAGGATGCGGGTCGGTCGCTGCATCGCCAACAAAGAGAGAAGCACTTCAGAGCCCGTCAGGTCCATGATTGGAACGTGATGTTCTCGCGCAAATGCCTCCATCTCCGTCAACAGCGGAGAGCGGTCGTTGATCAATTGTTCTACATATCCCTCATAGGATGCATGGTCCACTCGTTCCACCTCTTAACTCTCTTCATTCAAACGACCGGAAGCATCCGCTTCCGGTCGTCCCATCAATTACTGTTCGCTTCTTCAAACGCTTCCCATTCGGAACGGTACGTATTGACGTTTTGTTGATGGTCCTCATAATTGACTTCGAACAAGACTTCCCCATTCGGGAACCCTTCACGTGGAGGGCGTGCATAGAAGTAAATGTTCTCTGTGTCGTTCGGGTTGAGTACCGCCTCAAACGCGTCACGACTGACAGCCGCGATTGGACCAATCGGAATCCCTTCATAACGATACGTGTTATATAAGGAATCGTTCTCCAAGTCTGCGAATGAAGTGAAAATCGACGTCTCCCCTGTACCGTACCAGACAGTCGGGTCAGACTGTAATTTCATGCCGTCGTTTAGGCGATTTTCAAAGACACCGGCAATCTCTTTCCGGTCTTCCGTCGACACAGCCTCTTTCTCGACAACCGATGCGAGCGCGAGCGTCTCATGGAAGGTACGTCCTGAATCGGCCAAACGACCTTTGTACTCTTGATACATGCTTTCGGTCGGGAGTAGCATCTCATCGATGATTTCAGTGAGTGTTACCCCTTTGTTGAATTCATATGTTGCCGGGAACAGGTATCCTTCAAGCGGATGATAAATGCCTTCCTGCAATACTTCCTCCGTCAACATCTCATGCTCGTTCACGAGCGAACTGATATATTCACGGTCACTCAATTGTTCGGAAATCTCTTCTTTCGGAATATCGGCCTCTTTCGCAAGTCGAGCGATGACCTGGTCGATTGTGAACCCTTCCGGAATGACGAGCTTGATATCAGGAACCACAATGACTTTACCTGTTTGCAACGTTTCAATCAACTCATCGATTGATTGAGATGGTGACAACGTATATGTCCCCGCTTGGAACGATGACTCGTTTTTAAAGCGTGTATAGAAACGGAAAATCGTGCTACTCCTTACAAGCCCATTCTCTTCTAGTAATTCACCAATATATCCCGAACCGGCACCGAGTGGGACTTCGACTTCAACGGTTTCCGTCGATGTCGGATCAATCGGTTCGACGGAGCGCTTCACAAAGACGTAAGCGAGTGCCGAGCCTGTGGCGATGACGAGAAGGAAGATGGCAAGGATGACAACCGTGATGCGACGAACGATCCGGTTGCGGGCACGTTTCTCATCTGACATAGATGGATGATTCATGCATTTCTCCCCTGTTCATTTTATAAAGAGAGGCGACGAGGGAAATCCCTAGCCGCCCGTCCCCTATTTAGTCTAGACCGACTTCGTCATTGACGATATCGAATGCTTCCATGACCTCTTCGAAGTCTTCATCGTCTTCGACGAGCTTCAAGATGAATTCGCCATCTTCAAGTTCTTCAATTTCAAATGCGTATACTTCGATTGTGTCTTCATCTTCTGTTTCCGGAGCGCCGACTGGTTCGAGTACAACGAATGTTTTCTTCGAACGGTCGCTTGTCATACGGAAAATTTCTGCAAATAAATGCTCGTCTCCATTTTCATCTGGAATACGGTACATTTCTTCTTCACGACGGATTTCTGCCATGAGAGATTCCTCCTTATTTCCCGGAACGGTCCAGGTAGTTTTGTAAAATCATCACGGCCGCCATTTTGTCGATGACCGCTTTTCTCTTTTTGCGGCTGACATCTGCTGAAATGAGCATCCGTTCCGCTTGCATCGTCGTTAATCGTTCATCCACCAACACGCAAGGTAAGCCTGTCTGTTCTGTGAACGCCTCGGCAAACGCCTCTGACGCCTCACCGCGCGGACCGACTGTCCCATTCATGTTTTTTGGGTGACCGACGACGACTTCTTTCACATCGTACTGCTCGATAAACGGACGAAGGAGACGGACGGCTTCGTCAAAGTCGGGTTCGGTCCAATAGACCGTCTCCACACCTTGTGCCGTCCATCCCATCAGGTCACTCACAGCGACACCAATTGTCTTCGATCCGACATCGAGTCCCATGACTCGCTTCATATTAATCCTCTCTACGATCGTTCAAATACGATTTGACCAACTCTTCGAGAAGTTCATCCCGCTCAATTTTGCGAATCAAGTTTCGCGCATCATTATGACGTGGGATGTAGGCGGGGTCACCTGACAATAAGTATCCCACGATTTGATTGATCGGTTGATAACCTTTTTCCTCGAGTGCTTGATATACCGTAATCAGCGTCTCACGTGTGTTAGCACGTTGATCATCTTCTGGAAAATTGAATTGCATCGTGCGATCCATTTGGCTCACAAGAATCCACCTCTTTCCGTTTGCACTTCACACTCTATTATGCCAGTGATTGGACGTAATGTGAAGCAAACTTCAATGCTTCGTCCAGTTTTGTTGCATCACGGCCACCTGCTTGTGCCATGTCTGGACGACCGCCACCACCGCCACCACAGCGTGTTGCGACTTCTTTAATGAGTTTTCCGGCATGGAAGCCACGGTCGTTCAAGTCTTTCGTCACACCTGCGACGAGGTTAACTTTCTCACCATTCGCCGACCCGAGGATAATCACGGCAGAACCGAGTTTCCCTTTTAAGTCGTCGACCATGCTACGGAGAGCATCCATGTCTTGTCCATCGACACGCTTCGCAATCAATTGAACGTCACCGATTGTTTCGATTGCATCCGTCAATGAAGAAGCTTCGATGTTCGCAAGTTTCGCTTTGAGCGACTCTGAAGCACGCTCCACGTCTTTGATTTCAGCTTGGAGCGCTTGAACACGTGCTGGAACCTCGAGAGGTTTCGTCTTCAACAGTTTCGCTGCCGCTTCAAGCGTCTCGATTTGCTGGTTCATCACTTCGTATGCGCCAGCCCCAGTGACCGCTTCGATTCGACGCGTTCCTGCGCCAATCCCTGATTCAGACAAGATCTTAAAGAGTCCGATTTCAGCCGTGTTGGATACGTGAATCCCACCGCAAAGCTCAACCGAGTAGTCCCCAGCCGATACGACGCGAACGACATCGCCGTACTTCTCACCGAAGAGTGCCATCGCACCTTTTGCTTTCGCATCTGCGATATTCATTTCTTCGATGTCGACACCGATCGATGCCCAAATCTTCTCGTTCACTTGACGCTCAATCGATTGAAGCTCTTCAGCTGTCACTTGACCGAAGTGAGAGAAGTCGAAACGAAGACGATCTGGTGTCACGAGTGACCCAGCCTGGTTGACATGCTCGCCGAGCGTGTCTTTCAAGGCACGATGAAGGAGGTGCGTCGCCGTATGGTTTTTCACGATTGCTTGACGTGAATCTTGGTCAACCGTCGCTGTCACTGCCACTTCCGCTTTCGCGACGCCTGACTCGACTGTGACCGTGTGCAAGTTTTGGCCGTTCGGTGCTTTCGACACATCTTTTACGCGAAGAAGGAAGTCTTCGCCGACGATTTGACCTTTGTCACCGATTTGACCGCCGCTCTCAGCGTAGAATGGCGTTTGATCGAGGATCACTTGTGCCTCTTCCCCTGCAGCGACGACGTCAACGAGTTCCCCATCGTGAATCAAGCTGACGATTTTCGCGTTCGTCTCAAGGTTGTTGTATCCGAGGAATGTCGATGGCATCGTGATGTCCGCGAGTACGCCAGACTGGATTTGCATCGATTCAACGTCAGCACGCGCTTGACGTGCACGTTCACGTTGTTCATTCATCGCTTCTTTGAAGCCGTCCTCATCGACCGTCATCTGATGGTCTTCAGCGTATTCGATTGTCAATTCGAGCGGGAAACCGTACGTGTCGTAGAGACGGAACGCGTCTTGACCGCTGATCACGTTTGAACCTGCTGCTTTTTGTGCTTTCGCGACTTCATTCAAGATTGCAAGTCCGTCATTCAACGTTTCATGGAAACGCTCTTCCTCGTTCTTGATGACTTTCTTGATGAAGTCTTTCTTCTCGTTCACTTGTGGATAGAAGTCGACCATGATGTCACCGACAACGTCGACGAGCTCATACATGAACGGACGCTCGATGCCAAGCATCTTCGCATAGCGGACCGCACGACGGAGAAGACGACGGAGGACATATCCACGTCCTTCGTTCGACGGGAGTGCACCGTCCCCGATTGCGAACGATACGGTACGGATGTGGTCAGCGATGACCTTGAAAGCAACGTCTTTGCTGCTGTCTTGACGATATACGTCGCCACTGATTTTTTCTGTTTCACGAATGATCGGCATGAAGAGGTCGGTATCGAAGTTTGTCGGTACGTCTTGAAGGACGCTCGCCATCCGTTCGAGTCCCATCCCTGTATCAATGTTTTTACGTGGAAGCTCTGTATAGTTCCCGTGCCCGTCATGGTTATATTGGCTGAATACGATGTTCCAGATTTCAAGGTAACGCTCGTTTTCTCCACCTGGATAGAGTTCAGGGTCTGTCGGGTCGTCTCCGAACGCTGGTCCACGGTCGAAGAAGATTTCGGTGTTCGGACCAGATGGGCCTTCGCCGATTTCCCAGAAGTTATCTTCAAGTGGGATGATGCGATCAGCCGGCATGCCGAGGTTCAACCAGATTTGTTTTGATTCTTCATCGTCTGGGTGAATCGTGACAGAGAGGCGATCTGGGTCGAGACCGTACCATTCGTCACTCGTCAAGAGTTCCCAACCCCATGTGATCGCTTCTTCACGGAAGTATTCTCCGACCGAGAAGTTCCCGAGCATTTCGAAGAACGTATGGTGACGTGCTGTCTTCCCGACGTTCTCGATATCGTTCGTACGAATCGATTTTTGTGCGTTGACGATTCGTGGGTTCGCAGGGATGACACGTCCATCAAAGTATTTCTTCAATGTCGCGACACCAGAGTTGATCCATAGAAGAGTAGGATCTTCGACCGGTACGAGCGACGCACTCGGCTCAACGCTGTGACCTTTTGATTTGAAGAAATCTAAGTACATTTGGCGAATCTGTGCGCCAGTCAATGATTTGAGCGGTTTCATGAACAATTCCTCCTTATTTCTGAACGAAACGAAAAAAAGCGATGCCTGCCCCTGTGGAAAGGGACGAAAGCATCGCTTCGTGGTACCACCCTCGTTCGCACGGTAAACACCGTGCCTCGAACATCCGTTAACGTGGATGAGGCGCCCAGGTTGAGTGGGGACTCCAGAATAGCTTCGGTCGGCCGACCCCCATCTTCTCGCAGCCTAGGAAGATGTCTCTGTAGAGGCGGTGACGACGTACTCATTTCCTTCATCGTCTGTATCGTTTCAGTTGTCTATTCGTCATTATCACACGCGCTTATGAAGACGTCAAGACTTCCCGCCTAAGCGTTCGACCAATTTTGTCCGTCGTACGGGTTCTTCTTCACGTGTTGCCGCCTCGAGTGCCCGTACGTCTCCGAACAACAGCAAGCTTTTCTTCGCCCGTGTCACGGCCGTATAAATCAAGTTTCGCGATGAGCGGAAGCCGCCGTTAAAGAAGACCGGCATGAGTACGATTGGGAACTCGGACCCTTGTGACTTATGAATCGTGATGGCGTAGGCGTGGGTGAACTGATCCCATTCACTACGGTTATATTCGACTTCCGTCTGATCGAATCGGATATAAATTTTATCGACTTTATCAACGTTCTCTTTCGCGTAGAAGATATTCGTGATCTCACCGATGTCCCCGTTATAGACGTTCTCCTCGGCGTTGTTGACGAGTTGTAGTACTTTATCGCCATTTCGGTAAATACGCGTCCCATGTTTCACTTCACGGGCACTCGATTTTGGATTGAACACGTGTTGAAGCGCTTCGTTCAGCCCATCGATTCCGCACACGCCTCGATACGTCGGAGCGAGCACTTGGATATCAAATGGTGAATACCCTTTCCGGAGGGCCGCTCCTGCCATCTGACAAATCGCTTGAAGCGCCGACTCTTGGTTCGCCGTGTAGAAGCGACGGTCCGGGAGCGCCGCCAATAAATCTTCTGGCATCTTTTTGGCGTTCAAGGAATGGGCGAGCCGTAAAATACTCGACTCCGACGCTTGACGGTGGACGACGTCGAGACGGACGACCGGAATCCCGTCTGTCGCCATCAAATCGGCGAGCACTTGTCCTGGTCCGACTGACGGGAGCTGGTCGCGGTCCCCGACGAACAAGATCTTCATGCCGTTCGGTACCGCTTTGAGTAAGCTTCTGAACAAGAAGATATCAATCATCGACGCCTCGTCGACGATGAGCACTTTCCCCGCAAGTGGGTTCGTCTCATCGACTTGGAACGAACTTCCGTCAAACTTTAACAGACGGTGAATCGTTGATGCCGGAAGACCCGTCGATTCACTGAGCCGTTTTGCGGCCCGACCCGTCGGTGCGGCCAAGACGAACGGGAACGGTTGGTTCGGGACAGGCTCTAACTTCCAGTCGAAGACGTCACTGAGTGCGTGAATAATCCCACGGACAACCGTCGTCTTCCCCGTACCCGGCCCACCGGTGAGCACCATGAGTGGCGATTTGAGCGCAAGCTCGATCGCTTCTCGCTGTTGGGTCGCATATTCAATCGAAAACATCTCCTCGACACGTCCGACCGCGTCAAAGATTGTCGTCATGTCCACGTCTTCCGTCGTCGATGTCGCCATGATACGCGCCAATTCCTCTGCCGCCTTTCGTTCAGCGCGGAACACCCGAGGATGATAGACGACCCCGTCATCGATGACGACCCGCTCTTCTTTTGCAAGCGACTCTAATGCAGTGACGAGCGCGTCACCTGGGTCTGCCCCGATGATTCGAGGCATCTCCGCTTCGAGTTGCTCCGCTGTCACATAGAGATGACCGTTCCCTTGTTCGAGTTCTAGGACGTAAAGTACCGCTGCCGCGATGCGTTCAGGATGAATGCCTTGAATCCCGAAATGCGCGGCGATGGCATCCGCCGTCTTGAATCCGATGCCTTGTACATCGTACATGAGCGCATACGGATTCTTCTCAATCGTTTCCATCGCCCGTCCTTCATATTCTTTATGAATTTTTGAGGCGAGACGCGGTGTCACGTCAAACGGAGCGAGAAACAAGAGCAGTTGGTCGACCCCGTATAAGACGTTCAGACGTTCCGTGATCACGCGCGCCTGCTTTTCTTTCAATCCATCGACTTCTGACAGAATACTCGGATGTTTCACGATTTGGTCGATGCAATCATCCCCGAGCGTATCCGCGATCTTTTGGGCGGTCTTTTGTCCGATTCCGGGGAAGGAACCGTTCGTCAAAAAGCGGACGGCGGCCCGTTTCGTCATCGGAACGACGCGACGAATCCAATCGGCCTTCATCTGTTTTCCGAATCGGGGATGGTCGACGAGACGACCGTGCGCCTTATACGTCTCCCCTTTTTCGATGCCGACCCCGACGCCAGCGATGACCATCTCGGTCTCGTCCGTCTCAAAATTCTTTTCTTTTATTCGTACGAGCGCAATGGTGTGCGCTTCTTCTTCTGATTGAAACAGGACTCGAATGACTTTTCCAGTCAACTCGTAAGGTGCTGCCATCATATCCGACACCTCCAGCTATTTTTCCATCATTCATTATAGCCCGAGATGAATCGATTGAACAAATGACCTAGTCGAACAGACTCAAGATTTGCTCGATTCGGTCGAGGTCGACGACTTCCAAAATGCGAATGAGTTGTTCGAGATCGACCCTGTCCAAGATGCGCTCGACTTGTTCGAGGTCCACTTCTTCAATCAACCGCTGGATTCGGTCTAAATCACCCGACGCCTCATACGCCTCGAGTCTCGTGAAGAGTTCTGTCTTCTCGATCCGAATCGAATCCTCCAACATCCCCCTAGCACCAAATAAGACGAGACCGATGACCCCCAATTGAATCAACCAATTCGTCACGACTTTCCAGAATGGGACGGTCTGCCCGATGAATGGGATGAGCGGGATGAACGTCAATTGTAGGAGTAAGATCCCGACCTGAACGTATACGTTCGGAATCAACAAACCTAAAATCGCAAGAATCAATGGAACGAACCAGCCGACCCCGACATGTTCAGACGTGAGTTGCCAGGACTTCTGTTGCGCATACACATAATGAACAATCCATCCGACAATGAGGAGCGCCACGAATAGAATGAGCAGCAGCGTTAAAAGCCCCTGCGGTTCGACGACCACTTGATATAAAATCGTGTTCGTCCACTTCCCATCCGCAAGTCGCTGATTCACCGTTTCAAATAATTGCGTGAACCACACATACTCAATAATGAAAAATAAAATGACACTGACCATGCTATATTTTCGCAAGTCATTCGACCTCCTTCTATCCATTGTCATTCCCTGACTTCGAGACAGCTAGTCGCGTTTTTGATTTGAAGAAAGCGGGAACTGTTCGAATGACATAGTGAAGGAGGAGTCATATATGGGTAAACGAATTCCAATCAGCGGATTATGTGAACTTGTGTTAGAAGTGACAGATATGGAAGAAGCCGTATCCTTTTGGCATGAAAAATTAGGTCTCCCGATCGTCGAACAATGGGTCGGAGACGATGCCGAGCCAAGTGAATCGCAAGAACAAGCGAACGAGCCTTGGGCAACGTGGCTCTACATCGGAGGGAATACGCGGCTAGGACTTTGGTTGAAACGTAACTTTACAGAAGAAGAGGATGCGAACCGAAAACAGGACGTGACCGAGTGGGACACACTCTATGATGAAGGTGGGGTCCATGTCCACTGTGCGTTCTTCGTTCCGATGGAGTCGTTTGAAAAGGCACTCGAGATCTTGAATGAGACCGATGTCCCTGTAAAACTACGGACGTGGGACGAGGATGAGACAAAGAATGGGAAAGAACGCTCGGCGTACTTCAAAGACCCTAGCCACAACATCATCGAACTGTATACGAAAAATATGGACGAGGCATACGGCGAATTCGCCGGGGAACCCGTCAAGATCACGACGAAACAACTTTAATCACGAGCACCAAAAAGTGCCATCGCAATGGAGCGATGGCACTTTCCTATCCAAGAGATCAGTTCCCGAGCAGTGCGTCCATCTTCGCGATGGCATCACGTGCGAGTTCATGATCCGGTTGCATCTCCAAGACGCGTTGAAGTTCGGCATACGTCCGTTCCTGGTCACCCAAGAACGCATACGCGATTGCCAAGTTGTAACGGGCATCCGTATGGCTCGCATCGAGGTCGAGCGTCTCTTCTAACGCGACGACCGCTTCTTCAAGCTGTTCACTTTGTGCGAGTGCAAGTCCGTATTGGAACGTGATTTCCACGTCTTCCGGCGATTGTTTCTTCGCTTCACGCAGGCGCGGCATCGCACGAACGAAGTCACCCATCGCTTTGTACGTCAAGCCGAGCATGAAATGAAGATCGGCATCATCCATCCCCGAGAGGAGCGCTTGGCGAAGCGACGCTTCTGCCGTCTCCAATTGCTCGAGTTCATAGGCAAGGGCACCTTTCGCATAATGTGCGGCACCGAACGAGCCATCGAGTTCAATCGCTTTGTCATAAAAGATGACGGCACGATCGTAATCGTTGATCGCCTGAAGCAACGTCCCCATGTTGACGAAACCAGTCGGGTCTGTCGGGTTCGCTTCAATCGCCTCATTGAAATGTTTGGCTGCCTGTTCGAATTCACCTTGCTGCATCGCTTGGATGCCTTGTTCGTTTGCGTTCATATCAATCACCTCATCCGATATAGTCGAGTCGTTTTCCGTTTCGGTACGCTTCGTCAATCGTTGCCCCACCGAGACAGATGTCGCCGTCATAGAAGACGACCGCTTGTCCAGGAGTGATGGCACGTTGTGGCTCGTCGAACTTGACGAGTACTTCACCGCCCTCAAGTGGAGCGACCATGACCGGCACGTCTTGTTGACGATAGCGGAACTTCGCCGTTGCCCGGAATTCTCCTGTAGGAGCAGCCCCTGTCCACGAAAGTTTCGAAGCGAGAAGCGCATCTGAATAGAGCGCGTCGTGATGGAAGCCTTGTCCGACGAACAAGACGTTGTTCTCGACATCTTTCCCGACGACGAACCAAGGGTCCCCATCGCCACCGATTCCGAGACCGTGACGCTGTCCGAGTGTATAATACATCAACCCGTCATGACGTCCTTTGACGACACCGTCGAGCGTCCGCATTTCACCTGGCTGTGACGGAAGGTATTCCGACAAGAACTCTTTGAAGTTCCGCTCACCGATAAAGCAGATTCCGGTCGAATCTTTTTTCTTCGCTGTCGCGAGTCCTGCTTCTTCAGCAATGACACGCACGTCTTTCTTATCCATATGACCGATCGGGAACATCGTCCGTGCGAGCTGGTCTTGAGACAATTGGTTCAAGAAATACGTTTGGTCTTTGTTGTCGTCTTTCCCGCGCAACAAGCGGTGTTCGCCGTCGACGTATTCCACTTGGGCGTAATGACCGGTTGCGACAAAGTCCGCACCGAGTCGAAGCGCATGGTCCAGGAACGCCTTGAATTTGATTTCTTTGTTACACATGACGTCCGGGTTCGGGGTACGACCAAGACGATATTCTGCTAAGAAATATTCAAAGACGCGATCCCAATATTCTTTTTCAAAGTTGACCGCATAATATGGGATCCCGATTTGGTTCGCGACGGCGATGACGTCTTCATAATCCTCTGTCGCCGTACACACACCGTTCTCGTCCGTGTCGTCCCAGTTTTTCATAAAGATCCCGATGACGTTATACCCTTGTTCTTTCAATACATGGGCCGTCACCGATGAATCGACGCCACCTGACATCCCGACGACGACCGTCGTCTCTTCAGGGGCTTTCGTGCGTAAATTCATCTATCTCACTCCGTTCATAAATGTCGAGACGACTTCTTGTAGTCGCTCCGCGAGCCGTTTCGCGTCCTCGACCGAGTTGCCGTGGCCAAAACTGATTCGAACAGACTGACGCGTCCGTTCTGAATCCCCGTACATCGCCGACAATACGTGGGAAGGTTCGACCGACCCTGCCGTGCAGGCACTTCCGCTTGAAATCGCCATGCCCCGCATATCCATCATGATGAGGAAGGGTTCAAGGTCAATTCCAGGAAGGTATAAGTTCACGATGTGAGGTAAACGATTTGATCCGTTCACCTCATAAGATACGCCTAGTTCGTCAAGGCGCTGACGTAGTGCCAAATCGAGCGACTCATAGAGAGCCACTCGGTCCTCACGCTCTACCATGACGAGTTCAGCTGCTTTTTGGAATCCGACGGCACCCGGAACATTTTCCGTGCCGGCTCGACGTTTACGTTCTTGTTGTCCACCAAAAGAACGTGACGCTAATTTTACACCTGTTTTCATGAAAAGAAAACCGATACCTTTTGGTCCATTCACTTTATGTGCGGACGCCGACAATAAATCGACATGAATCGCCTTTACATCAATCAGTTCTGTCCCGAGGGCTTGTACCGCATCGGTATGGAAAATGGCGTGATGGTCTTGTAACAACTCACCGATTTCTTGAATCGGTTGGCGCGTCCCGACTTCGTTATTGCCGTACATGACCGATACGAGTATCGTGTCATCCCGTAAGGCTGAGCGCACGGCGTCGACAGTGACGGCTCCCGACGCATCAACATCGAGATACGTGACGTCGAAGCCCTCGCGCTCGAGTTGTTCCATCGCATGAAGAACGGCATGATGCTCGACTTTTGTCGTGATGATGTGTTTGCCTTTTTCCTGATGGGCATATGCCGCACCGAACAAGGCATAGTTATCCGACTCCGTCCCACCCGACGTAAAGACGATCTCGTTCGGTGACGCACCGATCCATTTCGCGAGGACGCGACGTGACGAGTCGAGCGCCGCTCGGGCGTTACGCCCAATCCCGTGAATGCTCGACGCGTTGCCGTATGTCTCTAAAAAGTAAGGGGTCATCGCCTCGAGGACTTCTGGTCGCATCGGTGTCGTCGCAGCGTGATCAAAATAGTTCATGTAAGGGTCACCTCGTTCTCAAATATAAAACATATAGCCGTCTGACTCTTCCTCGGCAAGATCGGCGAGTGTCGTTTCGTCAAGGACGGTATCGATGGCTTCTTTGATTTTATCCCAAAGTTTCCGTTTCACCGCATCATCTGCTTCAGAATCCTCGACCACGGCTAACGGTCCTTCGAGTAAGCGAATGATTTCACCCGCCGTCACTTCTTCCGCCGGTTTGACGAGTTGATAGCCACCGTACGCGCCGCGTACGCTCTTGACGAGTCCCCCATTGCGGAGTGGACCGATCAATTGCTCTAAATAATGCTCCGGCAACTCATGGCGTGCCGCAATCTTCTTTAAGCTAAGCGGTTTGTTGTCAGTTTCTCGCGCCAACGCAATCATGATGGTTAAGCCATAACGGCCTTTTGTAGATATTTTCATCTTCAAGTCTCCTTCTGTTATACTAATCGAACAAACGTTTGTCGAAAGGAATGGTTACGTATGCCTGATTTGTTTCATCAATCGAATGGCGGACCGCTCGCCAATCGCATGCGCCCCGAAACGTTAGATGACGTCATCGGACAGCGCCATATCATCGGTGAGGGCAAGCTACTTCGCCGTGCCATCGAAGCCGACCGACTCGGCACGATTATCCTATACGGTCCGCCTGGCACTGGGAAGACGACACTCGCCCGTGTCATTTCGAATTACACGAAAGCGACATTTGTCCAATTGAACGCCGTCACAGCCAAACTTGATGAATTGCGGAACGTCATTCGTGAAGCGGAGTCCCGGTTTGATTATGAGGACGAGCGCACGATTCTCTTTTTAGATGAGATCCATCGATTCAACAAGCTTCAGCAGGATGCACTCCTCCCTGCCCTTGAGTCCGGAAAACTCGTCCTCATCGGAGCGACGACTGAAAACCCAAGCTTTGAAGTGAACGCCGCCCTCTTGTCACGGGCGACCGTGTTTCGGCTTGAGCCACCAGGTGCCGAAGAGTTACGAGCCGTCCTCGAGCGTGCACTACACGACTCACGCGGGCTTGGAAATTACCCGGTGAAGATGGATGAAGCTGCCGCTGACCATTATATCAAAATGGCAGATGGTGACTACCGTGTCCTATTGAATGCACTCGAACTCGCCGTCTTGACAACACCAGAAGTGGATGGACAAATTCACATCACACTCGAGGTCGCGGAAGAGTCGATTCAACAGAAGTCGATCAAATACGATAAGACGGGTGACCGACATTACGACGTCATCTCGGCGTTTATCAAATCGATTCGTGGGTCGGACCCCGATGCGGCGCTATACTGGTTAGCCGTCATGATCGAGGCTGGCGAATCGCCACGCTTCATCATGCGTCGTCTTTACGTCCATGCCGCCGAAGATATCGGAATGAGCGATCCGAACGCGCTACTCATCGTGGATGCAGCGGCTCGAGCGAGCGAATACATCGGTTTCCCGGAAGCCCGTATCCCGATTGCAGAAGCCGTTCTCTATTTGGCGACCGCACCAAAATCAAATGCGGTCATCACCGCCATCGACAAAGCACTCCATCACGTCCGGACAGTCGAGGGTGGACCTGTACCCGTACATCTCCGTGACGCTCATAGTCCAGGGGCTCGCGAACTCGGAAACGGGGTCGGATACAAATACCCACACGATGAAAAAGATGGGTTCGTTCCTCAAAACTACTGGCCAGAAAACTTAGCCCGAAAACGACCAACCTACTATAAACCGACGCCACGTGGATTCGAGCAACAAGTTCAAAAACGGCTCGATTATTGGGAAAAACGACGCGACTCGAAATGAGCCAGCGTCGTTTTATTTTTGGATGCGGTTGATTTCGACGCCCGCTTTTTCGAGCAAATCGTTAATGACGTAACCGGCAGCCACAAGTCCTGCAACCGATGGGACGAATGCGTTCGAGCTCGGTGGCATCTTCGCTTTCCGAATCGGAGCGTCTTTTTTCCCGACGACCTCGTTCACATCTTCGCGTGTCACGATTGGAGATTCGTCTGAGAAGACGACTGGGACGCCTTTATAGATTTTTTCTTTACGCAGACGTGTGCGGACCATCTTCGCAATCGGGTCATATGACGTATCTTTAATGTCGACGACTTTGATGCGTGTCGGATCCATCTTATTCGCCATCCCCATGCTCGAGATGACCGGGATGCCGCGACGTTTACATTCCACGATTAAATGAATCTTATAGATGATCGTGTCTGACGCATCAATGACGTAGTCGATGTTTTGAGCGAAGAACTCTTCATACGTCTCTTCTGTATAGAACATCTTCAATTGGACGAGGTCTAAGTCCGGGTTGATGTCGAGGAGACGTTTCCCCATCGCTTCGACTTTCGGTTGACCGACTGTCGACAATAATGCGTGGATTTGACGGTTGACGTTCGTGATGTCGATATCATCTTTGTCGACGAGGACGATACGTCCGACGCCACTGCGCGCAAGTGCCTCTGCCGCAAACGAGCCGACGCCGCCGACACCTAAAATCGCGACCGTTTTATTCTTTAGAGCATCAAGGCCTTCAGAGCCGATGGCCAATTCATTTCGTGAAAACTGGTGTAACATATTTCTTCCTCCAACTAATTCTATTTTCTCATACTATTTTACTCGGAATTATATTCAAAAAAAAGACGTCTCGCGACGTATTTACAAAAAAATCGATGGGGCCCGGAGTGCCGTGACGATGCCTTGCTTTTGAACCTGCGTATGCAGGTGGGTGACCTAGCGTTTCCTTCACAAGTCCTCCTGCACGTGATGAGGCAGTTGATCTGGTTAGCAGTTCGGTCTCCCGTATTCAAAGTGTTGGCTCAAAATAACGAAGGCGGCTCTCGTACACCTCAGGTATCCCATCTGTTGATTTAACTATAGCGCTTCTGTAAAAAGAAGTCAATGAGAAACACCGACTTCTCGTGACAGTTTGGTCACAACCACCTGTTACGAAACGCACCATCTGGATCGTACGTGAACTGTTGACGCTCGATGTTGAAACGTCGATTTCGTGAGTCGTTTCCGACACCCGCTTGGTACGCCCAGTTGCCGTAATTGCTTGCGACATCGTAATCAATCAGTTTCGATTCAAAGTAGGCAGCCCCGTAACGCCAGTCTTGCTCTAACTCTTTGGCGAAATAATTGGCAACGATTTGTCGTCCCCGATTGGACATCCATCCCGTAGCATTCAGTTCGCGCATGAATGCATCTACGAAATCGACACCCGTCTCTCCCCGTCTCCATTTTTCAATGACATCCGCATCGACTCGCCAGTCTTTTCGCTTCGACCGGATCCCTTGCGTCCGAAACAAACGTTTCCCTTGTTCAAGCGCGACCCATTGAAAGAATTCCCGCCACAGCAGTTCAAAATAGAGCCAATACGTCGATTCGTTCACCCCATGTGTTCGTTCATGTGCCTCGAGTTCAAAGAACACCCGTCGTGGTGATAGCGATCCGTTCGCCAAATAGGCAGATAGCTTCGTCGAGTCATCGACGCCAAAACCGTTCCGCGTCTCTTTATACGTTCGAATCGGCACGGACAGATAGTCATTCAATCGGCGCTTCGCAGCCAATTCGCCACCTTTGAACGGAAACGCAGTCCTCGGGTCTTTCTCGATTTCTTGAAACGGGAAAGGGAACGTCACGTCGCGCGTGGCGGCAGTCGCCTTTCGAGAGACGAGCTCGCGAGGACGAACATCATATTCGACGGCTTTCCGGAACTCAGTGAATAAAAAGGGCATTTTCTCAAACGGGATATCGTCCTCTTCAAATAACGTGAATCCACCGAACGTCTCGTACTCCCCCTTCCATTTTTTCATCACTTCTTCTTCACGTCGACGCTCATTGTACCCGACGGCTCGTTGAAACAAGAGACGGTCGCTCGGGTCGAGCGTCTCGAGCGGATGACCGACATGAACAAAGAATGGGATCCCGAGTGCGTCTAACGAACCTGCCACGTCTTCTAGCGACTCCTTCAGGAAATGGAGTCGTTCGTTCCCGAGCGGAATGACGCTAAAGCGATTTTCAACGAGCTGTTTTGGGCTGATGAAAAAATGACCTTCAATCGGGTCGTCATATCGCAGCGCTTCCTCGAGCGGCAAATGATCATCCACGCGTAAATCGTTTTGGTACCAAATGATTGTTTTCATAACTAGACCTCCTCCACTCCTTAGTATGATGGGTTGACGCTCGGTTCACGAAAACGGAATGTGCTAAAGACATGTTTTTAAAATCAAATTGTGTGGAATATATTCATCTAGAAGAGAAAGGGGTGCAGCATTATGGCTAAGAAAGGCAAAATGGGAACATTGATTAAAATCGCGACGGCGGTCGCACCGTTCGTCTACGATTACTATAAAAAGAACAAAGCAAAGAAATCGCCGAAGAAATAAGTCATGCGTCTCAGCCAATATGCTGAGACGTTTTTTTTATATTTTTAAATCGATTGTGCTAAGATATACCAATCATTTCATTGAAACGAGGCGATGTTCGTGCACGCAAGGTCTATCCACTTTTTACGCATTCTCTTCAAATGGGTTCTCTTCATGACCGGGTTGTTCTTACTCGCACTCGGGTCATCGATTATGATCACCGCAAACCTCGGTGTCTCCACGTGGGACGTCCTCCATATCGGAATCGCTCATCATCTTCCGATTTCAATCGGAACTGTGATTTTATGTGTCGGTCTTTTACTCGTCCTATTTAAATACATACTCGACCGCATCCGTCCTCAGTTCGGAACTCTAGTCAACGCGGTGTTCGTCGGGGTGTTCATGAACTTGATCTTGAATGAGCAATGGCTCCCTGTTTTCGAAGGGATGATTGTAAATATCGTTTGGCTCACATTCGGCATATTTGTGATGGGCATGGGCGCTGGTCTCTATGTCGCCGTCGGGTACGGTGCCGGTCCACGCGATGGATTGACGCTTGCTTTAGCAGACCGTTTTGCCACATCTGTCCGTGCCATGCGAACCTGGATGGAACTGACCGCTTGTCTCATCGGATGGATGCTCGGCGGACCACTCTTCTTCGGGACCGTCTTATCGATTTTCCTCATCGGTCCGTTCTTCCAGTTTTGGCTAGAACGGTTCCGCCTGTTCATCGCCTACGTCGATCGTCTCAAAGTAAAATTCGCATGAAAAAGAGAGGGGCTGCCCTCTCTTTTTATGTGTTCGGAATCAAGACGATCTTTCCGAACTTACCCGATTGTTTAAAATACGTCTGTGCCTCACGTGCCTCTTCAAGCGGGAACGTCCGGTCAATGACCGGTTTCAGCTTCCCTTCGGCAATCGAGCGCAACATTTCCGCGAACTCATGCCGTGTCCCGAGAACAGACCCGTACATCGCAATATGTTTCAAATACAGTGTCCGAAAATCGAGATGGGTCGTCTGTCCTCCTGCCGAACCAGAGATACAGAACTTCCCTCCTTTTTTCAAGATGTTTAGAGACACATCAAATAGCGCATCCCCCACGACATCGAGTACGGCATCGACCGGTCCACCGTTTGCCGCGATGATGTCATCGGCGAGCGTCTCAGAACGATACGAAAAGACTTCGGTCGCCCCGAACGCTTTCAATTCTTGCTCGTTTTTCAAATCACCGACGATGGCGAATACTTTCGCGCCGAAGACGTTCGCTGCAATCTGAACGTTGAGCGAGCCGACACCTCCACTCGCACCTGTGACGACGATCGTCTCACCAGAACGGATGTGTAACTGCTCATTCATATGCCACGCTGTGAGTCCGCTCACGGAAAAGACCGCACTCTCGACGAAATCATCGAGTGGCATATCAAAACAGAGTTCGGCCGGCCACGCCACGTATTCTGCATAACCCCCGTCATATTCTGAACCGATAAAGGACATATCGTCCGATAAATGTTCTTTCCGTTCAGGTCCGCTCGAGGTGAAAGGAAACAGGACGACGTGTCGTCCCATCATCCCTTGGTCGACCCCGTCCCCTAGCTCCACAACTTCTCCCGTGATATCTGAACCAGGAATACGCGGGAACTGGACACCCTCCGGACGCCAACCCGACTTCTCTCCAGTTCCGTACGCCCCTTCTCGCATCCAAATCTCTGTATTGTTGATGGCACAGGCGCGCACCTTAATCAGTACTTCTCCCGTTTTCGGTGTCGGTTTTGGGATATCAACCACTTGGAGTTGATCGACATCCCCATATCCTACGACTTGTACAGCTTTCATGGTGTATCTTCCTCCTTCTCTTTCGTTCATCCATATGTATTTACCCACGAACCACCCATATCACGCCAGAAAGGCCACCTTTTAGAGGTGACCTTCCGTTTAGAGCTGTTGGCGTTGTAACAGGTTCGTGAAGACTCCGCCTTTTTGGCTAAGTTCTTCGTGCGTCCCATCTTCCACAATTCCTTCTGCCGTCACGACGAGAATGCGATCCGCATTTTTTACCGTCGCTAGGCGATGGGCGATGATGAGCGTCGTCCGATTCGCGGCCAGTTCATTGAGTGAATCTTGAATGATTGCCTCGGTTTCCGTGTCGAGCGCCGAAGTCGCCTCATCTAAAATCAAGATCGGCGGATTTTTCAAGAACATGCGGGCGATGGCAATCCGTTGTTTCTGTCCACCAGAGAGTTTCAGTCCACGTTCACCGATTTGTGTGTCGAGACCGTGTTCAAGTTCCTCGACAAGTGTGCCGAGATGCGCCTTCTCCACTGCATGCATGATCTCTGCATCGGTCGCGTCAAGCTTCCCGTAAGCGATATTCTCCCGTAGCGTACCGGCAAATAAGAAGACGTCCTGTTGAACGATTCCGATTTGGCGACGTAGGCTCTCTTTCGTCATGTCACGGATATCCATGCCGTCAATCGAAATCGCACCTTCTGTCACGTCATAAAAGCGAGGGATGAGTGAACAGATGGTCGTCTTCCCTGCCCCACTCGTTCCGACCAAGGCAACGGTCGTTCCTGCCTCAATCGACAAGTCAATATCCGTCAACACTTGGCGATAATCTGAATAACCGAAGGAGACGTCGTCAAAAGTAATATCGCCTTTCAATGTCTCGACCTCGATGGCATCCGCACGGTTCTCGATGTCTGGCTCTTCATCGAGCAACTGGGTGAATCGTTTGAACCCGGCCATCCCTTTCGGATACATCTCCAAAAGTGCCGTAATCTTCTCAATCGGCTTGATGAGCAAGTTCATATACAAAATGAATCCGACGAGCTGTCCGTATGTCAACTGCCCTTCATACGTTAAGTACGCCCCGTAGACGAGGACGAGTAGTGTCATCAAACGCGTCGTGATGTAAATTCCGGCGAGCGATGTACTCATGACACGATACGCCTCAATTTTTGAGCCACGATAGAAGTTGTTGTCTTTTTGGAAACGCCCGATTTCAAACGCCTCATTCGTAAATGACTGGACGACACGTGCCCCAGAAACGCTGTCTTCGACGCGCGCATTCACTTCCCCGATGTACGTGTACATTTTTTGCCACGCCTTATTCATATTCTTATTCGCATATGTGATCATGATAATCAGGAACGGCACAGCGACAACGGTGACGAGCGCGAGTTCCGAGTCGATCGAGAACATGATCCCGAACGCACCGAGTAACGTCATGATGGCGATAAAGAAGTCTTCCGGTCCGTGGTGCGCTACTTCCCCGATATCGAACAAGTCGTTCGTGACCCGACTCATCAAATGTCCGGTCTTATGATTATCAAAGAATCGGAACGACTGTTTATGAATATGCGTGAACAACTCTTCCCGCATATCTGTCTCGATGTTAATCCCGAGCTTGTGCCCCCAGTAGTTGACAACGTACTGCATCATCATGGCCAATATGTATAGGATCAATAGACCGATGCTGACGATGATAATCCAGTTCCATTCCCCACCTGGCAATAAGTCATCGATGAACCATTGAACGGCGAGCGGAAACCCGAGTTCAAGCAGTCCGACGAGAATCGCGAATGAAAAATCGAGCATGAATAACTTTTTATGTGGTCGATAATAACTAAAAAAACGTGAAATCATCCTGTCTCCCCCTTCTCAACACTCTAAGTGTACGCTTTTTTCCGAAAGGTGGAAAACAGGATGCATCCCTTTTTCATTCTTTTTTCAATCGGCGTATAATGAAGTTAAGGAGTGATACACATGAATGTACACATTACAGAACGTGCGCTCGAACGCATCGAGTCATTGAAAGGCGAACGTGAAGGACAGATGCACCTCTTCTATGAAACGGAAGGTTGTGGCTGTGGAAACAGCGGAATCTTTGAGATTAGATATGTCACGGAGAAGACTCCAGAAGACGTCGAGATTGACTCGAACCTCGGTCCAATCTTAATCAAAAACTGGACGAAAGTATTTTTAGATGAACAGATGAAAATCGACTTCCTCGAAGACCGTCGCACGCTCGTCTTGAAGAGTGACGGACAAGTGTTCAATTCGAATCTACTCGTCACAGACGGCACGGGTTGCCAGCTGAACGTTCCGAGCCGATGAAACAGGCGTTACGAGAACATCCGATTCTGTGGCTATGGTTCCTCCTAAGCTTCGGACTCGGACTGTTCGGAATCTATCTGGCGTTCACCGATTCGGTTTACACGATGTCCGCAGTTATCGCTTCGCTCTTTGCGTTCGGGTTTGCGTTGCAGCGTACAGCGAAGTATATGCAACGGGATGAAAAAAAGAATTAAGGGAGATATCGTCTTTCATAGACGAATCTTCCTTTTTTATATAAAAAAAAGGAGGTTCGCATCTGCGAACCTCCTCCTTTCATAAAAATCGTTCTAACGATTTCTTTTTTTATATTACTTTACATCAATGACATAGAAACGAACTAATCCCTCACCTTCAAATTCAGCATATGCCACTTTGCCATCTTTAAAAATTGGCTTGGATAACGTTCCACCGTCATTCGGTAAATACGAAACGGTCTCTTCTTTTAAATCTGCGATGAGCAATCGATTCATCCCTTCACGGAACAAAATGTAATCGTCACGCAAATAACGAAACGCATCGAATGTAATGTTTTTCTGCGAACCGTTATACGTATATTTTACAGGCGACGGAGTCGTGGATAAAAATTCGACTCTTCCTTCTATACCAAGTGAGACAAACTTGCTCCCTCGTTCAAAATCAATCAGTGCACTGACTTCTTCATCAAATGACCCGTCAGTTGTAATTAATCTGCTCGTCAGGTTCCCTTCGTTAAAGATACTTTTATGTAGGATGATTGCTTCCTCACCCGAGCGATAGTCAAAAATATATTCCCCGTCACGCTTTCCCTCTTCTTGGAGCGTGAATGCCTCAATCGTTTGAATCGAATCTGACATCGGTGAGAACTGCATGACAGTCGTCTTCGTATCCGATGCTGACGCTTCATAATTGACCCACGTGATAGCATCTTCAGAAGCGGTTACATATGGAACTGGTGTCTCAAATCGACTAACACCTTCAGCTAATTGCTCAGGCTTTAGTTCGCTCAATGACATCTTAAAAAGCGACCATTCATATGCATACCCTTCCGCTGGTGCATACTCAATCCAAAATACTTCATCTTGAATCCCGACTAGATTCCCTATCGTTTTCGAGGACGTATAGATATTGTCATTTGTATGATGTTCCGTATCGTACACATTAATTTGACTGCTACTTTCTTCAATCAACTCCGTATAGACAATCTGATTGTCCGTGATGTGCTCTGGTGCGATCATCGGTGCTTGATCTGCAAAGAATAGAGATAAGTCATACGATTCGACTTCCCCAATCGATTCGCTCTCTCCCGCACTTTGTAAACGAATGGCTGGTTCCGATGTTTCCTTCGGTTCGGATGTTGCTGGTGCATCCGGTGTCGTTTCTATATTCGTCTCCATCTCTTGAACAACCTCTTCAACTTCTGGTACAGCTTCTGTGTCATCCGTACACCCAGATAACATCGTTGCAACTCCTAGACATACCCCTAATGTCAACGTATTGATTCGCTTCAACATTTCCCCTACTTTCAAAAATACATTTTATTCCATAATCGTATCATACCCTCATACAAAATTGTCAGAAAAATATAAAAAAGGATTCGCCGAGAACGACGAATCCTGTCTGAACCTTATTACTTTTTCTCTTTTACTGCGGTACGAATCGACAACTCTTCAAGTTGTGCGTCTGCGACCGGGCTCGGTGCTTGCGTGAGCAAGTCGCTTGCCGAAGCCGTTTTCGGGAAGGCGATTGTGTCACGAAGGTTAGAACGACCTGCAAGAATCATGACGAGACGGTCAAGACCGAGTGCGATCCCCGCGTGTGGTGGTGTTCCGTATTCGAACGCTTCAAGTAAGAAGCCGAACTGTTCAACTGCTTCTTCTTGTGTGAAGCCGAGCAATTTGAACATGCGCTCCTGGATGTCACGCTCATAAATACGCTGTGAACCGCCACCGAGCTCGTAACCGTTCAAGACGAGGTCATACGCAATCGCGCGTACACTTGCCGGATCCGTCTCGAGAAGGTGAAGGTCTTCGCGGTTTGGCATCGTGAACGGATGGTGGTTCGCGTAGAAACGACCGTCTTCTTCTTCAAACGTCACGAGTGGGAAGTCCGTCACCCAAAGGAAGTTGAACTTCGACTCGTCGATGAGACCGAGGTCGTGACCAAGTTTGACGCGGAGTGCGCCAAGGCTGTCTGCGACGACAGTTGGTTTCGATGCGACGAAGAGGAGAAGGTCACCCGCTTCTGCATTCGTTGCTTCGATTAACTTCTGTGCATACGTTTCGTCAAAGAACTTCGCAATCGGGCCGTTCAAGCCTTCCGCCGTCACTTTGAGCCATGCGAGACCTTTCGCACCGTAAACTGCCGTGAACTCTTGAAGCTTGTCGATGTCTTTACGCGAGAAGTTGTCCGCCTCACCTTTGACGTTGATTGCTTTGACTTGTCCATTTGATTCGAGTGCGGCGTCGAATACTTTGAAGCCGGCACCTTTCACAGCGTCTGCCACGTCGATGAGTTCGAGACCGAAACGTGTGTCCGGTTTATCTGAACCGAAACGACGCATCGCTTCTTCATGAGTCATGCGCTCAAACTTCGCTGGTGTGTCCGTACGACCGAGTGTCGATTCCATCACTTGGCCCATCATCGATTCCATCATCGCCATCAAGTCTTCGATGTCCATGAAGCTCGTCTCGATGTCGACTTGTGTGAATTCAGGCTGACGGTCTGCACGAAGGTCTTCGTCACGGAAGCAGCGCGCGATTTGGAAGTAACGGTCAAATCCTGCAACCATGAGCAACTGTTTGAAGAGCTGTGGCGATTGCGGAAGTGCGTAGAACTCACCACCGTGGACACGGCTCGGGACGAGATAGTCACGTGCGCCTTCTGGTGTCGACTTCGTCAAAATTGGTGTCTCGACTTCGAGGAACTCTTGCTCCGTCAAGAAGTTACGGATCGTGTTCGATGTCTTCGAGCGGAGACGGAACGTCTCTTGAAGCGCCGGACGACGAAGGTCGAGGTAACGGTACTTGAGGCGAAGGTCTTCTGAGACGTTTTCTGCTTCGTCACCGATTGGGATTGGTGTCATCTTCGCTGCGTTCAAGATGTTGATTTCTGAAGCGATGACTTCGATGTTTCCTGTCGGCATGTTCGGGTTCTTGTTCTCGCGCTCGAGAACCGTCCCTTTCACGTCGAGAACGAACTCGCTACGAATCGTCTCCGCGAGCTTGTGGACTACTTCGTTTTCTGGGCGAACGACGACTTGGACGATTCCTGTGCGGTCACGAAGGTCGATGAAGATGAGTCCTCCGAGGTCACGTCGTTTTTGTACCCATCCTTTTAATTGTACTTCTTGGCCGATGAGTGACTCTGTCACGCGGCCGTTCATATGTGTGCGTCCGATCATTGTCCTGCTCCTTCCGATAGTTCACGAATTTTGTCTGCGACGGCCGAAAGTGGCACGTCGACTTGTTCACCAGTCGTCATATCTTTCAAGGCGGCTGCACCGCGTTCGACTTCGTCATCCCCTAAGATGACTGTGAACTTGGCTTTCAGGCGATCCGCCTGTTTGAATTGTCCTTTGAACTTGCGTCCTTGGTAATCACGGTCTGCCTTGAACCCTTCCATGCGAAGGAGTTGTAACAGACGTGTCGCCGTTAATTCTACTTCTTTCTCACCTTGCGCAACGATGAAGACATCAAGTCCTGTCTCAAGTTCAGGTAAGACTCCTTCATTCTCTAATGCGAGGATGAGGCGCTCCAATCCGATTCCAAAACCGATTCCTGGCATGTCCGGTCCGCCGATATCCTGTACGAGACCGTTGTAGCGTCCGCCGCCACAAAGTGTCGTGATGGCGCCGAATCCTTCTGCCTCGGACATGATTTCAAACGCCGTGTGCGTGTAGTAATCGAGCCCACGGACGAGCGTCGGGTCGACTTCATAGGCGACACCGAGTGCGTCGAGTTGAGCGAGCACTTGATCGAAATAGGCTTTCGACTCTTCATTCAAATATTCAAGGATCGACGGTGCCGTCTTCATCGACGGGTGATCGCGGTCGACTTTACAATCCAAGATGCGAAGCGGATTCTTATACAGGCGTGACTGGCAGTCTTGGCAAAGTTCGCCTGCCACCGGCTCGAAGTGACGGATGAGCGCATCGCGGTGGGCGTTGCGGCTTTCCGCATCCCCAAGCGAGTTGACGACGACTTTGATTTTTTGAAGGCCAAACGACTTATAAATCGAGTAGGCGAGACTGATGACCTCAGCGTCAACGGCCGGGTCGCTACTGCCGATCGCTTCGACACCGTATTGGTGAAGCTGACGGAAACGACCTTTTTGCGGACGCTCATAGCGGAACATCGGTCCCATGTAATAGAGCTTCGTCGGTTGGTCCGGATTCCCGAACAGTTTGTTCGTCACGAACGCACGAACGACAGATGCTGTTCCTTCTGGGCGAAGCGTGTACTCGTCTTTGCCTTTCTTCACGAGCGTGAACATCTCTTTTTGTACGATGTCCGTCGTTTCCCCGACACTGCGTGTGAACAAGTTCGTTGTTTCAAAGATTGGTGTGCGGATCTCTTTATAGTTGTAACGGGCGCTCATGTCGCGAAGTTTTTCCTCGACATATTGCCACGTCTCGACCGTGCCCGGAAGCAGGTCTTGTGTACCGCGTGGTGCTTTCATCATCCTTATTTCCCTCCTTAAAAATACAAAAAAGGCCCTCGTCCGCAAAGGGACGAGAGCCTGTGTAAGTTTCCCGTGGTACCACCCTCGTTGCAGAGCCATTACTTGAAACTCTGCCACTCGAAATCGGTTAACGCCCGATGAGACGGCTCCCCCTACTCGTTTTCAAGGGAGCACCTCCAAAGTGTCGTTCGGGTCATCATCCAGTCGATGCTTTCAGCCAAGGCATCGCTCTCTTTGCTGGTGGGTTGACCGTACTCTTCTTTATCGTAGGTGTTTGACTATATGCTTCATGATGCCGAATGAAGCCGGCATCTGTCAAGCGTTTTTTTCGAGCATGAGTGTGACCGGTCCGTCATTGACGAGTGCGACGTCCATCATCGCCCCGAAGCGTCCCGTCTCGACGACGAGTCCGTTTGACCGAAGTCGTTCGTTAAACTTTTCATAGAGCGTTTCAGCCATGTCCGGTTTCGCTGCCTTTGTGAAAGCAGGTCGTCGCCCTTTCATCGTATCTCCATACAATGTGAACTGAGAGACCGACAAGATTTGACCGGATACATCTTGAATCGATAAGTTCATCTTTTCTTGATCGTCTTCGAAGACACGAAGCCCGGTCACCTTGTCGGCGAGCCAGTTCACTTCTTCTTCTGTGTCTTCATGTGTCACGCCGACGAGAAGCAAGTATCCGGCGTTGATTGCCCCAACGACTTCTTCCTCGACTGTGACCGATGCTTCTTTCACTCGTTGCAATAATACACGCACGTTCCTCTTCCTTTCGTCACGTCATCATGACTCGGCTGACCGAATACACGTCTGAGATTTGTTTGATGCGCTCGACGACTTTCTGCAAATGATTCACGTTCGGAATCGAGATCGTCATCGAGATGCGGGCTTGTTTGTTTTGGTCGCCACGACCGCTGACGGCCACGATATTCGTATTCGTCGCCGATACCGCCTGAAGGACGTCGTTCAAGAGACCTGAACGATCATATCCTGTGATTTCGATATCGACGTTATAGTTCTTCTCTTTCGCCTGTCCGACTTCCCATTCGACGTCGAGGAGACGCTCGGGATGTTGTTCGTTGACGATGTTCAAGCAGTCTTTCCGGTGAATCGAGACGCCGCGTCCACGCGTGATGTATCCGACGATCTCATCTCCCGGTACCGGGTTACAGCAACGACTCATTCGAACGAGCATGTTGTCGATCCCTTTGACCGTCACGCCCGCTTCCGTCGTTTTCTTCTTCGGTGTCTGACTGACTTTCAATTCGCTGATCGCTTCAGACAGCTCGAGTTTCGGTTCTTTCCGCTGCTTCTCTGTCAACTTATGTGCGACTTGTGCGGCAGTGATGCCTTGGTAGCCGACCGCAGCATACATCTCTTCCTCGTTCCCGAAGTTGAATTTCTCGACGACGATACTGAGTGCAGGCTCATCGATTACTTCTTTCGGTTCAAAACCAAGTTTCTTGATTTCCGCCTCGACGAGATCTTTCCCTTTCTCGACGTTCTCTTCACGCTGTTGACGTTTGAACCATTGGCGAATCTTGTTCTTCGCCTGACTCGAAACAGCGAGTTTCAACCAGTCCTTGCTCGGTCCATAACTGTGCTTCGACGTGATGATTTCAATGATGTCACCTGTCTCGAGTTTATAGTCGAGCGGCACCATCCGACCGTTCACTTTCGCACCAGTCATTCGATGACCGATTTCCGTATGGATCCGGTAGGCATAGTCGATCGGGACAGAGCCTTTCGGTAACTCGAATACGTCCCCTTTCGGTGTAAAGACGTAGAGCATATCGCTAAAGAAGTCGACTTTAAGCGACTCCATAAACTCTTCGGCATCTGTCGTATCTTTTTGAAGCTCAAGAATCTCACGAAGATGGGCAATCTTCTCGTCGAACCCGTTCGTCGAGACGTTTTTGCCTTCTTTATATGCCCAGTGTGCCGCAATCCCGAATTCGGCGATGAAATGCATATCTTTCGTCCGAATCTGGACTTCAAGCGGCTCACCCTTCGGACCGATCACTGTCGTATGGAGCGACTGATACATGTTCGGTTTCGGCATGGCGATATAATCTTTGAAGCGTCCTGGCATCGGCTTGTATTGCGTATGGATGATCCCAAGTACCGCATAACAATCACGAATCGAGTCGACGATAATGCGGACCGCCATCAAATCGTAAATTTCATTAAATTCTTTTTTATGCTTCACCATCTTATTGTAGATGGAATAGATATGTTTCGGTCGACCGTTTACGTCGGCATCGATATGCACTTCTTCAAGGACTCCGTTCACTTCCGTGATGACAGAGGTGACGAGTGCTTCTCGTTCCGTTCGTTTTTGTTTCATCATCGAGACGATCTTGTAGTATTGCTGCGGATTGATATAACGTAACGAAATATCCTCGAGCTCCCACTTGATCGTCGAGATCCCCATGCGGTGGGCGAGCGGCGCAAAGATTTCAAGCGTCTCTTCTGCCTTTTGGACTTGCTTTTCTTTCGGCATATGCTGAAGCGTCCGCATGTTGTGGAGACGGTCCGCGAGCTTGATCAAGATGACGCGCACGTCTTCCGCCATCGCGATAATCATCTTCCGATGGTTCTCTGCGAGTTCTTCTTTTTTCGACTTATATTTGATTTTCCCAAGCTTCGTGACGCCGTCGACGAGCATGGCCACGTCCGGACCAAAATCGTCCGTCAATTGCTGTAACGAAATATCCGTATCTTCGACGACATCATGCAAGAGCGCTCCGATAATCGTCGTGGCATCTAAACCGATATCAACGAGAATGCCGGCCACTTGGACCGGATGGAGGATATAGGGCTCGCCCGAACGTCGGAACTGACCGGTATGATGAAGTTTTGCGTATTCGTAAGCGCGTTTCACTTCGGCAATATCGTCGTCACCCATATACTCCCCGAGCGCGTCGAGAAGATCCTCAATACTTACGATTTGTTTTTTGGTCATAACATTCGACACCCTTTTTCTTACCGCTCCAATCGACTCAGATTCGTCGCAGCATGGTAGTAGTTTATATTCAAGATTCTATAATTTTTATAACCATTATCGAAAAAATCTGACGACCTGTCAAAGGTTGTAGGTTATTTTCCTCAAAAACTATTCAAAAACGGGAAGCATATGCTTCCCGTTTAAAAATTAGTCTTCGTATCGGATGAGTGAGAAGATGTCATATCCTTCAAGACGCTCACGTCCGCCGAGTCCGTCGAGTTCAATCAAGAACCCGATTCCTGCTACAACTCCACCGAGCTGCTCAATCATTTTGATGGTCGCTTCAATCGTTCCACCTGTCGCGAGCAAGTCATCCAAGATGACGACTTGTTGTCCCGGCTTGATTGAATCTTTGTGCATCGTTAAGATGTCCGTTCCGTACTCGAGACCGTATGATACACGTACTGTCTCACGTGGTAACTTTCCTTCTTTACGAACTGGTACAAATCCGAGCTCGAGTGCGTACGCTGCC
This sequence comes from Exiguobacterium sp. MMG028, assembly GCF_027947425.1. Lineage (NCBI taxonomy): Bacteria > Bacillati > Bacillota > Bacilli > Caryophanales > Exiguobacterium > Exiguobacterium sp. MMG028. The sequence continues at coordinate 1,110,416 of NZ_JAQJIN010000001.1, forward strand.
GGGCAACCGACGACAAATCCGCGCGCCTCTGGTCCAGCAATCAACTCTGCCCCACGCTCACGTGCATAAGCGACGAGCTCGTCTACTGATTTCTTGTAGACTTCGCCATCTTGCATAAGTGACGTGATATCTTTGAAGCTGATTCCTTCTTTCGGATAATCTGCTACTTCTTTAATATGCTGTTTGAAATCCATTTTATGTGTATGCCTCCTGCATCTTGTTCGATCGCAACGATTGTAACCGCTCTTTGAGCTCTGCCAATGACGCATAAACGAAACGTTCTTCGAGTTGTTGGCGCCCAATCCGGCGTTGATAGCACGGCGCTTCGGTCAAATCGCGTTTCGGTGCTTCTGGATTGACTCCAGGCAGTCCGTCTTCCATTGTAACAAGAAATTCGAGTTCAGAGAATACTTGATGCATAAATTGAATCGTATTTTTTGACCATTTTCGTTCTTTTGATAGACGAATCAGGTTTTCACGTAGATTTTTCCGTTCACATGTCGCCATGTGCACGTAATATGTTCGGAAATCCTCACGCGACGGGAGACGCTCGAAGAACGAGTCACCTTGACCGAAGGCGCAATAGATCCGTTCGACACCTTCGTGAAGTTTTTCTGCAAGAACCTCTTCATCGTCAGGTAGGTCGAGTAAGACGACGAAACGATTGAGTGGTTCATCTCCTTCATGAAGTGGATAATCTTCGGCTGTTCCTTGGAACGACAAGAACGACGTATGTTCTTTCGGCAAATCTTTCAACTCTTGTACCGACTTTTTCTTCCCACGGTAATCGAACACCTGGAAGTCATCGACACGTAAATCTTGAATCATGAGCTGAGGTTTTCGCATCCCGTTCCACTCGTTCACTTGAAGACTGCCCATCACCGAGATGTGAGCCATCTGCGAGATTTCTGAGACGACGTGTCCGAACCCGAAGCCGATACCATCGAGTTCACGCTTGTCTCCGGCGAGCTGTACTTTCAAATGTGTCGCGTCACGTCCGATTTGACGAATATCGCGCAGTTTGGCATCCGCAACGACGACCCGTGGAGACGGGTTCCCCATGCCGAACGGTGCCAGTTTCGCGATCTCGGAGATGAGATCGAGCGAGACGTCATTGACCGTCAGTTTCAAATCGACATTGACCCGTGGCACGAATACATCGTCTGGAATCCCTTCTGCTTGACGATTCAACCGTTCACGCAATTCAGCGACGTTCTCGGACTGAAGCGTCATCCCTGCAGCTGCAGGGTGTCCCCCGAAGTGCGGTAAGATGTCTTCATTCTTCGAGAGTTCTTTAAACAAGTCAAACCCGTCAATCGACCGTCCTGAACCTTTCGCCTTCCCTGTTTCCGGGTCGTGGCAAAGGAGGATGACCGGACGATAGTACGCCTCGACAAGACGAGAGGCGACGATTCCGACCACACCCGGGTTCCACTTCTCGCTCGCGACGACGAGTACACGGTCTTCAGTCATGGACGCTTCGACGAGTTCCTTCGCTTCAGCGGTAATCGTTTTGACGATATCTTGACGCTCTTTATTTTGCTTATCGAGTTGCTTCGCAAGTTCGAGCGCTTCCTCGACATGTTCGGCAAGGAGCATTTGGAGCGCCGGCATCGCCGAATCGAGACGGCCCGCCGCATTGATCCGTGGACCGAACGCAAAACCGACCGATTCTTCATTTAATACGCTATCGCCGAGCCCACATACTTCACGTAACGCCAAAATGCCTGGTCGTTTCGAAGCTTCGAGTGCCGCGATTCCTTTTTTTGCAAGCAATCGGTTTTCGCCGTCGAGTGGGACGAGGTCAGCGATCGTTCCGAGGACGGCCAAATCTAGCAATTCCTCTGGCATTCTTCCTAAGACGGCATGTGCCACCTTCAGCGCAACCCCCGCACCGGCGAGCTTATCGTATGGATATCTCGGGTCGATGTGCGGATGGATGATCGCATACGCGTCCGGGAGTGTCTCTTTCGGCTCATGGTGGTCGGTAATGATCAAATCGACACCGAGGTCTTTTAAGAGCGTCGCTTCTTCAATCCCTGAAATTCCACAGTCCACTGTGATCACCAAAGTGAAGCCTTCGTTCGCTGCCCATTGGAACGCTTCCTTGTTCGGTCCATACCCTTCCGTGAAGCGGTTCGGGATGTAGCATTCGGCCATGACACCAATCTCGGTCAAAGCGTGCCACATGACCGAAGATGCGCTGACACCATCGACATCGTAGTCTCCATAGATGAGTACCATCTCACCCTCGTCCGCCGCTTGCTTGATGCGGGCTACGACTTTCTCCATCTGCTCGAATAAATACGGGTCATGAAAGACGAGTTCATCCTCGGCATACAAGAATGCCTTGGCCGCTTCTACGTCCTGATGACCTCGCTGAACGAGTAACGTCGCCAGTTGTGCTGATATATTTAATTCGTTTTGTAAACGTGTGACGTCGTCCGGGTTCGTTTCCGGGTAGAGCCACTGTTTCTTCGAATGGTACATGTCCTTCACTCCAATCAATTGTAGATTATAGCAGACCGCGTGAAAGATGTGCCGTCTTGACATTTAAAAAGGTCTCCCGTTTGAAGGGAGACCTACTCGTTACGCCTCTGTGACCGGCGTATCTTTTTTCTTGTTGATGGTCGTACGTTTGATTAACAACCACAAGTATGACGCGATGAAGATGGATGAGTACATCCCCATGAAGAGCCCGATGATCAATGCGAGCGAGAAGCTTCGAATCGATTCGGCACCGAACGCGTACAAGGCAATGGCCGTCACGAGTACCGTGATGACGGTGTTAACCGAACGGACAATCGTCTCTTGAATCGATTTATTGATGATTGACTCATATACGTCCATCGAACGAATCTTCCGTTCTTTTTTATACGACGTGATATTCTCCCTGACGCGGTCGAACGTAACAATCGTATCGTTGACGGAATAACCGATGATTGTCAGGATCGCTGCGATGAAGTATAAGTTGACCTCAATCCCAAAGAGCGAGAACGCGACGATCATGAAGAACGCATCGTGTAGCATCGCCACCACGGTCGCGACCGCATAAGAGAATTGGAAGCGGACCGTGATGTACAAGATGATCCCGATTGAAGCAACGGCTACCGCGTACAAGGCGTTCTTCGCCAAGTCACGACCGACTTGAGCCGACACGGTGCTGATATTCGGGTCGTTACCGAACTGCTCCGTGAACGCCGTCTTGACGCTCGCGACTTCTTCTTGCCCTAGTTGTCCGACGAACGTCACATAAGCCAAACGACCTTCGTCGGCATATTGGACGCTCGAGATTTCTTGGTCAATCCCTGCATCATTGAACGCTTGCGTAAACTCTTCTTGTGAGACACGCTCTTCTGTTAATACCTCGACACGTGTTCCTGAAGCGAAGTCGATCCCAAGGTTCAATCCTCGGAAGAACAAGAGACCGATTCCGAGAACGACGATTGCCGTCGAGACTAAGAACATCGTGCGCATATGTTTGACGTAATTCCATTCAGTAAGCTTAAAGTTCACGGATTTCACTCTCCTTCACACCAAACCATCCTTTACGTTTGTCGAACAGACGACTTGAGACAAGGAGGTGCATCAAATAACGTGAGATGAATACGTTCGAGATGAACGTCATCCCGATCGAAATCATGAGCATGACGGCGAATCCTTTGACCGAGCTTTGTCCGAAATAGAACAAGACTGCAGCCGAGATGAGCGTCGTCAAGTTGGCATCGATGATTGTACTGAGCGACCGGCGGTTACCGGCACGGAACGCCGATAAGACTGACTTCCCGGAGCGCAGTTCGTCTTTGATTCGTTCCGCCGTAATGATGTTCGCATCGACCGCCATCCCGACCCCGAGGACAAGTGCTGCAATCCCTGGGAGCGTCAAGACCGCGTTAATCCCATTGAAGAACAACATGATCAAGTTGATATACAAAACAAGTGTGATGATTGACACGAGTCCTGGTAGACGATAGAAGAACAACATGAAGATGAATACGGCAATAATCCCGATAGAAGCGGCAAATACCGTCTCTTCTAATGCGTCTTGACCGAACTGAGCCGATACCGACGTCGAGTAGATTTCATCAAGTTTTACCGGGAGCGCCCCTGCGTTCAAGATGTCGGCGAGTTGCTTTGCGCTCTCAGCTGTAATATCTCCACCTGAAATGATAGCTTTGTCCGACAAGATTTGACTCGTGACTCGGGCATCTGACACAATCTTCGAGTTCTCTTTTTGAATCTCTTCCTCGTATGTGTCGCCTTCTTCATAATCGAGCCAAATGACGAGGCGATTCTCAGGTTCGGGAAGCTGTGCGATTTCAGCAGTTACTTCACCAAATTTTTCAGCCGATTGTAAGGTTAACTCAACAACTGGTTCCCCGCTGTTAGGATCGTACCCAAGAGCCGCACCACGTGGCGCCAAATCTTTCCCGTCGAGCAAGACGTTGTCGTTCACGTCACGGAACGTCAATTGCGCCGTAGACGAGATGACTTCGCGCGCTTCGTTTTGGTTCGACACGCCAGCGAGCTGGACACGGATTCGGTTGTTCTCTTCGATTCGAACGTCCGGTTCGGATACCCCGAGGACGTTGATTCGGTTGTTGATGGCGCGAACGGTTGCATTCATCGCCGACTCGTCGATGACGTCGCCGTCTTCGAGCGGTTGTACTTCATACAAAACTTCGAATCCACCTTTTAAGTCGAGTCCGAGGTTCGTGTTCTTGACGACCCAAGGTGTCGAGAACACAGCGAGCAGGATTGTCGCAATCATGATGATTGCAAAAATCGCAATATTGCCTTTTTTGTACATACGACTATTTCCTTTCTAAACCACTGTTCTTGATATAACTTCTCTCGTTAACATTACAAATTTTCTAAACATTTATCAATCATTTTCCTAAAATTGTAACGTCTCTTTACTGAAATGACGCCTTAATTTGCGCATAAGACTAAATGTTGCACAAGGGCAAAACTTCATGTATGATGTAGCTAACATCACAACATCAAAGGAGTCTTACCACATGGACAGCACAATTATTTTTGCGTTCCTCCTCACCTTGTTCGCAGGTCTTGCGACAGGAATCGGGAGTATGATCGCATTCTTTGCGAAACGGACGAACACGGCCTTCTTGTCCATCTCTCTCGGATTTTCCGGAGGCGTCATGATTTACGTATCATTCATCGAGATTTTCCCGAAAGCGCTCGAGGAGCTCGTCGGCGCACACGGGGAATACACCGGAACGATTTACACCGTCCTCGCGTTCTTCGGAGGGATGTTCTTAATTGGAATGATTGATAAGTTCATTCCGAAAATGGAGAATCCACACGAGGTCAAATTCGTCGAATCGATGCAGAACGACCCGTCCACGCAAGAGTTGGCGACGACAGCGACAAATGAAACAACTGCGATTCAACATCCGGAAACACAAAATCGCTTAAAGAAAATGGGAATCTTCATGGCACTCGCCATCGGGATTCACAACTTCCCGGAAGGACTCGCGACGTTCATCTCAGCGCTCGATGATCCGACAGTCGGTGTCGCCATCGCCATCGCCATCGCGCTGCATAACATTCCAGAAGGGATCGCCGTCTCCGTCCCGATTTATTATGCGACCGGTTCACGGAAGAAGGCGTTCAAGCTCTCCATGTTATCGGGTCTCGCCGAGCCAGCTGGGGCTGCCATCGGATTTTTAATTCTCATGCCGTTCTTGAGCGACACCGTCTTCGGTCTGTTGTTCGCAGCAGTCGGCGGGATCATGGTATTCATCTCGCTCGATGAGTTGCTCCCTGCGGCCCGTGAATATGGGCATGCCCATCATTCGATGTACGGAATGGTCGCCGGGATGATCGTCATGGCGACGAGTCTTATCCTATTAATGTAATGAGCAATGCCCTGACGCCTCGCGTCAGGGCATTTATTATCTCGTTTTAAACACATGGACGACATCTTTTAATTCGGACGACATGTGACTCATCGTCTCGGCGATACTGTTGATTTCCTGGATGGCCGCGAGTTGCTCCTCGACATTGGCCCCCGCTTCTTCGACACTTCGTTGCGTCGAGACCGCATTCGTAGACATATCCTCGACCGAAACAGCGACTTCTGTCGTATTCGCACTCACTTCTTCCGTCGCCGCTGCAATCTCACTCATCTGACGTGACGTCTCTTCGATGACCGACACGATCTCACGGAACGCTGACGCGACTTCCCCCATTTGGGATACCCCACTCTCGACATGGACGCTCGATTCTTCGAACGCCGTCTCGACTTGTTCCGTATCACGCTGGATATCCCGGACCACAGTCTGAATTTGAATGGCAGATTGCTTCGACTCTTCGGCGAGCTTACGTACCTCAGCCGCGACGACTGCAAATCCTTTTCCATGTTCACCGGCGCGTGCCGCCTCAATGGCCGCATTGAGGGCAAGCAAGTTCGTCTGTTCCGTGATGGCGGTGATGGAACGGGTGATCTTTTCAATTTCAAGCGATTGGTTTGAAAGACGGGTCACCATCTGTTGTGTCAGCTCATTGGCACGACGAATCTCCTGCATCCGTTTCTCCGCTAATTGAACGGTCTCAAGTCCACCGTTTGCCGCTTCAAGTGTATGAATCGTCTGTTCGTTCACCCCTTGTGAGGCTGCCGCGATCTGATTCAATCCATCGACCGCTTGATTCACTCCAATCGTCCCTTCCTCTGCTCGTTTAGACGATCCTTGGGCCGCCACGTTCATGTCTTCGAACAATCGTGAGACACCTTGGGTCGTCGTCGCGACATGGTCCGTGCTCGCGTAAAGTTCTTCAGAATAGGCTGTTACTTTATCTGAGGCTTCACCCACTCGACGAATCAATCCGACGAGGTTGTGTTTCATCTCGTTGAATGCCGTGACAAGATCGCCGAGCTCATCGTTCGAGGCGACCTCAATATCCTCTCCTGTCAAATCGCCGCCTGCCATGATTCGCGCTTGACGACCAAGTCGATTGATCGGTTTTAAGAAGAGGCGTTGCAAGGCAAGCATGGACAGAATTCCGATTACGACACCAACGACGCTAATGACAAGCATCCAAAGGATTGAACTCTCCGCCTCGGCCTGTACGGCTTTCGTCTCGGACGCAAGGAGTTCTCCTTTGTATTCGACAAGGTCCGTCACCGTCATCCGAACACGGTCCGTCGTCGGGGTCACGCTCGTATTCAGTACCGTCTTGTAGCCAATCTCATCTTGTTGTTGGCGAAGTTCGATGGCACGAGTCATCTCACGGTCCAACAGTTCATTAAACTTCTCTAAATCCCCTAACCAAGACAAGACCTTTTCATCTGAAGACGATGCCTTGAGTGCTGACATTAATTCGTCACGCTGTTCCTGGACACTTTGTAGACTAATAAGTGTTTTCGGGTTGGCGACGAGCATATAGTAATTTAAATACCGTTCTGCATCGGTCACCGCGAGCGACAGATTTTCTGCTAACAGCATCTCCTCTGTCCCCTCGTTCAGGACTCGGTCGTACGCAGCAGTCGATTGTCTCAACTGGTATGACCCGAGCGCTCCGACGAGAACGAGAGCGATGATCGTCGGAATCAGCGCAATCGACATCCGTCTTCTGAGAGACGAACGCCCCTTCTGTTTGTTGCTATTTCGCTTCCACGTCCACCCTTTCCACTTCTTCATCGGTCGTACCAATCGTTTCACGTCCATGTCATTCGTTCTCCTTCATCTCGAATTTCTTCTCAATTCGACATTAATGCAAACGTTTTCATTAAGCAAATCGATTTTTCTAAATGAGGTGGATGAATGTTTCTTCGATTTCGTTTTGACAAAAAGAAGTCATGTTTGTATACTTTAAATCGTAATAATTACGTTTTGAGAGGTATTCACATGAATGTTGAGAAGACATCATTATTAATTATTGGGGCAGGTGTTCATGGAATGACACTCGCCATCTCATATATGGAACAAGGTGGGCGTTTAGAAGATGTTCTGATTGTCGACCGACACAATGACCCGCTTACGAATTGGAAACAGCAAACCTCCTCCATTTCCATGTCACATCTTCGTTCGACTCGCGTGCACCACGTTTCTTCGAATCCGCACGCCTTGAAGCAATTCGCATCTCGTTATGCGTATCGTTCCAATCATTTCAAAGATACGTTCGGTCGCCCTTCGCTCGAACTGTTCAACGATCATGCCGAATCGTCATGGAACGCGTATCGCCTCGAGGAGCGATTCCTCGGCAATGAACGGGTGATGACGCTCCGAAAAGATGGAGCGCACTATCACGTCCGAACAGACCGCCGTCTCATCGTCGCGGATTCGGTCATTGTCGCGATTGGTCAATCCGCTAATGTCGTGTTACCCGAATGGGCAGACGAACGTTGCCGACACGTTTTCATGAAAGATCCTTCGGACGAATCAGATGAAGTGATTGTCGTCGGCGGTGGCATCACAGCACTTCATTATGTCGTGAAACGTGTCAATCAAGGTCATCACGTGACACTCGTAACGAGACGACCACTAGAAGTGAGTCAATTTGACGCCGATCGGCAGTTCATGGGACCGAAAGGATTAGTTGACTTCCATCGCCTGAAACAAGACTGGACGACAAAGCGATCATTCATCGCCCGTGAACGAAAGCCGGGTTCCGCTCCGAACGATCTCGTCTTAAAAGTGAAACGCCTTATTCAAACGAACGCCGTGACGCATATTATCGGAGAAGTCGAGCGGGACAGTGGTTCGTTATTCGTGAACGGTCAACAACTTGCCGGACAAGAAGTCGTCTGTTGTACAGGAATCCGACCGCATCCTGTGAAAGAAACCTTCTTGCAGCCACTAATCGATCAGCTCACTCTTCCTCTCACGCCATGTGGGACACCTGTCTTGAACGAGCATCTTGAATGGACACCCGGACTTTACTTGACAGGTGCCTATGCGGATTTGATTATCGGTCCATTCGCAAGAGCTGTTTACGGTGGACAAGAGGCCGCCCGAAGAATTCTCCCCCAACTTCTATCCACACAAAAAAGCGTCCGACCATAATGGTCAGACGCTTACTTACTTATTCCTCAAATGAGGCATTCGCTTTTTTCACGACTTCCGCAACTGCGCTTCGGTTGAAACGGAGAAGCGATTGATCGCATTTCAAAACGACATGTGTGTCTTCGATTTGATGAACGACGCCGTGTAAACCGCCGATTGTGACAACGCTGTCGCCACGCTCGAGGGCGTTTTGCATCGCTTGTACTTCTTTTTGGCGTTTCGTCTGTGGACGAATCAACAAGAAGTAAAATACGACGAAAATCAAGATCATTGGTAATAACGCAACGATTGTTTCCATGAGTAACATTCACCCTTTCCTTCAATATCAGGTTCATTATACCGTGAAACTGAAGCATTGTCACACAATGTCCGACACGTTTGCTTAGAAATTCTTCGCGTTCGGCTTGTTGTAGCCGTATTCTTCGAAGAACTCTTCTTTGAAATCGAGCAAACGGTCTTCGCGAATCGCTTGACGAACCTGCTCCATCAACTTCACGAGGAAGTGAAGGTTATGTGTCGTACATAAGTGAAGGCCAAACATCTCGTCCGCACGAATCAAGTGATGGACATACGCACGCGAGTAATTCTTACACGTGTTGCAGTCACACTTCTCATCGATCGGACCGAAGTCTGTCTTATACTTCGCCTGCTTGATCGTGACGCGACCTTTTGATGTCATGAGCGTCCCGTTCCGTGCAATCCGTGTCGGGAGGACACAGTCGAACATATCGATCCCACGAATCGATCCTTCAATCAATGCATCCGGTGAACCGACACCCATCAAATAGCGCGGTTTGTTTTCCGGCATGAGCGGCGTCGTGAACTCGAGGGCACGATACATGACGTCTTTCGGTTCACCGACCGAGAGTCCACCGACCGCATATCCTGGGAAATCAAGTGAGACGAGGTCTTGTGCGCTTTGACGACGAAGGTCCTCATATTCGCCACCTTGGATGATGCCGAAGAGGGCTTGGTCTTCTGGACGTTCATGTGCCTCAAGGCAACGTTCTGCCCAGCGACTCGTACGCTCGACCGATTTTTTCATGTATTCATGTGTCGCCGGGTAAGGCGGGCACTCGTCGAATGCCATCATGATATCCGACCCGAGCGCGTTTTGAATCTCCATCGCCTTCTCCGGTGACAAGAACAACTTGTCGCCGTTCAAGTGGTTACGGAAATGGACGCCTTCTTCTTGAATATTCCGAAGGTCGGCAAGCGAGAACACTTGGAATCCGCCCGAGTCCGTGAGAATCGCGCCATCCCAGTTCATGAACTTATGAAGACCACCAGCTTGTTTGATGACCTCATGTCCTGGGCGAACCCACAAATGGTACGTGTTCGACAAGATAATGTTCGCACCCATCGCCTTGACTTGCTCTGGTGCCATCGTCTTGACGCTCGCTTGAGTCCCTACTGGCATAAAGACCGGTGTCTCGAACGACCCGTGCGGCGTATGGACGATTCCGTGCCGCGCTCCCGTCTGTTTACATGTGTGAATGTGTTCGTATGTGACTGCATGTTTTGTCATTTTGTTACTTCCTTCCTCGTGATGAGCATCGCGTCTCCAAAGCTGAAGAAGCGGTATCGTTCTGCGACCGCAGTCCGATAAGCGTGTAAGATGATGTCGCGCGTCGCGAATGCCGAGACGAGCATGACGAGCGTCGATTTAGGGAGATGGAAGTTTGTAATCAATCCATCGATCGCCTTCAACTCGACTCCAGGATAAATAAAGATGTCCGTCCAGCCCGATGACTCGACGAAGTCTCCATGGTCTCGCATAATCGTTTCAAGTGTACGTGTTGACGTCGTACCGACCGCAAAGATGCGACCGCCCTTCGTCCGCACATCTCGGAGCGCGGCTGCCGATGCCTCGGACAACTCGAAATATTCACTATGCATCGTATGTTCTTCGATTGAATCAGCCGTCACCGGACGGAACGTACCGAGACCGACGTGAAGCGTGAGCGGGATCAAGCGAACCCCTTTCGCCTTCGCTGCCTCGAGCAGTTCTTCGGTGAAATGAAGACCCGCTGTTGGAGCGGCTGCACTACCTCGTTCACGCGCATAGACCGTCTGATAACGATCTTGGTCGTCAAGTTGCTCGCGGATGTATGGTGGGAGCGGCATCGTTCCGAGCTCGTCTAAAATCTCGTAGAAGATTCCGTCGTAGTCAAACTTGAAACGACGGCCCCCTTCCGGGAGTTCTTCGACACATTCCGCGCGGAGAAGTCCGTCCCCGAACTCGACGATGGAACCGACGCGAACTTTTTTCGCTGGTTTGACGAGTGCTTCCCACACATCGTCCTCCGTCTGCTTCAACAAGAGTAACTCGACTTTCCCGCCTGTTTCTTGTTTCGCTCCGAAAAGACGAGCCGGTAAGACGCGCGAATCGTTGACGACGAGCGCATCCCCCTCGTTCAAGTAATCGAGCACGTCACGGAAATGACGATGCTCGATGTCTCCTGTCTCACGGTCCAACACGAGCAGACGTGAGCTCGTCCGATCGAGCAACGGAACTTGCGCGATCAACTCTTCTGGCAATTCAAAATCATAATCGTTTACGTTCAATTGAATGTCTTGCATACCTTACTCCTCTTCCTCTTCATAACCAAAATGCGACTTGGCAAACTGTGTGATCATCCGTCCTCGCGGCGTACGCTGCAAGAACCCTTGTTGTAGTAAATATGGCTCATAGACGTCCTCGATTGTCTGAGCATCCTCACCGATCGTTGCGGCGAGCGTCTCGAGTCCGACCGGTCCACCCCCGAACCGCTCCACCATAGCTCGAAGCAAGCGATGGTCGACTTCATCGAGCCCGAGCGCATCGACGTGTAGACGGTCGAGCGCATCAGATGCGAGCACAGGGTCGATTTCTTTCGTCCCGGCTACCTGCGCGAAGTCACGGACTCGACGCAAGAGACGGTTTGCAATTCGTGGCGTCCCTCGCGAACGCTTCGCAATCGCGCCGCTCGCTTCAGGTGAAATCGAAAGGCGGAACAGCTGGGCCGTCCGACTGACGATTGCCGCGAGTTCATGCGTCTCATAATATTCGAGCTTCAACGTGACCCCGAAACGGTCCCGAAGCGGCGCCGATAACATCCCGGCACGCGTCGTCGCCCCGACGAGCGTGAACGGTGGCAAGTCGATGCGGACGCTTCGTGCCATCTCTCCTTGTCCGTAGACGATGTCGAGACAATAGTCTTCCATCGCCGGATAAAGAATCTCCTCAATCGTCCGGCTCAAGCGGTGGATCTCATCGATAAACAAGACGTCACCTGGCTCAAGAGTCGAGAGAATTGCCGCCAAATCACCTGGTCGCTCAATCGCCGGTCCGGCTGTCGTCTTGATCCCGACACCCATCTCGTTGGCGATGATTTGCGCGAGCGTCGTCTTCCCGAGTCCCGGGGGTCCGTATAACAGGACGTGGTCGAGCGTCTCACTGCGAAGTTTGGCGGCCTGAATGAAGACCGACAAATTCCCTTTCGCCTTTTCTTGCCCGATATATTGCTCGAAGCGCTGCGGACGTAAGCTCCACTCTTCAGAGTCTTCATATTGCTGATGAGATTGTGACAACAATCGTTCGTCCATAGCTTCCTCCTTATTTCAATAACAGCTGTAGCGCGCGTTTTATGTACGCGTCGGTCGTCAAGATCTCTCCGCTCAATGCTTTGCGGACTTTCGCGATCTCTCGTTCAGAATATCCGAGGGCGACGAGCGCCTCACACGCCTCGTCGAGTTCAGACGCACCTTGCGCGAACAACCCTTCGTTCGGCACATAATCCGGTGCAAGCTCGGATAGCTTTCCTTTCAAGTCGAGTGCCATCTGTTTGGCCGTCTTCTTCCCGACTCCCGGGAACTTGGTCAAATACTTCTCGTTCTCGGTTTCAATCGCATCGATCAACGCGTCGATATCACCCGAGGCGACGATGGCGAGTGCCCCTTTTGGTCCGATGCCGCTGACACTCAGGAGTTTATTGAAAAGCTCCCGTTCCCGGCGTGACCGGAAACCGTATAGCGTCTGTTGATCTTCACGGACGTAATGATGCGTAAACACGATTACATGTTCGTCTTGTTCGCGATAAAAAAACGGGTTAGGCACATGTACTTTGTAGCCGACGCCCGAGACATCTAACGTTATATATTCCGCACACACATAGGCGACGGGTCCTTTTACGAATTCAATCACGGTGTACTCTCCTTTTCGGTCGGAAAAACTGCATTTATTGTACCATAACGAGCCATATGAAAAAAGGACAGGCGTTTGCCTGTCCTGAAGCGATTAACGTGCGAGCATGCGTTCAAGTGCGCGTTTTGACCATTCTGTCGTATCAGCATCGACACGAATCACGTTGACAGGATCTGTCTCGAGCGACTCGAGCGCCCAAAGCAGATGTTGCAAGTCGATTCGGTTCATCGTCAAACACGGACACATGAACGGGTTTAACGAGACGATATCGAGGTGCGGGTATGTTGCCGCTAACCGGTTCACGAGGTTCATCTCGGTCCCGACCGCCCATTTCGTTCCCGGTGCACTCGCATCAATCTTGTCGATGATATACGACGTCGAGCCGGCCTCATCCGATGCCTGGACGACGTCAAACGTACATTCCGGATGGACGATGATACGACGATCCGGTTCGCGCTCACGGAATGCTTGAATTTGCGACACCGTGAACTTCTCGTGAACGGAGCAGTGTCCTTTCCACAAGATGACCTTCACTTGCTCGTCATCCCCCTCGGCGACCAATTCTTCACGGAGCGGATCCCATAAGGCCATCGCCTCGAGCGGGATCCCGAGATCGTATGCCGTATTCCGTCCGAGGTGTTGATCTGGAAGGAACAAGATGCGTTCGCCTGCCTCAAGCGCCCAACGGACGATCTCATGTGCATTGGACGATGTGACGGTCGCCCCGCCGTGACGCCCGACGAACGCTTTGATGGCCGCCGTTGAATTGACATATGTGATTGGGATGATCCCATCCCCGAATCGTTCCGTCAGTTCTTCCCACGCAATCTCTGTCTGATCGATATCGGCCATGTCTGCCATCGAACAGCCGGCGCGCATGTCGGGTAAAACAACAATTTGGTCATCCCGTGTCAACATGTCTGCCGTCTCTGCCATGAAATGCACACCACAGAAGACGATGAATTCCGCTTCGCTCATCTGTTCCGCGAGCCGTGCGAGCTGGAGCGAATCTCCTGTCGCGTCCGCGAACTGGACGACCTCGTCTTTTTGATAATGATGCGCCGGTAAGAAGAGACGTGTCCCGAGTCGGTCTTTGACCGCCTGAATCCGTGTCTCCATTTCCTCCACCGACAGATTAGCGTACGTCGATGGGAGTGTTCCGAGTAGTTGCATATTTCATTCCTCCTTGTAAATTCATACTACAGTCGAGCGCTCGCACCGAATGGGTCAATTGACCGAGAGAGATGACATCGATTCGAATCCCCCGATAGTCGGCAATCGTGTCGAGCGTGATGCCGCCGGATACTTCGATTGTGATGTGGTTCGGGATATGCCGGACCCATTCTCGCAATTCATCCGGTGTCCGATTATCGAGCATCACAATATCCGGATTCACTTGAATCGCCTCGATGAGTTGGTCGAACGATTCGACCTCGACCTCGATCGGCGTCGTATGCCCTACTTTCGAGCGCGCCGCGTGAACGGCTTCTGCCACACCGCCAAGGGCGACGATATGATTGTCTTTGATCATGACGGCATCGTCGAGACGGAGCCGATGGTTATATCCCCCGCCGACACGTACCGCATATTTCTCAAGCATCCGAAGTCCCGGTGTCGTCTTGCGTGTATCCGTGACGTGAATCGAGTCGTCACCGAGCGCATCGACGCACTGCCGGGTCATCGTCGCAATCCCGCTCATCCGCTGAATCACATTCAACAGGACGCGTTCTGTCTCTAACAAGACACGAGTCTTTCCTTTCAAGACGATGAGTACATCGCCGGGTGCAATTCGACTTCCGTCTTCTTGACAATCCACCAAGTCGAGTTGCTGCATGATTGCGAGTTCACGGACGATCGGTTTTCCGCAGAAAACGCCATGCTCTTTCGCGATGACGGTCGCGACTGACTCGTCTAGTTCATCGATTAGTTCACTCGACAAATCCCCATATCCGATATCCTCAATCAGAAACTGTCGCAGCTGTTCGCGTAGATAAATCGTGTTCATCGTACCTCTCCATTTCGAGGATGCTTTGCGCGAGAAGGCGCGCCGCATCGAGTTGTAAAGTTTGTTCACTTAATTGTCTTGTCACGTGTTTCGTCAAGGTCAACGTTTGGGTATTTTGTAAGAAACATTTCAATTCATCCAAGTTCGGTGAAATCGTCAACCATTTACCGATTTGATGACGAAACGCCTGAAACGTTTCAGGTGAGATGTCATACACCATCACATCGCTCGTCGCTAAGGATGCATCGTTCACCTGAAGCGCCTCGGCGACACGTTTTCCGAACACCCAACATTCCAAGAGTGAGTTCGATGCCAGCCGATTCGTTCCATGTACACCAGCATCCGCCACTTCCCCGACGGCGTATAGGCCATCGACGTCCGTTCGACCCGATTCATCCACTTCGATTCCACCCATATGAAAATGAAGCCCTGGGCGAACGGGGATTTGTCGAAGGTCGATTCCTAGCTTGTCACACGTCGCAACGAGTTTTGGGAAGCGGTCACGCAGTCGCGTCACCTTTGTCGTATCGAGAAAGACGGGTCCGACATGGTCGGTCAGGACGCGCGCCACCACATCGCGAGGAGCGAGACTTCCGAGCGGCTCGTGCGCCATCACATGGTTTCCGGATGCATCGACAAGCTTGGCACCGGCACCACGGAGCGCTTCGGTGACGAGATGCGGTTCCTCGGCAGCAAGCAATGTGGGATGAAATTGGATTCGTTGTAAGTGCGTCAGCTTCGCCCCGCATCGGTTCGCCAAGACAAGCCCGTCACCGGTCACCGTTTTGGCGTTCGAGGTCCAATCGATCAGACCACCGATTCCTCCTGTCGCGAGAATGACTGCACCGGCCTCCATCTGAAGCATTTCCTCATGGTGAAAGGCTAGCGCACCGACAACACGCCCTTCCTTCATCACAAGGTCATGGACGAGAACATGCTCCAGAATGCTGACATTGTCCGGTAATGACCGACGTAACTGTCGCATCACATGTCGACCCGTCTCGTCACCCCCGGCATGAAAGATGCGATGCAACTGGTGTGCCCCTTCTCGTCCGAGGGCATATCCGTCTTCGTCACGATCGAAGCGGACACCGAACCGTTCCATCTCTTCAATCGCTCGACGACCTTCTTTTACGAGAATGTCGACACGTTCTGAGCACGATGTCCTGTTCGAAGCAAGCATCGTGTCTTCTTTATGTGCCTCACTCGTCTCCTCTAGATACGAGCTCGCAATGCCTCCTTGTGCCAAATCAGAGTTCGTCGACGCCACCTCACCCTTTGAGACGAGGAGAACAGACAACGAGGATGGCACATGAAGCGCCGTCGCGACGGCAGCAAGTCCTGTTCCGATAATCAAAATGTCGGTTTTCTTTATCTGTAAAGACACTTGTATATCACCTGTTTTTCATATGTAATGTTGACTTGTAAACTAGTTTCGCATAATTTTGTGTAGAAGACAACATGAGAAAAGGGGAGTCCATGATGAACCGCTACTTCGACTACGCCGCTACACATCCTATGACACATGCAGCATTAGACCATTACGTGGCTATGGCCAAAAACGTTTATGGGAACCCATCATCACTCCACGCACATGGATATATGGCTGAAGACTATTTGACAGAGGCGCGACGTTTGATCAAACAGGCGCTCGGGCTTGATATGTTACGAGGGAAATTATTATTCACCGGGAGTGGCTCGGAGAGTAACTACATCGCACTGACGAGCTTGCGGAAACGAATGAAGGGGAAAGAAGTGATCACGTCCTGGCACGAACACGATTCGGTTGCCCTCTTACTTGAAGAATGGGAACGAGAAGGGGTCATCGTCCATCGGTTGAAACTGAAGGACGGAAAGTTTGATATGGATACGTTCACGCACTTACTTGACCGTGACATCGGACTCGTCACTCTCCAGCACGTCAATTCCGACACAGGTTGGGTGTTACCGCTCCACCATATCCAATGTCTTCTCAAATATAAGAAGATCCTCTTTCACGTGGACGGCGTACAGGCACTTGGGAAAATCCCGATTTCCGTAGAGGGAATCGACGCTTACTCATTCAGTGCCCATAAGGTTGGGGGGCCAAAAGGAATCGGTGCCCTCTATATGGAACGCTTGATTCCACCACCTTACTACCCAGGTCATCATCAATATGGGATTCGCCCAGGTACGATCGATGTTCCCGGAATCAGCGCCTTCGTCAAAGCGCTCGGGGAACGTCAGGAGCAATTGACACGTTTTCAGAGAAATTTCATGGCATTTCGTGCTATCTTGAAAGAGAAGACGTCAGCGTATGTCCATTGGCTCGAGTTTGACGAACAAAGTCCCGCTATCTTCTCCTTCGTATCTCATCAACGCGATGGACAATGGTGGATGACCGAGCTCGACGATCTCGGGTTCCAAGTATCAGCCGGGTCCGCATGCCGCGCCGGTCAGAATGGACCGAACCGCATGCTTGAAGCACTCGGATATGAGACGAGCGCATGCCACGGACTCGTCCGCATTTCCTTCGGCGCGCAAACGACCGTCGAAGACACATCGGCCCTCGCCGATGCCATCGTCACTTTAGCAAGGAGAGTCGAACATCATGAACAAACGTTTAGCCGGTGAAGAACGCCGTCGCACTTTACTTCAATTGATCGAATCGAGCAATGAACCGATCACAGGATCTGAACTGGCGAGGCACGTATCTGTCAGTCGCCAAGTCATCGTCCAAGACTTGTCGCTCTTAAAAGCAAAAGGTCACCAAATCGTCGCGACCGCTCGTGGTTACGTCTATTTGCAAGGTGACCTCACCCCGTCTACTTATTCGAAAAAGGTGGCTTGCCGCCATACGGCAGAGGAGATGGAGGCAGAAATGAATGCTATCGTCGATGAAGGGGTCACCATCAAAGACGTCATCATCGATCACCCTGTTTACGGATCCATCACCGGACAACTCATGGTGAAGAGCCGACGTGACGTCCGTGCCTTCCTCGAACGGGTCAAAGCGCACGGTGCCTCTCCGCTTTCTCAACTGACCGGAGGATTACACGTCCATACACTTGAAGCCGATCATCAAGAAGCAATCGATGCCGCCGTGAAAGAGCTCGACCGGCTCGGTATCCTCGTATCTGAATTAGATTGAAGAGACGTCACGAATATGTGACATCTCTTCTTTTTCTTTTCAGTCATGTCCGTTATACTGATGGATGGAACAACTTTCCTGAAATCAACTCGAAAGGAGGATTCGTCATGAACGTCCTCGAGCACATGCTCGCCGTATGCGGTGTTTTCAGCATTCCCATCGGTATCTTCATTCAATTCATCCCGAACGAACTCGTTCTCGCATATGGTGGCTTTCTCGTCGATTCACATGACGCGTCCTTCTTCCTAACATTCCTACTGGCGTGGTTCTCTTTCACGCTCAGTCAGATTGGTCTTTACTGGATTGGTCGATACGGCGGACGTCCCGTCGCCTTGAAGCTGTATGGATATTTCCGGATTCGCCAAGACAAGCAGCTTCGTGCCGAGCGCTGGTTTGAGAAATACGGGGCATGGATTGTCTGCCTCAGTCTCTTCTGGCGCCAACTGTTCGCCGTGAGTGCGGGCGTGATGCGCCTGTCGTTCCGAAAATTCTTGTCGGTGACGACACTCATTTTCGCCGTCTGGTCATTCGTCTTCATTCATGTCGGGATGATGCTCGGCAACAACTGGCGCATGATCGGTCATTTCATGGACGACATCCTGCCCTTCTTGGCACTGGCCATCGGAATCGTTCTCGTCGTCCGCCATCTTCGCCAGCAACCAAAACATGTGAAAGGATCAGCGTAACCAGCGCTGATTCTTTTTTTGTTGCAAAGGGAAACGCTCACATCTGTCGAATAAGAACTATGTAAGCGAATCGCGGTCACACATACAGGACACCGCACAACGAAAAAGGAGGAATCACCATGTTCCATCGCCGTAAAACGTATACGATTCGACCTGAACGCCTGCAAGAATTCACCGACTTCTTCCATACATACATCTATCCGATTCAAGCGTCCCATGGCGCTCGCCTCGTCGGACGCTGGGTGACCGAAGACAAATCCGAGGTCATGGCATTATGGGAATATCGGGACCGTGAACACTATGAGCAAGTCGAGCGAGATTATCGCGGCAGCGCGTTAAGACGGGATGCCATGAAAAAACGGGCCCGCCTCGGAAAAGACTTGTATATCAAGTCAAGCGAAGAGTTCATGATGCCGACCGGTCACTATACGCCGCCGCGTGCCATCGTTTGTGTGACGGCGTATATTACGAACGAAGCGGGTGAGGTCCTCCTTGTCAAAAACATGCATCGGAACGACTCGTTCGAGATGCCGGGCGGACAGGTCGAAGAACATGAATCGCTCGTCGACGCAATCCACCGTGAAGTGGACGAAGAGACAGGTGTGAAAATCGAAGTAGAAGGCATCACCGGGATTTATCAAAACGTATCGTCCCGTGTCCTCTGCGTCACGTTCCGCGCGAAATATGTGTCTGGAGAACTTCGACCACAAGCCGGAGAAACGCAAGAAGTCGGATTCCACAAAGTCGATGCTCATAATGTCGGCGACTATATCAAACGGGAGCACTTCCAGATGCGCTTCCTCGATGCGATTGATCCCGTCTATATGCCATACGCCATCTATAAAGTACGTCCATACGAATTGATTGAGCGCATCGAGCGCCAATCGGTCTAACACAAAAAGGGATGATTCGCTCGTGGCGAATCATCCCTTTTCTTTATGCTTCTTCTTGCATGTCTTCTTGCTGTGATTGTCCAGTCTCCACTAACAGTTTCCGGACACGGCGTTTTTCCACGTGGAGAACGGTGAACGTCAAGTCTTGATACGTCACTTGCGCACCTTTCTCCGGGATGTCGCCGAGTAATTCTACGAACCAACCGCCCATCGTGTTGGAATCGACGTCTGGTTCCGCAATCCCCATCTCTTCGGCGAATTCATCGACGTTCATGTCAGCCATACACTCGTATACGCCTTCACGGAGACGTCTGAGATAGACGACAGATTCGTCGTGCTCATCCCAGATGTCGCCGACGAGCTCCTCGAGCATGTCTTCTAACGTGATCAGACCCGCCGTGCCCCCAAATTCATCGAGGACGACAGCCATGTGAGATTGTTTCTGTTGGAGAATCGGAAGTAGTTCAATCAATTTCGTCTGCGGTGACACATACGTGAGCGGTCGAATGAGCGAACGGACATCCGTCACTTCATCCTTCATCATCGAACGCAAGAAGTCACGTTCTGACAAGACACCGATGACGTTGTCAATCGAGTCTTTGTAGACCGGCAAACGTGAATGTCCACCACTGAAAATCGTGTCTTTGATTTCATCGAGCGAATCGTCGATGTCGACTGCCAAAATATCGATTCGCGGCGTCAAGACGTCATCGACGGTAATATCGTTGAAGGCGAAGGCGCTATGGACGAGCTCAGCTTCCGTCTCACCAAGCACACCTTCTTCTTCTCCCATATCGACGAGCACTTTCAACTCTTCTTCCGTGACTGACGGCTCCTTGGCTTTCATCCCGATCATCCGAAGCGTCAACTTCTTCAAGCCAGTGAAGATCATCGTCACCGGTTTGAGGACTTTGACGAGGAACACGAGAATCCCGCTGATGAGAAGCGAATACTTCTCCGCAAATTCTTTGGCGAGCGATTTCGGTAAGATCTCACCGAAGATTAAGATGATGACCGTCGTCGCGAACGTCGACACGAGAAGACCCGTACCGCCACTGAAAATTGATGTGGCGATGGCGGTCGATACCGTCGCCGAACCGATATTGACGATGTTGTTCCCGACGAGGATCGTCGAGAGCGTATCGTCAAAGCGGTCGACGAGACTGAGGACGCGTTTAGCGGCTTTGTCGCCGTCTTCTGCCATCCGAATCATCCGAACACGGTTTACACTTGAAAGCGCCGTTTCTGCTGATGAGAAAAACGCTGACAACATGATGAGAACTACATATAGAATTAAACTTGACGAGGGCACAGGGTCCACGTTAGCTTCACACTCCGTTTCTTCTTAACAAATAATTTTTTTCTTACTCCACGAACTCGAATTCGAAGTCGAGAATCGCAACGACGCTGCCGTCTTCGGCACCAAGCTTACGAAGATCATCATCGACGCCCATCTGACGCATTTGACGAGCGAATCGCTTGATTGACTCATCATGGTCAAAGTTCGTCATCTTGAAGAGCTTCTCGATACGAGGGCCCGTGATCACGAAGCGATCGTACTCATCGATGTGAATCTGATAGCCTTTCTCTTCCTTCTCATAACGATACACGACACGAGGCGTCGCTGTCTTCTCTTCAAGCTCATCGAGTGGGAATTCAGGTGTCGTATCGACAAAGTTCGCCACTTCGATCAACAAGTTGCGAAGACCATCTTGTGCGAGAGCAGAGATCGGGAAGACTTTGACATCGTCTCCTACCTTCTTCTTGAACTCTTCGAGATGTTCCTCTGCGTCCGGCATATCCATTTTGTTCGCCACGACGACTTGTGGACGCTCGAGGAGGCGTAGGTTATACGACTCGAGCTCACGGTTGATCGTCGTGTAATCTTCGAACGGATCGCGTCCTTCCATCCCACTCATATCGATCATGTGAACGATCACTTTCGTCCGTTCGATATGACGAAGGAATTGGTGACCGAGCCCAACGCCTTGGCTTGCTCCTTCGATGAGTCCTGGAAGGTCGGCCATGACGAAGCTGCGGTCGTCCGCTGTCTTGACGACACCGAGGTTCGGTGTGATCGTCGTGAAGTGGTACGCCCCGATTTTTGGACGTGCCGAAGAGACGACCGACAGAAGCGTTGATTTCCCGACAGACGGGAATCCGACGAGTCCGACGTCTGCGAGGAGTTTCAACTCAAGACGCAACTCACGCTCTTGACCTGGTTCACCGTTCTCAGCGATTTCTGGAGCCGGGTTGGCAGGTGTCGCGAAACGACAGTTCCCGCGTCCGCCACGTCCGCCTTTGGCGATCGTCGCTTGTTGTCCGTGCTCCGTCAAGTCGGCGATGACCGTATCCGTCTCTGCGTCGAATACGATTGTGCCAGGTGGGACTTTGACGATGAGCGGCTTCGCTTTACGTCCGTGCATCCCTTTTGACATTCCTTTTTCGCCATCATGGGCGATAAACTTCTTCGAATAACGGAAATCAACGAGTGTGCGCAATCCTTCTTCTACTTCGAAGACGACGTCTCCACCGTGACCACCGTCACCACCTGCAGGTCCACCATCTGGGACATACTTTTCGCGGCGGAAGGCAACCATTCCTTTCCCACCGTCTCCAGCTTTTACAAAAATATTAACCTGATCGACAAACATTTATTTCCCCTCCTTTATGTGAAACGTAGTCATCGCTACGTTCTGTTCGTACACATCGGCTGACGTGAGCACGTCTTCCGGGACATCTCCCGTGACGCGAACCATCAGTCCGTCCGTGAACGTCACATGAATCGGCCCGTCCGTGTTTTCTAACAATCGGACAAGCATCTCTGCCACTCGCGCATCATCGATGGCGAGTTGGTCGGTCGAAATCGTATACGTCATCCGTCCTTCCCAATTCGCTTGAATCACGACAAGGCTCGTCTGTGGCACGTTCAGGCGAACGAGCGCACTCTCCTCGTCGGCCTGTTTCCGATAGCGTTCGTAAAGTTCCTCTAGCTTAGTCGGATCGAGTGCCGCATAGAGCGAGATCAATTGAAGCCGATTCATCCATTCGTGACGGACGGTCGATAAGAGCTCGAGTGTCTGTTCTGAATCCATTTGATCCTCTCCTAGAAAAAAAGACTCTAACCAAAAAAGTGGCTAGAGTCTTCTGCGTCGTTCAACTTACGCGACTGGGTAAACGCTCACTTGTTTCTTGTCGCGACCAAGACGCTCATAGCGTACTACGCCGTCAACTTTCGCAAACAAAGTGTCGTCGCCACCACGGCCAACGTTTTCACCTGGGTGAATCTTTGTACCGCGTTGGCGGTAAAGGATTGATCCAGCTGAAACTGTTTGTCCGTCAGCGCGTTTTGCACCGAGACGTTTCGAAATTGAGTCACGACCGTTTTTAGTCGAACCAACTCCCTTTTTCGAAGCGAAGAACTGAAGGTTCAATTGTAACATGAGGTCCACCTCCTATTGTTCAATTTGGATATATTCACCGTAGCTTTGGGCGATCGTGTCTAACTGCACGAGCATCCCTTCTAATAACAGTTGGGTGCGTTCCATATCCTGCGGTGATAAGTCAGGATACGTCTCGACATAAAAGTAACCACCCTCTGTTTGATCTGCCATTTCTACAAGAAGCGATTGACCCGCAAGCGTTTCGACGGCGTTATAGGCACCAAATATGATGGCTGAAACACCGGCGCACACCAAGTCAGAACCAGGTTCTGCAAAATTGGCATGACCAGTCACTTCGACGGAGCGAATCGACTTCGCCTCGTCTCGTCTTACCTTGACCCGAATCATAGCTTACGCTTCGATTTTCTCGATGCGAACTTTCGTGTAAGGCTGACGGTGACCTTGCTTACGACGGTAGTTTTTCTTAGCTTTCATTTTGAAGACAGTGATCTTCTTAGCGCGGCCGTGTTTTACCACAGTACCGACAACTTTAGCGCCTTCTACGAGTGGAGCGCCGACTTTAACATCGTCACCACCAACGAAAAGAACCTCACCGAATTCTACAGTACCTTCGACATCAGCATCGAGTTTTTCGATGTAGATCTCTTGACCTGCTTCAACTTTGATTTGCTTACCACCAGTTTTGATGATTGCGTACATATACGTGCACCTCCTTGTTAAACTCAGACTCGCCATCCTGGGCAGGGCAAATACCTTTAAAACCCGTTCTGTGCGGTTGTAGCCATTTGGGTGCTTCCAAACGAACTAACGTTATAGATAATACCACTCTCAATTATTCATTGTCAACGGCGAGATAAGAAATTCTGACATTCTGCAGACGTCCCGTAAAAGACAAACTCCGGATCCCCTTCGACGAGATGGACGTCGATGTCAAATTCAAGCCAGGAAGCGTCGTGCCACTTTTTCGGTAGCGAGAGGACGACCGCCTCGTATTGCCCGCTGAGATCGAGGAGCGCGCGTTCAAACTGCGAGAAAACGGCTAGCTTCGACGGCTTGCCCGCATAGGTCATCCGGTCTTGAATCGAGCGTCCGGTCCGCTCCCTCGACATTTCAAACAATCCCATCCGTGTGAATCCGTACACTTCGACACGACGTGGGTCGCGTGCCCCGAGTTCTTTCATTTTCTTGAGCAGTCGGGTCTGCCCTTCTTTCGAACCACGGAGGAAGTCGATGACGATCATCCCGCCGATATTACGTAAGCGCAACTGTTCCATAATCGTATAGAGTGCCGCTTCATTGATCGTATCGGCCGCACGTCCTTTATCTTTGACGGCGACGTTCTTCCCGCTGTTGACGTCGATGACGGTCATCGTCTCGACTTGTTCGATCAAGACGAACGCGCCACCATCTAACCAGACGGCACGACTTTCGAGCTTTTCAATCATCCCATCGAGACGTTTCGCCTCCGGGATTCGTCCTTTGCCGATATGACGTTTCACAGGGACGTCGAGTCGCTCAATGCGCGCCTGTCCTTCCTTGTCGTTCAAAAGGACTGATTCGACCGCATGACGGCGTACGAAATGTTCACATAGTAGCTCGTCTTGACCGTAGCGCTGTTCAATCACGGTTTTCGCACGATCACGAAGCAAGTCGAGTTCTTCCTGTAAGGCGTCTGGTGCCACTTGGCCGGCCTCCGTCCGAAATAGGACCCCTTCCTCTTCTGAAAGGGCGACCGACTTCGAGAGGCGGTCCTGCGTGACGAGGTCGAGCTTTCGACTGAACAACTTCCGACGACCGTATGGGAAGTAGACGAGATAGCGTCCACCGAACCGAATGTTTTCTGTCACCTTATGATGCTTGCCGTTGATGCCTTCTTTCGTCACTTGCACGAGTCGTTTTTCCCCGACGACAGCCGCTTGTCCGATCGCTGGCACGTCCGGATACGAGGCGAGCGCGCGAAGCGTCTCCGCAATCGGTAAAAAGAACGTCGTCTCCCCGTCCGTCAAAAAAGCCGCCCCGAGTGACGGATGAATCCGTTCAATCGCAGCCTCGACGATCGTACCGACCGACAACTGGTCGACGAAGCGTTCCTCGACTTCGAGCAAACGTTCCCCGTCTACGAGCATCGCCCGTTCGATGGAAGGTGTTCGTTCGTAGATTAACTTCATGTGCACCTCTCCTTTCGACAGAAAAAGGCAACTTTCGTTGCCTTTACGCTTTTTTCATTCCAAATTTCATCATGAGTCGTGCCCAGAAGCCGACCGGTGCCGTCTCCGTCTGAATCGACATGAGCGGGACTGATTCACCGAGGATGCGGCGCGTGATGTTGCGGTACGCTTGTCCGGCATTGTTGTCCGGGTTCATCGTGACCGGTACCCCACGGTTCGCAGCGGCAATGACTTCCTCATCATCGATGACGACGCCAAGGAGGTCGATCGACAAGATGCGCATGATGTCATCGATGTCGAGCATATCGCCTGATTCGACGAGATGATTTTTCACCCGGTTGACAATCAGTTTCGGCGCTTCGATGTGATTCGCTTGTTCGAGCATCCCGATGATGCGGTCCGCGTCTTGGACGGCCGCCTTCTCTGGCGTTGTGACGACGATTGCCTCGTCCGCCCCAGCGATCGCGTTCATGAATCCTTGCTCGATCCCCGCAGGGCAGTCAATCAAGACGAAATCATATTCCGTCTTCAATTGGTCGACAATCTCTTTCACTTGCTCAGGATTGACCGACGTCTTGTCTTTTGACTGTGCGGCCGGAAGCAAGTACATCTCTTCGAACCGTTTGTCGCGAACGAGCGCCTGGTTCAATTTACATTGTCCTGTAATGACGTCGACGAGGTTATAGATGCTCCGGTTGTCGAGTCCGAGAATGATATCGAGGTTACGCAACCCGATATCGGTATCGACGAGACAGACCGAGTGTCCAGACAAGGCGAGCCCCGTCCCGATGTTGGCGGTCGTCGTCGTCTTGCCGACGCCCCCTTTTCCTGATGTCACGACGATGGCTCTGCCGTTTTTCACTTCTTTTTCTGTATGTACAGGCTCCACTACTTGCTCCATTCCACTCACCCTCTCTGTAATTCCATTGCATATGCGTCTTTCAGACCGGTCATGACGTGGCGGAGACGTGTCATCTCGATCCCGTCATTCGTCTGGTACGCACAACCCATCTCAATCTCAGGAAGTTCTTCTTCATCGTCGGACGTGAGAACGTGTTCGCCGATTGCCAAAAACTTCGGATGGAGTAGGCTCGCGGTGATGACCGCTTCTTCCCATCCTTCGACACCAGCACGCACATTTCCTCGTATCGTGCCTAAACAATAAATACTTCCTGTCGCCCGGACCTCTGAGCCAGGGTTGATATCCCCGATCACAAGCACCGAACCATCAAACGTGAGGACCTGCCCACTGCGAATCGTCCCGCTATGGTAGTGGAACGTCTTTCTGCCGTACGTTGCTTTCGCTTCTTCCGTCAACATGACATCGCTCGACAAGTCTTCAATATAAAAAACGCCATGACGAGCGACGACCTCACGAATTTGACGTGTCAGCTCCTCGTCAAGATAACGAGTACCCGCGTGCAACTTCAGGGCAATCTTACCGGACGGCGGCTCCATTTCTTGTAATGTCGCTTCAAAGTCCGTAAGCACCTCGTCGATGCCACTCTTCGGATTGAAGTGGATGGCAATTCCGTTGCGATGTCCTTTAATCGTAATGTGTCGTTTACGCTCCATCATGGCTACCCTCTTTTCACAACAGGTCGGATCGTCACATACCGCATCATCGGATAATAAAGAATCACGATGGCGATGGCATTGACGAGCACGGTCCCTGGAATCTGTTCAATCAATAGTGTTTGAATCGTCATCAACGTCCCACCAATCGCCGCCATGATCCCGTATATCGCAACTGTGAATACGACAATCATGAACGTAAAGGTGATGGTGACGGAGAAGAAGTTCTCACCTATATATTTTAACACGAAGCTGGCTAAGAGAGGAATGAGTGAAAAAGTAAATACATAAATTCCAAGCAAGTCGGTATAGACGATATCATACAGCAGCCCGAATACAAGACCGAACCCGAGCGCCGTCTCCCATCTGCCATACAGACTGACGAACATCAGCCCAATCAACGTCAATAAGAGATAGGGCGTGGCATAGTGCCACGAGAAAATCGATGCCCATGTTCCTTCAATAAGAAAAAGGAGGAACAGGGCGATGAACACTTTCATGTTACTCACCCGCTGCTCCTCCTTCCTCGGGACCCGTTAGAAACGGTTCGTCTAGTGTCCGATCAATCACGTACATTTGTGAGAACTCATTGAAGTCGGCCTCCGGTTTGATTCGAGCGACTTGCGAGACGCCATATTCATCCGTCTCGATCGACTCGATCGTTCCGATGACGAGTCCGGCCGGGTAACGTCCCCCGAGTCCAGAGGTCGATACGATTTCTCCTTCTTTCAACTTGACGCTATTCGATACTTTCGTGAAGAACAACTCGTTCGTCTCCGTATCGAACCCATCAATCGTCCCATATGTCGCTTTGCCGTCCGCATCTTTGACGACAGCCGAGACGTTGTTCGTCCGGTTGTTGTCGCTGAGCAGTTGCACTTGTGACGTATAGGCACTCGTTTGAATGACACGGCCGACCATTCCGCTCGCTGCGGTCACGGCCATGCCTTTCTCAACGCCGCGTTCAGAACCGACGTTGATGGTGACGTAGCGTTGCCAATCGTTCGGTGTCCGACCGATGACCTCCGCAGGAATGAGGTCGAAGTCGCGTAACGACTTGTCTTTCGCTTCGACCATTTTTCGAAGCTCCTCATTCTCACGGCGCAAGTCATCTGCCTCAACCGATACCTCGGCGTACTTCGCCAAATGTTCTTTTAGTTGGCGGTTCTCTTCGTAGATGTCGCGGACGTCCGAGATGGATGAGACCGTCGAGTCCATCCATCCGATTGGTACCGCGAACACTCGCTGGAACGTGCCGACCACATCACGCGTGACGTCTTGGTACCAGGCTGATTCCGATCGTCCTCGAATCGAAACCCCTAAAATGACGAAAAACAAGATCAGTACAATTAGCGTGATGATGAGCTTTTTATTGCGTACAAATCGGCTCATCGTGTCTCACCTCTCATCGACGTGACGAGATGCCTGATTTCGAACGGAGGACGTCCATCATTTCAAGAGATTTTCCTGTACCGACTGCTACACAGTCGAGTGGCTCATCCGCAACGAGTGTCGGGATGTGCGTCTCGTCTGAGATGACGTCGTCCAAGTTTTTGAGGAGCGCGCCGCCGCCTGTCAAGACGATTCCACGGTCCATTACGTCAGCAGCGAGTTCTGGTGGTGTTTGTTCAAGCGTCTGCTTGACACCTGCCAAGATGGCTTCGACTGTATCCGAGAGTGCTTCGCATACTTCTGTAGACGACACTTCGATTTGTTTCGGAAGTCCCGTCACGAGGTCGCGACCACGGATTTCCATCTTCTCCGCCTCGTTCGATGCGTCGATGCGCGCCGAACCGACTTCCATTTTGAGCGTCTCGGCCGTACGTTCCCCAATCATGAGGTTGTACTTGTTTTTGATGTAACGAATAATGGCGTCATCCATTTCGTCACCACCGACACGAATCGATTGGCTTGTCACGATGCCGCCGAGTGAGATCACTGCGACTTCGGTCGTACCGCCACCGATATCCACGACCATAGAGCCAGTCGGTTCCCAAACCGGGAGACCTGCGCCGATTGCTGCCGCGAACGGTTCTTCGATTGTGTATGCTTCACGAGCGCCTGCTTGTTTCGCAGCGTCTTCGACAGCACGTTTTTCAACAGACGTGATACCACTTGGTACACAAATCATGACGTTCGTCTTCGATGAGAACAAACCGCCTTTTGATTTTTGAGCTTGCTCCATGAAGTATTTAATCATCGTTGCTGTCGTTTCAAAGTCAGCGATAACGCCGTCTTTCATCGGACGACGAGCAGAGACGTTCCCTGGCGTACGTCCAATCATATCTTTGGCCTGGTTACCAACGGCCTCAATTCTACCTGTATCTGTACGGAACGCCACAACGGACGGTTCACGAACAACAATTCCTTGACCCTTTACGTAAACGAGCGTGTTAGCCGTTCCAAGGTCGATTCCGATTTCTCGGTTAAAACTACGAAACATAGGTGTTGCTCCTCTCTTCGTTACACTATTTTTTATTATAACGGAAAAATCATGTTTGAAAACGTTCATTCGATTACAGGTTATTTACAATAACCGCATCTCAGTCCTGTCTCACCGTCTACTAGTTTGCCTTCTTTTGAGGAAAAAGGCAAATCAAAAAAAGCAGACGCGAGTAGGCGTCTGCCTAAGAGAGAACGGTTACAAACCTGGTTGAAGCGGGAGTAGAAGCATCGCTCCGTAAAAGAAGACCGAAAAGATGAGAGTCGGTCGAAAGAAGCGGGACGGTTTCACGCGCGTCGCTCCGGCTAAAAAGCTCGATGTCGTCATGACAAATATGTAGATTCCAACATACATAAGAAGTAAGCGGACGAGCACCGTCCAGATGCCGAGTTGATCAAGTTCATTGAAAGAGACCATAACAAGACCAAGATAGGCGATGAGCGATAGAACACCTAGCCCGACACCGACGATTGGTGAGACACGGTCGAGCCAGTGGTCCTCGTCGAACCGAAGGAATAGCGCCGTACTCACAAATAAAAATAGGACGAACAGGACAAGCGAGAAGATGGTCGTGTCTAGTTGGACGTAGCTCACGATGAGCGATATACCAAGCATGAACAACCAAATGATTTTTTCCATGTTGAACACCTCACCTGATATCTTATCAAAGTCCAAGAGTCAATTGGAGGAAATTGTATATCCCTTTTTCTTAATCATAGTTTCTTTAATATATGCAAGATTATTTGTTGTAAGGAAACGTGGAGATTGTCTTCGTTTAATCGGACGTATATCTAGAAAAGATTTCATGACTTATCCTCTTCAATTATTTTTTCTACTAATTTTTCATCGGTTTGTCTATAAGACTCGAGAACGAACTTCACTCGGCTAGTTTTATTAGCGAGCTCTGTTCTAGTTTCTTTAATCAGTTTTGCATTTATTCCATATGGAACTGTGAATTTGTTAAGATCGTTTTTGACTTTATTAAAAAGTTCTTTTGACATTCTCCCCTTGAAGTCTTGTTCAGGACTGTCAATCGTAAAATAGTTAGTTGACGTATTGATTGTTCTCAACACCCCTACAACATCAATTTCTTCTCTCTCTAAAGTAACATCTAACAATTTGTTATTAATTACATCAACTTTCGAATACGAAGAACGATCAAATCCAACTTCTATAGCTGATTGATCAGTTTCAGCTTTAGATTTAAATGAGATAGAGTATTTATTGTTTTTTATTTCTTTTAATAAGTCATTAATGCTTTTTAACGTACTAAGTGAATAGTCTTCTTGATCAATGAACTCAATTATGTCCTCTGCATTTTGGTTCTCGATCATATCTATGACTTCAAAAAAGTGACCTAATACCTTCTTGTTTGTTCCAAATAAATCATCTTCAGATTTTAGATATACACCGAAAGAAGAAGGTTGGAGAGAATCCAATTTCAATCCGATGTTTGCTCCATTAGATACCCCTGTTGTTCGTTCATAAATGTCACTCGCTATATCATTAAAGGCTGTTTTAAATTGTTGTAAAATACCGACAAAGAAATCAAGAGCAATGTCATGACTGTTTGCGGCATCTTTCAACACAATTTTAAACTTTGATGCATCTAGTTCTATCTCTGTAGATTTTTTCAATTCCTTTTGTAGATGATGATCGTATTCAACCCAATAATCTTCTAACGGGAAACTCTCTTGATCAAAGTTGGTTTCGGTAATTCTATCAATTTTAAGAATATCTGTAGAATCTTTAGTAGGGTCAATAAATAAATAGTTTAACCTCAAAGAATCTTTTAACTTATTTAAAATAGTGATTACTGAAATTCTCTGGTTTAATAAATTTAATCTCTCCATATTGGTAATCTCACTAAAAATCCACTTATGCTCTCCGCTATCTAGTTCATCTACGTAATAATTTAAATAATATTTATTTGAAGACGACGAAATGAAGAATAGAGGAAAATCGTAGTACTCGAATATATGCGCGATTTCAAAAGAGTTAATATCGTCATATGTGATTTTCACGTTTCCTCCCCCTCGATAAATATGTTCATCATTTCGACGTCTTTAAATAACCATAGATTAAGATGCTGTCGTTGAATATTATGTACCCCACAATCTTTAGTTATTCTCCCTTTTGCTACATTCATTTTTCGAAACTTAGGGAATTTTTGTTGCATTAGTTTGACAGCAGATTCTTCAGTCATGAATGATAATGCTAAAGATTCACATTTTTTTGCTGGAGGATACTGAATATTCCTCTCGACATGGTTCAAAAAATCTATTTCATCTAATGAATCACCCACAATGAATCTAAAGACTGGCTCTTTATCTCCAGCTATGACATCTGCCGGAGGACATTGTGGAGGCATATCCTCTAAACTCTTATACATAGCACACCCTCCTAAAACAGTTTTATTCCAATTATAGTATTTTTATCGGTCATTACTACATTTTTCCAAACATTTTGTTGTATATTTTTGTACTTTTTATTTAATTCATAATATTGGATATTATTACTGTCTATATATATAAGTTTTATAAGATTTGTTAGAGAAGAAATAAAAAATGATTCAAAAGTGTGTGGGACTTTACATCAGAGTTTCGACGGAAAAACAAGCAATTGAAGGCTATTCAATTTCTAGACAACGCAATAGGCTAAAGGCATTATGTGTCTCTCAGAGATGGGAACCGATTAAGTTTTATGTGAACGAAGGAATTTCTGGACAATCTACTGTGCGACCAGCAATAAAGAAAATGATGAAAGACATCGAGGATGCGTTAATCGGTGTGCTATTGGTTTATCGACTCAATCGACTTACTCGAAGTGTACGTGATTTACATGGCATTTTAGACTTCCTAGAGAAACACAATTGCCAATTCCGCTCAGCAACAGAAGTCTATAACACTTCGACTGCTATGTGCCGTATGTTCATCACAATCGTAGCTGCCATTGCGGAATGCGAATCTGCAAACTCAGACGAACGTGTACGACTTGGCCAGATTGAAAAAGCAATACAAAGTGAATGGCCCGCTCCTGCTCCTTACGGTTTCAGAAAGAACGACCAAAAGCGCTTTGAAGTAAATTCTAGGCGAGATTGAAGCGGTAATTATGATGGCTATAAAATTGAACGATGAAGTTTATAAAGTCGCTTATGAAAGAATTATGACCAAAGCAAATTTTGCGCAACTACAAAACATCATCTTCGGGAAACAACAAATTGTTAGACCATAAAAATTAAAAAGCAGACATCACGATGCCTGCTCTCCACTTCTCACCCATTCATATATCCCCGCTGCTTCATACTAACGTAGTGATCTTCCCCAATGATGACATGATCGAGACATGCGATGCCGACGATGTTACCCGCTTCAACCAATCGTTCGGACACCTCGATGTCTTCCCGACTCGGCGTCGCGTCCCCGCT
This sequence comes from Exiguobacterium sp. MMG028, assembly GCF_027947425.1. Taxonomy (NCBI): domain Bacteria; kingdom Bacillati; phylum Bacillota; class Bacilli; order Caryophanales; genus Exiguobacterium; species Exiguobacterium sp. MMG028. Next base: position 1,143,362 of record NZ_JAQJIN010000001.1, read on the forward strand.
CGGATGATTGTGCACGGCAATAAAGCACGCCGCCGATAACTTTAGCGCTTCGCGGAACACGTCACGCGGATGCACAATCGACGAATTGAGCCCACCGACAAAGAGCGTCTTTCGAGCGATTAGTTGATTTTTCGTGTTGAGATACAGACAGACGAAATGCTCCTGATTCAGTAGCCGCAACTCATCTCGCAACAACTCATACGCATCTTGCGGCGACCGAATCGTCGGCATACTCGCTTTCGGTTCCTCGACGTATCGAATTCCAATCGTGAATGCGGCCAGGAGTTGCTCTGCCTTCTTCTTCGTCATCCCTTCGATTTTGCACAAGTCATGGACGGACGCCTGTGACAGCGCCCGTAACGTCGGATACACGTCCGAGATACGGCGTGCCGTCTCCATCGGGTCCTGTCCCCGCCCTCCGATTTGAAGCAATCTGGCGATGGCGGTCTCTACACTACGGTCAATCACCATGGTCATTCCTTCACCTACTTTCAAGGCATTCACAGGAAGCGAGGCGTCACCCCATGCCGGTCGAGCGTCTTGACAAGCGGATGAATCGGCAAGCCGACGACGTTATAAAAATCACCTTCGATTTTCTCAACGAAAAGACCACCCGACCCTTGGATGCCGTATGCTCCCGCCTTGTCGTACGGTTCTGTGGAATCAAGGTAATCTTCCATCCAACTCTCCGGAATCACATCGAATGTCACATGCGTCGTCGTGACGAACAAGTCCTGCGTCGCACCGATGATGCTCACGCCTGTGAGCACTTCATGGGTCGAGCCGGATAAGCGTTCGAGCATCCGTTTCGCATCCTCACGGTCCGCTGGCTTCTCCAAGATGACGCCGTCTAAGACGACGACCGTATCCGCGCCGATCACGATAGCATCTCGATGATCCCGTGCCACATCCATCGCTTTCTCACGCGCGAGACGGGCGACGTAATCGCTCGGGGACTCCTTGCCGTCCGTCCCTTCCGTCACGTTCGATGGGATGACCTCATGCTCGATTCCCGCTTTACGCAGTAGCTCCGTACGTCGTGGTGACATCGAGGCGAGAATGACACGCTTCTGTGTTGAATTCATTGTATCGACTCCTTCTCTTCTTCTAAAACGGGCTTCCTTGCCGTTTCACACTTCTCTGTTGATTGTAGGCAACGCGCGTCGTAAACACAATCACTCGGGTCGAAAAAAACGCCCCTTCAATTTCTGAAGGGACGTGTCGATTCATGGTGTCGTATAGTCGTAAACCGGGATATCTTTCTGTTCGAAAGCTGGTTCCGGGATGTAACGATCTGGAACGAGTTGATCGAGGTCCGGGCGATAGAAGGCATCCAGCTCGACCGTAAAATCAAGCGCCTGTACTTCTTCGACCGTATTTGGTCCTGTCTCGGCTGGTCCTGTGAATTGAATCGTCCGCAACACATGGATACGGTTCATCGACTCAATCGATTCCAAGAACGAAACGAGGGCATCATACGTTTCGGCCTGAAGGGTCACGGTCGAACGAATTGTCGAGGCGTTGACCGGTGCGACGTCCGTCGGTTCAGCCGGTTCATTCGTCTCACTGACGTCGGCCGGATTGAACGGTTCGACCGTCTCTGGTACCTCTGACTCGGCCACTAAACCGTCCGCGAAGGCGATGCTTGTCACATCGACGCCAGCCAGCAGGCTTGCCTGAGACAGCGCCTCGACGACCGTGTCGAGTGCAGGAGCTGTCGGAACGCGTGTCTGGAGTGTTTGTGAGTCTGCCACGTCAACGGCTTTCCCTTCTTGACGCAACAGTTCAAGCTTCGTCCGTTCGAGCGAGAGGTCACGTTCAAGCGCCTCGACTTCTCCTTGTTTGATGAAGTACGTATAACCGAAGTAAGCCGGTGCTACGATGGCTGCGAGGAGGCAAATCGCAAATAACGCATAAATTGTCGAACGCTTCATTGACTCACCACCTCCGCATCTGCTCCCTCTTCTTCAGTCAATTCTTCCTCCACGTCTTGGAACATGAACGTGAACTCTCCGATGTAGCGTGGAAGCGGGTCTTCTTCGAATGAATTTTCCTCTTCCTCTTCTGCCGACTTCAATTCGGTCGTCACGCCGAGAAGCTTCACGTCAAGGAAGCGTTCATCGGTCATAAGCGAACGTTGGAAGGCGTTCAAATCTTCAAGCGTCTCAAATTGTGTCCGCACGCTCATAATCGATCCGTCCGCGTAGTTATACGTCAACACGTAACCCGTCGGAGGCAATTGTTCGGTCAGCGCCCGAAGTGCCGGCACCGCATCTTTCTCCATGTCCGTCAACGCCGTCACGGTCTGGTCGAGCGAGAGCACTTGTTGTGCTTTCGAGTTCACCTGTTCGGTTTGATAAATCTCGACAAGTTGGAGTTCCTCTTCAATACGTGCTTGTTCCGCTTCCAATTGCCCCACCTCATAATACAGATAACCGGCCGCGCCTCCTCCGAGGAGAAGTGCGACGAGTCCCGTCACGATTGGCCAACGGAGCGTCACATCGGTCGAGTTGATAAAGTTCGTATCCTGGTCACGTTGAAGGGTCGCCATACCAAGTAAAGGAAGCATCTGATGTGATAGCGGTGTCCCATGGGCAATCGCGAGCGGTTGTTCGACCCGTGTGACGGAGACGAGGGACTCGGATTGAATCATGTGAACAAGATCGTCCACTTCAGGAACCGTTCCCGAGACGTATAAGTGGTCAATCGCTCGACCATCCGTCCGTAGCGAGTAACGATAGAAATCAAGGAAACGGGCGAGTTCGTTCAACCAGTCATCCATCTGGTTCGCTTTCATCTCATCCGTTCCGTTGTATGTATACGTCACGACGCCGTCTTTCGTCCCGACTTGGTACGGAAGGTCTGACTCGATGGAACGAATGAAGCGAATCTGTCCTTCTTCTAACACCAACAATTGATGCGAGAATGGCGTGACATGCCAGATAAGCGTCGACTGGAGCGAATCGATGTCTGACAAGCGCATGACGCCGTTTGCGACCGCGACCGAGCGTGGTGTGATCTTCTTCAGAGCGAGCCCACGTTTTTTCATATAAGATCGGAGCGACTTCGTCAGCTCAATCGATACGGCGTGAAGCATGACGTCCGTCTTGACCCCGTCTTCACCTAACACTTCATAATCGAACGACACGTCGTCGAACGGTAAGATGATGGAACTACCGATTTCCATGAATAAGTAGCCACGAATCTCATCCTTCGGAATCGTAGAAGGAATCTCGACTTTCCGTGACAACACTTCTGTCTCATCCAACGCGACTGCACACATCATACCGCGACGGACTTTTAATTTGCGACAGAGTTCGTCGAAGGCGAGACTGAATGCCGTCTCGTCGAGAATTTTCCCTTCGCCATATGCATCTTTCGCCAACTGAACCGAGGCGCTTCGCTTGAACACACCTTGCTTGATGACGGCACCGTGGATGCTGAGTGCATCAAACGAAAAATAGGTGACCGTCCCTTTCTCTATCCCACGACTCATGATCGTTTTCCCCCTACATCAACTCAAAATACCAATCAAAAAAGCTTTCACTAAACCAAAACGTCAACATCGTCCCGAGCGCGATCGATGGCACGAACGGAATCGGTTGTTTTCGTCCAATTTTCTTTGAGGCGATCAAGCCCACTCCGACAACCGCTCCGATCAAGCTCGACAAGAACAACGCGACGAGGACATCACGAGGGCCGAGCACGAGACCAATCATAGTAAACAATTTGACGTCCCCTGCCCCGAGTCCCCCTTTTGAGACGAAAAAGACAGTCGCTAAAAGAGAAAATCCGAGAAGTGCTCCAGCAAGCGGTGACCACCACGTGGCCCCTGCCACATAGGTAAGGACGAGTAATATCGGTGAGGTAATCCGCAAGATAACGTTCGGCACGAGCATCGTCGATAAATCAGATACTGCGAGGGCCAACAACGTCGATAAGAAGGCGAACGCGAGGAGCGTCGTCATACTAAATCCGTAAACCGTAAAGCTATAGCCATATCCGATGGCTCCGAGCAATTCAAAGATCGGATACGTCGGCGCGATCCGCTCGCCACACCCACGGCATCTCCCGCTGAGAGCGAGATAGCCGAAAATCGGGATGAGTTCCCACGGTGACAATTCGTGACCGCAAGACGGACAATGTGACCGCGGCGTCACGATGGATTGTTGACGTGGCACGCGGAGCCCGACGACGTTGGTGAACGACGTGATGACCGCCCCGAGGACGATGCTATACAAGAATCCAATCAATTCAATCAAGGGAGGATCCTCCTTTTGTCAGTATATGCCAAAAACAGAAAACCGGCTAGGCTGAGCGAGTGCCCAGCGCCAGCCGGAGTGATATGTTATTCTTCTTTGCCTTCGGCACCCGTTCCTGTGCTAGAAGTAGCTGATAAGTTATCTTTTTTCACTGCTGATTCACTTGCAGCATTTAAAGTAAATTTAGTACCTACAACGTTAACTGCGTAAGTATACTTTCCATTAGCTGCCGGTGAAATTGTAACAACAGCAGACGTATAAGTAGCATTTGCATCAGAAAAAGGATCTTTTAAATTATCTACGTACTGAGTCCCATCTACATCTCCAGTAGATGCATCAGTAAATTTCATAGTTTTTGCTGCACTAACAGGATTCGATGCCGTATATAACTTCGCCGCACTCACCATTTGCTTCGCATCTGCAACCATTGCATCCTTCTTCGAGTTCTCAATAATCCCACCAATCGCAACAACCGCGATGGCTGCGATAATTCCTAAAATAACAACGACGACGAGCAACTCGACGAGTGTAAGTCCACGCTCATCTTTTAACTGTTTGGCATCTTGCCAAATCATTTTTAATTTCTCTACCATGATTCATTCTCCCCTTTTGTGTGTTGTGCTGCATGTAAGCTAGATGTATTACAAAATACCTAAACTAGAAGTAGAACAATTTTACTATACCTTCTAAATATAGTATTGAAAAGGTATATTTTCAAAACTCTGCATATTAAGTTTACTGATTTTGAATATCGCCATAGATTTGGAACATCGGAACGACGATCGAGATGACAATCACCCCGACGACACTCGCTAAGACGACAATCAAAAGCGGTTCGATAATCGACTTGAGTCGATCCGTCGTCGTCTCGACTTCCGTCTCATAAAACTCGGCGACTTCGTTCAACATCGAATCTAAATCTCCACTCTCTTCCCCGACCGCAATCATTTGGGTCATGAGTGGTGGAAAGTTTGAGTTGCGCATGAGCGGTTCGTGGAGTGGGATCCCTTGCGCCATCATTTCTCGCGCTTCCGTCAATCCTTTTCGGATGACACGGTTCGACACGATGCGTTCCGTGATCTCGATGGCTGTCAAAATCGGGACAGCCGCCTGTAACAGAACGGCCAAGCTTCGCGTGAGTAGCGCGATTTGCGACTTCGTCACAATCGTCCCGAAAATCGGCATCTTGAGCAGTAATCGATCGATAACAAATCGTTCCCGGTCTCGCTTCAACATCCACGTAAATACAAGCACCCCGAGTATAGCGATGGCGAGTAAAAGCCACCAGAACGCCGCGATAAAGTCTGAAACGGCGACAACGATTCTCGTGATGAGCGGAAGCTCACCGCCGAGTTGACCGAAGATGCTCGCGAATGTCGGAACGACGTTCACCATCAAGAAGGCGACAACGCCGATGGCGACAATCGAGACGACCAACGGATACGTCAAGGCGGAGATGACTTTCCGCTTCACATCATATTGTTTCTGGAGTTGGAGCCCGATCTGGTCGAGCGCCTCCTCCAAGTTCCCACTCGTCTCCCCGGCAAGTGCCATCGAACTGAAGAAGTTCGAAAAGACGCGTGGATGTTTTTTGATCGCCTCGGAATAGGCAATCCCTTCTTTCAAGTCATCCTCGACTTGACTGAGTGTCTTCTTCAAGACTTTCGATTCGGTCTGTACCCGCAAGATGGACGTCGCACGAACAATCGGCACCCCTGCTCTGATGAGCGTCGCGAACTGTCTGACGTACATGATTAGATGTTCAATTTTGACCCGTTCCGGTAGGATGTTGACCTCTTTGTTTAAGCCGGTCGACTCGAGTTCGGACAAGTCTGTCACGAGAATCGATTCTTGGCGTAACTTATCTTTTGCCTCCCGAAGCGAGACGGCCGTGATGCGACCTTTCTTGCGCTTCCCGTTCAGGAGCTTTCCTTCGTACTGAAATATCGCCATCACTCATCACCTCATCTCTTCTGTCGGGACGGCGTTCGGATTGATGATCCCTTGCCGTACGAGCTGTTCAATCGCGGCATCCATCGACTGCATACCATGCTGGCGACTCGTCTGGATGACGGTCGGAAGCTGGAACTCTTTTTCGTTTCGAATCAAGTTGGCGACCGCTGGGTTCCCTAGCATGATTTCCATCGCGGCGACACGACCTTTCGGCACATCGATTCGTGGAAACAATCGTTGACTGACGACCCCGAGCAAAACGTTCGCGAGCTGCGTCCGGATTTGATCTTGCTGCTCGGCCGGGAACGCATCGATGATTCGGCTCACGGTCGACATCGCACTCGATGTGTGGAGCGTCGCCATGACGAGGTGCCCCGTCTCGGCTGCTGTCATCGCCGTCGAAATCGTTTCTAAATCACGCATCTCCCCGAGCAAAATGACATCCGGGTCTTGGCGCAAAGCCGCTCGTAGACCGCTCACGAACTTCATGACGTCTGAGCCGATTTCCCGCTGATCGACGATGCTTTGGTCGTGGGAATGCAAATACTCGATCGGATCTTCTAATGTGATGATCCGCTTCCGTTGCGTCCGATTGATCTCGTGAATCATGGCCGCAAGTGTCGTCGATTTCCCAGACCCGGTCGGTCCCGTCACGAGGATGAGACCATGCGGCTTCTCAATCAACCGCTTCAAAACCGTTGGCAGATTGAGTTCATTCAGCGTCGGGATTTCCCCGGAAATCGAACGGAATGCAATCGCAATCGTTCCCCGTTGATAATAGGCGTTGACACGGAACCGCGAGACACGTGGCACCCCAAACGAGAAGTCGAGATCGCGCTCATGTTCAAGACGGTCGCGCATATCATCCGTCATAATTTCTTTTAAAAATGCTTCGAGATGATGGGGTAGCACTTTCTCCTCGCCCATCGTGATGAGACTCCCGTCTACCCGAATGATTGGTGGCGAACCCGCCGTCAAATGAATATCTGAGGCGCGTCGCTCGACCGCATTCGTCAAGATGACTTCAATCGATTGATTAATCATAAGCACTCTCCGTAATGACCGTTCGTAATATTTCTTCCGTCGTCGTCAACCCGGCTGCGACTTTTTCTAATCCGTCAGCCAGTAAGAAGGTCGCCCCTTGTGACTTCGCGTACTCCACCATCTCGGACTCGGTCGCCTGGTTCATGATCATCCGTCGTAACCCTTCGTTGATTGGAATCACTTCATGAATGGCAAGACGCCCTCGGTAGCCTGTCGAGTTACAAGATGAACACCCTTTCCCGCGTACAACCTGATCAATACGAACGCCTTCTGCCTCGAAGAGACGCTGTTCACTTTTTGAGACCGGTTCTGCCTGACCACAGTCGCGGCAGACGCGTCGGACGAGACGTTGCGCGACAAGTCCGGTCGTCGAAGCGGCGACGAGGAACGGTTCGACACCCATATCGACGAGACGGGTGATGGAACTGATGGCCGAGTTTGTATGTAGTGTCGATAGGACGAGGTGTCCCGTAAGTGAGGCCCGAATGGCAATCTCCGCTGTTTCCGTGTCTCGAATCTCCCCGACCATGACGATGTTCGGGTCTTGTCGTAAAATCGAGCGAAGTCCAGATGCGAACGTCAAGCCGACTTTCGAGTTGACCTGGACTTGGTTGATCCCATCGAGCTGATACTCGACCGGGTCTTCTACCGTGATGATGTTTTTCGTCTCGTCATTCAACTCTACTAGTGAGGCATATAGAGTCGACGACTTCCCTGAACCGGTCGGACCGGTGATGAGAATAATGCCGTTCGGACGTTTGAGCATTTCACGATATGCTTGCTCGTTTCGTTCCCCAAACCCTAGCTTCGTCAAATCTGTCAGCCCTTGCGACGAATCAAGCACTCGAATAACAATCTTCTCCCCATACATCGTTGGAAGCGTCGAGACACGGAAGTCATACGCACGATTGCGTAACGTATACTTGATCCGTCCATCTTGTGGAAGACGACTTTCCGTGATGTCGAGGTTACTCATGACTTTAATGCGCGTCAGCATCACGCTCTGTATCTTTTTCGGATAAATTGTTTCCGTACGCAAATCTCCATCAATCCGGAACCGGACGTGAAGTTGTTTCTCATGTGGGTCGAAATGAATATCTGATGCTCGTTGATCGATTGCACTCAAGAAGATTTGGTTCACGAGGCGAATGATCGGGGCATCGTCCCGATTCATCGTTTCTTGTTGATTCATCTCCGGTGCATCTTCTTTTAAAATCTCGACGAGCGAATGATCCATCTCATAATAACGACTGATTGTCTTCCGAATTTGTTCACGTGTCGAAATACCAATCTCGATATTCATCCCAGTCTGCAGACGGACATCATCGATCGCAATCAAATCGAGCGGATCGGCCGTCGCAATATGAAGCGTGTTTCCAATCAATTGATATGGCATGACGTCATGTTTTTGTGCCAATGCTTTCGGCACGAGCTTCGTGACCGTCACGTTGATATCCTGAGCATACAGCTCGATAATCGGCACATGCAGTTGTTCATGAATCATCTGAATTAATTGCGTTTCGGTAATGTGGTTCAACCGAATAAGTGTATCCCCCAGTTTTTCACCGGGGCGTTTTTGTTCGAGCGCTTCATCGAGCTGACTCGTCGTAATGAGTCCGGCCTCGATGAGCATCTCGCCGAGTCTTCGTTTCGTTCGTCTCACGTTACTTCACCATCCTTTGAGGAGCCTCCTCTTGCTCGACTTCCCTCTCTTCGACGAAAGTACTAGCCGTCACTCCACCAATCAATATGACAACGAGTAGGAACCACGCCCACCATGCCTGCGTCAACGACTCCGTCACCATGTAGTAAATTCCTGCTGAAAGAAGTGCTGTCCAGACACTGATGAGTAATTTCGTTTCACGCTTCTTCATCGATGGGACAGACAAGGCGAATAACGTCAATGTGGCCAATACCCAAAAACCAAGTAAAATCATATAACCAATCATCCGACTGCCTCCTGATCTGCAGGGTCTTCTTCAAATACGGGCGGTTCTTCAAAGTCGTCATTTAGTTCATCGTCAAAAGTCGGGTCTTCTTCCACCTCTTCATCCGGGAATGTTGGAATGACCGGTTCGACCGGTTCAGGTGGCGGAGGTGGGACCGAGCTCTTCGTAACGATTTCCGGTGTCGGGGCATAAAAATCAAATCCGAGCAATTCCATCGTTTCTCCTTCTTCCGTCACTTTGACACGGTACAACTTACCTGACTGGCCAGATTGTCCAGATTGTGTGACCGATGAGCTGCCTGACGGAAGTGACGAAGAGAAACGGACGACTTTTTGATAAGGAACCGAAGTCACTTCTTCCACTCGCGCCTCGTAAGCCGATTCAAACGGTTGCCCGAGTAATTGGACTGTCACCGCATTCCCTTCATTCATAACGAGAATGGCGTATGATGACTTCTCACGGTTTTGCACCGCAAAGTTCGAACGGGCGTCCACTTTCGTGTCATATCCGAGTTCGACACCAGACGGGAGCGTCTCATGCGGCACACGTTCAAGGATGGCGAACGGTGTGGCAGCGAACATGCGATAAAACGAAGAGCCGAGCGTCGTGAGCGCCTCAAAGTCTTCCCCGAACGATTTGAGACTAAAGATATCACCTGCTGCCATCTCGAATCCGTTCATTCGGTCAAGCGTGGACTGCATCGCCGGAGTCGGGCTCACGGTAAATGAAGCAACGACTTCACTCTCTGCCGCGACTTGTTCCAATGCGAACGTTGACTCAAGCATCGATGCCGCTTCCATCAATGCCGGGGCAATCATCGTCATCGTCACAGGTTGACTTTCGAGATATGGTTCGACTTTTGACTCATCGATTGCGGTCAACAATGGATATTCGCCCTCATCTGTGATGGAATCGAGCGTGTTCGGTACATCGAACGTCACGACTTCTTTTCCGATTTCAATGACGGTCCCGTCCATCAGATTGACCGAAAACGGCATCGTGTTGAAATCTTTGATGGCGTTATCGAGACGAACGTCAGCCTCTTCATTCGTCATCCCGGAAACATCGATGCCTGCGACGGTTGTTTCTGTATATGTAGTACTTGACTCGGCGGACGCATCTAAGTAATTGACGAGTCCGATGGTCGGTAGCGTCACGAGCATGACGAGTCCGATCAAAATGAAAAGATGCATCCCATACCGCTTCATGTAAAAATCCCCCTATGTTTCATATGTCTTCTATTCTATGTATCCGTTCAGTGTGTAACTTTAGTATAATATGTATTGTACAAAAAATAACATTTTATTCAGTATTTCATACGTTATTTTCCGAAAGTTTTACTTTTTTTGAATAGGAGGTCAATGTTTTGTCAGATTCCGAAAAAGGGTTCACGCTCATCGAAGTACTCGTCTCCATCGTCGTCCTCTCGATTGTCTCATTTTCCTTACTCACGATTTTCACTCAAAGTCTGAAGACGACCCACGACAGTCTAAACCAGACAATCGCCAACCAAGTGGCACAAAATACGTTACATACATTGAACCGTCGCGCCGCAACAATCAAGGAACCGCTCAAATTGAGTCAATTGATAAATCAGGACGGAACGTGCGATTTTTGTAAAGATACACGAATTCATGGGGATACGTATGTCGCGACGATTGAGTCCTTATCTCCAGAACCGAGACACACCATCGAGGTCAAAATTTCGGTTACAACGGATCGGTTACAAACCCCCGTGACCTTGAAAGGAGTCATATCGAATGCGACATTACGCGAACCGTTCCCTGAAACGGCTGTACCGACAACTAACTGATCAAACAAAGCGTGAAGACGGCTTCACGCTCGTCGAGTTGCTCGTCACGGTCGTCGTTGCCTCGATTTTAAGCGGGGTTATCATCACAGCCTTCATCACGGGAACGCTCGGTTTTCAGATGACGAATGAAACGAGTGAACTTCGGAGTGAGGCGGACTATTTGATTGCGTCCGTTCTCTCTGACGTGAACCGAACTGAATTTGACGCGGTGACGGAAATCGACGGGTCATTCCAATTTTATCGGTTGTCCACACCTGGTATCTCGGATGCCGGAATGATTTATCGGGAGGCGGGGTACGTTCCGACAGAGTTGGTTCTGTCTCCCGATTCGTTCACTCCATCTAATCCGCAGATCATTGTGGAACGGATGACCATTAAATTAGAGGAACCTGTCTTTGATTCGCGACGCCCGACCTATATGACGGGGGGGCTGATTGAAATCGAAATGGACTTGGTTCAGACGAATGATCCGGATTCGGTGACCACGTTCAAAAGTTCAATCCCATTTTAAGGAAAGGAGGTATGTTGATGCGAAAACGTGAAGACGGTTACGTCCTCGTGCTCGTGCTCGTAACGATGGCAGCTCTTGCCGTTCTGTCGCTTGCTGCCATGCAAGTGAACTTGGCGACAAATAAACTGACAGTCATCCGGACGGAAGACACACAATTGAATGAAGACGCGAAAAGTGCACTTCGACTCATTGCCGATGAGGTTCGGACCCAGTTCCCGCTTCATGGCGATATGGAGCTCCCGGATCATATGGAATCGGAAGCCGCTTTTAATAGCAAAGTACAATCACTCATTGTCAGCGATGAACCTTTCACTGCGTTGACAACAGATAGCGAAGTCCGTTACTCGATTGAACTGAAGCGAGATTCGACGGATACCGAGGTACAGACGGCACCGTTCACCACCATCTTGCAAGTGAACGTCACGGCGTCTCGACAAGTAAATCCAGAACAGCCTGAGCTTTCGGTCGAATATACACAAGACCTGTATTTGACGGCACTCCCGTCCTTCCTGTATTACGTCCTCGGGTCTGACGAACAGTTAAACGTGAACGGTATGCCGACAGTCAAAGGAAATATGTATTCGAACGGACCGCTAACGTTTAATCGAGATGCCAATTATCAACTTGGTTCTGAGCGACTTACGATTGAAAATTTGAACTCCAGTCGGTTCCATTTAGATGGTCGAATCGATTTATCCAATCAAGGAAGTTGTACAAGTTGCCAACAGGAAAACTATTTCACTGCCGGAGACGAAGAAGCTGGCGAGAAGGCCGATGTGGGCGTTTCTCCGAGTAGTTTCTCACCGTTCCAATATGACTATTCGATTATCGAGTTTTTGAACCGAAGTCTCGATCCGAAGCTCGCGTATACAAGGAACATAGAATCTAAAATTTTTGAAGATGGGTTGATCGCTTCGACAGATGACGTATTTGAACTCGAACGGATTTTATCGGAAGATGGGGCATCTATTATCGATCGTCCGACGCCATACTTGAATGCAGATGCATACAATCGTTTATCGGAACCGACTATATTAAAACGACCTGATCTCATCCTCGATCGCCCCATGTACGTCACCGAATCCATCACGGAATCAAATGCGCCTCTTCTTTTTGATGGGGACGTCGTGATTGAATCGATTGATGAACTAACGATTGCGCGACCGTTAATTGTAAGAGGGAACTTAACGATTCGAGGAAACGTATCGTTTAACTCGACCGTGTATACACTCGGCGATACGTTCATCGACCGTGCCAACATTCTTCCGATTGATGAAGAGAAAGGAAACTCACTCATCCTCTTATCGAAGGGGAAGATTTTATTGAATCGGATCAACGAATTTGATAACACGCCGACGACGCTTCAGGCGTTTATGTATAGTGACTCTGAAGAAGTGACAAAGGTCTATGCGGTCGGTTCCATCCTTGAAATCAACGGAGGTCTTTACAGTAAAGGACCGCTAGAAGTGAACGTATTTCGTGGGAAATTTGCAGTTGCAGAAGGTTTAAGTCCAAAAGAATATTTTGACAATGCGAATTACTCCCCTGCTCAGGGTGCTGCCGATTCGAGATTAAAACTGACCTATAACGATGCCGTGTTTAATCAGCTTGAAACACTACCAATCACGAATCAGCTCCAGTTCTTTGTCAGTCATCCTGTTCAAATAAAATAAGCGAGAGGCTGAGCCTCTCGCTTATTTTATTTGAACGTTTAACTCTTTTGCATATGCAAGGTCTTGACTCGTTAAGGTATATCCTTTTTCAAGTAGCACCGTTAATAAATGAGGTTGATAGGCACGTAAAATCAGTGGAACAATTTCATCATAAGGAATGTCTCCCGGTTCCATCCGACGAATCATATCTTCAAAAGCATTCGCGTTCCCTTCCACCACCATAACTTGCAACAACTGGGGATGTTCTCCCCAATAAGCAGAAGGCAATCGCTCATGCGCAATGTGCCATTTTTCAGGGTCATCGCTCATTCCATATAAACCTTCTATCAACAAGCGACCGTTCTGCTCCACATCAAGAGGCGCACCTAACTCAATCATCTGTTGAAATTCGTCTACAGAAGAAGTATCAGCGATATTGATCCAATCTTCAGATTCTAATGACAAACCAGCTTCATACAACGTAATGACAGAAGCGGTGTTGTGATAATAGTGAGCGAGCTCCATCCACTGTGCTTCAGCTTGGATGAATGGACTATCAAGAATGTGTTTGACTTGTTGTTGATCAAATGACACAATCGCTTCTTCTAACGCTTGTTTTTGCAAATGAATATAAACGAACGTTACAGTGATGCTTAATAACACCACTGTAACTCCTATACCAATCCATTTCTTTTTTTTCGAACTCATTAGTAATAATCACCTGCATCATTTGGAGATTCTGGGTTCGGATCTGAGCCTTCTTTCACACGCACATAAAATTCAGAATACACAACCTCTGGACCTTCCCCAGCTTCAAAGTATCGACTAACATCTTCTGTCGCCACTTGAACTTTTGCAAGCCCTGGCTTTTTCAATTTTAATTTCGTGTTGTCCACTACTTCTACTACATCATTCCCTTGGACGACCCGCATACCATAACCACGCACGGTCGAGGTCGAAGGATAAAACTGTGGCGCGTAGACAAATGGTGAATTTTCAACATATAGTTCTACGTTTGGAGAGACGATACGTTGTGGGTATTCTTTTACCGTAATCTGTGAACTGACGAACTGGTCACTAAAGTCACGGAAGGCACCGGTTACAAGAATCGGTCCTACGTTTGGATATGTTCCTTGGATAGCTTGTACTTCAACCCGTTCCGAAGTCGGACTACCAACAAACTGAATCGCTGGGTTTTGGTTCGCTATCGACCAGACAATCGGGAGTGGCTGATCTGTATTTTGGTTCAAGTTCAAGGTCAGACGCTCTCTTACCATCTCTGAGATGAGTTCCCCGTCTACTTCCTTCGTTTTTTGATAGACCCAAAGGTCATCAGTTCTCGGCGTCAACGTCATGGTTGGAAGTGAAATCTTCACAGTCGTAAAAATCGGTGCAATCGTTCGACCAATCGGTTGATTAATGAGTGACACTTTCACTTTTGCCGTTCCAGGCTTTTTGGCAACAACATTGACTTGTTTTGAATTTAGTTGGGTTGTCACCAAGTCACTGCCTTCCACAAATTCAAAGGAATAATTCTGGTATTTTTCAGTTTTAGACTCAACAGTCGGTTTCAATGTCCCGCTTTGTCCGACTAATAGTTCAAGCGAATTCACTTTAAAGTTTTTTACAGGGTCGATGACAATTACATCGATTTCATTGGAGACAACGGTTTGATTTCCTTTTGTATAACTCACTTTCACTTTTGTACTTCCTGGAGTCAAACCAGTTAAAATCCCACTGTTGTCTACATAGCTTGACGCCACGGTCGCTACCTCTTTCGCTGAACTGTCCCAAACCAAGTTCAACTTTTTACCTGAATCCGGTTGAATAATTGGAACAAGTTGAACCGTATCGCCAACTTCGAGTTCAATCGGTCCATTCAATTGAATAGATTTAATTTGTTTTTCCATAATCGAAGTACGTAGCTCAGTTAACTTTCCTTCTCCTTTTTGAACAATGTCTTTACCGTTAGCATTATTGTTCGAGGCATGATCTCCAATGAATGTATACGTGTATGTCCCTTGTGAAAACTCATAGTCCCCAATCGTTTTCGCGATTAATTGAATTGTGTTATTTCCTTCAAATGGGATCCAACTTTTTTGGGATTCATCATAAATTTCAAGTCGATCCTCATCAATTTTGCGAAGCTTCGCTGAGACTACATTCCGATCAGTATCAATGGACCATCCACTCGGTTGAGTGTCTGATAAAGTATATCCCGCAGGTACGACTTCGTTCACTTGAATTTCCCACGTTTTGCTCTTATAGGACTTTTCGTTCGGTCGAGAAATATCAGGCTTCTTGGTCGACACATCATATGTGAGTGTAGCTTTTTGATCCACTTCTACAATCGTAGGAGAGATAGTTCGTGATACGTGAACAGCTTCTTTAGAAGGTTTGACTTTTACATCGAATTTTTCAGTGGTTACAGCCCCACCGCTATCTTTTGTTTCAATCTCTACTCGAAGTGTTCCATCTCCCTTAATATTATGTTGGTGGAATAGGCTTTGTACTTCATTATTCTTCACCGTTTGATAGGATGGCTCAGATGAGATTGATTGTGGAAAAACTTGTTTCCCATCAATTACAACACGGGTTTGTAAGCTCCGGTCTTTAAAATCGTAATCGATTGAGTTCCAAGCTAAATAAAGTGGCTCTACATCATAAATAGATCTTACGTCATTCTCGACTGGCGGAGAAAGCACCTCAATTTTAGGGGCGTGGTTAGATCCGATGAAGGCGCGGAACATGGTGTTCACAAAAATCTGCTTTTCTGGTGTTTGTGGAAAAGTCGTCTGATGACCGGCACCAGTATAAGTCAAATTATTTACCGTATACATATAATAGTGGTGTGCAGCATCCCCGGTTGTATGTTTGTCACTTGACAAGTTATACCAAACCGTCAAATCCTCATTCGCTAAATCTAGCGAGAAATATTGGCTATGCGTTTGTGAGACCATATTATTTGATGATTTAGCTGGCAAATCATAAGGATATTCCGTGAACAAACCTGTTGCAATCTGCTCAACTTTTGTAGTCGTATATACACCACGTTTCCCAAAGTTGATCAAATTTTTAATGGCAAAGTCTTTTCCAAATGCCGTTTCCCATTCGCGCTGGCTAGTGGAATCTTCTTTATATCCGCTTTTACCTGGTAAACGGTAAAGCATATCGTGTGAAAACATCACACCTTGTCCACGTGATATAAATTCTTGTAGAGCTTTCGTTGTATTCGAAATTACGGCAGCATCTTTCGAATCATTTTTTAACTTTCCATCGTAGTCTAAACGTCCAAATGAATCTTTGAATCCAAAGATAATTAAATCCTTCTCATAGAACCACTTTTCAATTGCCGGATCATAGTTCGAAGATTGTTTGTCGGCTTTTTCTATTTTACTTTCAAAGCTCTTTAGGTCTGTAATCTCCAAATCAAAATTATAGAGTCCACTCTCGTTCAGCATATTCTTGCTAGTTTCGCCTACATTGTTGTCCATATTTCCATCAAACGTCTTAAATAAATTACTTCCATCATTTTCAAAAGCTGTTACTTGTAAAATTTTCGCTTTTGCCAGTTCATCTTTTAATAAAAATCGTCCCGTTCGATAATGGTAAGTCTGGTTTGCCTCATCCTTTACAATGACTTTCCAGTAGCGAGGGCTTGTGTAACTCGGTGCATCAATCGTATAAGAAAGCGTATCAGTTGATTTAGCCGGGACAGTCATGACCTTTTCTTCTAAAGAAAATCGGTCATTACTATCAAAGTCGATATAAAGTTCAACCGTTGCCCCACTCGATGGAGTTGCATTTAACGAATAGGAAAAATCAATCGCTTTTCCACGAACAGCAAAGTTACCGGCGTTTGTGATTGACACCTGATTCGTCAACAGTTTCCCTTCCTGTTTGACTGTGACTTCTTCAAGTTTCGTCATCTGTCTTTGTTGGAAAAATTGCTTGATTTCGTTAGAAGCAGTACTTGTTTGATCAAATACCTTCAATTTTTCTTCACTTTTAAGTGATTCAAAGTTTCTGACTATAGATTGACCAGTTAAAGGCGAGAAGGCATCTGCATGAATCCACACTGGGATTCCAGCCTTCATCAATTTTAATAAATCGTTTACACGTAACGTCGTTAAGTCGTTATCTTTTTCCTTTGTAGCATACAAAGATTCTATGTATTCTTTGTATTTATTACTCGATTCATCATAAGGAGTGCTATTATCACCAGAAGGTTTCTGATAATCGTATATAACTTGCTCTGGATTATATTTTTTACCATTTGCAGCCCCAGAAGGAGAAAAAACGATAGCATCATAACGTCCAAGTAGATCATATCGTAACGCATTGAATTGTTTCATCGACATTTTTTGAACGTCAAAATCACTGCCGACACTAATCCCATCGACTTTTCCGTTCACTTGTTTTGGAATGTCCGTCACTTCCAAAATCACTGGTTTGACCGGCGCATTCGCCGATACGGTTGAATACATCTCAAATAAAGTTGTGATGAGGAGTGATGTGATAAAGACGATGGCGACGAATGCCGTCACGGGTCGTTTCAATCTACGTTGACTGACCATGCTGCGTTTCCTCCTTGGAAGTTTCGAATGATTTTTGACATACGTTCTCATATTCATTCATACTCTTTCATTCGTCTGAACACAACCTTATTTTTTCAAACTTTGGAAATGAGTTCTTACTTCACTGATGAAATACAGAGACCCGGTCACAATCAGCGTCCCGCTTATCGGTGCTTCCATCCAATCGTTTAGCCATTCTTTCCATTCAACGAAGCGTGCTCCATCTCTTTCAAGATGATCTCTCGTTCTCGCACGTGGAAAATCAAACGTCGTCTCGTACACGTCGCCAATCTCTTGAAGCGCGTGAACCATCGTGTCACGGTCCTTGTCCGCTAAAATCGCCGTCAGGACTGTCACATCTGTCTCTTGTTTAGCTTGCACAACCAATGCCTCGATGCCTTCCTGATTATGTGCCCCGTCCAAGATCACTCGTGGTCGTTTGGAGACGAGTTCATATCGTCCCGGATGTTGTGCCCGCTCAAGACCAGACCGGATTGCTTCTTCCTTCCAACCGAGATGACGCGCTACGGCGACGGCACATGCCCCGTTATAAGCTTGATGATGACCCGTCAACCCGAGCACGACAGGTGGCATACCCTCATATGTAACGGCAGTCCCAGCCCCGTCCTCGATTTCTGTCACAAGCGTTCGTACATCATGAATCGAAGCACCTACATCTTCACCTTTTTGAAGCAACAGCTCAATCAACTCTTCCTCACCGACACTATGGAACATCGGCACGTCACGCTTCATGATGCCGTACTTCTCCATCGCAATCTCTTCAAGCGTATCGCCGAGAATCCCTTGGTGGTCATGACCAATCGATGTCACGATGGTCGCAAGGGGATGTGTCAACACGTTCGTCGAGTCCAGTCGTCCCCCGAGACCGACTTCCCACATGATTACATCAGGACGTGTGTCATCAAAATAGCACCATGCCATCATCGTCAACAGTTCAAACTCCGTCAACGTTTCCGGTGCCGTGTCCGCACACGCTTTGACACGGTTCGCCACGTCGACGAGCGCGCCCTCTTGAATAGGTTCCCCGTTCAACATGATCCGCTCCTCGAACTGAATGATATAAGGTGACGTGAACGTTCCGACGGATAATCCATTCTCCATCGCCATCGCCCGTAAAAATGCCACGGTCGACCCTTTTCCGTTCGTCCCTGCCACATGAATGGATGGACGTTCTTCTAATCCTAATTTCTCAATCATCCAGTTCATCCGCTCGAGACCCGGTTTGATCCCGAAGCGAAGCTGTCCACTCAACCAATCGAATACATCTTGTCTCGTCTTCATCTTCCACACTCCTACTGTTTACACTTCTGTTTCATCTTATCAAAATTCACGACAGCCGTTATGGAAAACAGTCTGTGCTATACTCGAAGCGAAGAAGGAGGCATGCGCCATGACAACTGACTGGAACTTCGAGGCGACGTACCTCGAACTACGTGACATCTTTTACGACCGTGGACCCATCCATCCGGTCGACAATCCAACACTTGTCTTGTTTAACGATACATTAGCCGCTTCACTCGGGCTTGATGCACAAACACTCAAACAAGACATCGATTTACTTGCAGGCAATCGTCAAACCGAGACGTCGTTCTCGCAAGCCTACGCCGGACATCAATTCGGCAACTTGACGATGCTCGGAGACGGACGGGCCCTCATGCTTGGGGAGCACGTGACCCCGAGCGGGAGACGTGTCGATGTGCAACTGAAAGGCTCTGGACCGACGGAGTACTCGAGAGGTGGCGACGGACGGGCCGCACTCGGGCCGATGGTACGGGAATTCATTATCAGCGAGGCGATGCACGCACTCGGTATCCCGACGAACCGAGCACTCGCCGTCGTTCAGACCGGGGAAGCCATCATGCGTCAAGGTCCAAAACATGGAGCCATCCTGACCCGGGTCGCCTCGAGTCACTTGCGTGTCGGGACATTCCAATTCGCGGCAGGTGCCGGCTCCATCGATGACGTCATCGCGCTCGCGGAATTTGCGATCAAACGTCACTTCCCAGACTTGATTGATGCACCCGATCGCTACGAACAGTTTCTCGGACGCGTCGTCGAAAGACAGGCGAGACTCATCGCTAACTGGCAACTCGTCGGGTTCATTCACGGCGTGATGAATACGGACAATATGTTCATCAGTGGAGAAGGTCTCGATTACGGACCGTGTGCGTTCATGGATACGTATCACCCGGAGACCGTCTTCAGCTCAATCGACCGGGAAGGGCGCTACGCCTACGAAAATCAACCGTACATCGGGTCTTGGAACCTTGCCCGACTCGCGGAGACATTGCTGCCGCTCCTTGGGGAGACGAAAGAAGAGGCAGTCGATGTAGCAAACAAACAACTCACCCGCTATACGGAGCTATATAAAGAAGCCTACTTTACCGGACTCGCGCACAAAATCGGCATATACGTCCGAAAAGACGGTGACGATGCACTAACCGATGAATTGCTCCGCTTGATGATGGAGACAGAGGCAGATTATACAAATACGTTTCGCTCGTTGACGCTCGGTGAGATCGAATCACTTCCATTCGCAACTCGGGAAGATGGGAAGGCGTGGCTTGACGCTTGGCAAAAACGCCTAAGCGAACAAGGTCTACCAGACGAGGACGTAAGTCGAAACATGCGCCAATACAACCCGGCCGTCATTCCTCGAAATCATCATGTCGAAAAAGCAATCCAAGCAGCAGAACGAGGCGACTTCGGTCCAACCGAGGCGCTACTCACGATTTTGCGTGACCCTTATAACTACGACCAACCGTCTGAATACGTATCGGCAGGTCCAACTCGGACGTATCCGTACCAGACGTTTTGTGGCACATGAACCATTTCGCATTCGCGAGATGGTTTTTTTGAATCATTTTCCAATCTTCTAACGTAGGATAAGGTATTACAAAATGGAGGTACTTATATATGCGCTTACTCACCTCACTCGTCTCATTAGGATTTGCCTGTTTACTCGCACTCGAACTTTGGCAAGCCCCATACTTAAGCAATATCGTTTGGGCGATGCCCGTCTTTTTCTTGAGCGTGTCGTTCGTCCAGTACATGAAACATCTGAATGAGTCGGAATGGAGTGACACAAAATGAAAAAGCTGATCCCATTGTTGATCCTCATCATCACTTCAGCATCATATGTCGTGTATAGTCTATATTTAACTTTAGTCGGTCAACCGATTCAGCCACAGTTGACCGGTGTGGCAATCGGTCTTCTTTTCACGTCTTCATACTACGTCACAACAGGCCGTGTGCCGTTTTGGAGTGAAGAGGAAGAGGCATGAAACGCATCTATATCGCTCTCTTGGTTATTGGTGCGACTCTATATTCCACGTATATCGTCCACCTGTTTCGAATCGGTTTCACGACCCCACTGTATACTCAACTCCCGATGCTATTGGTGATTGGAGTCATCGTCTGGTGGCTCGTACAAACAAGACCCGAACGTCGCTCTTGACGCTCGGGCCTTGATATTATTCTGAATCCCGAAAAGGAAACGATCCTGATGAAGGCTCCGGTAGAGAATCAGCTAGCTTCAACAACTCCTCTTCCGAGATATTTCCCGTTACGATGATCAATTTACCTTGAGATAAATAGTATAAGCCGCTCCCGTATGCTTGCTCCATTATGTATGGTTTTGGCTGATCCGATATCTCCCCTTCGATTTCAGTAAAATCGTCCGTCTCAATGATACTGATGAGGTGTGTCTCATCATATAACGTCCAAAGCTTCACAGGCCAATCGTTAACTGAGTAGTCAGAGCTGATGACTTCCATCTCTTTGACTGGAAGATCTAATCCATGCGTAAACGCATTGGACGTCTCGGGTACCCCGAAGCGTTGCATTCCGCGTTGCGCCCATCCCTTCTTACCATCATGAATGAATACGCCAAACGGGTTCGCACGGTCAGGAACGGTCATCGCAACTAAACCGATTCCTCCGACCATCGTCTCCGTTAAAATGTGATCCTTCGACAACTGCTTTGTTGAGCCATCTTCATATTGAAGGGTGATTTGTGCCACGACCGCGTCCGAGACCTTTTCTGTCCCTGGTGGTACTTCGGCAATCATCGTCCCTGTCACTTCTGCGTTGGGAAATTGTGATTCATCGATTCCTTCCACTTGCTCTACTTTTTCCACCTCATCCGTCTCCACAGACTTCGTCTCTTCAGGTGTCGTACACCCAGCTAGCCCCAACAAAAGAACACAGATTACCCCGATTCGCTTCATCTCATATCCCCTCTTCAATGATTGCTAATGTTTACTTTCTCCAAAGCACCAATCCAACATCTCTTTTGTACATAAAGGATCTTTATTCTGAATCATCGAAAGGAAACGACACAGATGAAGGTTCCGGTAGAGAATCAGTTAGCTTCAACAGCTCATCTTCCGAGACATTTCCTGTTACAAGAATCAGTTTGTCTTGACTGATGAAGTAGATTCCATTGCCGCTCGGCTGATTCAATCGATAATACTCCACTCCATCCGCCTGACGATCGATCCGCTCACCGTCGCCCACACTGAATGCATCAGTCATCAAAATGGTGACCAGTTGCGTCTCATCATATAATGTCCACAGTTTTACCGGTCGTTTTACGTCATCGATTTCACTATCAATCGTGTACATCGAATTTTCAGGGAGTGACAAACCGTGGCTTCTTTTTTCGGAAGCATCATGAATTCTAAAGTGCTTCATCCCATGCATGGCCCATTCCCCGTCCCGTGAATAGTGATAGACGCCGAAAGAAGGCGTTTGGTTTGGATGAGCCATCGCAACCAATCCAATGTCTCCAACTGTCGCCTCATAGATGACATCCTTTGTGGAAAGGTGGCCTTCCGATCCATCTTGATATTGAAGCGTGATTTGATGAACTACCGCATCTGTCAACGATTCGGTCCCTTTTGGTACGTCTTCAATGAGTGTGCCCACCCATTCACTCGTGGATGCTTGGGATTCTTCACTCGTTTCAATTTTCTCTATAACTGTACCGTCCTCTGTCTCTTCTGATGTCGTACATCCAGTCAGCCCCAATACAAGAACACACATTAACCCGATTCGTCTCATCTCGTATCCCCTTTTCTACATCTACCTCTCCAAATTCTACCAAAACACAAAAAAACCTTCTTCAGAGAATGAATCTCCAAAGAAGGTCCATGTATTACTTACGCAACTCTTCCAAACGGGCGCGGACTGCGTCACGCTTGTCGAGGTAGTCTTTTTCTTTTGCTTTTTCTTCGTCGATGACGTGAGCCGGTGCCTTGGCGATGAAGCCTTGGTTTCCAAGTTTCTTCTGTACGCGCTCGACTTCTTTCTCATACTTCGCCACTTCTTTTTCAAGACGGGCGATTTCCTCTTCGAAGTTGATGAGGTCTGCGAGCGGGATGAAGAGCTCCGCTCCTGTCATGATCGCTGACATCGACTTATCCGGAGCCGTGAGGCCACGTCCGATTTCAAGCTCTGTCGCGTTCGTGAACTTGCCGATCGTCATTTCGTTCGCGCTCAAGTAACCTTGTGTCGCATCGTCGCTCGTCGAGATGAAGAGCTGGATTGGTTTTGACATCGGTGCGTTCACTTCGGCACGGATGTTACGAACCGAGCGGATGACGTTCATCACAGCTTCAAACGCTGGAACCGAATCGGCGAAGTGAAGGTCGTCACGACGCGTCGGGTAGCTTGCACGAACGATTGAATCGCCTTCGTGCGGCAAGTGCTGCCAAATTTCTTCTGTAAGGAACGGCATGAACGGGTGCATGAGACGCATGATTGAATCAAGCGTGTGCGCGAGGACCGAACGTGTCGTGTGCTTCGCTGCTTCGTCCTCACCGTAGAGCGTGAGTTTCGCCATCTCGATGTACCAGTTACAGAACTCTTCCCAGATGAAGTTGTACAGGTAACGTCCAGCTTCACCGAACTCGTACTTGTCGACGAGGCGTGTCACTTGGTCGATTGTATCGTTCAAGCGTGTCAAAATCCACTTGTCAGCAAGCGTCTTCTCGCCCGTGAGGTCGATGTCTTCCACTTTGAGTCCATCCATGTTCATGAGAGCGAAACGGCTCGCGTTCCAAATCTTGTTCGAGAAGTTCCATGTCGACTCGATCTTCTCCCAATAGAAACGAAGGTCGTTCCCTGGTGTCGAACCTGTGAGGAGGAACCAACGGAGTGAATCCGCTCCGTACTGGTCGATGACTTCCATCGGGTCAACGCCGTTACCGAGTGATTTCGACATCTTGCGTCCTTCCGAGTCACGGATAAGACCGTGGATGAGGACATCGTTGAACGGTTGCTTCCCTGTGAACTCAAGTGATTGGAAGATCATGCGCGATACCCAGAAGAAGATGATGTCGTATCCCGTAACGAGCGCGCTCGTCGGGAAGTAACGGTTGAAGTCCGGTGCGTCCGTGTCCGGCCAGCCCATCGTTGAGAACGGCCAAAGCGCTGACGAGAACCATGTGTCGAGAACATCTTCGTCTTGTGTCCAGTTCTCGCTGTCAGCTGGTGCTTCTTTCCCTACATACACTTCACCTGTCTCGTTATGATACCAAGCCGGGATGCGGTGACCCCACCAAAGTTGACGGCTGATACACCAGTCGCGGATGTTCTCCATCCAACGGAGGTATGTGCCTTCGAAGCGTTCTGGGACGAAGTTGACTTTCGTGTCGTCGTTTCCTTGTGCTTCGAGTGCCGCTTTTGAGAGTGGCTCCATGTCAACGAACCATTGCTTCGAAAGGTATGGCTCGATGACTGCGCCTGAACGCTCTGAGTGACCGACCGAGTGCGTGTGCGGCTCAATCTTCACGAGTGTGCCGTCCGCCTCTAAGTCTTTGACGAGTTGCTTGCGGCATTCGAAGCGGTCAAGCCCTTCGTAAATGCCCGCGTTCTCGTTCATCTTCCCGCCTTCGTCCATGACGAGGATACGTGGAAGTTCGTGACGGTTTCCGATTTCAAAGTCATTCGGATCGTGGGCTGGCGTGATTTTCACGCAACCTGTACCGAACTCCATGTCGACGTAGTCGTCCGCAACGATCGGAATCTCACGGTTCATGACCGGAAGCATGATCGTCTTGCCGATGAGGTGTGTGTAACGCTCATCTTTCGGGTTGACGGCAACCGCCGTATCACCGAGCATCGTCTCAGGACGTGTCGTCGCGATCTCGATGTGACCTGAACCATCAGCGAGTGGATACTTCATGTGATAGAACGCACCCTCGACTTCTTGGTAAATAACTTCGATATCCGAAACTGCCGTCTTTTGAGCCGGGTCCCAGTTGACGATATATTCGCCACGGTAGATCAAACCTTTCTCATACAAGCGAACGAACACTTCTTGAACGGCTTTTGAGAGCCCTTCGTCCAGTGTGAAGCGTTCACGTGAATAGTCGAGGCCGAGACCGAGTTTAGACCATTGGTCACGAATCGTCTTCGCGTACTCGTCTTTCCATTCCCACGTCTTCTCGAGGAACTTCTCACGTCCGAGGTCGTAACGCATGACGCCTTCTTCGCGGAGCTTTTGTTCGACTTTCGCCTGTGTCGCGATTCCGGCATGGTCCATCCCTGGGAGCCAGAGCACGTCATAACCTTGCATGCGCTTGAGGCGCGTCAACAAGTCTTGGAGCGTCGTGTCCCAAGCGTGACCGAGGTGAAGTTTCCCCGTAACGTTCGGTGGTGGGATGACGATCGTGTACGGTTGTTTCGAATCGTCCTCGTCTGCTTTAAATACATCATTCTCTAACCAGTAGTCGTACCATTTTGACTCCGTCGCACTTGGGTCGTACTTCGTCGGCATGGTGATTTCATTTGTCTCATGGGCCATGTGTGGCGCCTCCTCTATATTGTAATGAACACAAAAACGGCTTCTCTCGTCCTATACGCTAAGGACGAAAGAAGCCGTGATCTTCCGCGGTACCACCTTAGTTCGCCAACAAGTGGCGCACTCAAAATCGAATAACGGTCGATGGACCGAACTTTCTTACTCCATTCAGAAAGTCAGCTCCGAGGCGACTTCCGCGTCCATCCCTCACAACCTTTCACCAAGCGGTCGCGTCTCTAAAAAGGAATGGATGATGCGTACTACTCCTCATCAAAGCAATTCATCATATCTGTTAAATAATTGTAGCGACAGAAACGTCAGCAGTCAAGATTAGAGTGAAAACTCTTCTTGAAGCTCTTTAAACGTCGCCTCGACCGCTGCAATCGTCTTCTCGATATCCTCATCCGTATGCGCCGTCGAAAGGAACAATCCTTCGAACTGTGACGGTGGCAAAAATACGCCGCGCGCTGCCATCTTCTGATAGTACGAACGGAACATCTCGAGGTTCGCCGATTTCGCTTTTTCGAAGTTCGTCACTTTCTCGTTCGTGAAGAAGAAACCAAACATCGAGCCGGCACGGTTCGTGTCGTGCGGGATGTTGTATTTCTCACCAGCTTGCGTGAAACCTTCCGCGAGACGGTCTGCCTTACGCTCGAACTCCGCGTAGTGCTCAGGCTTCAGTTGCGAGAGTGTCGTGTAACCGGCAATCATCGCGAGTGGGTTACCCGAGAGCGTACCCGCTTGATAGATTGGACCTTGCGGTGCAATCTGTTCCATGATTTCGCGTTTCCCGCCGTAAGCACCGACCGGAAGTCCACCACCGATGACCTTACCGAGACACGTGAGGTCCGGTGTGACACCGAAGTATCCTTGTGCACAGTTGTACCCGACACGGAAGCCCGTCATGACCTCATCAAAGATGAGAAGCGCGCCATTTTGTTCCGTGATTTCACGAAGTCCTTCGAGGAATCCTGGTTGTGGTGGTACGAAGCCCATGTTTCCAGCTGCCGGTTCGACGATGACACCAGCGAGGTCGTCACCGTATTTCTCGAACGCGACGCGGACAGCGTCCAAGTCGTTGTAAGGAACCGTGAGCGTATGGCTCGCGAGCTCTTTCGGTACACCTGGTGAGTCTGGGAGACCGAGTGTTGCGACACCCGAACCGGCTTTAATGAGAAGCGAGTCGCCGTGTCCGTGGTAGCATCCTTCGAACTTCAAAATCTTCGTCTTCCCTGTATAGCCGCGTGCGAGGCGAAGTGCCGCCATCGTCGCTTCCGTACCCGAGTTGACCATGCGGACCATCTCGATTGATGGGACGCGGTCGATGACGAGTTCTGCCATCTTCGTCTCAAGCTCGGTCGGCGTTCCGAACGTCCAGCCTTTTTCAGCCTGCTCTTGAATCGCTTTCGTGACGACAGGGTCACGGTGACCGAGGATGAGTGGTCCCCATGAGAGGACGTAATCGATATACTCGTTGCCATCGATGTCATAGACGCGTGAACCTTCACCGCGTTCGGCGAAGATCGGCGTCATACCGACCGATTTGTAGGCACGGACCGGACTGTTGACACCGCCTGGCATGAGTGGGCGGGCTTGTTCGAACGCTTCTTGTGAGCGCGTTTGGTTGTATGTCATGCGTAGTCTCCTTCCAAATAGCGACAGACGTCTTTTGCGAAATACGTGACGATGAGATCGGCACCGGCACGTTTGAATCCGACCATCGTCTCCATGACGATGCGTTCTTCATCGACCCAGTCGTTGAGTGACGCGGCTTTGATCATCGCGTACTCTCCGCTCACGTTATACGCCACGATTGGCATATCGAGTGAGTCGCGCATATCACGGATGATGTCCATGAACGCGAGAGCCGGTTTGACAATCATGAAGTCGGCACCTTGTTCGACGTCCGATTGTGACTCGCGGAACGCCTCACGACGGTTCGCCGGGTCCATCTGATACCCTTTACGGTCGCCTTCACCAGGAGCCGATTGGGCAGCGTCACGGAACGGTCCGTAATACGCCGACGCATATTTTACGCCATAGCTCATGATTGGGATGTGGCTGAATCCGTTTTGGTCGAGACCTTCACGGATGGCTGCGACGAATCCGTCCATCATCGAACTCGGCGCAATGATATCGGCACCCGCTTGTGCTTGCGTGATCGCCGTCTGGACGTGAAGTGGAAGCGATGCGTCGTTATCGACGTCCCCGTCCTTCACGAGGCCACAGTGACCTGTAGACGTATATTCACATAGGCACGTATCGGCGATGACTGTGAGCTGTGGCGCCCACTCTTTCACTTTACGGATCGCTTCTTGGACGATGCCGTGGTCATGATACGCTTCACTGCCTTCCGGGTCTTTATGTTCCGGCACGCCGAACAAGAGCACGGATTGAAGACCGAGGTCGACGATTTCTTTGATCTCTTCTTCGAGTCGGTCAAGTGAATAATTAAAGACGCCAGGCATCGAGCTGACTTCACGTTTAATGTTAGTCCCTTCAATGATGAAGAGTGGGTAAATCAAATCTTCTTTCCGAACATGATTTTCACGTACGAGGGCACGCATCGACTTCGATGAGCGAAGACGACGGTGACGGTCAAACTGGTTCATGAAAAATCCTCCCCTACACACTGTATTAATGCATCCATAGTATAACATTCTGGCACTCGTACCGGTAACGTCGACACTTGTCGGACGGCACGTTCGGTCACTTCGCCGATGGCGTACCACGTCCCGGCGAAGCGGGACAAGTGCGGTGTGAGCGCCTCGACGGCCGACGGGCTCAAGACGAGCAGTGCCTTCACGGTCTCGAGTTGTTGCTGTTGCGCCGGTGTCAACGGCACTGGGATCGTCTCGTAGACGACCCAGTCCTGCACGTGAGAGAGCATCGCCATGTGTGACGTGTTCGCCAAATTGCCACGCGCGAACAAGACGACCTCATCGGCGGAAACGACATCGCGTAACTGCTCAAAGAGTGCCTCACCCGTATACGTCTCCGGCATGAGCGAGACGGTAAACCCTTCCGCTTCAAGCGCCCGCTTCGTCTTCTCACCGACAGCAGCGACCTTGACGTCACGCGTCAGATTTCGAAGCGCGGGCACCGCGTTCTGGCTCGTGACGACGAGCCAATCGAATCGTTCCACGGGTGGTGGGACGTGCGTCTCTCTCGTCTGAATGAGCGGGACATGATGAACGGAAAGACCGCTCGCCTCGAGCAGTGCCCGTTGCGAAGCGGTCATTCGTTTCGTTCCCGTGTACCAAACGTCACTCATTGACCGAGGCGAGGATTTCACGCCCGCCACGTCCAAGCAATTCTTCTGCGACGTCCATTCCGAGTGCGACCCCGTCCGTTGACGTTTTCGTCACGCGAAGCACTTCTTTCCCGTCCACTGACGCGATGAGGCCCGTGAGCGTCACTTCGTCACCGTCGACCGTTGCGTAACCGCCGACCGGTACGTGACAGCTTCCTTCGATGGCTTTTAAG
Organism: Exiguobacterium sp. MMG028; assembly: GCF_027947425.1. Taxonomy (NCBI): domain Bacteria; kingdom Bacillati; phylum Bacillota; class Bacilli; order Caryophanales; genus Exiguobacterium; species Exiguobacterium sp. MMG028. The sequence continues at coordinate 1,172,437 of NZ_JAQJIN010000001.1, forward strand.
AAAGTTCGTTCCGCTGTCGCGGCTTTGGCCGTCACGTCATCGTGTAACAACTGAAGCACTGCCGTTACTTCTGCATCGTCTTTACGGCTCTCGATCGCGAGTACGCCTTGTCCGACAGCAGGTACCATGACATCCGGGTCAAGTGCTTCGAAGTCGACACGTTCCGTCCACCCCATCCGTTCGAGCCCGGCTTTCGCGAGCAAGATGGCGTTGTAGTTCTCCGAATCCAACTTTTTCAAACGCGTGTCGATGTTTCCGCGGATCCATTGAATCTCAAGGTCAGGACGTGCCGCTAAGATCTGTGCCCCACGACGGAGCGAGCTCGTTCCGACGATCGAACCTTTCGGAAGCGTCTCGAACGTGTAGCCGTTCTCACAGATAAGGACGTCACGCGCGTCGACACGTTTCGGCATGCAGCTGATATAGAGTTCTTCCGGAAGTTCGGCTGGAACGTCCTTCATGCTGTGGACGGCGAAGTCGATGTCCCCGTCGAGCATCTGTTGTTGAATCTCTTTGACGAATAGACCTTTCCCGCCGACTTTCGATAATTGTACGTCGACGATTTGATCCCCTTTCGTCACGATTTCTTTAATCTCGAACTCATTTTGTGCTCCGGCTTGTTTCAATTGTTCGATGACCCATTTCGTTTGAGTCATGGCAAGTTGGGAACGGCGTGAGCCGACGATGATTTTTCGCATGTTGAGTCTCTCCTTCATAGAAAAAGGCGACACACGTCGCCTTTTATATCTTGTTAGCGCATCAATGCGCGAAGTGGTGCTTTGGCAGAAGTGGCATCTGTTTCTTCCACTTCGTCTACTGGCTGTTCTGGCAGTTCGACATCGAGTCCGAACGTCTCGACAAACTGGGCAATTCGAACGTTTGCGTCCGGTTGTGCCGCTGCGTCTTTAATGTAGTCAATCGGGTCACGAAGCATCTGGTTGATGATGGACTTCATATGCTTCCCGATAACTTTCTTGTCGCGTGCCGACAAGTGGTCGAGCTTGCGCTCTAGACTCGTCATCGTGTCTTCTTGAATATCAAGGGCACGGGCGCGTAACTCGTTCATGATTGGTACGACACCGAGCGTGACGAGCCATGTTTGGAACTCTTGAATCGCTTCATCGATCTTCATCTCGATCTTCTCGGCCTCGAGGAGACGAGCTTCGAGATTCTTGTTGACGATTCCATTCAAATCATCGACATCGAACAAATGAACACCTGGAAGTGTCGCGACCGCTGGATCGATATCTCGCGGCACAGCGATGTCAATGAGAAGAAGTGGACGTTCACGGCGCAACAATTGTGCCGCTGCCACATCGTCATATCCGATGACGGCATCTTTCGCTCCGGTCGAACTGATCAAAATATCCGCATCGAGCAAGCCGCATGCGATTTCACGAATCGAATGGGCACGACCTTTAAACTTATCCGCAACAGCTTTCGCTTTGCTCTCCGTCCGGTTGAAGACGGCGATCTGTTTGGCACCAGCCTCGAACAAGTTGAGTGTTGTCAGTTCACCCGTTTCTCCGGCTCCGACAACGACAACTTGCTTATCGTCGAGCTGTTGGTACATCTCTTGCGCGAGCGTCACGGCAGCCGAGCTGACCGATACAGACATTTCCCCAATTTGCGTGTCCGTATGGGCGCGCTTGGCGAGTGTGACCGCTTCTTTGAATAATTTGTTGAAGACCGTTCCTGTCGTTCCATGCTCTTGAGCACGGAAGAAACTCGTCTTCACCTGACCTAAAATTTGTGTTTCCCCGATGATCATCGAGTCGAGGCCCGATGTGACACGGAACAAGTGGCGAATCGCCTCTTCCCCTTCTCGAATCGACAAGTATGGTGTGAACTGCTCCATCTCTAGATTGAACCAGTTCGCTAAGAAACGTTTCGTGTAATAACGTCCAGTATGGAGTTGATCTGTCACGACGTACAGCTCCGTCCGGTTACACGTAGACAAAATAACCGACTCGAAAATGCTCTTCTCTTCGCGAAGTGCAATCATCGCATCCACGATTTCTTGCTCCCCAAACGAGAACTGCTCCCGAATCGCGACAGGGGCTGTCTTGTTATTTAGTCCAACGACGACAATATGCATGTATCTCTTCCCCTCATCTAAAATCCACCGACGGTTGTCTCTTCTTTTTTTCAATCTCTACCGTACATTATAACAGTTCTTATCTGGTAACTATAATCTTCTGTTTGATTTTCCTGAAATAAAATAAGAACTTTTTGTGACAAAAAGAAGTAGAAATGGCGAAACCCCATTTCTACCCTTCTTCTTATGAATGTGGTGAGTTTGGATCCGTAATAATAGAGCTTTCCGTCTCTTCTTTGTCCAAATATTGTTCACGCTCTTTTAGTTTATAGATGCGAACGATATTCTGGACAACTGTTTTGGCGACCGCATAGAACGGTACGGCGATGAGCATCCCGATGATCCCGGCCAAGTTCCCAGCCACGAGCAAGACGATGATAATCGTGAGCGGGTGGACTTTCAAGGACTTCCCTTGAATGAGGGGTGAAATGACATTTGCTTCAATCTGCTGTACGACAATGATGACGACGATGACCCATACAACTTTGATTGGATCTTGAATGAACGCGACCACTACTGCTGGTGCAGCTCCTAAGAATGGTCCGACATACGGGATGATATTTGTCACCATCATGAAGAGAGCGAGCAAGATAGCATAATCCACACCGACAATCCATAGACCGATGAGTGAGGTGATTCCGACGAAGAACGCGACCAGCAACTGCGCATTGACATAGCTGCGTACCGTCTCATGCATGTCATGCAAGATGTGACGCGTCTCTTTTTCGTAGCTCGATGGCAAAAGTTTGACGATGGCGTCCGGTAGACGCTTCCCGTCAAGCAACATGTAAAGAAGCATAAACGGGATGACGACGATCGTGATGACCGCCGACGTCACGAATCCGACGACTTGACCGAATGACGACGCGATGTTCCCGAACAAATCTCCTAAGTACGACGTGATGTTCGTCGTCAAGTTACGGAACATTTCATCGTTCTCTGCCATGAAGCGTGACAAGAATTCATTTTGTAACAACGTGTCCCGGACAGCGAACGCCTGTTTCTGAAGCTCTTTTGCAATACTTGGCATCGCATTGACGAGCGACGTGATCTGTTCGCCTAACACTGGTCCGAGGATACTGAAGACGAGTGTGAAAATCAGGACGAGACCAATCAACGTAATCGCTACAGCTAAAGTCCTCTTCCCTTTCAACCGTTTTTCTAAAAAGTCGACGATACCGACCAAGAAATAAAAGAAGAGCCCGGCCACAATGAGTGGGACCGTGACGAGTGCCAAAATGACTTGAATCGGTTCAAACACGAATGAGATCTCTGTTCCGACCCAAATGACTAAAAAGATGGTCAGCGTCCAAAAGAGGGCGCGGTACCATTTGTTTTCAAACATGCGCTGCATTTCTCCACCTCGTTTACGATTATGACTATGTACTAACTATGATTATACGATAATTACCCGCTTACGGGACGAGAAAAACAAAAAGGCGAAGGAATCCCTTCGCCCATACTTCATTCACCTTCCGTGATGAGTGCATAAATTGCTTTCCACGCATCGTCTTTTCCTTCTGCTGTTTCGGCTGAGAAAGCGACGAAACGGTCAGATGGATCGAACTGAAGCTTACGTTTTACCGCTGCCTCGTGCTTTTGACGCTGGCTCTTCTTGATCTTATCGAGCTTCGTCGCTACGACGATGACCGGAATGTCATAGTGCTTCAAGAAGTTGTACATCGTCACATCGTCACCCGTCGGCTCGTGACGGATATCGACGAGTAAGACGACGCCGCGAAGCGCCTCTTGGCTCGTCAAATATTGCTCCATCATGACACCCCACTTCTCACGCTCTGTCTTTGATACTTTCGCGTAACCGTATCCTGGAACGTCAACGAACATGATTTCATCATTGATGTTGAAGAAGTTGAGGGTCTGAGTCTTTCCTGGTTTTGAAGACGTCCGTGCGAGCGCTTTCCGTTGGCAAATCTTATTGATGAACGACGACTTCCCGACGTTCGACCGTCCGGCAAGCGCCACTTCCGGCAACTCATGGACCGGATAATGGTCTGGCGCGACGGCACTCGTCACGAATTCTGCTTTGTTGATCTTCATTTAATTTCCTCCAAATGCTACATCTAGTACTTCATCGAGGGTCGTCACGGGAACGAACGTCAATTTTTCACGCACCGTTTCTTGAATGTCATCGATGTCTCGCTCATTATCTTTCGGAATGACGATGGTCGTCAACCCGGCCCGATGAGCGGCGAGCGCTTTTTCTTTCAATCCACCGATCGGTAAGACTCGTCCACGAAGTGTGATCTCCCCCGTCATCCCGACATCGCGATGGACTTTCTTCCCGGTCAACGCGGAAATGAGTGCTGTCGCAATCGTGATCCCGGCCGATGGTCCGTCTTTTGGCACGGCACCTTCTGGAACGTGGATGTGGATGTCTTGTCGCTCATAGAACGTCGGGTCAATCCCAAACCGCTCCGCATTCGCACGGACATAGCTATATGCCGTCTGTGCCGACTCCTGCATCACGTCACCGAGTTTACCCGTCAACTGAAGTTTGCCTTTCCCTGGTGCGAGCGCCACTTCGATTGTGAGCGTGTCTCCACCGAACGCAGTGTAGGCAAGACCTGTCACTGCACCGATTGAGTCCTCGGTCTCCCCTTTTCCGTAACGATACTTCGGTTTTCCGAGATACGTGATGATGGCTTTCTTCGAAATCGTGACCCGTTTCTTCTCACCGATCGCGATTTGTTTCGCTGCTTTACGGCATAGCGAACCGATGACGCGTTCTAAGTTCCGGACACCCGCTTCACGTGTGTAGCGGCGTACGACTTCATAGAGCGCATCTTCTTTGATCGTCAATTGGCTCTTCTTCAATCCATGCTCTTTCAACTGTTTCGGCACTAAGTGACGCTTCGCGATTTCAACTTTCTCGAGTTCCGTATACCCACCGATTTGGATGAGTTCCATCCGGTCAAGGAGTGGTGCCGGAATTTGCGAGACGTCGTTCGCTGTCGCGATGAAGAGGACGTTCGACAAATCGAACGGTTCTTCGATGTAGTGGTCCGAGAACGATACGTTTTGCTCTGGGTCAAGTACTTCGAGCATCGCCGACGCCGGGTCTCCTCTGAAGTCAGAAGCCATCTTGTCGATTTCATCGAGTAAGAAGACGGGGTTCTTGCTTTCCGCTTGCTTCAACCCGCGGATGACACGTCCTGGCATCGCGCCGATATACGTCCGGCGGTGACCACGGATTTCTGCCTCATCGCGTACCCCACCGAGTGAGACACGAACGAAGTGACGTTCAAGCGCCGACGCGATAGAACGGGCGAGCGAAGTCTTCCCGACCCCTGGAGGTCCGGCGAGGCAAAGGATTGGTCCACGAAGCGAGTTCGTCAACTGACGGACGGCCAAGTATTCGAGGATTCGGTCTTTTACTGACTCTAAACCGTAATGGTCATCATCAAGGACGTCTGCCGCGTGTTTCACATCGAGCTTATCTTCCGTCTCGATGCCCCATGGAAGGGATGCGACCCAGTCAAGGTAGTTACGGATGACCGCATACTCCGGCGACGTTTGTGGGACGACGTTCAATCGCTCTGCTTCACGCATGACGTTCTTTCGAGTCGTCTCTGGCAAGTCGAGCGCTTCTAACTTCTCGCGGAGGCGATTCGGCTCAGACTCTTGCGCCTGGTCACCGAGCTCTTGTTGAATCGTCTTCATCTGTTCCCGTAAGTAATACTCGCGCTGCGACTGCTCAATCGACTTCTTCGTCCGCTCGCGCATCTCTTGCTCGAGTTCGATCACTTCCACCTCGTGTGCGATGATTTCAAGCAGTTCAAGCCCTCGTTTGACCGCATCTGCTTCTTCGAGCATCGCTTGGCGAAGCTCGACATCGACATCAAGTTTCGACGTGATATAGTCCGTGAGCGACTCAAGTCGCTCATACATCTCGAAACGACGACGTTCGTCCGGGGACATACCTTTAATGTTCGCGACAAGTTTACCGAACTGCTCTTTCAACAGACGGACGAGCGCCGTACGTTCGACCTCTTCCCCTTCAGCAAGCTCGAGTGGTTCGACGTTAGCGAACCAGCCTTCATCCGTCGATTCGACCGAGTCGACGCGGACACGCTCTTTCCCGACAATGCGAACCCGAATCGTCTCGTTCGACAATTCGCTCATCTTGGCGATATGGACACGTGTTCCAATCGTGTACAAGTCTTCCGGTTCTGGTGACTCGTTCCCGGTCTCTTTTTGAGTGACGACAATTAAATCCGTTTCATGCTCCTTTGCAGCAAGGAGCGCCCGAAGTGATAACGGGCGTCCGACATCGATTGTCACACCGATGAGCGGATATACGACGACTCCTCGCAACGGAAGGATTGGTAATTTTTCCATCTACAACGCCTCCTGTGCAAAAAGGCCCAAAACTCGGAGTGTGCCGAGTGTTTGAGCCTTCTTCGTTAACAAATTATGCTGTCTCTTTGTTGTCCCCTGTCTGTTCGACAGTACCATCACGAAGGACGTATTTCGGACCGGCAAGACCCGTAATCGTTTCATCTGTGATGATGACTTTCTCGATATCGTCACGCGATGGGACAGTGAACATCACATCGAGCATCATTTCTTCGATAATCGAGCGGAGACCGCGCGCGCCAGTCTTACGTTTGATCGCAAGTTTGGCGATTTCGATCAATGCCTCGTCTGTGAACGTCAATTCGACATCATCAAGCTCGAGCATTTTCTCGTACTGACGAACGAGGGCATTTTTCGGCTTCGTCAAGATTTCAACGAGTGCTTCCTCATCGAGTGTCGTGAGCGTCGCCATGACTGGCAAACGACCGATGAACTCAGGAATCAAACCGAATTTTTGAAGGTCTTCAGGAAGTGCGCGGGCGAGCAAGTCTTCTTGCGTCAACTCGCGATTCTCTTGATCGTTTCCGAAACCGATGACTTTCTTCCCGATTCGGCGTTTGACGACCGATTCAATCCCGGCGAATGCTCCGCCGACGATGAAGAGAATGTTTGTCGTATCGATTTGGATGAATTCTTGATGCGGATGCTTACGTCCACCTTGTGGCGGTACGCTTGCTGTCGTGCCTTCAAGAATTTTAAGGAGTGCCTGCTGAACGCCTTCACCGGATACGTCGCGCGTAATCGATGGGTTTTCAGACTTACGAGCAATCTTATCGATCTCATCAATATAGATGATTCCTTTTTCAGCCTTCTCGACATCGTAGTCAGCTGATTGGATCAATTTGAGCAAGATATTTTCGACGTCTTCACCGACGTAACCCGCTTCCGTCAAGCTCGTCGCATCCGCGATTGCGAATGGGACGTTCAAGACGCGAGCCATCGTCTGGGCGAGAAGCGTCTTCCCGCTACCAGTTGGTCCGATCATGACGATGTTCGACTTCGCAAGTTCGACATCATCCGAACGGCCGCCGGCGTTGATGCGTTTATAGTGGTTATAGACAGCGACTGAAAGCGCACGTTTCGCGCGGTCTTGTCCAATGACATAATCGTCTAGAATGTTACGAATCTCTTGTGGTTTCGGAATGTCTTTGAATTCGACTTCTTCCTCTACACCGAGCTCTTCCTCAACGATTTCATTGCAAAGTTCGATACACTCATCGCAAATGTATACGCCTGGTCCGGCGACTAACTTACGAACTTGTTCTTGCGATTTTCCGCAAAACGAGCACTTGAGTTGCCCCTTTTCCTCGTTAAATTTGAACATTCGATACACCCCTTCTGTGGTGAAAATGGATGTAAGTGCGATAAATCGCGATTTGTATTTTCTGGTGCGATGCACCGTGAAAAGACATTTTACATCTCTGCGTTGAAATAATTGTAGCATGAACATATTGCGACTTCAAAGAATTACACATCCAAAGTGTTGTGACAGAAAAAAGGACGACCGCTAAGCAGTCGTCCCACTAAAAATCAACTTACTTCGCTTTACCGTTTTCAACGAGGATGTCGATCGCTTTACGGAATTTGAGGTCACCTTTAAGTGTCTCAAGACCGCCTTGTGGAGCGAGCATCGTACGGAGTTGATCCGGTGCGATGTTGTAAAGTTTAGACATTTCTTCAAGCTCTTTCTCAGCATCTTCGTCAGATACTTCGATTGCTTCTTTGTCAGCGATTGCTTTCAAGACGAGACGAGCTTTAACGCGCTCTTCAGCTTGCTCTTTCATCTCTTCGCGCATTGCTTCTTCAGAAGTACCAGTGAGTTCGAAGTACATGTTAAGGTCGATTCCTTGTGAAGATACACGTGAACCGAACTCTTGTACCATGCGGTCTACTTCTTGGTCAACGAGAACTTGTGGTACGTCGATTGTCGCGTTCGCAGTTGCCTGCTCAACGAGTTGGTCGCGCATTGTACCTTCAGCTTCTTGTTTCTTACCAGCTTCTAAACGCTCACGGATGCTCGCTTTCAACTCGTCGAGTGTCGAAACAGACTCGTCGATGTCTTTTGCGAACTCGTCGTCGAGTTCAGGAACTTGTTTTGTTTTAACTTCGTGAAGTTTGACTTTGAATGTCGCTGGTTTACCCGCTAAGTTTTCAGCGTGGTACTCTTCAGGGAATGTTACTTCAACGTCTTTTTCTTCACCAGCAGTCATGCCGACCATTTGCTCTTCAAATCCTGGGATGAATTGACCAGAACCGATTTCGAGTGTGTAGTTCTCAGCTGTGCCGCCTTCGAACTGCTCACCGTCAGCGAAACCTGCGAAATCAAATACAGCTGTATCGCCGTTTTCGATTGCACCTTCTTTAACAGCGAGTTCTGCACCTTGCTGTTGAAGTGCTTCAAGTTCTGCTGTTACTTCGTCTTCTGTTACTTCAGTTGAAACAGCTTCGTACTCGAGGCCTTTGTATTCGCCAAGCTCAGCTTCTGGCTCAACCACGAATGTCACTTTGAAAGCGACTGGTTTGCCTTTCTCGAGCGTGCCGTCTACATCGATGTTTTCGAGCGCGATTGGTTCGAAACCAGCTTCTTCAACCGCACCTTGGATTGTGTCGCGGTAGAGAATGTCGAGCGCATCTTGATAGAGTGCTTCTTCTCCATACATTTTGTTGAACATTGGGCGTGGCAATTTACCTTTACGGAAGCCAGGCACGTTCAAGTCTTTGACGACTGTTTTAAATGCGGCGTCAACTGCTTTATCAAAAGCTTCTGCAGGAGCTTCGTACGTGAGTACGCCTTGGCTACCTGATGTTTTTTCCCATTTTGCTGTCATGCTAAGTCCCTCCAACAATTCGTTTATACCGTACAAAAATGTACAACAATCCGTATTATAGCATAAATCCTCGGTATGCACACAAGGATTTAGTCTAATAACGCCTGTGTGAAGCGCAGATCCGCCTCTAAAATCGCAGCTGCCAAACCGTCGACTGCCTCGTCATGCAAAATCGCTTGTTTCGCCTGTACGAGCGCCTGTTCCACGTCCGCTTTTTCAGCCGGCACATACGGATAATGCGTATACATATAGTTCATCAACAACTGAGTCCCGATCTCATCGCCCTCTACTGATTTCTGAAGCGAGAGGACGGTCTTCTCCCACGTCTCGATGTGCGATGTTGCCTCCATTTGCGACATCTCGTTCGTCGAATCCCCATCCGACCACTTGATAACCGCAAGTTCGGCAAAAGCCTTCTCTAACACGATCAATTTGACGAGCTTCGGTCGATTGGATACGAGTAGCTCATTCAGCACATTGTCGAGTACCGAATCGATATTGAAATGGACATGTTGCAACGCTTCGATTTGTTCCCCTGTACTGCCTCGCGTCAACGTCCGTTTCAATTTGGCGACTGCCGCCGGAAACTCCGTCATCTTCAACACTTGAAGCACTTGATGTGCCTGTGTGTTGACCGTATCTTTTTCGTCTTGCCATTCGAGGTACTGGTTGATCCAGTGCGCCGCTTCAAACGGCTGGTCCCGCATGATGTAATACTGCGCGATCTGTAATCCGCCCGAAGCCGGTTCTTCCGCTTCCGCCATCTGGATGGCGACGAGTTCCTGCAACTTCTCGAGCGTTTCCGGGTCGTCCGGTTTTTCCATCGCACATTGGAAGATTTCCATGAAAATAAACGGGTCACCTGGAATCGCCTGATACCAATCCCATAAAATCGGTTCGATCCGCTGTCGTTCCCCAGAAGCATCTGCTTCTTGAATCATCTTGTGCAGACGCGACCAATTCCCGGGGAACGGATAGTCCTGGTCCTTTTCCTTCTCCATCTTCCCTCACCCTCTCTTCCATTCCCTTTCATCTTCCGTTAGGACGCGATTCCTTGTCAATCGATTTCCCGGAAAATGAAAAAAGAGACGTTCTCCGTAGAGAGCGTCTCTATTTTAATGGAAGCGTCCCAAGAGGGATTCGAACCCCCGACCGACGGCTTAGCTTACCACCATGACTTTCGTCACCAACATCGTGTTGTTTGTAGTCTGGACTATATCTTCACCGTTTCAGGTGCGACACGTGTAGTCTCTACGGAACCTCACGAGCACCATGCTCCTCCATTGATTCTACCTCTATTTCCATAGACATTCGAATCAACTCGACCCGACCAGGCGGGAATGAGTTTCCTCGGTATTACCATCAGCATGATCTGTTAAGGCTTCACCGATATAGTGTCGTCCACTTTATAGGTTTCTGTTTCCCTATAAAGGCTCCTATTTGTCTTGAAGGCCGTTGCTCTATCCTGCTGAGCTATTGGGACATTGACATGAAAACTATAATAGAAAAATGGTTTCCTGTCAATCGATTTCCCATTCGAAACTCATAGTTTTCCTGCGATGTCCAAATCTTCGACGTGAGAACCGTCTTCCGAGCGATAAAAACGTACCGCTGCTTCCCCTTTTTCTAGGTCAAGAAGCGCATATGTTTTGTCCGTTCGTCCCCGTGGCATCCGAATCGAACCCGGGTTGATGTAGACGACCCCATCCTCGATCAAAGCACCCGCCACATGCGAGTGACCGAACAAGACGACGTTCGCGCCGACTTCTTCAGCCCGATAACGCAGCCGATTCAAGTCGAATTTGACGTCGTGATGATGCCCGTGGACGATGAGGATTGTGCCGGCATCCGTCGTCTCAATCCGTTCGAGCGGAAGGTCTCCACCAAAATCACAATTCCCACGGACCGTTCGATACGGCAATAGATGTTCATTGACAAGTGCGAGTTGTGAATCGCCGCAATGGAACGCGTCATCAATCTCCGCCTCGTGTCGTTCAAAAATCGTTGTCAATTCTTCCGTCAGACCATGACTATCACTCACTATTAGAAAACGCATAAGCTTCATCCTTTCATGAATGGAATGATTTCTGCCTCCAGTTTTCGTAATGCCTGTCCACGGTGACTGACGACCGCTTTTTCTTCACGTTCTAGTTCGGCCGCCGTCTTGTGGAGCGATGGAACGATAAAGAGCGGGTCGTATCCGAAACCGTTCTCGCCACGTGGAGAATAGCCGATTGTCCCTTCAATCGTTCCGCGAACGGTCAACGTTTCTCCTGTCGGCTTCGCCAGACAGAGCGCACAGACGAAGCGAGCCACGCGATTCGTTTGCCCGTTCAATTTTTCAAGAAGAAGCGCATTGTTCGCCTCATCCGATTTTTCAGGACCGGCGAAGCGGGCTGAATATACACCAGGTGCCCCATCGAGCGCGTCGACTTCAAGACCGGAGTCATCCGCGAGAACGGCATGACCGAAATAGGCAGCCGCTTCTGTCGCTTTTAACGCCGCATTTTCTTCAAATGTCGTACCTGTCTCATCTGTTTCCGGCGCATCCGGATAGTCGAGTAGTGACTCGACCTCGAACCCGAGCGGTGTCAACATCCCTTCCAGTTCTTTCACTTTTCCAGGATTGTGTGTCGCAATAATCAACTTCATAATGTCTCCTCCGAACGTTCTCCGACGTACCACCAAGAAGCACCGAGTGCCTCTTCAGCCGTCTTGAATAATGATTCGATTCCGTGTTGCGCGAGCGCGAGCATCTCGTTCATCTCTTGAAGCGTGAACGTCGCCTCTTCACCTGTCCCCTGAACTTCGACGAACCGACCGCTCGCCGTCATGACGACGTTCATGTCGACCTCAGCCGCCGCGTCTTCCATATAGTCCAAGTCGAGAACGAGTTCATCGGTCCGTCCGACCGAGATGGCTGCGACGCCTTCTTTGATTGGTGTATCATCAAGCTTCCCTTGACGGATCAAACGGTCGACAGCGAGGACGAGGGCACAAAAACCACCCGTGATGGATGCCGTACGCGTACCGCCATCCGCTTGGATGACGTCACAGTCAATCCAAATCGTGCGTTCGCCTAGACGTTCCAAGTCAACGACCGAGCGAAGTGATCGGGCGATGAGACGCTGAATCTCCATCGTTCGACCCGATTGTTTCCCACGTACCGCTTCTCGGACAGTCCGGTCACCTGTCGCACGTGGCAACATCGCATACTCGGCATTGATCCAGCCTTGCTTCTTCCCGCGAAGGAAGTTCGGAACACGTTCTTCGACAGTCGCTGTACAAATCACTTTCGTATCACCAATCGAAATGAGGACGGATCCTTCCGCATGCTTATTCACATGAGGTACGATCTCGACTGTTCGTAATTCATCAAATCGTCTCGTATCACGCAATGCCGGTCACCTCGACTTTCTCTGCATGGACCGGACGACCGAGCCATTCGCTCGCTAGTCGGTCAAACAGTTCAATGTCACCCGTCGCATAAAAGGCATGGGATGGGACAGTATCTAATCCGTTCTCAAGCTCTTGATAATCAAGCATCGCTGCGACTTCAAGCGCCGTCTCGTCACCCGACGAGATGAGGTGCACGTTTGGTCCGACCACGTCCTGGATGACAGGCGCAAGAATCGGATAGTGCGTACAACCGAGAATGAGTGTATCCATCTCAGAAGATTGTAGGGGACGCAGCGTCTCTTCCACAATTTGACGGACGCGGTCTCCCGACACGTCCCCCGCTTCGACGAGCGGGACAAAAGGCGGGCAAGCGAGTGAGTACACGTCGACCTCACCAGCCACGTGACGAAGCGCCTTCTCATACGAAGCGCTCTCAATCGTCATCTTCGTACCGATGACACCGATATGTTTGTTGCGCGTCCCTTTGACGGCCGCGCGGGCACCTGGGTCGATGACACCGATGACCGGGATATCGAGGCGTTTCCGCGCCTCTTTCAAAACGACCGCCGTCGCCGTGTTACAGGCGATGACAATCATTTTGACGTCTTTCTTCAATAAAAACTCAATGAGTTCCCATGTATAAGCTTCAATCTCATCGTGCGGACGCGGTCCGTATGGACAGCGTTCCGTATCCCCGATATAGATGATTTCTTCTTTAGGGAGTTGGCGCATCAATTCTTTGACTACCGTCAACCCGCCGACTCCTGAATCGAGGACTCCAATCGCTCGTTTCATTTTGCATCACTTCCATTCTCACCTATCTTACCAAAAAACATCAGACGGAAAAAGAAACGTTCCCATGACAAAAAAAGACGAGGTCGCCAGTGGCGCCTCGTCCCTTACCCGAATTACTGAGCAAGACCTTCGCTAGTGAGCATGTCAGAAAGCGTGTTGATCGCTTCTTCTGCATCTTCACCTTCAGCAGTGATCTTGATTGTAGAATCTTTTGCGATACCGAGTGAAAGTACACCCATGATCGACTTCAAGTTAACTGTTTTACCATTGTACTCGAGGTTGATGTCTGATTGGAACTTAGAAGCTGTGTTAACCAACTGAGTAGCTGGACGAGCGTGAATTCCTGAATCAGCAACGACTGTGAACGTTTTTTCCATGAGATGATGGTCTCCCTTCAAAATTCAATTCTACAGGCGAACCGGCAGAATATTTTTTGTTTGTGAACTCATTATCAAATGATAGCGGATTCGCAAAAATTCTGCAAGCGGTTTTTATATTCCGGAGTCCATTCCGTTGGACGACCTTCCTTCGTCAAATGAACGAGGCTCGTTCGTCCCGCGAAGAGGAGTTGCTCTCCGTCATATGCCCCGTAATGAATATCACATGAAGTGTTTCCGACCGTCAAGATATTGGCATGCACGGTCAGCTGTTGACGTGGCATGACTTGTCGAACATAGTCACATTGCGCATCGGCGACGACGACAAACCCGTCCTTCAAGGAGAATCCTGTCGCTTCTAACAACTCGATTCGCGCATCTTCGAAATAGATGAACGGGATCGTGTTGTTCATGTGACCGTACGGATCGCACTCCGAAAAGCGGACTTTCACATCGAGCGCGATCCCTGCTTTGACACGTGTTTCCCAACCTGGCTCTCGAAAGTACTTGGTCATCGGCTCGCTTATGCCTCGACCGCAGAACCGGTGCGACCTTTGTCACTACCGAAGAACTGTTTGAACGAGTGAAGCGTCGTTTGACGGTTCATCGAAGCGATAGACGTCGTGAGCGGAATGCCTTTCGGGCAAACTTCGACACAGTTTTGTGCGTTTCCGCACTGCATGATGCCGCCGTCTTCCATAAGGGCTTCGAGGCGGTCTTCCGCATGGAAGGCACCTGTTGGATGCGAGTTGAAGAGACGGACTTGCGAAATCGCTGCTGGACCGATGAAGTCCGACTTGTCGTTGACGTTCGGACACGCTTCAAGACAAACCCCACATGTCATACATTTCGATAACTCGTATGCCCATTGACGTTTGTTTTCTGGCATACGCGGTCCTGGACCGAGGTCATACGTTCCATCGATTGGAACCCATGCCTTCACTTTTTTCAACGCATCGAACATACGCTGGCGGTCGACTTGGAGGTCACGGATAACCGGGAACGTCTTCATCGGCGCGAGGCGGATCGGTTGCTCGAGTTTATCGACGAGCGCTGTACACGATTGGCGTGGCTTCCCGTTGATGATCATCGAGCAGGCACCACATACTTCCTCGAGACAGTTCATGTCCCAGTTGATCGGTGTCGTCTTGTCGCCGTTCGCGTTGACCGGGTTACGGCGGATTTCCATCAATGCCGAGATTACGTTCATGTTCGGACGGTACGGCACCGTGAATTCTTCAGTATATGTTGCTTGATCTGGTCCATCTTGGCGTTCAATGATGAAGCGGATGTCTTTTTGTTCAGATTGCATTGGCGTCGTCATTTCGTCTTCGCCCCTTTCTTCGAGTAATCCCGTTTACGTGGCGGGATTAACGAAACATCGATGTCTTCATACGAGATATCGACTTCCCCATCTTTGTAACGTGCCATCGTCGTCTTCATGAACTGCTCGTCATTACGTTCCGGGAATTCCGGTTTGTAATGGGCACCACGGCTTTCGTCCCGCTTGAGTGCGCCGAGTGTGATGACGCGTGCGAGGTCGAGCATGTGGTCGAGCTGTCGAATGAACGATGCCCCTTGGTTGCTCCAGCGTGCCGTATCCGTAGCCGAGATGTTATGGAAACGTTCACGCAATTCTTGGATTTTTTTGTCCGTCGCTTCGAGCTTATCGTTATAACGAACGACTGTGACGTTATCCGTCATGAGTTCACCGAGTTCACGGTGGATTTGATACGCGTTCTCTGTTCCGTCCATCGCAAGGATGTCGTTGAAGCGTTCAATCTCTTCACGCTCGTTGAAGTTGAAGAGCGCGTCTGAGACGCTTTCTGTCGCTTGGTCGAGACCACGCATGTAGTTGACCGCTGCAGGACCTGCTTCCATTCCGCCATGAACGGCTGAGAGGAGTGAGTTCGCCCCGAGACGGTTCGCACCGTGCATCGAGTAGTCACATTCACCGGCTGCGAAGAGTCCAGGGATGTTTGTCATTTGATCGTAGTCGACCCACAGTCCGCCCATTGAATAGTGGACTGCCGGGAAGATCTTCATCGGTACTTTACGCGGGTCGTCCCCTACGAATTTCTCGTAGATTTCGAGGATCCCACCAAGTTTGATGTCGAGTTCTTTCGAATCTTTGTGCGACAAGTCGAGGTACACCATGTTCTCGCCGTTGACGCCGAGTTTTTGGTTAACACATACATCGAAGATCTCACGTGTCGCGATGTCACGCGGTACGAGGTTTCCGTATGCTGGATATTTCTCTTCGAGGAAGTACCATGGTTTCCCGTCTTTGTATGTCCAGACACGTCCACCTTCCCCACGAGCCGATTCACTCATGAGACGAAGTTTGTCGTCCCCAGGAATCGCAGTCGGGTGAATTTGGATGAACTCCCCGTTCGCATAGACGGCACCTTGGCGGTAAACCGCTGCCGCTGCTTGTCCTGTGTTGATGACCGAGTTTGTCGACTTACCGAAGATGACCCCTGGGCCACCTGTCGCCAAGATCACCGCGTCCGATGGGAACGCTTTAATTTCCATCGAGCGCAAATCCTGACAGACCGCACCGCGGCAGATCCCTTCTTCATCGATGACGGCACGAAGGAATTCCCATCCCTCATATTTCTCGACAAGACCTTGTGCTTCATAACGACGAACCTGCTCATCGAGTGCATAGAGAAGTTGTTGACCTGTTGTTGCTCCAGCATATGCCGTACGGTGGTGAAGCGTTCCACCGAAACGACGGAAGTCTAAGAGACCTTCTGGCGTACGGTTGAACATGACACCCATCCGGTCGAACATGTGGATGATTTTCGGTGCATTCTCTGCCATTTTTTGAACAGGTGGTTGGTTGGCGAGGAAGTCGCCCCCGTAGACCGTGTCGTCAAAGTGTTGCCAAGGAGAATCGCCTTCCCCTTTCGTGTTGACGGCCCCATTGATGCCACCTTGGGCACAAACTGAATGTGAACGCTTGACCGGTACAAGCGAGAATAGTTTTACCGGAACACCCATCTCTGCCGACTTGATCGTCGCCATGAGTCCAGCTAGACCGCCACCGATGACGATCAAACTTTGATTTGCCATGTAAAATTCCCCCTAATTACAAGATGCCTGCAAACGTCAAAATCGAACGGATGCCGACAAAAGATAGTGCCAAGAACACGACACCTGATACGTAGCTCATGAGACGTTGCGAACGAGGTGACTGTGTGATTCCCCACGTGATCGAGAACGAC
The DNA here is from genome assembly GCF_027947425.1 of Exiguobacterium sp. MMG028. Taxonomy (NCBI): domain Bacteria; kingdom Bacillati; phylum Bacillota; class Bacilli; order Caryophanales; genus Exiguobacterium; species Exiguobacterium sp. MMG028. The sequence continues at coordinate 1,189,541 of NZ_JAQJIN010000001.1, forward strand.
CAAAGACCGTTCGCGAAGTGGAACGTAGCCGAAAGGATTCCGACTATGTAGAAGATCAACATGAGCGGGTTGTCGACGATGTTTTGCATCATCTCCGCATTGACTTCTACCCCGCGTAATTTCGCTAAGCGCGTTTCCCAAACGTGCCATGCGATAAAGATGACGAGGAAGACCCCTGTGAAGCGCTGGAAAATGTACATCCAGTTACGTGCGTATGAATAACGGTTCGAGTTGATCGATCCGAGAAACGCATAGTACACGCCGTACACGCCGTGGAAGATCATCGGCAATGCGATAATCGTCACTTCAAGGAAGTACAGATACGGTAAGTTCTCCATGAATTTTGCTGCTTTGTTGAATGACTCCACCCCATCGACGATGTAGTAGTTGACCGATAAGTGAACGATCAAAAACAAACCGATTGGAATGACCCCAAGTAGCGAATGGACTTTACGACTGAAATAGTCACGATGCGCTGCCATTCTAGTTCCCCCTTTTCACGAGCATTGGCTCGTTTTGTCAATAAAAGCGTTTTCAAATGCAGATATAGCTTTCTGACTCCTATTCTACTCTTGTGAAAATTGTATGACAAGATAACCTAGCCGATTTGTGCCACATTCTTTTCAAAAATACAGGATGACCAAATTCAGATTGGTCGTTATAATGATATAGAGAGATTGGAGTGATGGGATAGAATGGAAACGATGAGCCAACCAATTTTCGCGATTGAACTTCTTCGCGACTATGTGTTGACGGACTTGCTTGGTGAAGATTACGCCCAAGTCATCTATTGGTCAGGAAAACGGGTCGCCCGCAAATTCCCGACGATGTCTGACGATGAACTGACTGCATTCTTCGACGAGGCAGGTTGGGGAGCGTTGACGCTCAAAAAGGAACGTGGGAGTAAATTTACATACGAACTGACCCCACCGCCCACGACCCAAGCCAAGGCGACCGGTTACTATCAGCTCGAAGCTGGATTTTTAGCCGAACAGATTGCAGGTCGTTTCCAGTGCGTCGCGGAAGGATATGCCGATCCCGCTCGAAAAACTGTCCAAATCACCGTCCAACTAGACCGGAAAGACGATTACGAATAAGAGTCGATGCGTTTCGCATCGACTCTTATTTTTGTTTCTGCTGAAGTTGCCCGTTCATATACTGACGTACGTCATTGAGTTCGTGTTGATCAAACGTCACGTCTTCCCCTTCATAGCCCTGAGTCGCTTTACGAACGACCGCTACAACATTTCCCGGAAAATGTCCGTTCTCTATCACCCAACCGAGCGCTTCTTGTTTCGAGAGAAGGGCACGTTCTTGTTCATAGGCCAGTCCGCGTAACAAGTTCAACACGCAATAAATCGGATTTTCATCCATCGTATCGAGACAGTCGAACGCATCTGCCCGAATCGCATCAGAAAAATGAGCGGAATCGAATCCGCAGAGCAATTGATGAAGTGGCTTTCCGCGCCAAGTGATACCTCGTTGTAAAATCATCATCATATGAGCTGCCAAATCAGGGTCGGTGAATCCTTGTTGCAATTCGATTCGCTCTTCCCTACCTGCCTTTTCAAAACGAGAACGCCATCCTTCACTATAGTGAAACTCGAAGGGACTCGGGTGACACCAGTCTTTTAGCTGGACCATCGTCATGATACTCAGTTCGAGCGGATATGGTTCGTTGGAGTATAAGAGACAACAGTCGATGAGTTTTTGTCGTTCCTCCCGAGTCAATGCGTTCGATACGACGAGCAACAAATCTACATCACTTCGCTTCGGATGAAAGCCACCCATCGCTAATGAACCATGAATGTATACATGCTGAACGGTTGGTAGAAATTCATCAACCGTTCTCACGAATGAAGCGATTGTATTCTCCACGTCTGTCGGAAGCTGCCTCATTCATCCGTATCCTCATGCACATATTGAAGGACGGTCTCCGCCAGTTTTTCCGGTAGTCCCGCTTCTTTCAACTGTTCAAGCGAGGCCAGACGAATCTGTTTCATCGACCCGAAATGACGGATGAGCTGTTGACGACGCTTCGGACCGACTCCCGGAATCTCGTCTAGGATTGATTTCGTCATCTTCTTTGTGCGCAAGCTACGGTGGAAGGTGATGGCGAAACGGTGGACCTCATCTTGCATTCGTTGCAATAGATAAAACGCACTCGATCGTGGGTGGAGTTCCACGACCGCACCATGTTCTCCAAACAACAGTTGACTCGTCCGATGTCGGTCATCTTTTTTGAGTGAGCCGACCGGTAAATCGAGCCCGAACTCGTTTTGGATAACGTCGAGCGCGGCATTCAACTGTCCGAGTCCACCATCAATCAATAGGAGGTCGGGTAGTCGCTTGTCTTCCGTCAACAGGCGACGGACCCGTCGACGAACGACTTCACGCATCGTCTCGTAATCGTCCGGCCCTTGGACGGTACGAATCTTATATTTCCGATACTCTTTCTTGAGTGGTTTCCCGTCCTCAAAGACGACGAGCGCCGATACGGCGTCCGCCCCTTGAATGTTCGCGTTATCGATGATGTCGACACGCGACAAGTTCGGAATGCCGATTGCCTCCCCGAGTTCACGCATCGCGAGTAACGTCCGCTCTTCGTCTCGTGCGAGCAATTCGAATTTCTCGTTCAAGGCGATCGTCGCGTTCTTCGTCGCCAAATCAAGCAGTTGCTTCTTCGCCCCACGTTTCGGTTGCATCACTTTCGTACCGATTGCGTCATTCAATAAATCGAGGCGAACCGTTTCCGGTACGAGAATCTCTTTTGGCACGACATTTTGTTCATAGAACTGGACGATAAAACTTTCGAGCTCTTCAGAAGGTTCTCCGTGCATCGGGAAGAGAGAGACATCTCGCTCGATCATCTTGCCGCCTCGCATATAGAACACTTGGACACACATCCAGCCCCGGTCAAGCGTATAACCGAAGACGTCTCGTGCCGTCGGGTCGGCCGTAATCATATTCTGTTTATTCATGATCGATTCCACCGCTCGAATCTGGTCGCGCAGTTCAGCCGCTCGCTCGAACTGCATGTCCTCAGCGGCACGTCCCATCTCAACGTTCAGCTTCGTGAGCGTCTCAGCCGTCTCTCCGTTCAGGAATCGACGAATCTCGTTGACGATCTCTTTTTGCGAATCCGTGTCGACCGCGAGCTCACAAGGCCCTAGACATTGACCGATGTGATAATAGAGACAGAGCTTCTTCGGCATCGGCTGACATTTACGGAGCGGGTATAGTTTATCGAGCAGACGTTTCGTCTCGTTCGCCGCGTAAGCGTTCGGATACGGTCCGAAGTAATGTCCGCCGTCTTTCTTCAGCTTACGTGTCGTCAATAGACGCGGATACGGTTCGTTCGTAATTTTGATGTATGGATACGTCTTGTCATCCTTCAAGCGAATGTTGTACTTCGGATCATGCTTTTTGATGAGCGTCATTTCGAGCAGTAACGCTTCGAGTTCGCTCGCCGTCACGATATACTCGAAGTCACGGATCTCTGCGACGAGACGCATCGTTTTGATGTCGTGTGCGCCCGTGAAATAAGAGCGGACCCGGTTCTTCAAGTTTTTCGCCTTCCCTACGTAAATCACTTCATCATATTCATTTTTATGCAGGTAACAGCCTGGCTCATCTGGGAGTAACGCTAATTTATGTTTGATATGGTCAGTATGACTCAATTCTATTCACCTCAGTTTAGCTTCCTCCTGTACGGGAAAAAGAGTGTGATATCTCGTCAGAGGAGGATTTTATATTATGAAACGATACGATGTCATTATTATTGGGAGCGGGTCTGCCGCGAGCCAAGCCGCCACGATTTTACGTGACGCCGGTAAAGAAATTGCCATCATTGAAAACTGGACGTTCGGAGGAACGTGTCCCCAACGTGGATGTGACCCGAAAAAAATGCTCGCCGAAGGTGCCGAACTACTCGCCCGCACGGAACGTATGCGCGAGCTCGGCGTCGAAGGAAGCCTGTCCCTCGATTGGTCGTCCTTTAAAAAGCGGATTGATGAATATCGCTTCTCGATTCCTACGTCAAAAACGCAACATTGGAACGAGATGAACATTGACTTATATCAGGGGGAGCCTCACTTTATCGATGAAGACTCCATCGTCATCGATGGTCATGAGCTCTCTGCCCCTCAATTTTTAATCGCGACGGGCCAAACACCCCGCCCTCTCGACATTCCAGGTGGCGAACTGGCCATCACGAGCGATGATGTGTTCGACCTCGACGCATTACCGAAATCGATTCATATTGTCGGTGCCGGTTATATCGCTTTTGAATTCGCCCATATCTTCCGACGCTTCGGAAGCGACGTGACCCTTCTCATTCGTTCACGTGCGTTGAAGGCATTCGACCCGAACGTCGTCCATCGGCTCCTCGAGGAGTCGAAGCGAATCGGCATCACCGTCCGACATGACATCGAACCGACACGAATCGATGGGAACGTCTTAACGTTATCAGATGACTCTACCCTTGAAGGAGTTGTCCTTAACGCCACAGGGCGAATTCCAAGCATCGAGCGACTTCATCTCGAAGCAGCCGGAGTCACAGTCGACCACCATGGTGTTCAGGTGAACGATTATCTCCAGACGAGCAATCCGACTATTTATGCCGCTGGGGACGTCGCAAGCAGTCCAAATCCTGCGCTTACACCGTTCGCTGGTCAAGAAGGACGCCTCGCTGCATTGAACATGCTTCACGGGAATACACGGCCACTCCCGGAGCGTCCGGCGCCGACAATCGTGTTTGCGACGCCGCCGATTGCCAAAGTGGGGCTCACTGTGGAGGAAGCGGAAGCCGAGGGTATCGACTTCGACGTGAAAGAAACGGACATGTCCCATTTCCTCACCTATTCACGCATCAATGACGCGACCGCCTATTCGAAAGTATTGTTGAGTGCGGAAGGTCATATCATCGGGGCACATCTGATTGGACACCATGCCCCGGAACTCATCAACCTGTTCTCTTTCATTATACAGAACAAACTGTCGCATCAACACGTGAAGCACTTAGAAGTCGCCTATCCGACGGCCGCCTCCGACCTGACCTATCTGATCTAAACAAAAGACGGGACTCGCCTCATGGCGAATCCCGTCTTTTTCTTATTCGATTCCTTTATCCTTGTCTTCTTTCAGCGCGTCTTGTAGCGACTTCTCCCAAAGCGGGACCCCTTTCGCGTGCGCCGCACGTGAGATGAGGTGCCCCCCGACTGGAGCCGTCAAGAGGACGAAGAAGAGACCGAGCAAGAGTCTTGCATCGAATACTTGCTCATCGACATAAACGTGAAGCACAGCGGCGAAGAGGACGAACATGACACCGAGCGTCGCACTCTTCGAGGCAGCGTGTGTTCTCGAATAAATATCTGGGAGACGGATGAGACCAATCGCGGCGACGACTGTGAAGAAGACGCCGATGATCGTGAAGATGCCGGTAATGAGATCAAAGATCATTGTCGCGGTCATGTTGGATAATCTCTCCCCTCTCTAAGAATTTCGAGAACGCAACCGTTCCGATGAAGGCCAAAATACTGAGTAGCAAGATGACTTCAAAATATAAGGTCGTATCGAGCAGGATCGACAGTAACGCGACGACCGAGATGAGCGCGATCCCGATTGAGTCGAGCGCGATGACTCGGTCTGCCGTCGTCGGTCCTTTGACGACGCGATACAACATCATCAACATCGCAAGCAAGAGAATGGCGAGCGAGATGTAGATGAGAATGTCTAGTAAATCCATCACTCTGTCGCCTCCTTAATGCTTGATTCAAAGTTATCATAAATGTCTTTTTGTAATGCTTCCTTATCCGGCATGTTGAGCGCGTGGATATAGAGCACGGAATTGTCTTTCGACACCTGAACGACGAGCGTCCCTGGTGTGAGCGTGATCAGCATCGAGAGCAAGCTGACTTTCCAGCCTTTGTCGAGAGACGTCTCATACCTGAAGATTCCTGGTTGAATCTTCAGCTTCGGACTAAGGACGAGACGTAACACCTCGAAGTTCGCGAGGAACAGTTCCCGGATGAAGATGAGGAGCAGTTTAAACAGACGCCAGACGCGTGTGAAGTAAAAACCGCCTCCACTAGATTTAAAGAATCGGCGCATCATGAACAAGATGAGCAAGCCGAGTAGATACCCGACGAAAAATCCGCTCGTTGTGAACGATCCCGTGAGGAACATCCAGATGAACGCCAAGAAAAAGTTAATCAAAAGTTGATAAGCCATCTGTGTTTCACTCCTTTATCACGGCATCGATATAGATTTCTGGATTGACGAGCGGCTCAATCGCTTGCGTGATATACGGATGGATGGCTTCTGCCCCAAATCCGTATGCGACCGCAATGATGAGCAACAAGAAGACCGGCACAATCAAACGTTTTGTATACGGTACGAGTGGTCCGTCATACTCACGCTTCGCCTCTCCCCAGAATCCGTTCAAGAAGATCTTCATGACCGAATAGAGGACGAAGAGACTTGATAAGAGGACGAGAAGTGGTCCGAACAGTTCTCCTTCGTCCATCCCGCCTGATACGATCAATAACTTCCCGAAGAATCCACTAAGTGGCGGAATCCCTGCAAGCGAGAGCGCTGCGATGAAGAACGTCCATCCGAACAGCGGGAAGCGTGTGATGAGTCCACCCATATCGCGTAGTTGACCGGATTTGGTGATCCCAATCATCATCCCGACGAGCATGAAGAGAACTGCCTTGATGATCATATCGTGAATCAAGTAGTAGAGCGACCCTTCAAGGGACGTCTGCGTGTTGACCGAGATCCCGTACAAGATGACCCCGACCGCGATCATGATGTTGTAGATGATGATCAGCTTCACATCGTTATAAGCGATGGCACCTGTCATCCCGATGAAGATCGTGAGGACAGCGAGCACCATAAGGAACGTCTGTAAAAACTCACCGTTCCCATCAAACAGTAGCGTGTACGTCCGCAAGATCGAGTAGACCCCGACTTTCGTCAAGAGTGCACCGAACATCGCGAGAATCGGTGTCGGTGCGACTACATACGCCCCAGGGAGCCAGTAGTGAAGTGGGACGAGTGCCCCTTTCATCCCGAAGACGATGACAAACATCACACCGATGACGGTAATGACGTCCGGGTTATCGACGAGCGGAATCTTCATCGCCAAGTCTGCCAAGTTGAGCGTACCTGTAACGCCATAGAGCAAGGCGACCGACATGACGAAGAGTGCCGAGGCGATGATGTTCACGAGCAAGTATTTGATGGACTCACGTAACTGGACGCCACGTCCACCAAGTACAATCAACACGTATGAAGACATCAAGAAGACCTCGAAGAAGACGAACAAGTTGAAAATATCACCTGTCGTGAAGGCACCGTTCACCCCGACGAGCAAGAAGAGCATCGAGATGTACAAGTAGTTGCCTTCATATGAGTCTGAGAAGTAATGGACGGCGAACCACACGATGAAGAGCGTGAGGAGAGTCGACGTCGTCACGAGCAGGGCTGACAACATATCCGATACGAGTGTAATCCCGAACGGCGCTTGCCAGTTCCCGAGGTTGAGGGTTTGAATCCCCTCCGTGGAGACCGTGTGCACAAGGAAGAGTGACACGATCGCCGTAATAACTAAAGCTCCAAGAGCCATCACACGCTGCAGCTGGACCCGTTTTGGCATGAACATCATGATGATGGCCGCAAGCGCAGGAATGACGATTGGAAAGACCGGTAAGTTAATCATACGATTCTGTTCCTTTCATTTCTTCCATATTGTCCGTGCTGAGCTCCTGATATGTGCGGTATGCAAGTACGAGAAAGAACGCCGTCACCCCGAAACTGATGACGATTGCCGTCAAAACGAGCGCTTGCGGTAACGGGTCTGTGAAATCAGTCACACCGTCGACGAGGACAGGGGCTGCCCCTGTCTTCAAACCTGCCGTCGTCAAGACGAGAAGGTGCGCCGCGTGACTGAACAAGGCTGTGCCGATGATGATGCGTAACAAACTTCTTGAGAGAACAAGATAGACGGCACACATCGTCAGGACACCGATGATGATGCTAACGAAGATTTCCATTATTCACTCTCTCCAATCGTTTGTATAATCGTCAAGGTGATTCCGATGACTACGAGATAAACTCCTAAGTCGAACGCAATCGCCGTGTGGAGCGTCTGTTCACCGAGAAGTGGTAAGTCGAACTTCCCGTAAGCATGCGTCAAGAACGGACGACCCAAGAACACCGAGTGAAGACCTGTCGCGAGTGCAATCAACAATCCACTTGCCGTCATGAGACGGTAGTCAATCGGGAGCACGTTCGCGAGCGTCTTCGAGTCAAATGCGAGTAGCAACAAGACAAGTGCCGCGGATGTCATCAATCCACCGATGAACCCTCCACCTGGTGAATAGTGACCGGCAAAGAACAAATCGATCGAGAAGATGACGATGATGAAGAAAATGATAATCGCGGCCGTCTGCAAAATGACGTCATTGACGTGTTTGCTGTTTTGCTTCATGTGCACCTTCTCCTTTCGTACGTCGTGTTGTTCTAAATTTAATCATCGTGTAGATCCCGAAAGCCGCAATTCCAAGAACGACGATTTCAAACAAAGTATCAAATCCACGGAAGTCGACGAGGACGACGTTGACCATGTTTTTACCTGCTGCAAGCTCATACACGTTCTCTTTGTAATACTCGGAGATCGAGGTGAGCGATTTATTCGTGAGCGCCATGAAACTGAGGAGCATCACGGTCGTCCCGACGAGAATCGCTACGATGGCATTCCCGACTTTGAAACGCATCCGTACTTCCTTCTTGCTGATGTCCGGCATGTGATAGAACACGAGCAAGAACAAGGCAACCGAGACCGTCTCGATGACGAGCTGCGTGAGTGCCAAGTCAGGTGCACCGAAGAAGACGAAGAACAATGCCACGCCGTAACCGACAACCCCGAGTAAAATGATTGACGGGAGACGCGACTTCATGAAAAGAATCGCGAGCGCCGCAAGCATGACGACGGCTCCGAGCACGTATTCATACGGTGCAATCTCTGCCAAGTTCTCGAACGAGAATCGGTACATGTCGAACCACCAGATACTAAAGAGCATCATGCCTGATAGGAAGACGAAAATATAGATCAAATACGACCGGATGAATCCAGTCATGTAGTTGTCTTTAAAGCGGTATGCTGCCTTATTCGACCAGACGAGCGTACCATCGTACATCCCGTTGAGCGTCAAACGATGTGGGATTCGATTGTAGATGCCCATCCATTTGCCCATTTGCCAGAACAGCAACGAACCGAGGAGAACGACCCCGATCGTCATGAACAACTCTGGCGTCAAACCATGCCAGAAATAGATGTGAACATCGACTTCTTGCCCTTGCGCGACGAGTGTCGGATAGATCGACTCGACGGCCGGTTTGATGAGCGAGTTCGACAAGACGTTCGGGAAGAACCCGAGACCGACAACGAGAAGCGCGAGGATGGCCGGCGAAATCAACATGCCGATTGGCGCCTCATGCGGTTTCTTCGGCAATTGATCGAACTTCGCCTTGCCCATGAATGTCCGTGTGAACAGCATGATGCTGTAGATGAACGTAAACACACTTCCGACGAACGCGATGACCGGAAGTAAGATTCCAATTGTATCGAGTGCGAAGAAGTCGGCCGAGAAGACTTTCGTCGTCGCTTTTAAGAACATCTCTTTACTCAAGAAACCATTAAACGGTGGAAGACCGGCCATCGATAATGAACCGATGACGGCAATCGTGAACGTGATTGGCATGACCGTCATCAGACCGCCAAGCTTACGAATGTCACGTGTGCCCGTCTCGTGGTCGACAATTCCGGCCATCATAAAGAGCGAGCCTTTGAATGTCGCGTGGTTGATCAAATGGAAGATCGCTGCGATCGTCGCGACCATAAAGATATTGTCATCCATACCGTCATAGTGGAGCGCAGCCGCCCCTAGACCGAGGAGTGACATGATCAACCCGAGCTGACTGACTGTCGAGAATGCCAAGATTCCCTTCAAGTCGGTCTGCTTCACGGCGTTGAACGAGCCCCAGAACATCGTGAACATCCCGACTCCGGCAATCGTCCATAGCCAGACCGATGACTCTTGGAACACCGGGCTCATACGGGCCACGAGGTAGAGACCCGCCTTGACCATCGTTGCCGAGTGGAGGTACGCACTGACCGGAGTCGGTGCTTCCATCGCGTCAGGCAACCAGATGTGGAACGGGAACTGCGCCGATTTCGTGAACGCCCCGAGCAAGATGAGAATCATCGCGACAAGGAAGAACGGGCTCTCGGCGATGACGCCAGAGTTCGCGACCATATCACGAATGCTGTACGAACCAATCATCGACTCGAGTAAGACAATCCCCCCGAGCATCGACAATCCACCGAATACGGTGAGAAGCATCGACTTCTGTGCGCCGTAGCGTGAACGCTCTTTCTCATACCAGTAACCAATCAACAGGAATGATGAAATCGATGTGAGCTCCCAGAACATATACATGACAATCATGTTGTCCGAGAGAACGACCCCGAGCATCGCACTCATGAACATCAAGAGATATACATAGAAATGCCCGAGTGACTCTTTGTCCTTATTCAAATAATAAATGGAATATAAGACAACGAGTGCGCCGATCCCCGTGATGAGGAGGGCGAACAATAGACTGAGTCCGTCAACGTATGCCGTGAAGTTGATCCCGAGGGACGGCATCCACGCAATCGTCTCTGTCACGACGTCCCCTGCACTCGTGATCGGAATGAATCCGGCGAAGTAGGTGACGAGCACGACCGGAACGATCAAAACGAACCAGCCTGTATGAATTTGCTTCATCCCCCGAAACAAGAACGGGATGAACGGTGCCGCGAGAAGCGGCAACAAAATAGCTAAATGTAACAGCGACAAGAAAATTCCTCCTTCGAACAGAGTCGTACAATAGATTGAGCCGTAAAGTAAGGTCACTTGACTCCATCATGTCTTCCTCATGAGTATAGCGTAAATTTTCAGTCTGTTTCCATGATAAAAGCTTCCAGTCCGCTCACGCCCTCACTAAAATTCCGAATCTTTTAAATATGAAGGAAGCCGACGGAATTTCTTCAAAAAAAATTTTGAAATCAGACGATATGTATCGGATTTTTCCGTAAATGAGGGTGTGTGGAATAACTCAACCTATTCCCTACTTGCCTGTCCTTTTCCTTCTTTTCCGTTCGACAAAACAAAAAAGCAGCCGACTTCAATCGGCTGCTACGCAATTATTGTGCTGTTGCGATAAACTCTTTCAATGCTTCTTTTGGTTGGAAGCCCATTGTTTTCGAAACAGGCTCGCCATCTTTGAACATCATGAGTGTCGGGATACTTTGGATTTGGAAAGCACCTGCGACTTCAGGGTTTTCGTCGACGTCGAGTTTCACGATTTGGACTTGGTCACCCATTTCTTGATCGAGTTCTTCGAGAACTGGCGCGATCATGCGACATGGTCCACACCAAGTTGCCCAGAAATCAACGAGGACTACGCCCTCTTTTACATCTTGTTCAAACGATTGAGTCGTTGCGTGTTTAATAGCCATTTGTAAAAACCTCCCCAATAAGATGAGAGAGTCCTGATGTAGAACTCTCATGCAATTCATGTTCAGAGTATACCACGGAGGGTAACAACCCCAAAACGTTTTGCTTATTAGCTATTGACGAGGTGCTTGCGGAACTCTTCTGTCAACATTGGAACGACATCGAACAAATCACCGACGATGCCATAATCCGCCACGCTGAAGATGTTCGCTTCCGGATCTTTGTTGATCGCGACGATGACTTTCGCGTTACTCATCCCTGCCAAGTGTTGGATTGCCCCAGAGATTCCGCACGCGATATAAAGGTCTGGTGTGACGACTTTACCCGTTTGTCCGATTTGAAGCGCATAGTCGCAGTAGTCGGCGTCACATGCTCCACGTGAAGCACCGACCGCTCCTCCGAGAAGTTCCGCCAACTCTTCAAGCGGTTTGAAGCCGTCTTCGCTCTTCACGCCACGTCCGCCTGCGACGATGACTTTCGCTTCCGCCAAGTCGACTTTACCAGTCGCCTTACGAACAACTTCTTTGACGATCATCGCGAGGTCTTTCAATTCGACTGCTGGCGTTTCAACTGAGACGCTCGCGCCGGCTTGACGCGCGAGTGCGTCGATGTTGTTCGGACGAATTGTGAAGAACATGACCGAGTCTTTGAACTTCACTTTTTCGAACGCTTTCCCTGAGTAGATCGGGCGAACGAACTCAGCGTCACGACCCGTTCCCTCGATGGAGACGACGTCACTGATGAGTCCGGCATCGAGACGTGCCGCGAGTTTCGGTGCGATGTCTTTCCCGAGAGCCGTGTGACCGAGGACGATCATGTCTGGACTTTCTTGCTCGATCAACTGACGGAGCACTTGTCCGTAGCCGTCTGGCGTATAGTGTTTGAGGCGATCGTCTTCAACGACGAGGACACGGCTTGCGCCATACTCCCCAAGTTCTTGCGCGAGTGATTGCACGTGATCCCCAATCACGACTGCCGTCACATCGTCTGTCAATTGCTTCGCCGCAGCGATGGCTTCGAATGATACGTTACGTAACGCGCCTTCACGCGCTTCTGCGAGTACTAAAGCTTTCATCTATGATCTCCCCCTTAAATGACTTTCGCTTCCGTGCGAAGAAGTTGTACGAGCTCGCTCACTTGTGTCGACATGTCGCCTTCAAGGATACGCCCGGCTTTCTTCTCTTCTGGTAAGAATCGTTCGATCGTCTCGATTTTCGCTTCGATTTCATCTTCATCGAGGTCGATGTCCGTGAGTTCGAGTTCTTCGAGTGGTTTCTTCTTCGCTTTCATGATCCCTGGCAAGCTCGGGTAACGTGGCTCGTTCAACCCTTGTTGCGCCGTCACGAGAAGTGGGAGTGCGACTTCGATGACTTCCGTATCCCCTTCGACGTCACGTGTGACCGTAGCCGTCGTGCCGTCGATTTCAAGAGCCGTGATCGTCGTCACGTAGTTCATGTCGAGAAGTTCTGCGACACGTGGTGCGACTTGTCCGCTACCGCCATCGATTGCAACGTTCCCTGCAAAGATGAGGTCTGCGTCTTGTTCTTTCAAGTATGTGGCGAGCACTTTTGAAATCGTGACGTGGTCCGCATCTTCGACATCGTCCTCGATCGAGATCCGAACAGCTTTGTCCGCTCCCATGGCGAGCGCCGTACGAAGCTCTTTGTCCGCGTCTTCTGGTCCTACCGTGACGACCGTGACCTCTCCCCCGAGTGCGTCACGTTTTTGAATCGCTTCTTCGACCGCATATTCGTCATACGGGTTGATGATGAACTCAGCGCCGTCTTCTTGAATTTCCCCATTCTCGAGCTGAATCGCTTCCTCAGTATCAAACGTACGTTTCAGCAAAACAAAAATATTCATGGTTGATCCCCCTTTAGTCAATTCTTTCCCATCATTCATGAATCAGCATTCATTTTTTGAGCTAGTGATAGGGCTCACTGTTAAGTAAGCCCCTTCTTTAACATATGGTGCACATTCGGAAGCGTCGACATCAAGTCATACTTGAAGCCGCTCGCCATCCAGCTCGTCACAACCTCATCGATTGTGCCGAAAATCATCTGACGGGCGAGTCGATAATCTAGATCCTTGTCGAACTCTCCTGTCTCGATTCCGTGTTTGACGACCGAATCGATCAAATTCAAATATGGTTTGAGCACTTCTCCGATTTTTTGGCGAAGCACCAAGTTCGACTGTCGCAGTTCGATTTGTGTCACGACGGCAAGGTCGTAATCGGCCGACAGTTGTTTTAAATGTGATTCGATCAACTGATACAACTGATCTCCGGCTGTCGTCTCGTTCCCGATTTGTTGTTTCGAGTAGTCGATAAACAGCCCCATCTTCGCTTGGAACAACTCGATCAAGAGATGCTCCTTGTTTTTGAAGTACAAATAGATTGTGCCGTCCGCGACACCCGCCTCTTTGGCGATGGCTGTCACCTTTGCACCGTGATAGCCATGATTGGCAATTACTTTGACCGCCGCATCAATGATTCGGTCACTTTTCGAAATATGATTTGTCATTAACCCCAAGCTCCTTACCGCTGCAGAAAAATGAATGATGGTTCATTCATTTATTATTCTATCATGCATACGCTTGGTGTCAACTGCTTTGTTTCACTTGTTTCGCCTTCTCTTCGTCGACGAGGACGCGGCGTAAAATCTTACCGACGAACGTCTTCGGCAACTCGTCACGGAACTCGTACAGCTTCGGCACTTTATAAGCCGCGAGTTTCTCACGACAATGTTTGTCGAGCTCTTCTTCGGTCACGCTCGACCCGTCGCGAAGGACGATGAACGCTTTGACCGTCTCACCACGATACGGGTCAGGGACACCGATACAGACCGCTTCCTTGATGGCCGGATGTTCGTAGAGCACTTCCTCGATTTCACGCGGATAGACGTTGAATCCACCGGCGATGATCATGTCTTTCTTCCGGTCGACAATATAGAAGAATCCGTCCTCGCCCATATACCCAAGGTCACCCGTCGCGAGCCATCCATCTTTCAAAACGGCTGCCGTCTCCTCCGGTTTTTGCCAATAGCCTTTCATAACTTGTGGACCGCTCAGCATGATTTCACCAATCTCCCCGATGTCTGCCTCCGTCTCTCCGTCTGCTTTTACTATTTTAGCAGAAGTATCCGACAGCGGCGCACCGATTGAGCCGACGATTCGCTTATCCCATAAGAAGTTCGCGTGCGTAACCGGCGACGTCTCAGACAATCCATATCCTTCGACGATGCGACCACCAGTGATCTTCTCGAACTCCTCTTGTACCTCAATCGGAAGCGGTGCCGAACCTGAGATACACGCCTCAATCGAAGACAAGTCATATTTTTTCAGTTTCGGGTCGTTCAAGATCCCGACGTACATCGTCGGAGCACCCGGGAAGAAGTGCGGCTTTTTCTTCTGAATCGTCTTCAGGACATCCGTCACTTCGAAGCGCGGCACGAGCACGAGCTCATACCCGTTTGTGACACCGAAGTTCAGACAGCACGACATTCCGTAGACGTGGAAGAACGGAACGACACACAAGACGCGCTTCTCATCTCCGCGATTGTATTTATAGAATAAGTTCGTGATTTGGTCCGCGTTCGCCGTCAAGTTAAAGTGGGTCAACATGACGCCTTTCGGAAGTCCCGTCGTTCCTCCTGTATATTGAAGAACCGCGACATCTTCTTTTGGATCAATGTCGAGCGGTGTGACCGGATTAAAGTCTTTGTAGTCTTTAAACGGTGTCGAGCCGGTCGTATCGATCACGATATTATTTTCACGTTTCACTTTGATCGGATACAGCTTGTTTTTCGGGAACGGTAAGTAATCGGCGATACTCGTCGTGATCACGGTCTGGATCTCCGTCTTCTCACTGACGCGAAGCGTTTTCGGATAGAGCAAGTCGAGGGTGATGACGATTTTGACGCCCGCATCCGTGATGAGGTTATCAAGTTCCCGTTCCGTATAGAGCGGGTTCGTCTGGACGACGGTCCCACCTGCATAGAGCACGGCATAGAACGAGATGACGTATTGAGGACAGTTCGGAAGCATGAGGCTGACGCGGTCCCCTTTTTCAAGTCCTTTCGCTTGGAGCATCGTGGCGAGTCGACGTGCGGCATCATCGATCTCCGCGAATGTCCACTCTTTCCCGATAAAGGAGACAGCCGTACGATTCGGATAATCCTTTGCTGCGCGAGACAATGCCTCATAGAGCGGCTTTACCTCGTAATCGATCGACTGGGGCATACCTTCTGGATAATCTTGTAACCACGGTTTGTTCATCGCTGTTCCTCCTTGGAAATGAATACTCATTCAGTTAACTCTATTATAATGCTAAGAAAACGCTTTCATCTACCCTTTACCCGATAATTTTCAGAAAATATCAAAAAAAGCGATTGGATTTGTCATCCAATCGCTGTCATACCCGCCTAAAATAGGAATTGTTCGAATCCAGCTGTTCAAGCTTCTGATTCATTAATTGTTTTAACTCATTCTCGTGACGAATGTTCGAGAAATCCGTTCCGAACCACGCTTCCATCTCTGGGCGAGAGAAGGCGTATGTCCGGTTCGGAAAAGCGAAGCGGACAATCTCTGCATTCGGAATGAGCGTGAAGTAAACAGCCGCATTCCGAATCGCAAGACGCTCTTGCTCCGCCCGCTCCATCCCTGGATCTTCGTAACGGACGGTCAACCCATATGGACGTTTCTTCGTCTGCAGCTCGACCGATTGATAGCATTCGTGTAGCGGCAAGCTTCCAGCAATCCCGACGACAGCGGCATTGTCCCCGACTTTCGAGCCTTTATATTCAAAGGCGTCCGGTTCAGCATTCGTGCAACCTACTAGTGAGATGGCGAGTACGAGCAACAGACAGAAGCGTTTCATTGGTGTCCCTCCTTACGATTTGAGTTTCAAGTTGAAGCGGTAGAGCAAGCGTTTGGCGAGTAAGTGAGCCAGGAAGGCCGCAATCACAAATCCAATCACATACAAGATCATGTTTTGCGGGTACGAGATGACCGAGAACAATACGCCACCTAACATCGCGAAGCAAATGACGATGACGATATGGATGAGCCACAACCAGCTCGAGAACATGAAGAAGCGTCCGTTGTTCTCTTGTGGTGCTTCCTTGAACATCCACAACCCGAGACCGAATGTGAGCACGATGTTCGCGATCGAAAGAATCGGGGCGTACGTGATAAAGTCATTCCACACCGATTGATCGGTATACACTGAATACATATCGACATTGAAAATATTGTTTAGCGGTGACAAAATTCGCATCGGGATACTTTCAAACGCTTCTTCAACGAACAAGAAGAGTCGATCTGGGAAAAAGGCATAGAGTGAACCTTGGACGAGAAGTAAAATCCCCATCGGAAAGATGAGCGCGACAAACGTCCAGATGACTTGTGAGATGGACTCTCCGCCAAACGATCCCATCCATAATGAGAGCGAGAAGAACGAAATTCCGGACAGCATCAAGAATAGAATCATCGCAATCACCTTGAACTCTTTTCCTTCCATCAAGAAGGAGTAATCGGAGAAGCGGATGATGAGGAACATCAACGTCCCACCAATCAAGGTCGATGTTACAATTCCTGTCGCACCGAGCACCCATTTCGATATGTATAGCTGGGTACGCGTGTACGGTAACGACATCGTGAAATCGGACATTTGGCTATTGCGTTCACTTCCGATCAACACGGACGCCATGAGGGCACCGAAGATGACAAACAAGAAAATGACACCGCCTGACGGAATGAGTCCGTTCAGACCTCCGAGGTATCCGTATCCAGATCCATCCCCGAAGAAGTCTTCCGGCACCATCTCGTTCACATCACCTGTCACGATATCTGGGAAGTCGCTTGGGTTTTGTTTAATTTCAAGAATCTGTTGTTCGTACGCATACATATCCGTCCACACCGGCACCGTGAAAGCGACGATCCCTAAGAAGACGAGCAAGATCCAAAGCAACGACACTTGTTTCCAATCTTTCTTCAACAACACTTTAGACGGCATGGGCTTCTCCTCCTAACTGGATACGGAATACGTCTTCGAGAGACATCGGAATCTCTTCGATGAGCATCGGATTGTATGAATCGATGAACGTCTCGAGCTCCTCCGTCCGTTCTTTCGCCATGAATAGCACGACACGTCCTGTCACACTAATGATTTCGATATCTTTTCGTTCGAGCAACTCGACCGGGACATGATCGTTGAAGACGACTTGCCACTTGATGCTGAGGGCACGCGCCTCTTCGAGCGACATGATCGCTTTGACGCGCCCACTCTCGATCATGATGATGCGGTCGGCGATTCGTTCGAGTTCGTGCAACTGGTGGCTCGAGACGATGATCGAGCAGTTCCGCTTCTCGACCTGGGCGATCATCAGTTTCAACACGTCTGACTTGGCAACTACGTCTAAACCGTCCGTCGGTTCATCAAGCAGATAGTATTTCGCTTGGACGGCGAAAGCGAGTGATAACGTGACGAGCGCCTTCTGTCCTTTTGACAGCTGGCGAATTTTTTTATTGTCGATATTGTAACGCGTCAACGTCTCACGGAAAGCGGAACGATTGAACGATGGATAGATCGACTCATACAGGTCGGTCGCCTCGTTCACCGTGTAGTGTTTGAGTGCATCCGCCGAATCCGGTACGAAGATGACGTCCCGTTTCAGTCCCGCGTCTTTAAAGATACTTTTCGTTCCATATAACACGTCTCCCAAATCTGGGCGGATGATTCCGACCATCGTCCGGAGAAGTGTCGTCTTGCCGGCACCGTTACGCCCGACGAGCGCAACGATTTCTCCTGATTCGACAGTAAAGTCAATTCCGTCAAGAATCGTCTGACGGTCGATTTGTTTACTCAGTTGCTCAACTTTCAGCATTGGCTTCCCCTACTTTCTCATATTCGGTCCGCAATACGTCGATGGCTTCTTCTAACGGCACATTCGCATAATGGCAATCAATCGCAATCTTCTTGATCGATGCGATGACCGGTTCTCTTGATGCATCATCATCTACCCAGTCTTCGGAGACGAATGTCCCGCGCCCGCGTCGCATCTCGAGGAGTCCGAGTCGCTCCAACTCCTGATACGCCTTACTAACCGTATTCGGATTGATGACGAGATCGGTGGCGAGTTCGCGCACAGACATCACCTTGTCTCCCGGACGTAAAATGCCGCGGATGACGAGCTCTTTCGTTTGATTGACGATTTGTTCGTATAGCGGTTCTGAACTCTTCATATCGATTTTGTATAACATGGGTCACACCCTCTCATAGTCAATGTCACTCTTTAAGTGTATTATATGTATTAGTACACGTAATTGCAATAGTATTTCGAGGGCACTTTCAGTTTACAGGGAAATGGAAATGATTTGAATAAGACTTTGGACCGAGGTTTCTCCTCGATTTATCAGGTACATTGGGAAAGAGGTGACGAAATGATGAAAAAACGAATCGTGGCAGGCGTTGTCGGCGGGCTTCTCGCTGGTGGGTTCTTCGTTTATACGACGATCGAAAAATCCGAGACACGAGATGCATATAGTACTTATTTAAAAGAAACGTATCAGGAACAACCCGACATCGAACTGTCATGGGATTGGAAGATGGGCGGTTATGTCGGGGAAGTCACATTGACGAACGAACCGTTCGCCGGCACTTATTTTCTTGAGACGTATGGAGACGGCTCCATCCATGACAACGTGCTCGAGACGTATTGGGAACGTGAGGCAGAGCGGACAATTCACGAGCGGCTCGTATCGGACGGAATCCTAAAAGAGGAAGAGACCGTCCGTGCGGAGGTGCCGATTGGTGTGTCCGATGATGTGCAAGCGAACGTCACCCCGACCCCGACGTCTATTTATGAGACGAATCCGGAGACGTATCTCGACGTCTCCATCATGTTTCATGAAGACTGGAACAACACGGACGAACAGAAACAGCGCATTCTCAACATCATCCGCGAAATCGAGTCTGACGTCTACTCGATCCATTTCTCGTTCGATGGGAAACCAGGTGGCAATGACGACTATACGGAACGGTATATGATGTTCACGCGTGAAGCGTCTGATATCGACCCGTCATTCCTCGACGTGCGGACGATTGAGGATTTGAACGCCTACGACCGTCTTTACGGATTCGACGAGACGACGTTCATGACAGAATATCATTTTGATGGCACTCCCATCGAAGACGAGACGACACGGTAATTTCGGTGTCGTCTTTTTTTGAGCGTTTGACTTTACACGCAATCCGAAACGTTGTATCGTTTGACAAGTCAACGATTGATAAGTCAATTGAGGAAGGTGGGACGCAATGGACCTACGTGAAATCAGCCGATTACTTTACCAAATCAAGTTGGCGGAACAAAACGTCGCATTATCGTTCGAACGGGAGACGGGCTTCAGCCTGACCCGCTACGAGATGCTACAAGTCGTCAAAGAACGAGGCGTTTGTTCGCAACGCGTGATTAAAGAAGAGATGAAAATCGACAATGCCGCCATCACCCGACATTTAAAAATCCTCGAAGAAAAAGGATATGTCATCAGAGAGCGGAACGCGGAGAACCATCGCGAGATGTTCGTCCGCGTGACAGAGAAAGCAGAGCAAGACCTCGGGCACTGCGAACGAGACGAACAGGCCAACCACCTCGTCTTACAAGCCTTGTCTGCTGAAGAGATTCAACACTTATCCGGACTGCTTCAAAAACTGAACAGTCACACCTAAACAGAGAAAGAAGGAATTCACCAATGGCAACTACATTCGAAAACAATACATTCAAAGACGTCATGTTCGGTCGTAAATCAATCCGTGTCTATGACGAGAACGTGAAAATCTCACAAGAAGAGATGCTCGAGATGATTCAGGAAGCAACGACTGCCCCATCATCGGTCAACATGCAACCATGGCGCTTCGTCGTCGTCGAAAGCCCAGAAGCGAAAGCGACGCTCAAGCCGCTCATCCGCTTCAACACACGTCAAAACGATTCATCTTCTGCGATGCTCCTCATCTTTGGAGACATGGAGTGCTACGAGTACGGCGAACAAATCTACGATCAAGCGGTCGCAGAAGGCAAAATGCCACAAGAAGTTCGTGACCAACAGCTCGGCGCAATCATCCCTTACTACAAAAACCTCTCGAAACAAGAGATGAACGACATCGTAAAAATCGATGCGAGTCTCGCAGCGATGCAATTCATGCTCACAGCACGTGCACACGGCTATGACACGAACCCAATCGGTGGTTTCGAGAAAGACCAACTCGCTGAAGCGTTCGGTCTCGACAAAGACCGTTATGTACCAGTCATGATCTTGTCTGTCGGGAAAGCTGCAGAAGAAGGTTACGAATCAGTTCGTCTTGACGCTCAAACGGTCACATCGTTCAAATAATTCACCACACAATCGGAGGAATCAACCATGATCTTAGTCAACGCCACATTCGATATCCAAGCATCACAACGCGAGAACTTCTTGCGTGACATCCAAGTCTTAATCGACTCATCAAAACAAGAAGCGGGCTGCGTCGGATATGACCTATATGAGTCAACGTCTGTCGAGAACCGTTTCGTCATGATCGAGAACTGGGAAGACCAAGCTGCTCTCGAGCAACACAACCAAAACCCTGCCCTCATCAACTTCGCACAAAACGTCGCGAACTACGTGTCTGCGAAACCGGTCGTGCAAGTAGCATCGGTCAACTAATATGTCGACGCTCACCATTGTGCTCGGGACACTCGTCGCCATCGAGTTCTTCTATATCTTCTATTTAGAGACGATTGCGACAGCGTCTTCCTCGACGTCACGTGTCTTCCGTATGTCGAAAGACGAACTGAAGAGAGACTCGGTATCGGTTTTGTTCAAAAATCAAGGAGTGTATAACGGATTGATCGGGGTCGGGCTCTTATACGGGCTATACGTCTCCCCCAATTCGGTCGAGATTGTCACTATGATTCTGACCTATATTATTCTCGTTGCCCTATATGGCAGTATCACGAGTGACAAGAAGATTATCCTGACACAAGGTGGGCTCGCCATCTTGACGTTGGTATCGATGTTTATGTCATGACAGAAAAAGCGTTCGACCTGGTGAAAAGGTCGGACGCTTTTTTAAACACTTGATGTTTAGCACTAGTGATTTTTATTTATCATTTAACTCGTCCTGATTCATCAACCGGTGAATATGAACAGCTAAATACGTTAACTCGTCATTCGGTATTTCTTTTTCATGCACTTGCTCGATATACGATTTCACTTTAAAAGCTACTTCCATCGCATTAGGATAAAGGGTCGCGATTTGATTGAATAACAAGTTATCTTTCTCGACTAACAGTTTATCTTCATAAAAACGTTCAACGAAGAATTTGACATGAGTGATAAAACGCGTGTAATGAATACTTTCTTTATCCATTGAGATATTCAAGGAATAGCGTACCATGTTAACGATTGCGCCAATTAATTTAGCATAGTTCATTCCTGCACGTGAACTCGATTCCTCGCTTTGTGCATTAATTAAGTGAAACGCAATGTTGGCAGCTTCTTCTTTTGGGAAATCAACTTTCAAGGCGCGATTGAGTAAGTCGACCGCATAAGTACCAATTTCAAACTCGACCGTATAATAGTTCTTGATTTCCCAATACACGCGATTCGTGATGTTGATATTTTTTTGATGACGCTCTACTGCAAAGTGCAAGTGGTCCATGAGTGTGAAATAGATTCCACTATTCAACTTCGTCCCTAATTGTTTTTCAGCATGAGCAACGATGTCTTGGGTCAAACTTAAATAGATATTTGGAATTGAGTCAATTAGATGAATTAACTCTTTCGCCTTCGGGTTATCGACCGACATGTAAATTTGATCGGCGCTCTTTCGTTCAACCGTGTCCCCTACCTTGCGACCAAAACCGAGTCCTTTCCCAAAGAGGATGAAGTCCTTTTGTTCTTCATCCTCGACCAAAACTACGCTCGAATTCAATACTTTTTTGATTTTAATCACAACTTACACCTACTTTTATTTTGGCGTGGTTTCGAAAAGTGATGCCCCATTCGTTTCGATGACTTGTTGATACCAGTAGAACGAATCTTTCCGACGACGTTCGAGCGTTCCGTTCCCCTCGTCATCCTGATCGACATAAATGAAACCATATCGTTTCGACATTTGGGATGTCCCAGCACTTACAATATCAATCGGCCCCCAACTTGTATAACCTAGCAATTCTACACCTTCATCTATGGCAGCTTTCATTTGTCGGAAGTGAGCTTTAAAGTAGTCAATGCGATAAGAATCATGAATTGTTCCGTCTGATTCCACTTGATCGACTGCACCCATCCCATTTTCTACGATAAGGAGCGGTTTTTTATATCGGTCATAGAGCTCAAGTAATGAAATTTTAAGTCCGAGTGGATCAATTTGCCATCCCCAATCCGTTGCAGGAAGGTATGGATTTTTGACCCCCATGATTGTGTTTCCTGCAGCTTTTTCAAGACCCTCTTCTGCCGACTCAGTCAATGACATGTAATAACTGAATGAGACGAAGTCGACTGGATTATGACGCAATATGTCTAAATCACCTTCTTCGAAATGAAGTTGAATCCCTTTATTCTCAAACATACGCAGCGTTAATGCTGGATACTCTCCGAATACTTGTACATCAGCGTAGAAATAATTGTGTAAATTTTTCTTAAGCGCCACCTCTACATCTTCTGGTTTACATGTATGAGGATAAGTAGTTAATTTTGTCAGCATACAACCGACCTGGCTCCCAGGAATAATTTCATGACAGCTTTTTGTCACGAGTGCTGATGCAACAAATTGATGATGCAATGCTTGATATACAAGTTCCTCTTCTTTCCCAGGCGGGCATTGATCTGGAATGATACCTGCCGTTGTGAATGGGTGACGATTGATACTATCAATCTCATTAAAAGTGAGCCAATATTTCACAAGTCCCTTGTATCGATTGAAGCAAACATCACTGAAACGAACGAAGTGATCAATGACATCACGATTAACCCAACCATTATACGCCACACTTAAGTGAAGAGGCATCTCATAATGGGAAAGCGTCACAATCGGTTCAATGCCATAACGTTTCAATTCATGAAAAACATTGTCGTAAAATCTTAGACCGTCCTCATTCGGTTCAAGTTCTTCACCTGTTGGAAAAATTCGACTCCAAGCAATAGATACCCTTAATGTTTTAAAACCCATTTCTGCGAATAATGCGATATCTTCTTTGTAATGATGATAAAAATCAATACCTCTTCGTTTAGGATAGATAGTATCCGTCTTATCTGCCATCGCCTCGCTTACACTCTTTGTCGTCACCCCAACATGACCGTCATAGTCATCTAAACTGAGGTTTGCCTTGAATGTTGCGACATCTGCAACGGATAAACCTTTTCCATCAATGTTCCATGCCCCTTCTGCTTGGTTGGCTGCAATTGCGCCTCCCCATAAGAATCCTTTTGGAAATGTCTTGTTCATGTTAATTCTCCTCCTATTGGACGTAACGTCATGATTGTATCGTGTTGGCTGACAGACTGAACTGGTGGCACAATGACTTCGTAACGGTCTTTGTTTGTGACGATAGCAAGTGTTACCGGATCAAATCCTGCATTCTGAATTGCATCAAGATCAAATTCTACAAGTAAATCTCCAGCCTTCACAGATTGCTCAGGCTGAACATGGGCTTTAAAATACTTTCCTTCCAATTGAACTGTATCAATCCCGATGTGGAATAGAACATCTGCTCCATTTTCCGTCTGCATTCCCACCGCATGTTCCGTATCCATTACAACGCGGATTGTACCGTCGACCGGTGCATACAACTTTCCTTCGGCTGGGACAATGGCAATCCCGTCACCCATTACTCGTGAAGAGAATATTGAATCGTTCACTTGTTCCAAAGAAATCATTTGTCCCACGACAGGACTTTTGAATGTTTCTCGACTTCCAATTTCATCAGCAAAGTGTTGCTCTGGTAACTCTTCTTCTTTGACCTGATCTTTTCCAAGTAAAAATGCTGAAACAAATGCAACTACAAACGAAATTCCGAAGCCAGCGATTGCATAAAGAATATTTCGAGGTAATTCTTCAGAAATAAACATCGTCAAACTTGCCAAACCAGGACCTACAAGTACGAAAGCCTGGAGTCCGACGATTCCAACGAATGTACCTCCGACGAACGATCCGAGCATGACACTCCCAAGCACTTTTTTATTTTGTAACGTGACCCCATAAAGAGCAGGTTCTGTAATTCCGAATAATGCAGAAATTCCTGCAGAGATTGCTGTTGCTCGCAAGAGCTTATCTTTAGTTCGGATAGCAACTGAGAAACATGCACCACTCTCAGCAACGTTATGTGCAAGGGATGCGGGGAGATAAAGGACCTCCTTCCCGAGTTCTCCCATTGTCGTGACCGCGTACGGAATCATTGCCTTATGCATACCTGTTGCTACCATAAGCGGGAGAACCGTTGCTAAAAGACCAACTGCAATCCAACCAACCTGTTCAAAGATGAATAAAATAAGTGAAGCAAATTCTTGTCCGATTCTAAAACCGAATGGACCGAGTAATAGAAGACCAATCGGTACCGTAATCAAAAGTGACATCATCGGCACGAAGAAAATTCGAATCGGCTTTGGCGAGACCTTTGTAATGGCTTTTTCAACTTGTGCATATAAAAGAACAGTCAAAATAGCCGGAAATACTTGATATGCATAAGCGATATTTACAATATCGAACGTAAATAATTGAGCGCCTTCAGCTAGCATCGCTGACATGTTTGGCAACAGCATCGCTCCGACTGCTGATAAAGCGACTAGTGAATTGACCTTTAATTTGTTCGCTGTTGTCACAGCGACAAGCAGTGGTAAGAAGTATAGTGGCGCATCTCCTACCAAATTCAATATTCTATACGTTTGTCCATCTGAATCCATCCAACCAAACAATGCTAAAAGTAAAAGGAGTGACTTTAAAATTCCTCCCCCGGCGATTGCAGGGATGAGTGGTTGGAAAATCCCAACGATAAAATCAAGGATTGTTGGTCCAAGCTTTTGCTTTTTCTTAACTTCGGGGTTGGTTGAATCAACTTCCCCGATTAAATTCCGGATTTCGTTATATACTTCAACGACTTCGTTGCCAACGACCACTTGGCATTGTGCTGTCATTCTAACAGCCATGACACCCGGTGTTTGTTCAAGCTTTTTCTTTTGCACTTTCGAGTCGTCTTTCAACGTAAAGCGAAGGCGTGTTGAACAATGCTCAAAATGAGAGATGTTTTCTTTGCCACCGATTAAATGCAAGACATCTTTTGCGACTTGTTGATGGTTCATTTGCTTTGCTCCTTTTGCAAGACACATCCCTGAAGACAACAAAAAAGGACCTAAAATCGTAATGAGTCCACACTTGGTCTCAAAACAATTTTAGATCCTGCCTGCATCACCAGTCACATGTCTAAATGTGATATTTAGTTCTGACGTCAGTATAAAACGAAAAAATGTAAGCGTCAACATAAAAATCATATTATTTCATTTAGGAGACCATTTATTTAAGTGTCTAATCACTTTGGATTACTGCATGTAAGGAAATTTGAAAAATACCAATCACTACGCTTGATGTAAATACTGCCCCCACATCGCTTCATCGACGACAAAGAACGCCTCATGAGAACATACCGCGAGCACGAACGTATCCCTCGCATAAAACATCAAGTCTTCTGGCAGTTCTGGATGGACCCATCTGAACAATGAGTCACCATGCTCTTTTAGAAACTGTGCTGTCCGATAATTGATATGGAACGAATATAGATACGCCGTATCTCCAGGCAGTCTTGTCGTCTCCCATTCACTTACGATGGTTCGTTCCATCAAATCCCAACGAATCTCTTCCGTCAGTACATCCATATACGCCAGGCGCTCTTCTTCAATCTCCATTCGGCGCCTGTCTTCCACGAACGCAAAGTGAGTGCAGTGCTCAAGCAAAGTATCGATGAGCGCCTCATAGCGCTTCCCCTTTATATCCTGAGTGATCATCAGCATGTTTCAAGTCTCCTATGGCGAAGAAACAAAGATACCCGTCTCTTCCGTAATCTCGAATGAATCTTGATTCCATCTCACTTCAATCTTCCCGACTCGTTCTGGTTCTTCGACACTTCGGTATAATCGCCTGACCTCCATGTCGAAAGTGAAAAAGCCACTGGACTGTTTCATATACCCTTCTTCATTCACATATGTATTTGTCTGATCCCCAATCAGCGTAAATGCGTCACAGCTCTCATCTTCACATTGTACCGAATAGGTTTCCTCGAACCAGCTTATAAAGTCAGCTTCATCCGCTTTTGTCGGATACATCGGTGCCGCCCAGACTCTAGCTACAATCAACACAATAAAACCGAAGAACAACCATTTTTTCATATACTCTCCCCCGCTCTCACTATCCAAAGTCTACCATATCCAAATCATCAAATAAAAAAACCGCCCTGACCGAAGTCAGAGCGGAATTGATATCTTATAAGACGAAAATCGCTGCAGATACACCGACGACACCGACGAGCGCCATCGCATATACCGGCACACGTGGCATTTCGCCTTTGTTGTCGAGTGCTTTCCCGAACATGTAGAAAACGATTGGGTGCACGAGGAACGGCATCGAGAAGATGAGCGGGATGAGAAGCGATGCTTCCGTCCCGAACATTCCGCCTTGGACCGCTGCGAACAAGCCGAAGTGCGAGATTGCTGACGACTGTGCCATCGTCGTGTAATCAAATGCAATCGTGCTGAACGTCAAGATGACGAGACCACCGAAGACGGCCATCATCTGCCATCCGAACGAGAACTGCATGAGGGCTTTGACTTCTTTGAAGTCTTCCCCGTTCGCCGCGCGCAAGTTTTTCAACGCGAGCGCCGTGAGCGCGAGACCAATCAAGACAATAATCATCGTTGGCCAAATCCAAAGCGCGCCGTTGTCGGCACTGACTGCGAGAATTGAGAAAACGAAGATGTGTCCGAAGAACGGGATGTTGATCATGATTGGCGCACGTTTCGCCGCCACTTGACCGAAGTCCCCAGCCGTACACGCACCTGTGAGACCACTGTGTGAAAGCGACCCCGCCATACCTGGCGCGAGGTTACGGATGTGACCCGTACGAGCGAACCACATGATGAGTGCGATTCCACCGAACATCCAGAACAACTGACCGAAGAAACCGTACACGAGAATCGAGTTCATACCTTCAATCGCGAACGCGTCACCGATTCGTGAACCACCAACCATGAAGTTGGCAGCCAAGACGACCGGGATCCCTGCGAAGAGAAGCGCGCGGACAGTCGGTCCATACGTCCAGTTATGGAAGATGGCACCGAGTGCTGACGAAATCAACATCGCGAAGAAGATTTGCGGAAGTGCGATGATTGGCTGAACTGCTGTCGCAATCAAGAACGAGACGAACAAAATGACAAGCAAGAGGACTGTCTCGATGACACCTTTTTGCATGTATACTTTCTTGTCCTGAATCTGTGCTTTATGGTCGATGAGTAAGAACGACACAGCGAGACCGAGAAGTGCGAGGATTGGGTAGTAAAGCGCAATCCCTTCTGCCGTACCTGGCTCGATTGCCATACGGAAGAACCCTTCCAAACCGACGAGCAAGAAGAACGAACGGAGGATAAAGATGAACTGCGTACGTCCTGTCCCGAGGAACATTTCCTCTTTGGCAGGGACGACGATGTCCTCCATGTCGAGCGTTTGCTTGCTCAAAATCTTACGAAGTTCTTGTCCACCAACGAAGAACGAAACGACTAATGCGATGATCGTCGTCCGTGACAAGAAGTCGACGAGCGGGAATTCAGGAAGACCCGGCGTCGCGATACCGAGCTCGACCATACCGAATCCGAGACCGAGACCGAAGATGACGATGACGAGGATTGGCGAGAAGCGCGTCCCAGCCACGACCATACGAGATAAAATGACCATCGGGATGATGAAGGCCATAAGCAACCAGAATTGGTTGATGAGTTGCATTTGAGATAATTGCTGTACAAGTTCCATTGACTAACCCCTAACATAATTTTTAGCACACAATATCGAAGTGTACAGGAATGAACATTGTGTGACAATAGGGTGTGATGTTTTGTAAACATTGAAAGCGGAACCAACTGAAATGGTTCCGCTTTCGTTAATTATTGGATTGTCTGAGACCCCAAATGCCTTTATTTCCTGTGGATTGAACTACCTCCACCTATTCTTCACTTGGAGGTGGAAGATTCCTGAGTTATCCTCTCTAACGAGAGAAACCTGATCAGGCTAGCCCCGTCGTCCCGACGGTTGAAGAAGCCAACATTCGCTCGGCTTCTTTTCTGAGGTTCTGTCCTGCGTTCACATCACGGTCGTGGTGGACCCCGCAGTTCGGGCATGTCCATTCACGCAAGCCGAGATGCTTCACGTCTTTGTGTTGATGGCCGCAACTCGAACACAATTGGCTCGAGGCGAAGGTCTTCCCGACCGTCACGACGGTCTTCCCGTACCAGTCGGCCTTATACTCGAGCATGCGGAAGAACGTCGACCAGCTGACCTCGGAGATCGACTTGCTCAGCTTGCGGTTCTTCTGCATGTTCTTCACCTGCAGGGTCTCGATGCCGATGACGTCGTGGTTTTTGACGATCTCGGTCGACACCTTGTGCAGGAAGTCGGCGCGTTTGTTGGCGATTTTCTCATGGATGCGGGCGACCTTCCGCTTCTGCTTCTGGTAGTTCTTCGCCTCGGAGAGTGTCACCTTCTTGTTCAGGGCGATGCGCTGACGACGGGACAACTTTCGTTGCTCCCGCGCGAGCTTCTTCTCGAGCATACGGAAATAACGGTCGTTTTGGTATACGGTTCCGTTTGATAGGATGGCGAAGTTCTTCAGCCCGACGTCGACGCCGACCGATGAACCGGTCTTCGGCAGTTCACCGATCTCCTGCTCTACGAGAAGGGACACGAAGTATTTGCCCGAAGCCGTGCGTCGGATCGTTGCGTTTAGGATGCGACCCTCAACCTGTCTCGAGTTAGCGAATCGCACCCATTTTAGCTTCGGAAGCTTAAGTCGATTTCCGACGATCGAGAACTCAGGGAGCTGGGACTTTCCCTGGATGTTCGCCGTGTAGGATTGAACAGGGTTTCGCTTCGACTTGAAACGGGGATGATTTCCCTCCTTCTTGAAAAACTTCATATACGCGTCGGCCAGGTGTTTGACACTGTTCTGGACGGCCGTACTGTCAACTTCCGTCAACCAACTGAATTCTTGCTTGAGTATGGGAAGTTCTTTCGAGCAGGCATCATACGACAATCCCTTGCCAGTCGCTTCAAATGTGGCGTCCCATTTCGAAAGAAAGTGGTTGTACACGAACCGGGAACAGCCGTTCGTCTTGATAATGAGCAGCTCCTGTTTTTTTGTCGGATAGATGCGAAATCTGTATCCCCTATGTGTCAACATATGATTCACCTTCTTTAGGAATTTATATCCATCAAAATTCTGGCGATTCATAATCAACTCTCAATTGAAATTTGTTAATTCTACTTGTTAACAATTTTAACGGAGTTAATCAGACAATTTAGTTAGAACCATTATTTCTTCAATATTTTCAATTTCAAGTGCTTCTGCAATAGAAGCTAAGTGATTAAAGTTAATTACTGTACGAGTTCCTCTAATTATGTCGCTGATAGTTGCCTCTCTAACACCAGATAATGAGGCTAATTCTTTTTGAGTAATTTTCCTATCATCTAATATTTGTTTTAATTTGATTTCAACCTTATACATATATTTTTTCTCCTTTACAAAATCAGTCATCCTTGCCAGAAGCAAGGATGACTTTGTTTAGAGCGCTCTTTCTACAGTCATAAACAAAATATCCCAAGCATTAGTATCTTTTCCGACTGAGTTCGGATTGTTACCTACAGCTTCTGTATATTTCATTATTTTTGATGCCGATTGTTCCCTTACTTCGCCATAAACTTGAAAAATATCTCTTTTCCATTCATATTTTTCAGTAAGTTCATTATATTTTACTGCGGCCCTAAACGATGCAACTATTGGGTAGAGAAGGCCATCTGGGACTTTGTAGAAAAGATCTGCTTCCCCAAATTTTGACTTACCTACCACCTTGCCATCTTTGTATCCAGAATATTTTTTGCCACCGTAACGTCCACCTGTAGCATTGTATGATTCTGGAAAATCTCTTTCTATAGTATCAAATAAATCAAATATGTCTGTTGCAATATTCGAAAAAATTTCATAATAATCAGGGTTTTGCAGGTAATCGTTAAGGACTTTCGCCTTACTACTGTATGCTTGAGTTGGATGAACATTATCTGAATATTTTTTACGATCAAACATGGCTAAAATTGCAATTATTTCTCTAGCATCAATCATTTTGACTTTTGGAGCTAGTTGTTGATTTTGTTTAAATGCTATTCTTGAGAAAAATGGCATACCACCAATTGCATCTTTAATCGGTTCAAACTTATTACTTAATTCTGCCAATGATTTGTCATCTACTTGAACTGATGTGTTTCTAGCGGCAGCTAAAGGTTCAATAATTTCCTCTACACCTACCATTATTTCAAATGGCATATATTGGTTTAGCCCCACTTTTTGATGTGCCAAAGCAATTCTTAATGAATGCCCCCCATCAATATTTCCATGTTCATACTCATCATCTAGAAAAAGTGTCATTTCACCTTTTTTAGTATCGTAAATCACTCTTTTTGCAGAAATAACTACGCCACGATTTTTTAAATGAAAATCGCCATCATTACTTAATAAAGACTCCTCAATGGCTTTCGCAACCGCAGTAGTCAATTTTTGATCGCGCGGATTTGGTCCATACGAAATATTATGTGGAATATCGTCAATGTGAACATAGCACACATATTTTTTTCGCTTATCTTTCTGGTGCGGATCCTCTAATTTTCTAAATTCCTTAGCTTTAATTTTCAGCATTGTCATGTTTTTTCCTCCTACGTAAGTTGTAGCCTAATCAACTTCAGAAAGTTCGATAGGTTCAAATACAATATATCGCAATTTCGTAATTACGTCAAACTGTATTTAGTTTCCGAAATTTTTGTATAAAAAACCGAGTGAACACATATTATTGTGAATCACTCGGTTTTTTATTTACTGTCCATCTCTCGATAAATGTTTGTCCAGAAATAAATTATTTAGCATTGCCAAATTAATAACAAAATCCATAGACTCAAAAGCATCTCTTAGCGGCTTTTTCGCTGTAAGCCAACCTTTCCCATCAGTTACCCATAAAAATTCTATATTTGGAGCAACTTCTTTCAGATACGCATTGAAATCTGCAAATTCTCCAGAAACTGATTTTAGTTTAGAACCGCCACCACCGTAATAATTCACTTCCATCAAAAATAGTTTATTTTGTTGTGGAATAAAAATTGCGAAATCATGATTTCGTCTTGACTCTTTAAAAGGTACTTCTATTCCCCATTTCCCTTGGATCACATTTGCATTAGCTTGAGCTAAATATTCAAAACCATTCTCTTCGCAAATTTTCTTAATCTTTTTCTCAACGAGTAACTCCATATACGTCCCACTTCGATTTTTTCTACCGTTACTATCTAAACCAACTTCAATCCCGTATGCATAATCTACAAGACTTTTTGAAGCTTTAGATTTCAAAAAGTCTAACAATCCAGCTTCGTTCATAAATTTCACATATAAATCAATATTTTTTTCATCTACATCTGCAAAATTAATACTTTCAAAATCTAAATTTTCATTTTCATCTAGACGTAAAATATCAAATTGATTATCTCGAATTGCTAATAACGTAGGAATTGCCTGAACTAGTTTAGGATTATCAGATAATAAGTTAAACGTTTCTTCGTAAATATTATCCTTACCTACCAAATAGGTTAAAGTATGAAGATATACCTCAATGTTGGAGATATTTCTATATACTTTCTCCCAATTTGTATAATAGTCAGGAGTTCGATTCGTTGGGCTTAGAGAATTCATTAATAAATCAAATTTCTCATCTTTATTTAGCCCGATAAATTCATTGTAGCTAGGTACATCGTAAGACATTTTCTTATCCTCCAAATCATCAATGTGATTTAATAATTCAATGTGAGTGAAATCGCTAACAATCAACAATTCTGAGACCTTACTCCGACTCGTTCCTTTTGCAGCGATAGCTCTTGCAGCACTAATTCGATAAATCTCAAAGTTTGGTCCTTTTTGTCCATATAGATCATCAAAGAAATTATCCTCTTTAGTTTTTTCAGCGCCGTTATGAGGATCCGAATTGCTGATCGCTACGTACGCACCTTTTTTAGAAATGCGCTCGCAAAATTTCGCAAGCTCCACCTGATCATTATCATTAAATCCACTTTTACTATAAGCATTGAAGCTTGCAGTTCCAGAAATAGGACGATAAGGAGGGTCGAAATACACCAATGTATATTGATAATCTTTAAGATTCTTTCGTGTAAGAGGTTCAATATACTCTTCTGCTTGTTTGTAATCGCTCACAACCAAATTTACATTTTTAAGTATTTTACTAATCTCTAGTAAATTATCTAAATCATATAAATTGATCGAATCTCGTTTACCAAATGGAACGTTATATTGCCCTTTACTATTTTCACGATATAGCCCATTAAAACAAGTTTTATTAAGGTAGATAAATCTACTTGCTTGTTCAAAGTCTACATTTATTTCTAACCGCTTCTTATCATGAAAACTATTAAAAATCTCTCTGATTTGATAGAAATGCTGTGCCTTTTCATCTAATTCTTCTAAAGAATTATATTCCGTTTGAAGTTTATCTAACTCATTTATAATTTCCTTTACATCATCTCTTATCGCTCTGTATGCATTTATTAATTCTGCATTGATATCCATTAAAGTTACTTCTGAAAATGTATATTTGTTTGATAAATAAAAGAAAAATGCTCCTCCACCAACAAATGGTTCAATGTAATTGCTAATATTCTCAAAACCTATTGAGTTTTCAATTTTTTCTTCTATTATGGGAGCTAATTTCGATTTTCCACCTGCCCACTTTACGAATGGTGTTGCCATTGTTCTGTCTCCTCTTTTGATGTGTTGATTTTATCTTCAATTCTCAACTTTGCTAATTTCACGTATTCCTCTTCAATATCAATTCCAATAAACTTTCGATTTAATTCAATTGCTGCAACTCCAGTAGTACCACTACCCATAAAAGGATCAAGCACCACGTCAAATTCCTTTGAGCTTGATTCAATTATTCTTAATAGAAGATCCAAAGGTTTTTGTGTCGGATGCTTTCCAAACTTCTTCTCACTTTTTTTAGTAATAGAATAAGTCCAGACGTCTTTCATTTGTTTACCACCGTTACGTTCTTTCATTAACTTGTAATTGAACGTAAATTTACTGTCTTTATTTTTAGCTGCCCATAAAATTGTTTCAGTACTATGAGTAAACATTTTACAGCTTAAATTTGGAGGTGGATTAGTCTTCTGCCACGTTATATTATTAATGATTCTCATGTTCAATAAATTCATATTATAACCAACTGAATAAATGTTATGTAACGTACCTGAAACCCAAATACTTCCTTCAGGTTTTATAATACGAGAACACTCTTTTAAAAAAGTGTAATTGAACTCATCAGGAGTCATCTCTTTAGATTTGTCCCAACTACCTTTATTAACCGATACCATTTTCCCAGAGTTACAAGTAACTCCATCATTTGAAAGAAAGTAAGGAGGATCAGCAAAGATTAAATCTATACTATTGTCAGGAAACTCTTTTAAAAATTCTAATGAATTTTTATTATACAGTTCAAATCTTTGTGATAACTCAAAATTGTTCATTTTAATCCCTCCTTAGAAAATCACAAAGATATTATAACATAAATAAGAAAGTACGTTCGCTTTTCGATTTTATAAATCATTTTGCTAGATAAATAAAATATTTATATACATCTATTTACAGTTGACTTCGATACTGTCTGGTTATGTTCAAAAATAGTAACTAGGACGCTTAACCTATCAATTCGATAGAGTATATATTAAAAACTTTTTAGACGATTTGAGACCAGTATTCTATAAAACTTAAATCGTTACTGAAGGCATTCATGGTTGTCTAACGATATGTTTTGGTATTGAACACCAAGAGGTTAGTTCACTCTTAGTCAGTAATCCATACAAATACACCTATCCCATTAGAATTATCCTAATAAATAGCCTTTGTAGGCGGAACAACGTCTACCTTGAGACCTATTATGGGTCAATCCTGCATTTTTCTAGCATGAACTTGTTATTTTTGCTCTTCCTTTTGCAGTAAGTGACGACTTAGTCGTAATTTTGATGCTGATGTAGGCTCTTTATTTCATCAAGTTTTCAATGTGTTAAGTGATGTTGAATCTTATTTACCACATCCAGAATGTAATTTAACAGATAATGAGCCTTCATTGTTTATTTCCACCAACCTATTCTCCCCAATATATAGCATTCAGTTTTTCGTATAAACAAATGCTTATTGAACGCATAAAAAAACTGCACCCAATTGTTAGAAAAACTAACAATTGGGTGCAGTTCAAATCAGATAAATGGATTTGTCATTTCCCTTGTCTAGCTTTTGAGGAAGATAAGTTTATGAATTGTTCTTTTTTAGTAACAAACTCATCTTGAATTATCTGGTAATTCTAAAGCGTTTAGGGGGATTTCTTCAAAATAATATTGGCATCCAACTTCATTTATATATGATAGTTCATCATTATATCTAACATCATCAAAATACGGTGATAAGCAATAAATAAATTCTACTTTAGAAACCAGTCCATCTAAAAGCTTTTCATATTGCTGTTTTTTAAAATGACAAGTTGTAATTTTTTCATCTACTGAACCAGCAACTGTCTGTTTTTTAACTTCTATAATATTCATAGTTTCAGTACTTTCTATAAAAATAGCTTGATCGGGAAGTATTTTTCTACCGATTCTTGACTTATATTTTACTCCCTTCTCGTTCAAGAATTCTGAATATAACTTACTTTTGGGATATGCAGATGCAATCTTTTCACCATCGTAAAAAATCTCACTTTTATTTTTTATAGAGTACCCTTCTACTGTATCTAGGCTATTTAAAATATCTACTTTTTCTTCATAAAGAATACCCGTCACTGTAGAGTTTCCCTTACCACCATTTTTTATCATTTAAATACCTCCTAATAAGTAATAATATTACTTTACTATTATTATTTTCTTAATCAAGGATAATTTAGATTTAATGGTAAATCATTTTTTAAAATTCGATTTTATTAATAATATAACTTTATAGAAAAATAATAATATTATTTCTGCAAATTTTTATAAATAACTTTAATCCACCTCAAACGCCTTCACATACGCCACATGATCTAACATCACAATCAACTCGTCCTCAAATTGTACGAATCCATCGCTCGCATGCCGAAATGATTGGTAAATCGACTCCAATGCCTCATATCGTGTATCAGCTTCCACCATATACGTCAGCACTTCTTCATTAATTAAATGGAATTCAATTTCGAATGATTTCATCTTCTCTCCTCCTCACTCTTCTATACCCGCTCCCCCATTGAAAAAAATACAGCTATACATTGGAATGTTTTTCCTCTAATCTGAAAATAGTCAGAATATTACGTCCTCTTACATATTTTCACTAAATATTAGTTAAAGGAGAGATTTAACGATATGGCTTATCACTTCACATGCGAACACTTAACAAAACGGTTTGATACGGGTGACGTCAAAACGGTCGCCTTACAAGACATCAACCTCCGCTTCGAGCATGGGGATTTTATCTCCATCATCGGACCATCGGGGTCTGGGAAGTCGACTCTCCTCAGTCTGATCGGTACACTCGACCGCCCGACAGAGGGCACGTTGCTCTTCAACGACGAACCGATCTCGACACTCTCTGCGAAACAACTCGCGGACTTCCGCTTCGAGAACATCGGCTTCATCTTCCAACAGTTCCATCTCATCCCGACACTGACAGCGCTTGAGAACGTCATGTCTCCGCTCTTCGGACGAAAAGTCGATTACGACGTCCATGAACGTGCGCTCGAACTGTTGAAAGAAGTCGGTCTCAGCGACAAAGTCGATTCGTTACCGTCCCAACTGTCAGGCGGTCAGCAACAACGCGTCGCCGTCGCCCGTGCCCTCATTCATCGCCCGAAATGGCTCCTCGCCGATGAGCCGACGGGGAACCTCGATACACATACGGGTGACGTCATTTTTGATCTATTAATCCGATTGAATCGGGAGAACGGATGTGGCGTCCTGTTCGTCACCCATGACCCGGAACTCGCTGACCGAGCCAACCGAAAAATCGAGATGCGCGACGGGCAGGTCGTTGCCATGAGCGACGTCCATCATGCTTAAGTTCATTTGGAACTCGTGGTGGCGGAATAAAGAACGGTTCATCCTGCTCATGGTCGGGATGCTCATCGTCAGTACCGGGCTCAGCTACCTTCTCGGCGTGACCCAGGCGAATAACGGGACCGTCGTCAACGAGCTACAGAAGCGTTGGGACTCGTCTTATCACATCGTCGTCCGTCCGGAAGGCAGCCGAAGCGTGACGGAAGATTTGAACTTGCTCGAGCCAAACTATATGAGCGGACTCGAAGGTGGGATCACGCGCGAACAATACGAGACGATTCAACAGATTGCCGACATCGATGTCGCAGCACCGATTGCCATGATCGGGTCGACTTATTCGAGTTCGTTCACGCAAACGCATACGTTTGATAAAGCGGGTCTCTATCGCCTCAAGATGAATACGCTCATCGATACGGGCATTGAAAAAATCAATGACTTCCAAGACTTGAAAGCCTACTTTTGGGTTGGCTGGATGCCAAACGGCGATACCACCCATATCGGCATCGGCCCGACCGCCCTGAACGAAGAGTTTCCACTCAATTATGGGAGCGACGTCATGCTCGCCGGGATTGACCCGGTCGCCGAAGCGAAACTCGTCGGGTTAGACGATGCCGTACAAGCGACAGAGTTCAGTCGTTACTTCAATGAAGAAGACCTCCCAGAGCCTTACGATGAAGAGGTCATGACGATCCCGATTTTAATGAGTACAAAAGATTATGTCGATGCCTCGATCAACTACACCATCGAAGAAGTCGATGCCGATACGAGCGACGCAGAAAAATTCATCGATACGTATTTAGAGAACGGAAAAGAGGAATACCTGGATAGTTTGGAAGGGACAAAAGTCGCCTCATACGACTTTACAGCACAACAAATGCACGACAACATCACGAAACACATTCTAGAAGGAAAACCGCAGCCACAAGACCCTCGTCTCACCATGGAATATACGTGGATTGCCGAGAAGGCATCACCGCTCGTCTATGAAGGTGTGACGAGTCCGTTCCCGAAACGTTGGCCATATTCGTATCAAATCAAGCCGTTCCTCGCTGAGGGGCGCGTCGCTTATGGCCAAGAAAGTATGTATCGCAAGTCCAATTTATACGCGGAAGACCTCAACGATGCGCCGAAAGTGAGATATAACTACATCGGACTATTCGACCCATCGAAACTGAAGCTGTCAAAAGATCCGTTGACGGAACTTCCGATGGAGACATATTTCCCGGCAAGCGCCGAATGGGTCATGAATTCGAAAGACGAGCCGGTCAACCCACCGACGACCGTTAAACCGACGAATAACCCGTATAGCTTCTTGACGAAGCCACCTTCGATGTTGACGACACTCGATGCGGCGTTCGCCATCGCCGGTGACAAGGCCATCTCAGCCATTCGCGTCAACGTGAAAGGCGTGGACGTCTTGAACGAAGAAAGTGAAGCGAAGCTCCAAGCGGTCGCCACAGAGATTGAGGACAAGACCGGTCTCATCACCGACGTCACGCTCGGTTCGTCTCCACAATATGCCGTCACGTATCTCCCAGGATTAAAAGGAGAAAGTTCGCTCGGTTGGATTCAGCAGCCATGGATTAAAATCGGGTCGTCGATCACGATTTTCCAAGAAGCGAAACTCGGCTTCTCCGGTGTCGTCGCGAGCGTCATCCTCGTCGCGATGTTATATGTGTTCAGCTCGAACATCATCATGTTGTACGCACGGAAGAAAGAGTTCGCCATCCTCTTGTCGCTCGGTTGGCGTCCGAGTCAGCTCTCGAAACTGTTATTCTTAGAAGCCACGATCCTCGGGTCGATGGTCGCGCTCATCTCGTGGATGATTCTCGGGACGTTCCTTTGGACGGCAGCCGGCTCGACATCGATTACCCGTATCCTCTTGATTGGACTCGCCGGTCTCTTGATTTACTGGCTCGGGACACTGATCCCGATCCGACTCGTCCGTCGCATCAAGCCATATGAAACGATGCAGTCCGGTGAAGTCTCAAAAGGACGACGTCTTGGCCGCTCGCGCTCAAGCGTGGGCATGAGCTTAAACCAACTCGTGACGTATTGGCCACGTACGTTGTTGTCGATTCTTGCCATCGCCTTACCGACGAGTCTCTTCGGCTTCTTCTTGTTCGTCACGTTCCGCCTCCAAGGTGTCTTGTATACGACGTGGATCGGGGAATTCGTGGCACTTGAAGTCGGGACAATGCATTACGTCGCCATGGGTGTCGCCTTACTGATTGCGATGCTCACAACAACCGAGATCATGTGGCAAAACGTCTCTGAACGAAAACCACAACTCGCCGTCTTGAAAGCGCTCGGTTGGCAGAATACGTCCATCCGTCGTCTCGTCTTGACAGAAGGCGCATTGACCGGATTCTTCGCCGGACTACTCGGTGTGACGTTCACCATCATCATCGTCACCATCATGTATCAACAGTTCCCGACGTCAGAGCTACCATTCTTGTTTGTGACCATTCTCATCCCGGTCGTGACAGGTGTCTTAGGTGCACTGCTTCCTGCTGAACGTGCGGTACGCATCACACCGGCTGAAGCCATCGGTGGGCATGTGGTCAACCAAAAACAAGTCGAGAAACGCTTCCGCTTCGTCCTCGGAACGACAGCGACGGCACTCGTCGTCGGAATCATCAGCTTGTTCGTCTTCACGTCACCAGAAGTCAAGCCGGTCACGGAAGAGGCGAAATCGACACCAGCCCCGACCGCACAGACGACGGGTGCGAAACAGGCCGACTTGAAAGACACGAAACCGAAAGAAGCCAAAGCCACCACACCGAAAGAAGATGACCTTCAAAAAATCATGAACCTTGGCACGTTCCAAACGTTTATCGGGGATCCACAAATGAAGAAACGTGAATTCCAAGTGGGTGAACCTGTTTTCGCCTCTCCGGACGGAACCGAACCGGAAGATGGTAAGCTATTCGTGAGTCTCCCGCTCTCCCTCTTCCACTCAGATGACGGTCAAGGTGGCTATATGGAATATCGTCCAAACGGATTCCGTATGTATACACCAGATGGGACAAAATATAGTCCAGTCGATATGGTCAACCACAACAAAAAAGCGTTCAAGAACGGTTTTCGTTATTTCACAGGCGAGAAATCTGAAGTTGATTTAG
This sequence comes from Exiguobacterium sp. MMG028, assembly GCF_027947425.1. Lineage (NCBI taxonomy): Bacteria > Bacillati > Bacillota > Bacilli > Caryophanales > Exiguobacterium > Exiguobacterium sp. MMG028. The sequence continues at coordinate 1,229,638 of NZ_JAQJIN010000001.1, forward strand.
TCTTCCTCGTCCCAGAGAAAGAGAAGACGCTCGTCTTGTATGCGTCAAGCGACGCCATGCCGAAAGTGTATACCGTCAAAATTGATGTACCGTAAACGAAACAACGTCGCCCCTGAGTCGAGGCGACGTTGTTTTTATTCGGCTTCTTCTACGATTTCGACACGTACCCCCGTGTCCCCGACTTTCCCTAAATCTTCTACGGTCGGGTCTTCATACGCCAGGACATGAAACTCCTGCTCGATTGTGCGGATGACATAATGCGAAAGCGTCCCCCGCTCGCTGTTCACTCGATTTGTTCCCATCTCTTCATGTACGTATGACATGAAACGGGACGTCGTCAGCTTCACGATTGGGTAATCGTTCCATAATCCTTCTTCCTTCAGACCGTGCTCTTCAAGTGTTCCAAGAAAGAGCGCATACTGTTCGAAACGGATCCGGATGCGGTCACGCTCAGCACCCCATGTGAGGAGCATCGTCGGGTCCGGAGCTCCGAAGAACGTCCACTCTAGAGGATAATACGCTTCATTCTTCATTTGGAAGGATTCCGTGTCGAGTACGTAATCCGTTGCCGTCATGAGATGGTGTAGATCAATCATTCATTCGCCCCCTAGTCAAAAAGCGATGCCTCACGACATCGCTTTCCATTCAATAAAAGATATACCACAGTGCCGCTGCCACTAAGAACAGCCCGGCCCCGATGAACAAGATTTTTGCCAATCGTTCGTATACCATGTCTTCACCTCACCAATGCCGCGCCGACGACGAGGGAGACCCCGATCGACAGCAAGAATGCCAACAGTCCGACGGCGATATTTCCTTTTTGAATCTCGTCGTTCACCTTCAGTGTCGGTGTCAAAAATTCAAACAACCAATACGTCGCGAGGAGCAACATGAAGCCGAATCCTCCACCGACGAAAATGTCGATCGTACTATCATGATAGCTCTCGACCACACGAAAGATGTTGGCGAGACCGACAATCTTCCCACCTGTCGCCAAGGCGACAGCGATATTTCCTTTTTGAATCTCGCGCCAGTTGCTGTATGGCGTCGTCACCTCGAAGATGGCAAGACCGACGATAATCATCAGTCCCGCCATCGAATAGAGGCCGAACGACTCCAGCATGACGGCAAACGTAATCGTACCCATTCCCGACTCCCCTTACTTCAGTTCGACGACCGTGACACCGAGTCCACCTTCGCCCATTCCTCCCGGGCGTTGACTCTTCACGTGACGATGTCCTTTTAAAAATTCTTGTGTCGCCTGACGCATCGCTCCTGTACCTAAACCATGGATGATCCGGACGTTGTCATAGCCCGACACGAGTGCTTCATCGATATACTTATCTAGACGCATGAGACCTTCCTCGACACGGACGCCGCGGAGGTCGAGCTCGGACTTCGTCGAACTCTGACGTTTGAGCGAGCTTCCTTTCGATTGAAGCGGCTTCTCATTCGATGGACCGATCTTCTGAAGGTCGTCCGCTTTGACGTTCACTTTCATGATGCCGACTTGGACGTTATACTCATTGTCGTTGATTTGTTTCACGATGTAGCCTTTTTGGTTGAACGTGGTCACTTTCACTTCTTCGCCTTTACTGAACGTACGTTTCTGTTGGGCTTTTTGTTTCACTTTTTGGATCTTTTTATCTTGAAGCGTCGGTTTGGCCGACTCGAGCTCTTTCTTCGCCGCGATAATCTCGTGCTCTTTGACGATGCCCTGCTCCCGAAGCTTCTTCAAGCGGTCGATGACTTCGTTCGCCTGACGCTTCGCCTGTTCGACGGCCTTCTCGGCTTTCGCCTCAGCCGCACTGTACAAGTTGTCGCGTTCGCGCTCGAATTCGGTCATCTTCGCTTCGAACGCTGCTTGCTCTTCTTCGAAGTCATGGCGTTTGACGAGGAGTTCTTGTTCGAGCTGTTCGGCGCGTTGTTTCGCCGCTTCGAGCTCGTTGATCATCGATTCGACCGATTCGGCGTCACTACCGACGTGGCTTCGCGCCTTGTCGATGACTTGCTCGGACAATCCGAGGCGACGGCTGATCTCGAAAGCGTTCGAGCGACCCGGTACACCGATCAAGAGACGGTACGTCGGGCTGAGTGATTCAATATCAAACTCCATCGAGGCGTTCATGACGCCTTCGCGGTTATAGGCGTATGCCTTCAGTTCTGAGTAGTGTGTCGTCGCCGCGACACGTGCCCCGCGACGTTTCACTTCATCGAGAATCGCGATGGCGAGAGCAGCCCCTTCTTGCGGGTCCGTCCCGGCACCGAGCTCATCGAAGAGGACGAGTGACATGAAGTCGATCTTGTCGAGCATGCCGACGATGTTCGTCATATGCGAGCTGAACGTCGAGAGACTCTGTTCAATCGATTGCTCATCGCCGATATCGGCATAGACGGCGTCAAACACAGAGAGTTCTGTTCCGAATTCTGCTGGCACGTAGAGGCCTGACTGCACCATCAACTGGAGGAGTCCAATCGTCTTCAACGTGACTGTCTTCCCGCCGGTGTTTGGTCCGGTAATGACGAGCGACGTATAGTCTTCGCCGAGCTCGACCGTGATCGGCACGACCTCATCTTTCGGGATGAACGGGTGACGTGCTTGTTTCAACTTGATCTCACGGTTGTCGTTCAACTTCGGCTCGGTCGCTTTCATCTCTTGTCCGTAAGCGACTTTCGCAAAGATAAAGTCGAGTTCGGCCAACACATCGAGGTTCGTCATGATTGCATCATGCACCCCACCGACCTCGTTCGAGAGTGCACTCAAAATCCGATCGATTTCAGCGCGTTCCTTCAAGCGAACTTCTTGAATCTCGTTGTTGATCGAGACGATGGCTTGCGGCTCGATGAAGAGCGTCTGACCGGAAGCCGACTGGTCATGGACGATTCCGCCAAACGCTTGACGGTACTCTTGTTTGACCGGCACGACATAGCGGTCGTTTCGAATCGTGACGATGGCGTCTGAAAGCATCTTCGCGTTGTTGCGGAGGATGTTGTCGATTCGTGAACGGACACTGCCTTCATAGCTTCGGAGCTGTGTCCGAAGTCCCCGAAGTTGTGAGCTCGCCGAGTCTTGGACCGTCCCTTGGTCATCGATTGCATGACGAATCGACTGTTCGACTTCGATGAGCTTCGTCAACTTGTCCGCATACTCATCCAGACGTGGAATCCGAATCTCTTCGTTGTCCTCGTGCAGCTTCTCGAAGAAGTTCTTCACTTGACGCCCGCCATACATGACGGCGGCAACGGCGAGCAGTTCGCTCGTCGAAAGGACCGAGCCGATGGCGGCCCGCTTCACTTCCGCGCGGACGTCTGTGAGCCCACCGAGCGGCAGACGGTCACGGAGACGCACGACCTCGGTCGCCTCTTTCGTTACATTCAAATTCGAGAGTACCCGGTCGTACGAGTAGTCCGGTTGCATCTTGAGCGCCAAATCTTTCCCGAGCGAGCTCGACGCGTGTCCGGCAAGCTGTTGGCGCAATTTTTCATATTCTAATACGCGTAACGCGTGGTCCATCTAGCATGTTCCTTTCTATCGCTTCGCCGCAAAGAACGCCTTGGCGTCTTCAAACGAGAAGCAGTTGATAATATCCGATGGTTCGAGATAGGCTTTCCGTGCGTGTAACACGCCGAGTGCCATATCTTCCATCATGTCCGGGTGGTGTGTGTCGGTGTTGATCATTACTTTGACGCCTGCCGCCTTCGCCTTCTTCAGCGTCGAGGCCGTCAAATCGAGGCGGTTCGGGTTCGCGTTTAACTCGAGCGCCGTCCCCGTCTCTTTTGCGAGGGCGATCAACTTGTCCTCGTCAATCGGATAACCGTCGCGGCGACCGATGAGTCGTCCCGTCGGATGCGCGATCACGTTGACGTATGGTGAACGGCAAGCGTTCTCGAGACGTGCCATGATTTCGTCGACGGATTGGTCCATCTTTGAATGGATCGAGGCGACGACATAGTCGAGCGTCTCTAAAAATTCTGGTTCGTAGTCGAGCGTCCCATCAGGACGGATATCCATCTCGACGCCACGCAACACGTTCATCTCATGTTTCTTTGCGGCTTCACGGATCTCCTCACCTTGTGCCTCGAGTCGATCTTCGGTCAAGCCATTGACGAACGTCAAATACTTCCCGTGGTCGGTGATGGCCATCCACTCATAGCCGCGTCCTTTCATCGCCACGACGATCTCATCGACGGTCAACTTCCCGTCCGACCAGACCGTGTGCATATGCGCATCTGCTTTGATGTCCTCGAGCGTGACGAGTTTTGATAAGTCGTGCTCGAACTCAGCGTGTCCTTCCCGAAGTTCAGGTGGGATGAACGGGAGACCATACCGCTCGAACAGCTCTTCTTCCGTTTCAGGTTGCCACAGTCCGTCTGCCGTTTCGACTCCGTACTCCGAAATCGACTCCCCTTTCGCTTTCGCGAGTTGGCGCATGCGGACGTTGTGGTCTTTTGAGCCCGTGAAATGGTGAAGCGTCGCGGCGAATGCGCCCGGCTCGACCATACGGAAGTCGACCGACACCATTTCCTCACGTTCGAGGACGAGCGATACTTTCGTCTCCCCTGCCGCGATCACTTCATTGATGAACGGCAAGGCGAGCAACTTCTCCCGAAGTGCGATCGGCTCCTCGGTCGCAATGATAAAGTCGAGGTCTTTACACGTCTCTTCTGCTCGACGGAAGCTCCCCCCGACCGAATGACGCAAGACGAGCTCTTCTTTCTCCAACACGTCGTTGATTTCTTCGACGATCGGTCGCATGACCGCATAGGCCAATCGTTCCGGACGCGACTCGAGGTTCTTCGCTGCGGCGAGTAACTTCTCGACACTCTTCGCGCCGAATCCCGGGAGCGAAGCCGCCGTCCCGTCTTCAAGTACACGGATGAGAGACTCTAAGTCGATGACCCCGACTTCTCGAAGTTTGGCGAGTTTCTTCCCGCCGAGTCCTTGAATTTTCAAGAGCTTCATCAAGCCGAACGGGATCTCTTCTTGCAGCGCCTCGAGCACTTCGCTGCGACCTGTATCCCGATACTCCTCAAGGACGGCAGCCGTCCCTTTGCCAATCCCTGAGATGGACGTCAAGTCGTCGATGTCCTCGAGCTCGAGGTCTGTATTCTCTAGAGCCGTTGCGGCCTTACGGAACGCATTGATTTTAAACGGGTTCTCCCCTTTGATTTCCATATATTGCGCGATCTTCTCGAGCAACATCATCGCTTCTACTTTATTCATATGCTTCCCCCTCTTCACACAGAAAAGACCGAGATACAAGCACTAGCTTGCATTCCGGCCTGTCGTGTCACAACATCTTATTTGAAAACCAATCCGATAGATATGGCGTGTCTTGAATGATAAATGTCGCAAGCGACGAATTGTCGACGGCATTTTGAACGCCTGCCATCGGCACGAATGCAATCACCCAAAGGATGAAGAATGTGATGACATATGCCTCGAAGAATCCGAGGACTGCTCCGATCAACCCTTTTAATTGGCGCAAGACTGGCAAGTCCGTCAAGAAGTCGAGCATCGCCAAGATGAGATGCAAGACGAGTTTCGTGATGAGGAACAAGACGACGAACCAAAAGACATTGTAAAACGTCATCTCAATTCCTGAAAGCGAGTTGAGGTCCAAGACGCCGCCAGGTAGCGTTCCATCAAGCTGAGACGGATACGGGATCCAGAGCTTGAACGCTTCGGCTAAATCTTTATAGTACGTGTTCGCGACGAGAAAACTGATGATGAGCGCGACCCAATGGCCGAGCTGTAGAATCGCGCCACGACGGAAGCCGTTGACGATTCCAATAAACAAGAAAAACAATATAAGTAGCGTAACCATGGATTGATTTATTCTCCCATATTTCGTTTAGTTTTGACGTGGTCGCTCGCGATTTGAATCGCAGCCAAGACCGCCGCCTGACGAGCATCTAAATGAGGGGATTGTTCACGAATCTCGCGGATCTTACTGTCGACCAAAAAGCCTACTTCCCTCACATGATCAGCGGGTTCTTCGCTCACGATCGTATAGTCTTGACCCGCAATGTGAATCGTTGTTCGTTGTAACTGCACGCGCACCCCTCCTTTACGTCTGTCAGCATTAATCATAACATCGTTTTTATATTAGGAAAAGGAGAAGCCCCTTCCCTTGATATGTACAACATTTTCTATTACCCTTCTATGAAGTTGTCAAACGTCTTTCTTCAGGAAAATTGAAAGAGATGGTGGCATCATTCCGTAAAATGTGCGAAAATATCAACTATTCAAACAAACAGAAAGGGTGATTGATTTGAAATTACGCATTGGCCTCTTAGGTCGCATCATCATCGCGATCGCTTTCGGGATTCTGCTCGGGAGCATCGTACCAGAAAGTCAGAACTGGATCGTTCGGACGTTCGTGACGTTCAACACGGTCTTCGGGCAGTTCTTAGGCTTCGCTATCCCACTGATCATTCTTGCTTTCATTATCCCTGGTATCGGGGAACTCGGAAAAGGAGCAGGAAAATTAGTTGGACTTACAGCACTGATTGCTTATATCTCTACAATTGTCGCCGGGACGCTCGCATATTTTGCAACGAGCAACTTGTTCCCGCAAATTTTGACACGGTCGACGGAAGGAGCCGAAAACCCAGAAGAAGCCTTATTGAAAGGGTTCATGGAATTTGAGATCCCACCGGTATTCGGTGTCATGACCGCACTCATTTTAGCTTTCGTCATCGGGATCGGGATCGCCGCGATCGAAAGCAAACGGTCACTCGACCTCGCCATGGATTTCCGCGATATCATCGAACTCTTAATCAGTAAAGTCATTATTCCATTACTCCCATTCCACATCGCCGGAATTTTCATGAACATGACGTACGCTGGTCAGGTCGCTGAGATCCTCTCGGTGTTCTCGCTCGTCTTCGTCACAATCATCGTCCTTCATTTGACGATGCTTATGATTCAATATTCAATCGCAGGTGGTCTCAACAAAGAGAATCCGTTCAAGTTGCTCAAGACGATGATGCCGGCTTACTTCACAGCCATCGGGACGCAATCATCGGCCGCGACAATTCCTGTCACGCTTCGCCAAGCGAAATTGAACAACACGGATGAGGGTGTCGCAAACTTTGTCATCCCGCTCTCGGCAACGATTCACTTGTCAGGCTCGACGATCACACTCACATCGGTCGGTGTCGCACTCATGTACTTGAACGGCATGCCGATGTCATACGCAATCGTCCTTCCATTCATCCTCGCACTCGGTGTGACGATGATTGCAGCACCTGGTGTTCCAGGTGGAGCCGTTATGGCATCGCTCGGATTGTTCGGCTCGATCCTCGGGTTCGACGCGACGATGCAAAGCTTGGTCATCGCACTCTACTTGGCGCAAGATAGCTTCGGAACAGCTACAAACGTCACAGGTGACGGTGCCATCGCAAAAATTATCCACTACTTCAAACACAACACGAAACTTCTCGACAACACATCGTCGAAACAAGAAGATATCGCATAACGTACAACGCATAAACGGGCAAGCCAACAGGTTTGTCCGTTTTTGCCTACATCGAATAGGAGAGATACATATGGAATGGATTGAATGGAAAGACCCGCATCACTTCGCTGACCGCGTCATGGACGCCTTGTTAAAAGAAGAAGCCAAGAACAGCCTCATGATTGGCGTATTGAACAACGTGATTCAAGGCATCTATGAGACGTTTCATCAATTCACCGTCGAAGAGAATGGTGAACTCCTCGCTATCCTTCAAGTGACACCGCCCCATCCGCTCCATTACATCGTCGTGGATTCCGAACAAGAGGAAAAACTCCCCGCTTTCATCATCCCGCACCTTCTCGAAAACGAGATCCCGTTCACCGAGGTGGTCTCAGAACGTGCTCAAGCCGAACGGTTCGGGAAAACGTGGCAAGAAATCACATCTGGGTCGAGTGAGATGTTCATGTCACAAGGTCTTTATCGACTCGACGAGGTGGAAGACATCGAGATGGCGAACGGTCACATGCGAAAAGCGACAACAGCCGACCAAGCACAGCTCGAAGCCTGGTATAGCGCCTTTGAAGCCGAGTCAGGACTCCGTTCGTCACCACCCGAAAAAGTGACGAAAGCTGTGCAGACGATGCTTGACAGGGAAGAAGCCGTCTTTTGGGAAGTCGACGGACAGCCTGTCTCGTGTGCGAAACGTGCACGTCCGACCGAGAACGGCATCACCGTCTCCTTCGTCTATACGTCACCTGACGCACGTGGAAGAGGTTACGCGCGAAGTCTCGTTGCAGACCTTAGCCGCCAGTTACTTGAGACGAAATCGTTCTGTGTCCTCTATACGGACTTGACGAACCCGACCTCAAACAAAATCTATCAAGAAGTTGGCTACGAACAGATCATGGACTCTGCCTGGGTCCGACTCGCTAGATGAAACGAATCGCCTCCCCTATACTATTAGGGGGAGGCGATTTTTCATGGCTAGATTCCGAATTATTTTACGTGCACTTGGCGTGGCACTCCTTCTTTATATGTTGATCGTCGGTGGACAGAGCATCCTCGATGACCCAAACTTCGATACGCTATGGCTCAGTGTGATCGGTGCCGCACTTCTGACGTTTATCGTGTATCAGGCAACAAAAAAGTGATCGACGCGTTCGTCGATCACTGTATTTGTGTTGATTAGAAGAATGATGCTGGGTTGACTGTGTTTCCTGCACTTGATGATGACCATGAGTAACCACCACGGTGAATCTCGAAGTGAAGGTGTGAACCTGTCGAGTTCCCTGTGCTACCCATGCCGCCAAGGTTTTGACCTTGCGACACGCGTTGACCTGCTTTAACTGAGACCGAGCTCATGTGTGCGTATACTGTCGTCCACACTTGTCCGTTGATGACGTGTGTGATCATGACGTGGTTTCCGTATGCGCCACCCCATCCAGCTCGTGTGACTGTACCAGTAGCTGCTGCATAGATTGGCGTACCAACTCCTGCAGCGATATCAAGACCGTTGTGGAATGTGTAGCCGTTTACGCCGCTCGCTGGTCCCCACCCTTGTGTGAGGCTACCGCTTGCCGGACGTTGGAACATCCCGCCGCTCGCTGGTGCAGATGCTACAGGTGTTGACACTGAAGCGCTAGAACCGCTGTTACTTGAGCTTGCACTTTGTTGCTTCTTAGCAGCTGCTGCTTCTGCCGCTGCGCGACGTGCTTCTTCTTCAGCACGACGTTGTGCTTCGATTTCTGCTTGAATCGCTTTCTCTTGAGCTTTGAGCGTATCTTCCATCTCTTGTAGGCTCATGAGTTTTGATTCGAATTTCACTTTTTCAGCTTCGAGTTTCTTGATTTTCGCTGCGCGCTCTTTCATTTTTTGATCGAGCTCTTTTTGGCGTTTTTCAAGTTCTTCTTTTTGCTTCACGAGTGAATCGCGTTCTGCTTTTAATTCAGCTTGCGCTTTTGCAAGTTTTTCTTTCGTTGCTTCATATTCTTCGAAGATTTGTTGGTCGTTCTCTTGGATCGTACCAGCTGTGATCATACGTGTGATCAAGTCTCCGAAGTCTTTTGAACCGAAGATGAACTCAGCCCAGTTGACTGACGAGCCACCGTTCTTTTGCATCGTCGCCATACGGTCTTTCATGAGTTCTTCTTGTGCTTTCATTTTTGCTTCGTATTTTTTGATTTGCTCTTGAAGCTGTTTGATTTTTTCTTCAGTTGCACGGATTTCAGCTTTTTTCTGAGCGACATCGTTGATGACGTCTTGGAGTTCAGCATCTAACTTGTTGATCTCTTGTTGCTCTTTGCTGATGGCTTGCTCACGTGATTGAATTGAAGAGTTTGCTTTTGACTGCTCGCTGCTATTCTTTTGTCGTTGTTCTTGTACTTTCTTCTGCTTCTCTGTAAGTGAGGCTGCATAAGTCGGTGACGTTCCGCCGATCAAGAGTGCGCCTAGAGTGACTGTGGCTGCAAATTTCTTCAAGTTACCCAATGTGCTTCCCTCCGCTGATTCCCGTGTATTTTCTATCTATAGTCGTTCAAGTATTTTCTATTAAGATGAGTTGCGAAATTTCATTCGCTCTGAGACTCATTATAGCAATCTAAACCAAAAGTTATTTTACACTTATATTTCATTCGTATGACATTGACCTAATTTAGGTTTTATCCCTTAAAAAACGTGGGTATAGACAATATTTTATTTGGTTCGTTGTCACAAAATAGTTTTCAACATAAAAAAAGCACTTGAAGAAAGCGCTTTTCACATAACAACCTATATCATTTTTTGACTACCTTAATGCGACATACCCAGCTCGTTTCCCTCGTTTTCGTTTTGAACGAAGTAATAAGAAGCCACCGATGAGCACTACTCCAGCAATCGCCCCACTGCTGTCCAATAGGACATCTTGCAGTAACGGCGTCCGCTCCGGTGTCAAACTCTGATGATACTCATCAAAGATGGCGACCGTATTGGCAAGCGTCCAAGCGAACAAAAGGATCAGCCCGGCATGAAGGTTCGTTCTCGAAATCGCCTTAACGAACAAGGCTCCGAGAGCGAAAAAGGTAACGAAATGTGCCGTTTTCCGCATCAAGAACTCGATGAGTCCGACTGTCCCTAACGTGTCGAGTGACACTTCTTTGCCTGCATAGTCAAACTCGACGTTCGCTAACGTCGGTTCGATCCAGCTCCAATCGAATCGCTCGAGTGGCGAAACGATGGACTGATCTGAGTAAGGTGTCGCACTCGAGAAGAATAATCCAATCAAAATGAGCGCGATCCATATAAATTCATTTTTAAAAAGTCGCATAACACCGTTCCTTTCTACAACGAGTTTCATTATACGGATTGTACACCACGAAATATGTAACAGCGACATCATGATTTCATAACAATTTGATTGCACGCGACGCGTTCAAAGTCGTGACCTCGTTACTCTCTTGGTATACTAAAGAAAAAGGGGGATTAGACATGATCTATGATTTTGAAGCATTGGACATGAAAGGACAGCCACAACCGTTAGCTACATATAAGGGTGACGTCTTACTCATCGTCAATACAGCGAGTAAGTGTGGATTCACACCACAATTCGAAGGTCTCGAGTCACTATACAACTCATACAAGGGGCAAGGCCTTCAGATTCTAGGTTTCCCATGCAACCAGTTCGGACATCAAGACCCGGGCTCAAATGAAGAGATCCAGGAGTTTTGCCAGCTCAACTATGGCGTATCGTTCCCGATGTTTGCGAAAGTCGATGTGAACGGCAAAGACGCGCACCCACTCTTCACGTATCTCTCAAAAGAAGCACCTGGACTGCTCGGATCGAAAACAATCAAATGGAACTTCACAAAGTTCTTAGTCGACCGTGACGGAAACGTCGTCGAACGCTTCTCGCCACAGACCACACCGGCTGAGATTGAGGATGCGGTTAAAAAACTCATCTGACACAAAAAGGATGGCTCCGAGGTGGAGTCATCCTTTTATCTAGGGGTAATAAAGTTAATCGTATAGAACGGACTGTTTTCATCATTATAGGCGAGTCCGACGGCAGCATGACTGAATCGTGGTTGCATGATGTTCTCACGGTGCCCCTTCGAGTTCATCAGCCCCCAATGCGCATGGAATACGCTCATCTGTCCCATCGCCAAGTTCTCTCCGGCCATCGAGTACGACAGTCCCGCTTCATCCATTCGGTCGAACGGGTCGCGTCCTTCCGGGTCCGTATGACTAAAGAAGTCGTTCTCCGCCATGTTCTGACTGTGCGCCCGGACGACCGGATAGAGCGGCTCATAATCGGCGAGCGCACTCAAGTCATATTTTTCACGGTCCCAGTTCATCAAGATCCGCATCAACTGTTCGTTCGCGACGGTCCCTTCTGCGGAAATGTCACCGTAGTAACCGTCACTCGCCTCTTCCACTCGGCGATCAACCGACAAGACCCCTTTCAAGCGGTCATCGTCATGTTGATCGAAGAAGAGCGTGACATATTGTCCATCAATCGCAAATACAGAAAAGGATGGATCGTCCGGGATCAGGTAGCGATTCAATCCTTTGTTGTAAGACGTCACTTTCTCAAAGCCGATTTCCTCGACTTGGTCACGCGTCGTCTCATCGAGCACGAGACCGCGATACGCGCTTCCGGTCTCGAACTGATAAAATCCTTTTTTGGCGCCGTCCTCGTCAATGAGTTCAAGACCACGATCTCCGCCACGTTCGACAAGGTACCAATCATGCCCGGCATATTGGCTCGTAAACTTCGGTGCATCCGTCGCACGTTCCGTCGCTACCTCAGACTCGACTTGAATGCTCGTCGGGGCAGAGACGTTCGGCATCTCATATTGCCAAGCCATATACAATCCAATCCCCATCAAGAGGATGATCAATTTTCGAAACATGGCTCCTCCTTCCTTACTGCTCGCGCTGACGCTCTCCGAAATCATGAAGTCTCTCTTTGATATCGGTGAGCATCTCCATGTATGCGACATATGTCGCTTCGTCTATATTTAGCATACCACTGACTTGTAACGGCACATCGGCCGCCTGCTCACGCAACGCGCTGCCGCGATCGGTCAAATGGACGACGATTTTTCGCTCATCGTCTGTCGCCCTACTCTTTTCGACATACCCAATTTGAATCAATCGTTTCACGAGGGGGGACAATGTGCCCGAGTCGAGTGTCAGCCTCATTCCGAGCTGACGCAAATCGATGCCATCCTCTTCCCATAAGACGAGCATGACCAGATACTGACTATATGTCAGGTTTAGCGGTTCTAAAATTGGGCGATATAAACGGGTAAGCTCTTTTGAAGCGGTATACAGTTGAAAACAGATTTGATGTTCTAGCTTTAATGATTGTTCCATGCGGTATCCTCCGTACTCTTCTTTAGCCAAGCATATCACTTGCGAAACTTTTTGACTGCTCTATAATTTAAATTGTGCACAACTTAATTGTTTAAAACGAAATGGAGGAATTGAATCATGAAATCACTATTCACAGCATCAGCAACTGCAATCGGTGGCCGCGAAGGTCATGTGAAATCAACAGACGGCGTCATCGACATGGACGTCTCAATGCCAGGCGCGAAACACGTCGACGGTGCGACAAACCCGGAACAACTTTTCGCAGCGGGATATGCGGCTTGCTTCGGTAGTGCCCTCAACCTCATCATCGGGAAAGAACGTGTGAAGACAGACGGATCGAGCGTCACAGGTCATGTCACATTGAACCAAAACGATGAAGGGTTCTTCATTTCAGTCGAGCTTGAAGTCGAAATCAAAGGTGTCGACCAAGCGACAGCAGAACGCCTCGTTGAAGAAGCACACCAAGTGTGCCCTTATTCAAAAGCGACGCGCGGCAATGTCGATGTGAAATTGACAGCCAAAGCAGCATAATCATCCATCCCGCTCGTAGGAGCGGGATTTTTTTTTGCTTCCCCCTACGTGTCGGGGTAAGATAGAGGCACAATGAAGGGAGGGAGCCGTGATGAAGAAACATAAATCGACGTTCGTGTTTGTCGCGCTCGGTATCTTGCTGTTCACAGCGACGTATAATGCGCTGACCGTTCAGACGTACGACGTGCCGTCTGACAAGCTGTCAGCGGATGAATCGCTTCGCATCGTGCTCCTTTCCGATTTACATAGCGCCTCGTACGGTTATAAGCAATCGATTTTGATCGATCAAGTCCGAGCCCAAAAGCCGGATCTGATCGCCCTGCCGGGGGACCTGCTCGACCGCTATCGTTCTCCTGAACCTGCTTTCGAGCTCGTCGAGGGACTCGCTGGCATTGCGCCGATGTATTTCGTAACCGGGAATCATGAGATTGATGACTCCGCCGACTATATTCGTCATGATGCCAAGAATGTATTTCGCTCTCACGGGGTGACCGTTCTCGAAAACGAATGGGAGCCGATCACCATCAATGGGATCAATCTCGTCATCGGGGGATTAGAAGATCCGTTACGAACATATACCGAAAATATTTATGGGAGTTGGGAAACCGACGTCGCGACGGCCATGCAAGACGTGGATCCGGACGAGACGTTCAACTTACTCCTCTCTCACCGTGCCGAAGAGGTCGACACGTATGCCGACTTACCATTCGACCTCGTCTTGTCCGGTCATGCCCACGGCGGACAAGTGAGGATCCCATATTTATTGAACGGTTTATTCGCCCCTGACCAAGGATTTTTCCCGAAATATGCAGGCGGTCTTTATGAACACGAGACGTTCACCCACGTGATCGGACGGGGATTCAATTATAGTTTCAACGTACCGCGCATTTTCAACCCGCCAGAGATTGTGGTGATTGATGTGCACGGAAAAAAATAAGTCCTTGAATTTTTTGTATATTGCTTCACTTTTTTTAAAGAAGGGTAAAGACACTTTGTTGTCATCAACCCGTCTTTGTAAAAGAAGGAGATGTTAAATATGCGTGCCGTAACATATCAAGGAGCTAAGAAAATTCAAGTAAAAGATGTGAAAGATCCTGAGATCGAAAACCGTGAAGAAATTATTGTAAAGATTACTTCTACGGCTATATGTGGATCAGACCTTCATATCTACCAAGGGAATATGCCTACTCGCCATGGATTCATCATAGGTCATGAACCGATGGGGATTGTCGAAGAGACCGGACCTGATGTAACAAAGGTCAAAAAAGGCGATCGAGTCGTACTTCCATGTAACGTATCTTGTGGCCACTGTTTTTATTGTACGAATGAGATGGAGAGCCAGTGTGATAATTCTAATCACGCTCCACATACAGATGCCGGCGGTCTGTTCGGATATACTGAGCAATTCGGTGATCACCCTGGTGGACAAGCAGAATTTTTAAAGGTTCCTTACGGCAATTTTATGCCACTTGTTATTCCTGAATCGTGTGAACTTGAAGATGAAGCGCTTCTCTTTTTATCTGACGTCATTCCTACCGCTTGGTGGAGTCTGGATAATGCCGGTATGAAAGCAGGTGACACTGTGGTCGTCCTTGGTTCCGGTCCTGTCGGGTTAATGACACAAAAATTGGCCTGGGTACGCGGTGCCAAGCGGGTTATTGCTGTGGACCCTGAACTTTATCGATTAAACCGGGCCAAACTCTCGAATAAAGTCGAAACAGTTCTCTTAAAAGACCCGACCGAAACAGGGAAATATATTTATGAAATAACTGGTGGCGGAGCAGACGTAGTCGTCGACTGTGTGGGCATTGACGGAAAAAAATCTCCTATTGAAAAAATAGAACAGAAACTTATGATTCAAGGTGGAACACTTAGCGCAATCAAAGTGGCGAAAGAAGCTGTTCGCAAATTCGGGGTCGTCCAACTCACTGGCGTTTACCCAATGAAATATAACCAATTTCCGATGGGCGACTTTTTCACTCGTAACGTCACTTTAAAAACTGGTCAAGCACCTGTGATTCACTACATGCCTGAGCTGTTTCAGATGATTGTGGATAAAAAGTTTGATCCGACCGACATCATTACGCATCGCCTCTCCCTTGAGGAAGCTGCTAACGCCTATCACTTATTTAATGAACATTTAGATGACTGCGTTAAGGTGGTCTTGAAACCATAAGAAAGTGGTGTCAGTTTTCACTGACACCACTTTCTTTACCAAATGATACGCTCCTCGCAACATTGTCGTTCCCGTTCGACTTGCACCGTTGAGCGCTCGAACGTCCCATATTTACGAATCCGTTCCGTCACTTGACGTAACACGGCCTGGTCGTCCGTGTCTTCTCCAATCAACACATGGCACGTCGCCGCATGCTCACTCGAAGAGATTGACCAGACATGCAGGTCGTGTACCTCTTTCACTCCTTCGACTGTTGCAATCTCTGCTTGCATCGCCCGGACATCGATTTGTTCCGGTGACCCTTCCATCAGGATGTGAATCGCATCGCGCGTCACGCGATAGCCGCTAATCAAGATGAGGATAGCGACAAACGCACTCGCGACCGGGTCCGCCCACGTCCATCCGAACGACATGATCAAAAGTGCTGCCGTAATGGCACCGACCGATCCGAGTAAGTCTCCGAACACGTGAAGCAACGCACTCTTCACGTTCAAATTATCTTTTTCTCCACGCATCAAAATCCAAGCAGCGAGGATATTGACGAGTAGTCCGATGATGGCAACTGCGAGCATTCCCCCACTCAAAATTTCCGGTGGGGCACTCAAGCGCTGATATGCCTCAATTAAAATATAGATCGAGATGACGAGTAAGGTCAGCCCGTTAATGAATGCCGCTAAAATTTCAAAGCGTCGATATCCAAACGTCCGGTTCGGTGTCGCCGCCTTCGCCCCGAATCGGACAGCTAGGAAACTGAGTCCTAAAGCCGCCGCATCCCCGAGCATATGCCCCGCATCGGATAAAAGTGCCAAACTGTTCGTCCATAGTCCGCCGATGACCTCGACGACCATGAACGTCGCAATCAACAGAAAAGCGAGGAACAGCGCACGCTGATTCGTGGAATGATGATGGTGATGGTCGTGATCATGATGATGTCCCATAACTGACGCCTCCTTCTACTTCTTATCTTATTCCATTTCCACGAAACATTCAAACGTTCATTTGAATGAAAAAACATAAAAAAACGGGAGATTCCTCTCCCGTCTTGTCTCACTTGTGCTCGAGACGCACGCGCATCACACCGCTGTATGGGAACAGCTTCAACTGAACCGTCTCCCCTTCGTACCAAATCCCAGTTGTTTGTTCGTTCGTCGGTGTCACGTCAGGCGTCACGACTGCCTGACGGTCCCAATCGACGGCACGCACTGTTTGGTCCCGTACCATCAAGAAGAATCCATCATAGAAATGATATTCGTTCACTTGGTCACGCTGAACGGCAGCCGGGCTACCGAGTTCGGCGCGCACGGTCGCCACATCTTTGCCGATCCAATCAAGGACGGTCTCCGAAGCGCTCGGGACGACTTGTTGCCATGCGGCGATTACGTCATCGTCCGACAATGCCGGAGCTTCCGTCGTCACACTCTCTTCCGTGACCCACCCCGTCATGCGCTCATTCAACTGTACTTTCACGAAGCCACTGACCGTCTCCAAACGTTCGAAACGATCACCGAGGTCGGCCTCATAGACGACCGCGACACGGTCATCTGCATAGACTTTCGTATACGGTTGCCCGATATAGATTGTATCTGCAGACTCGGTTTCGGTATCGGTCGGTTGTTCCGACTCGGAATCGACCATCTCGGTCGCAATCTCATCTGATTTCGGTAAAGCAGACTTTTCTTTTTTGTCGATCAGTGCCGCGAACGCGATGATACCGACCAAAGCGAGGACCAAGGCTACCGCAGTCGTCACCCGGAATACTCGTTTACGCTTTCGTGTCGTCGCGCGCGACAATCTTCCTCCATTCATGTTCTTCACTCCTACTCGATTCGATTCATTCCACTCGTTTCGTCAAATGGTAGGAGGTTTCCTGCCTCGTCAAAAAATTTCAAGTCGTATTTTGTCAATTCGTCCATCGTTTGCATCATCTGCTCGACATCGACCGGTTCATCGTTCTCCATATTCTCACGAATACGAATCGTTTTACCGAGCTCGATCGTCCGCGAGGTCAAGCGATGGAAATAACGGTCATGCGTAATGAGAAGCAATCCACCCGGGTACACGGACAATGCCGTCTCGATTTGTTCCCGTGTCGCCACATCTAAATAGTTCGTCGGTTCGTCGAGTGCCAACAGATGCGCGTCGGAGAAATAGAGAATCAGGAAGGCAATCCGACACTTCTCACCCATACTCGCCTCGTCGATAGGCCGATGCACCTCATCCCGACGGAACAAAAAGTGAGCGAGCAGTGTCCGAGCCTCTGTCTCCCCGATGTCACTCTGGGCGAGTAACGCATCGAGCAGTGTCCCCGTCTTCGGTAAACGTTCGAGCGTTTGCGAGAAATACCCAATCTTCAGACGAGGATGCCGCTTGATCACACCTGAAAGCGGTGCTCGTTCACCAATCAGCACATTCAATAACGTCGTCTTTCCGCTTCCATTCGGTCCGATGATGGAGACGCGTTCACTTTTTTGAATCGAGAAGGAAATCGGTTCATAGAATGACTTGTCGTATCCAAACGTCACCTCTTCACACGTCAACCACGTCTTCGCTTCGAGCTCATCTGCCGCAAATTGGACGGAGATGGCCTTCTCTTCTTTCGGCTTTCGTGGACGGTTGTCTTCAAGCTGTTTGAGCTTCTGTTCCCTCGCCTTCATTCTAACAGCGAGATTGGCCGCTCCTTTTTGCGCACCCGGACTACGAACACTGGCTGTCGCTTTCGCCTTCAAGTGCCAGCCTTTGTACTGGGCAATCATATCGAGCAATTCTGTTTTGCGGCTCACGTAGCGGGCATGGGCTCGCTCGTCACGCAGACGTTCATCCTCTTTTTGACGTCGATACGCCGTATAGTTCCCCGGATATCTGGTGACTTCCCCATCCGACAGTTCGAGGATGACCGTCGCAACATCATCCATCAGTTGACGGTCGTGAGAGATGATCAGCACCGTTCCCTCGAACCGGTTCAGCCATTTCGTGAGCCAGTCAATCGACTCGACATCCAGATGGTTCGTCGGCTCGTCGAGTAGGACGACGTCGACCTGCTTCATCATCAACGTCGAGAGTTGCGCCCGTGTCTTCTCTCCCCCGCTCAAATCGTTGATGTTTTGGTCGAGCTGACCGTCCAACCCGAGTCGGGTCAACGCTTGGATTGCCTCTTGCTCCAAGTTATACACATCGAGTGACAGCGCTCGTTCATAAGAACGCATGACTCGTACCTCATCGCCAGAGGACACCTCTTCATAAAGGGCATACCGTTCAGGATCGCTCCGCATCACCCATTCGAGTAGTGACATATCTTCGGATTCAATCGTCTGTCGGACGAGCCCGACTTCACCGTGACAGTCAATCGTCCCTGCTTGTGGCATCAATTCCCCTGTCACGAGTCGGAAGAGCGTCGTCTTCCCACTCCCGTTCAGCCCGAATAACACAGCGCGTTCTCCGGCTGCGACCTCAAACGAGACCGCTTCAAATAATGGTTTCCGGTCGTAATCGAACCGAACTTGTTTCATAGCTAACATCTGTTTCACCTCGCTCATTTTTCCGATACGTGATGAAACAAAAAACACCATCCGCTCAAAGTGCGGTGGTGTGAAGGAATCCGTTCAGAGAGGAAAAAGAGCACTTCCCGCACTTGAAAAATGGACACACTTCACCCGTGACTGTTCAAGCGAACAGTGATGATTCGTCTCATCGTTGGAGTGAACGTGTTTTTTTCATGGCACGGTGTACCTCTCTTTCCTAAGTTACTGCCACCTTATCAAATTGAAAGCGGATTCGCAAGAGCACACCCCACAATCTCCCATTTTTTCTACTCCTTTAGGCGGATGCGATGCCCTCTTCCCCGCGTTATGATGACAGTATATTCGAACAGTGAGGTGATGCATGATGCGTCGACGCATCCTCGTTCCGAGTGCCGTCTTGGCGAGCGTCGGAACGTTTCTTTATACACGATTCAAACGACGGCTCCCCCGCCCACGTTTTAAATGGCCGGAACGTCCAGAACTGACAACCATCGATGAGACGCATGTGCAAGCGACGTGGATTGGCCATTCGACCGTCCTCATCCATTGGTATGGACTCAAAATTTTGACGGACCCCGTCTTCTCTAAACGAATCGGTGTCCATTTAGGACCACTGACAATCGGCATGAAACGTCACACGGCCCCCGCCCTCTCCATCGAGGATGTCGGACCGGTTGACGTCATCTTGCTCAGTCACGCCCATATGGACCACTTTGACCATAAAAGTTTAAAACGACTCATCACCCGCGAGACGATCGTCGTCTCCGCTCCAGGGACGAGTCGCCTGCTCCGTCGATACCCGAGCCTGCAGACGCTCGAACTGCATCCGCATGACAAAGTGACTTTGGCGAACGGACTCGATGTCCGAGCCATCCCTGTCAAGCATTGGGGCAACCGTTTCCCATGGGACAAACATATGGGCTATAACGGCTATCTCCTCAAATACAAAGGGATCCGTATGCTCTTTGCGGGAGACACGGCGTATACCGACTCCTTCAAAGGACTCGCTGATCGTGAACCGATTGACCTCGCGTTCTTCCCAATCGGCGCTTACCAACCGGACTCGTTCCAAGAGGCGCACTGCACCCCCGAACAGGCTTGGATGATGTACAAAGAGAGCGGGGCGAAGCGCTTCTTCCCGATGCATTGGGACACGTTCGTTCTTTCTTATGAGCCGGTCGAGGAGCCGTATCACCGGCTCGTCGCGGCTGCAAAACTGGACCGTGACCAAATTGTGATCAAGTCGCACGGGGAAAGCATCCGCCTATAGTTTTTCCTTTCCCTTCATCCAAAATTTCGGTAACGTTAAAGACGAGAGGGAGGGATTTGTTATGGAATGGACGACGTTGAATAATAACGTCAAGATGCCGATGCTCGGGCTCGGTGTGTATAAGGTCGAAGACGGCGCAGTGACGGTCGATACGGTCAAAGCTGCGCTCGAAGCGGATTATCGTTTGATTGATACGGCCGCGATTTATCAAAACGAAGAAAGTGTCGGACAAGCGCTTCGTGGAGCAGGCATTCCTCGGGAAGAAGTATTTGTGACGACGAAGCTTTGGAATGAGTTCCACGGGTTCGATGAGGCGCTCCAAGCGTTTCAGGATAGTCTCGACCGACTCGGTCTCGAGTATGTCGACTTGTTCCTCATCCATTGGCCGATGCCCCGTTTCGGAAAGTTCGTCGAAACGTATAAGGCACTCGAACAGTTATATGAAGAAGGGCGTGTCCGCGCGATCGGCGTCTCGAACTTTGAAGTCGAGCATTTAGAACAAATCATTCAGTCGTGCTCGATCGTCCCGGCCGTGAACCAGGTCGAGATCCATCCGTATTTGTCTCAAAAGGAATTGATTGCTTTCTGTAAACGATATGACATTCAAATTCAGGCGTGGAGTCCACTCATGAAAGGACGCGAAGCGCTCGAAGATGACACGATTGTCGAGATTGCGAACCGTCACGGCAAATCACCGGCTCAAGTCATCTTGCGCTGGCACTTACAAAACGGGGTCGCGGTCATCCCAAAATCGGTGACACCAAGTCGAATCAAAGAGAATATACAGGTATTCGACTTCACGTTGACGAAAGAAGAGATGGCGGCGATCGATGCGCTCAACCGTGATGAGCGGACCGGCTCCGACCCGAAAGAGATGCATAAAATCCATTATTGAGGAGTGAATGACATGTTCAAAAAACTGGCTTCTGATTTGACTGGCTTCAGCGACATCGGTGAGGTGATCGACCCGTCCGACTTCGATAAGGCGGATGCGGATGATTACGTCCTTCACGAAGACAATGAAAAGATTTATTTCTTGATCAAGTCAAAATCAGATGAGTATTGTTTCACCAACTTGTCGATGATCCACCTCGATGGAACGAGCGCCATCAGTTCGAAGCGCGTCCTCTATCGATATCCGTATTCACATTATCCGATCAAGCACGTCATGTTTGAGACGGCGGGTACGGTCGACCTCGATGTCGAAGTCAAATTCACCATCGGCGACAAACCATACTCGATTGATATCAACAAAAAACAAATCGAACATGTGAAAGATTTGTATAAGGCACTCCTCGCGATTGAAGAGATTCAACGGGAAGGTCGTCGCATGATGGAGTATGCGAATACGTCGCTCACACACTCGGTGTCGATTTTGAGCGGGCTCCGCGAAGGTGACATGAACGTACCGAACACGTTCAAGGAATTGAACGAGCAATCGTTCGATTGGCTACAACGTCACTATCATGAGTGGAACCGAAAAGACTTCGGTACGGTATACGAGAAGTACATCAATAACTAAAAAACAACTCCTCAGTGGGGCATTCGCCCTCGGAGGAGTTGTTTTATTTCTCATCATCAATCAACTGCTCGGCCAATCGTTGATATAAGTGGCTCATATGCACGGCAGACGCAATAGCGAGCGTTCGCTGCACACCGCTCTCTTTTTCGAGCGATGTATGTAACAGCGTGTCAGCCTGGGCTTCAAACGCTTCTAAATTCTTCACTTTCTGCGCCTGATACGCTTCATAAAAGTCTTCGAGTGAGAACGTCTCGTCCGACTCGTTCAACGGACGGAGCGTCTCTTTGATGTCACTGATCGACAGGAGACCTTTCATCTCATAAATCAAACTGAGTAACATCAGATGTTCGTTCGTATACTTTTTATTTTTGACAGGATGGAACAACTTGCCCTTGGCGTAGTTGTTGATCATCGTCTTCGTCAAAATCGTCTCATCCTCGTCACGCTTCATCTTCCCATAATGCTGCTCGAACAATTGGATGACCTGGTCCATGTATAAATCGACAGTCGGCAATACGTCCCTAGGGAGCGTCCCTTCTGTTTCGGTAATATTCTTCGCTTTCATCCGTCTCACCTCACCTTCAAGTATAAAGAAAACTCTCATTTGTCGAAAGGTACACCTTGCTGTTTGTTCCTCTTCAGTATATCATGTAGTTATCGATACTACATGATGTGATAAGGAGTGTTTTTACATGAATTCGATTTTCCGTGAACCGATCAACGCGCTAACGCATCTCGCTGGTGCGGTACTCGCTTTCATTGCGCTGATTGCGATGGTCGTCAAAGCTTCATTACTTGGCTCGCCGCTTGCGATTATGGCTGCGATTTTATTCGGGATCAGCCTCGTCTTTCTTTACTTATCGTCAGGTCTTTACCATAGCATCATCGCTTCACCGAACGTCATCGCTTTCTTCCGGAGAATCGACCATGCGATGATTTATGCGTTAATTGCGGGTACATACGCCCCGCTCACGCTACTTGCGCTCGAAGGACCGACACGCTGGGTCCTCTTCGGAACGGTGCATGCACTCGCCTTGTTTGGAATCATCTTCAAACTCGTCTGGTTCCATGCCCCACGTTTCTTATCGACCGCGCTCTATATCGGGATGGGCTGGCTGTCCGTCTTCTTTATCGGACCGCTCCATGACGTGATTGGTAACGCCGGCATCTTCTGGCTCGTCCTTGGTGGCGTCATGTATACGATTGGCGGACTCATCTACGGGTTCAAGCCAAAATTCGTCAATTGGCGAGGATGGGGATTCCATGAAGTGTTCCATTTGTTCATCTTGTTCGGAAGCTTCGCCCACTTCGTCTGTGTATTCTGGTACGTCTTTTAAGCCCTCCGCGTGAAGGGCTTTTTTTGTGAGCCGTTTCCTGTACTTTGAATTCAAGATTTTCTACACTAAGGACAGGAGGGATTCATGATGAAAATTGAAGTATGGTCAGATTATGTCTGCCCGTTTTGTTATATCGGGAAGCGTCGTCTAGAAGAGGCGCTCGAACAGTTCCCACAGGCGGACCAAGTAGAAGTCGAATTCAAGAGTTTCGAGCTCGACCCGAACGCACCGACGAACGATTCACGCACCATTTATGAGGCACTCGCAACAAAGTATCGTATGCCAATCGAGCAGGCAAAAGGGACGACGGCACAAGTTGCTGCTCAAGCTCGCGAAGTCGGTCTCGACTATGATTTCGAGAACATGGTCGTCACAGGTACGCTCGACTCCCATCGTTTGACGCATTATGCCAAGACGGTCGGGAAAGAAAAAGAATTGTCGGAAGCGTTGCTTCAGGCTTACTTTGTCGATGCCAAGCACATCGGGAGCCACGAAGTCCTGCTTGAAATCGCAACAAGCGTGGGGCTCGACCATGACGCTGTCCGTGACGTCTTGACGACTGATGTGTATACCGAAGACGTTCGTGCCGAAGAGAAACGCGCAAGCGACCTTGGAATCACAGGTGTGCCGTTCTTCGTATTCGACAACAAATACGGAGTGTCTGGTGCTCAACCGACGGAAGCGTTCACGCAAGTGCTCGAAAAAGTCTGGTCTGAGAACAACCCGACAATCCAAGTCCTTTCGAACGGTTCGACGTGCACCGACGACAACTGTGATATTTGATTGATGAAGAAGCCGACGTTCGGCTTCTTTTTTGTGGTATTCTCCACCCTACTACTTGATAATAGTGATTAACATATAAGAATCGAGGACAACAGCTATGTGGAAAAATCGGAACGTCTGGATCATCTTGACGGGCGAATTCGTCGCCGGTCTTGGTTTATGGCTCGGTATCATCGGTAATTTGGAATTCATGCAAGACCGTGTCCCCTCTGACTTTGTGAAGGCGGTCATTCTCGCCATCGGCTTACTTGCCGGGGTCGCCATCGGTCCGCTCGCGGGACGCTTGACCGATCAAGGCTCAAAGAAAAACATCATGCTCATCTCAAGCATCGTCCGAGCGCTCAGCGTTCTCTTTATGTTCGTTGCCATCGAGACGAATTCGGTCGTGTGGATGGTCGTCTTTTTGATCATTTTACAAGGGTCGGCGGCTTTTTACTTCCCTGCCCTACAGGCAGCGATTCCGCTCATCGTGAAGGAACGGGAACTTCTCGCCTTGAACGGTGTCCATATGAACGTTTCGACGTTATCACGCGTCATCGGGACGGCGATTGCCGGTGTCTTATTGACGCTCATCTCGCTACGTAACGTCTATGCGCTCTCGCTCGTCGCCTATCTGTTGCTTGCGGTCGCGACGCTCTTCTTAAAGCTAGATGAATCGAAGACACCGTCGGCGAAAAAGATCGATGCGAAGGCGTCGAGCGGCTTTAAAGACGTCTTCCCAATCATTAAATCAATCCCGGTCATCTTCATGACACTCGTCATGACGCTCATCCCACTCCTCTTTATCGGAGGGTTCAACTTGCTCGTCATCAACATCAGTGAGTTGCAGGATTCAACCGCAATCAAAGGATGGATTTATACGGCGGAAGGGCTCGCCTTCATGACAGGTGCCTTCATGATCAAACGGATCGGTGAAAAATTCTCGGCGTTCTCGATTTTATTCTCGTTCTCGTTTTTAATCGGTGTCGCGCAACTGATGCTGTATTTCGCAGACATCCCGTTCATGTCGATTGCGGCGTTCGTCGTATTCGGCTTCTCGGTCGGTTGCTTCTTCCCGACGGCGGTCACGATTTTCCAGACACGGATGCCAAAAGAATATCACGGCCGTTTCTTCTCGTTCCGTAACATGCTCGACCGGATCATCTTCCAAGTCGTCCTTCTCGTGACAGGATTCTTCCTCGACTTGATCGGACTTCAGCTCATGGTCGTCTTGTTTGGAGTCAGTTCGATTGCGATGACAGCCGCCTTCCTCGTCTATACGCGTAAACATAAACTGCATATCGAAGAAGACGCTGCTGAGAAAATCTCTTCTTAATTAAAACAAGCGATGACATCGGTCATCGCTTGTTTGCGTCTTGGAGTTCTCGCCACCACGTCGTCGTATCATTCCGACCGTCGAGTGTGATCCGCTCCCCAATCTTCGGAGTGAGGACGACCTCTTTCGGTAAGAGGGACGCCATCTGTTCCGCCGGGTCAAACCAATCGTGGAACGACAGCGTGAACGCACCCCAATGGATCGGCATCATCTGGTCGGCGCGTAAATCGTGAAATGCTTGCGCTGTCTCTTCCGGCTGCATATGGACGTCTGGCCAGCGCACGTCATATTGTCCGCATTCGAGTGCGGCGAAATCGAACGGTCCGTACTGTTCACCAATCATCTTGAAGTGCGGCGCGTAGCCGCTGTCCCCGCTGAAGAAGAGCCGGTCTGTCTCTCCGAGGACGACCCATGACGCCCATAACGTGCTGTTGCGGTCCGTCAGCGAACGACCGGAGAAGTGACGTGCCGGCGTACAGACGAACGTCCAATTCCCGAACGTATAGGACTCGTTCCAATCTCGCTCCACGATTCGCTCTGCACCGACACCCCATCGTTTCAAATGACTCCCTACCCCGAGCGGCACGATGAACATGGCGACCTTGTCTTTAATCGCAAGGATCGTCCCATAGTCGAGATGGTCGTAATGGTCATGCGTCAACAAGACGACATCAATTTCAGGCAAGTCCTCGAGGTCGAACGGCAAGTCTTCACTGAAACGCTCATTTTTAGCGAACGGAAGCGGCGATGGGCTACGTCCGAACATCGGGTCGACGAGCATCGTCTTCCCGTCCATTTGCACCATGAGCGCCGAATGACCGAGCCAGTAGATTCTCGTGAAGCTTGAACCCGTCTTCTCCTCGAAATCGATCGGCACGATTGGTAGCCGTTCGCTCGGCTTACGAAGCGACGTCACGTCACGATAGTCACGAGCCATCGATACCATGTCCTCCGCAGAGAAGTTCATCGGTGTCTCGTATTGATTACGGAATCTCCCGTTGACCTGGTTCGGGGATTGAATTGATTTCGGTTTTCGTCCGAGTGGTTTGTACTGTGTCAGAATCGTCCCGGTGACGGCCGCCATTCCGACTAATGAGAGCAACATCGTCTTTTTCATCTAAATCCTCTTTTCTACAAGTTCGTTGCATTGATTATAACGTGCATGTCTCCATCTGATATCGGTTAGTATGCAGATTCACTCATCTTTCAAAAAATGGCGTGCTCTGGATCGAGGCAATCTAGTCCTTCCAGTATAGCAGGTTTCACAATTCAAAAAGACCTGTCCCACTGCTTTGGCGGGACAGATCTTCGGTTAAGACTTTTGTAAGATTTTAATGTCGTTGATGATGTCTTCAGTCGGGACGTTTTGGAAACCAGGATACGCTTTGATGATTTTCCCTTCCTGGTCGACCAAATAGAAGTACGTACCGTGGTCGACTTGTGTCCCTTCGTCAGGCTTTCGGACGAGCGCTTTGAAGTTCTCTTGGGCGAACGTTTCAATCTCGTCTTGCGAGTAGCCCGACAAGAACTGCCAGTCTGCGTTCGCAAGGTCATAGCCACTCATGAATTCTTTCATCTTCTCCGGTGTGTCCACCGTCGGGTCGACACTGAACGAGACGAATTGCACATCTTCGACGCCCTCTTCTTCGAGCGCTTCATTGAGCTTCGACATGTTATACGTCATCGGCGGGCAGACTGTCTCACAGCTTGTGAAGACGAAGTCTGCCATCCACACTTTCCCTTTTAAATCGTCGAGACTGACCATCTCTTCTTCTTGGTTCATGTATTCGAATGATTCGACATCCCAGTTGAGCGGGTCCTCGATCTCTTGCCCACATCCTGCTAGGACGATGAGCATCGTCATCAAACTACCGATCCACCATTTCTTCACACGTTCCAACTCCTTATCGCTTTTTGACATTCCACATGAGGATGGTGATGAGCGTGAAAGCCGTCAATGCGAGGAATGGAATCGTGATGAATCCGAGCCAGTTGATGTATTGACCGCTACACGGAACACCTTGTGCACAAGGCTGAATTTCTGCAAATCCAGGCACTTTTTGTACCAAGTAATGGTAAAGTGAAACAATACCGCCTATGATAGTAAGCGGTAACACATATTTTCGCACCGCCCGATCGTCCGTGAAGACGGCAATCCCTAGGATAATCGTCAGCGGATACATAAAGATGCGTTGAATCCAGCATAGCTCACATGGCACAAACTCCCGAATCTCACTGAAATAGAGACTCCCGAGTGTCGCCGTCAATGCGACGAGCCAAGCAAGATACAATCCATATTTTTCGAAAAATGACTTCATCTTATAGATCCTGCTCGATCAACTGTTGGATTTGTTCGTAGTCGAACGGGTCCTCGAGCATCACACCGTTAATCATGATCGAAGGTGTGAATTGAACACCGTTCTCTTTCACAAGCCCGTCGTCCGTGCTGACTTTTTCGAGTACGGTCGAGTTTTCGCCAAGGTCTTGTTCAAGTTGTGCCAAGTCGACCGATGTCGTCTCACCTGCGATTTCTTTCAACTTCTCGACCGTCACCCATGCGTTGTCGTGTTGTTGTGAAGCCGGTTGCGCGTCATAGAGCGCTTTATGGAACTTCCAGAACGATTCAGGATCTTGCTCGTACACCGACTCGGAAGCGAGGGATGCCAAAATCGATTCTTGTCCGTGGAACAATACGTTAATATAGCTGAAGCTGACATCTTCCTTGTCGAGATAATCCGCTTTCAGTTGCGGATAGATGGTTTCGCCCCACTGTTTACACGATGGACATTTATAATCTCCGAACTCGACAACCGAGACTTTCGCGTCCGAGTCTCCGAGTGTCGGTTGTCCCTCGATTGACACGTGATCGCCTCGGTCGGCCGTTGTCGGCTCATCTTGATTGAGCAAGACGAACACCAATGCAATCAATGCGACCGCGACGACGGTCATGATGACCAACCATTGATTCTTTTTCATTCTCTTCACCTCTATTTATTTTTCGACTCGTCTTTCATTATAGCGGAAGCTCTTTCACCTATCATGTGTTCGACTCGTTTTTCATAATTGTCTTTATTTCAAGCTTTAGGAGGTTTTACTCGCATGATCAAGTCTTTTACGATGCGCCTCGGTCTCATTTTGGCGCTCAGCATCGCCACGCTCGTCTTTTTACTGACGATTGCACTCACATCCCTGATCAGTCATCGGGCATCTGATTCGCTCTAACAAGAAATCGGGGAACGTCTTTCGACGACATCACATCAATTGGCGGACAAACTCGACTTTTATATGTGGTCACTCTATCAAGAGGTCCAACTCTTGCAAGGTCTCGACCTAGAAGACCCGGACGCGACACGACGACTCCTCGATCAAGTCCAGTCGAACATTCCAGCATTCTCTTGGATGGGTGTCACGGATGCGGAAGGGACTGTCGTTGCTTCCACGAACGGCATACTCGAAGAGGCATCCATCGCCGAGCGCCCGGTGTATCTCGAAGCGAAAGAAGCTCCTTTTATTGGTGACGTCCACGAGGCAGTCCTATTAGCTGAACTGTTACCGAATCCGACGGGAGAACCGCTCCAATTCGTCGATATCAGTGTCCCTTTATTTCAAGACGGGACATTTCAAGGGGTGCTTGCCACTCACTTGAGTTGGGCATGGGGAAAAGAAGTACTCGGACATTTCAATCGGACGCTTCATGAACAAGTCGACGATACGGATTTGTTCGTCGTCAGTGGGCGAGACAACATCGTACTCCTCGGTCCAGATGATCTAGTCGGAAAACCGCTCCCTGTGTCGTTTACGGAAGGGGCTTCCGTGAAAGAATGGGAGGATGGACAGGACTATCTGACGGGGATGTCGATTGGGGAAGGGTATGATGAATATCCTGGACTTGGTTGGCGTGTCGTCGTCCTTCAACCGGCAGCCATCGCGTTCGCACCAGTTGACGCGCTAGAAACGAGAATTCTATGGATTGGTCTCTTCGCATCGCTTGTGACGGCCGTTCTCGGTTGGTTACTCGCTTCCGTCGTGACGAGACCGTTGAAACGAATTACTGAAACGGCTTCGCTCATGGAGTAAGGAAAAGCCAATACATTCCCGCATCAATCCGGAATCAAAGAGATTGAGTCACTCGCATTCGCACTGGAATCGCTCGTCACATCTCTCACGGAGTCTGAATCGGAACGGGTGCACTTTGAGCTCCTTGCGAACCGTGACGCGCTGACGGGTCTCTCGAACCGTGTCGCCTTACGTGAGCAGTTGAATCAACTGCACGCTTCGAAAGAGCCATACGTTTTCTTTTATATCGACCTCGATGGGTTCAAGGCAGTAAACGATACATACGGTCACGCGGTCGGCGATGAATTGTTAGTCGAAGTCGCACAGCGGCTCCGAACACTCACAATCGATGACATCTATCCGGTCCGCTTGAGCGGGGATGAGTTCTTTCTCATGTTCCCAAGACATGAACGTTCGATTCAAGATATTCAAGAAATCGGAACATCCATCATTGATACGCTCTCAACCCCTGTGATGCTCGGTCTCCTGTCGGTAAAGGTCGGGGCAAGTATCGGCGCATCGATTTGGTCGCCAGCCGAACCTCCACACGTCGCCATCGAACAAGCGGACGACGCCTTATATCGGTCAAAAGCGAACGGGAAAAAGCGGCTTTCGTTCCATGAGTCGTTCGAATGATTACTGGCACCCATACGAAAAGGAGTTCGTGATGAACTCCTTTTTGCTTACTCTTCGGTTTCCGTATTCACGTCTTCCTTCTGCTCTTCCTCTTCGGGCATCGGCTCCAAATCCATCGTATATACGTATTCCTCACCGAAGTTGTTTAAGATGAACAACTCTTCTTCTGCACGCGTCGCGAGTCCGTTCGAAAATCCGATGACGGCGTACATCTCCTCTAGAAGAAAATCTTGTTCTTTGTCAATCTCATCAAAGATGGCTTGTTCCCATCGTTCGATGATTTGACCGAGTTGACGATAATCTTCGGACTTGATTTTATTCTTGTCCCGTAGCAACTCTAAATAGTCTCGGACCTCTTTCAGATTGTCATGCGTCATCGGGATGGCTCCCGCTTTTTCTGTCGCCAAAATCTTTTGATGCGTCATCAGATGCATCACATCGACGAGATTCCCTTTGTTTAATTTTTTCTCATCGTCAAAGACAAGCCCCGTCGTCTCCTGCGGATTGATTCGACGCGTCACGTTTTGACGTCGCCCGAGCGGGTCTTCTTCTTTGATGATGTCAATCAATTCAAGTGCCCGTTCATACTCTTCTTTCGTCAAATTGTCCCGGTCGAGCTCACTTTGATTCGGTCCCATCCAATACTGATAGAACGCATATGTAGCAACGACAATGACAACCAAGACAAGTCCAATCCAAGGAAACCATTTTTTCCATTTCATTTACCATTCACGCCCTTTTATTGATTCACTCCATCAAGGATAACATAGATACCTTGCTAAAAATTCCAATAAAAGGTTTTTAATCATGACCTTAAACAAAAAAGTACCCGCCTCCTGATATCGGAGCGGGTACTTCCTCTGTATCTTATGCTTCGAACAACAATTGTTCTGGATCTTCAATCATCTCTTTGATGTGCTTGAGGAATGTCACAGCCTCACGACCATCTACGATTCGGTGGTCATATGAGAGTGCGACATACATCATCGGACGGTTTTCCATCGTGTCCGCGTCGATTGCGACTGGGCGGAGTTGAATCGAGTGCATCCCGAGGATCGCGACTTGTGGTCCGTTCAAGATCGGCGTTGAGAGGAGTGACCCGAACACACCACCGTTTGTGATCGTGAACGTACCTCCTGTCAGGTCGCCTAAACCTAACTTGTTGTTACGCGCTTTATCCGCAAGGTGAAGAATGTCCTTCTCGATTTCACCGAAGTTTTTACGATCCGCTTCACGGACGACAGGGACGACGAGACCGTCTGGAGCCGATACGGCAATCCCGATATCGTAATACTTCTTCAATACGATTTCATTCCCTTGGATTTCAGCGTTCAAGTAAGGCATGCGTTTGAGAGCCGCTACCGCTGCTTTCGTGAAGAATGACATGAAGCCAAGTTTGACATCGTTGTCTTTCACGAACTTCTCTTGGCGACGTTTACGAAGTGCCATGACCGCCGACATATCGATTTCGTTGAACGTCGTGAGCATTGCTGCCGTCTGTTGCACTTCTACGAGGCGGTTGGCAATCGTTTGACGACGACGTGTCATCTTGATGCGCTCTTCTTCTTTCCCACTTGCAGCTGGTTGTGGTGCTGGAGCTGCGGCAGCTGGTTTTTGCTCTTTCACAGCTGGTTTGTCTTCATGTTTTGAAACGTCATGGACATTGATACGTCCCATCGGATCGTTCGTTTGAACAGCTGAGAGGTCAATGCCTTTCTCGCGAGCGAGTTTACGGGCAGCAGGTGTTGCGATTGGTCCTTTACCTGGGCTCGCGACGTGTTCTTCACGTTTTTCTACTTTCTTACCTTCTTCAACAGATTCCGTTTTCTTCTCAGTCGGCGCTTCTGTTTTCGTTTCTGTCGCGTTTTCTGTCTTCGTCTTCGTCGCGACAGCCGTTCCGCCACCAGAACCTGAACCGAGACGTGCGATGACGTCGCCAACTTGAACCGTATCCCCTTCTCCGGCAAGTTGTTCTTCTAACACACCCGCTTCGTCAGCTGGGACTTCGATATTGACTTTATCCGTCTCGAGCTCGACGATAGCTTCTCCTTTTTCGACTTGGTCGCCTGGCTGTTTGAGCCATGTCGCGACCGTTCCTTCCGTAATGGATTCTGCTAATTCAGGTACTTTAATTTCGACCACAATGAGTTCCCCCTTAACTTATTTACGATCTTTTTGGTATGTGCTCGTGCCTGCACCGCTCGAGACGACGTCGCGAGAGAGTGCTTCACGGATGATGCGTGCTTGTTCTTGTTTATGGGCTGTCGGATTTCCTTCAGCCGGGCTCGAACGACGGCGACGACCGATGTAACGAACGTCGAGTCGGTTCGTTGTGACCGCTTCAAGGCGAGGCTCGATGTACGTCCAAGCCCCCATGTTTTTCGGTTCTTCTTGGACCCAGACGATTTCGCGTGCGTTCGGATAACGGCTGATGACGTCACGAATCTCACGTACCGGGAACGGGTAGATTTCTTCGACCCGGATGATGTGCAAGAAGTCGAGTGACTCTTCTGACTTGCCGACCGCTTCCGCGAGGTCGATCGCCATCTTCCCTGTGCAGAAGACGAGACGTTCGACTTTCTCTGCGTTCTCACCGAGACCTGGCTGTTCAACGATTGGTTTGAAGCTCTCTTCCGTGAACGCCTCGATTGGTGACGTCGCAAGCGGATGACGAAGCAGACTCTTCGGTGTCATGATGATCATCGGACGAATCTCTTCTTTGCCGAGCATCTCAGCTTGGCGACGGAGAATATGGAAGTATTGTGCCGCAGACGAAAGGTTTGCGACTGTCCAGTTTTTCTCACCGGCAAGCGTCAAGTAACGCTCCATCCGTGCACTCGAGTGCTCTGGTCCTTGTCCTTCGTAACCGTGTGGCAAGAGCATGACAAGCCCTGATTTTTGACCCCATTTCGCACGACCTGCCGAGATGAACTGGTCGAACATGACTTGCGCCGAGTTCGCAAAGTCACCGTACTGGGCTTCCCACAATACGAGCGTGTCTTGGGCGAATACGTTATACCCATATTCAAATCCAAGAACCGACCCTTCTGAAAGCGGGCTGTTGTAGACAGAGAACGAAGCTTTCGCCGTCGACAGCTGATGGAGTGGTGAGAACTTCTTCCCTGACTCGACATCGTTCAACATGATGTTCCGTTGGGCGAACGTTCCGCGCTCCGAATCTTGACCGCTCAAGCGAACCGGCGTACCGTCTGAAAGAATCGAAGCGAAGGCGAGCGTTTCCGCATGACCCCAGTCGATTTTTCCACCTTCACCGAATGCGTCACGGCGACGGTCGAGTACTTTTTGAAGTTTGTGGAAGACTCCGAAGCCTTCTGGCCAGTCAAGCAACTCTTCGTTCAATTGCGTGAGAAGTTCGAGTTCCACGCTCGTATCGACTTTCGGGAATCCTTTATGGACCGCGTCCGGCAAGACGATGTCAGCATCCTCTTCTTCAGAAGGAACGAGGTCGCGTGCTGCTTTAAGCGCATCTTCGATCTTTTGTTCGATTTGTGCTTTCTCATCTTTTGTCATGACACCTTCTGCCTCAAGTTGCTCGGCATATACGTGACGGACAGACTGATGTCCTTTGATCGCTTTATAAAGAACCGGGTTCGTATTCATCGGTTCGTCCATTTCGTTGTGACCGTAACGACGATACCCAATCAAATCGACCAAGATGTCTTTATGGAACTTGGCACGATACTCACTGATCAATTTTGCGACGGCGACACATGCTTCCGGGTCGTCTGCATTCACGTGGAAGACTGGAATCTCATACCCTTTGGCGATATCACTCGCGTAACGCGTCGAACGTGAATCGTTCGGGTCCGTCGTGAAACCGATGGTGTTGTTGGCAATGACGTGAACCGTTCCACCCGTACGATAACCCGTCAAGTTCGTCATGTTGAGCGTCTCCGCGACAATTCCTTGTCCTGGGAACGCCGCATCTCCGTGAATCAAGATTGAAGCTGCCAAATCATCCTGCTGGACAGCCGATCCTTTTTCAGAACGATCATCTTGTGCGGCACGCGTGTACCCTTCAACGACAGATCCGACAAATTCAAGGTGACTCGGGTTGTTCGCCAAGTTGAGACGTACTTCTTTTTGTTGTTCGACGACTTTGCGATCAAGACCAAGGTGATATTTCACGTCGCCTGACCAACCAAAGTTGATGCCGATTGACCCTTCAGACGGAATCAATTCTTTGTTCGGTGCATGCTGGAACTCCGCAAAAATCATCTCGTATGGCTTGCCGAGTACGTGAGCGAGTACGTTCAGACGTCCACGGTGTGCCATCCCGATGTTAATGTGTTCAGACCCGCTCGAGATGAGTCCACCGACCATGGCGTCAAGTAACGGCACCATCGCATCCAATCCTTCGATGGAGAAGCGTTTCTGTCCGACATACGTTTTATGAAGGAATGATTCAAACAGTTCTGTCTCAGCCAGACGTTTGAACAATTCGATTTTTTCTTCTTTTGAGAAGGTTTGTTTCAATGCGCCTTGTTCGACTTGACGGCGAATCCACTTCTTCTCTTCCATATCGTCTAAGTGACGGAGTTCAATCGCGACCGTCCCTGTATAGACGTCAAGCAAGTGACGGAATAACTCAAGGGCACTCGCGTTTGGTTTCGGTGCATCGTCTGAAAGAAGACGGGCCGGAATTTGTTTTAAATCTTCTTCTGTCAAATCATAACGAGACAGTTCGAACAATTCTTGTTCGCGCGGATGGTCTTTCAATGGATATATATCCGCCGCCTTATGACCGAAAGCGCGGATGTCGTTGATGAGCCGTGTCGCCGAGACGACTTTCTCTAAGTCAAACGACGGACCCGAGGCCGGTACTTCTGTCGGTGATGATTCTGGTGCTCCGTTCTCGTCGAAGTAACGACGTGTCTCCTCATCGACTGATGACGGGTCTTCCAAATATTGCTCGTACAGTTCAATGATGTAGCCTAAGTTAGGACCATAAAATGCTTGCGATTTCTCGTGAACATTCGACGACTCTCCCATTGAATAAATCCCCCTTATCCATTCCTAAACGTTCAATCTGTGAACGCTTTCATTTTAACATGTAGCCCGAAGCAGTTCACTCTTCTCTTACCCTAGTGAACAAAACCAAATCTTGCCTCTTACGCTCAACTTCATACTACACCTTTCATGCTAGAAAGACCCTTACAAATTCACAATTCGTCCATACTATTTCGATAAGTTTTGCTTATCGATAAATTGTGTCTCAAAGGATTTGTTTCAAACATTTCAAAAAAAGATGAAACCTTATTTCAAACAAGCCCGTAGAAGGGGATGTAGGAAGAACACTATCACTCAAAAAAGAAAGCTAGGTGGCCACATGTTATCCGTACAAAATGTCCATAAGAAAATGGGAAAAGCAACGGTATTGACGAATGTCAGCTTTGATGTCGTCCCAGGTGAAATCTTCGGTTTCCTCGGACCAAACGGCGCCGGGAAAACGACGACAATCCGAATCATTACAGGTCTCATGCCTGCAACACATGGAACCGTGACGGTCGATGGGTATGACGTCGCGAACAATCGCCAAGAAGCACTCAGCCGAATCGGAGCCATCGTTGAGAATCCGGCGTTCTATCCGTACATGACCGGTCGTGAGAACTTGATTCATGCCATGAACTTGATTCCGAACTTAAAGAAAGTCGATTTGAATGCGCTTGGTGCGCTCGTCGGACTCGACGGAAAGCTCGATATGAAAGTGAAACAGTATTCGCTCGGGATGAAACAACGCCTCGGGATTGCCCGCGCCTTGTTGCATAATCCAAAAGTACTTATCCTTGATGAGCCGACAAACGGTCTAGACCCAGCCGGGATTGCCGACCTTCGGAATTACTTACGCCACCTTGCGGATCACCGCGGCATCGCCATCCTCATCTCGAGTCACTTGTTGAGTGAGATGGAACTGATCACGGACCGCTTCGCCATCATTGACCAAGGACAAATCAAATCAGTAGAAGACGGTCAGACGAAAGCCGATAGCGTCATCCTCTGTAAAGTAGCGAAAGAACAGATGAGTGATGCACTCGATGTCGCAGCTCTCGCTTTCGATGATGTAAAAATCGTTCAACAGTCTGCCGAGTCGTTCATCGTGCCACGTCAGGAGACCGATATCCCTGTTCTATTGAAGCGGTTGATTGAACGTGATATCGCCGTCTATCAGATCGGCATGAAGCACGAGTCACTCGAAGAACAATTCTTGAAATTGACGAAAAAAGAAGGAGGTACGAACAATGCGTTCATTACTCAGCAATGAATGGATGAAATGGCGCCGCACGATTAAACCTTACGTCGCCTTAGGTGTATACACTGCGATCATCCTCATCGTCTATGCCGTATTGGCGAGCGGAGATGGGGCACCGGAAGCTGCGTCGTTCTTTGAATTCTCAACGATGGGCGCCATCGCCTTCCTCAGCATCTTTACCATCGTCTTCACGGCCGAGATGGTCGGGAATGAGTTGAAATTTGATACGTTGAAGCATCTTTTGATGAGTCCGTATTCCCGAGACCGCATCTTGTTGTCAAAACTCGTCATGGCCGTTCTCGTCATGTTGCTCCAATTCGTCTTTATCTTAGTCGTCGCGTTCGGGTTCTCACTCACGTTAGACGGCTCTGTCACATGGGACGTCGTTCGTCCTATTCTCATCAGTGTGAGCGGACCGATCTTCATCATCTTCTTGACGCTCATGTTCTCGGTCGTCTTCAAATCAGTCGGTGTTGTCATCGGTTTCACGGTACTCGCGAACTTCGCCTCAAGTATCATTGGTGGTCTTCTCGTTGCCTGGAAACCTGAACTCGCAAAATGGATCGTCTTCTTGCATACAGACCTTTCCATTTATGATGTGAATCCAGAATTCATGAAAGCGATGGATGCCACGATGGGCTTCTCCATCTTCTATGTCGCCCTTCATATCATCGCCTTCTATCTCATCACGGCATTTATGTTCCGTAGCAAAACGTTTGCGGAATAAGCATACTTCGAATGATAAAGTGGTACCTCTTTGCTATAGGCGTTTTATAGTGAGGAGGTATTTCTATGTCTAAGACAGCATTACTCATTATTGATATGTTCAATGATTTTGATTTTGATGGTGGCGACATGCTACGTACGCATACACAAGTGATTGTTGATCCGATTCTCAAGTTAAAAAAACATTTTAAAGAGACGGACTTGCCCGTCATTTATTGTAATGACAATTTTGGGCAGTGGAAAGATAGCACGGAAGATATCATTGATTATGTGAAAGGTACAAAAGGGAAGCAGATTGCATTACAAATCGAACCAGAGGATGAAGAATACTTCATTATTAAACCAAGACACTCTACCTTTTTCGGAACCCAGTTAGATATTTTGCTTCGTCAATTAAGCGTGACGAAATTGATTTTAACTGGTGTCGCAACAGATATATGTATCCTCTTCTCCGCCAATGATGCATATATGCGCGATTATGATATTTATGTTCCTCGCGATTGTGTGGCCGCAGAGACATTAAAACGTCATGAAAGTGCCTTGACGATTATTGATGAGGCGCTAGGAATCGAAACATCTTCTGTGTCTGAATATATGCGTCACATTAAAAAGTGATTTATATTTTTCATCTTGGACACATATTCCCAATATTTAAACGTTTTCAAGATACTCTTTTAAGCTATCCTTATCTTATAAAGGTTAGCAAAGGGTGTGATGTTGTTGTATCTCATAATCGGTCTAGCATTGCTCGTTTGTTTGATTGCCATGATTTTCACCATTATGGTCGGGCTCGGGAAAGACCACTCCACGTATAGCCAAAAGAAGAGCTGGTCGATGGTTTCTTGGCTCTACATCGTCTTGCTCCCTGTCTCGTTTATCGGACTCGGACTTCTCTACTATTTCATTACGAAATAACGCAAAAAAATCACGATGCCTGAATAGAGGCATCGTGATTTTTTATGCGATTAAGTCGCTCCAAATTTTAACGGTACTCGCTAAGATGAGTAACGCTAAGATCCATTGGAGTGCCTTCGTATTCATATTCTTTCCGACATTCGCCCCGATTGGTGCAGCAATCAGACTCGCAATAATCATGATGATGGCTGGCTCCCAAACGATTTGATCGGTAATGATTTTACCGAACGTCGAGCCAATCGACGAAATGAAGGTGATGGCGAGTGAACTCGCAATCGCCATCTTCGTCGGGATGCGTAAGACGACAAGCATGATCGGCATGAGAATGAACGCTCCCGCTGCCCCGACGATACCAGCTGCAATCCCTACGATGAAAGCTGAACTTGCTGCGATCATCTTATTGAACTGCACTTGATCAAGCGGCATGTCGTCCACTTGCGGTTTCGGCAAAAACATCATGATCGTCGCAATCGTCGCGAGCACGGCGTATACGACATTGATCATCGTTTCCGAAAGAATCGTCGATCCGTATCCTCCGATAAAGCTTCCAATCAAAACCGATATACCCATGTAAAGAATCAACTGTTTGTTTAAGTATCCACCTTTACGGTAGGCGTAAATGCCACCGATTGTCGCAAAAAACACTTGAATCGCACTAATTCCTGATACTTCGTGCGCGCTGAACGCCGCAAATCCTAAAATTGGTGGAATGTATAACAACATCGGATACTTGATGATTGACCCACCAATCCCGACCATTCCTGAAATGAACGACCCGATAAACCCGATTAGAAAGATTGTAATGATAAACCCGAACTCCATATTGACTCCTCCATTTACTCTCGTATTCTCTACTTATTCAATCGATTCCCAAGCCATCATCCCGCCTGACACATCATAGATTTTCGTATAGCCGGCCTCTTGTAATCGGTTAGCAGCCTGGGCACTTCGATTACCGCTTCGGCAGATGACGTAGATTGGCTCATCTTTCGGATACGGTAACTCGTTGGCATCTAATGAAGATAGTGGTGCGTTCACCGCCCCTTCAATATGCCCCCCCTCGTATTCAGACATTTCTCGTACGTCAAGGAGTGTTATTTCCTCGTTTTCCAATTTGTTTTGTAGAGTTTCAGCATCGATTTTCGTGATTTCATCCTTTTCTGATGTGATTACAAAGATAAAAATCACCATAACAGCCAAAATCCCAACAAATAAGGAAATTCTCTTCATGTTTTCCCCTCCAATTCTTTTCACTTGCGCTCATTATACCTTAGGGGGTATATTAAAGCCAACGAAACATTCTCGTTGCCAAACACCTTAAACATGAAAAGGAGATCACAGACTCATGAAGACGATTACGACTACTGAATTAGAAGCGTTACTTCAAGCAGACGACTCACTCAACCTCATCGATGTGCGAGAGGTAGATGAATATGCTGGAGGTCACATTAAACAAGCGAAAAACGTACCACTTTCTGAATTCGGGGCAAAAGTCGATGAGCTCGATCGCTCTAAACCGATTCACGTTATTTGCGCAGCCGGCGGACGCAGCATGAACGCATCTGCTTATCTCGATTCACTCGGATTCGATGTCACGAACGTCGACGGTGGGATGATGAGCTGGCAAGGCGAAGTCGAATAAAACCATTACATTCATAGGGGGAAATTCACATGTTATTACGTTATTTTTATGATGAGAAATTAGCACAAGCTTCATATATGGTCGGATGCCAAATGACAGGAGAAGCCATCGTCATCGACCCGGCCCGTAACATCGAGCCTTATCTTCAGGAAGCGAAAAAAGAAGGCATGAACATTGTCGCAACAGCCGAGACACACATTCATGCGGACTTTGTATCGGGCTCACTCGAACTCGCGAAGCGCACAGGTTCGAAAGCTTATCTATCAGACGAAGGTGATGCTTCTTGGAAGTACGCATTTGCCAAAGAGATTGACGCACAACTCGTCAAAGAAGGCGACACGTTCAAAATCGGCAACGTGACACTCGAAGTCATGCATACACCAGGTCACACACCGGAACACATCTCGTTCCTTCTGTATGACCGGAACCAGACACAACCGATGGGAATCTTTACAGGAGACTTCGTCTTCGTCGGAGATATTGGTCGCCCTGACCTTCTCGAAGAAGCAGCCGGCGTGAAAGGAACGACGGCGATCGGTGCGGAACAAATGTTTGATTCACTCAAAAAATTCATGGCGCTTCCTGACTTCGTTCAAGTCTGGCCAGGACACGGTGCAGGCAGTGCTTGCGGGAAAGCACTCGGTGCGATTCCAACATCGACGGTCGGTTACGAAAAAGCGACGAACTGGGCGCTTCAAATGACGGACAAAGATGCCTTCATCAAAGAATTGACGACGGATCAACCTGAACCGCCGAACTACTTCGCGATGATGAAAAAAGTGAACAAAGAAGGCATTCAAGTGACGACGAACGTCGCTCGTCCTGAAGTTGTCGGGTCAGAACGCCTTGATACACTCGTTGAAAAGACGCAAGTCGTCGACACGCGTAAAGGAGAAGACTTTGCGAACGGACACGTACCTGGGACAATCAACATCCCATACAACAACAAGTTCGTCTCGTGGGCTGGGTGGCTCGTCAACTTCGACAAAGACATCACACTCATCACAAGTGAGGAAGATGTCGATCAAGTACAGACCGACCTTCAATCAATCGGTCTCGACCGTCTTCGCTTCATCGTTCCGGTCGAAGAGCTCGACGCTTCACTCTTGACGGAAACGTATACGGACGTGACGGCAGAAGAAGCGATCGAAGCTGCAGAAAAAGGTGACGTCTTCGTCCTTGACGTTCGTAATGCGACAGAATGGAATGCGAGCCATTACGAAAAGGCAGAGCGCATCTTGCTCGGTAAACTCACGCGTGATCACGAAGGTCTTCCGACAGATCAAACGATTGCGGTCCACTGTGCGTCAGGCGTACGTTCACGCATGGCGGCAAGTGTCCTTCAATCACTCGGCTACAAAGATATCCACAACATCCTCGGTGGCTACGGCGCGATGAAGACTGTCTTGAACGCTCAACAAATCAAGTAATGTTATACTGACTATGAATATGGCGCCCGCTTCGAGAGGGGCGCCTTTTGTTTAGGAGGGAAAGACGTGGTCGCTATCGGTCCACTTAACATTCGTGTCGATTTACTCATTTTTTTAGTAAGCCTTGGTATCCTTTACGGGATCTTTCGCTTTCTCGGTCTGACGAGTAAGCAACGTGAAGCCGTCATCGGTACATGGTTCTATGGATTTCTCGCCTGGAAAGGGAGCGCCATCCTTATCGGTCTATTGACGACTCGTGATGTCTCTCTTGCCCTCTACGCCACAGGAGGCGTATGGTCTCAATGGATCGCGGCCGCTGTTGTCCTTTGGCTCGTCTATCGACTCGATCGAGACTTTTTAGGATATTGGGTGCTGAGTGGGCTCCTCATCTGGCTCGGGATGACGCTCGCGGTTCCAGTATACGGGACGGTATTCTCTCTTCCCGACCAGCCGATTCATCTATGGAGTACTGTCCTTATCCTCGTACTATTCGGGATGACGTGGCGCTGGATGCATGCGCCGACTCGAGGACACATCCTTTGGACCGTCCTTGGCGCATCTAGTATCTGGCTGTTTCAGTCGTATGCGGTTGGACAAGTAAAATGGTGGATGATGGGCATTTCCTTCATCCTGTTCGGGCTTTCGCTCTATGTCGCTCGTCCTTCAAGAAGAGTCGTACAATTGAGTATCGGTGCTCTCGTCTTGCTTGCGGTCGTGAATGCTGCCCTACCGGAACGCGCGACACAAACGATCACGACAGAGACGGCATCGACCGGTCTAAACATCGGGCAAATTCCCCCATCGTTTGAGTTACAACGAACTGACGGGAGTATGTTCGACTTAGCATCGTTACGCGGTCAACAAGTCGTCGTTAACTTTTGGGCGTCCTGGTGTCCTCCGTGTCGCGCAGAGATGCCGGACATGGCGGCGTTCGCGAATGAACGAGACGACGTGACGATTGTCGCCGTCAACACGACGACGAGCGAACGTGACCCGGACAATGCCATCTCGTTCATCGAACCGTACGAAGACGCGTTTACTGTCGTCTATGACCGTGACGGTCAAGTCGGGGATGCGTACCGGATTCAGGCGATGCCGACGACATATGTGCTCGATGAATCCGGTGTGATCATCGCGAAACAATTCGGCGCCATCGACAAGAATTGGCTCGACGCTCAAGTAAATTGAACATGACAAAACCGCCGACAGTGATTTGTCGGCGGTTTATCTTATTGCTTCAAATAGCCTTGTGCTTTCAAGAAGTCTTTGACGTCAAGACGCGTCGATTTTGACAACATGCGTCCCATCTGTCCAGTCCACGTGTCTTTACGCGGGTTTGAGCCACGGACCATATAGTAATCGTGGATCAACGCATCGTAATCGGAAAGGGACTGCTTCATCCGTTCTGGATTCGCTTCATACGTATTCTCATGATAAACATGCTGGAACGGCAAGCGTGGTTTTTGATCTTCGACTGAGGCCGGTACACCGACGGCCATACCGAAGAGCGGGATGACCCGTTCCGGCAATTCGAGCACTTCTTTGACCGCAAAAAGGTCGTTCCGAATGCCACCGATATAACAGATGCCGAGCCCCATCGACTCTGCCGCTACGGCCGCATTTTGTGAGGC
Source organism: Exiguobacterium sp. MMG028 (assembly GCF_027947425.1). Taxonomy (NCBI): domain Bacteria; kingdom Bacillati; phylum Bacillota; class Bacilli; order Caryophanales; genus Exiguobacterium; species Exiguobacterium sp. MMG028. The sequence goes on from NZ_JAQJIN010000001.1 coordinate 1,272,212, forward strand.
GAGTGCAGCGTCGATCACAGCGACAAGCAACTTCTCATCCGTCTCAAGCGTCGCAGACACTTCCGCTTCCTGTAGCTCACCAATCATTTCATGGCGATGCAAATCCGCACAAAAGACGAAGAAGTGACCGTTCTCGACGACATAGGACTGGTTGCCCGCAATCTCGGCAAGTCGTTTCTTCTTCGCTTCATCGGTCACCCCGATGATGGAATAGGCTTGGATAAAGCTAGACGTCGATGCGCGTTGGGCGCTCTCAACGATGGTCTGGATTTGTTCATCTGTTAATGTCTCGTCCGTAAAGTCACGGACGGAACGGTGGTTCAATAATGTCTCAATCACTTCGTTCATACGTTCTTCCCCCTTTTTTTAATCTTGGCACAAGCTTTCTGAATCCACAAATGAGAGGAATCCGTCGGGCACATTTTGAAGGGGGACGCTCACTTCTTGTTTTCTTATGCTATCATTATAGACTACATATAAAATACGACAGCGTAACTTCGAATAAGGAGCGAGATATATGAAAAGAATGCCATTTTACATTCCATTCCTGCTTGGGGTGCTGCTCCTCTCCGGTTGTACGGATGCCGATGTGAGCGTCCCAACGTCGACTGAAGAAACCGTCGAAGAGGAACCGACACAAGAAGAACAGACAACCGAGACGCCTTCACCTGAACAGGAAGAAGATTTATTTGAAGGCTATACACAAATCGAGGTCGATGGCGGTGATCAGTCCGGAACACGTGAAGCGAATGTCGTCGTCGATATCGGCTTCGGCGACCGTGAGTACTGGGCGTTCACGAACGAGCATGGTCAATTGATTCGTGTCATCGCCGACGAAATCACGCTTCAAGACGATGAGACCGAAGACGTCAATTCTTCTGGTCGTTATTATTCAGACGAGGCGAAAGTTCCAGGTGTCGAAGACCCGAATCTCGATGAAGGTCATATTATTGCCGATTCGCTCGGTGGTGTCTCGAACGCCTATAACATCACACCACAAAATAGTGCACTCAATCGCTACGGGGACCAGGCGTTCATGGAAGATGTCATTCGAAAGGCTGGCGGTGCGAAAGACTTTGAGGCCATCATTACCTATCCGAACACGACGACACAGATTCCTTCCCGTTACCAGTATACGTATACCGTACGAGGCAACACGGTCACGGATACGTATGATAACGCGGACCCAGAGGAAGTGAACAAATCACTCGGATTAACGGACGACTCACCACCTGCCGTGACAACGGAACCGGTCGAAGAGCGAGACTTATCCGATATCGACATTGACGGAAACGGACAAGTGACGATCAAAGAAGCGAAAAATGCCGGATTTGAGATGCCCATCACGCGTGATCATTGGTTGTACCAGTATATGGACGATCGGGACGGTGACGGGATGGTCGGTGAATAACCACAATAGACGAGACGTTCCTCTATGAGAGGGGCGTCTTTTTGCATCAAAAGGTGTTTGGCAAAATAACATCAGCATTTCCTCCGGGAAAGTTGCCTTTCAACAGAGATTTTTTCTATGCGGCTGATTCATCAGGAGCCGACGTCTATATGATGTTAACTTTCAGGTTGCTCCTCAATCAAAAGAGGATTGATGATTTTTCGCAACATAAAGTACAATTATTGTCATATCACACTTCTAAAAATGATCATAAATGTGTAGTGCAAAATACACATAAAGGAGTTTCTGTCTTTGAATACGAACCGAAATACTTTTTTCTACTTATTGTTAGCAGGAACTTTTTTATTTGTCTTTGTTTTAATCTCTGAATTCTTTTTTCACTTTAGAATCATATCCAACCATTCCATCACTTTACTCTTTACTTCCTTAACAGTTTTTTTGGTTGTATTACTTACCTTCTTAGTCTTGTATGTTAGAAAAACCGGAGATGAAAAAGGACCAATCCTGTTAGGGGTGTTACTATTTTTCGGAGTGATTTTTCTTTTATTCTTACTCATTAATTTGCTTGTTATGGTGTGAAAACGAACAAACAAAATGACACTCTAAGTAAATTTTGCAACAAGTGTTTGGACGTTCTGCTTAATCAAAATTGTCAGTATGAAATATGAATAAAGAATCTCTACGTCAAAACAAGAAAAAATGTTTACAAATGCAGATAGTGAAATTAAATTTATTTAGGAGAGATTATATGTATAAAGTTGGATTTGTAGGAGTTTTCTTTACTTTATTTTCACTTTTTTTGATAGAGGTTATATCGTATAGCGATGGCATAACAGAAGCGCCAAACCCTTTACTAGAACGTACACTTGTTTATATTGTTCTAATGGGAGTTCTATCTGGTGTCTTGATTCTCATTGACTCTATCATTTATTTTAAAAGACGCTAAATACAAATAAGTCCAGCTCATAGCGAGTCCTTTGTCTGAATGTGTGTATAGTAACCGTATTCTACTAATGACTGTCGCTATGGGCTTTTTTGTGTTCACTTTGGGGTGTTGCACTTAATTTTATAATTCATCATACAAAAAACCGCGGCACAAGACCGCGGTTACATGCTTAGTTCGACATTTGGTTCAAGAATGGTGCGAGATCAACGTTCAACTCGTTCGAGAGACGCTCCCCAAGTTCACGATCCGCACGATAGAAGTTGCAGATCAAGAGGAGAACCGTCTTCTCATGACGAACTTCTTTGATGTGGGCAACGAGGTTATGGATAAGCGCGTCCTTCTCTTCTTGAGAATAACGACGATACACTTCTCCGGCCTGGCCGAAGTCGTTCGTCTTCTCAATCTTCTGGCGACCCGTCACGCCTGTGATCGGTTGTGGCGTCTCGATGTAATCCGCATTCGGCTTCGGCGCGTCTTCATAGCGGTTCGGCTCGTAGTTGACCGTGCTCTTCTGTTGCTTGAATGGCATCGCCCCGTCACGCTGGTTGTTCGCGACTTGAGCGAACGGGCAGTTGATCGGAAGTTGAAGGTAGTTCGGTCCGATGCGGTGACGCTGCGTATCCGAATACGAGAAGAGACGTCCTTGGAGCATCTTGTCTTCCGATGGCTGAATTCCTGGTACGAGAACGCCCGGGTTGAAGCCGACAGACTCTGTCTCGGCAAAGTAGTTGTCGACGTTCTTGTTGAGGGTCATCGTTCCGACCAATTGGTATGGGATGACATCCTCGAACCAATCTTTCGTCGCATCGAGCGGATCGAAGTCGAAGTTATCCATATCAGCCGGATCTAAAATTTGTACATATAGATCCCATTCCGGATAGTCTCCTTGCTCAATCGCGTTGAACAAGTCACGTGTTGCGTGGTTGAAGTCTTCCGCTTGAATTTTCGCGGCTTCTTCCATCGACAAGTTTTGAATGCCTTGCTTCGGTACCCAGCGCATCTTTATGTACACTGTGTTGCCAAATTCGTTCACCCATTTAAAAGAGTGGACGGACGATCCGCGCATATGACGATACGATGCCGGAATGCCTTCGTCACTGAACAAATGAAGTAGCATGTTTGTTGATTCCGGTGTGAGTGACATGAAGTCGAAGAAACGGTCTGGGTCTTGAAGGTTTGTTTGTGGGTCTGGTTTGAGCGAGTGAATCACGTCCGGGAATTTAATCGCGTCACGGATGAAGAAGACCGGCAAGTTGTTTCCGACGAAATCATAGTTCCCTTCTTCCGTATAAAACTTGACGGCGAAACCACGTGGGTCACGAAGCGTCTCCGGTGAACCTAAGCCGTGGATGACGGTCGAGAAACGCGCAAACACAGGCGTCTCTTGCCCCTCTTCTTGCAAGAATGCAGCTTTTGTATATCGTTTCATACTATTTTTTACAGTGAAGACACCATGCGCCCCTGCCCCTCTCGCGTGAACGACGCGTTCTGGTACGCGTTCACGGTCGAAATGCGCTAATTTCTCAATTAGTTGGTAGTCTTCGAGAAGCGTCGGGCCTCGACGACCCGCAGTGATGGAGTTGGCGTTATCCCCGATTGGTGCGCCTTGGTTAGTAGTTAGTTGACGATATTGATCCATATGATTGCCTCCCATTATTTATAATCATTACAATCTTGATATTAATAAAACATTAGAATGATTACAAATAAAAAGCTCGTGAATCACGAACTTTTTTTCATTTGTCTTTTTTGTTTGGCTCTTTCACGTTGATGAAGCGTCACGACGAAGAACGCGGCGAGCACTCCACCAAGTGACCCGGCGATGATGTCGACCATCGTATCGTCGTTCCCGTTCCCTTGCATCGTCGTGTTTAAGACGACGTCGGATGTAAATTCATACATCTCCCAAAGCGCCGCGCCGGCCATGGAAAAGACAACGATATAGACGAATAAAAATCGTTTCGGGATTTCAGTTCGAATGTCGTCATCGAGCCGGGAGAAGAAGTCGAATCCTAAAAATGCAAGAAAGATACCGCTCAAGAGATGAAGGAACGTATCCCACCAGCCGTTCCCGTACAATCCGACAATTGATCCTAAATACTGTGAGGCAAACAAGAACAGGATATAGGCCACCTTCATCTTGCTATCGAGTTCTGTTTTAAACGTCTTTTCAATAAAGAACGGGATGAGACCCGAGATGATCCCGGCTCCCGCCACACTCGCATCGAACCAGGATTCTTCAATGATCGATGTGACGAGCATGACCGCCATGAACAAGACGAATCCAAACTCGAGGATACGCCCTTTCGTGAGCTTCACGATGCTTCGCCTTCTTTCGTCTAGTTTGTTCTCTATTAGCTTTATTCCCAACTCTTAATCGTGTTCAACCACACAATCGAATTTAGTTGGACTTACTTGCTTTTTTACGAACATATGTTCTATAATGGATATTATGAATCCGAGGAGGAACTTGCTATGCCGATCAATCCGTATCTCAACTTTAATGGGAATTGCCGCGACGCCGTGAACTTCTATGCGGACGTATTCAACCATGCCGCTCCAGACATCATGACGTTCGGTGACCAACCTGGTCCAGACAGTCAACCGGTGCCGAGTGAAATGGCCAATCTCGTGCTGCATACCCGACTATCGATTCACGGCTCATCGCTCATGTTTTCTGATGCGATGCCTGACGGACCGGTCACGTTCGGCGACAATATCACACTCGCCGTCGTCACGGACGACCTCGATGCCATCCACCGCGAGTTCGAAGCGCTCTCAGTGAACGGCCGTGTCTTGATGCCGCTTCAAGAGACGTTTTGGAGCAAGGCGTACGGCATGCTCGAAGATCAGTTCGGTGTCCAATGGCAGTTTAGCCACGAAGCATAAGAACGACAAAAAATCCCCGATCCTTGACGAATCGGGGATTTGCTTATTTTTGGGCTACGAAGAAGATGCGCTCCGCATCCGCTCCCGGTGCATGTTCGGTGAAATCTGATGTGACCGATTTGACGTGGAATCCGGCACCAATCAACCATTGCATGTACTGCCCTGGTTCATATGTCCGTTGTTCATGCGTCTCCTCGATCCGTTCGTACGTCCCGTCTTCAAGCGCGACGAAGAACGTCAAATCGTGAACGACTGAGAGCGGTGCCTCTCCCGGGTCGGCAAACCAGATATACGAGCAGTCTTCCCCGTTTGACGCGTACGTCTTTTGGTTGAAGAGCGTCTGCATCTTATTCGGCGCATGGACATCAAAGATGAACAGCCCGCCCGGTTTGAGTTGGTTGTAGACAGATTCGAACGTATCGATCACATCTGCCTCATCCCGTAGATAGCAGAGTGAGTCACATAGAATCGTCACGGCATCGACCGGTTCCGGTAACTCCAACTCACGCATATCTTGTTCCCAAAGTGGCAACTCGATCTCTGCTTCGAGTGCCTTTTCTTGTGCGACTTCGAGCATCGACTCCGATAAGTCGATCCCCATCACGTCGTAATGTTCGGCGAGGCGAATCGTAGCCGATCCTGTCCCACATCCGACATCCGCGAGTGTCGCGCCATCTTGGACGTGACGACGCACGAAAGCGACCCACTCATCATACGGCGCGTCTTTCATTAACTCGTCGTATACATAGGCGAATCCTTCGTATGCCATTAGCCGACTTCCACTTCGACGTGCGGCGCGTCAGCCCACAATTTCTCTAGATTGTAGTAATCACGGTCGTCACGATGGAAAATGTGAACGACGACGTTCTCGAGGTCAGCAAGTACCCAACGTGCCGTGTCCATTCCTTCAAACTTGTGGAGTGGTAGGTCATTTTCGCCAGCGACATCTTTGATTTCACGTGCGATTGCTTCGACTTGCTTCTCCGAGTTCCCGTGACAGATGACGAAGTAATCCGCAATCGGCGAGATGCCTTCCATGTCGAGTACGACGATTTCCTCGGCACGTTTATCGTCAGCCGCTTTTACAATCAATTCTAATTCTTCTCTTGCAGTCATATTGACCCTCCTAAGGTGTATTCACAAAATCATTATACGTTTCAATCGTCAGTGGAAAAATGCGCACCGACTTCTTCAATAAAAATTCAATCGTTTGGCGCAGTGTCGCGACAACCGCCCCTTCGAGCGAATGCGCTGCCTCTACTCGCAGGCGATCAACCCCTGGATAATTCCGATTCGGTTCGATGGCATCGGCCACGAATAGGATTTGATCGAGACGAGACATCCCAGGCTCTCCCGTCGTATGATTCCGAATTGCCGATAGTACGGTTTCATCAAGTTCATACTGACGAGCAAGCAAGATCGCACCGACCGGCGCATGCAACAACTCGTCCCCGTACTCAAGTAGGCTTGAATCAAGTCCCTCTTCGATGACGACTTGACGCATCTCTTCCGTGTCAAAGTACTTGGCGTAGTCATGAAGCATCGCTGCTAGACGAGCCTCTTCGACGTTCTCGCCGTACTGAACCGCCATCCGCTCTGCCGTCTCGACGACACCGAGCGTATGGATATAGCGTTTTTCTGGTAGCGTCTGTTTAATCAACTCATGCGCTTCTTCAAACGTCATACAGCTTATGCTCCTTCACATACGTCTCGACGAGCGCCGGGACCAAATATTTGATGGATTTGCCTCGCTTCGCCCGCTCCCGAATATCGGTGGACGAAATCTCAAGTTGCGGCATATCGATCGGACGAACGTCCGCCTTTTCTGGAATCAAGTAACGTGTCCCAGGACGGGCGACGGCGCCGAATGCGACAAGTCGAATGAGCGTCTCATAGTCGTGCCACGACTCGAGTGCGACGAGTGAATCCGCTCCAATCAAGAAATAGAATGTATCGTCTGGATGCTGTTCGATCAACCGCTTCATCGTCTCCACCGTATAGGACGGCTCACTCCGCTCAAACTCAATCAAGTTCAACTTGAACTCTGACTGACCTTGAATGGCGCGGCGAGTCATCTCGATTCGATGGTCTGCCGAGCTGAAGCCAATCTTGTGTGGCGGAATCGCAGCCGGTAAAAACCAGACTTCATCGAGTGCAAGTTGTTCACGAGCTTGTTCGGCAATCAACAGATGTCCGAGATGCGGCGGGTCGAACGTGCCCCCCATCAAACCGATGCGGCTCATGGGAGTTTGATTTGGCGATTTTCTTTCTCAGTCGCCTCTTTGTATAAGACGATGACTTTACCAATGACTTGAACAACCTCAGCTTTTGTACCTTCTGACAATTCACCGGCCACGTCTTTTGGCGTGTCCATGCAGTTTTGAAGTACTTGAACTTTGATCAATTCGCGTTTTTCGAGTGCGTCCACGATATCTTTACACATCGCTTCGCTGACCCCATTCTTCCCAACTTGATAGATTGGTGAGAGATGGTGCGCTTCTGCGCGTAAAAAGCGTTTTTGTTTACCTGATAGCATAGTATATTATTCCTCCAATAATCCTTCGATTAACTTTTTTCCGATGGTTTCGTCCGGTTTCACGCCCGTCCATTTTTCGAACGAGAGCGCGCCTTGCCCGACGAACATGGCTACCCCTGTCACAATGATGGCCCCGCGATGTTTCGCTTCATGAAGCATCGGGGTGACAAGTGGACGATATATGATATCACAAACGACCGTGTTTTGTCGTAGTCCATCTAATGAAAGTGGTGTCGAGCTCTTGTCCATGCCGACAGAAGTCGTCTGAATGATGACCTCATATTGCGAGACGTCGACCTTTTCGAACGTCGTGTACGTGACATCGAACGTATCTGCGAGTTCTTTCGCCCGTTCGACTGTTCGATTGACAATCGTCACTCGACGCGTCGGTAGTGCCTGTACGATCCCACGCGCAGCTCCACCCGCACCGATGACGAGGACTTGTCCTGTCCAATCGGTGAACGGTGTCAGTGCTTGGACGAGCCCTGCACCGTCTGTATTCGTTCCGACAAGGCGTCCGTCTCGCTTATACACCGTGTTGACAGCACCGGCAAGTTTCGCTGCCTCATCGAGTTCATCGACGTAACGAACGACTGCTTCTTTATACGGAATGGTGACGTTGAATCCGTCCCATTCACCATTCCGCATCGCTTCGAACAAAGCAGGCAGGTCGGTCTCCAGCGCGTCAATGGCCTCATAACGCCCGAAAAGCCCAGACGCCCTCAACCACTGCTCGTGCAGCTGGGGAGAGAGCGAATGAGCAATCGGGTGGCCGATGACAGCCAGATTCATACGAGCGCCTCGCGGAGTGTGACTGCGACGCCTTTCGGAGCCCAAGCCGCAATGCGACCGCCTTTACCGTGAATCGCGACCCATCCGAGGCCACTGAACACGATGTCTGTCTTCACACCGTCTCGTAAGCTGAATTCATGGCGTACGAGTGGTGGTAAGATTTCGAGCGTCTTCTCGTTCGGGGGATTGAGCATTTTCCCAATATGCTGGTCATAGAGCTCATCCGCGCGTTCGAGTTTCGTACGGTGTGCTTTCAATTCGTTCGACATATAGATGACGAACGATCGTTTATTGCCTTCCAAGTAATCCAAGCGTGCCAAACCGCCAAAGTAGAGCGTCTGTTGCGGATTCAATTGGAACACATGTGGCTTGATTTCTTTTTTCGGCGTGATCGTCTTCAAATCTTTCGCATCGACGTAATGCGCCATTTGATGACGGTTGATGATCCCTGGTGTATCGTACAAGTTCGCATCATCATCAAGTGGGATGTCGATTAAGTCAAGCGTCGTTCCCGGGAAATGACTGACGGTGATGATGGCTTCATCCTCTTCACCGAAACGCTTGATCACCTGGTTGATGAGTGTCGATTTCCCGACGTTCGTACAACCAACGACAAAGACGTCTTTGCCTTTACGGTAATATTCGATCTTCTCCGCGAGTTCATCGATGCCGTGTCCTTTTTTCGCACTGATCAAATGGACATCGATCGGATTTAAGCCGAGCTCTTTTGCTTCCGCCTTCATCCAGTTCGCCATCCGGTTCGGGTTGACGGATTTCGGCAACAAGTCTACCTTGTTTCCGACTAAGAGGACCGGGTTTGAGCCGACTGAGCGTTGTAGGCCCGGGAGCCAACTGCCATTGAAGTCGAAAATATCGACAATCTTGATGACGAGTGCCTCTTTTGAACTGATTCCGTTCAAGATGCGCAAGAAGTCATCGTCTGACAACTCGACGTCTTGAACTTGGTTATAATGCTTCAATTTGAAGCAACGTTGGCAAATGACGATTTCTCGGTCAAGTGCCGATTTTGGTGCATAGCCGACCCCGTTCGGGTCTTCCGTTTGGATGGCTACGCCGCACCCAGCGCAATATCGTTTGGTTTCTTCCATAGTTGTGCTTACTGCCGTTCAGGTTTCCCCTTCTTCATTCGCCGTAGCACCTCGCTGCTACTCCTGAAGCGTTAATTCCGACGCCTTGGTCGCCGTACATGGGCAGCCTCCTTCTTCCTGTGCGTTCGAGGTCTTATTCATCTTTTTTATGTGAATCTTTGGAATGTGGATGCATCGCTTCGCCGATTTTTTCAGCGACCGCAACTTTCGCCCGCTGTGCGTCGACAGCAAGCTCTTCCACTTTTTTCGTGATCAATACATACTTCCCGCGACGCTTCATATGCGCAAAGACAACCTTCTCAAGCATCCGGTTGAATTTCGTGACGAGCCCGTCCGTTTTGACGACCGGTTGAACGTGGATGACATGGATGCCAGCCATATTCGCACCGAGTACGTCCGTAAACAACTGATCGCCTAAGAAAATGGCTTCTTTCGGTGAATAGCCATATTTCGAAAGTGCGGCTTTAAACCCTGATGGTAACGGTTTTCTTGCACGAGAGACATAATGAAGACCAAGCGGTTCCGTAAACGTTCGTACACGGTTCTCGTTATTATTTGATACGACAATCACATCGAAACCGTATGATTTCACTTTTTCAAGCCACATCAATAAAAGCTCAGGCGCATGCGGAACATCCCACGCCACGAGTGTATTATCAAGGTCGGTCAAAATGACGCGTACCCCACGGTCTTTCAATTCTTGTAAGTCGATGTCAAACACAGACGCGACGAACTGTTTCGGATAAAGTCGATTAAACACGTAAAATTCCTCCAATTAGCTAAACGATTCAACTACTTATACAAGTATTGATATCCCTTCTATGGTAAACGAAAACCGACCAAACGACTAGTCTATCGTTCGGTCGGAAGAAAATTGATACAAAATTAGTTGGTTTTGATTGTCCCGATGACGTCACCGAGTCGAACCGGACCCATTTTTCCATGGTCCATTTGAATCGCATCTTTCTCAAAACAAAGCACGACGGTCGAACCGAATGAGAAGTATCCGACCTCTTGCCCTTTCTCCGCTTGATCGCCCTCGAGCGTCCACTCAATCGTGTTCACGTTCAAGGCACCAACCATGATATGCTCATACGTCCCAGCCGGACTATTAAAGCGTGTCACACGACGGTAGTTGCGAGAGAGTGGTCTCACCGTCTCCGTCAATCCAATCTCGTTTACGGGTGCCGAGCGGTCCCCAAGTTCATAGTGACTGAGCACACGACCCGAGAGTGGCGTATGGACGCGGTGATAATCGCGTGGGCTGAGGTACAGAACGACGACCGTTCCGTCAGCGTAACGTCTCGCCTCTTGTTGAGAACCGAGCAACTCCGCAAGCGTATACGACTGTCCTTTCACCTCAAAACGGCTATCCTCTGAGATTGATTCGATGACCGATAACTTTCCGTCACATGGTGAAACGAGTGTCTCGGACGATTCATCGATCGTACGGGCTCCCGGCTTCAAGTGACGGGTAAAGAACGCATGCAGTGATGGATACGCAGCAAGCGGTTGTTCTGCTTCCTCCACCGCAATGTCATACACTTTGGCAAACGAAGGAATCAAGTGGCGACTCACGCTTGATTCCGCAAAGCGCTTCAAGCGTGTGGCAATCCAAGGCGAGGCGTTCAACTCAAATAACGTTTGGTAGAAACGACGCTTCATTCCTCTTTTGCCTCCTCATTTTTAAAGAATGTTTCGTATTGTTGTTCAGACACCGCACCTTCAATGCGACCGACTTCTTTTCCATCTTCGAATCGGATGATTGTCGGTGTTCCATTGATGCCGTATGTTTCCCATACGTTATGGTCTGCCAAGTTGATTGAGACCGCATCGTATTCTTCGATGAGCGGTTCAACATACGGTTTCACTTGCTCACAATATTCACAGCCTGTCTGCCAGAAGTAAGCGACAACCTCGCCGTCCTGGTCTAACTGTTGCTGCAATTCGTCTGCAGTGACGGCATTGACGCCCTCTTCTTCATTGGCTCCGTTTAAAAAGAACAACAGACCGATTCCGATGACGATAATCGCTCCGATAATGGCGAACGTGATAAAATTCGCGCGTTTTTCAGGGTTTTTCATATGCATGATCCTCCTCTATGTTGGATAAAGAAAAAAGACTGACTCATGCACGAGTCAGTTTGATTGTAGACGGCTTACTTTTCTTGTGCAACGTCGCTGATTCCCATGTCTTTGTTCAAAACATCGAGAAGTGCAACGAAGATTGTGATGGCCACGCCAAATCCTGTCGCGAGCATCGCGTTGAACTCTACACCATCAACAGCAGAAATGATAAACACCGCTGTATTTGAGAGCACAATCGCCCAGATCAATGTCACTAAATAACGCATTGAACGTCCCCTCCATCTCACAGATGATTCGTAAAAATTCATACGACATTAGTATAGCATTGTTCGAATGGAATATGCGACTTCGATTGTATATTCTTTCCGTATAATCGAAAAATGTGATACGGTCGTAGAAACATCATTGTGAAGAAAAGAGGATGACTGATGTCACGTTATTTAATCGCAGTTGATTTAGATGGAACGTTATTAAGAGATGATAAAACCATTAGTGAACGCAATCTCCGTGCCCTTCAAGCGGCGCGTGAAGCTGGTCATGAAGTCATGATCGCGACAGGGCGCCCAAAGCGCCATTCGATCATGTACTATGAGCAAATGGGATTGACGACTCCGCTCGTCAACTTCAACGGTGCCCTCGTGCATCACCCGAAAGATGCGAATTATGCGGTCACACACCGCCCGATTCCGCTCAAGACCGCACACGATATCATTGAAGAGGTCGCTGATACGAAAGCCCATAACATCGTCGTCGAAGTGACCGACCATGTCTATTTCCAAAAAGACCCGCAAGAGTTTTACAGCCCGTATGCAGAACGTGCGCTCAGTGTCACGTCTGGGAACTTGTTGACACACTTGCAGGACGAGCCGACGTCACTATTGATTCACGCGACAAAAGACCACGTGGCACACGTCCGCTCGCAGCTCGACGACATTCATGCCGAGGCCGTATTGAACCGTCAATGGCGCATGCCCGAGCACATGATCGAGGTCATGAGCAAAAACACGTCGAAGGCACTCGGACTCCAGGAAGTCTCGAAGCATTTGAACATCGACCGGAAGCAAATCATTGCGTTCGGTGATGAAGAGAATGACCTTGAGATGCTCGACTATGTCGGGACAGGTGTCGCGATGGGGAATGCCATCGACCAACTGAAAAACGTGGCCAATGAAGTGACGGCTTCGAATATGGACGACGGAATCGCCCTCTTCCTAGAAGAAAGACTTGGGATCAAGTCATAACGAAAGCACCGACCTGAAAAGTCGGTGCTTTTTGTCATTCACTCAATTTTAGCGACGGAACGTACCTTCGACGTCCTCTGTCGGCAAGATATTGATCCAAACCGATGGGTCTGCATCTTTACAGATCCGTGTGATTTCACGAACCTCGTGTCGTTGGGCGACCATCATGAGCGTCGCTTTCTCGACTTTCGAGTAAGTGCCGATTGCCGGCATGAGCGTGATGCCACGGAACACGTGTTGATGCAATTCTTTCGTCACTTCATCTGGATGGTTCGTCACGATGAAGAGCGTCTGACGTTGCGTATTCGTGTAAATCTCATCGATTACTTTTGATGTCACGTATAAGAAGACGATCGTGTAGAGCGCTGTCGGCCATCCGAACAAGGCACCTGCTGCGAGCGCAATCATCATATTCATCAAGAAGAGGTAGACACCGACCGAGTTGTTCGTGAATTTCGCAAGAATCAACGCGACGATGTCAAAGCCCCCCGTCGAGGCACCGTACCGAATAGTAATCCCCGAACCGATCGCCAAGAGCACACCGCCGAACACGGCGTTCAATAACGGGTCGTCCGAGAGGAGCTGCGATTGCGGAAGCATACGAATGAACAACGTAACCGAGGCGACACTGACAAGCGTATGGATCATCATATTCCGACCGAGCATAAAATAACTAACGACGAGCAGTGGTGCGTTCAGAATAAAGAACCAGAGCCCTTCCCCTAGTTCAAACGGTGTACCAGCTAGTAGTGCTGTCAAGATTTGGGCAAGGCCCGTAAATCCTGTCGAATAGACGCCGGCTGGAATTAAAAATAATGTCATGGATAAGGCAACGAACAATCCTCCGATGATCGAGACAACCCCGATTCGTGTATGTTCTTTAACGGCTTCCGTCAAGCTTCAACTCCCCTTTCTCAAAATAGCTAAGAATCAAGATAACATAGATTATTCATGCTGCATACAGCAAATATGCAGGAAATCTGATAAGTTTTTCATACAAAAACAAGCCGACCGAGGTCGGCTTGTTCGTATGAAGCAATTGGTCACGCTTTCACTGTTTCAATTGTAATCGATTCATTCGCAGGAACCGTTACTGCATTTCCATACACGTGAAGCGTTACATCTGTACCACCTGTTTGTTTGATTGTCACTTGTTCACGTGATGATGTGACCGTCAAGTGATGGCCACGCCAGAGCATGTTGAACGAATAGCCGTTCCAGTCCTTCGGAATCATCGGACTGAATGAGAGGTGATCCCCTTGAATGCGCATACCCGCAAAACCATGAACGATGGACATCCATGAACCGACCATCGACGTGATGTGCAACCCATCTTCTGTATCATTGTTGTAGTTGTCGAGATCGAGTCGTGCCGAACGTTGATACAGTTCGACCGCTTTGTCCTCATACCCGACTTCTGCCGCAATGATTGAATAGACACATGGTGACAAGCTCGACTCATGAACCGTGCGCGGCTCGTAGAAGTCAAAGTTCGCACGTTTCTGTTCAAGCGTGAAGCGATCACCGAACGTGTAGAGTCCTTGAAGGACGTCCGCTTGTTTGATGAAGTTCGAGCGGAGGATGCGATCCCACGACCAGTTTTGGTTAAGTGGAAGGTGCTTCGGATCGAGGTCCTTCACCAAGATTTGCTCTTTATCCATGAAGCCGTCCTGTTGCATAAAGACATCTGGGACGAGCTCGTCTTTCGGATAGTACATCTTCGTTTGAATGTCTGCCCACTTCGCAAGTTCAGCGTCTGTGATGCCGAGTGTCGACACGAGCTCTTCGAGACGTGCAGGCTCAGCTTCTTTCAAGTAGTTATATACTTCTTGCGTGTATTCAAGCGTCCATGCGGCAATCAAGTTCGTGTACCAGTTGTTGTTGACGTTGTTGTCGTATTCGTTCGGACCTGTGACGCCTAGGATCATATACACGTCTTTGTGTGGCACAAAGTTGACGCGGCTAGCCCAGTAACGCGAGATCTCGACCAATACTTCAAGTCCGTATTGTCCAAGGTAAGACTTGTCGCCTGTAAAGTTCGTATAGTTGAAGATGGCATGGGCGATCGCACCGTTCCGGTGAATCTCTTCATGCGTGATTTCCCACTCGTTATGGCACTCTTCCCCGTTCATCGTGACCATCGGGTAGAGCGCACCTTCCATACCGACATTCTTCACAGCGTTCTCTTTTGCTTGCGGCAATTGGTTGTGACGGTATTTAAGCAAGTTCCATGAGACCTCTGGTTTGGCTGTCGCCAAGTAGAAGTGGAGGCAATAGGCTTCCGTATCCCAATACGTCGCACCGCCGTACTTCTCGCCTGTGAATCCTTTTGGCCCGATGTTAAGACGCGAATCTTCGCCCGTATACGTTTGATACATGTTGAAGATGTTGAAACGGATTCCTTGTTGCGCTTCGATATCTCCATCGATTCGAACGTCAGCATCTTCCCAACGTGCGAGCCACGCTTCCGTCTGTTCAGTGAGAAGCGTCTCAAAGCCCTTTTCAAACGCCGCTTCGACGCGTTTCATCCCTGCAGATTGAAGGTCTTCAATCGCATAGTCGCGGTTCGTCACGACAGATACATATTTATAGGCTGTCGCTGTCTCACCGGCAGTCACATTGACCGTGAATTTGTTCGCCACGAAGAGGTCTGTCGCTTCGAGCACTTCACAACGAGCGCCTTCTACGTCCGCAATCATCGATGCCGTAACGTGCCAATCGAGTTTTTTCGTCTTCGTCGTCACGAAACCGAAGCGTTCTTCGATGCCACGGTCGACCGGGAGCCAGAACTTCTCATCGTAGTTCGAATCTTCGTTCTCGACATCGCCGTCTAAGTATGGCGTGAACTCGATTTTCGCTTCGTAGTTCACCGGTGTGACGTTGTAACGAATCGCTAATACTTCTTTGTCGACGATGGAGAAGAAACGGACGACTTCTACGTTTGTCTCTTCTGTCCCGTTCATCAATGTGAACGTTCGCGTGAGGACACCACGCTGCATATCCAATTCACGTGTAAAGTCCTTCACGTCCCACTTCGCCAAATCGACAGGTGT
Source organism: Exiguobacterium sp. MMG028 (assembly GCF_027947425.1). Taxonomy (NCBI): domain Bacteria; kingdom Bacillati; phylum Bacillota; class Bacilli; order Caryophanales; genus Exiguobacterium; species Exiguobacterium sp. MMG028. The sequence goes on from NZ_JAQJIN010000001.1 coordinate 1,288,276, forward strand.
TCCATTGATCGCGACGCGTAGACCGATGACGTTTGTCGCATTCAATACTTTGGCAAAGTATTCAGGATATCCGTTCTTCCACCAACCGACACGTGTTTTGTCCGGGTAATAGACGCCCGCCACATAGAATCCCTGGTGCGTATCATTCGAGTAATCTTCCTCGAAATTTCCTCGCATCCCCATATGCCCGTTTCCGAGCGATGTGATTGATTCAGCAAGACGGTTTTCTTTCGGGTGAAGACCTTCTTCTGTTACTTTCCATTCATCGACTGCAAACAATCGTTTCATCTGTCTGCCACTCCTTTTTCTCTACAAGGCTACCTTCGACGGACAACAAGTTCATGCAACCGTTTGTCTATGAAAGCGCTGTATTTAATCTCACCTTTCATTTTACACAACTGAAGAGAGAATGCAATCGTTTGCATAAAACTTTTTCTTTCTTTTTTTGTCACAGTTTTTAAATAAAAAGACTGCCTCTCGCGGAGACAGTCTTAATGGGTCATCACTTTTGATTTTCTTCACCCTCACCGAACGCCGCATTCGCTTCATGCCCTTCGAATAGAGCGCTCCGACCATCATTGAACCCCGTATCAGGCTCATCGATAACGAGCACATATCCGCCATGTTTCAATTGTGCATGTGCCTGCGCTACCTCATCATCTGAGATGCCTAGGTCGTGTAGCGCCTGTTTCATATCTTTGCCCTGACTTGTGTCGCCCTGAAGGTTGTCTAACCAAGACGCGTCATCATTCTCCACGTTTACGTTCGTCTCGTGTTTGAGTACGTGGACAGCGTCTTCCTGTTCGGTCACGACATATAATTCTCCTTCATCATAACCATTTTCATTCAGTTCGTTAATTTTAGAAAGCAGGCTCTCTTTCGTATCGTATGTTCCGACAAATCGTTTTTCGCTCATCTCTATCCATCCTTTCAATTTCAATCCGTTCGTGAGAAATGTTCCCCATTTCAGACGACTTCAATCAACAGGATATGCAAAAGACGACCTCGCTCCTTGCGAGATCGTCTAGATGATTAAGAATTTGATTCGAGTGTCTCCGCTTTACTCTTTTTTTGTCCACATGATTGGCGGACGACCAAATAGTGTGGAACGATGACGCGTTTTCCGTATGGTGGGGCATTATCGCTAATTTGTTCAATCAAGCAATTCGTCGCCTCAAAACCGAGACCGAAAATGTTAATCTCGACCGAAGTGAGCGGCGGGTTCGAGTGCTCAGCGATGTAGACGTTATTGAAACTGACGACAGCTACATCTTCTGGAATCTTGAGCCCCATCTCGCTGAGTGTACTGATGACCCCGAGTGCCATCATGTCATCACTGACGACGACAGCTGTCGGTGGCTCTTCATTTTGAAGCAACTCACGGACGGCTTTTGCGCCGCCCTTCGTCATGAACTCGGCCCGTGCGATATAGTCCTCACATACCGGAATGCCTGCCTCCATGAGAGCCGTCGCGTATCCGTTTCGGCGGTCTTGTGTTACGGCGAGTTTGTCCGATCCTCCGATGAAGGCGATGCGACGGTGACCTAGATTATAGAGATGCTTCGTCACTTCGCGCCCTGCTAAATAGTTGTCCGTATCGACGTACGTAATTGAAGAAGCGTCCCCGAACGGCTTCCCGACCACGACGAACGGAAACTTCGTTTGTCGTAAGTATTGGACGACTTGGTCGTCTTCACGTGAATAGAGGACAATGACACCGTCGACGCGGCGTCCTTGTACCATCTCGATCACACCCGACAACACCTCTTCCTCTGTCACACCAGTCGTCATGTAGAGTGAATAACCGTTTTGATGCGCCTTCGTGCTGATTCCTCGCAACACTTCTGGGAAGAATGGGTTTTGGAGAGTCTTTGTTGCCGCACTCGGCATGACGAGACCAATCGACTGTGTCGAGCGGTTGGCAAGACTTCTCGCATGAATGTTCGGGTGGTAACCGAGCTCTTCCATCGAGCTTCTGACCCGTTCTTTTGTCTTCTGACTGATTCTTGGGCTGTTGGCGATGACGCGAGATACCGTCGACGGCGCGACGTTCGCGTGCTTCGCAACATCTTTAATTGTGATTTGCATGGTGTTCCCCCCTGCTTCCGTGAATTCAATTCGTGCCTTTCGGCGTGTCATATCTTTATTTGCGGCGCTTCCACATGACCAAACCTGTCAAGAAAATCGGAATCGTGACGACGATCAACCCGATCATCCACGGATTTACCGATGACTCCTCAACGATGTAAGCGTTCGCACTTTCACCAGATAGTTCAATTGTAAACGTTCCGCGTTGATCTGTGACCAGTTGTGAGAATAATAGACCACGAAGTCTTGTATCTTCCCCGATTTCACTGACCTCGATCTCAATCTCTCGATCCTCACTGTTCATGTTGATCGCATATAACGCGACGTCATCCCCATCTTTACGTTCAAAGACGGCCATTCCATCTTCCGATGCAATCATACGCTGTTCACCTGTCGCAAAAACAGGATACTCTTCACGCATGCGGTTCATCGTTGCGACGTATTCGTGTAACTCTTCATTTCCCGGGAATTCAGTCATGACACGGTTTGCCGGGTCGGCTCCACCTGTTTGTGCATTTTCAGTCCCTTGGAAGACGATTGGCATACCCGGTGACGCATAAAGCGCGAACAACCCGAGGCGCAACCGTCGTTCCGCCGATTCCACGCCGCCGAGTTCAGCCATATGCATGAACCGTTCGACATCATGGTTATCGAGGAACGTCGCCATCTGATTCGGGTCGTTAAAGAACGTTTCGGCATAGCTTGCGGCAACATCGATCTCATCGACGTTCGCCTGCTGTTGCGTCATCGTTTTTGATACCCGGTCGTAGAATGTAAAGTTCGTGATGCTGTTGAACCCGAGGTCGTCATACTGCGCGACGTATTGTGGGTCCGGGTCAAATACTTCAGCGAGTAAGTAAAAGTCTGGGTCGACCGACCGAACACCTTCGACAAAGTCTTTCCAGAACGCCTTATCGACGTGACGGACCGTGTCGAGACGGTAGCCATCGATGTCTGTCTCTTCGATCCAATACTTTGCCGCGTCGATCAAATACGATTTGACTTCCGGATCTTCTGTCTTAAAGTCCGGCAAATCGAATAACCAGTGTGTCTCGACCTGCTCCTGGTCTTTCCAGAACACGATCGGTAGCTGTTCGTGGAACCATTCCGGTTTTTCTTCCACCCATGGATGGTTCGGGCCGACGTGGTTGACGACGAAGTCGAGAATGACTTTCATGTCTCGTTTGTGTGCTTCCGCGACAAGTTCTTGTAAGTCCTCTTTCGTCCCGAATTGCGGGTCGATGTTATAAAAATCCTTAATCCAATACCCGTGATAGCCGTCCGGCATATTTTCAAAAACGGGTGTCAACCAAATCGATGTGAAGCCGAGTGACTCGATATAATCGAGCTTTTCGATGACCCCACGGATGTCTCCGCCATGAAACGCTTTCGGATCATCTTTGTCGACTTGCTCATTGTTGTCCGGGTTCCCGTCAACAAATCGGTCGACCATAATAAAATACATGCGTTCTTGTTCCCAAGTAGCAGCTTCCTTTGCACCGACGACTGTCGGAAACAAAAGAAGCGACAGGAGCACGAGCACGACGCCTCGCCTCATATCGCTTCCTCCTTTTACGAGTATTATCCTTTCGTACCACCCGCTGTAAGGCCAGAAACGAAGTAGCGTTGGAACATGAAGAACAAGATAACGATCGGAAGGGCTGAAAGAACCGCACCCGCCGCGAATAACGTGAAGTTATTATCGAACTGTTTCGAGATCATGTTGTAAAGACCAACTGCCAATGTTTGTTTCTCTGGTGAACGAAGGACGAGCGATGCCAAGATAAAGTCGTTGAATGGTCCCATGAAGTTAAAGAGAGCAATCGTTGCGACAATCGGCTTCGCAAGTGGCAAGATGATTTGCCAGAAGATTCGGAGGTGACCTGCACCATCCATGCGGGCAGCTTCGTCAAGTTCTTTTGGAATCGTGTCGAAGTACCCTTTCGCCAAGTACGTGTTCATCGGAATCGCACCACCTGCGTAGAGCAAGATGAGTGCTGTATGTGTGTCAAGAAGACCTAGCATGTTGAGCAATACATAAATCGCGATGATCGCAACGAACTGTGGCACCATTTGAAGGACAAGGAACAAGACGAGTGAGTTCTTACGTCCGACGAAACGGTAGCGTGAGAAGACGTAACCAGTAATCGTCACCAAGACGACAGAAAGCGCCATCGTGATGAAAGCGATTTTCAACGTGTTCACATACCATAAACTATAATCCGAAATCGTTAGGTCAAACAAGTTTTTATAGTGAATAAACGTCGGGTTCGCTGGAATAATCGTTGACGTAATCGTACGCCCCGGGTTGAATGATGTACCGACAACCCAAAGCATCGGATAGAGAATGATGATCGACGCAAGCGTCAAGATGACATACGAGATCGCCAAATTGATTCGTTTTTGTTTTTTCATATCAGATCATATCCTCGTCTTTGAAAGATTTTGTCCGACGGAACTGGATCACGGCAAGTGTCATGATGAAGAATGACAAGATGAGTGTGATCGCAGCCGCAAGTCCGTATTGCGGGTTGGCACCGAGAGACAATTTGTAAATCCAAGAAATCAAGATGTCGGTACCGCCGGCCGTTTGTCCAGGTACAGCAGGGCCACCGCCATTAAAGAGATAAATGATGTTGAAGTTGTTGAAGTTGAACGTGAACTGCGTGATCAAGATCGGTGCAGTTGCGAACAAGAGCATCGGCAATGTGATCAAACGGAACTTATCAAAGATGGTTGCTCCGTCAATCGTTGCCGCTTCATATAAGTCACCAGGAATCGACTGAAGGACCCCTGTCATGAGCGTCATGATGAACGGGAATCCGAGCCACCATTGAATGAGAACGAGTGCTGTTCGTGTCGCCGTCGGATCGGTCATCCAGTTGACTGGGTCAAGACCGAGTGCCGGCAAGATCGTCGTATTGAACACCCCGAACGATTCGTTGAACATCGAACGGAAGATCAAGATTGTGATGAATGCTGGAACTGCCCAAGACAAAATCAAGATTGAGCGGAACAAACGACGGAAGCGAAGACCTTCTTGGTTCAAGAGTACCGCAAGGAAAATCCCGATCGCGATGACACCTGTCGTTGAAGCGACCGTCCAGACAAGCGTCCAGCCGAGTACACCGACGAACGTGTCACGGAAGATATCGATTTCAAAAATACGTGTAAAGTTCTCGAATCCGACCCATTCCACGAGTTTCGCAGGTGGTGCGTTGTTATAGCGATAGTTCGTGAAGGCGATCAAGAACGTAAAGATCAATGGAAGAATAACGGTAAACACCAACAAAATGAGTGATGGGATTAACATTAAGTATGGGAATCCATGGTCACGCAAGTTGCGAAGTTGCATTTGGAACGATGGAAGGTTTAGATGCTGATCACGAGCGCGACCGACACGATAGGCGTCACGAATGTTCCAAACATAGAACGCGATTCCGAAGAAAAGTAAAATTAACGCGACAATCCCCTCGACCATCAAGAAGATGGAGTGGTCGTTACGAGGTCCTGGCACTTCACCAAGCGTGATCAATCCCCAAAGTCCTCCACGGTCACCTGGTCCGGCGCCCGCCCCTTTGAAAAATAGATCATAGTTTACGGCAAAATAAGATACGACGACGATAAAGAACGCTACCGCCTTCGCGTATTGTTTGTTATATAACTGTCCGAGTCCCGGAATGATGGAAAGTAGTCCCGCGTTCCGAGCATGGTTTGTAGGCTTGTCCGGGCGTTGGTCCGGTGTTTTAGGGTTCGCAATTGCAGCCATCCTCAGTTTCTCCTTTCGATTTGAGCAAATCAATCAAGCAAACGTTTGCTCAATGCTAGAAAATGAGGGGGAACGCCATGTGGCGCACCCCGTCATTTCAATTCCTTATTGGTTGTTTGCTTGGATTTGTTGCTCGATGACTTTCACTGCATCGTCTGCAGATTTTTGTGCATCTTGTTTACCAGTCGCTACAAGCTGAAGTGCTTGTGCCATTGGCTCCCAAACTTGTCCCATTTCAGGAATGTTCGGCATTGGGATTGCGTTTGTCGCTTGGTCGAATACCGCTTTCGCAACTTCGTTCGACGTGATTGTTTCGTTCGACTCGAGTGCTGATACTGGCGGGATCTCGTTGTATGCTTCAAACATTGCCAATGCGTTTTCTTCATTCGTCAACTCTTGAAGGAACATTTCAGCCCACTCTTGGTTTTCTGTGTAAGCTGAAAGGGCATATGTTTTCACACCCATGAACGTCTTGATTGGCTCACCGTTCGGAAGTGTTGGCATTGGAGCCGCTCCGAGGTTTACGCCTGCATCTGTGTAACCAGCTACAGCCCATGGTCCGTTCATGACTGAATGAGCTTTCTTCTCAGTGAAGAGTTGGTCCATCGCTTGGCCGCCAGACTCACCGATCAATCCTTTAGGGAAGAGGCCTTCTTCGTACCATTTACCGATGTATTCGAATCCTTCAACCGCGCCTTCGTTGTTCAAACCGATGTCAGATGGGTCGAGTGCGCCACCATCTTCTTTGAACACGTATCCGCCGAATCCAGCGACAACACCGTGTGCGAAGTAGAAGTTATCCCAAAGTGCAAGGAATCCATACTCACCATCAGCTTTTACATCGTTTGACAACTTGTAGAGGTCGTCCATTGATGCTGGAGCTTCAGCCATCAAATCTTTGTTGTACATGAGAACTGGTGTCTCAACTGATTTAGGATATCCGTAAGCTTGACCATCGAACATGACAGCTGATTTCGCAGCGTCTGTGAATGCGTCAAGTGATCCTTCGTCAGCGATTGGAGCCAAGTGACCTTGGTCAGCGATTGTACCGATTTGGTCGTGTGGTACGAGAACGATGTCTGGACCTTTACCAGCTGGACCGTCAAGCGCAAGCTTGTCTTTTTGATCCGTCATCTGTACTTCGACGACTTCAACTTTTACGCCATGCTCTTCTTCGAACGCCTTCGCAACTTCTTTCGTTGTTTCAGACTTTTCGATGTCTTCCCAGATGACGATCTTTTCAGGTTTGTTCTCGCTTGAAGAACCACCTTCGTTAGAAGATCCGTTGTCTGTTCCGCCACCACATGCAGCAAGTGCACCGAATGCGAATACTGCTGTTGAAAGTCCTGCTACCATTTTTTTCATCTTCATGATGAAAAACCTCCCCAAGGAAATAGTATGGTCAGATTTGCGCAATCGCACGACCACGTCAATTTTAAAACTCCGCTACGAAATTGACACGGTAGTGAAAACGTTTGCATCCTCACCTCAATTTTTATTATACAGTTGTGAAAGCGTTTTACAAGTCTTTTTTTACACTTTTTTTACGTCTGTTGACCCATTTATGTAATTTATAAAATTTTGTTCTCAAATCTTCACTTTTTATGAGTTTCAGCAATTGACAAAATGTAAACGCTTTATTACCCTTTGCTTGAGCAAACGTTTTCGCAACACCTATTCTCTTTGATTCACAGTGTTGTAAAATGATGTCATCCCCTATAAAAGAAAGGAATGTTTTCCTTATGATGAAAGAAGCGATTTATCATCGTGCCATGTCCCCGTTCGTTTACAAATATGACCGTGAGACGATCCACATCCGTTTTCATACGAAACGTGGTGATATTGAATCGGTCGATTTGATTTGGAACGACCCTTATGATTGGCATTCTGAAGACCCAGCTATGTGGAACTTTGACCCGGACAAGCCGAGCTACTGGCGTACATACGAGACTCCAATGGAGAAAATCGGTTTTGACGACGCCTATGACTACTGGTTCATCGCCATCAAACCACCTTTCCGTCGCCTTCGCTACGGATTCCGTTTGAATGATGGACAAGAGACAGCCGTCTATACCGAAAAAGGATGGTTCGAAGAAAAACCACTTGATGATACGGGCTATTACTTCTGTGTCCCGTTCATCAATCCGATTGATATCTTCCACGCACCGTCATGGGTGAAGGACACGGTTTGGTATCAAATCTTCCCGGATCGCTTCGCGAATGGAGATGCTTCACTTAATCCAGAAGAGACACTGCCATGGAACTCGACAGAGCCGACAATCACAAACTTCTTCGGTGGGGATTTCCAAGGGGTGATTGACCATATCGACCACTTGGTCGAACTCGGGATTACCGGAATCTATTTCTGCCCGATTTTTAAAGCGACGACGAACCACAAGTACGATACGCTCGACTATATGGAAATCGATCCACAGTTCGGGACAAAAGAGAAATTTAAAGAAATGGTCGACCTCTTGCACGAGAATGGCATCAAGGTCATGCTCGACGCCGTCTTCAATCATGTCGGCTATCACCACCCATGGTTCCAAGATGTCGTCGAGAACGGTCCGGCGTCTGAATATCGCGATTGGTTCTATCTCCGTGAGTTCCCGATCGTGACGGAGCCGAAGCCGAACTACGATACGTTCGCATTCGAGAAGAATATGCCGAAGATCAATACGGAGCATCCAGAGTTGAAAGCTTACTTATTAGATGTCGCCCGTTACTGGATCGAAGAATTCGGCATCGATGGATGGCGCCTAGACGTCGCCAACGAAGTCGACCATGCGTTCTGGCGTGACTTCCGCAAGGCAGTCAAGCAAGCGAACCCGGAAGCCTACATCCTCGGGGAGATTTGGCACGACGCGCAACCTTGGCTACAAGGCGATCAGTTCGATGCCGTCATGAACTATCCGTTCACGAACGCAAGCTTGAACTATTTCGCGCTCGATCGGACGACTGCTTCTGAGTTCCGCAACGAATTGACGCGTGTCGAGATGATGAACACGATGAACGTCAACGAAGTCACGTTCAACTTGATCGACTCACACGATACACCTCGTGCGTTGACGCGGACGAAAGGTCATAAAGGCAAGTTCAAGCTGTTGATGACGTCGATGCTCACGTACACAGGTAGCCCATGTATTTACTACGGGGATGAAATCGGACTCGAGGGAGAACAAGACCCAGGTTGCCGTCGCTGTATGCCGTGGGACGAAGCCGAAGAAGACCGTAACCTCTTCCGTTACATTCAAAAGCTCATCCAGTTACGGAAAGACCACCCCGTGCTCGCGAACGCCGGCTCGTATCGCTTCAACTTGGTCGACGACGCCAACAATGCCGTCATCATCGAGCGTTGCACGAAAGATGAGACGTACTTGGTCTACTTCAACAACTCGGACTCTACGTCGAAACTAAGTCCGCTCGGTTATCGTGGCGCCGCCTACGACTTGTTACACGACCGTGATCTCGATTCACTCGAAATCGAGCTTGCACCATTTAGTGCTGCTATTCTGAAATTGAAATAATTTCGAAAATCACCTGATTTCTTCGGGTGATTTTTTTGTTGAAAATAATTTAGCAAACCCCTTTCTTTTTCATTTCATAAGGAGTAAGATGACCTTTGACATTTTTATAAAACAAATAGTTAACAGAAAGAATTATAGAGAAAAGGGAGAATACACTACATGCAGACGAAACAAACGGAACAGCTCACCCTGTTCAAACTGTCGTGGCCGATTTTCATCGAACTTGCCCTCCACATGGGAACCGGGATCATCGCCACATTGATGCTCGCACACTACTCAGACGCCGCCGCATCGGCCGTCGGGGTTGCCAACCAAATTTTAAACGTGTTCTTGATTGTCTTCAGTGTGACGTCTGTCGGGGCGACCATCTTGATTGGTCAGGCCATCGGGGCGGGGCGCATGAAGAAGAGTCGTGACTTTGCCCGCTCTGCCGTCAGTTTGAATATGTGGCTCGGCGCAATCATGGTCGTCGTCATCTTCTTGTTCGGTGAAACGTTTTTACGCCTGTTCGGTCTATCGGACGAACTGTTTGCACACGGTCTGTTGTTCCTGCAAATCGTCGGCTTGTCGTTATTCACCGAAGCGCTCATCATGGCGCTCAGCTCGATTCTACGAAGTCACGGGATGACGAAACACGCCATGCTCGCGACGCTTCTGATTGATATCATCACCGCAGTCGGTGCCATTTTTGCCGTTACCGGCTGGTTCGGACTTCCGGTCACAGGTGTTGCCGGCGTCGCTTGGGCCATCGTGATTGCACGATTCGCCGCTATGGTCCTGTTGTTCTGGCTCGTCAAACGGAAGCTTTTGATCCGCTTCCCGTTAAAAGAAGTGTTACGACCGAAGAAAGACGACATCCAGTCGCTCCTTCAAATCGGTGTTCCTTCTGCAGGAGAGAACTTGTCTTATCAAGCATCACAGATCATCATTACCGGTTTCATTGCGACGATGGGAGAAGCTTCCCTCGCCGCACGGGTATACGTCATGAACTTGTCAATGCTCGCCTTCTTATTCACCGTCGCCGTCGCGCAAGGGACACAGCTCCTGATTGCGCGAGATATCGGAGGCAAACGTTTCAAAGAGGCGTATCATCGCGCTGTCAAGACATTGAAGATTGCCATGTTCGCCTCGTTCGTCGCCTCTCTCGGATTGGCGGTGTTCAGCGAGTCGCTACTCGGACTCTTCACGTCAAACCCTGACATCATCGCGGTCGGAGTGCCAATCTTATGGGCGACGCTCATTTTAGAGCCAGGGCGCGCCATGAACATCGTCTTGATGGGATCGTTGAAGTCCGTTGGAGACGTCCGCTTCCCAGTCATGATTGGAATCGCCTCGATGTGGGGTGTCGCCGTAGCATTCAGCTACTTGTTCGGTCTTCAAATGGGGCTCGGCATCCTCGGGATTTGGCTCGCCTTCTCTCTCGATGAGTGGTTCCGTGGTTTCTTCGCGTTCCGTCGTTGGAAGTACGGAACGTGGCAACAAAAAGGCTTCCAGTTCGAAGCCAAATCAACCACGTAAAAAAGCGGCCGCGGCCGCTTTTTTCATTTCATCAAGAATGCCTGCATCGCCTGGCGGTGCACGTCCGTGTCCCCACACTTCCGTTGCCAATCGATTTCTTCATTCAACCCCTCTTCAAATGAAGCAGCCCGCATGAGCGCCTTCATCCCTTGAACAGCGACCGGTGATTTTGCAGCGAGTGTTTCCGCATATGAGGTCAATCGCTCTGTATACATTGCATCTTCCACGAGCTCTGTGACAAGTCCGAATGTGTGCGCGGCCTCCGAGTCAATCGTACTGCCACTCCACAACCAATCTAATGCGAGGTCGTCTCGCATAAGTCGACGTAAGTGATACGGTCCTCCTGCATCAGCGACCAATCCGATTTTGATGAACGCCGAGCTGAACTTCGTCGACTTGGCGACGATTCGAACGTCTGCCGCAAGTGCCAAACTTAGTCCCGCTCCCGCCACGACGCCATGAATGCCCGCGATGATTGGCTTATGGCATGAGAAAAGCGCACGGACGAGTGGATGATACACCTCCTCTAAATATTCCCCGTAATCTGCATCGCTTTCAATCGTTAAATCTTGTCCAGATGAGAATGCCCGTCCTTCGCCGACAAGAACGATGACGCGAACCGCGTCGTCCTGATCAAATTCATCGATTGCCGTTTTCATTTCACGTAGCAGCGTCTCGTTCAAGGCATTCAGCTTTTCAGGTCGGTTCAGTTTCAACCACCCTACCCCATTGTGTGTCGTCAATTGAATCGTCTCCACTTTCATTCCCCCTTATAAAATGAATCACTGTTCATTTCTTCGTTATTCCGTCAAACTCCTTCCTTTTCTGAAAAGTTTTTTGAAGTTCAATTGCCGTGAAGTTGGTTGATTTGCTATTCTAAAAGAAGTCGGTCACGAAAGGATGAGTCAGATGCAACTGACAAACGCCGCTCGGCAACTGAAACAAAAGAAGATTCCGTTCGCTTATCATACGTATGAAGTCGATGAAACCGACGTCTCTGCCAAGCATGTTGCGGAGACGCTTCAGAAATCGCTCGATGAACTGTACAAAACGATTTGTCTCGTGAACGAGAAAAAACAATACGCCTTCTTTCTCATCTCCGGAGAGCGTGACATTGATTTAAAAGCAGCCTCTAAAGCTTGGGGAACGAAGAAAGCATCGCCTGTCCCGATGAAAGAGCTCGAGGCACTGACCGGATACATCCGGGGTGGCGTCTCTCCCATCGGGGCGAAGAAGCCATTTCCCGTATACTTGCATGAGGCAGCTAGAGAGAAAAAGACCATCACGATCTCTGCCGGGAAACGTGGCTATCAAATCGAGTTGAAGCCAGAAGATTTACTGCAATTCACAAACGGTCGCTGGTTCAGCCAATGACCTTACTGGGGGCAAAATTATGTGGAAAGAACGCATCCGTTCGTGGGTTCCAAACTCCTTTACGTTCGGAAACTTATTTTGTGGTGTCGTCGCCATCGTCTACGCCGCACGTGGTGACTTCTCAAACGCCACACTGTTAATCATCATCGCGATGATGCTCGATAGTTTAGATGGGCGACTCGCCCGTATGCTCGGAGTCGCTGGGGACTTTGGGAAGGAACTAGACTCGCTCGCTGACATCGTCACGTTCGGTGTCGCACCGGCGATGCTCGCCTATTATACGTTTTTCATTGATTACGGCAATTATGGATTGTTCTTTGCGGCACTTTTTCCGCTATTCGGGGCATACCGTCTCGCCCGCTTCAACTTGTCTGCGACAAACGTTGCGGCAAGTTACTTCTCAGGCGTCCCGATTACGGCCGCCGGTGGACTGCTCGCCGTCATCACGACGTTCGGGGACCGAGTCAGCGAACTGTTGACACCGATTTTCTTCACGGGGCTCGCCCTGTTGATGGTCAGCCGTGTCCGCATCCCGAGTTTTAAAGACGTGCCACTGCCACGTCACTCGTTCATCATTACCATCAGCCTCGTCTATGTGACGTATATGATGTTCGCACGTTGGAAAGAATGGCCGACGTTCTGGTTCATCGCCGTCCCGTTTTATGTCTTATTCATCGCTTTCTCGTTCGTGAAAAAACGGAAGCGGATGGCCAATTAAGAGTCTCGTTCGACGAGGCTCTTTTTTCGTACATGCATTTGTTAGACGAAGACTGAGATGAGCTTTAGAATGAAAGAAGAGGTGATGGAATGAAAGTGTATCCGTTTATTTGGAAATGGTTTATTGTCTGGTATTTCATTGGGTTGATCTTAGTCGGATTCGATTTGCTTCCGCCTTGGCTAGAATGGGCGAACCCCGTCTTTTTATGGCTCGCCGGCGCGATTGGTGGAACGATTCTTTATCAAGGGATTCGACAAGGTGTTTGGATTGTTCCGTTTATTTTCTTCGGTTCGATCGCCGTCGAGACACTCGGTGTAAAAACAGGGTTCCCGTTCAGCGAATACGTCTATGCCGAGGCATTCGGTCCGACTGTATTTGGAGTCCCTGTCACAATCGGTGCGGCGTGGCTCGCTGTCATTGGCTCTAGTTTTGCCGTGGCCCGACTTTTCACATTCCGCAACAACATTTTATGGCTCGTCCCGATTCTCGCCGTATGGCTCGATATGGCAATCGATCCTGTAGCGGCAAACGTGAAAGGCTACTGGGAATGGGCCAATGATGGCTTGTATTATGATATCCCGACGCAAAACTTTATTGGATGGTTTGGATTATCCCTTATATTCTCCTGGATTTTGCAACGTCACGAACGAGCTGTCGATTCCTTGTTCATTCAGCACGGCGTTTACTTGTTCGTCATGCTTCATGCCCTCTTTGGCGTCACGGCCGTAAACGCAGGGCTTTATGGAATTGGCTTCCTGAGCATTCTGACGTCTGGGGTGATTCTTTTAGAAAGGAGAGGTCGCGATGATCGAGTCACACAAAAAGAGATGGTTCAATAATGTATTCTCAACATTCGTAAGGGAACGTCAGATTCGTCCGACGTTTCATAATATTTTTATTCGAACCGATGATATCCCGACACCTGGTTTAATCTTAAGTACGCACAGTGCTTGGTGGGATGGACTCGTCATGTATATGGTGAATGAACATTTTTTGAGACATGACATCCATGTGTTGATGGACGAAGACGGATTGCGCCGTTTCCCGTTCTTTCGTCACCTTGGGGCTTTCTCTGTGAAAAAAGGAAGTCTATCCGATGTGCGTGCTTCCCTCGCCTATGCGAATGAGTTGCTCGCTTCAGGCAAATCGGTATGGATGTATCCACAAGGTCGAGAAGTCCCTCAAGAAATGCGTCCGATTGAAATCGAATCTGGGGCGACCCTGTTACTGAATGAGCGTCCCCTTCATTTATGTGCCATGTATTATGCATTTGAAAGCCATGCCGAGCCCGTTGTCTACGTCCGATTCCGAAAGTACAGCGTGACCTCGTCGACTCGGAGAGCTCAAAAACAAGAGATTGCGCAAGCACTTGAGCAGTTGTATGACGATGTCAGAGATGACGTCATCACGCGTTCAACCGCCTATGCTCCCTTGTTCCGCCCGCGACGCAATCTAGCCGAATGGACAGAAACGTTCGTCCGACTGGGGAGGAAGGGCTCATGATTCTTTGGTTCATGACCCTCTGCATGCTCATCTTCACACTCGTGAATCTAGCGTTTTTACGACCACTCGCAAAACCTGGGAAAACACCGGCGACAGCCGTCTGCATCCCGATGCGAAACGAGTCACGACATGTCGACCGATTGATTACTAATTTACAAATGGCGATCCCGGAGAATACTCATGTCTACATTTATGAAGACCGTTCCGAAGATGATACATATGAACGATTAAATCGCGCAATCGGAGACGATGTCAGATTCACCGTCATTCAGGGAGTCCCTTTGCCTGATGACTGGGCCGGCAAAGTCCATGCCTGTCATCAGCTCGCAACACATACGACTGAACCGTATCTCCTCTTTTTAGATGCGGACGTCACCATCGATTCGAGCTTCATCGCCCGCATGCATGCGACACTCGCACGTGAAAAGGCTGTCTTTTTATCCGGATTCCCCCAATTTCCGACATCGACATTTCTCGGGAAATTGTTGATTCCGATGCAACATGTGCTTATCGCCCAACACCTGCCTTTGTTCTGGCGAAAAGTGAAACACCCAGCATTCGCGGCAGCGAACGGAATGAATGTACTTGTCGAACGAAATAGTTACGAAGAGATTGGTGGGCACGCTGCGATCCGTTCATCGTTGATTGATGATATCGATTTATGTCGTATGTTCAAGCGTCATCAAAAAGTGACGTCACTCGTTCAAGTCGCCCCGTTCATCTCTTGTGATATGTATGAGACGAATGAAGAAGTATGGAGCGGGTTTTCAAAAAACGTATTCAAGGGAATGAATGAATCAGTAGGACTCGCCTTGTACTTTTTGACGTATTACGGGATTCAGTTGACCGCCATGTTCGCATGGCTATTTTCACCAAGTTGGCAAACGATCAGTGCGGCACTCTTCGTACTCCTCGCCCGACTTGCTGTCGACATAAAATCTCATGGATCCGGTACATGGTTGCATCCAATCAGCTTGATCGCTTATCTGACCTTACTCGGGAACGCCGTCATCCGTAAATGGAGACGTCTACCGATCACGTGGAAAGGTCGCCATTATTCCTAATCGAGCGTCTTACTTAAGGGGGACAAATGTATGAAGCAAATCGTTATTATTGGAGCCGGGTTAGGTGGCCTGAGCGCTGCCGTCACGCTCGCCACACACGGCTATGACGTCACGGTCATTGAGAAGAATGAACATGTCGGCGGAAAACTTATGCCCGTCATCACCGACGGGCACCGTTTCGACTTCGGTCCGAACACCATCACGATGCCAGATGTCTTTCGTTCCGTCATCCGAAACAGCGGTGCCAATCCTGATGACTATTTTGAATTGATCAAACTCGATCAACATACCGTCAATCATTATTCGGACGGTTCCTCGTTCACATTTAGCGCCGACCGGGCACAGCTCGAGTCGGAAGTGCGACGATTGACGAATGACCAAATGAAGAAAAATCAATTACAAGCATATTTAGATGAAGCAGAGAAGTTGTTCCGAATCGCGAACGAACGCTTCTTCACCCGTATGGAGACAAAATTAGATCCCGGTCTTTGGGCGGACATGGTAAAAGTTCACCCGCTGCAAAGTCTGCATGCCCTTCATCAGAAATACTTCAAAGATAAGCGCATCATCCAGGCACTCGACCGATATGCGACGTATATCGGCAGTAGCCCGTACGTGACACCCGGTACGTTCGCACTCATCTCTCATTTAGAATTGAATGAAGGAGTCTATTTTGCCAAGGGAGGCAACTGGAACATCGCCAAAGGGTTTGCGAAGCGAGCGAGTGAACTCGGGGTGACGTTCCGCCTCGGACACGAAGTGACGAAAATTGAAGTCCTGAACGGGAAAGCCCATGAAGTCGTTGTTGATGACAAAGAAGTCATCTCTTGTGATGCTGTTCTGCTCAATGGCGAGCTGCTCACGCAATATCCTCGACTTGTCGATGCGAAAGACCGTCCTTCTTTCCCGGTCCCGACACGCGATACCGTCGAGCCGTCCATCTCTGCATTCGTGTTAATGATCGGGTTATCGAAACGACTGAACCTCGCCCATCATAACGTCTATTTCTCTGACGACTACGAGCGAGAATTCAAAGCACTCTTCCAAGAAGAACGCTATGCGGACGAGCCGACCATCTATATCTCCAATTCATCCGCAACTGACCCATCGATGGGGGAGGCAGGAGACAACTTGTTCATCCTCGTCAATGCCCCCGCGCATTTGACCGACATTGATGCAGATACGTATGAGCATTTGATACGTCGTCGGTTGCGCGCGTTCGGTGTCGATTGGGAAGAAGAAGAGGTTCTCTTCCACCGACGTGTGACACCACAAGACTTGAGCCGTGACTTTTATGCATATTACGGTGCTCTTTATGGCACGTCGGCCAACTCGAAAAAAGGTGCATTCTTTAGACCGGCAGCCCGCTCGACGGACGTGTCGAACATCTGGTTTGCAGGTGGTTCGACCCATCCTGGAGGAGGGAGCCCGATGGTCACGCTTTCAGGACAATTCGCGGCACGATCGATGTTAGAGGACATACCTCTGACAATATGAACATTTTGTGAACGCGAGTTTCGACACTTGTCGACAATTGAAAGACGTGATAATATCATATTCGAGTTCAAGCAGTTCTGTAACGTTGGTTACACCTGTAGCGATCGAATGGCTTCCCCGAGCCTCATCGCGTTTTGAACTTGTCACACCCGAGAAAAAGTGATGAGCGAGTTTCCCCACTCGTATCCCATAGTTGAGACAGCTTGCGTATGATGTTCCCCCTTAGTCCATCAAGCATCCTGTTTCAACGAAGATGTCCCAACTGATTCATTCCCCATGAATCCCGGCACATCTTTAGGGCTTCATCACAAATCGATTCATTCATTTCCCCGATGAATGGATCACATAACGCTTACGCCACTTTTGGTCCCCCGCCAAAAGTGGTTTTTTTTGCGCAAAAAACTGTAGACGCCTAAAAACGCCTACAGTAAACCTGACATCTTATAGTTTTGCTAGTAACTTTCCTTTTTGAAGCGTCGATACGTATGCACGCTTTGTGAAGACATCGTATCCGTTTGCTCGAGCCGCATCTAAAATTCCTTCGTATAGGAGCGCTGCCGCTTGAACCGGCTTTCGACTGGCCAGTGGATAGAGGTGATGGGTTCCACGTGCGCGTTCATACAAGAACTCCGCTCGTTTCGCCAACGCCTCCCATAGTTCGATAAAGGCAGGTGTCACTTCTCGTTGCTGTAACATCTCTTCAGTTACACCGAACTGTCGCATCATCGTCCGTGGTAAATAAATGCGATCTCGGTTCAAATCTTCTCCGACATCTCGCAAAATATTTGTCAGTTGCATCGCAATTCCAAGGTCAATGGCCCCTTGCCGAAGTTGACGTTTTGTGGCGGCATCTTGATTCGGGACAAGAATCGGGAGTAGCATCAGACCGACCGTGCTCGCCGCATAGTAGCTATATTGTTCGGTCTCTTCGAGCGTCTCATACCGCGACTTATGTAAATCCCACTTCATCCCCTCTGCTAGCTCGAAGAAGGGATTGACGTCCATCTCATAGCGCTGCCAGACATCTCGAAGGGCAACCCATAGTGCATCGTCTTGATCATACCCGGCCAAAAAACGATCGAACGCATGCAAAAACGACGCCAGACTTTCTTCTGGACGGTCCGATTCATCAACTGCATCATCAAGGGTCCGACAAAACGTATACACAGCCATGACCGCTTGACGATCTGGTTTTGAGAGCAAAGAGAAGGCCCGATAAAAAGTCAGCGAGCCTTTCTTCATGATTTCCTCACATTGACGATACGCTTCTTGTGTCGTCACGATGTATTGCCCCCATTTCTTCTTCCATTTTTTTCACGAGTAACTGTGATCCAATCATGACAATTGGCACGCCACCACATGGATGGACAGATGCACCAACCGCATACAATCGTTCGATTTTCGGGAACGGTCTTGCCTGTGGCTTGAAGGCAGCTGATTGAGACAACTTCGGTGCAATCCCAAAGCTTCCTCCTTCAAATAGACCGAAACGCTCAGCATCCATCGGTGTCCGGACTTTCATCTCGGTCACGCGCTCACGAAAACCTGGTACGAGTGCCTCGATTCGTCCGAATAGATGGTCCATCGTTCCTTGCGTCTCAAAGTCTTCCCGTTCTAATTTACGAGGTACAGGAACGAGGACATATAACACGCTCGTCCCATCCGGCGCTAGTGTCGCATCAATCCGTGATGGATTGAACGTGTACATCGCCGGATACTCACTTAGTTTACCATCCTCAAAGATTGTGCGCATCGATCCTTCAAAATCGTTTGGCAAATCAAATTGATGGACTGGTAAATCGAGTGCTCCATCAACGGTAAAGTACAGAAGTAACGTACCGCTGGACGGTTCGTATGTCTTTGGTGTGACGCCATCAATGAGTCGCTCCATGAGTGGGAAGTCCCCATTCACGACAACCGCGTCATAAGACACATATTCGTCATTGACCGTGACACCGTCCGCCACTCCGTTTGTAACGTGAACGCGATTGACGGTCGCATTCATCACGAAACGGACACCTCGACACTTCAGCTCTTGTTCCATTTTCGCCGCAAGCGAGAAATATCCTCCTTTTACGTACCAGACGCCCTCTTCCTGTTCACGATACGGGATCAGTCCATATAAAGAAGGCGTCGCATAAGGATTACCACCGATATAGAGTGTCTGTAAACTGTAGGCGACTCGTAGGCGTTCGTCCTCAAAGAAACGTTTCATGTTCGCATGGGCGGTTTCATATGCTTTCAGACGCATCAGGAGGAGCAATAGCTTAGGTTCGAATAGTTCCGTCTTTGATGCGTAGCTTCGGTCCAAAAACGTATCAAATCCAATCCGATACTCTTCTTTCTTCTGCGACATATAATGACGAAACGCGTCCCCTTCACCGAACGTCCGCTCGATTTCTTCTGCCTGTCGTTCGATGTCCCGATATTTGTAGAACGATGTCCCGTCTTGATAGCGCAAGCGATAGAGCGGGTCGACTTCGAGCAACTCGACTTCACTTTCTGGTAGCCCTGCTTCCATCAACTGTTGCTTCAATTTACTCGGTAACAAGACGATTGTCGGCCCTTCATCGACTTTCGCCCCATTCTCAAACTCGACATAGTTCAACCGTCCACCGACGCGTGCTTCTTTCTCATAAATCGTGATGTTTAGCGACGGATTACGTTTCGTCAATAAGAGAGCGGCATAAAGTGTGCCGACACCTGCCCCGACAAAGCTGATGTTCATCGGCCGACACCTGCACGTTCACGTAACAGGTTCGTCGTGATTCGCGCCGATTCAAAAATTGTCGGAAGCCCACTTCCTGGATGCGTTCCACCGCCGACGAGCCAGACGTTGTCGAGCTCTTCAAATTGGTTGTGCGGACGGAAATACATCATTTGCGATAGATTATGGCCAAGGTTAAACGTCGCCCCCTCATACACGCCGAACGTCTCCCAGTCCACTGGTGTCAACGTCTCCATCACCTCAATATGTTGCCGGATATCTCGATATGGAGACCGTGTCTCAAGGGCGTCGAGCACACGTTCTGTCATCGTCGTCTTCAGTTCCTCCCACGGGAGACCGGATAAGTTATTCGGTACCGGTACGAGCACGTAAAGCGATGACTTACCTGCAGGCGCGAGCGTCGGGTCGATGCGTGAGGCGTTTTGAACGTAGAACGAGAAATCCTCGCTTAGTTTCAACTCTTGCGTCATCTCTTTGACGTTCAACTCATAGTCGTCTGCAAAGTGAATTGAATGGTGCGCCACGTCTTCGTATATGTGATCGAGTCCGAGATAGAGCATGAATGTCGAGCACGAATAGCGCTTCTTCTTCAGTTGATTCGGACTCCACTTCGATAGTTTACCGTCAGGAACGAGCGACGTCATCGCATGTGCAAAATCAGCACCGATTACGACTTCATCGAACGCATAATGGACACTTCCGGCCACGAGACCTGTCACTTTCTTGTCCTCCATGAGGAGGCGCTCCACCGGTTCTCCTAGACGTATGGAGCCACCTTCTTCTTCCACGACTTTCGCCATCGCGTGACAAAGTTGATTCACTCCCCCAATTGGGTGATGAACCCCATATGAGTGTTCCATATACGATAAAATGGAGAAACCGCCCGGGCATTCCCAAGCGGACATGCCTAAATATTTTGCTTGGAAGGTAAACGCATACTTTAGTTCTTCGCTCGTGAAGTACTCGGATAAGACATCATAAAGCGACTTCCCAATCGACAGAAACGGCAGTGCTTTGAGTACGCGCAACGAGACGTAATCGGTCAATTTATCATGTGCGGTCTGAAGGACAGGCATCAACTTGGACAACTTGATTGCCTGTTCGCTCATGAATCGTTCATACCCTTCCCCATTTCCAGGGAACTGTGCTTCGATGGCTTGATGCATTTGATCACGATCTGTCGTCATTGAAAGCTGACGCGTGCCACGATCAAAATACAAATCATACATCGGTTCCAGTCGTTTCATCTCGACGTAATCATGTAAATCACGTCCCGTTTCTTCAAAGATTTCTTCTAAAATATATGGCATGTTTAAAAATGTAGGTCCTCGGTCAAACGTGAACTCGCCGACTTGGAGACGTGACGTCCTTCCTCCAACAAACGGTTGTTTCTCAAATACGGTGACGTCTACCCCACGATGCGCCAGTAGCATCGCAGCAGCCAATCCACCGGGTCCTGCCCCTATTACGGCAACTCTTTGTTTCGACACACTCAACAACTCCCTATGTGAATAGTCTCTTATGCTTCTCTATCATTATAGAAATGACCGGAGACAAGTTCAATTTTGAATCGGTTGATTGAGCAGATTCTTGTTCCCTCGCTCGGCGATGACGATATACCAAGACCCTTCTGGAATGAACGGGATAAAGCGAATTTGTTCAAATCCGACTTCTTGCATTTGACGGCGCAATCGTGGAATGGTCGGGAGCGGATATAAGTTATCGTGAAGTGTCATGAAGGCATTGAATGCAGAAGCGAACCGTCCGCCGAGTGCCGTCTCCGCAAGTGGCGTCACAAGGACTGCGACCCCGTTCTCTTCTAAACGATTCCGAAGCCGTTCAAGCAGTTTGATTCGCTCCTCTGGTGAGAAATAATAGAGCATATTGTTCATCATGACCGCATCGAATTGTTCTTCTGTTTCCCAGTTCATGAAATCGGCGACTTCAAAATGAATATCGCCCCGTTCATCAAGAGACCGCGCTTCTTCGATAACCTCTTCCTCTAAATCGATCCCCGTCAATTCCCAATTCGGTTCGAGCGCTTGTAATTTACGTAAATAACCACCATGCCCACAACCGATATCAAGCATCGACCCGACGTTCGCCTGACGTAACAGTTGCTGTACGATTGGGAATGCGACCGTCTCGACGAGCGTCGATGTTTTCGCGACGACTTGACCGTGTTCGGCCCCATCAAACGTCTTTTGTTTCCCAGACTCTAAAAATTCTGGGTAAGCGATCAACGCAGGGATGTGAAGTTCCATCATCTCTTGGAGCATGAATCCGATGCTCCGCTCATCGTTACCAGACAACTGGTATTTTAATCCACGTGTCGGATAGTAGCGCCATCCCCTCTTCTTCAAATGACGCACTGCGACCCCAACTTCTAACCAACGCTCTAGCGCAAGTTGCGTCAACGGGCGTTTGAGTCGTAAATTCATCTCCGCCATACTTGCGCCACCTTGAAGTGCATCGAATAAACCAAACTTATATCCGATATAGCCGTGCCATAGTGGTAAAAATGATTCTGTTTGTTTCATCCATTTCCGTGCATGTAATACGCGTGTCCATTCCGTCATTTGTTGATCCATCGTTTCACCTCATCGTCATGATTACTGATTTTTTTATTTTCCCCTAATAATTTGTGTACAAACAAAAAATTCCCACTTCGGTGTGCGAAGTGGGAAAGTCTTATTGAATGAAGCTGTTGAAGAAAGATTGTCCGTATGGTAATGCGTAACCGATAAAGATTGTCACGAGTGCCAATACGATAAATCCGCCGAAAAAGGCGTTCGATGGTTTGTTCTTTTTCACTTTGACAAGTGTCATCTCACCGAAAATCAATGCCAGTAACCCGACTGTGATTTTCACGTGATAGAACGTGCCGCCTCCGTTCAATTGAAGGTAGAGATAAAGTCCTGTTCCGAATGCGATGAGTAACATGAGTCGAAACGCCATATGTGCGATCTTTCCACTCTTGTTGCCGTTCTTGTAACCAATATAGGCTACGGCAAATAAGATAAGTAACAAAATCCAGCTCGTGACGTGTGTGTGCAAGAATGCAATCAGTGGCATTCTAATGCCCCCCTTTATGTTGTTGTACAGTCTTCATTGTACACGAACCCTCTCCTGATTGGTCAAGCGAACGCTTTCCTAAAAAAAGAGCCATCCTTCGAGGATGACTCCATTCATTATACTGGTGTCGTCTCTGCCTCTTGGACAGCATATTCATAGCTAGGAATTTCAACGATGAAGGTCGATCCCTCGTGTTGAATCGATTCCACATGAATTTGACCGTTATGGCCACGGACGATTTCTTGACAGATCGGTAACCCAAGACCCGTTCCGCCGATTTCGCGGCTATCGGAGTTATCGACGCGATAGAACTTATCGAATAATCGATCGAGCGCGTCGCTCGGAATTCCAATCCCTTCGTCCTTCACTTTGATCGATACGATATGCTCATGATGGGCAAGCTCCACCGTAATCTTTCCACCACGTGGAGAATACTTCACGGCATTCGACAATAGATTACTCATCAGCTGCTTGAACTTCTGGCAGTCAACGAACAATTCGTAAGATCGTGCATCATCTGCGATCAATTCGAATTCGTGCTTCAAGGAAGACGCTTCATAGAACGTCAACATGTCACGTACGACTGGTTCGATATCGAGTTGTTCCCGATCATACATCTGACTGCCGGACTCCATACGCTGCACATCGAGGAAGTCGTTGACGAGGTGCGTCAGACGTTCCGTTTCCGCATGGATCGTCTCTAAATATTTTGCTTGTTTCTCATTTGGTAACTGCTTCTTCACCATCAATTCTGTGAATCCGTAAATAGACGAAAGTGGTGTCCGCAATTCATGAGAAATCGTAGAGATGAATTCACTCTTCAATCGTTCAGCCTCAGTCTCACTCGTAATATCTCGGAAGACGAGAAGCGTCCCTTTCGAAAGACCGCCAACGATAATCCGTTCCGCATACATCTGCAGGTTCATCTCACCTTTACGGATTGAGAAGCTGACGCTGTCATGCGGGAAGTCTTCGGTGAACAATCGATTCGTATATTTCGTAAAGTCTTCCGCTTGATCTACGGTTTCGACAAGACGGTTACGCCATTCTTCCCATGATTCTTCTTCAAGGTCCTGCGTGCTGACGTCACTCAGTTCAGGGAACATCTCATAGAGTGGTCGGTTGACGAATACATCATCCGTCGCATGTTCGATATAGACGACCGCCTCTCGAATCGAGTCGAGGATGCGTTCTGTCTTCCCTTTTTCACGCTTCATCTCTTCGAACAGACGCATCCGTAAGAGCGAGAGTGAAAGCTGGCGAGCGAACGACATGATGTCACCCATCTGCGTTTGTGTGAAACGGTCTTTATAACGAACCAAATAGATGAACGCGATGATCGAGTCATCTGTCGGGTCATGGACCGGCACCGCCGTCTCGAACATATAGTACGGATACGGGAGTGGGTGGTCACTTGCGACTTGTTTCGACGAATGCACCGTCGTCTTCAATGTCATTGCTCGTGTCAATACAGAATTCTCACTATCGAGCAACTGGCGTGACAATGTGTCATTCAAACCATGGCTCGTCACGCGGTACGTGTCCGAATCATCCACGAAGACGAGTGCACCGACTTCTGAATCTGTGATGGTAATGAGTTTTTCGATAATCTCCGGATAAGCCGTAAGCGAATCACGTGAGGCCAACGTCTCCGTCAACTCGTTCCGATAGGCGAGATGTTGTTCATTTTGTTGCGTCTGCTCTAGAATTTCTTCAAGTTCTTGTTGCTGTGCCTGTAGCTCTTCTTGTTGCGCAATCAACTCTTCTTGCTGTGCTTGAAGTTCATGGTTCTTTTCAATCAAATGACGTTCGTTGTCACGAAGTGTCTCGGCCATCTTATGGAACGAGCGAGACATCGTCCCAATTTCGTCTTCGCGCTTCATTTGATCACTCAAGTCAACGATTTCACCTTTCAACAAACGATTCGAAGCAATCGAGAGTTTTGAAATCAAGCGTGTTTGACGACGAAGAAACGGCTGAATAACCAATAGGATTAATCCAGCAAATGAGACGATACTCATAATCCATAAAAATTGAAGAATATCATTATTTAGGCGCGATTCTGCGTAAACCTTCTCTTTCTCAGACGTCATTAACTGACGATAGTTTTCAAGAGAAGACTCTACTTGATCAATCGGTCCGAGGATGTCAATTCCACGATCCGGATTGAACTGGACGAGGCCTTGGTCAATCAATCGCCGGGCTGTCGGTAACTCGGCAATGGTATTGGCATCAATAAACGTTTCTGTGACCTCACCATCTAGCTGTGCTTGCGCATACTCATACGTCACCGGAATGATGACGTCATAATAAAAATCATGAAATTGTTGTAATTCTTCCGCAAACAACTGACCTTGTGGTGTTTGAATTTCTGTTTTGAACCAATTGATTTCCTGCTGGAACTTTGCTTCATTCGCGCTTGCACGCTCAAGGGATTCTGTATCTCCAAACAAGAGGTAGCCACGTGTATCGTATTGATTAGTCTGCCAATCATCCCAAAGTTCTGTCAATCGGTCCATACGTTCATCGACCTGACGTAATCTAGATTCGTTGGCCTCCAATCGATTCTCGATATAGACATATGTCAGTACCGATCCGACCAATGCAAGGACAAGAAACGAATAGAGGACGACCATGATGTCACGACCGAGCTTTTTGTTAAACCACTGTTTCACTTCACAATGCCTCCTATGATTTTGACGAGTTCAAGTGGGCTAAACGGTTTTGAAATGAAATAGTCGACACCAATCTCATTCGCGCAATCACGGTCAGATTGTTGGCTTTTCGCTGTCAACATCATTACCTTCGTTTCTTGTCGCCCTGGTAACTTCCGTACTTTTTCAATGACCTCAAGCCCTGTCATACCCGGCATCATGTGGTCCACAATCACCAAATCATATTCATTCTCTTCAATCAATCGATAGGCCTCCACACCATCTTGCGCCTCATCGATATCATATCCTTCATCTTCTAATGTATCCATAACGAGCATGCGTAGTACTTCTTCGTCTTCCGCAAGTAAGATTTTAACCATAATCGTTCCTCCATTTTTTATCCCATTTTTTTATTTTAACGGATTTGTAATTATTACACAAAATAAAAAGACGTACGAAATCCATCTTCGTACGTCTTTTGCCTAATCACATTGCCATAAAACCTTTATTCCACTTATACCACTTCTTTTTCAGCGAACTGACTATTATATAAATCTTCGTAGAAACCACCCGCTTCAAGAAGTGATTCATGCGTCCCTTGTTCGATGACGCGACCTTGGTCCATGACTAAAATCAAATCCGCATCCTTGATGGTCGATAGACGGTGTGCGATGACGAAACTCGTTCGCCCTTTCATCAGCCGTTTCATCGCCTGTTGAATCAAAATCTCGGTACGCGTATCCACACTCGATGTCGCCTCGTCCAAAATCATAATCGGTGGATTAGCGAGAACCGCTCGCGCGATTGTCAGTAATTGTTTTTGACCTTGCGAGATGTTGTTCGCTTCTTCATTTAAGACGGTGTCATATCCGTCTGGCAACGTCCGGATGAACGAGTCCGCATGCGCCGTCTTCGCTGCGTTGACGATTTCAGACTCGGTCGCACCGGTTTTCCCGTAAGCGATGTTGTCGCGGATTGTCCCATTAAAGAGCCATGTATCCTGTAAGACCATCCCGAACGTATGACGCAAATCTTGTCTCGACATTTTACGCGAGTCTTTCCCATCAATCAAAATCTCCCCACCGTTCAATTCATAGAAACGCATGAGCAGATTGATCAATGTCGTTTTTCCGGCACCGGTCGGACCGACGATGGCTACCGTTTGTCCCGTCTTCACATCAAGGTTCATATCTTGAATGAGTAAATTCTCTCCATATCCGAAGTCGACGTGACGGAATGAGACATTCCCTTCCGCTCGCTCCAACCGATAAGTCGTTACATCTTTCACTTCTTCCTCTTCATCTAATAATTCGAATACTCGTTCCGCTGCAGCGACCGTCGATTGGACGATGTTTGCGATGTTCGCCGTTTGCGTAATCGGCTGGGTGAACTGTCGCGTATACGTGATAAACGCTTGAATGTCCCCGATCGAGATGCTTCGTTGTGTGACTAAAATCCCGCCGACGACACTGATCAACACGTAACTAATGTTCCCGATGAACATCGTCATCGGCATGATGATCCCAGAGATAAATTGCGCCTTGCGTCCGGCATCATAAAGTTCTTCATTCACCTCATCAAACTCACGGACAGCTGTCTCTTCACGACCGAACGCTTTGACGACCGCGTGCCCGGTATACATTTCTTCCACGTGACCGTTCAATCGTCCGAGATGACGCTGTTGATCGGAAAAGTATTGTTGTGACCGTTTTAGAATCGGACGAATCGCAAAAATCGTGAGTGGTAAAGACACGAGAGAGATGACCGTCAACAGTGGACTGATGGACAGCATCATAATCAAGATTCCGACAATCGTGACAATCGAGGTAATGAATGACGTCACACTTTGTTGAAGCGTGCTCCCAATCAAATCAATATCATTCGTCACTCGGCTTAACGTCTCTCCATTTGAACGACCATCGTAATATTTGAGTGGTAATCGTTCCAACTTTTTATTGACGTCTTCCCGCAAATCATAGACGGTCTTTTGGGCAACGCCTGACATTAAATACTGTTGCACGTAGTTGAATAGACTGCTGATGACGTAAAGTCCTGCGAGTAAAGACAAGATTTGTCCGATTCTCGTGAAATCGATCTCCGCACCGGGTACACCCGTGAATTTCGCGTAGGCTCCTTCAAATAGCTCCGTGATGGCAATTCCCATGATTTTTGGACCGGCAATCATAAAGACCGTACTTAGAATCGCTGCGAGGAAGACCGCAATCAGTGTGTTTCGCCGTGGTTTCAAATAGGCGAGCAGACGACGGAACGTGACGTTGAACTCCTTCGGTTTCTCACCCATCATCATCATGTTTCCACCGCCAGGACCTCCTGGACCACCGTGCCCGCCATGAGTTTGTCGCGCTGTCGTTTGTTTCTCACTCATGCGATTTCCTCCTCAGACAATTGCGACTTCACGATTTCTTGATAGACCGCATTCGTCGCAAACAATTCATCATGTGTACCGATACCGGCCACACTTCCTTCTTCTAGTACGATGATCCGATCGGCATCCATAATCGTACTCACCCGTTGCGCGACAATCAATACGGTCGCATCCTTTGTCTCTTCTTTTAACGCCTTGCGTAACGCGGCATCCGTCTTAAAATCGAGTGCCGAGAAACTGTCATCGAATACATATAAATCTGGTTTTCGAACGAGCGCCCGTGCGATGGAGAGACGTTGTTTTTGTCCCCCCGATACGTTCGACCCGCCTTGCTCAATCACAGATTCATATCGATTTGACATCTTCTCGATAAAGTCGCTCGCCTGTGCGATTGACGCGGCATGTTCGACTTCTTCGGTCGTCGCATCGGCTTTCCCGTATCGAATGTTCTCTGCAATTGTACCGGTGAATAGCAACGCCTTTTGCGGAACGAATCCGATTTTTGAACGGAGCTCCTCTTGCGATACGGCTTGAACATCGACTCCGTTCACGCGAATTTCTCCAGACGTCACATCATAAAACCGTGGAATCAGATTGACGAGTGTCGACTTACCAGACCCGGTTCCACCAATCACTGCCGTGACTTCTCCTGGGTTTGCTGAAAAACTGACATGTGATAATGCTGGCTCTTCGGCACCTGGGTAATAGAACGTGACATCATCAAACACGAGTGTCCCGTGCTCCACGTCAGCCGTCTTCGTGCCGTCATCGACGAGTGAAGGCGTCATCTCGAGCACTTCATTGATGCGGTTCGCTGATACGGACGCTCGCGGAATCATGATGAACATGACAGAAGCCATGACGAGCGCGAACATGATTTGCATGACATATTGAATGAACGCCATCAAATCCCCGATTTGCATCGCCCCGTTATCGATTCGGATGCCTCCGAACCAGATGACGCCGACGACCGTCAAGTTCATGACGAGCATCATGGCCGGCATGAGGAACGCCATGATTTGGTTGACTTTAATCGAGACGTCCGTCAATCGTTCATTCGCCTCTGTCAAACGAACTTGCTCTTCTTTTTCGCGATTAAAGGCCCGAATAACACGAATACCCGTCAAATTTTCTCGTAAGACGAGATTCAATCGGTCCAATCGTTTTTGTACTTTCTTGAAGAGCGGCATCGCTTTCCAGAAAATGAGGAAGATTGAGATGACGAGAACAGGCATGGCGGCAACGATGACAAGGGACAACGTTGCATCTTTCGACGTCGCCATAATCAAACCACCGACAAACATGATCGGTGCACTGACGACCATCCGAAGCATCATAATGATGACTTGTTGGACTTGTGTGATGTCGTTCGTCGTCCGTGTGATGAGTGAGGCCGTGCCGACACGATCAAACTCTTCAAGTGAGAAACGCTCGACATGGTTAAACACGCGTCTTCGTAAATCACGTCCAAATCCCATCGCCGCTTTCGACGAATAAAAACTTGCGACGACCGCTGCGAGCGCCCCAAGCCCGGTCACGCCGAGCATGATGCCGCCCATTTGCCAAATATAGCCCGTGTCTCCTGTCACGACCCCGTTATCGATGATATCCGCCATTAATGTTGGTAAGAATAAATCTGCTAACGACTGTGCGAATACAAATAACAAGACCATGAGGACGGCCCATTTATAAGTAATCAAACGTTTTAACAACTTAATCATGACGACACCCTCCTTCAAAATCGGTGAACCCTTCATTCAACCCATCTGCAATGTGTTGGTGGGCTTCAATCATATGGCGATACGTCTCCTCATCTAGACGAGACAGAATTTGATTCAACTGTTGTTCGGTCCCTTCCTCTTGCTGTTCAATCTCCTCAATCAATCGCTTGCCTGATTCATCGATCGTCAATACCACTTCGCGCCGATTATCCGGGTTGATGTCTCGACGAATGAGCCCTCTTTCCACAAGTCCATCCAATGATTGACTCAACGTACTCTTCGGCATCCTTGTACGCCGAACCAACTCTTTTTGAGTGATTGCCCCTTGTTCATTCAACATCATCAGTCCATGAAGCTGTGGCAAAGTAAGGTCGTTTTGTTGTGCCGTCTGATGCATTAAACGAATCAATACACGCTGAACGCGCCAAAACGATTGCATCATTTCCCGCGCTCTTGTTGCGCTCATCTCGGTCATATGTCTTCACTCCTTTTATCGTTCCGTTTCGGATTGTTCTATACGGAACAATTACTTATATAAAATAAATTACTCCTCCATAGCTCACTTGTCAACGATTTAGAATGTGAAGATGCACATAACAAAAAGAGCGATGTCATGTAGCTGACATCGCTCAACGTGTAATCTTTATGAGGTTGTCACCGTGACGATTTCTTGTAAATCAAGTGAGTAAATGAGCGTCTGTTCGACGCGAATCTCCCAAATCGTCTCAATGGCCTCTCGATACAGTTGCAACTGAATCGCGTATCGCTCACGGAGCCGCTCGTGTGCGTCTTCACGAGATTCGGACAAATGAACAACGGCATCTGATTTATAATCCAACAGGACATACGATGTTCCGTCGAAATACAAACAGTCGATAATCCCTTGAATCAAGACGTCCTCATCCGTAAACTGCCCATCCGGGTTGACTCGTTCAGCCGGAACGGTATAGGTGAACGGAAGTTCTCGCCACGCCGTGCCTCGCTCAAGTGCGCCAGCGAGCGCCTGTCCGACTTCAGTCTGGAAAAATGCTTCGACGTCAGGAATGGCCAGACGCGCCGTCTCAGCCTCGACCGGACTGAGCATTCCTTGCTGCTCCCATTTATCGATTTGGTCGACAATCGGTTGATTCGGGTCAGCCATTTGGAAAATCAAATGTAACGTGGTCCCCCGTTCGGCACCAGTCTGTTTCACTTGACGCCATTTCGGCTCCCGATAAGGTGTATCGATTGGACGAACCGGATCTTCGAAGGCGGCTTGCTCTAGTTGCATCGCCCGTTTTAATTCCGTCACCGTCTGTTTCGCCGCTGTGCGTACAGCATCCTGAGCTGGATAGCTATAAGTTAACGCTTTGTGGACGGCACGAATCGTCTCATCCTCATTTTGAATAGGAAAATCAATTGCTTCAAATCGTTGCACATGGTGGAGTTGTGCCATCATTTCTTGAAGTGTCGCAATCTCTGCAAGATCGTCTTCTCCAATCAAACGATACGTCCACGAAGTCGATTCATAAAATGAAGCGGGTACCGTGAAACCGAACGACTCGATAAATGTCGTGGCACTTGGCAAACGTAAGAGTGCTGGCGCAATCCAATCCAAGTACGTTTTCGCCTCTCGTCTCGCCTCACTTGCTAACAGTTCCCCAGATTGCCCGACCTGTAGCCATTGCTGGAGCTGCTTGGCTGAATCTCCAACCGTACCGACGAGAATGAGTTTCTCTTTTGCCCGTGTCAATGCGACATAGAGGACACGCATCTCTTCGGCTTTCATCGTTGCGTCCAAATCTCGTCGGATCATTTCTTTCACGAATGTTTCCGATTTCGTACGTGTCACGACATCAATCGCATCGAGTGAAATTCCATATTGCTTATGGAATATGACGCGCTGTTTCTGGTCGAGTGTATTGAACTGTTTTCCGAGCTGGGCGACAATCGTCACCGGGAACTCAAGACCTTTTGACTTATGCACAGTCATGATGCGAACAACGTTCTCCTCATCACCGAGAGAACGCGCCTCGGATAAATCTTCTCCTGTATTTTGTAAACGGTCCATGACACGTAAGAAGCGATACAGTCCACGATAGCCGCTTCGCTCGTAAGAGAGGGCGCGGTCATAGAGCGCTTTTAAGTTTTCCTGGCGTCCTTTCCCACCAGGCAATCCACCCGAGAAGTCATAAAACCCTGTGTCGTTAAACAGCTGTTGAATCAGTTCAGATAAGCTATGATTTCGTGCATACGTACGCCAGTGGGAAAGACGATCGAGAAAATCTCCACACTTCACACCAAGCTCGTCATCGTCATCCGCTTTTGCTTTCAAAGCTTCAAAGAAAGAATCTTCGGACTCGAGTCGGATTCGTGCCAATTCCCCATCATCGAATCGGAACATCGGGGAACGGAGCGCACCGGCGAGCGGGATGTCCTGTAGGGGATTATCAATCACTTTCAAGAGAGCAAGAATCATTCGAATCTCTGTCGCTTGAAAATAGCCGCCATCTGAATCCGTATAAGCCGGAATGTTGTACTGTGTCAAAATGTCCATCAACTGTTCAACCCGCCCTTTTTTCGAACGGACGAGAATCACGATGTCCCGGTACTCACAGTTTCTTAGTTGACCCGTCACTTCATCCGTCACTTTGAACGGTTCTTCCCCAGATACTAATTCTAGGATTCGGGTTGCGATGGCTCGTCCCTCGACTTCCTGTTTCGATAATTCGCGACTTGTCCCGTCGACGATCATAAATTCAGGATTCGCTGGAATCGGTTCATATTCACGACCCGGCACGAGTTGAGCGGCCTCATCATAAGCGATTTCTCCGACCTCTTCGTCCATGAGCTGGACGAACAAGTCATTGATGCCATGAAGTACCTCTGCCCGACTTCGGAAGTTTTGAGAGAGATCAATTCGTTTTCCCGTGTCCGCCTGTTTGAAGCGCGTCGCCTTATCGATGAAGAGACCCGGTTCCGCATGACGGAACCGATAAATCGACTGCTTGATGTCTCCAACCATGAACAGGTTCCCAATCTCTTCCCGTTCATTTGCGACCAGGTTGATAATCGTTTCTTGAATTTCGTTCGTATCTTGATATTCATCGACTAGTATCTCGACGAAACGTTCCTTGTATAGAGCGGCGACATCAGACGGTCCATCCTCCTGCCGTAAGATGGCGAGCGCATAATGTTCCAAGTCGCTAAAGTCGACGAAGGCTCGGTCACGTTTCGCTTGCTCATACGCTGTTCCGAACGCACGGACCGTTCGGACGAGCGTCTTGACGAGAGGTTGTTGCATCGAGACGCTCTCTAATAGATCCGCCCCACTGACACGTGCCCGTTCAGCAGCTGCCGTCAACTTCTTCTTCGCTTGATCGTACGCCGGTTTAAGCACCTCATGATAAATTTGATGCTCCTCTTTTTTAGGGACGGCTTTCATCGTCCCAAACTTCATCGCACGTGCAGCCGTTTCAAGTTCACTCCAGACAATTTCTTCCCCTTCTAACTGTTCAAACGGGAAAATCGCCTGACGAATGTTTTCCGACTGCGGTTCATAGCCTGCAACCCGAAGTTCCGCCTCGAGCTTCCGAAGATCACGCACCGCTTTCTCAATGTCCTGCCACAGCATGTGACCGAACTCGATGAGGATGGCTTCTTGATCCGGGTCATCGCCGAACGAATACATCGAAATGAGTTTGTCCAAATAGGCGTCAGGGTCTGGGAGTGTACGAGCATAGTGATAAAGACCAAGAATAAGGTCTTCGATTTCGCTATCGCCACGGTCTGACGTATAGGCATCGACGAGGGCGAAGAAATCCGTATCTTGCTTTCCGTACTCCTCTTCAAGCACCTCTTCTAACACATCATCTTGTAAGAGCACGAGGTCACGTTCTTCCGCAATCTTGAATGCCGGGTCTAAGTCTAACAAATAGTAATTCTCACGAATCACTTCTAAACAGAACGAGTGGATGGTTGTAATGAGAGCCCGGTTCAACATTTGTCGTTGTTTTCGGACGTACTCATTCGTCGGGTCGTCGCGCAACGCCTCTTCGAGCGCCTTTGCGATGCGTCGCTTCATTTCTGCAGCTGCCGCGTTTGTAAACGTGACGACGAGCATACGGTCTGCCGTCAACGCATCCGCTTCGTCCAGCAATCGGCTAGACAACCGTTCAACGAGAACTGCTGTCTTTCCTGAACCGGCCGCAGCCGAGACAAGTACGTGACTTCCCCTCGCTTCAATTGCGGCGAATTGATCATTCGTCCATTTCACGGTCATCCCCTCCTAACTCCTGAAATACATCTTCTTTCTCTAACTTTTTCAATTTGCGTGGTTCATTCGCGAGCGCCTCGTCAAAATGGCAGACACTCTGATACGGACACGTCTGACACGGGCGGCGCTCTTTATATTCGTAAGGTTCTACGTCAATTTTTCCTTCATACATCTCTTCGGCACTCGATTTGACGACGTCAAGCGCATGGTCCATCAATTGTTCGAGTTGAGGTGGTGTGACAATCTTCTTCAGTGTATTCGAATCAGGTGTGCCATCTTTTTTATATTTAACCGGGATGACAATCGATTTTTTCGAAGATCCTTTCGCAGAGCGGTCCATCATCTCCAAAATTTCCGGATCGTCGACCAACAACCCCTGCATCTGATACGACTCCAATACTTTCTGTCGCGTCTCTTCCTCAGATCCAGCAGGTGGGACGAGTGGGCGATGAACGTGGAAATACAGTGCCGCAGCCGGCGCCACGTTCTCTTTCGTCCATACCTCTGCCTGTTCAATCAGTACTTTCAAGTAGATGAGCATCTGCATGGCAAGACCATAGTAAATTTCCGCGAAGTCGACTTCACGCTTGCTCGACTTATAATCGACGATACGAACATACAGCTGATCGTGGACCATCGCCGTGTCGACACGGTCGATGCGGCCGATGAGCTCACACGTGGCCCCATTTGATAACGTGAATGAGACAGGTGGGAACTGCCCACTCCCGAACGCGAGTTCAAACGCTTTCGGGTCAAATCCGTCCCGTTTCGACTGTTCAATCAATACTTCTGCCGTCTTGCTGACAACGTCCGTCAATTTTTTCTTTAAATAGGCGTAACGATTTGAGCTCATCAGAATGGCGTGTTGGATTTCAGGCGTCACGAGTTCTACTGCCTGTTCCGCTAAGTTCACACATTCATCAGGTGCCACATCCCGCCATTCTTTTCCGTCCATCTTCACCGTTTGGGACATATGTTCAATCGTTCGGTGATACAAGTTTCCGATATCCGGTGCCTCAAGTCGATACAGTCGGCGCTCTTTCAGACGCAAGCCATAACTGGCAAAATGTTTGAACGGACATGCTTGGAACGTCTCAAGTCGCGAGACACTCGCCCGAATCGACGGTGTATAAAGAGATTTAGCCACATCGTCGTCTAGTGATTTCGGGATATTTTGATAGAACAGGGCGCTCGTCAACAACTGCAAACGTTCACGGCCGTCCGGATGTTTTAACAGTTCGTTATAGACGGCGAACCACATATCTTGAATCGGATAATGACGACTCAATCGTTGTAGTTCAAGAGCCGTGACCGCTGCGGTCTGGTTCACGTTCGTCAAAAAGGCGAATTGGTCACGTGGTCGGTGCTCTCCTGCTTCAGCAAAGTGTGTCTTGATGATGTTTTTATGGAGACGCGCCTTCAAATCAGCAATAAAACGTGCCGGTTGAACCGCCTTACCGGTCCTGTCGACGAGGGCGTAGCTAATATAGAGACGCTCACTCGGTGCCGTCACTGCTTTATATAAGTAATACGTTTCATCATCAAACAAGTGCTCGGTCGCTTTCCCGGCACGCAGTCCGTTCTCATGCATGAAGTCCAAGTCGTGATCGGTTAACAGTTTGGACTGTGTCGTGACGAGAGGGATTTGATCTTCATTTGCCCCGAGCAAGAACACCACTTTTTTATCAATCAATCGACCACGGACATAGTCCGTCACCGTCAACTGATCGAGTGAAGGTGGGATGAGCGCATAACGTAGACTATCTAGCCCAGTGTCCATCATCTGAAGAAACAGTTCCGTCGACAGCGTTTCTTCCGGAGCTGCCGCTTCCAACTGTTCGAGAAGATGTAAGACCGCGTCCCACACTTGGGTATGCTCACGCGCTTCGAGCAACTGCGCTTCTTCAATCGCCTCGTCACGCCAATGGGTCAGACAGTCTGATACACCAATCCGCTCCAAAAAGGCATACATGGCATGCGTATAGGCTTGCATCGTCTTCGCCTGTTTCAAATCCGCTAACAACGGATCGAACGTTTCGATGACGCGTTCCCGGTATCGATTCAACTCCGCTTCAACGTCTAGCTCTTCACTCGTCAGTCGCGCTTCTTCACCTGTACGACGACGCAATTGCCATGCATCGTGCCAGTGATAGTGTTTGATCCCGCGCTCAATGACGAATGCTTCGAGACGGTCAACTGACGTGCGTCGATGTGTCGGGTCGAGGACGACGAGTTCCGTCTTCAATGCCCGGAAGACCGCCTCCTCCCGATAGCTACGCAAGGCGATGTCGATGGTTGCTTTCAACAATTCGACGAGCGGATGGTCAAGCATCGGTTGCCGTTCATCTAGGAAGTAAGGGAGCCCCATCTTTTGTAACGCCTGCGATGCCAAATCGCCATACTCTTCGAGTGAACGCGAAATGAGCGCGATATCTCGGTAACGATATCCTTCTTCACGGGTGAGTCGGATGACTTCTCGAACGGCCGCTTCCACCTCGACAGTCCGGTCGACAGCAGCATGTAAATCGACGTGGTTCTCTGCCCCTGTATACGGCTCTGCCGTCATCTGGTCAAATGTCGCCTCTAAATAGCGAAGGCTTGGATGCGTATAGCGATAGATGGTGTCATACGGTTTGTCGACCGATTGAAGTTGTCGTTCCGACAAGAGTTCCTTGAAGCGCATGAGCGTCCGTTGCGTCGGTCCAAACAATGGGTCAGGACGATACATCGATGAAGGGTCAAGCGTCAGCAACACATCGACGTCGACTTTTTCCGCAAGACCGACGAGGACGGCTAATTCCTGCTCCGAGAACTCATTAAATCCGTCCACGTAAACACGGACTCCCGTCAAATCCGTCTCGGGCAACAGTTGCAACAGGACGTTGAAGTAATCTTCCGCATGCAGCGACTTCCCTTCTGTCACCTTCAAGAATCCTTCATAGATGATGGAGAGGTCCTGTAACTTCAAGGCACGGTGTTGCGCTTGTTCACTCAACCGCAACAGATGTTCAGGTTCGACAAGCCCTCGCTTCAACATCGAAATCAGTTGGTTCAACTCTTCATAAAATCCGAACTGGTTCATCGTTCGACGGAACAAGGTCAAGCGTTCCTCGCTCATCTCGACGACTCTCCGCAACAACAGATGTGTCCCCGTCTGATCTAAAAATTGGTCGGTCGCCACTCCCGCATCCCGCATCATCAAAAATGCAAGACGGCGCATCGACAGCACTTGGATTCTTGTCGAGCCGCGTAGGCCGTCCACTGTCGCCATCTTTTTCTCCATTTCAAACGACATTTGGTCCGGCACGATCATATAAATCGTTGGTCCGCTCGGGTTTTGTTTCAGTTCTTGAATAACCTGTTCGATCATCCGTTCACTTTTCCCCGTTCCCGATCGACCGACGTGAAAGGTTACTGTCATTTTAGCGAACACTCCTTCCCTTTTTTCTTTCATTATGAACCATCCGCTCTTATTTGTAGAGGGAAACCTCCTCTTTACCCTAGTCAAAAAAGTCACAGCTTGCATCATTCCCATTTTTGCCCGAAATCGATTAGACTGAACGTATGAGGGGGAATGAATGTGAGTGCCTATGAACAATTTGGAGGCGAAAGCGGCGTTCAACAACTCGTTGACGCGTTTTATGACCTCGTCTATGCCGATCCAATTCTACTTCCGCTGTTTCCGGAAGACAAAGAACGGGTGAAGCAACACCAATTCGAATTTTTAACCCAATTGCTCGGTGGTCCGAAGTTGTATTCGGAACGTCGCGGTGGTGGGAATTTAGCGATGATTCATCATGAACATCCGATTTCTGAGACCCATGCCGGGCATTGGCTCGGATGCATGGAGCAAGCGCTCAAGACAGTCGATGCGCCAGAATCGATCAAACGTCAGCTCTTCCAGCGACTGATCATGTCCTCTTCGAATGTCGTCCGCGTTTGCTCGCATCATTTTGAGTAGTCACAACTATAAAAAGTGGGTATGATAGGAAAGTAAGTAAAGGAGGTCGTTTCACATGACAGAAGAAGAAAAAAAAGAAGTCGTCTCATCTGAAGAAGAGGAGACAGAAGAAAAAGAAGAAACGGTAGTCCTCGCCGACGCGCTTGATGAAGCTAACGAAGCTGCTGAAGCAGAAGAAGATGAGGACGATGATGAGGATCAACCGGAAGAGAAGAACATGGATCACATCAAAGGCGTCTTCAACTACGATCATGAAAATGGTCGTGAGTACCGTGTCGTCTTTTACAACGATCGCAAAAACTTAGTGTTCCGTGAACTTGGAAACGGCAAAGTCGAATTTGTCGGACGCTTCACGGACGATGCATACGACGAAGAAAATGAGGCAGAAATGCGTGAACTCGGGCAACGTGAACTCGAGCGCATCCTCGCTGAACGCTTCAAATAAAAAAATCGCCGAAAAATTCGGCGATTTTTTTATTAGTTCTTCTTATTTCGTTTCTTTTTACGGAGTGCATATGCAACACCAGCAATCCCACCGACAACGGCAAGTCCGGCGACAACCGGAACGAGCACACGTTTTGTCGGAATCATCTCTTTCACACGCTCATACGGTGTTGGTGTCGAGAATTCTAACTGTACGGCTGTATCGCCATGTCCATGCGCCCGTGCCTTACGTGACGCATCCGTGACGACGACACGTCCCGTCGTCCAACGACGATTGCCGTATTCGTCTACATATGGACGACGTACACGTTTCACGTCGCGTACCATCTTTCCACGCGCACGGTCTGGTCGAACGACACGCTCACTCGACCAAGAACGGCTCCCAGTCACACTGTATGCGGGTCGTACTTTACGGCGATTAAGCCAAGTATATGAATCGTTCATCTTCAATTCCCTCCCATACTGTTCAAAACCTCTCTTCTAATTATACCCATACAACATCACCCAAAACATGTGACAAATGGTTCAAAAAAAGATGTGACACCATACGGCATCACATCTTCAAGCTGAATCATTCTGTAAACGGTTTGTCCTTGTGACGGCGTTTCGCCAAAATCAGGTAGTATGCCGGGACAAGCACGAGAGTCAACACAGTCGAGAATAGAATACCCGATACAATTCCAATCGCAAGCGGTTTGAAGAGCGGGTCTTCTCCAAGTGCAACCGGTAGGAGGGCAACGACTGCAGTAAGTGCTGTCAAGAGAATCGGACGAATCCGAGCACGTCCGGCTTCGTACACGGCGGTCGTGACCGGTAAGCCTTCACGAATGCGCTGTTCGATAAACTCGAACAGGACGACTGCGTTCCGGACGACGATTCCCGCAAGCGATACCATCCCCATCGATGCCATGAAACTGAACGGCGTCTGTGTCACGAACAACCCGACGACCGCTCCAGCAATCGCGAGATAGATTGTGAACAACACGAGAAGTGGTAATGACAATGAGTTGAACTGGAACGCGATGATCAAGTAAATCAAGAACAAGACGACGACGAACAATGTCGCAAGCTCTAAGAAAAACTCATTCTGCGTATCACTCGCTCCGGACTGGTCGAACGTGATTCCTTCATCTTCTAACCCAGACTTCGCGTCATCCAACACTTGCTCGACATCTTGCTTGAACGCATCTTCATCCATGCCTTCACTCGCATAAATTTGGAGTGTGACCGAACGTTCTCCGTTCTCGCGAGGAATCTGTTGAATTTGCTCCGTTGTCGTTTCTGTCACGAACGTGCTAAGTGGTGCAACAGGTGGACCGGCTTCCGTTTCGACCGGGATTAAAATGTCATCAAGCGCAAGTGCCTCACGGTTCGCTTCCGCATCGATAACAATCTTCACGTCACGCTGTTCCACACCGTCATCGAACGTGCCGATTGGAATCCCGTCTGTGACGAGTCGGATTTGATCACTGATGGCTTTCGCAGTGACACCTGCTTGGGCCATCTCCTCACGATTTAGCTCGTACGTGAGCGTTTGGAACGGCTCTTTGATGTTATCAAGGACGATGGCACCATCGATTTCTTCCAAGTCGGCCTTCACTTGGTCCCGTGCAGCGACGAGCTGATCAATCGTTTCGCTACGCATCGTGAACTCGACAGGAGCCGATGCCGGTGGTCCTTGTTGTTGCGTATCTAAGAAGATTTCTGCATCAGGATATGCTTCACGCAATTCATTCGTGTATTGATCAATCAACTCGATGGCATCGATTGATTCATTATCGACACGAACGACGACTTGCCCTGTGTTTTCACCGGACTGATCGAGTCCACCCGTGAATAGACCAGGAAGTCCACCCCCTGCAAAGATCGATGTTTCAACGACCCCTTCTTCTTCTTGGAACCTTTCTTCGATTTCTTCAAGACGTGCTTCTGTCTCTTCTAAATCTGTCTGCACAGGCAACGTCACACTCGTTACCACTTCCGGACGATTCGCCGCCGGGAAGAACTCAAACGGCGTGAGAAGAATCAAACCATATAACGCTGTCGTGATGACGAAACCGACAATCCCGAACGTCCATGGACGTTTCGCGACACTCGGTAACAGACGGTCGGCATAGAAGTTACTGAGACGATTGAGCGGTCCGCCGAGCCAACCTGGTTCACGCTTCGATACTTTCACTTCTTTTCGGTTCAAGCGATACTGTGCGATTGGGACGAGCGTCAAACTGATGACCATTGAGGCCAAAACAGAGAGCGCGAGCACCGTCGGCAAGGCACGAATGAAGTTTCCGTTCGCGCCAGACAGTAGCGTGAGCGGAAGGAAGGCGAAGACGACCGCAAGTGTCGACGTGACAATCGAGCCCCATACCTCTTTCGTTCCGCGAACTGCTCCGAGCATCGCGGAATCACCACTACGATACCGTCGTAAAATATTGTCGTTGACGACAATCGCGTCATCGACCAAAATTCCCAAGGCGATGATTGCTCCGATAATCGAAATCTGGTTCAAGTCGACCCCGGTGAACTGTAACGGGATCAACGCGATCAAGAATGACAATGGAATTGCCAAACTGACGATGATTGACCCAGAGAACGTGAGACCAATCGTTGTCACGGCGATGACGGCGATGATTGCGATAATGAATTCACGCGTCAGCGATGAGAAGATTGCATCGACAGCCTTCGCCTGTTCATAATACGGAACAAGCTCAAAACCGTCCAAATCTCCAAGACCGTCTTCTACTACCTCATTGACACGATCTTGCATCGTTGGGATATCCAAACCTGACTCAATCGGTACAGTGATGGAAACGGCTGGTTTTCCGTCTAATGAAACGAGGTCCGTCTCACTTTTCGCCGTCTCTTCAACCGTTCCGACATCTTCTAACAAGACAGGCTCTCCATTGAATGAACCGACGATGACTTGCTCCATGTCGTTCACATTTGTCAAGTTATCAATCGCCAGTTGATAGATGCCTTCATCGGTCGATTGGCGACCGAGTGGTGTCGTTTTATACTCTTCGTTGATTGCTGTCAACACGTCAGGGAAGGCGAGCTGCCGTGCACTGAGTTCTTCGGAGTCGAGTGAGACGACATACTCTTGCTCCGGTAGACCTTTGATGGTGACTCCAGTCACACCATCTGTTCGCAGAAGGTTCGATTCTAATTCCTCGATGTCTGCACGAACATCTTCGAATGATTCACGATCATCCGCTGTCAACAAGTAAGAGGCGACCGGTAATTGACCGAGCGAATCATTGACTGTCGGTGCGAGTGCATTTTCTGGCAGCTTTGGTGTCGCGTCAGACAAAGCTTGGCGTACGTTCGCCTGAAACTCTGCCTGGTCAGTTCCATCTGCATACTCGACCGTAATGTTGGAGAACTCTGAAGCCGAAATCGACGTCACGTTCTCTACTCCTTTTAGACTACGTAGTTCTTCTTCTAACACGCCGGTCACACTACGTTCAACCGTTTCGGCAGTCGCACCAGGATATGGTGTTTGAACGAGTACGATATTGATTCCCGTTTCCGGAATCTCACGTTTAGGAAGCTGGAAGAACGTCAGCACACCTACGACGATTGCGACGAGAAGAAACACGATGACCAGTTTCCCTCGCTCAATCATTTTTTCAAAAAACATAAAAACCCCTCACTTTCGGAAGATGTGCAAATACACATATGATATCTCTTCTTCATCATAGAGGGGTTTCGTATTGAATTCAATCCTTAAGCGTGTTGCAATGTGCTGTCATGGAAACGTTTTTGAAATGCGTATGATAATTCGATTGACCGTTGTTTTTGCCTTGCCACCGTATGGTCGGATACGTGAACCTTGACCGATTCACCTGTCAAAAACTGAATGAGTGTCTGATGTCCGTCTTTTTTGATGGCTGTCACGTGCTGAAAATTGATCCACGCACAGTCTGGACTCTCCTTTGCAATCGTCGGAAAGAAGACCGCGTCAGCGTGCCAATCCATCACGACAGGTGTCTTCCGATGTGGACCCAGGACGTGACGTGCGGCTTCGATTCTGCCTTGAATGCTCGATCCATAGTACAAACATGCATGTTCTAATAGGTCGATGGGTGACCCTTTCACTCGCATCACGCCTTCCGGTTGATACACAAGCGTCTCCGCTTCGCCAAACTCGTTAAATACAGGAATTAAAGCTCTCGTTTCATTGGTCAATCTACTCATCTTTTCATCCCCCATAACGTATGTAATGACTTACATGTCATTCATACCAAGATTCAACAAACACCGCAAATCGACTTTTTGACATTTCCCATAAAAAAACCAGCCGTTTCCTGGCTGGTTTTCAAAATCAAGCGTTAGATTTTAAAGCATGGTTTGGTTTGAGTCGTGGAAAATAAAATCTCACCGCAGTTCCGTCTCCTGTATTTCGAAGGGAGACTTCCCCTGTGTGAAGTGTCACAATCCGTTGGACGATAAATAACCCGAGTCCGAACTTTCCTTGTTTGCCACGAGAGAACTGATGGAATAAATCAAGGCTCTCGTCAACGGGTGGCCCATCATTAAAGATGATGATTTCCACGCCAGATTCATCTCGGTTTAAGTCAATTCGGATGCATGTCTCCGCATAACGAAGCGCATTGTCGAGAACGTTCTCGAATGCGACCCGAATCTGTTCCCCGTCCCCGAGCATCTCTCCGCCTTCTCCATTGATTTCCCAATCAAGCTGTCCTCTCAGTTTAAAGCGCGCGACAAGGAGTTCCATCAATTTATCCAGATTGATTGGTTCAAGTTTCATTTCTTGTCCTTTGAAATATTCGAGCTTCGTCACGTACAGCAAGTCGACAACTTTCTTTTCAAGTCGAGATGCCTCTTCGTCAATAACTTCAGAAGACCCTTTCAAGTCTCCTGTCGGATAGATCCCGTCACCGATCGACTGGGCATATCCACGGATGACCATAATTGGCGTTTTCAAATCATGTGAGATGTTTTGGAGTAACGCTTGTTGAGCGAGATCCTGTTCCTTCAATTCTTTGCGCATCGCATCAATCGAGTGGGCCAATTGTCCAAGTTCATCTTGTCGATCTAGCGGAAGAGCCGTCTCCCATTGGCGATTCGAAATTTTCTCAACCGCACGTTCCATCTCGACGATCGGTTTCGTCAACTGGCGAGACATGAGCAGTGCCGGGATGAGCGACAAGAGACTGATGACACCAATTAGAATTGAAATGCGCAAATACAACGTCGAGACTAATTCACGACGGTACGCATCCCAAGCGTAGGATGCTTGATAGACGATTGTACCATCATATTCATTTTGACGAATGATGTAATAGACGTCTTCCCCGTCAATCGTCGTCTGATATCGCTCGACTTGCCCACTTTGGTTCAACGCCTCCTGATACATGCGATTCGTCAATTCGAGCGGTGCCGATCCGTAGATGATTCGTCCGTTCGGAAGAAAGATCAATTGATTGACCGAACGCGACTCTTGCTGACGTCGGTCAT
This sequence comes from Exiguobacterium sp. MMG028, assembly GCF_027947425.1. Taxonomy (NCBI): domain Bacteria; kingdom Bacillati; phylum Bacillota; class Bacilli; order Caryophanales; genus Exiguobacterium; species Exiguobacterium sp. MMG028. The sequence continues at coordinate 1,332,039 of NZ_JAQJIN010000001.1, forward strand.
ACTCGATTGGATTTTGCGGATAATTCTCCAACTCATTCGTATTGCCCAAATAATAGTCTACATCTCGTAACGTCTCATATACTTGTTCATCGATGAACTGGGTGATAGAAGAGCGGACCGTAATCAAAATCATGAGCGCGAGGGTCACGATGATGAGAAGGATGAGTACCCATATCTTCCACATGAGACGCTTCGGCTTGATGGCGTTCATCATGGTCTGACGAGACGGTAGCCGATACCGTAAAGCGTTTCGAGCTCGAGACGGTGCAATTTCTTACGAACGCGGCGCACCAAATCATCGACGACTCGGTCCGAACCGAAATAATCGTTCCCCCAAACTCCTTCAAGAATCTGTTCACGCGATAAAGCCGAACCCGGATGTTCGAGGAAGAGAAGGAGTAAGTCGAATTCTTTCGAAGTCAAATCAATCTCTTCATCCCCGTGTTTGATGAGTCGTTTGTCCGGATAGATTGTATACTCTCCGTACTCGATATGTTCATTCGACTTCGATCCGTAGACACGATCAATCAGTTTTTTGACGCGAATGACAAGTTCTCTCGGGAGGAAAGGTTTCGCAATGTAGTCATCCGATCCCATCTCAAGACCAATGATTTTGTCGATGTCCTCGTCTCGGGCTGAAATGAAGATGGTCGGTGTATTGGCATTGACGGCCTTAATTTGTTTCAGCAATTGAAAACCATCCAAGTCCGGCAGCATGATGTCGAGCACCCATAAGTCTGGCTGATCCGGGATCGCTTCTTGCGCGGATGTCCCGTCCGCGAATGAGCGAACGTTGTATCCTTCCTGTTCTAGATACGTGACGAGCATTTTATTCAAGTTTGCTTCATCGTCGACTAAGTAGATTGTATACATTCAAGTCACCTCAACACGTTTTTTCTCATCATATCAAACAATTGTCGTGAAATGATGGGAAAGGTTTAGAGTCAAAAAAAGAAGGCAACGAAATCGCACCTTCTTCAACGTACTGAATTTGTTCGTAGCTGTTGCGCCAAAAACGCTGTGCCCCCACTAATCAACGCCAACACTCCACTGATCATGATGATTTCCATGATGTCCGCCTCCCGTTGATACCGATTCTCATTATCATCTTAAATATAGCACACATCCTATTTGTTGAATACAACAAAAAAAGTCCCGATTTTACTCGGGACCCTTCGTCATTATGCCTTTACGTCGTATCCTTGCTCTTCGACTGCTTCGACCATCGCCTCGCGTGAGACAGAATCTTCGTGAATCACGTCGACCCGATGCTCTTGGAGTGATACGGTTGCTGATTCGACACCGTTCAATTCATTCAACGCTCCCTCAACGGCAGCTTTGCAGTGATTACATGTCATGCCTTCTACTGTCAATGTTGTTTCTTTCATGATGATGATCCTCCTTGTGTTTTTAATCGTAATGCGTTCAAGACGACAGACACCGAACTGAACGCCATCGCCGCACCGGCAATCCATGGGGCAAGTAACCCCGCTGCAGCGACCGGTATGCCAAGACTGTTATAAGCGAGCGCCCAGAACAAGTTTTGACGAATGTTTTTCATCGTCAAACGGCTCATATTCATCGCCCGGCTCACACCTTCAATGTCATGCCCTACAATTGTAACATCTGCCGCCTCGAGTGCGACATCTGTACCGCTCCCAAAAGCAATCCCGACGTCTGCGACCGCAAGGGCAGGAGCATCGTTCATACCGTCCCCCACCATGGCGACACGGCCTGATTGCTTCAAGCGTTCGATTTGGTCCGCCTTCTCGACCGGAAGGACTTCGGCAATGACTTGATGGTGTGGAAGGCCAAGTTCGTCGGCAATCGCATAAGCGACTTCTTTTCGGTCACCCGTCAAGACATATACGTCACGTGTTTGGCTAAGTGCCTGCACGACATCGCGGCTTTTCGGTTTCAATTGATCCTGTAGTCCGAACGCCGCGACAATCCCGCTCACATCTGCGACATAGACCGGGGTCATCGCCCGCATCGACCAATCTGGCAAGTTGTATCCGAGCTCTTCCATCATCCGAACAGACCCAATGACAAGTTCTTTCCCATCAACGACCGCTTTGACACCACGACCCGCCAGCTCTTCCACTTTCGTCACGATACCATCACCGTGTTCTCGACCGATCGCTGCCGCCAAAGGATGTGTTGATTGCCGTTCTGCCATGACGGCACGGCGGAGCGCCGCTTCATCTCCGAACGTTTCTACCACTTCCGGTGTTCCGTTCGTCAATGTTCCTGTTTTGTCAAAAACGACGATGTTTGCTTCATTAAGTGATTCGAGTTGCCCGCCCCCTTTGAACAATACACCTTGTTCGGCCGCTCGTCCCGTTCCGACCATGATCGATGTCGGTGTTGCCAAACCGAGCGCACACGGACAAGCAATGACAAGTACTGCGATCGATGCACGAATGGCCGTATCGATATCATTCAAGAGAAACGCCCAGACAGCGAACGTGACGGCACTGATGGCTACGACAATCGGCACGAACACGCCAGAGATACGGTCGGCCTGCCGTTGAATCGGCGCCTTATCTGTTTGTGCCTGCTCGACGACACGTACGATTTGAGCGAGCATCGTCTCTTTCCCGACTCGTTCTGCCCGCATGAGGATCCGATGGGACTGGTTGATCGTACCGCCGACGACTTCAGCATCGACCGTTTTCTCGGCAGGAATCGATTCACCGGTCAACATCGATTCATCGATGACCGTCTCCCCTTCGATAATTCGTCCGTCTACTGGAATCTTCTCTCCCGGACGAACAACGAGAACATCTCCTGCCTTGACGAGTTCAACAGCGACAGACCGTTCTGCTCCGTCGACAAAAAGGATCGCCTCTTTCGCCTGAAGCGATAAGAGTGATTTCAATGCATCGGTCGTCTTCTCTTTCGCTCGTCCTTCTAACCATTTCCCGAGCAAGACGAGCGTGATGAGGACGGCACTCGTTTCGAAGTAAAGATGTGGATTCATCGGGTGCACAATCATTTCAAAAATGGAATAAAAGTATGCGGCCGACGTTCCCGTTGCGACAAGCACATCCATGTTCGCCGAGCCGCTCTTCAAGCTCTTATAGGCCCCTTGATAAAACTGTGCCCCAATCCAAAACTGGACGGGTGTGGCAAGAGCGAGTTGCCACCATGGGTTCATCAGCCACGGTGCATGAAATCCGAGTCCTGGTATATGCGTCAACATGACGAGGAGTAAAGGTGCCGACAACAAGGCAGAGATGATGACTTTCCGCTGTAATGGACGTAAGTCATGCGGTGGCGCCATCTCCACTTTTGGTTCAGCTCCGTATCCGATTTTTTCGATTCGGGCGATCAGTTCTTCTTCTGTAATGCCTTCATCGACACGAATGGTTGCCGTCTCGAGCGGCAGGTTAACCGTCGCTTCGACACCGTCCATCTTGTTCAACACTTTTTCAATTCGTGCCGAACAAGCCGCACAAGTCATTCCTTGTATGGATAACTCAACGGTTTTCATGAAATCCCTCCTTATTTTTTGATGCGGCTGACAATCGTCATCAATTCATCAATGTAAGGTTCCATGTTTTCCGTCTCACTTGCGTGAACCAAACACTTGCGCATATGACGTTCTAACAGTTGCATCTCAACTTGCTTCAGTGCGGCCTGAATGGCTGACGTCTGTGTCAAAATATCGACACAATAGCGGTCGTTCTCGACCATCTTTTGAATCCCCCGGACTTGTCCCTCGATTCGTTTGAGACGCTTTCCGAGTGCCTCCCGCTCAGCATCATCACGCGGAACGAGTGGTTGGTCATGCAAAAATTCATCCATGTTGATCACCTCACCATTAATATACCCCTACCCCGTAACAGTGTCAAACGAAAAGGTAAAAAAGGAACGACTCGTAGTCGCCCCTCTCTACTCAACTATTTTGGAATGCCTCGCTCTTCAAGACGGTTCGTAAAATCTTACCAGTCGTATTTCGCGGAAGTTCTTCGATGATCTCAATATAAGTCGGTTGCTTATATTTCGCCAACTTTGTTTGTGTGTACGCACGAATATCCTCTTTTGTCACGTCTTCATGTTTCGTGACGACGAACGCCTTCACCGCTTCTCCTTGCTCAGCATCCGGCACACCAATCACCGCTGCTTCCACGATATCAGGATGTTGATATAGAACTTCTTCTACCTCACGAGGGTATACGTTATAACCTCCGACGATGACCATATCCTTTTTCCGGTCGACGATATAGAAATAACCGTCCTCGTCACGTCGAGCCAAATCCCCTGTATAGAGCCAGCCGTCGCGAAGCGTCATCATCGTCTCTTCCGGCAACTTGTAATACCCTTTCATGACGTTCGGTCCACGTACAATCAATTCCCCGACTTCACCGACGCCGACTTCTTCCCCTAGCTCGTCGACGACTTTGTTTTCGACATGAACGATTGAAGGTCCGATCGATCCCGCTTTTCGCTCGCCGTGAAGCGGGTTGAAGCAAGTGACCGGTGACGCCTCAGACAGACCATACCCTTCGAGAATTTTACATTCGAACATCTGCTCAAATGACTCGAGCAATTGGACCGGTAGACTTGCCCCTCCTGAGACGAACACGCGGACATGTTTCAACGCGGACGTATAGGCCGGTACTTTCATCGCCGTCTGCAGCAAGAAGTTGTACATCGTCGGTACTCCTGCAAAGAACGTCACGCGATGCTTTGGCACCAAGTCAAATACATCTTGTGGTGAGAACTTCGGTAAGATGACAATCGTCGCCCCACGAAGGAGTGGCGCGTTGACGATGACCGTCAAACAGAAGACGTGGAACATCGGCAATGCGGCTAACGCTTTATCCTCTGGTGTAATGTCCAAATACTCCCCGATTGAATGCGCATTCGAGAACAGGTTCTGGTGCGTCAATAATGCGCCCTTCGGCTTCCCGGTCGTCCCACTCGTATAGAGAATGACGGCAACCTCTTCTTCATCGACTTCAATGAACGTTCCTTCTGTCGCAGCGAACGCTTCCGCGAAAGGGATAAACTCAATTTCGCCTTCACGCTTCAATGCCGGTACGTCCGCATATGGGACAGAGATGACGAGTTTCAACTGAGGTAACTTCGAGAGTGCCGCTTCTGCCTGCGCGACGAGCGGTGACAAGCCAACAATTCCTTTGACGTCTCCATCAAGTAGAATGTAGGCCATTTCATCAGGCGTGTATGTAGGGTTGATCGGAATGACGACCCCTCCACGTGACAACACGGCGAAGTACGCGATCAAGAACGCTGGGCTGTTGCCGAGAACGAGGGCGACGTGATCGCCTTGTCCAATCCCTTTTTGTTCAAGCGTCGATGCCATCGCCTTGACTTGCCCATAAAACTGTTCGTAACTCACCGTGTCTTCCCCAAACACGTACGCAGCCTTTTGCGGGTGAGCGGTCACCACTTCTTGTAGTGACTTGACTAAGTTTGCCATGGTAATCCCCCTTTAAATGAATGATGATTCACTTTTGAGCCATAAAAAAGAGCACGTTGTCCGCGCTCTTTTCAATTACTTCTATTGTACATGAAATGTTTCAATAAGAAAACGCTTCCAAAAAGTTCGTTTGTAAGTGATATAATCCCGTTCGGCTTTGAACGTGAACGAGCGCTTGGAGCGACTCATCATCCATAAGTAAATCATCAATCAATTTGTGATACGCCTGCTTTTTCGGTTCCGTCGTAGCTGTAATCAATAAGATGGCTTTCGCGTGAATCGTTTCACCAGTGATCGTCTTCATCTCGCATGGATTCAACAGATGAAGGAGTGAGATGCCGTCTCGTTTTGAAATCGAGAGCGGGACGTCGATGACAGCAACCGGCTCGGCCACGTCACTCACTCCGGACGGAATAATCGCTTCTTGATCCAGGATCACTCGTGTAAATGAAGAATCGACAATTTCTTTACGTTCCAACTCTAGCCCTATCGCCATGACAGCCCGTTCAAACGTCGCTTGTTCCGTCACCCACATCCGACTTGGATCCATCCATTCATTGAGCTTTCGATACATCGTTACTCCTCCTATTTTGATCAGCCTCTACGAAAGCGTTTGCATAAATTATGATACGCCTTATTTTTTCTAGGTGCAATCCGTAGCATCATCGTTCACGAAACTGCCAAACATCTATAATCCTTTGCTATACTTTGGAGTGAAGTATTTTAGTCAGATGTATAGATTTTCGTGTTGAGGGGGGAGAACATTGCTCGAAAAACTTATTCATATCTTTGATTTGGACATCCAACATTCCGCTCCTGCTGAAAATTCATTTAGTTCAACTGTTTATCGATGTGTGCAAACTAATGGTGAGACTGTCTATATCAAAATCCCATTCTCGAAAGTGAAATTATTTCGTGAACTTGAAGCTTACCGACTTTTAAAAGCTCACATTCCAATCCCGACATTGCTAGACTTTTGGACCGGTGATGAACATTCAAACGGTGCCCTGCTCTTGAAAGAATCAACCGGTGTACAACTTTCTGTAGATTCATCGGCCACTATCGCTTTTCAGGTGGGAGAAGTGCATGCTAAGATGCATTCCATTCCACCACCAACTAATCAAAAAATCGCATATATCGAAAATGTTTTTCAAGAGTGGCCACAATTTCTAGATCGTCAATTTTATAGTTTTGCGACAGATGCAAAGCCTTTGTTGGAGGAATCATTATATAACAAAGCCATTCATACTTTTGAAAAAATGAAACTACAGCTCCCAGAACCTGATGGACCTAGTTTTATACATATGGATTTTAGACCAGGTAATATCCTCGTCACATCATCTGAAGTCTCAAGTTTGATTGACTTTGAAACCGTTCGTTTTGGTTCAACAGAAGTTGATTTCACTAAGATTTATCGGGACTATCTGAGTCATGACTTACAGTTATATGAAGCCTACCAAGAAGGTTACACAAGTATTCGACCATTGATCGATCTCGAACGCGTTCTTCCGTTTTATCAATTTACTGATGCTTTTAACAGTATTGGGTGGTGTAACCGTAGAGGACTTGAACAAAATATAGATTTTTATGAGAGAAACCTAGACATCCTTAAAGCAGAAATAAGTTAACCTTTCTTGAATCACATCAAAAAGGTGTTTCGGAAATTCATCCCGAAACACCTTTTTACTTTTAACTAATCAAATCAACCAATTCCTCGAGCTCAACATTTCCGAAGTAGTGCTTCAGATCGAGTTGCATCAATTGCTCGCGAATGGCCGCACGTTCGAAACGAGTCCCGACGAGCGCCTGCTCGACATCTTGGATGTCACCGACACCGAAGAAATCACCGTAAATCTTCGCTTCAGTGATCGTTCCTTTGTTGACGTTCAAGCGGACATCGATTGTCCCGATTGGGAAACGACGCTTCGACTCGACATCAAACTTCGGCGATTTCCCGAAGTTCCAGTCCCAGTTCGCATAACGTTCTTTCGAAATATCATGGACAATTTCCCAATCCTCATCACGAAGCACGTAACGCTCTGGCTGCTCTCCATCGTAAATCGAATGGAGCAACGCCTCGACGAAATGTTCCATCTCCATCTCACGCTCTAAAAATTCAGTGATGTTCGCCACACGGCTACGGACCGACTTGATTCCTTTTGAACGCATTTTCTCTTCCGAGACGTTGAGCGAGTTGACGACTTCTTCAATGTTCGAGTTGAACATGAGCGTCCCGTGGCTGAACATACGTCCGCGCGTCGTGAATTGTGCGTTCCCGCTGATTTTACGTTCACCGACCTGAATATCGTTGCGGCCAGTCAGCTCCGCCTCGACACCGAGGTTACGTAAGGCATCCACAATCGGTTGCGTGAACTTCTTATAGTTATTGAACGAGTTGCCATCGTCTTTTGTGATGAAGCTGAAGTTCAAGTTTCCTTCATCGTGATAGACGGCACCGCCACCAGAGAGGCGACGTACGACATCGATGCCATTCTCTTCGATGTACTTCAAGTTGACCTCTTCAGACGTGTTTTGGTTTTTCCCGATGATAATCGATGGACCGTTGATATAAAACAAGAAGTAGTCTTCATGGTCTACGTTCAAGTGTTTTAAGATATACTCTTCGACCGCCAAGTTAAGCTTCGGGTCGCGGATATCTGGATTAAAAATAAATTTCACAGTCTATTTCCTCCTAGTCGGATGTTCGTTACTCGTATTATACGAGACGAGACGATGACTCGACAAATCTTTTACTTCCACTCACCTGTCATCACTCGTTTCAAGGCGTTCGCGACCCCGTACTCGTCGTGACGCTCTGTGACGTGGTCACTGATAGCAATCAAGTCCTCATGGCTGTTCCCCATCGCAATCCCTTTTCCGGCCACTTTGAACATCGGTACGTCATTCAAGTTATCACCGATGACGACGACTTCTGATAAATCGATGCCGTAATGTTCAGCAAGCTTCGTCACACCGTTTCCTTTATCTGCGCCGTGTGCCATCACTTCAATGTTGTCATTACCTGAAGATGTGACGTACACACCTTCGACTTGTGCTTCGATTTCTTTCCAAAGCGCCGTCATTTTCTCGAGATGGCTTGAGAACGCGATGAACTTATAGACACGCCCCGCTTCCTCACGAATGAAGCTCTCGATGTCGTCGACAATTTTGACGTCTTCATTGACGTAATAGCGATTCTTAAAGAACTCATACATCTCAAGCGAGCGATCGTCACCATTCGCTTTCAAGTTTTTCATCGATGCCTCAATCAAGTCACCACGGCTTGCCACGAGTCCAGCCTCCGTGTACATCTCGTAAAAGACGTCCGCATATTTATCATCTTGATGAAGGACATCAATGACCTGAAGAGCCTCTTCAATCGTCAAGTCGATCTCATGAAGGACTTCTCCTGATGTGTCGAGCACGCGTCCCCCATTCGACGATACGATTGGGCAAGAAAGGCCGACCTCATCTAGGATTTGTTTCGCATTCACATAGTTGCGCCCCGTCGCAATTGCGAATCGAATGCCCGCTGCCTCTGCTTCACGAACGATTTCTGCCGTCTCGTTCGCAATTTTGGTGTGGTTGTGCAAAATCGTACCGTCCATGTCTGATACAAAAAGTTTATACGTTGCCATCTTCCATCACTCCTTTTTCTCTTTCGCTTCTAACTATAACAAAAAGAGAGGGATTCGGAACAATCCGAACCCTCCCTTCATCAAATCTCAATTTTTTTCACGCAATGCTTTCACTTGTTCCCGCACACTCTTCACACAGTCCGGCATCCCGATTCCGTCATAGGCGATTCCAGCCAGAATGACTCCAGGATATACCCGGCTCATCTCGGCACGGAGCGCTTTGACGCGGTCCGCATGAAAGACGGCATACGGTGGCAGTCCGTCACGAAGTCGACTGACGACTGTCTGAATCGGATCACGGTGAATTTGCATGAGACCTCGAAGATCATGCAACGCTGTCTCGATGATTTCTTCATCGGACGCTTCCACGATGTCATCTGCCCCCGGACGACCTAAAAAGACACGGAGGACGTGATACCCTTCCGGCACAGCATGTGGCCATTTCTGGTCGATGAACGTACATGCCGTTATCGTCACGTCCGCTTCCTGACTCGTCACAAATCCTGTTCCAACGAACGGAAGCTCAATATCTTCTTCTTTAAAGACAAGCGAGCAAGTTGCTGTCGCATGCGGTTTCATATCCGCCAAAAAGTCACTGTCGACTTTCGGGAGGAACTGACGAATGAGGCGTGGTGGGACCGTCAATACGAGATGATCCGTGTCGATATCTCCGCGATTCGTGAATAACCGATACCCGTCCTCACGCTCGGACACTTGCTCGACAGAACAGTTCAATACGACCTCGGTCCGTTCTAATCGTTCGGCCAGACGATCCGTGAGCGATTTGAGTCCTCGTTTTAATGAGGCAAACTGCCCTACTTTTTTCGCCCCGACTTCAGCGACCCGTTGTTCGGGACGTAGATGACGCATCCCTTCATACAAGTTCCCGTATTTCTTTTCTCCCTCAATAAACTGTGGGAATGTCGACATCGCACTCATTTGATCGATGTCCCCTGCATAGATGCCAGAGAGTAACGGCTCAATCAGACGGTCGACAATCGGGTCTCCGACACGCTCACGAAGGTACAGACCAAGGGAAACGTCCGAATCTGGCGCTTCTACATCAGGTGGTGTCAGTAACATCTGTTTCAAGTCTTCGTGCTCTTCTTCCGAGAGCAACGTCGTCTCACGAAACGCGTTGACGTCAAGCGGAATTCCCATCACTGTCTGCTTTGGAATTGGATGGAGTCCATCATGATGGAGAACGTAAGCCTGTCCGACGCCGTTTCGAACGAGTTCATCACCTAAACCGACATCTTCAATCAATTCTGTCATGGCTGTCTTTCGAAAAACGTACGAATCTGGTCCGCGTTCAACCGCAAACTCGCCCGTCTCATACGTGTCAATCTTTCCACCGAGACGGTCTGTCGCCTCGAGCAATGTGATTGATACGTCTTCCGGCAAATAACGCTCCGCATAAAAAGCGGCGGTGAGACCTGTGATCCCACCACCGACAATCGTAAAATTACGCATGATGCACGATCACGCTTTCCATTCGATCCGCGATGGCTTCGATGAAGCTTCGCTCTGCATTTGGCATAGCTGGACGTGCGTAGTGGACACCGAGGCGGTCACAGACGACTTTACATTCGACATCGTTGTCGAACAATACTTCGAGATGGTCTGCGACAAAGCCAACCGGCGTGTAGACAAACGCTTCGTAGCCATGTTTTTCATAAAGTTCAGCCGTCAAATCTTGCACGTCCGGTCCAATCCATGGATCCGGTGTGTTTCCTTCTGACTGCCAACCGACTTCAACGTTCGGTACACCTGTCGCCTGAGCAATCTTATCTGCCGTCTCCTTCAATTGATCTGGATACGGGTCGCCCCCAGCCAAAATCTTTTCAGGAAGACTATGTGCTGATACGATGAGACATGCTTTTTCAGCCGGTACAGGCAAGTTCGCGAACGTTTCTTTGATCGCCTCTGCCCACCAATTGATAAACTTCGGCTCGTCATACCATGAGTCGACTGAACGGATGTCGATGCCATACTTCGCTGCTTCTTCATGAGCACGACCGTTATATGACTTGACGCTATATGACGAGTAATGAGGTGCCAAGACGACCGATACCGCTTCTTTAATGCCGTCGTTCGCCATTTGCGCGACCGCATCTTCTACGAACGGTTCGATATGCTTCAATCCGATATACAGTTTGAACTCGATTTCACCTACATGGCGCTCATTCAAGATGTCACGAAGCGTCTCCGCTTGATCGATCGTGATTTTTGCGAGCGGAGATACGCCGCCAATCGCTTCATAGCGTTCCGTTAAATCTTGGAGCGCTTCTGGCGATGGTTTACGTCCGTACCGAATGTGCGTGTAGTAGCGTTCGATATCTTCCGGCTTGTACGGTGTCCCGTACGCCATGACAAGTAGTCCGACTGTTTTCATGATTCATTGCCTCCCATTTTTTCGCGTGAGTAATCGTGAATGAATGCTGTCAATTTGACGAGTACGGCTGGATCGACTTCTGGGAACACCCCATGTCCCAAGTTGAAGACGTATCCTGGTTGCTTCATTCCTTCATCCAAAATCTCTTTTACTTTCTCTTCGATGACCGGCCACGGTGCCAGTAAGAACGACGGGTCCAAGTTTCCTTGGACAGCCTTTGTGATCCCGCGGTCGCGCGCTTCTTGTACCGATAGACGCCAATCGAGTCCGACCACATCAAGTGGAAGGTCGTGCCATTCTTCGATTTGATGACTCGCTCCGACTCCATGCATAATGAGCGGGATGTCGAGGGAACGTAATTCTTTGAAAATACGTTCCGTCGTCGGCTTGATGTAACGCGCGTAGTCTTTACGGCTGAGCGTCCCGACCCACGAATCAAACAATTGGAAAGCTTGAATGCCAGCATCCGCTTGCGCTTTCGCATACGTGATGACCATGTCACCGAGTTTTTCCATCAATGCATTCCAGACATCCGGTTCTGCATACATGAGCGCTTTCGTGCGATGGTAGTTCCGTGATGGACCACCTTCGATCATGTAGCTCGCCAATGTGAACGGCGCTCCTGAAAAGCCGATGAGCGGTACTTCTAATCGTTCCCGAAGTAAACGGATCGTGTCGAAGACGTATGAGATATCATCTGGGTTTAATGGCTTTAAGCGTTCCACATCTTCCATCGTTCGATATGGGTTGTCGATGACCGGTCCGATTCCGCTCTTAATTTCGACATCTACCCCCATCGACGGAAGTGGCGTCATGATGTCTTTATATAGAATGGCCGCGTCGACTCCGAGTTGTTTCACCGGAAGTTCCGTGACATATGCACAAAGTTCAGGATCATGCGTGATCTCGAATAGTGACCTCGTCTTTTTAATCTCTCGATATTCCGGTTGATAGCGTCCGGCTTGGCGCATATACCATACAGGTACATAATCTGTCGCCTCTCCTTTAAACGCTTTTAAAATAGTATCGTTCATACGTCGCGTCATTCCCCTCTAAATTTCTCCTACACTCTTTATTCTCGTGTTTGTGAACTCAAAAACATTATACAGAAATTAATTAGAATTATGCTAATGTGAAGCATTTTCATTGTGTTTTCTTTGTGTCATTTTTTTGTCGGAAATGTTCGGAAGGCCGAATTCAACTGACCGCGAATCAAATCATCACGCTGCTTCGCCGATAATCGACGCTCGCGCTCTTTAATATCTTGAATTCGCCATCCATCTTCCAATTTAGTCGCCACTTCCACCAAACGCTCCACGTCATGGAAAGAATATTTACGCGAACCGCCTTTCGTACGTTCAGGAAAGACGAGACCTTTTTCTTCATAATAACGGACCTGACGCTCAGAAAGTCCCGTCAACTCTGTCACGACGCCCATCCCGATTACTTTCTTCGATTTATAGTCCATTCACCCTCGCCCTCCTTAATAAAAAAACTATGTCAGATAATCTGACAAAATGCAATCCAACATCAAATTTTCGTTTTACACTGAAGTCAACTTTTGGAAAGCACCTAAGAAAAAGGAGGGCATGAACATGGAAGACATTCTCTATTATATGGACACGCTGTATGTACTCATCGCTGCATTGCTCGTATTGACGATGCAATTAGGTTTCGGACTACTCGAGACAGGGACGCTCCGGGCGAAAAACGCCGGTCACGTCGCGGTCAAACAAATTATCAGCCTCTCTGTGGCGGCACTCGCTTTTTGGGCGGTCGGATTCGGCCTCTCATTCGGTGACGGAACGACTTGGTTTGGGACAGAAGGATTCTTCTTAAGCGGATCGTTCACAAGCCTCGATTGGGCGAACGTATCAATCGACATTAAATTCTTATTCCAGTTATCATTCGTTGCGGTATCCCTCGCCATCGCTTGGGGTGGATTTGCGGAACGGGCTAAGCTTTCTGCCTACGTTCTCTTCGGTATCTTCTTCGTTGCCATCCTCTACCCGATCGTTGCACGCTCAGTATGGGCTGGCGGAATGCTCGGATCAATGGGGATGCAAGACTTCGCAGGTTCGGCGGTCGTTCACCTTCAAGGTGGGATGGCGGCTCTCATGGCAACCATCATCTTGAAACCACGTCGCAAGACGGAATCACTCGCTGGTCACAACCACGTGTTGACTGTCGTTGGCGGTCTCGTACTTTGGCTTTGCTGGTTCGGATTCAACGCCGGTTCTACGATGTCGGTCGCTGACGGATTCTTCGGTTACGTGGCGTTGACAACAATGCTCGCAACAGCAGCTGGTGCGCTTGGTGCCCTTGCCATCGTCATGCTCCACCGTAAAACGGCAGACATCCCGACGATCGTCAACGGTGTTCTCGGAGCACTCGTTGCCATCACAGCAGCTTGTGCGTTTGTAGAGCCTTGGGCAGCAGTCGTCATCGGTGCCCTCGCATCGATTGCAACATACGGAACGAGCATCTTGATGGCAAAATATGTGGACGACCCACTCTGCGCCTTCTCTGTACACGGCGTGGCTGGTATTATCGGGACACTCGCACTCGGCTTCTTCGCTTCTCCTCGACTCGTCGAGATTACAGGAATCGGTTCTGCCGGTCTCTTCTACGGCGGCGGATTGACACAACTTGGCGTTCAGACACTCGGCGTATTGATCGCCATGGTCATCGCCGGTGGCGGCAGCTATGCCTTCTTAAAACTCCTTGACGTCACGATCGGCCTTCGTGTCACAGAAGAACAAGAAGATGTCGGTCTCGATATCGCAGAGCATGGTGTATCAGCATATGGTGAAGTTGAAGAAACTACAGAGAAACCAGGACGCCTTCCTAAGATTCTCGGTTCGAGCGTATCGGTCATGTCTCCAAAAAAATAATTTGAACTTTCGATTGATAAGGAGGGGTTATTCACCAAAATATGGTGACTAACCCTTTTTCGCTTTACACCAATTCAAATAACGGTAAAATGAAGTCGTGAAATTTTTACGCATCATCACATTCACTGGAGGTATGACTTATAAACGCTCTTGATTTCGCACTATTCTTACTCGTTTTCATTTCCGTTATGATCTTCTTCTTTGTAAAGTTCATCAATCGACCGAAAAGAAGGTGAACGACAATTAGCATGTCAAAAAATCATCTATCGCTTAATACAAAATGAAAGACGAACGAGATGTTGTTTGAACCATCTCGTTCGTCTATTTTTTTGTATATCTATTCGTCACTCTTTACGTCAACCGTCTCAAGTAATAACGAATGACTACGATGGATAAAACCAATCCAACCGCCGCATCCCATGTCGCGCCAAACCCAATCGAGGCAAGCACGAGAACGATCGACTGGGTAATAAGCAATCGCATCGCCCACCATGAATAGCCCTCAATTCGTTCGTTACGGGTAATCGGAAGCCAGGAGACGATCGAGATCGCCTCTAATCGTTTAAACAGTGGAACGAGCTGTAACGCTGTCAGTCCTACAAATAGTGGTGTGACGAATCCGACATACCACCCGCCCGACATCCACATGACGATGAGCGCGACCGCCGTCAATCGAAGAATCAAATCGAGCGAGTCGTTCGAACGAAGAATGCGAAGGCCGTACACGTAACGGGAAGCATCGACACGTTGTAGTACTCGCTTTTCGAGAAGTTTTGTCAGCAGTCGTCGTTCGCGCACCTCTTCTTTCAAGGTCGGCAAGTCGACGAACCAGCTGATGACTCGTTCAAACTGAGCCCGACTCTTCTCCTCAAGCGCCAACCAGTGTAAGAGTGGGATTCGTTCGTTTCGTTTTACATGTAAGAAAATGAACGGCATGAACGCGGGAATCCATGCCCACTCTGTCCAAGCCATCAAGATCAAGACAGCACTTCCAAGCGCGAACGGTAAAATCATCCATTCACGAACACCCTCAATTTTCGCCAAACGCCCTGCGGCTGACAGTAAGACCATCGTCACGACGAAGGACAGCACCTCGAAGCTCGAATATGTCTCTGTCCGCACGAGAAGCGGCAATAACACGAGCAAGACGAGGAGCGCTCGTAACGTAGCGAATACGATATTAAACAAGCGAACACCAATCATATATGAACGAATCGTACCTAATTCAGGTAGGAGGAACACTTGGTCCGCTTCCTGGATAAACGTCCGCGGACGATGACCGAGTGGCATCAACAGAAGCACCGCCACAGCAATCCACGCCCCCGGAAACGACCCATCGATTCGTTCTAAAAAGTTGTTGTAGACGAACGCCCCGTAGATCAAGGTGAAATAAAGCGTAAACAAGAGCCCTCCGTTCGCAACGTAGCGACTATATTTGACGACCTCTTCCATCCAGTTCCCGAGTCTTGAAGTAAATCGATTCATGACGACCGCTCCTCTGAGGCAATCGCCTCGACATAAATGTCATCGAGTGTCGCCCCAGGTGACAATGCATATTTGTCTCGCAACTGTGCGGCCGTCCCGTTCGCGATGACGACACCTTGATGAAGGAAGACGAAACGGTCGCAATGCCGCTCTGCTGTCTCAAGAATATGGGTCGACATCAAAATCGCACAGTCTTGTTTGTACTCATCAAACAGTTGGAGCAACTGACGAATCGCTAGTGGATCAAGACCGACGAACGGCTCATCGACGATGAGGAGCGGCGTCTTCGTCACAAGGGCGCATAAGATCATCGCCTTTTGTCGCATCCCTTTTGAAAAGACGGACGGGAACCAAGTAAGTTGTTTTTCCATTCGCATTTCTTTTGCTAAACGCTTCGTTCGTTCGGTCAATTCTTCAGGACTTACGTCATATGCTTTCCCCATCAACTCGATGTGTTCTTGTAAGGTTAACGTCTCGTATAAAATCGGTGTCTCCGGTATGTAACTTACTTTCTTACGATATCTTTTTTCTGAAGACTCTAATGTTTCTCCATCAATTTCGATTTTTCCGGATAGTGGTGACAACAGACCCAAAATGTGTTTGATCGTCGTCGATTTACCAGCTCCATTTAGCCCTATCAACCCAACGAGCTCTCCTTTGTTCACTTCAAACGAAACGTCGTGCAAAACTTGTTTTCCAATATATCCGCCGTTCAATCGACTGACGTGCAGCATGAAAACCACACCTTTCATTTTCAACTTTTTTTCGTGATATATGTTTTAAATGTTGTCACATGGGAATAATCTGAACTGTAAGGCATTTTAAAATAAAACATCAATACTCCCATTGTTCCACAAAATCGTTGAAAAGAACAATGGGCAAACAGAGGAAGGAGAAATGAATTATGGGGTTTATTCTTTATTTGATTATCGGAGGTATCATCGGTTGGTTAGCAGGATTAATTTTAGGTAAGGACGTACCAGGTGGAATCATCGGTAACATCATCGCGGGTATTATCGGTGCTTGGTTGGGTGGACTCATCTTCGGTGATTTCGGACCAATCGTAGCGGATATCGCGATTATCCCAGCTCTTATCGGTGCGATTCTTCTTATCTTGATCGTGTCGTTCGTCATGAAATCAATGCGTAAGAAATAATTATTTATGTACAGGAGGGGCTTCCGTAATGGAATGTCCCTCTTTTTTTTCATTGAATCAATAAATACATCGCGTCATTTTTTTCAATAAACTGCTTCTCCGTCTCAAGACCAAAGAACGTGAAGAATGATTCGAAGAAGGATTGACCGTAATCCCACTCTGTGCCGAGTTTGTGTTCCGTCTTTTCTTTCGGTTCGCCGAGTAATGCAACCAAGTCGTCTGGTCGTTTATCAAGATCGATTAAAACTGACTGCACGTCCCCCTCTTCAAACACGATGGTCAAACGTTCATAATCCCATTTCCCATCACGTTTCCCATTTGGCTCTCCTAACGTTTCTTGAACCTTTCCTTCCGATTGCCCGATTAATGAATCAATCGTTTCTAACGGATGACCGGTTTGCGCCTCTACTTCAATCTCAATGAGCTCTGCCCGCTTCAAATCGAATTGCCCCGCAATCGCTTCGCTCGATTCCGGCATGAGTGCATAATCAATCGATTCGGACGTGATCAATTGAATCGTCTCTGTTTCGGACACCGTCTCACCATTCGCCACGGCGACCGCCTTCACATCATAACTTCCTGGCATCTTCTCGAACGTGAATCGTCCGTTCGCTTCATCAATCCGACCGACGCGCTGCCCATCGACCCAAATATTCGTCAACGGTACGTCTGAAGTGACATCGATTCGTTGTGGCAATAACTCAATCCGATAATCTGAAAAGCCAAAGCGCCCTTCTCCTGTATCAATCAATCGAAACAGCCCTTCCGCTTCCATGCCTTTCGTCCGATTCGCGCGATCTTGTGCGACTTCGGCGATGGCATCGCCACGAATGGATTTTTCATCGTTCAACCAGCCCATAAACCGTAGTGCTTCCGCACGCGTTAACGGTTCGCCTTGATACTCTACTTTCTGCTCAAAGAAAGCACGGTCTTCCTCTAATAAGGCCTCTTTAAATGCGACGTGAATCTTATCTTGCTCCGCCGCTGGCTTGTATCCATATATATAGAAGACAATGGCTCCGACT
Organism: Exiguobacterium sp. MMG028; assembly: GCF_027947425.1. NCBI lineage: Bacteria > Bacillati > Bacillota > Bacilli > Caryophanales > Exiguobacterium > Exiguobacterium sp. MMG028. The sequence goes on from NZ_JAQJIN010000001.1 coordinate 1,350,081, forward strand.
AAAATGGTGAAAATAGATAATAGAAGAATCATTATGGGATGACGTTCTTTTTTTCTACTTCTTGTATACGACATCTTTTCGCCTCCTTTCTTCAGTGCTTACTTCAAGTATAAAAGGAATCAAACTCCCTTCCAATCGTTCTTGCGCCTGAATTTCCGTGGTATGATGAAACAGAAATGACTTTTAGAATGGAGGAATGAAGATGCATACCGATCCAACCTGTATCTTTTGCAAAATCGCTCAACAAGAAATCCCGTCATACCGGGTATATGAAGATGAGGCGGTCGTCGCTTTTCTCGACCTCTCGCAAGTGACAAAAGGTCACACGCTCGTCATTCCGAAACACCATGCGAAAAACGTTTACGAGCTACCTGAAGATGTCGCAGCGGACGTCTTCAAACGCGTCCCGACCATCGCGAAGGCCATTCAACGCGAGACAGGGGCAATCGGCATGAACGTCTTGTCGAATGCTGAGGAAGTTGCCGGACAAACGGTCTATCACTTCCACATTCATTTAATTCCACGCTTCGGACACGAAGATGGATTCGGAGCAAAATGGATTACACAAAATGATGCGTTCACATCTGAAGAACTCACAACCCTCGCATCGAATATTCAATCACACGTTTAAGACAGACCGAGACCCGTCAATCGATGACGGGTCTCGTTTTATGATTGATTGATTGAATCAAGGTGACGTTTCCGTTCTTCTTCTAATTGCGCTCGCTCGACCTGAAGTTTGATTGCCACTTCGTATAACTGTTGACGCGTCTTAACAGATGTCGCTTGTTCAAATTCTTTTCGTAATTCGGTTAGACGGGTATCTATTTCAAGCACACGTTTTTCTCGTATCGATTCTTCGCGTGCCTGCTCTGTTTGTTTCGACGCTTCATACCCCGCCTCTAGTGTGTTCATAATGGAGTCGGCCCAAGTGTCATCTCCCAGTCGTTTCGCAGCGAGATATAGGTCAAGCATGTCATCTACCCAACGCTTCGCTTTCTCCACTGAGGATCACCTTCCTTTACCTGTATTTTAAAATAAAATGATTTTTCGGTCAAAATTGAATGTTCTGAAAAATTTTATTTGCGATATAGGTTTTTAATCACTCTTTTTTGGTAAAATAATATGAAAAGAATGTAATTCGGATTATCCGAGCTTGAGGAGGGGAATGTTTTGTCGAGTCGCCAACGTCGAGATTGGATTGCTTTCGGCTTTGTTTTAGCATTTTTAGGAGTTGCCACGTTTAAAAAACTGGCGAGAGGTACCGCAAATGATGCTGCTGCTCAACAACATCGAGCATCCACAATCACTACGCTAAAAGAACAATTTGGGAATGTGGCGAAACATGCATCGCAAGTTGCCGCCGCAGGGAAACTGCAAGGAAAAGAATTGACTGATCAAGTGAAAGCCGAAGTCGAACGCTATCAACAAGACATTCAGCCTTCAGTCGAGCGAATTCAAGGGAACCTTCAGGAACTCTCGAACGTACAGTCTGCTATGACTGACAACACCGTCAATCAAACACAGTGAGTGTTTGAGGTCATCGTCCGTCGATTACTTTTGATTTTTTATCCGGAAAGGATGGATCGAAATGGAACACGAAAAAGAATTCACTGGCCCTGAGGCCATGCTCTATAGCCACAAAATTATTCAATTGAGTAAGGCTTTGTGGAAAACCGTCGAAAAAGACTGGCAAAACTGGATTAAACCATTTGATTTAAACATCAATGAGCACCATATCTTATGGATTGCCCACGCGTTAGGCGGCGCATCGATCTCTGAAATTGCAAAATATGGCGTCATGCACGTCTCGACCGCTTTCAACTTCTCGAAGAAGTTAGAAGATCGTGGATTACTTACGTTTTCGAAAAAAGAGACGGACAAGCGAAATACGTATGTTCAATTGACCCCTGAAGGAGAATCGTTGTTGCTTGAAACGATTCACGCGTTTGACCCAGAAGGAAACGGCGTATTCCGCGCCTCACTTCCGCTCCAAGAACTTTATGGCAAGTTCCCTGACTTAACAGATATGACGGCCATCGTACGTCGTTTATATGGGGACAACTTCATGGACATCTTTGCTGAAACATCAAAAATGATCACAGAAGAGGCAGGCAGACGTCCTGATGAGGATGAACTCAGCCAAGAAGCCTAACCTGCCGATAGAGTGGCTCTGTGACGTCTAACTCGATTCCTTGACGGACGCATGCCCCAAGAATCGTTTTCACGTCGAGCCTTGAATCTAACATGCCCACAAAATGGACGAGCAACGGCTCTATGGACGTAAACCCATAGCGCATTTGCTCGTTTTGTCGTACCCGAATGTCCTCAAGCAACTGATAAAACGCCTCTACATCCTGCTTCGTCAAGTTCGCTCGAATCACTTCATATTCAAACGGACGTTCTGTCCAATCAACAATCTCGAGTAAGATCTTCATCTGATATGATAAATGCTCGACCTTCTCTTCTAGTGACACTACCCTCACCCCATCATTTCACATTCTATTACATCATTATACGACAGGATTGTGTGCTATGATACTGTACAGACAAGAGAACAGCTGTCATGATTAGGAAAATGTGATATAGTCGGACTTAGAAACTTTAAAGAATTATTAGGGGTGGAATACATGTCAAACGGAATGACAAACGAACCAAAAAAGCAAGATAAAAAATTCTCAACCGGCGCTCTCGTCGGTGCATCTGCACTTGCACTGATCATCGGTGCTGGCGGCACATACGCAGCGACAAGCGCAGGCGGCGGAGAATCAGATAATTCAGCAGTCGTCACATATAAAGGCGGCGAAATCACACGCGGTGAAATCACAGACATGAGTTATGACCGCATGGTGCCACAACTTGCATTCCAAGAGACAATGAACGCACTTCTTGAAAAAGAATACGGTGATCAAGTCGAGCAAGAAAAAGTAGATGAAGAGTTCAGCAAGACAGAGGAACAATTCAACTCAGAAGAAGAATTTGAACAAGCGATCCAACAAGCCGGTATGAGCGGGACAGAAGAGTTCAAAGAAGCACTCCGCGGGCAAATGCTCGTCGATGCTGCAAAATCTGAACTCGTCGACGTGACCGATGAAGATATCGAAGCACAGTTCGCGAAAGAAAACACGGAAGTGGAAGCTAGCCACATCCTCGTCGAGTCAGAAGAAGAAGCACAAGACATCATCAAACAATTGAATGACGGTGCAGACTTCGCAGAACTCGCGAAAGAAAAATCAACAGATACAGGTTCAGGTGAAAAAGGTGGAGAGCTCGGTTTCTTCTCTACAGGTCAGATGGTACCTGAATTCGAAGAATATGCATTCCAAGAAGATGTGGTTGGAAAAGTCTCTGAGCCAATCCAATCGCAATATGGATTCCACGTCATCAAAGTAACAGACCGTAAAGAGAAAGACTTGAAACTCGAGGACGAGAAAGATCGTATTCGTGAAGAGGTTGCTACAGAAAAATTAGCTTCTGTCGATGCAAACAAAGTTTACGCGGAGTTGATTGAAAAATACAACGTTGACGTAAAAGATGCAAAAGCAGAGCAACAATTTGACGCTGTCAAAGAAGCCATCAAAAACGCAGACGAGTCTTCTGAAGAGTCGACTGAACAATAAGACAAAAATGGCACTCCGTAATGGAGCGCCATTTTTTTATGGACATGTAACACATTATAATTTCGGACGATAAAATGCACGGTTATCGAGTGCCATGACACGTTCGGTGAACGTACCCGGCTCGACGCCTTCATACGCTTTCTCGAACATGTTCATCCGCGCGTCGATGTTGTCGATGAAGAACAGCATCTCCGCTTCAGGGAGTTGCGGCGTATTCGCCGACCCCCACTCCGGTTTCCCGTGATGGCTTAAGACAAGATGTTGCAACAACGTCGTCACTTCTCGGTCCGTCCCGAGCTCACGTGACACGACTTCTACTTCAGATGCCATGAGTGAGAGATGGCCGAGCAACTTGCCTTCAAGCGTATACTCTGGTGTGATCGCATCCGACAACTCGATGACTTTCGCCAAGTCATGCAAGATCACGCCGGCAATCAACAGGTCTCGGTTCAACGACGGATACAGCTCACACATCGTGTCCGCAAGCTTCAGCATCGACATGACGTGGAATGCGAGTCCGGAATAGACCGCGTGATGATGTCGCACAGCAGCTGGATACGTGAAGTATGCCTCTTCGTGACGACTGACGACTTCTTCAACGAGACGACGAATGTCATCGTGTTGCAGTGACGTGATGAACCCACGGATGGTCGTTTCAAGTTCTGACTTCGGAATCGGCGCCGACCGAACGTACGGGGCGATATCGACTTCTTGCTCGATGATTGAAATTTGCTTCAACTTCAATTGCGTCCGTCCACGATAGTCCATCACTTCACCGGCCGCATGGACGATTTTTTTCGTCGCATACTTTTCGGTATCCGAACTATCCCATAACTTCGTTTCAATTTCGCCACTCTCGTCGCAAAGGATTAATGTTAAATAAGGCTTTCCGTTCCCGGCAAGTCCCTTATACGATTGTTTGATCATGACATATTGGTCTAGCGTGTCGCCCACTTTGAGCTGACCGATTTTTGTCGTCAATGAAAGCACCTCTCTCTTGTTCAATACCTTCATCTTATCGAAACTTTGCGACAGATGCCAACATTCCTGACAATTTGGGAATACTACTACTATAGCGAATTGGAGGAATAGACGATGGAATGGGATTGGTATACGCGCCCCGAGGATTATGTGGAAGTAGATTCTCGATATGCACTGGCCTATACGTATTGGCTCGAGCAGTTAACGACCGCAAGTGTCACAAAAATTGTGGTCGAGGATGGTTATATGTACGGGTCACTCACACTCGACTACGAACAGTTAGAACGTGAGCCCCAGAAGATTGGGCATTATTTTATCGGTCCAGATTTTCTATGGACGATTGGATTTGACGATTTACATCACAAGTCGGTCCTTGCGAAATCCTGCAACTCACCGATTGAAGCGTTCTATGAATTGCTTGCCGAACGGATGAACAATTACTTTCACGGAATCGATGAATTCGAAGAACGACTTCTCGTGGCACAGCGAGAAATGGCAGGACAAGTTCCTGCCACGTTCATGAATGAAATCTTTGGTCTTCGGAGTGAAATTGAACGTTGGTCCGACACCGTCACTCCCTATAAAGAACTCGTCATGGCAGGACGTGAGGCCTTTCTCGATATCGACCTACAAACGTTGAGACCTTACCAACTCGCGGATTATCGAGTCAGTCGACTATTGACGCTCATCAATCATTATCAAGGTGACGTCATCGCGATGACAGACCTCGCCTCGACACTTTCTAACTTTCGAGGAAATGAAATCATGAAGGCACTCACCGTCTTCACAGCACTTACGACCCCTGTCGTCGCGTTCGGTGCCGTATGGGGAATGAACTTTAAAGCAATGCCTGAACTGGATTGGCCGTTTGGTTACGCGTTCGCCTGGTTAATGATTCTATTCTTCACTCTTATCATTCAAGTATGGTTGAAACGGAAGAATTGGATTGGCTCATTGTTACAATTCCCGAATCAAACCACTCCATCAAAGAATAAAGTGAAACAAAAATCTAAAAAAACGAACAAAAGTTCGTTATAATAAAGAAAAGAGATTTGCACAGGAAAGGTGATGTTATGGAACGACTCATCATTCACGTGGACATGGATGCCTTTTATGCCTCCGTCGAACAACGGGATCGTCCAAATTTACGTGGAAAACCTGTCATCGTTGGTGGACCACCCCACAGTCGTGGAGTCGTTGCCACTTGTTCATATGAAGCGAGGAAGTACGGCGTACACAGCGCGATGTCATCACGTCGCGCTTTTGCCTTGTGTCCACACGCCACGTTTGTCAAACCACGATTCCAAGCCTATCGACAAGTCAGCACACAGGTCATGGACATCTTTAAGTCGGTCACTCCTCTCGTCGAACCTTTATCCCTTGATGAAGCCTATTTGGACGTGACCGAAAATACGCTGTTGAGCACATCAGGTCCGTATATCGCCCGCTATATTCTAGGAGAGATCAAACGTCGTACCGGTCTCACGGCATCCGCTGGCGTCGCACCTTCAAAATTCGTCGCAAAAATTGCGTCCGGCTTTGAGAAGCCGAACGGTCTTACCGTCGTCTCACCTGAGAAAGTCGCTGATTTTCTCTCTCCCCTCTCCATCGAAGCAATGCACGGTGTCGGGAAAGTGACCGCCCAAACGCTTAACAAAAGTGGCTATCATACAATCGGTGACCTTCAACAAGCTCGTCCCGAACAACTGAAGGCCATCTTTGGACATGATCGCGGGCAACAACTGTATGAACTAGCACATGGACGAGACACGCGTCCTGTCGTCGCCACGCGCGAGCGTAAGTCAATCGGGTCGGAAACGACGTTTGCGTTTGACATCGACGACCCCGAAGAAGTATTCGAACGGGTCATTCCCGAAATGGAAGACGTGTTGCGTCAGCTCGATCGCCGCGAACTAAGTTGCCAAACCGTCACCATCAAATTAAAGACGAGCGAGTTTCAGGCTAGAAGTCATCAAATCAAATTGAATCATCCGACGCATGACCATGATGAGATTCGACGACTGGCAAGACGCCTCTTCGATGAGATGAATGTCACCGAGCCCGTTCGCTTGATTGGACTGACCGTATCGGACTTGATTCCTCGAAATGAATCCACACGTCAACTGACATTTGACGAACTGACGAAACCTTCTCTTGAAGAATGAATGACCATTCATTAAAATAGAGAAAAAGGGGGTCGTGTGAATGGAGACATACACGGTGACAGGATTCGAGAATGATGGCACGCTCGTGTTGAACGAAATGTTCGAAGCAAGCGATGATCAATCAGCCAAACAGCAAGGGCTCGACATGCTTCGAGCAGCAGGGCATGAACATAAAGGCGCGCGCATCGTTCGCCGGGGACAACTCATCTATTTCGAACGTTGCAAATTACCGGGGAAATTAAAAGGAACGGCATCATAAGACAAGGCAGACCGACATAAACGGTCTGCCTTTCTCTATTCAACACAACGTTAGAATGGAAAGAGAAACAGAATCATCAGGATTCCGACGATGCCGGTGAGTAGTTGCAACGGCACACCAACTTTGACGAAATCCATGAATCGATAGCCTCCTACACTAAACACCATCGCGTTCGTCGGAGAACCGAACGGTGTCATGAAAGCAAGGGATGCTGAAATGGCGACAGCGATGACGAACGGGACTGGACTGACCGCCATGGATTCCGATAGAGCGATGGCTAGCGGAATGAACAAGATAGCGGTCGCGGTGTTCGAGATGATTTGACTGAGGACCATCGTCGCAAGAAATAAAACGACGAGGACCCAGGCTGGCCCAAAGCCCGCGAACGACCACCCAATCCAGTCGACAAGCCACGTCATGATGCCCGCCTTCTCAAGCGCCGTTCCTACCGGGATCATCGCGGCAATCAAGACGAGTGAAGACCATTGAATCGATTGATACGCAATGTCTAGGTGGCGCACGGCTCCGCTCATCACCATCGCCAGTGCCGCTAGCCAAACCGCAACGGTCGGATCAACCCATTCAAACACGAACAACGTCATCATCATAACCATGATCACACCTGCCGCAAGTTGATGATGACTCGACACCGTTCGATTCGCTACGTCCGTCACCCGCTCGTTCGAGAGGAGAAGTCGTGCCTCTTGTTCAACTCGCTCTAAATCCTCCCACTTCCCTTGTACCATCAACAAGTCCCCTTGTTTTAGCGGCGTATCTTTCAGACGTACTTGTGCAATTTCTTCTTGTGGGCGGATGACACGCAAGACGTTCACATGAAATTCATTCCGTAACTGGCTCTCATGAAGACATCTCCCTACAAGTTGACTCGACCCTGGAATCGTGAACATGACGATGCCACCGGTCTTGTCATAGACGTTCGTTGCCTCAACCTGCTGAAACGGAATGTGTTGTTGTTCCGAGAGAGAACGGACTCGCTGCTCATCCCCACTGACGAGGATCGACCCGGCACGCAATACGGTGTCAGCGCGAGCAGTTTCGTAATGCCGCCCTATCCCTTTCACTCGTTCCTTTAGTACGATGATACCGTCACGCGACCATTTCAATTCACTTAGTCGTTTGCCAATCAACGGATGTACCTCGTCAATCGACAGGACATACACGTTCGGGTTGATCGTCTCGATTGCACCGCCTCCATCCCATTCCCTTGAACGATTATCTTCGAGCAAGCGATTTCCGACGAGACGAAAATAGAACAAGCCGACAATCATCACGACCGCACCGATTGGGAACAAAGAAAAGAAGCCGATCGGCACATCAATTAGACCTCGTAGCGATTCAGCTGCGACAAGGTTCGGCGGTGTCCCAATCAATGTCATCGTCCCTCCGATGCTCGAGAAGAAAGCAAGCGGCATCAGATACGTCTTTGCGGATCGTTTGATTTGTCGTGACATCGCCATGACGACAGGAATGAGCAATGCGACCGTCCCTGTGTTCGACATGACGCTTGAAAGCAAGGCGACGGTCAACATGAACAAATAAAAGAGTCGTGTCTCACTTCCGTTCGCGTACGGAATGAGTGCAGATGCCAATCGTTCCGCTAAACCGGAATGAAACAACCCTGCTCCAACGATGAACAGTCCAGCAATCATCAAGACGACTGAATTTGAGAATCCCGCCATCGCCTCACCCGGCGTCAATTGATTAGTTAGGACGAGACATAAAAGACCAATCAATGCGACCAAGTCTGCTCGGAGCCAACCTGTTATGAAAAAGATAATCATCCCGAATAGAATGAGCACGGTCCACATGCCAGTTCACCCTTTCCCTATCATTCTACTTTCATTATAAACCCCCTATGAAAACGCTTACTCCAATCTTGTGACAATCTCATCAACAAAAAAACGGATGGCTCAATCGCCATCCGCTTCTCACATCTTATTGAACTTCGTTTTCATTCACCATCGGCGCGTAAAGCTCCTCAAGTGGTTTCATGATGATTTTCGTTACTTCTGTAACGAGCTGGTGCATGCGTTGCTCTTCTTGCATGAGCTCCATGATTAATTCGTTCTGTTGAACGCTCATCATTTTCGTTTGCGCATCCATCATTTCCTGCTCAGAGATTTCCTCTCCTTGCATTTGCTTTTGTTGAAGCGTCATTTGGATGTTACGGAAGTCAGCGAACAACTGGTTCGCTTCCGCATCCGCATTGACACGATCGTATAAAGAAGAGAGTGTTGTGAACTCTTCAGAATCGCGAAGTGCTTTCTCCAATTGGTAAGCTTGGTCGTACAAGTTTGTTTGTGACATGTAACGTCCTCCTAAATGCTATTAGGGTCTAGCTCATCATAAGATGGCAATTAACCCTTGAATCAACCCAATCATACCACCTAACAGCGCTCCAAGCCATGTTATTGCCCGGAACTCTCGTTTCGAGATCGATAACACGATCTCTTCGAGGTACGAGGTGTCGAGCGACTGGACTTGTTGCTGTACGATTTGATCGATTTTTAAGCGGTCCATAATCGTCTCCATTTGATTCGTGAAGCGCTCAATGACAAGGGTGACCCCTTGAGGCACGAGTTCATCGACGACACGAGATTCGATGGACTCGGTATACGACGAGACCGGTCGATCCAACAATTGTCCGATTGGCAAACGCGTGACGACTTGTTCGGTGATGCCATCGATGAGTCGAGCTTCTAATCGTTCATCCATCAACGTATCGACCGTCTTTTCACTGAATCGTTCGAACTCACGTGTAATCATCGTCGTCATGCCGTCACGAGTCGACTGACCTCGTAAAATATTGACGATTTCTGGACGAACCATCTCAACAAAATTCATATTTTGAATAAATCCTGCGATAAACCCAAGTCGACGTTGAACGAACGAATCGACCATATGACGAAGTTGCGCCTCACCTTCAGGAGAATAAAAATACTCTTCCGATTTGACGAGAAGTGCGTCAACAATTTCAGGAATGACTGCTCGTACGCGGTCCATTCCTTCTTCTCCAAGCAATTCAAACAACTTCCGTTCTTTCACCTCGGCCATGACGCTCGTTAGCTCGTCACGTAACTTTTCATCCGCCGACGTGAGGATGCGTGCCTCTGCATTCGGATAGAGAGGTTCTACGAGTTCTCGAACGGTTTTATCCGAGCGTAGCATCGCCTGAACTTCTTGTTGCGCAAAGTGTGTAATATGCGTCGTCACTTGATCATCCAATAATCGTTTTCGCATGCCTTCCGGCGTCAATAAGTGTTTGACGACCGTTTTCCCTAAGCTAGATGCCAATTCATCCCGACGCTTTGGAATGAGACCTGGTGTAAAAGGAATCCGGAATGAACCGATATATTTCGGTTCATGTGGTCGGAACAACATCTTGATGGCGAGAAAGTTCGTCACGCCACCAATCGTCGCCCCAATCACAATCATGAGTAAAATCTTTAATAACCCGTCCAAACTGCAAGCCTCCGATCTGAAATATGATACATTGTTGATGAGGTGATAGTATTGAATACGTTTGATCGTATTAAAGCGATTTTTCCGACTGCTGTCCATCGGTCGGAAGATGCATCTGGTGACCTTGACTGGTTCGAGACGCAAGATGGTACCATATTTGGGCTCCCGGCGTTCGAATTGACCGAACGTGAACAGCAATTGCTCCGCATGTGGGCGACCCCGTTCCTTCAGTCCGACCCACATCAGCGAAAATGGCAAGAACGCCTTCAAGATGAGACGTACCGTCTTGAACAATCGTTTCGACTCATCTCTCTTTCGCTCCAAGAAGCGGAAGAGGAAGCGATCGAATCATTCATCAGCATCATCCACGATTTCATGCCACATGCAGAAATCGTGTTGATCACAACCAAACATATCGAACTCATCGAACGAGATACGTTTGTTGACCTTCAGGAGTTCGAGGACGTCTTGCGTGCCATCGCGAGCGATTGCTTTATCGAAGCACACGCTGTCTATAGCGAGCGTTCTCAAGGTCCTCTCGCCCGTGTATATCGTCAACATCAACTGCTCATGCCATACGCTCGTCTATCTACTAAAACTTACCCTGCTAGTCAATTATTATACCATTATTTACTACAAGAGCAGGACTTAAAAGAGCGGAACCATATTACGGCCTCACTCATGGAGATGCTTGATCTATCGACGATTGAACTGCTTGAGGCATTGTTCAGTCATTCATTAAACGTCTCCCATACGGCCAAAGCGCTCTTCATGCACCGAAACACGCTGAATTACCGACTTGATCGTCTGTTCGAGACGACCGGTTATGATGCACGGAAGTTCTATGACGCGAGTCTCCTTCAACTAATGGTCACGTTGCACAAATCCGATTAACGGTTTTTGTGCAACTTGTCCATATTCAATGCAAGCGGTTTCATCATATAATCATTCTTGTAAGCGCTATTATAAACATACAGATTCTTTAGGAGGCTAACGACATGGCAGAAATTCGTTTAGAACACATTGATAAAATTTACGATGGTGGCGTCAAAGCCGTCAGCGATTTCAACTTACACATCAAAGACCGTGAGTTCATCGTCTTCGTCGGACCGTCTGGTTGCGGTAAATCGACGACACTTCGTATGATCGCAGGTCTTGAAGAGATTTCAAACGGTGACTTTATCATCGACGGGAAACGAATGAACGACGTCGCTCCTAAAGATCGTGATATCGCCATGGTCTTCCAAAACTACGCGCTCTATCCGCACATGAGTGTTTATGACAACATGGCATTCGGCTTGAAGCTTCGTAAGTTCCCGAAAGACGAGATTGACCGTCGCGTACAAGACGCTGCTCGTATTCTCGGGTTGGAAGAGTACCTCGAACGTAAACCAAAAGCGCTCTCAGGTGGACAGCGTCAGCGTGTCGCCATCGGCCGTGCCATCGTTCGTGATGCAAAAGTCTTCTTGATGGATGAGCCGCTCTCAAACTTGGATGCGAAACTTCGTGTACAAATGCGTAAAGAGATCATCCAACTTCACAACCGTTTGGACACAACGACAATTTACGTTACCCATGACCAAACAGAGGCGATGACACTCGCAACGCGCATCGTCATCTTAAAAGATGGTCTCATCCAACAAGTCGGTTCGCCGAAAGAAGTATACGACAACCCAGACAACATCTTCGTCGCTGGCTTCATCGGTTCACCTTCGATGAACTTCTTCCGCGGCACACTCGCTGAAGGTAAATTCATCACGAATGGTGAAGAAGTCAACGTTCCAGAAGGAAAAATGAAGACGCTTCGTGATCGTGGCTACGTCGGAAAAGAACTCGTCCTCGGGATTCGTCCAGAATCGATCCATGATGAGCCAATCTACATCGATTCACCAACAACACACACGTTCAAAGCGCACATCGACGTCGCTGAGCTCATGGGTTCAGAGTCTTACCTCTACGCAGAGCTTGGTGGACACCAGTTCACAGCACGCGTTGACGGCCGCTCGAACATCCACATGGGCGACGATGTCGAACTCGCACTCGATATGACAAAAGCACACTTCTTCGACGGAGAAACTGAACAAGTCATCCGTTAAGCCATACAAAAAGCCTCGATTCGTCTGAATCGAGGCTTTTTCTTATCGAATCGCGTAACGCTGTTCGAGTTTGTGTTGACCGGCTTGAATCAAGGTCGATAAAATCCAATAAATCGAAGCCGAGAACAAGAGTAACGGCATGACCAAATACGTCGTTGCGGCAATTTGGTCAGACACATACGTTAATTCCTGAACCGCGATGACCGAACCGAGTGACGTCGACTTGATAATGTCGATGACCGAGTTCGAGACAGGCGGGATGGCGCGCGAAAGCGCCTGTGGGAAAATAATGTCTTTGAAACGCTTCATTTTCGGGATGCCTAACGCGACACTCGCCTCAACCTGTCCTTTGTCGACAGAGTTGATGGCTGCCCGGAACGCTTCCGAGATATAGGCCGCAAAGTGGAATCCGAGTCCAAAGATGAGCGCCTGCATCCCACTGAGTTGCACGAACCCAGTGAGACCGACATACAAAATCAAAAGTTGCAGTAAGAGCGGTGTTCCACGGAAGAACGAAATGTACGTCCGCGTGAACAACCGTACGATTTTAATCGGGCTACTATGAAGTAAAGCGATGATCAGACCGAGCGCCAAGGCGAGAAGAATCGACAGGACACTGGCGATCAACGTGAGCTGGACGGCTTCAAGATAGACCGAGCGGTTATCTATGACGGTCGTGATCAGTTCATTCATTGACTGATGTCCTCACCGAAGTACTTCTCACCGATTTCTTGCATCGTACCGTCTTCTTTCATTTCCGCAAGTGCATCGTTCAACTTCTCAAGAACGTCGCTATCTTGACGTGTCATGAATCCAGCTTCACTCGTATTGAAGATGTCACCGACTGCTTTAACGTCATAGCCTGTTTTTTCAAGCTCTGTCAAGATGAAGAGACGGTCGTTCAATGCTGCATCAAGACGACCGACTTCGAGGTCTTGAAGCACTTGGTTCGCCCCTTTGTAGTATTTCACTTCAGCGCCAGCTTCTTCAGCCATTTGCGCATAGACTGAACCTTGTGTCGATCCGACTAATTTACCGTCGAGGTCGTCTACGCCTTGGATGTCGTTGTTATCCGAACCAACGATGACTTGAGCTCCTGATACCGCATACGGGTCAGAGAACGCATACTTCTCTTCACGCTCAGGTGTGATGCTCATTTGGTTGGCAATCATATCGATGCGTTCTGCATCAAGTGCTGGAACGAGTCCTTTGAAGTCCATTGCCTCATACTCTACTTTATATCCGGCACGTTCTGCCGCTTCGTTCAAGACGTCGATATCATATCCCATCAATTCACCTTTATCTTTGTATGTGAATGGTGGATATGTCGCCTCTGTCCCGACAGTGATGACTGCTTCGTCCGCTCCACTGTCTGTCTCGTTACCGCAAGCTGCGAGAAGCCCGACTGAAGCTCCGATTGCGAGTACGCTTGTTAATGTCTTTTTCATGATGATTCCGCCTTTCCTATAATCCTTATATGATTACACGGTTTTAAACAATATCCTCATCATACTGGGGTGATGTCTTCATGTCAAACAAAAAACATCACCCTATCGCTAGAGTGATGTTTCCCATCAATCGATGGCTTTCGCCTGTTTCATGACGTCCGCTTCAATCGCTTCACGTTTCGCTGTCGTCTTCTCGGCGCGATCCGCATGCACACTAAAGTAAAACTTGATTTTCGGTTCTGTGCCAGATGGGCGAAGGCAGAACCAAGACCCGTCGGCAAAGACGAATTTCAATACGTTCGATGATGGCAATTCGATCGCTTCAGACGTGTTCGTCCGTAAGTCAGTCGCCACTTGCTTCTTATAGTCCTCGAAACGCACGACTTCATATCCCCCGACTTCTTTCGGTGGATTGGCACGGAACGCTTCCATCATACGCCCGATTTGTTCGAGACCGGCTTTCCCTTTCAACGTCATCGACTGTAATGACTCTTCATAGAAACCGTACTTTTCATAAATCGACTGCAACGCATCGTAAAGCGTTCGACCGTGCTGTTTATGGTATGCAGCCATTTCCGCTGCGAGTAGACAAGCCTGAACGGCATCTTTGTCACGGCAGAAGTCACCGATTAAATAGCCGTAGCTCTCTTCATAGCCAAAGAGGAATTCATATTCGCCTGATTCTTCATATTGCTTGATTTTCTCACCGATGAACTTGAATCCCGTCAACGTGTTCTCAAGATGCACGCCGTATGCTTTCGCAATCTCGGCCCCAAGTTCCGACGTGACGATCGTCTTGGCGACAAAACCGTTCGATGGGAGTGTCCCCGTCTCACTCTTCTGTGACAAGATATAATCCATCAAGAGCGCACCTGTCTGGTTACCGGTCAAGACGAACCATTCCCCGTCACGTCCACGTACTGTCAAGCCGACACGGTCTGCATCCGGGTCGGTCGCCATGAGCAAATCGGCCCCGACACGATCCCCATATTCCATCGCCAGTTTAAACGCAGCTTTTTCTTCTGGGTTCGGATAACTGACGGTTGGGAAAGCACCATCTGGTTCTGCTTGCTCCTCTACAATCGTCACATGGTCAAACCCATACGCTTTCAATCCTTCCATAACCGGACGGCGTCCCGTCCCATGGAGTGGCGAATACACGATTTGAAGGGGACTGTCCTGTACGTCACGATGAATTCGAATCGACTGGAGTGCTTCCATATAAGCCTCATCGACAGATGGGTCCACTGTGACGAGTAGTCCTGTTTGACGAAGCGCCGCCTCATCTTCGATATCAATCTTCAACTCATCTTCAATCGCATTGACGTAACTGACGAGTTCATCTGCTTCTGCTGGCGGAAGCTGTCCACCGTCTGCCCCATACACTTTGAACCCGTTGTATTCAGGCGGGTTATGACTCGCCGTGATGACAATACCACCGAACGCATTCAAGTGACGTACGGCAAACGAGAGTTCCGGTGTGGCGCGCAAACTTGGGAACAAGTATGTCTTGATTCCGTTTGACGCAAGTGTCCTTGCCGCCTCTAATGCAAACTCTGGTGAAAAGTGGCGCGAATCATGGGCGATCACGACGCCGTGACGTTTCGCTTCTTCTCCCGAAGCTGCGATAAAGTCAGCAAAGCCTTGTGACGCTTTTCGAATCGTATATACGTTCATTCGGTTCGCACCCGGTCCGATTTCTCCGCGCATCCCGCCTGTCCCGAACTCAAGCGTCTTATAAAATGCGTCTTCTAACGTTGTCTCATCTTTTGCGAGCTCCTCAAGTTCCGCACGTAAATGAGGCTCAAGTCCTTCAAATTGATTCCAACGGTCATACGTTTGTTGCCATGTCATGATTCATTCCCCTTTCACCCTCAAAAAATTCAATCGAAGTACTCGCCAATTGCTTCCATCTTGTATACGATGAGAGTAACGAAACCTCGAGGTGATATTAATGTTTCCAACAATGCGTGCCCAAGAATTAAAACAAATCGTGCATACGAACTCGATTCGTTTCATCGATTGCCGATATTCACTAAACGACGCGTCCTATGGTAAATATGTCTACCGAAAGGGACACCTTCCGAACGCTGTCTTTCTCGATTTGATGGAAGACTTGTCCGGTCCGCTTGGCGAACATGGCGGGCGTCACCC
The DNA here is from genome assembly GCF_027947425.1 of Exiguobacterium sp. MMG028. NCBI lineage: Bacteria > Bacillati > Bacillota > Bacilli > Caryophanales > Exiguobacterium > Exiguobacterium sp. MMG028. Next base: position 1,366,287 of record NZ_JAQJIN010000001.1, read on the forward strand.
GCTCCCTTCAAAAGAGGCGTGGACGGAAACACTCCGTCGCATCGGCTTGAAAAAAGAAGATTTGGTCGTCATTTATGATGACGGCTTCCCATTCGCCGCTCGTGCGTGGTGGCTCTTCAAATGGGCCGGTCACGAACGGGTCGTCGTCCTAGAAGGCGGCATTCAATCTGGCATCACTTATTGCGGTGAGACCACGACTGAGGTACCGAACTATCCAGCGAGTGACTATGCTCCAGATTTTAAAGACGACATGATCGCGACACTCGAAGAAGTGAAAGCCGCCACGAGCGGTACACTCTATGATTCGCGAACAGAAGATCGGTTTAACGGGACACATGAGCCGATTGACAAAAAAGCAGGTCATATCCCGAACGCATTGCTCTGTTCTTATGCCGAGGCCATCACAGAGCTAGGTACATTAGAAGACTTTCACGATTTAAAAGAACTCTACAAGGATGTTCTTTCCGTCGACAATCCAATCTTTTATTGCGGTAGCGGCGTGACCGCCTGCGTCAACATTTTGGCGCTTCACGCTCTTGGGAAAGACGATGTTCGACTTTACCCCGGATCCTATTCTGACTGGATCAGCTATCCAGAAAACGAGGTCCACCCATAAAGGGTGGATCGTTTTTATTTTACACCGAAGTTAATGTTATTCCAAAATAATCTTTATTTGACGCTCGTCGGTTTAATGTTCCAGACTGCGTTTGCATATTCCGTAATGGTACGGTCGCTCGAGAAGATTCCCGATTTTGCCGTGTTGACGATTGAGCTCTCTGCCCAACGCGAGCGGTCGCTGAAGACTTCGTCGACGCGTCGCTGTGCTCGCATATAGGAGATGAAGTCTTTCAATACGAGGAAATCATCGTTATAGACGAGGAGTGAGTCGAAGATCGACTGGAATTGATATTCACCGACCTTATCGAATGTACCGTTGACGAGACCATCGACCACATCTTTAATTTCTTGGTGGGCATGATAAATTTCCGCCGCATGGTATCCCCCGAACTTTTTATAGTTCATGACTTCTTGTGGGGATAATCCAAAAATAAAGATATGGTCGTCTCCGACCGCGTCACGAATCTCGATATTGGCACCGTCTAACGTACCGATTGTTAACGCACCGTTCATCATGAACTTCATGTTTCCGGTACCCGACGCCTCGTAGCTCGCTGTCGAGATTTGTTCGCTCAAGTCAGAGCCTGGGAAAATACGTTCTGCCATCGAGACACGATAGTTCTCAAGGAAGATGACTTTAATGAATTGGCTCGCCCGCTTATCTTTATTGATCAACGTGGCAAGGGCATTGATGTAGCGAATGATTTCTTTCGCGTAATAGTACCCCGGTGCCGCCTTGGCGCCAAAAATAAATGTACGAGGAACCATCGTAAACGTCGGATCCGCTTGAATCTTCAAATAAAGTGCATGGATATGAAGGGCATTCAGGAGCTGACGCTTATAGGCGTGGAGACGTTTGACTTGAACGTCAAAAATAGAATGCGGGTCAATCGTTTCTCCCGTCTCCTCCTGAATATAAGCAGCCAAATCAAATTTATTTTGTTGTTTCACATCCATCACGGTTTCTTGGAAGCTCTTATCTTTCGAGACACCCATCAACTTTTCCAAGTCGTTCGGATGTTCGATCCATGATGGTCCAATCGCTTCCGTGATTGCGTCAGACAGTCGCGGATTCGATTTCAATAGCCAACGTCGATGCGTGATCCCGTTCGTCTTGTTGTTGAAGCGCAGTGGGAACATCTCATATAAGTAACGCATCTCACGCTGTTTTAAAATATCGGTATGGATTTGGGCAACCCCGTTCGTGGAATGAGAGCCGACGACAGCCAAGTTGGCCATGTTGATATGCTCATTCGACACGATTGCGATTTCACCCATATGTGATTCAAGGTGAGGATAGTTGACCAATACATCCCGACAGAAGCGACGATTGATCTCCTCGATAATTTGATATACGCGAGGTAATAGACGTTGATACATCTCGACCGGCCATTTCTCAAGCGCCTCAGCGAGTAGCGTATGGTTCGTGAACGACATGACGCTCTTCGTGATGCGCCACGCCTCATCCCAACCATACCCATGCTCATCCATCAAGATTCGCATCAATTCAGGAATCGCGACAACCGGGTGTGTATCGTTAATATGAATCGCATAGTGATCGCCTAATTGTTTAAGCGACTTATTGCGCTTCACATAGGAAGCAAGCATCGATTGAATCCCCGCAGACACAAAGAAGTACTGTTGTTTCAAACGTAGTACTTTTCCTTCATACGTCGTATCATCTGGATACAAAAATTCCGAAATGGTCGCAATCGATTGTTTGTGTCGCAACAAGTCTTTGTACGTGCCCTTCGTTTTCTCCAAATATGTCTCATCATCAAGCGGTGACTCCGCGTTCCAAAGACGTAACGTATTCACGACGTCATTTTGGTAGCCGATGATCGGCATATCGTACGGTACCGCTCTTACGACTTCATCCGGATGATGGACGACGCGTAATCGGTCTCCGATTTGCTTCATCTCAATCCATCCACCGAAGTTGATATCAACTGCTTTATCCTGACGTCTCGTCTCCCACATATTTCCGTCACGGAGCCAGTTGTCCGGTAACTCGACTTGATATCCATCGACAATCTTTTGTTTGAAAAGACCATAGCGGTAACGGATGCCGTTTCCGTGCCCAGGCAGACTGAGCGCAGCCAATGAATCGAGGAAGCAGGCTGCTAAGCGACCAAGTCCCCCATTCCCAAGTCCCGGTTCTGGTTCTAACTCCGTGATGTCCGTGAAGTCGTATCCGAGATCCTCAAGTCCTTCTTTGACGAGTTCTAACACGTCTAGACTCAACAAATTGTTGTACAAGAAACGGCCTAATAAAAACTCAAGCGAGAAGTAGATGACTTGTTTACTATGTTTTTCTTCTTGACGGTCTCGCGTGTGAATCCATTTTGGCATGGCTTGTTCGCGTACCATCGTTGCCAAGGTTTGATACACTTCCTGCTCTGTCCCATCCTCAATCGACTTCCCATTTAATGCGATGAATCGTTCTTTAAACGCGTCGACAAAGCTCTGTTTATCTGTGAACATAAATCAAGTTAGCTCCTTCCACTCATGCGAATAAATGATATAACTCACGATATTGCTTGGCGGATTGTTTCCAGCTAAAGTCCGCGGTCATCGCCTGATGGACGAGGGCATGCCAATTTTCTTTCTCATAGAAGACACGAATCGCTTTTTCGATCGTTGCTAGCATCTCATGAGCATTATAGTTCATGAACCCGAATCCGGTCCCTTCCTGTGTGAATTCGTTATACGGCTTCACCGTGTCACGAAGTCCACCCGTCTCACGGACAATCGGCAATGTTCCGTAGCGCATGGAAATCAATTGACTGAGTCCACACGGCTCAAAACGTGACGGCATTAAAAAAGCATCCGATCCAGCGTAAATCAAGTGAGCGAGTTCGATGTCAAAACCGATATAAGAGCCCACTTTACCTGGATGTGCTGCTGTCATCTCGTGAACGATTCCTTCATATTCTGGTTGTCCTGAACCAAGGAATGCAAATTGGCATGGCAGTTGACCAAGTTCTTCAAATACACCATTAATTAAATCGAGCCCTTTTTGGTCGACAAGGCGGCTGACAAACCCGATGAGCATGACATCATCTCGCACTTCTAGACCGAGTCGTTCTTGCAACACTCGTTTATTCGCGAGCTTTCCTTCTTTGTACGTATCGAGGTTATACGTCTGTTCGATTCGCGCATCTGTGTTTGGATCATTCGTCGCTAAATCGATGCCATTTAAAATCCCTCGCACGTCAACCGCGCGATGACGGAGTGCCCCGTCTAAACCTTCCCCATAATACGGTTCCATGATTTCATCCCGATAAGACGGGCTGACGGTCGTAATTTGATCGGAATGCACAATTCCAGCTTTCATATAGTTGACGAGACCGTTATGTTGAATCCCTTCGGCCGTAAAATGTTCATGACCGAACTGTAATAGTTCGCCGAGAATCTCTTCCGGGAAAATCCCTTGGTATTGCAGGTTATGGATGGTATAAACCGTGCGAATGTGTTGATACGCTTCAATATGTTGATAGTGAATTCGTAGAAAGGCCGGTAAAATGCCGGTCTGCCAGTCGTGGCAATGAAGAACATCAGGCACTTCTTCCATCTTTCCAATCATCTCAAGGACCGCCCGTGAGAAGAAGGCGAAGCGTTCCGCATCATCAAAGTGCCCATATAAGACACCGTCACGTTTAAAGTAGTATTCGTTATCGATGAAGTAATATGTGATGCCATCTCGCTCTAATCTCAAGACCGCGCCGAATTGCTTCCGCCAACCGACCGGAACGATGAGGTCAAATAAATACTCCATCTCGTCCACATATTCAGCAGCAATCGAGCCATATTTCGGCATGACGACACTCACTTCTTCTCCTAAATCCGCCACCGCTTGAGGGAGCGAACCGACAACGTCGGCGAGCCCCCCCGTTTTCATGAACGGTGCCGCTTCTGAAGCAACATACCAAATTTTCATAAAATCCTCCTCACACCACTGTTCGTTTCGCGATGACAATCGGTTCGTCGATTGTACCTCGGATGACCTGCCCTCGTTTTACGACGACTTCCTTATCAAGGATCGCATTTTCGACGACAGCTCCTTCTTCAATGATCGACTTCGACGAAATAATTGAGTTTTTCACGCGTGCGTGCTTACTCACTTGAACACCACGGAAGAGAATACTGTTTTGAACTTCACCATGAATCTTACACCCGTTCGCCACGAGTGCTTCATTCACTTTCGCACCTTTCAAATAACGAGTCGGTGGTTCATGTTTAATCTTTGTATAAATATGTGGGAAATCATAGATGATTCCTTCCCCACGAAGCAATCGCATGCTTTCGTTATAGTAAGAGAGCACCGAGTGAATGACTTGCATTTTCCCGACATAATGGTAACCGTGAACATGCAACCGATGGAGCTGCGGACGAATAACACCATCTAATAAATCATATTCTCCTTTTGACGTCGCTTCGTCGACGAGACGCATAAAGAGATTTTTCGACATGATGATGGTTTCGGTATAAGCGTACTCATCATCTGGTGAAAAGCCACGTTCTGACACGCCGACGACACGGTCGTTCTCACCAAGGCGAATCGGACGACAGTAGCCACACTTCTGTTCGTGCGTCGTATAGGCGAGCGTGATGTCCGCACCAATCGATTTATGATGTTCGAGCATGTCGTTATAGTCAATCGTTGTCAACACGTTCGATCCTGTAATGACGACATACGGTTGTTTGCTGCGAACGAAGTGTTCTCGGTGTATCGAGAAGTTCGCTAAATCGCCAAGATATGCCTCTCCGTCAGGTTTTAAGGCAGGAGGGAAAATGTGAAGCCCCCCCTGTGAACGGTCCAAATCCCAATCTTTACCCGAGCCGAGATGATCCATTAAAGAGCTATAATTATCTAACGTGAAGATTCCGACTTGACTGATGTTTTGTGTGATCATATTCGTCAATGTGAAATCAATCAGACGATAACGCCCTGAGAATGGGACCGATGCCATATTACGATGTCCTGTAAATTCCGGAAACAGACCTTGCTCCGTTCCTAAGTTAATGACTCCTAATAAATCGTTCGTCAACAGTAACGCCTCCTTGCGTCGATCTTTACTCGTTTCAAACTCGTTGTTTGAAGACGGTTCCGCTTTCAATATTTTCGTGTGGTTCAATAACAACGATTTCACCACCTGGCTCACCGACTGTCGCGCCGTCTTCAATGACTGCACAGCTTGCGACAATGGCTCTGTGAATTGTTACATCTTTCCCGATTCTAGCCCCGGGCATGATGACCGAGTCTTTCACGAGCGACCCTTCTCCGACACGAACGTCATAGAACAAGACCGAATGTTGGACTTCTCCTTCGATATGACAACCCTCATTGATCACAGACTGTTCGACGCAGGCATCTTTACCGATATATTGCGGCGTCTGATTCGGGTTGACCGAATAGATTTTCCAGTTCGGGTCATACAAATCGAATGGTGGATCTTCCTCAAGAAGGTCCATATTCGCCTCCCAAAGCGATTGAATCGTTCCAACGTCCTTCCAGTAGCCTTTAAATTTATAGGCGAAAACATCAAGTCCTTGGAGAAGCGTGTTTGGAATGATGTTCTTTCCGAAGTCAAAGCTTGACGTCTCATCCTCAGCGTCTTTAATCAAATGCTCGCGCAAGACGCTCCAGTTGAAGATATAAATCCCCATCGATGCCAAGTTGCTCTTCGGCTCTTCAGGTTTCTCTTCAAATTCATTGATGCGAAGATCATCCGCCGTGTTCAAAATCCCGAAACGCGGCGCTTCGTCCCATGGAACTTCCATGACGGAGATTGTCACATCAGCTTGTTTTTCTTTGTGGGCTTCGAGCATCTTCTCGTAGTCCATCTTGTAGATGTGGTCTCCTGAAAGGATCAAGACGTAATCCGGTTCGTAATCGTCGATGTAGCTCAAGTTACGATAGATCGCGTTCGCTGTCCCTTCATACCAATTTTTCCCCGACTGTGCTTGGTAAGGTGGGAGAATGGCTAAGCCCCCGTTACGACGATCTAAATCCCATGCCGTCCCAATTCCTAAGTAACGATTCAATTCAAGTGGCTCGTATTGTGTCAACACCCCGACTGTTGTAATTCCCGAGTTCGTACAGTTTGACAATGGGAAATCGATGATTCGGTACTTTCCGCCAAAGTTAACGGCTGGTTTAGCCGTTTTTCGCGTGAGAGGCCCCAATCGCTTCCCTTCTCCTCCCGCAAGGAGCATCGCAACCATTTCTTGCTTCATAAATAATAAGCCTCCTCAAAATCGTAATATACAATCCCTTTTACCCTTTTTCGCTCTTTCCTAAAGTATTCCTTCTCGAATTATTATATGATAACGTTTACATTTTTATTTTTTTGTAAATTTGACGATATAATGAATAGAAAGAGGTGAAACGATGAGAGCTTGGATTGGAATCTTGTTTTTTGCAGGACTATTAGCAACTTCTTTGACGCTTGCGAATGCATTGAAAGAAGAAATCGAAAAGACAGATGAAATTTTATCTTGGGGACAAGAACTAGTGTCAGAACAACCACTCTCGTCGAAGCATGCGATCACGCTCGCGTACAACGGTGGCGAACAGCAGATTTACTTGGCAGGTCGCCGAAATGATGTCTCCCCAAAGGCATTACCTGAGCACATTCAAGAAGCCATCATGATCATTGAAGACCGAAAATTTAATGCCCATCCCGGCTACGATTTGAGCGGGATTGCCCGGGCATTTATTAATAACGCGAACGAGACATCTGTTCAAGGTGGAAGTACAATCACCCAACAGCTCGCACGAAATGTTTATCTCACGCATGAACGGACATATGAACGAAAAGTGAAGGAATTATTGATTGCACGAGCATTGGAAGAAAACTATAGCAAGAAAGAAATTTTAACTGCTTATAGCAACGTCATTTTCTTCGGACATAACGTATATGGCATTCAATCTGCGGCCGATACATACTTCTCGAGACCGCTCGCCGACCTCAACTGGAATCAACTCGCGTATTTGTTGACGGTACCGAACAATCCGTCACTCTATGATCCGCTCAATCCGTCAGATGCTTATTTCGAGCGAAAAGACCGGATTTTGACACAACTATTCGAGGCGGGCGCCATCTCAAAAAGCGCCTACGATCAATATCATGGTGTGAAACTGCAAGCCGCTTATCGAAGTCAAACGATTCAATATCCGGACTATATGGATACGGTCGTTCGTGAAGCGATTCAGTTAGTACGCTCTCGATACGATTTGGATGATGCCGAAGCACGAGATTATTTATCGACGCATGAAGCAACGATCGAGACGTATTTATCGACAGCCAAACAGACGAATGCGAAGCGCGTGATGAGTCAGCTTCCATCCGGGTTAAACGGAGGATATACGGAAGTGACACCACAAGGACGAATCGTGGCGATGGTTGATTCGGAAATGACACAAGTCGGTGAATTCAACCGCGCAACGCAAGCCTATCGTCAACCGGGGTCCGCAATCAAACCGATTCTTGTGTTCGCCCCATTCATTGAAGAGACGGGGGCGACGCTTGAGACGGTTCTCGATGGACGACCAGCTTGCTATGGTTCTTATTGTCCAGGTAACAGTCATAATCGTGTGTTAGGCGATGTGTTATTGAAAGATGCGGTCGCCTATTCCTACAACACGCCGGCCTTGGCTGCTTTCTCTGTCGTTGATCAACCACGCGCCTATGAGACCGCCGATATGATGTTCAGTCAATGGGATGAACAGGACGAGAACTTGGCGAGCGCGCTCGGCGGTCTCACGCAAGGGGTCTCCCCGAAAGAGCTTGCTGCCGCCTACACACCGTTCTTAAACAAAGGCGTCTATACATCCGGTCATACGATCAAAGAAATTACATTCAAGTCTGGCGAGCCCGCATTGACTCCTATCTTGACCGAGGAGGCAGTCTGGTCTCCCGATACGATGACTACGATGAAGAAGGCTTTAACGACCGTCACGACATACGGGACGGGACGTTACGCGAGTAAGGTGAAACGTGATTATGAGTACCTCGGAGGAAAGACAGGGACGACGAACGATAATAAAGATATGTGGTACGTCGGACTTACAGATCAAACGATCACCGCCATTTGGCTTGGGGCCGACACGCCTCGACCGTTCCCCGAACTTGCCAACCGTGCTTACCCGGCAATCGTCTGGACAGAGGCACATTGATTAAAAAGAGTCAGCCGAATTTTATCAGCTGACTCTTTTTTTGATGACTCACACTCTGCGTTCGATTCGCATATGATAATTCCCCCAGTGTTTCAATAATTCATCGTGATTTATGAGTTTCCATGGGTTAAAACGAACTTGACCGTGCTTGTTGAAATATAGGTTTTCTCGAACACAGTAACTGGCGTGAACTAGTTGCTCTTGTTCGTTCCAAAAAGTAAGGACGTCACCTGCTTCCGGCACAGCATCCGTCACCGTTTCAAAACTGCTCTGTAAAATCGTTTGAAGAAACGTCTCTGGATGAACCCATTGATGAATCATCCACTCGCTTTGTGTGGTTGCATATAATGTCGCAGCCAGACAGTTACTCCCCTCATGTATCGGAAATGTGTTCGCATATGTAGCAAGATGAGCTGGTGTCCGTTCATCACATCGTTCCCCTTCCCATGCATCCCATTCTTTCGCATAACTGAATACAAGGGAATGACGAGTTTTCGATGAAAGTTCATTCCAATTCGATTCATGTAAGACAATGAAAGATTGCCCATCCCTCTCCACGACCGCGTCATCGGATACCTCATTCCGCTGCTCAACCGTAAGAGGTAAAACAAGCCCACGATTCGCCTTCACCTGATATTCAAGAATACGGGACTTGACGTCCTGACGTAAACCATCAATCGCGTTTGACTGGGCATGCACAACATGTGTGACGCCTTCTCCCATCATCCATGTCAGATAGGCATTCGAAAGATGCGGATTTTTATAAGCGGGGTGACGGGAAAACTCTTCTCTCGGTAAAATGAGGACACTACTCGGCAAATCTTCAAAGAAAGTAGCATCGATCCAGTACAACGTTTCTTTTGGAACAAACGTCTGACACCACGCCTCTATTTCATCAAACGTCGGCTCAAATTTTTCTCTCATAAGATGATATCTCCGACAGAGTTAAACAGCCGCAGAATCGACCACCCTAATCCACTGATCAATGTCGCCCACATGACACCTTGCATGAGCAACAAGCCGATTGCACGGGGAACGGACATCGATTGACTCACTTGCCAGACGTAGTAAAAGAGATACATCAATAACGTACAGACAAGGACGGCCATGACAGCAAGTAATGTATTCAGAAACAGAAAACTGATCCCAGAACCGATGAGGAAGATAATCGCTCCAGGCTTAAGTCGATGGAGTGACGTCCCGTTTGTTTCTCGCGCAAAAAAAGCGAAGCCGAGTTGATTGAACGTATCGGCGACCAGTTTGAGTGCACTAAACAACATAAAGAAGATGGTGAAGAACACGACGAGTACGAATACTTTCGTTTCTTGCACGGATAACAGTTCAATGATTTCACTATATACGCCAATTTGATTCAGCCACTGGATCACATACTCGGACGTCGCAATCGCAAGTGACATGGAAAACAAAATAATTCCGATGAGTGGTGCATAGCTCAGTAAGTACACATTCGTTTTCATGTTCCTTCTCCAATTTCACAGTAATTTCTTATATTCAGTGCAATTCTACTACCAAGTATATTATACTATTTATAGTTATGGAGATTAAAAGGGGGATTTTTGGATGGGCCTATTATTGATGGTTGGAATCAGCGTCGTCTTCCTCGCAGCGATTTTGACAGCTGGATATAACCGTAAACCTGAGGGTAACGAATAAGAGCCGGGATTCGTAAGAATCCGGCTCTTTTTTTATTTCAACCCTGCATATCCCTGTTGGCGTAGAGCCTCATATACAATAATGGCAGCTGTATTCGACACGTTCAATGAACGGACGAGGTTCGATTGTGGAAGACGGATACAACGGTCTAAGTTGTTCTCAATCACTTCCATCGGTAATCCTTTCGTTTCACGACCGAACACAAAGAAGTAGTCGCCTTCTACGTCCGAAACGTCTAAATCGCTCGGATATTGTTCTCCGTACTTCGTGATATAGAAGAACTGTCCGTCCGGATGCTTCTCCCACAATTCCTCTAACGAGTCATGGTAGCGTACATCGACAAATTGCCAGTAATCTAACCCTGCACGCTTCAACATTTTATCATCCGTCGAGAAGCCGAGCGGACGAATCAAATGAAGAACCGAGTTTGTCGCCGCACACGTACGTGAGACGTTTCCTGTATTTGCTGGTATTTCTGGTTGAAACATTACGACATGAATCGCCATAGTTCATTTCCCTCACTTTTTCATTTCAAATTCAAGTAGGCGTTGCTTTTCAGACAACCCTCCTGCAAAGCCGACAAGCTTTCCACTGCTTCCAATCACCCGATGACACGGAAATAAAATCGGTAACGGATTTCGGTTGAGCGCTTGGCCGACGGCACGAACAGCTTTCGGTCGACCGATTTGTTCTGCAATTTGTTTATATGTCCGTGTCTCACCGTATGGAATCGTCAACAACGCATCCCATACTTCCTGTTGAAATGGTGTTCCCTTCATTTCAATGTAGGCACGATCTGATTCATGGAACCCATGCTGCTCGACGCGCATCATAAGATGTTGTAACCAGTCAGGAGCTTCTTCTGACGGTTCATGTGTGGTGAACTCAAGAGCTGTCAGTTTGCCTGCTGCGTTTAATTCATACGCTAACGGTCCCCATTTAGACGACACGATCTTCATGTGTCCACTCCTCTCGATAGATACGAATCTCTTCATGTACCATGTCAGACACTTCTTTACGTTCAATTTCTTCAAAAATCGATTCGGCATCAGGACCAAGAATTGCACCGATCGCCCATACCGCAGTCGCTCGCATGTCCTCTCGTTCATCATTCCTAATAAATTCACGTAAAATCGGAATCGCAGATGGTTCACGATAATGTGCTAGTGCCAAAATCGCATTTCGCTGAATCGGTTTCTTTCCACGCCATGCGCCAGATAAATGTCCGAATTTTTGTTTGAACTCTCGGTTACTCAATGTCAAGAGCGGCTCTAAGAGCGGTTTGACGATTTCTGCTTCCGGTAACAGTTCTTCATGGTGACGCCAATCCTTTTTACGGTTGTACGGGCAGACTTGCTGGCACGTATCACATCCGTATAGGCGCCCTCCAAGTTTCGAACGAAACTCTCGTGGCATCAACGTTTTCATTTGAGTTAAATAGGCGATGCAGCGTTTCGCATCTAGTACGCCCGGTTCAACGAGTGCTGTCGTCGGGCAGGCCGTCATACATTTATTACAGTCGCCACACCCATCTTCAATCGCTTCATCCGGTGGCAAGTAAACGTCTAAAATCATTTCCCCCAAATATAAGTACGATCCCTTCTCAGGTGAGATGATGGAGCAGTTTTTTCCGCTGAAGCCGATTCCGGCTCGTTCAGCGACGGCCCGGTCTACGAGCTCACCCGTGTCGACCATCGAGCGCGTACGCACTCCAGGAACCAGCTCTTCAATATACGTTTGAAGCTGCTCTAATCGATTACCGACGGCGCGATGGTAATCTAGACCCCATGAGGCTCGGGCAAATAGCCCTCGCCTCTCTCCAGCGACACTACGGGGTGCGTCCTTCAACTTACTTGGATAGGCAATCGCAATCGCAATGATTGACTGGGCTTCTTCGAGTAAGAGTTCCGGGTTTGTACGCTTCTCTAGGTCGGGCTCTTCAAACCCAGAGGCAAACCCTTTCTCTTGCTGTCGAATGAGTCGCTGTTTCATGACGATGAACGGATCAGCCGTCGTCACTTTCAACTCGTCGATTCCGATGGTTTCGGCATACTCAAGGATTTGTTGTTTTATTGTGTACGGGTCCATTCCGTTCACCTCCTTTATATATTTTCGCATACAAAAAATCTCTCCGCCACTCGGCAGAGAGATATGAAGCGGGTGAAGAGAATCGAACTCTCGTCATCAGCTTGGAAGGCTGAGGTTTTACCATTAAACTACACCCGCATGAAATATTGTTGTCGTTCAAGCGACTACAGTTAATATACACCTATACCATTAAACTGTCAACAAGTATTCGTAAGTTTTTCTGGAATCACCGAAAAAAATATTTCAATATACCTTAATCACTAATATTATGCCTGTACAAATAACGATTCAAGTGGTCTGATTACACGAAATGTTCGTCCATGCCCTTCTGTCTCGGCATATGTCAACTCCATCAAGCGTCCTGATTGATACATATTGATCTAAAGGAAGGAATCTTAGGTATGGTTATTTTGCCCTCACTCCTTCTCACAATGGAGATTCATTCAAGTAAGTTTCAGGATGCTCTTTCTAAGATCAAATATTCTGTCGCCGCAGCCACTCTTGTTCATAAGAAAACAAGAAATCCCACTTTTTCTTAATCGTCCAGTCAAATATTCGAATCACGTCTACGTGATCAGGATAGCGAGAAAGAAAAGTCATCGCCACAATTAAAGCATCATCCTTAACGATTCGCTTTCGACTAATCAGTTGCCGGACACGTTGGATGATGACCGGGATAGCACTTTCATTCCCATGAACACTAATCGCATACATTGCTTCATACTTCACTTCAATCGACCGACGACTCATACATTCAATAAATAGAGGTAATAGCGACTCATCGCTGAGTTGTGTAAGTGTTCGAATCGCAGATGATGCTACGCCTCCGTTCTGATGTTCTGCTAGCTTGATAAGAGACGGAATCGTTTCCTTGTTTCCTACGTACGACAGTTCTCCAACAAGATATTGAAGAGCCATTGCATCATGAGCTTGAACCGTTAATTGGGTACGTAAGAAACATTCGGCTTCAATTGGATCACAAAGATGAAATACCTGAATAGCATCATATTTAACCTGCCAAGCGGAGTGTGTCGCATACGGAACCAATTGTTTTACAGATACAATCCCTTGATACCCATCGTCTAGTGTTGCGAGATGCCCTAATAAACTCGACAGTACATATTTGTTCGATTCAAGACCTAACCGATCAACGAGAAATAAAAAGACATCACGATCACCTAGGTGTCGCCCAATATGGTAGAGGATAAAATATAGTGAGTCACGTTGTTCATGCGATTCTAATCGCTCGACCAAATCGATTGCGAGAGGAATGATAGTCCGGTCTCGTAGCGTCTCGGCATAACGAAATGCATGCCACGAGATGGAGTCATCACTCGTATCTGTATCACCTTGGTGATTCATTCGTTCGATTAAATCGAGTAATTGTTGCTCCGTCATATCAAGATCACCTCAATACATTTTTATATACAAAAAAGACCCTAACCTCAGTTAGAGTCATACGGATACCGGTGGTCGGAGTCGAACCGACACTCCAGAGGAACACGATTTTGAGTCGTGCGCGTCTACCAATTCCGCCACACCGGCATATTATGTTGGAGGCGCCAGTCGGAATCGAACCGACGATAGAGGAGTTGCAGTCCTCTGCCTTACCACTTGGCTATGGCGCCAAAAAGTCATTGGAGCGGAAGACGGGATTCGAACCCGCGACCCCGACCTTGGCAAGGTCGTATTCTACCACTGAACTACTTCCGCAAAATGGCTGGGCTGGAAGGGATCGAACCTTCGCATGTCGGAATCAAAATCCGATGCCTTACCACTTGGCTACAGCCCAATAATAATGGGGCGACTGAAGGGAATTGAACCCTCGAATGCCGGAATCACAATCCGGTGCGTTAACCACTTCGCCACAATCGCCATGATTAAATTAAAACAGGGGCAGCAGGAATCGAACCCGCGCTGACGGTTTTGGAGACCGTAGTTCTACCGCTAAACTATGCCCCTAAGTGGTGGGGGGGGGCGGATTCGAACCGCCGAACCCGAGGGAGCGGATTTACAGTCCGCCGCGTTTAGCCACTTCGCTACCCCCCCACATATGGTGGCTTTGGACGGAATCGAACCGCCGACACAAGGATTTTCAGTCCTTTGCTCTACCAACTGAGCTACAAAGCCATATGTAGTCTTGATTTTCTAAAAATAAAAATGGCGGTCTCGACGGGATTCGAACCCGCGATCTCCTGCGTGACAGGCAGGCATGTTAACCCCTACACCACGAGACCGGACATTAATTGCGGGGGCCGGATTTGAACCGACGACCTTCGGGTTATGAGCCCGACGAGCTACCAGACTGCTCCACCCCGCGACGATATAAAATTAAATGGTGACCCGTACGGGATTCGAACCCGTGTTACCGCCGTGAAAGGGCGGTGTCTTAACCGCTTGACCAACGGGCCATTTTTGAATTTTGAAAAACTGGCGGAGAGCAAGGGATTCGAACCCTTGAGACGGTTTTGCCGCCTACACGAATTCCAATCGTGCTCCTTCGGCCACTCGGACAGCTCTCCAAAAGAGAAAG
>NZ_JAQJIN010000010.1:0-15225 GCF_027947425.1 Exiguobacterium sp. MMG028
CGTGCCATTGTACGAGACTTTAAACCATGAGCCGTAGGTGCTGATGTACGAAACAGTCGCACCTTTTGGGATTGTCAGAATGACCGAGTAGGCGGTCGAAGCGTTCGTACGTAAGTTCAGGTTAGCGGTTGTGATGTATGTAGAGGCTGCCTCGACGATAGTCGGTTTAATTCCGAAAAAATCAAAATGGGACGGTGTAACTGCTGCCCCAGTCAAAGCAAAGGAAGAACTAATGAATAGTTTTAAACCCCATGAAGAATTCATTTTTCTCAATGTTTAAACTCCTTTTTCCATTAAAATATTTACAGTGACGACGTATATATGTGAATCTTAGTTGTCTCTGTATATTATATAAGTAAAAAGGAAAAAATGGAGGGTAATATATAATTAATTTATATTTTTTTAATCATGCCTTCTACATAAAAAGCGCTATCCCTCTTTATGTATAGAGTTCACGTACTGTTTTCTAATCTATACATTCCTTCAATTTCCCAACAAACATCTAAAAAACAACCCCCAATAATAAAAGTTGACATAACAATCCAACTTTTATTATTGGGGGAGAAAGTGTTTCTTTTAAAAACTAATCATACAATGCGTGGCATTTCGTCTGCGAAAAGGATGACAGGAGCGTCAACCTTAACAATGCGTGGCATTTCATCAGCAAATAATTTGACAGGCTGCTCAACTTTAACGATACGTGGCATTTCATCTGCGTATGATTTAATTGGTTGTTCAACCTTGACGATGCGTGGCATTTCATCTGCCAACGGTTTGACTGCACTCCCTAAAAGTAAAACAGCCGTTGCTAAGAATAATACTCCTGTAATTTTTTTCATTTGAATAACCTCCATTAGATTAATTGTTTATTTGATGAAGCTGTAATTCCTAGTATGTTGAAGGTGCATGTCAATTATATTTTTGTAGATTCTAGTAAGTGACATAAAGCTTCGGATTGTGCGTAGATACGACTGTCTAGCTCGCCACTATATGAATCTGGAGAGTCTGACGGGAAAATAATAACTTTATCAGATCCATTCTCATGAGCTGTTGCTAAGATAGGGACTTGCAGTTGTTGGCTAAATAATGTGCTGCAAAGTGAGTGAGAAAGATCAGCAGAATCGGTTTTATGTTGCGGTTTCCAACAAACGTTCGTCTCAGGAAGAATGTATAAAATGTGTCCTTCTTGAATTAGTTTTTCACATTGGCTTGTTACGAAGTCAGTATCTTGCTCTACACTAATATACTCATAGTCATTATACTGTGTTTCGTAAATGGTTTTGGTACTTCTTTTTAAAATGGAAAGAGATAATTCTGGTCCTAAAATGTATAGCTTTTTAAATGAGTGAGTTTTTTTCAAAGATCTAGCGATAAGTCGGGGTAAGGATTGATAGTAATCAATTT
Source organism: Exiguobacterium sp. MMG028 (assembly GCF_027947425.1). Classification (NCBI taxonomy): domain Bacteria; kingdom Bacillati; phylum Bacillota; class Bacilli; order Caryophanales; genus Exiguobacterium; species Exiguobacterium sp. MMG028. Next base: position 1,405 of record NZ_JAQJIN010000010.1, read on the forward strand.
GAAAAGCGTTTACAATAAAACCTCTAGGTGCATTCAACAATGGGGGCAGATTTTCTAAACCTGAAAAATACTGTTTATCTTCAGAAGTAAATATGTCATTCATAGTCGATGCTTGTTTTGACTTAAAGTAAATTTTAGGTTTAATGTAGTCTTCCGCGAGTAGAAAACTTAATTTTCCCATTTGTGATTTCACCCCTTATTCATAGCTAAACGTCAGTGGACTAGTTAAAAAATACTAAAGCATTCGGTAAAAGTTTTTTAACTAGTTCAATATTATCATGCTTTCTATTAATGAAGGGGACGAACAGGTTGGGAAAATCACCGTCAAAAAGTACTGTTATTTAGACCATTTTCTAATCAGTTTCTTCAATACGTGACAAAAAGCCTATTATTAAAGAAACTTAAAATACTTTAGTACTAAGGGAGTTACTAATTGATATGGAACATAATTACGGAAACGTTATTAAAGTAGAGCGCATGAGAAAAAATATGAAGCAGTCCGTTCTCGCTAGAGGCATATGCTCTATTTCCTATTTAAGTAAAATCGAGAACAACCAAACTTCTCCAAGCGAAACCGTATTAGAATTGATCTTTGAAAGATTAGAACTAGACATCCCTCTATATTATGATTTTAGCGAAAAAGTACATCAGGTGAAGTTTGAAATTAGAGAAATTTTAAAAGAAGCAATTCTATCTCGGAAAGAAGAAAATTATTTAAAAAGAATAGAAGAATATAAAACGAATCCTGTGGTACTTCAGTCTAAAGAACTATATATAACACTAATGATTACATTGGCTAGATTTGGTATGACACCGAAAGGCAATTCAAACTATTTAATTGAAGTAGGGTGGATTGAAGATCAACTAGATTTTGATAATAGATTAAGATATGACATTATTCACTGTCTGTATATGTTTCAATATCAAACGGCAGATCGAGAGACGATAATAAATTTGTTAGAACAAATCGGACAAAGATTGAAAAATACAAATATGCCTGATTGGGAAGTAGCAGATATGCATTATATCATCGGGGCATTGTATCATCGATTTACTGATTATTTGCAAGCTATTGAAAATGTACGAGCTTCATTAGGGTATTTTCAGGACAATTTTTGTTTAGAAAGAATTATTGAGTCGCATATGATTATTGGTCTGTCATTTAAGCGTCGTAAACGTTACACTACAGCTCTTGAGCATTACGAAAAAGCTGCAAAAGTCGCTGAGACCGCGAGATTAAATAATTATTTTGGGATGCTATACAACAACATTGGGGACATTCATTTTCTTATTGGTGATCAAGAAAAAGCTCAACAATACTTTTTGGATGGTTTCAATTTAAAAGAAGATAAAAAGAGTAAGCTATTGAGTGTCATGTCACTTCTTGAAGTAAATGTAGCTCAACAAAATATCGAGGGAATCATGAAGTGGTTAGAAACAGGTTATGAGTTAAAGGGTAATGAAGATAATTTAATAGAGTTTCGTTATCATTTTGATATTTACTTGAATAAATATAAATTTGAAGATCACAACGCTTTTATTGAAAGTTTAAAAAGAGCAGTGGGCTATTTTGAAGCGTACGATGAATACTATACGCATAAATACGCTTTATGGTTATCTAGAGAGTTGAGAAACGCAGGGAAATATAAGCTGGCTACTGAATATTATGAAAAAACTGTAGCAATTATGTCACGCTGGGAATAAATAAATAAAGAACTCGAAATCAGTAAGCGTACCGATTTCGAGTTCTTTTTTATGGCGTTGTAAAATAATGCACCGTCCAGACTTGTTCTTGAACAAGACGTTCATCTGTTAAATGACCGTTATGGACTTGCTGCAATAAATGAATCAAGTGTTTTTGGAGATTTCCTTCATGTGAGCCACTGTGCAAAATTTGTTCTTCGCTCGCAATAATATAAAATCCACCAAGTCGCAATGGAATATGTTTTCGAACTAATGCGGCAGCCGTTTGGAACTTCGCCTGCTCCCCTATGTGAGGGACATCGATTTCAAAACGCCCCCATTGTTTAAAATCTCCAATTTCTGAAAAAGGTGGGTCACGATGATCCAATGGCAAGCCCTCCGATCTTAACAATCTCTTTATATTCAGTATATCTTGTTTTCGCTTTAAAACGTGCAAAAATAAATACATAGGGTGTGATTCGTTCCATACTCTTAATTCACTATTTGTGGCTTTCTATATTTTGTAAAAAACTCCTTCTTATTTTTCTGAAAAGGGTTAAAAATAACACGGTCTTTTTGACCGTGTTATTGCATAATATATTCTTTTGTTGTTGGTAACTCACAGATGAAGGTACTTCCTTCTCCGTAGACCGACTCCACGTGAAGTTGACCATCGTGTGCCTTAGCGATTTCTTTACAGATTGCGAGCCCGAGCCCAGTACCGCCAATTTTACGACGATCTGAGTTGTCGACACGATAAAACTTTCCAAAGAGATGAGGGAGAGAGGCGCTTGGAATACCCATTCCGTGATCTCGCACCTTCATCACGACTTGTTCGTCTACTCGTTCGAGTGACACGAGGATGTTCCCCCCGTCTGGTGAGTACTTAATGGCGTTACTTAATAAATTGCCGAGTAACTGACGCATTCCTTCTAAGTCTGCATCGATTATAAAATTCTCTTCAGCATCGGCGTCGATAAACAATTCATGTTGATCAGTCGTTTCTTGATAAAACGTCACACTGTCTGTGGCGAGTTTATACAAATCGACCGGTTCCCATTCAAACGTTTGTTTCCCAGACTCCATTTTTTGGAGGTCCAAGAAATCATTAACGAGATAAGATAATCGTTTCGCCTCATCATGAATCGTTTTTAAATAAAGCTCTCGTCGATTTTCTTTCAAATCACGTGACAACATGAGCTCCGTAAAGCCATAGATTGAAGAAAGGGGCGTTCGCAACTCATGTGATACGGTCGAAACGAGCTCCGACTTCATTCGATCTACCTCGGTCTCAGCAGTAACGTCACGTAGCACAAGCATCGTTCCACGAAGTCGACGATCGCGATAGACGCTTTCGGCATAAAGCTGAATGAAACAATCACCTTGATCGATTGAAATTGTAAGTCCGTCTTCGGGCGTATCTTGTGAAAAGACGCGTTCGAAGTAACGAACGAATTGTTCGTGCTGATCTACGCGTTCTGCGAGTTGCTCGATATCGATATCAATCGCTGACAACTCTTCATACCCTTTATAGTCGAAGTGAAGGTCATCAAACATGCGAATAAACGCGCGGTTTCCAACGACAGTATCGTCTTCATAGTTCACGTATAAAATGGCTTCGCGCACGGAATTGATCAATTGAGCGGTTTCTTTTCGATCTTGTTGCATCTGACGATAAAGTTGCATCCGAAGCAGTGAAATGGCGAGCTGACTAGCGAACGCATTCAGTTCAGACTTTTCACTTGCGTCATAGTGTTCATCGTAACGGGCCAAATATAGGCAACCAATCAGGCTGTTATCTGACGGGTCCATAATTGGGATGACCGTTTCATAAATATAATACGGATACGTGTGCAAGGCATCGACGACCCGCTTTGAAGTAGCTGCAGGCGATTTTGAAATCATGACACGTTTAAGAAGCAGTGATTCCTTTTTGAGACTCTCTTGTTGGTCTTCCGTCATTTCTTTTGGTACGACAGACGTGATTTCTCCGTCTTTAGTGAGTAACAAAGCGCCGAATTCAGACTTCGTGAGTAATACGATTTTTTCGATGACAGAAGAATAATCAAATAAAGATTCTTTCGACGCCAATACTTCGATCAATTCATTACGGTATTGAAGATTCATTTCGTTCAACTTTGACTCTTTAATCACATTTTCGAGTTTTTCTTTTTTCATTTTAAGTCTACTGTTTTGATCGGCCATTCGTTTGATGAGCGGACGCCCAATCAAAAGAATAGCGCTAATGAACATGACGAGTCCCATCATCCAAATCCACCGAAGGGCGGTAAGTTCGAGAGTAGACACATTTCCATCTCGAACAAACCAGGCTCCAATGGCAGTTAAAATGAGACTAAATCCGCATACGCTATATAAAATACTGAGTATTTGACGACTGTTTAGTTGTTCAATCCACTTGCTGATCATTCGTTCTACTTCCTTCCTTGAACATAAAAAACGATAGGCCATCTTTTCCTTGCCCTGCATTTTATGAAAAAGGGAAAGGAAATTGAATTAATTTGCTTACGTGATGTGCATATCTAGCACATAAAGCGATTTACCCGAAATGATTGAAATATACACGTCCCAATCTTCTAGTCGTTGACAAAATCATCAATCATTATTATCTTGAATTTAAGATAAAAAAGCGAGGAGCGTGACTAAATGTTATCCATTGAACCATCCGCTTTAACTGAGCGGGACACGTATAAGTTTTTGATTGGCAGTATTGTACCGCGACCAATCGCCTTTGTAACGACACGTAATGGGGACGTGATCAACGCTGCTCCATTCAGTTATTTCAACGTAGTCGCTTCCAATCCGCCTCTCGTCTCCGTGTCTATTCAACGAAAAAATGGCGTGATGAAAGATACGGCACGAAATGCAATCACGACTAAAGAACTTGTCATCCATGTTGTTGACGAAACGAATGTTCACGATGTGAATGAGACGGCTGCGAATCTTGACGCTGATGAGAGTGAGCTGTCACGTACAACGTTCACAATTCAACCGAGCGAAGTGATTGCGACTCCAGGAATCAAAGAAGCAAAAATTCGATTTGAATGCGTCTTACATCAACATGTACCAATCGAACATGAAGGACAAACGACAGCAGACTTGTTGATTGCAAGGGTTGTCCGTTTTCACATTGATCGGGAATTGTATGAACATGGACGAATCGATGCGAGACAGTTGGCGCCGGTCAGCCGTATGGCCGGGAATAGTTATGCAACACTCGGTGAACTTTTTGATATAAAGCGTCCTGAATAATCGACAAACGTGCCCGTTTTTTCTAAAGAACGAGCACGTTTTTTGGGTAAAGGAATAAGGAGCGTATTTACATGTAGTATTTCTTTCATTCCGATATGCTCTTATGTCACAATAAAGTCAGAACATTCTAACTTCAAGTCATCCTAGATTCAGAGAAAAAGGGGAATCCGTCATGTACCGTCCAACTGTCCAATCGATTATAACTGCCATTGAAACTGTGATTGTCGGAAAAGAAGAAGTCATCGCCAAGAGCCTGACTGCCTTGTTGGCAGGCGGGCATGTTCTTTTAGAAGACGTACCGGGTGTCGGGAAGACCATGCTCGTTCGTACATTTAGCCGGGCAATCGACTTAGATTTTAAACGAATTCAATTCACGCCAGACATGTTGCCGTCTGACTTGACGGGAATCTCGATGTATAACCAAAAAACGAGAGAGTTTGAATATCGTCCTGGACCGCTCATGGGAAATATTATCTTGGCGGATGAAATCAACCGAACTTCACCAAAGACACAATCAGCTCTTCTCGAAGCGATGGCTGAGCGGAGTGTGACGGTAGATGGGGAGTTGAAAGTATTACCTTCACCATTCTTCGTCATGGCGACGCAAAACCCGATTGAACATGAAGGGACATATCCGTTACCGGAAGCACAGTTGGACCGCTTCTTACTCAAAATCGAGATGGGGTACCCGACATTCAATGAAGAAATCGCACTCTTAAGTCGTTTCGAAAAGGAAGAGCCGCTTGATGCACTTCATAGTGTCATAACAAAACAAGAAGTAGAGCTCATGCAACGTGAAGTGAGAGAGGTCCATGTATCGAGTGCCGTCAAACAATACATTGTACGATTGGTGCATGAGTCACGGAAGGATCCCCATACGTATTTAGGCGGCAGTCCACGAGCTACGCTTGCGTTGATGAAAGCGGCGCAGGCGTGGGCGTATATTCATAATCGTGACTTTGTGTTACCGGATGACGTCAAAGCGATGGCGACGAGTGTGCTCGGACATCGTGTCTTGTTGACGGCTGAAGCGCGATATAAAGGAAAAACACCAAATCAATTGATTCAAGGTTGGCTTGATACGTTGCCTGTCCCGATGGATCGTGAGGTCAACGAAGTATGAAAAACTGGATGAAGCTGTTCGTTGTATGGGCGGCGGCATTCGGATTGTACGCATTCGCCCGAATCGAAGGGAGTATCGTTGCTTCAACATTATGGTGGTCGTTCTTGGTGTTGACGGTTTATTGGACGCTCTTTATGATTTATCCGGTCACAGCGGCAAATGTGTCTCGACGAGTCACGACGAAACGTCTCGTCTCCGGTCAATCGATGGACGTTGAATTACGAATCGAACGAAAATATCCTTTTTTGATTGGAATGGTGACGTTAGAAGAACGGTTGCCGCAGCGATTGATTGATGAAGACAAGACAATCATCGTGCCGGTAGATCGTTTCTTTCGACGCGCCGAAGTGGTCCATTACGAGGTCGATGCGATTAAGCGGGGGATTCATGTCTTTGACCGAACGGTTCTTCATGTTCGCGACGTGTTTGGTTTATTCAACCGGAAGCGGACGTTGCGAATCGAGACAGTTGTAGAAGTGTCACCTTCTGAACTTCCATTTGACCTTCCTCGAGATGAACATGTCGGAGGACGCGGCGAACAATATCGTCAAATGCGTACTTACACGGAAGTGGCCAATACGACGAGCGGTGTCCGTGAATACGCGGCAGGGGACCGAATTGGTCGGATTGACTGGAAAGCTTCTGCTCGACGAGGGAGCTTGATGACAAAAACATTTGACCAAGAGCAAGAAAAGAAACTTTCACTCGTATTCGTACCGGCTGTCTCCGCCGGGTATGAGGAGGCGTTTGAACGTTCGTTGTCCTTGCTCGTTGGTGCGATTCGTCAGTTGGAACGAAAGAATTTGCCGTTTGAACTATATGTCATTGAAGAACAGGTACGTCTGTTCCATCTTCCGGATCAAAGTGCAGAAGTCGGACACTACCTGTTGACTGCGACTCCAGAAGCGGAGGGGCGTCTTGTCGAGCGGGTGAAACAGAACATGCCTCAACAAACGGGGGATTTGATTCTAATCAGCCCGTTTGAAACGACTTCGATTCGAGAGCTCATGCATGAAACGCAAGGTAGTTATCACTTATACACAGCTGTAAATGAGGTGACGGGATGAAGACGTGGATCACACGGATTGTATATACAGTGCTCGCCACCTACTTATTGTCTTTTTGGATCGAGCCGATTGTTGGAAGTACAACGTTCGATGTAAGTTGGCCGTTTTATTTCCTTCTGATCGTCCCAATGTTCGTCAGTCTTCTCCCATGGAGTGCATTTCTTGGAATCTCCCTTCTCAATTTCCTAGTTGTGTTATACGTCTATCACGGAAGTATTTTCGACTGGTTTGGCATATGGATGGAAGATTTTATGGGCGTCATAAGCGGGGAATTACCAAACGAGGCGATTTTCTTCTCTGCAATGGCGCTCATCGGTCTACTATTTGCCATCCTTGTCGGACGAACATACCCGAGTTACGGATTCGCACTTGGGATGATCGTTTCGACATTGGGTGTCATGGCTTATTTCGATACGTGGACACTGTATGACGGAGAAGGGAATATCCTTTATGCGATCGTCACCTCACTTCTCTTACTATTTGTCACGGATTTAGCGAAGCGTCCAAGTCAATCGCTCGTACGATTCGTCAGTATCGGTTTGCTTCTCAGTGTCGTCGTTGCGCTTGCGAGTGCCTCTCCGACATTAGAAGGAGATTGGTCCGACCGAATCACAACGAGTTTCCGAAATGCGACAACAGAAGGTGATGGGAACGGACCTGGTCGGGTCGGATATGGTGTGAACGATGAGGCGCTAGGTGGTCCGTTTGAACAGGATGATAGCATTGTCTTTATCGCGCGAGGCGTACCGGCTCGTTACTGGCGAATCGAATCAAAAGCCATCTATACAGGAAAAGGTTGGATTGAGGCACCTGTTTTAGATTCTAACTATAATCGTGGGCAATTGGTCGACTCTGAAGTGGATACAACCTCGGAACAGGCGCTTCTTCGTTTTGATCGTCGTCAAACATTCGTTCCGTATGGGGGAGAGTATCCTCAAGCGACGGAAACAGAGTCAGGCACTGAATTTCGGGTCGGAGATATCGAACAAGCTTTTCCGAACGAGACCATCACAATCCAACCGTCCGGGAAAATTGTGTTTGAAAACGAAAACCAAGCGACGCCACGGACGATTCAACTTCGCTACAGTGTACCAGCTTTCTCGGAAGAACAGCTTGCCTTAAATGAAGAAGTGAGCTCGCTGACAGAGGAGGAAGAACAGGTCTATTTGCAACTACCGGATTCTTTACCAGATCGTGTACGTGACTTAGCTACGGAGATTACCACTGAAAGTGAAACTCCAAATGAGAAAGCAGAAGCGGTAGAAGCGTACTTCCGAAACGGAGAATTTCAATATGATACCGAAGATGTCGCACAACCAGAAGGGGAAACCGATTATGTAGACCAATTCTTGTTCGACACACAGATTGGGTATTGTGATAACTTCTCTACGTCAGCAGCCGTCTTATTACGGGCGAATGGAATCCCGACACGATGGGTAAAAGGATTTACGATGGGTGACACGCGAGGGGTTGTTCAAGGTGAGGAAGAGCATACGATTCGTAACCGTCACGCCCATTCGTGGGTCGAATACTTTATTGAAGGGGCAGGTTGGGTCCCGTTAGAGGCAACCATCAGTTTTTCGGACGCTAACTTACTACAGATGGAACGAGAAACGGACACAGATGACACGACACCGGCAACGAATGATCCGCAGGCGACGCAAGACAACAACGCGCAAAATCGTCCTCAAGAAGATTTATTAATCGATGATGTCACAACAGGTGAGGTACAAGAAGAGTCTCGCAGTATCCCTGTATGGGGGTGGATCGTCATTCTATTCCTCGTGGCCGTCGTCATTTGGAACCGGAAAATCATTGAGCGACAAATTATGTACGTCTGGTGGATGAGTCGCCCGCTCACAGACGGTAGTCTCGTATCGATGCATCGTTATTTGGTGAAGCGACTTCGCGCGAATGGATTTAAAGTCGAAGGGCGTACGCCTTCTGAGCTTGCCAAAGAAGTCGATGCCTATTACGAAACGAACGACATGACGCGCTTGACGGCCTTGTTCGAGCAAGCGGTTTATGCCGAACAAGAACCGAATTCAAAATATAAAGAATATTGGAAAATCATGATTCGCAGAATTATGAGTTGAAGTGGCGGGATGCATCAAGTAAGATAGACGCATTAGTTAGATAATTGAACATGGCATTCCTTCGTATATACTCGTGAATTGGCGCGAGAGTCTCTACCGGACCACCGTAAATGGACCGACTATGAAGGAGCACGTTTCGCATACAAAGAAAAGGGCGTGCTTCTTCTTCGGTTTGGATAATCTGGGGAGAGGCTCGTCCTTTTTTTGAGGAGAAGGCAGAAAGGTGGAGATTTCGTGAAAGTAGAACAAGAAATGATTTTGGTGCTCGATTTTGGTGGACAGTATAACCAGTTGATCACGCGTCGTGTCCGTGACCTTGGCGTATACAGTGAGTTGCATTCACATAAAATGACTGCAGCGGAGATTCGCGAATTGAACCCGGTCGGCATCATCTTCTCTGGTGGACCGAACAGCGTATACGCAGAAGGTGCATATCGTTGTGACCCAGAAATTTTCGAATTAGGTATTCCAATCTTCGGAATCTGTTACGGCATGCAGCTCATGACGCATCATTTCGGTGGTCGTGTCGAACGTGCTGCACACCGTGAGTATGGAAAAGCGACATTGTTCTCAACGCCGGAAGCATCAGCCATCTATAATGGACTTCCTGTTGAACATACAGTTTGGATGAGCCACGGCGACCTCGTCATGGAAGCACCTGAAGGATTCATCGTTGACGGAACGAACCCATCTTGCCCGGTCGCTTCGATTAAAAACGATGAGTTGAAAATGTATGGTGTTCAATATCACCCAGAGGTTCGTCACTCGGAGTATGGGAACGACATCTTGAAAAACTTCATCTATGAAGTGTGTGGTGCTAAAGGTGAATGGTCAATGGAAAACTTTATTGACCTCGAAGTCGAAAAGATTCGTGAAATCGTCGGCGACAAGCAAGTACTTTGTGCCCTTTCAGGTGGCGTTGACTCTTCTGTCGTTGCGGCACTCGTGCATCGTGCAATCGGTGATCAATTGACATGTATGTTCGTCGACCACGGTCTCCTTCGTAAAGGAGAAGCAGATAGCGTCATGAAGACGTTCGCTGACGGGTTTAACATGAAGGTCATTAAAATCGATGCGCAGGAACGTTTCTTGACGAAGTTGGCTGGTGTGTCGGATCCTGAACAAAAACGTAAGATTATCGGAAACGAGTTCATCTATGTATTTGATGAAGAAGCATCGAAACTTGTCGATATGGACTTCCTCGCACAAGGAACGCTCTATACAGACATTATCGAGAGTGGGACAGATACAGCGCAAACAATCAAATCGCACCATAATGTCGGTGGATTGCCAGAAGACATGAACTTCACGTTGATCGAGCCACTCAACACGCTCTTTAAAGATGAAGTCCGTGCGCTCGGTACTGAGCTCGGTCTTCCTGACTATATCGTGTGGCGCCAGCCATTCCCAGGCCCGGGTCTAGGAATTCGTGTACTTGGTGAAATCACTGAAGAGAAACTCGAAATTGTCCGTGAATCAGATGCAATTTTGCGCGAAGAAGTGAAGAAGGCAGGTCTTGAACGAGATATCTGGCAATACTTCACGGTCCTCACACCGATTCGCTCAGTTGGAGTTATGGGTGATGAGCGTACGTACGACTATGCAGTCGGCGTCCGTGCCGTTACATCAATTGATGGGATGACGTCTGATTGGGCGCGCATTCCATGGGATGTACTTGAGAAAATCTCTGTCCGTATCGTCAATGAAGTCAGCCACGTCAACCGTGTGCTGTATGACATTACGTCTAAGCCACCTGCAACAATTGAATGGGAATAAGCCAAACAGAGGGCTCACACCCTCTGTTTTGTCTTAAAGCCGAACATTAACGTTTTTTTTAGATGTAAAATCCGTGAATTTAGTTGACATTCTATTTTCACGCTGATACGATAAGAACGTTCTTATTATAACCGAACAATCATAAAATATTTTGCCGTATAATGTCGGGGATATGGCCCGAGAGTCTCTACGAAATCACCTTAAATGATTTCACTACGGCGAGACATAGATGAGGGTGTATGCCCTCGTATGTTTCGCGTGGGGTCCTCGGTCATTTGCCGGGGGCCTTTTCTCGTTTTACGGCGAGTACAAGGAGGAAAACAAATGAGCACACAGCTCAAGCAAGAACAGCAACAACCTACAACGAGTCGGATTGATCGTTACTTCCAACTCACGGCACTTGGGACGAGTGTCCGCACTGAATTGATTGCAGGATTCACAACGTTCCTCGCAATGGCGTACATCCTTTTCGTGAACCCAAACGTTCTCGGGGCAGCGGGGATGGATACAGGGGCGGTCTTCGTCGCAACAGGACTTGTTGCAGTAGTTGGTTCATTGACAATGGGACTTTTAGCGAACTATCCGATTGCGATTGCGCCGGGCATGGGCCTCAACGCGTTCTTCGCATATAGCGTTGTTATCGGAATGGGTGTGCCATGGCAAACGGCTTTGTCGGGTGTACTCGTATCGGGTCTCTTCTTCATCGTATTGACGCTATCAGGTATTCGCGAAACAATTGTTAACGCGATTCCAGCTCCACTTAAAATGGCAGTGGCAGCAGGGATTGGTTTCTTTATCGCTTTCATCGGATTGAAAAACGCAGGAATTGTTGTAGCGAACGAAGCGACACTCGTAAGTCTCGGTTCACTTGGAACGGGAACGACACTTCTTGCTGTATTCGGACTTGTTGTCAGTGCCTTGCTCATGGCGCGTGATGTAAAAGGTGGAATCTTCATCGGGATGTTGTTGACGGCAATCGTTGGTATGATCTTCGGTCTCGTTCCGACACCGACGGCAATCTCTGATGTTGTGTCAATGCCACCGAGCATGTCATCAACATTTGGTCAAGCGTTCATCAACTTCAGTGACGTATTCACGCTCCAAATGCTGATTGTCATCTTAACGTTCTTCTTCATCGATTTCTTTGATACGGCTGGTACGCTCGTTGCCGTGGCGCGTCAAGCAGGAATCATGAAAGAAAACAAAGTACCGCGCGCAAGTAAGGCGTTAATGGCTGATTCGACAGCAACGGTAGCGGGTGCGATCTTCGGAACATCTACAGCGACTTCATATGTTGAATCGTCAGCTGGTGTTGCTGCAGGTGGACGTACAGGTTTGACGGCGGTGTTCGCAGGATTGTTCTTCGGTTTGGCATTGTTCTTCTCACCTCTCTTGGCGGTTGTGACAGCGCCGGTTACGGCTCCTGCATTAATCATTGTCGGTGTGCTCATGGCTTCGGCTCTTCTTGATATCGATTGGAAGAAAATCGAAATCGCCGTACCAGCTTTCTTGACGATCATTATGATGCCTTTGACATCTTCAATCGCAACAGGAATTGGGCTTGGGTTCATCCTTTACCCACTCATGATGATTGCGAAAGGAAAGACAAAAGAAATTCATCCAATCATGTATGGGATGTTAATCATCTTCTTGGCATACTTCATGTTCTTACCACACGCATAAGTTCATTTGAAAAGCCGGCTCTTCCATTAAGAGTCGGCTTTTTTGTATGCAGTATTTTCAGGTAGGAAAGGGTCATACATCGTGATGGCATGGTTTTCTGTAATGAATTCATTCCGGAGATGAGTGCCATTCATTGAAGTGACCTCTCTGAAAATCTGATTGTGTCGTATTGTCCCTCCCCACCATTCACGGGTGAAATGATGGTTTTCTTCATATATACGATACTGCTCTTTATTCGGGATGGTAGAGCGCCATTCACCTACGAGATGATCTCCCTCTATATATAGAAGGAGTTGATACGTTTGTGCGGTTTGATTTGTAATTTGTAAATCGAGATAATTGTAAGAGCATGTTGCGCCACTTCCGAATGGTTGGTCTCTTCGATAGTCAGGAAACACGTCGTAGCTATGACGATAACGCTCAGTTACAGTCAATGGGCTATGAAGTGTAATCCAATAAATGAGGTTAGATAGTTGGCATAAGCCACCACCGATTCCTGAGGTGACCTTTCCGTAATGCAGAATCATGCCATCGACATACCCTTTTCGTTTGGTGGGCTTTCCGATCATCTTCCAATAAGAAAAGACGTCGTTCGGTGTTAGGATGGCTCCGTTTAAGTTTGCGATTGCGATCTTCAGATTCGTGACTTTATTATGTTGAACTTCCATGTCTACATCGCGTAGCTGTCGATAGAGGGGAGTTCGGTGTGTGAAGATGAGATAAGGCATTGGTTCAATGTTTTGTTTCGAGACGTATTGTCGTTTATCCGTTATCCATTCCAATCGTCGTTTCATTGTGTATACTTGTGTACCAGACCATATTCTAAACGGTGAACGTTTTTTTGGTTTTTGTAAATCGGTTTGGATCATGAATGTGACTCCTTATCGGTTGATAGTCATTATTAGATATAAGTGTATTCTTTAAAGTGATCTGTTCTTCCTTTTAGAAGTTGAGATTCAAACTTTATGAAGATACGAAAAATAATCAAAAGTTTTTTTAGAATAATGCTTGCAAGATTAAAAAGCAGGTGATATAGTTATCTCTGTTGCCAGCGACAAACGTTGAACAAACAAAAAAGTTGTTGACATCAAAAAGAATTAAATGTTATTATCATTTAGTCGCC
>NZ_JAQJIN010000011.1:0-9129 GCF_027947425.1 Exiguobacterium sp. MMG028
GTCGGTTATGTCACTTCTCAATACTTGAAACTTGCGACTTCCACGACACCAATCGATACAAATGGCGCTGGTAAAACAATCGTCATCGATGCAGGACACGGTGGGAATGACCCTGGTGCTGTTTATGGATCGGTATACGAAAAAGTCATTGCCCTTGATATGGCGAAACGATTGATGAGCACGTTGACGAACACCTATGACTACAATGTCAAATTGACACGCTCTACCGATATGTATCTTTCCTTATCAGAGCGCGTCTCATTGAGTAAATCGTATAAAGCGGATGTTTTCGTTAGTCTCCATGCAAACTCATCTGTGTACAGCTCTGCACATGGACATGAGGTACTCGTGCCGACAACGGAAAGCTACACGACAAACCCATACGTTTCTGCGAGTCGATCGCTTGGTTCTTCGATTAATCAAGAGATTGGTTCACGTATTTCGGCCGTTCAAAACCGTGGCGTGAAATATCAAAACGTGTACGTTGTTGGGAAAAATGTTGCCCCTTCGACACTTGTTGAGTATGGCTTTATCAGTAACTCAAATGATCGTGCCTATTTGACGAATGCGACGAACCGCCAACAGATGGCGAATGCGACAGCGTCCGGTATTCATCAGTTCATGCGTTCTTATTATTAACAAATAAGGAACTTAGCATTCATCGCTAAGTTCCTTATTTTATGTCCACTTCCCATATCATGTGAGGTGCACCAGGACCCCAATAGTGGTCGAGAATCAATGAAGGTTCCCCTAACTGCTTTTGCCAATAGGCCTGTGCACTGGGAAATCCCGCATCTAAGTAGAAGACGTGTTGCTTTCTCCCGAGGATTTCTCGTTTCATTTCTTCTAATAGAAATTGTCCGACTCCTTGACGCTGCATACGAGGAAGAACGTAAACGCTCCCTAGTTCGATGGCACCCCGCTTTATTTCCAAGTTACCCGATATAATATCGTTTGGAGGCAGCAAAGCCCCCGCCCCAATAAGGACTCCTTCCCGCTCAACCACATACAGTTGAACTTGATCGTCATCAAAGTGGTCCTGAATGGTCGTATTCAGGCGTGCCACTTCTTCATCGAGCAAATCGGCGTCTTCGAAACGTTCTCGTCGAATCAAGTCACTCAAACTCTCCATAAATAAGCGTTGTAAGGATTTCACGTCTGATTGTTCGAGTGCGCGAAAGTTCAAGACGTCCACTTCCTTTTCTCTTTTTTGTTTTACTCTTTACCCTCGCGAATCCGATGCGTAACACTCGGGTACGAAGGAATGAATTCTTCGAGCGGCTCGTAATTCAACTTCCCGTATGTTTTCCATAACACTAAAATCGCTGCGGTCCACAACGTGATCATTAAATGAACTAAACCGATGGGATAGCCGTCTTCTGCTTCGAAGCCTACCATCACGAACATCACGTTGAACATCGTATGCATGAGAAAAGCGGACCACAAATTGCGCGATGATCTATTGTATACCCAGCTAATCAGAATCGAATAGGCTATGACAGACAACCCATATGCCCAAAACGGCAAATTTGCCTGACCGGTGCCAGTCATCAGAAAGAGCGGTGTATGCCAAATCGCCCAAATTCCCCCTAGCACCAAACTTGCCACTAGTGGGGACAGTCTCGACTGCAACGCATCAAGTAAATAACCCCGCCAGCCGTATTCTTCTTGTAGCGTCCCGCCGAGAAAGAGCATATATAAAAAGTAAGGAGCAATCCACCACGGTTCACGAGCGATTAACGCACCACTTCGGTCCGTCCACCAATACGCGACAAGGAATATGAATGGAATCAATCCGAACGGGATTGCGTACGTTTTCCAACTCATTCTCACTTGAATACTTTTTTGAAGAATATGCCTGACCCCTGCTACACCCCGAAGTCGATACATCGTCAACACACCGGAAAGACTCGGTCCAAACGCTCCAATAATGACGATTGCCATAATCGGTAAATCGGTCCACCAATAGAGACTCGCCCAGACAATCCATGAATAAGCGAACGTGATTGTAATAAATCGAATGATTTCTGAAGTTTTATACATAACGAGTCTCCTTCCTGTTGATAAGTACCCGTTATTGCAGAAGGAAATACCATCCTCTGTCACTCTTCTTAATTTGTTCAGATTTTCTTTCAACAGTAAAAGAGCACACCTGCTTTCACAGACGTGCTCTCGCCTTCCATTCCCTTATGACACGCGTTCTTTCTCTTCTTCCCGAATCAAATGATATTGGTCGAGAATCAATTGCGTCAATGTGTCTCCCTCATGGAGCTGCAAATATTTTTCAATCGTTGATGAGATGCCGTGCTCTTCAATCGACAAATTGAGTTCTGACGATTCCGAATCCTCCGGGTTGTGATAATGGAGGGCCGCTGCAATCCCGTAAGCGAGTTCGTTCGGCTCGATCCCATTATCCATCAACTCACGGGCTGGTTTGACGAGACGGTCGCTCGGTCCGAGTTTACGAATCGGTGAACGTGCCACTCGTGACACTTCATCCTTCAATTTCGGATTCTCAAAGCGCTTGATAATTTTTTGGATGTATTGGCTATGCTCTTTCGCCTCGAAGCCATATTTCTCAAGCAATAACCAACCTGTCTCATACAATGCGCCTTGAACGACTTGACGCACGCGGCGATCTTGTAACGCTTCGTCAATCGTCGCCTTTCCGAACAACGAACCGATGTAAGAGGCGATGGCGTGCCCTGTATTCACTGTGAAGAGCTTCCGTTCGATGTACGGTCCGATTTCCTCGACCCATGTCACACCTTGAATCGGTGGTTGCTCGTTCAGCCCTTGCGTCTCAATGACCCACTCATGGAACGTCTCGACTTCCACGTAAAGTGGGTCTTCATGCTGTTGAAGGGGTACAATGCGGTCGACCGCCGCGTTCGGGAAGAAGACGTTCGCCTCCCCGACACCGCCACATGCTTCTACTTCTTGACGAAGAATGGCACTACCACCAATCATGTTTTCACATGCGATGACATAGACCGGTGCGTCCTCGACTTCACGCGCACGGAGACCTTCACTGATCAATGGCGCTACTTTTGAAAGAAGAGAGGGTCCGACAGCCGTTGTCACAAGATCCGCTTCTGCGATCAAAGCCGCGACACGGGCTGGTTCTTTCAAACTGTTAACCCCGCGTACTCGGTCGACGATGATTCGATCAACACCGTCTTCCGCGAATCCTACCTTATAATGACGTTTGGCTTCGAGTGCTTCGATGACCGTGTCGTTAATGTCGACGAACGTCACCTCATAACCACTTTGATTCAGTAGCAACCCGATAAATCCGCGCCCGATGTTTCCTGCTCCAAAATGAACAGCTTTCATTTATGCCACCTCTTCCATGAAGAGCGCCAAAATTTCCTCTTTCGTCTTCGCCTGAACAAGACGCTCCACGTTTTCTTCGTCCGAGCAGAGAATCGCGATTTGCGAAAGGAGCTCTAAATGTTCATCATTCACGCCTGCAATCCCGATGACGAGTTTAGCCGTCTGTCCACCAAAGTCGACACCGTCCGGTACTTGCAGGAACGAGATTCCCGTCTTCTGAACCGCTGATTTCGCCGCTTCTGTACCGTGTGGAATGGCTACGTGATTTCCGATATAGACGTTTGCGATCGCTTGGCGTTCATGCATCGCTTCTACATACTCCGGCGTCACACAGCCGGCGTCTTGTAGGACTGCCCCGGCTGCTGTGATCGCTTCCTCTGTCGTTGCGAATGTTTGATTAAGTCGAATCATCTCTGTTTGAATGAATGGCATTTTGATTTCCTCCTAATAGCTAAACCGTATCTCTATCTGTTCTGTGTTCAAGAAATTTTGCTGCGTTCCGCTTTAATCTCTTCTACCAATTGATCATAGTAATCGGCGTTCAAGAAGTTTGTGACCGAGCGATGAATCGCATTCGGTGCTTGCGCTTCTGCGCGCTCTGTTAAGTCTTCATGCGTGATGACAAACTGCGCATTTTTCGGCAAGTTGCTGATCGACGTGTTCGTCACTTTGATTGGCAAGTTGGCTTTATTGACCTTATTCCGGAGAACCGAGGCCCCCATCGCACTTGACCCCATTCCTGCATCACATGCGAAGATGATGTGATCGACTTTATCAAGGCGATCTGTCACGAGAGCAGATGCGTAAGACTGTTTGCCTTTCATCGCGCTAACGTTTTGTGTCGCTTCTTCGAGTGATACTTCCTCTGCTGCGCTCGATTTCAAGATGACACTCGCCACAGCAAATGTGACCGCTGCCGATAAGAAAATCCCTGCCACGAGTCCGAGGTATGAACCGCGTGATGCCATCGCAAGAATGGCGAAGATACTACCTGGTGAAGCCGGTGCGACGAGACCGACATCAAAGAGTACGAATGTGAAGATCCCTGTTGCGCCCCCTGCGATCATCGCAAGGATCAAAATTGGCTTCATTAACACGTATGGGAAGTAAATCTCATGAATCCCACCGAGGAAGTGAATGATTGCTGCACCAGGTGCTGTACGTTTCGCTGCACCTTTGGCGAAGAACATGTATGCGAGAAGTAATCCAAGACCTGGCCCTGGGTTCGCCTCAAGTAAGAAGAGAACGGACTTACCAGCCTCTGCCACTTGATCGACACCGAGTGGACTTAAGATTCCATGGTTGATGGCGTTGTTCAAGAAGAGAACTTTTGCTGGTTCAATGAACAAGCTCGCCACTGGAAGTAATTTCGCGCCGACAATCCAGTCAACACCTGCCGCCATCACTTTATCGAGGGCGCTCATAATTGGACCGAAGATTTCGAATCCTCCAAGCATGAGAAGTCCACCGATGATCCCGACTGAGAAGTTGTTGACGAGCATTTCGAATCCTGCTTTGACTTTGCCTTCAAGGGCACGGTCGACTTGGCGGATGATGTAACCACCGAGTGGACCCATGATCATCGCTCCGAGGAACATCGGAATGTCTGTCCCGACGATGACCCCCATCGTGGCGAGCGCCCCGACGACACCACCTCGTACGTCATGAAGTAATTTACCACCTGTGAAACCGATGAGTAATGGCAAGAGATAGGTGATCGTTGGACCAACGAGTTCTGCTAAGTTTTCGTTTGGCCACCATCCTGTCGGAATGAAGAGTGCTGTGATAATCCCCCAGGCAATGAAGGCACCGATGTTCGGCATGACCATCCCACTGAGGAAACTACCGAACCGTTGTACTTTGACTCGGACCCCGCCCGAGCTCGCTTGCGTATTCGCCATGTATAAAACCTCCAGTCTGTAAAATGTGAAAGGTTGAATGTGTAGTGTAGCTAACCGGTTTGTGCTCTACACCTGTATTGTATGCCTGGAGTAAGCGCTTTCTCAATTCAATCCAGTTCACACTTTGGCAACATTTTGTGCCAAACAAAAAAATGACCATGGTTCGGTCATTTTTCGTACAACGTCTCATGAATCATTTTCTTCATGCATTCGTGCAACAATAAACGAAGGTCCTCTTTCGCCCCCGTGCTGTATAAACGCATATGTTCCTCACTCTCAATGAGCGATCCACTGATCGCACTTAAAAATTGAAGTTCGACATCGCGCGCCTCTTCTGGTGCTAGGAGCACGAGAAGTCGCGTCACGGGTTCAGTCGATTGATCCATCATGAGGAGCGGGATTGACGTCGTTAAATCAAATGCAAACACACTCGCTTTCTCAATCGAAGTATGTCGTCCATGGAAGAGTGCCAGTTTTGTACCTGGGACACCAAGACCCGCAACTTCGTGACGCCGGAGCAATTGCGCAGATAACTGAATTCCGCTTTGCACGAGATTTCGTTCCTCAAGATGTGTTCCGATATCGACCAGGATATCCTCTAAACGGTCCGTATTGTTGAGTGTGACCAAATCAAACTGATCATCCATCCGCTCGAACGTCTCCACGAGTTCGCCAAGTTCTTCAAAATCGAGCATCGTCGATCTCGGCTTTGAAGTCAGTGTTTGGAATGATTGTGGTAACGACAACAAGAGATGACGGACGCGTTGTACTTCCTCACTCGTCAACAGCGGATTGACGATCAATGTCGGCACCGACAGCGGTGGTAAAGGTACCGTCGACAAGACGACATCATATTCCTCGAGTCGATGCTGTTCTAATCCGAATAGAGACGAGTTGACGACGTCTTGCATCTCCGGGAACTCTTGACGCACTCGATTGACGAGCATCTTCGACGAACCGAGTCCGGCTGAACAGACGACGAGCGCCCGATATTCGCGACGACGCACCGGTTTGACGAGTGCTGCCGCAAAATGCATCGCCCAAAAGACCGTCTCTTCTTCGGAGAACGTATTCGTCCCAAAGACGATGTCAGCGGCCTGTTGAATGGCCGAACGAAGTCCCGGATAGTCCCGGTCGATATGAGGTTTTACCGTACTCGTTTCCGGTAAAGCCTGCGTGTTCATACTCGACAAGATGTGTGCGAGCAGTCCACGTTCGAGTGCCGTGTCATCCGTAAAGGTAAACCCGTAAATGAGCGAGACGTGATGAATCAGTTTATGCACCCGAATCTGCATGATCCACCGCTCTTCTTCATCTTCTTTCATTTGATCTTTAATCGAGCGAAGTCGATTCGCCTCCTCGGCAAACCAGACGCGTTCCGCCATCGAGTAAGTGATGCCAAGCGCTTCCTCCATGTCGGTGGCGACTTTCAAATAGTCCTCAGACCGGCCTTTCGTATACATCTCTAAAAAGAATCCGGACGCTAGCCGTTCTTGTTGCACCCCGTATGCGAACGTGACCCGCATGATGGTGCGGTCATCCATCCGTTCAAACGAGCGTGACTTTAAATAATCATAGCCGTCCCGAAGACCTTCCAGCATCTCCTCGCATGGTACGGTCTTCAAAAAGGCCGGGATGTAGTCATCTTCTCCACGAACGAAGCGGTAAAAGGCGAGCGTGTCCCAGTGGGCAAGGAGGGCGTTAATCAATAGCTTACGCTTCTCTGACTCATAGCCGAGCACTCTGGCACCGACACCCTTTTTTCGCTCGACTTCTAAATGATATTCTTCGAACCAACGATCCAATTTCTCTAGGTCTTGTGTCAACGTGCTCGGGGACACGTGCATCTGTTTGGCGACCGCCTGCAATTTGAGCGTATCGTTCTCGAACAAAAGACGCCACGCCAGCTCAAACAAGCGGTCCTCGCTCGTCGGGATCGCTTCTGCAGATAAGATGAGGTCTTCTCGTAACTGTTGTTTCGCAGACGGTTTGCCGACAAGGCTTAGTCCATGCCCGCGTTGCCAGGCGAGCTCGAGCTCGAACTCTTTTAAGATGCCTTCAAGCAATTGGCGTTCTCGTTGAATCGTACGTTCAGACAAATTCACCGCCTGCGCGATTTCGGCGAGCGGTGTCGATGTCTCAGTTGCCAATAAGTGTAGTAAAATCGACCGTTCTCTCGCGGTCCACTCATGTCTCATGCTCATCCATCCATTCTTCGACAAGTAGTCGGTATTCCTCGAGCGACAGGAGTTGTCGGACTGACCGGACACGTGCGGTCGGATGGGTAACGGGAGTCGCCCCTTCCTGATAGAGAATCAAATCCACCTCATTCGGGATGTTTTGAATCGTTCCGTGCGTAATCGTACAAGACAAGCGCCCCTCGCTTGCCTGTGCGAACAACTTCGCCGCCATCGCACTCGTCACAAATCCGCTATGGCAAGCAATGTATACGTTCATGTCAGCCCTTCTTTCGTCGCTTATCTTTATCTAATCATAAGTTGGAACCGCTTACTTCTCCTACTATTTTGCTTGTTGGCAAATATATCGGCAAGCAGTAAAAAGCACCTCTCCTGTAGAAAGGTGCCTTACACTATGTTCAGTTTATTCGACCGTCACCGACTTCGCCAAGTTACGTGGCTTGTCGACGTCACAACCACGGGCGAGCGCCGCGTAATATGCCATCAACTGAACTGGCAATACGTTGATGAGCGGTGCTAAGAGTGGCTCGACGTGCGGCAAGATGAAGTCATCGTTCTCATGTTCGACGCCTTGCATGGAAATGATACAAGCGTTCGCGCCACGGGCGACGACTTCTTTGACGTTCCCTCGGATGTTCAAGTTCGTCTTCGGTTGCGAGATGAGCGCGATGACCGGTGTCCCGTCTTCGATTAAGGCGATCGACCCGTGCTTTAGTTCTCCACCCGGGTACCCTTCCGCTTGAATGTACGAAATCTCCTTCACCTTGAGCGCTCCTTCGAGACAGACGGACGCGTCGAGCCCACGTCCGATGAAGAACGTGTTCGGTGTCGTCTTCAAATAACGTTCCGCGAGATCCTCGAACAGTTCTTTTTGTGCCATGATCGAGTCCATGATTGTCGCAACACGAGCGAGTTCCGGCATGAGATTGAACGGCAACTCTTTCCCCGTCGCACGGGCGATGTCGTATGCGAGAATCGCGAGGACGGCGATCTGTGCCGTGTACGCTTTCGTCGACGCGACGGCGATCTCCGGTCCTGCGTAGAGGAGCATCGTCTCGTTCGCTTCACGTGACAGTGTCGATCCCGGGACATTCGTCATCGTAAGTGCTTTGTATCCGCGTTTCTTCACTTCGACGAGGACGGCACGGCTGTCCGCCGTCTCACCGGATTGTGATAAGAAGACGAACAACGGACGTTCACTTAAGAGCGGCATATTGTAGCCAAATTCAGAAGAAACGTGCACTTCTGTCGGAATGCCGGCGATACGTTCTAAAATGTCTTTCCCGACGAGTCCGGCGTTATAGCTCGTCCCACAGGCGACGATATAGACACGGTCCGCTTCCGAGACGAGTTCACGCACGCCTTCTGTGAGTTCGATGTCACCGTTTTCGTTCTGGTAGTGCTGGATGATGTTGCGGATGACGGCCGGTTGCTCGTCCATCTCCTTCAACATGTAGTGCGCGTACGTGCCCTTCTCGATGTCTGACGCATCGATCTCGGCCGTGTACGGTGCACGCTCGAGCACTTCGCCGTCGAGCGTCTTGACCGTCGCCGACTCACGTGTGAGGATGACGATCTCGCCGTCATGGAGCTCGAGGTACTGGTCCGTCACCTGGAGCATCGCCATCGCGTCCGATGCGACGACGTTGAACGTGCCGTCACCGAGTCCGACGAGGAGCGGTGACTTGTTCTTG
>NZ_JAQJIN010000012.1:0-7470 GCF_027947425.1 Exiguobacterium sp. MMG028
ATTTAGGCCCGTTGGTCAAGCGGTTAAGACACCGCCCTTTCACGGCGGTAACACGGGTTCGAATCCCGTACGGGTCACCATATGGAGGATTAGCTCAGCTGGGAGAGCACCTGCCTTACAAGCAGGGGGTCGGCGGTTCGATCCCGTCATCCTCCACCATTTTTATGTATTACATCAAACCTATATATATGCCGGTGTAGCTCAGTTGGTAGAGCATCTGACTTGTAATCAGAGGGTCGAGGGTTCGAATCCTTTCGCCGGCACTCCTCGGGGGGGTAGCGAAGTGGCTAAACGCGGCGGACTGTAAATCCGCTCCTTCGGGTTCGGCGGTTCGAATCCGCCCCCCCCCACCAGGTTTGAGCCATTAGCTCAGTTGGTAGAGCATCTGACTTTTAATCAGAGGGTCGCAGGTTCGAGCCCTGCATGGCTCACCATTTTTTGCGGAAGTAGTTCAGTGGTAGAATACGACCTTGCCAAGGTCGGGGTCGCGGGTTCGAATCCCGTCTTCCGCTCCATATTCTTATCCCTGTTATGGGGCCTTAGCTCAGCTGGGAGAGCGCCTGCCTTGCACGCAGGAGGTCAGCGGTTCGATCCCGCTAGGCTCCACCATATGTTTGTTTCTTAAGTTAGTGATGACTTAAGTTTTTTTTTGCCTAAAACCATGAACCATTCAAATGAGAGTACAGAGAAAGGCAGCCTGCCACCATTCAGGCTGCCTTTTTGTATGTTTATTCATTGTAATGCCGAGTTGAACCAAACGAATGATAGCGTTTACAATTTAGTTATCAAGCGTTCAAAGGGGGAATGGCAATGCAATGGTCATATATTCATGTACCGCTGCGATACGGTCAAGGGAAACTCGGGGTTGACCAAGGACCAGCAAAATTAAACGAATTAGGCATGGAGGCACTCCTGCCATCGGAAACGGTCAAACATACGATTCGCGTGTTACCGGAATCTGAAATTCGTGAAAATGAGGAACACTTGAAGCGAGTCGATGGTGTCCTACACACAGTCACTGAATTGGCGGAAGTTGTGCATCGCGAGATTACAGCGAATCGATTCCCATTGATCGTTGGGGGCGATCATAGTATGGCAATCGGTACACTCGCTGGGTTGGCTCAAACAGGACCATACGGTGTCATCTGGGTAGACGCTCATGCTGACTTGAATACTGGAGAAACGTCACCATCCGGTAACATTCATGGAATGCCGCTTGCGGCTGCAATGGGCATGGGTGACGTTCGTTTGACAGAGGTGGGCGGACGTGAGCCGAAGTTATCACCGGAGCATTTAGTATACATCGCACTTCGTGATATCGATGAAGGGGAAATGAACGAGATTAATCGACTTGGCATCAAAGTTATTACTGTAGAAGAAGTGCGCACGCGTGGTGTCGATGTCATCATGCAAGAAGCATTGAATTATCTACGTGAACGCGTCAATCGTTTCTATATCAGCTTTGATATGGATAGTTTAGATGCATCACTTGTACCCGGCACTGGGACACCGGTTGATGGTGGTCTGACAGAAGACGAGGCCAAAGCGATTTTAACAGAAGCTATGAAAGCAGATGATTTAATTGCTGTCGAACTCGTTGAATTGAATCCAGTGTTAGACCGAGAAGATATGACGGCAAATTTAGCGTATCGTCTGTGTGAAACGATCATAAAATCAAAAGAAAACCTGTTATTGGAAGGCGAGACAGTCTGATTTCCTTACAGTTTCCAAACCCGTTTGCTACAATGGGGGTGGAAACTTTTTTTATTTTAAATGAAACCATTTGAATCATGAGACGTATATAGAAATGACCGCATGTGTAGCGGAGAGGGGAAGTGGATTGATGGAACGGCTGACCACCCGTTTGGTAGATGAATTGAGGGCGGGGAATCACGATTCGTTTGCCGAACTGGTAGAACTATACAAGGATGGCGTCTTTGCAATCGCCTATAAAATTTTGTATGATCGTGGCGAAGCGGAAGACGCTGCCCAAGAAGCGTTCATTCGTGCGTATACACGAATCGATACGTATGACGCACAATATAAGTTCAAAACGTGGCTCTATCGAATCACAACGAACGTTGCCATTGATCGATTAAGGAAACGAAAACCGGAGTATTCGATGGATGCCGAAATTGCAGGTACAGACGGTTTGACCTATCAAGACCACTTAGCTGATGAAGCGCCCCAACCCGATGCCCAAGTGGTTCATCGCGAAATTCGAAGTGAGATGCATGAAGCGATCAAGCAACTCCCCGACAAATATCGTATTCCTTTACTCCTAAAGTATGTGGATGATTTGTCATTAAAAGAAATCAGCGTGATGATCGACATGCCGGTCGCAACGGTTAAAACAAGGATCTTCCGGGGAAGAGAAATGTTAAAAACAATCTTTCAAAATAGGGAGGGGTTCAATTGACTCCTGAAGAAAAAGTACAACAATATTTGGAAGATGGCGTTTTGCCCGAAGAATCTGACGAATTGCGTCAATTGCTAGAAGACGACGAATTATACGAGTCGTATCTACAATATGAACGAATCGACGCAGAACTGAAAGCATTGCCTCGTCCAAAGTTATCAGCCGATTTTACTACACGTGTGATGGCCGCTTTGCCTGAAGCATCTGTACAAAAAGCACCCGATACGGTCATTCCATTATCAAAATCGATTCGAAAAGAACGAAAACCGCACTCGAAGCAAATCGCTTGGCTACAACGACACCCGGCTTTAATTGCGGCGGTCCTGTTCTTCAGTCTAATGTCTAGTGCGACACTTGGACTCTGGAACAGTGCATCTGAGACGATGACCTATACAAAAGTACCAGGGGTTGTCGTGTCAGAGAACGAAGTCATTGTGCCAGCCGGTGTAACGGTCGAGAAGGATATCACCGTTCAAGGTGGCGATTTACGAATCGAAGGAACGGTCAAAGGTGACGCGACCGCTGTAAATGGTCGTGCGTATTTAGCCAGTGCCGGTCAAGTGACAGGTGAGCTTGAACAAATTGACCAAATGTTCGAGTGGATTTGGTACTCGATGAAACAACTATTCTAAAGACGCTTCTGGCGTCTTTTTTTCGTTTCAATCTGGTTTCGTTTTGAAGTGTCGCAATGCGAATATACAGAATTGATGATATAATGGAAATTGCACGATTTAGCTAGGTAGTGAAGGAGGGGAGCATTTGCCGCTACTTGAACAAGTATCATTTTTCTCATTTTTAAATCTTTCAGAAAACGTACATTGGTACGATTATTTGAATGATGTTTTAGATATCGTCGTCGTCACGTACGTGATTTATAAGTTAATGATGATTGTACGTGGGACAAAAGCAGTTCAGTTAATCAAAGGGATTTCGATCATCCTGGTCAGTTGGTTCTTGAGCGGTTTCTTCGGATTGAAGACGCTCCAGTTCTTGCTAAATCAGGTGATTACGTATGGTCTTCTTGGGATTATCATCATTTTTCAACCTGAGTTGAGACGTGGTCTTGAACATCTCGGACGAACGAGCAATTTATTCGGTCGTACGGGAACGAGTGACGAAGAGCAACAACGACAAATGATTGAAGCCATCGTCAGTTCTGCGCAGTATATGTCCAAACGTCGAATCGGTGCATTGATTGCCATCGAACGCGATACGGGACTTAATGAATATGTCGAGACAGGCATTCGGATGGACTCACATATTACGTCTCAGTTGATTATTAACTTATTCATTCCAAACACGCCGCTTCATGATGGGGCGATGATTATTCAAGACGGGAAGATAGCAGCGGCAGCTTGTTATTTACCGCTCTCTGAAAGCCCACATATCGATAAAGCGCTCGGGACGCGTCACCGTGCAGCTATCGGTGTCAGTGAAGTGACAGACAGTGTCACCCTTACCGTCTCAGAAGAGACGGGAGCGGTCTCCCTTGCGATTGCAGGACGTCTGTATCGCGAATTGGATGAAGAAGCGCTACGCAACAAATTAATTCAAGAACTCGTCATCGAAGAAAAAGAGACGACCCTCTCGTTCTTCGGTAAAAAAGGAGGGGATAAGTAAGTGATTGATCAGTGGTTACAACATAAATGGTTTCTCCGCTTCATCGCACTTGCTTTAGCCGTCCTTTTATACTTAATGGTCGCTGAGACCAGTTCCTCAAACAATGCGTCGAGCGCGCTGCCGATCGTCGGACAGAGTTCCATGACGCTCGATGTGCCGGTCGAAGTATTTTTTGATGAGGTGCAGTATGTCGCATATAATGTACCGGAAGAGATGGGCGTTGAGCTTCAAGGCCCTTCTAGTAGTTTAACGATGACCAAATTGGTGAAAGATTATCAAGTATTCGTCGACTTGACGAATCTCGGGACTGGCTTTCACCGTGTTCCGGTTGAGGCACGAGGATTCGGTGGCGATGTCAACGTCAAGTTAGACCGAGAGACTGTCGAAATCTATATTGACCGGAAACAAACGATTGAAGTGCCAGTATCTGTCAACTTATTAAACAAAGATCAGTTACCGGACGGGAAAGTAGCGGGTGATGTCGAAATCGAACCGTCGTCTGTGAAAGTCACGGGTGGCGCGAGTCGGATTCAAAACGTGAAAGAGATCACGTTAAATGTAGACGTTTCGAATGAAAGTCAGACGTTTACACAAGAAATTCCCCCGACTATTTTAGATGCGAATGGGAACCCATTAAACGTGTCGGTCGACCCGAATATCATCAATGTCACCGTACCGATCTATGATGAAAGTGCGATGATTCCAATCGAGGTCGTTACGAGTGGAGAAGTGACGGATGACTTCCGACTAGTCGATACATTGTTAGCTGAGACGGAAGTCCGTGTCTTTGCACCAAAAGAAGTGCTCGATGCACTCGAAACAATCGAAACGGAACCGATTGAGCTGGATGACTTAACGAAGTCTGAAAAGTTAAATGCTACCCTCCGCCTTCCAGAAGGAGCGACATCTCTCGGTAAAAAAGAAGTCGAAGTCCAAGTGTTGATTCGTCCAAACGACGAGTCGAAAGATGACACGGGTGAATTGACGGAACGGATTCGATTGACGGTGCCTGTCAATGTTCGTGGATATGACCGGACAAATTACACGGTTCAAACGCAAGAAGTCGTCAGTGTAACACTGTCAGGGAAACGATCCCTACTAGAGAGCATCTCCTCGAACAGTGTCAACGTGACATTGGATTTGACGGGTTTACCGAGTGGGACACACGCGGTAGATGTAGATTATGAAGTACCAAAAGGCGTGACCGTCGTCTCGCCGAAAACAATCGATGTTCAATTGACGAGCGTCGATGAAGAAACAGAAACATCTTCCATTCAATAAAGATGTTCAATCATACAAAAGTGAGGATTTAATCTTATGGGTAAATATTTTGGAACAGATGGGGTTCGCGGTGTTGCGAACTCTGAGTTAACTGCGGAATTAGCATATCGTTTAGGTCGTGCGGGTGGCTACGTGCTCTCGAAACATTTGCCAGAAGGCGAACAGCCAAAGGTCTTGATTGGTCGTGACACACGAATCTCAGGACATATGTTAGAGGGTGCATTGATTGCGGGTCTTCTTTCAATCGGTGCAGAAGTTATGCGTCTCGGTGTCATCTCGACACCTGGGGTCGCTTACTTGACGAAGTCATTAGATGCGACAGCGGGAGTCATGATTTCGGCATCGCATAACCCCGTTGCAGACAACGGCATCAAATTCTTCGGTAGCGATGGTTTCAAATTAGATGACGCAACCGAGCAAGAAATCGAAGACATTTTGGACGCTGCAGAAGATACACTCCCACGGCCGACTGGAAAAGACCTCGGTTTCGTTTCAGATTATTATGAAGGTGCACAAAAGTATCTTCAAATGTTGAAACAGACTGTAGAAGAGGACTTTGATGGCCTTCACATCGCGCTTGACTGTGCACATGGTGCAACGAGTGGTCTTGCAGCTCGTCTCTTCGCTGACCTTGAGGCGAACGTGTCGACAATCGGAAACTCGCCGAACGGGTTGAACATCAACGAAGGTGTCGGCTCGACACACCCTGAGCACTTGGCTGAGTTCGTTCGTGAAAAAGGAGCGGATATGGGTCTTGCCTTTGATGGTGATGGAGATCGTTTGATTGCGATTGATGAGAACGGTGATATCGTGGATGGGGACAAAATCATGTACATCTGCGGGAAATACTTGAGTGAAAAAGGTCGTTTGAAAGACAATACGATTGTCGCGACGGTCATGAGTAACCTTGGCTTCCATAAAGCTGTGGAAGAAGCGGGCATGACTGCGCTTCAAACAGCAGTTGGTGACCGTTATGTTGTGGAAGAAATGAAGAAACATCAATACACACTCGGTGGTGAACAGTCGGGTCACTTGATTTTCCTCGATCACTCGACAACGGGTGACGGGATGTTATCAGGCGTCCAATTGGCGGAAATCGTCAAGTCGACAGGCCGTAAACTTTCTGAGTTGGCGGCTGAGATGCCGGTTTATCCGCAAAAGCTCGTCAACATTCGTGTAACGAATAAGAACGATGCGATGAACGGCGAACGTGTCCTCGCGACGATTCAAGAAGCAGAAGCGGAAATGGCTGGGAACGGTCGTATTCTCGTCCGTGCATCTGGAACAGAACCACTCGTCCGTGTCATGGCAGAAGCGCCGACAGCGGAAGAGTGCGACCTCTACGTTGAAAAAATCGCGCAAGTTGTCCGTGAAGATTACGGCGTAGAAGGATAATTTTTCAGAAACCGGGAATAACACAAGGGAATCCAACGTTGGATTCCCTTTTTGTTTCCGTTTTGTCATCGAGAAAACAATGGTTCTTCTTGACGAATGGGGGTGTGATTTGTACTATTAAGAGCGTGACCTTGGAAACGGAAGGACACAAGAGTACGAACAAGCGCCAGAACTCTACGGAGTTGACGAGGTTGGAGGTTATCGAGATTTCGGCGGATGCCTCCTCGTCGCCTGTCACGACGAAAAACATACTTTTAAAACGAACGGGTGACCGGACGGACAAAGAAGTATGTGTTGACAGCTCTTAGAAAAAGCCCGTTTCCTTTTTCGAGAAATCGAAGAATAGAGGAGATTTGTTTATGTGTGGAATTGTAGGAATGATTGGGAATACCGGAGCGAAGGAAGTCCTTCTCAAAGGTCTTGAAAAACTCGAGTACCGTGGTTATGACTCGGCAGGTCTTGCGTTGATGCATGAAAATGTCAACGTTCACAAAGAAGTCGGTCGCATCGCTGCGCTACGCGAAATCATCCCAGCAGAAGTAGACGGCACGATTGGAATCGGCCACACACGTTGGGCGACACACGGGGTACCGAGCGTACCGAACGCCCACCCGCACCAAAGTACGACAGGACGCTTCACGCTCGTGCATAACGGCGTGATTGAGAACGACGAAATCATCAAGAAGACGCTCGACGTCCCGTTTCTCTCGGAGACGGACACGGAAGTCATCGTCCAGCTCATGGAGAAGCACTTT
>NZ_JAQJIN010000013.1:0-2941 GCF_027947425.1 Exiguobacterium sp. MMG028
GGACCGTGTGTCTTAGACGCTAGATCAAGGTAGAAAGGGCGTACGGTGGATGCCTTGGCACTAGGAGCCGATGAAGGACGCGACGAACAGCGAAATGCTCTGGGGAGTGGTAAGTACACATTGATCCAGAGATCTCCGAATGGGGGAACCCACCGCCGGGAGACTGGCGGGACACCCACGTGAATACATAGCGTGGCGTGAGGCATACCCGGGGAACTGAAACATCTAAGTACCCGGAGGAAGAGAAAGAAAATTCGATTCCCTGAGTAGCGGCGAGCGAAACGGGAACAGCCCAAACCAGGAAGCATGCTTCCTGGGGTTGTAGGACACTCTACACGGAGTTACAAAGGGATAGGGTAGGTGAACGACCTGGAAAGGTCGGCCAGAGAAGGTGACGGCCCTGTAGCCGAAACCCCATCCCCTCCAGAGTGGATCCTGAGTACGGCGGGACACGTGAAACCCCGTCGGAATCCGGGAGGACCATCTCCCAAGGCTAAATACTTCCTAGTGACCGATAGTGAACCAGTACCGTGAGGGAAAGGTGAAAAGCACCCCGGAAGGGGAGTGAAACAGATCCTGAAACCGTATGCCTACAAGTAGTCAGAGCCCGTTCACGGGTGATGGCGTGCCTTTTGTAGAATGAACCGGCGAGTTACGATGGCGGGCGAGGTTAAGCCGATGAGGCGGAGCCGCAGCGAAAGCGAGTCTGAACAGGGCGCATCAGTCCGTCGTCGTAGACCCGAAACCAGGTGATCTACCCATGTCCAGGATGAAGGTCAGGTAACACTGACTGGAGGTCCGAACCCACGCACGTTGAAAAGTGCGGGGATGAGGTGTGGGTAGCGGTGAAATGCCAATCGAACCTGGAGATAGCTGGTTCTCTCCGAAATAGCTTTAGGGCTAGCCTCGAGGTGAAGAGTTCTGGAGGTAGAGCACTGATTGGACTAGGGGCCCCCACAGGGTTACCGAATTCAGTCAAACTCCGAATGCCAGCAACTTGTACTCGGGAGTCAGACTGCGAGTGATAAGATCCGTAGTCGAGAGGGAAACAGCCCAGACCATCAGCTAAGGTCCCCAAGTGTATGTTAAGTGGAAAAGGATGTGGCGCTGCACAGACAACTAGGATGTTGGCTTAGAAGCAGCCACCATTCAAAGAGTGCGTAATAGCTCACTAGTCGAGTGGCGCCGCGCCGAAAATGTAACGGGGCTAAACATACCACCGAAGCTATGGATCCCGTAAGGGATGGTAGGAGAGCGTTCCAAGCAGCAGTGAAGCGGTATCGTGAGGAGCCGTGGAGCGCTTGGAAGTGAGAATGCCGGTGTGAGTAGCGAAAAGAGGGGTGAGAATCCCCTCCGTCGAAAGCCTAAGGTTTCCTGAGGAAGGCTCGTCCGCTCAGGGTTAGTCTGGACCTAAGCCGAGGCCGAAAGGCGTAGGCGATGGACAACAGGTCGATATTCCTGTACCGCCGTACCACCGTTTGAACGATGGGGGGACGCAGAAGGATAAGGTGACCGTGCGACTGGAAGTGCACGGACAAGCAGCGAGGCCGTCGGGTTGGCAAATCCGCCCGGCATACAAGGTTGAGCTGTGACGTGGAGCCCGTAGGGCGAAGCACCGGATTTCACGCTGCCAAGAAAAGCCTCTAGTGAGGAGGTCGGCGCCAGTACCGCAAACCGACACAGGTAGGCGAGATGAGAATTCTAAGACGCGCGGGATAACTCTCGTTAAGGAACTCGGCAAAATGGTCCCGTAACTTCGGGAGAAGGGACGCTTATGGCAACATAAGCCGCAGTGAATAGGCCCAAACGACTGTTTAGCAAAAACACAGGTCTCTGCTAAATCGCAAGATGAAGTATAGGGGCTGACGCCTGCCCGGTGCTGGAAGGTTAAGGGGATGTGTCATCGCAAGAGAAGCACTGAACCGAAGCCCCAGTAAACGGCGGCCGTAACTATAACGGTCCTAAGGTAGCGAAATTCCTTGTCGGGTAAGTTCCGACCCGCACGAAAGGCGTAACGATTTGGGCACTGTCTCAACGAGAGACCCGGTGAAATCATAGTACCTGTGAAGATGCAGGTTACCCGCGACAGGACGGAAAGACCCCATGGAGCTTTACTACAGCCTGATATTGAGGCTTTGTACGCGATGTACAGGATAGGTGGGAGTTTGTGAAGCCGGAGCGCCAGCTTCGGTGGAGACACCCTTGGGATACCACCCTTTGCGTATAGAGTCTCTAACTCGCAGCCGTGATCCGGCTGGAGGACCGTGTCAGGCGGGTAGTTTGACTGGGGCGGTCGCCTCCTAAACAGTAACGGAGGCGCCCAAAGGTTCCCTCAGAATGGTTGGAAATCATTCGAAGAGTGCAAAGGCAGAAGGGAGCTTGACTGCGAGACCTACAAGTCGAGCAGGGACGAAAGTCGGGCTTAGTGATCCGGTGGTTCCGCATGGAAGGGCCATCGCTCAACGGATAAAAGCTACCCTGGGGATAACAGGCTGATCTCCCCCAAGAGTCCACATCGACGGGGAGGTTTGGCACCTCGATGTCGGCTCATCGCATCCTGGGGCTGGAGTAGGTCCCAAGGGTTGGGCTGTTCGCCCATTAAAGCGGTACGCGAGCTGGGTTCAGAACGTCGTGAGACAGTTCGGTCCCTATCCGTCGTGGGCGCAGGAAATTTGAGGAGAGCTGTCCTTAGTACGAGAGGACCGGGATGGACGCACCGCTGGTGTACCAGTTGTTCCGCCAGGAGCATCGCTGGGTAGCTACGTGCGGACGGGATAAGTGCTGAAAGCATCTAAGCATGAAGCCCCCTCCGAGATGAGATTTCCCTTTGAGCAATCAAGAAAGACCCCTCAGAGACGATGAGGTAGATAGGTCATGGGTGGAAGCGTGGTGACACGTGGAGCTGAATGATACTAATCGGTCGAGGCTTTGATCTAGTCTA
>NZ_JAQJIN010000015.1:0-988 GCF_027947425.1 Exiguobacterium sp. MMG028
ACCAAAAATTAAATGGTCGGGAAGACAGGATTCGAACCTGCGACCCCTTGGTCCCAAACCAAGTGCTCTACCAAGCTGAGCTACTTCCCGTAATAATGGTGCACCCTGAGAGATTCGAACTCCCGGCCTTTAGATTCGTAGTCTAACGCTCTATCCAGCTGAGCTAAGGGTGCATATGGTGCGGTCGAGAGGACTTGAACCTCCACGGTGTTAACCACCACTAGGCCCTCAACCTAGCGCGTCTACCGATTCCGCCACGACCGCGTATTAAGATGGAGCGGAAGACGGGATTCGAACCCGCGACCCCGACCTTGGCAAGGTCGTATTCTACCACTGAACTACTTCCGCATAAGTATTTTAGAGATGCGGGTGAAGGGACTCGAACCCCCACGTCAAAGACACTAGATCCTAAGTCTAGCGCGTCTACCAATTCCGCCACACCCGCATGTGAAATTACGTATTTAGTAATAAAAATTAATGAGAAATGGTGAGCCATGCAGGGCTCGAACCTGCGACCCTCTGATTAAAAGTCAGATGCTCTACCAACTGAGCTAATGGCTCATTAAATTTTAATGGGGCGGCTGAAGGGAATTGAACCCTCGAATGCCGGAATCACAATCCGGTGCGTTAACCACTTCGCCACAACCGCCATGAAAAAATGGTGCCGGCGAAAGGATTCGAACCCTCGACCCTCTGATTACAAGTCAGATGCTCTACCAACTGAGCTACACCGGCGCGTTATATGGTGGCTTTGGACGGAATCGAACCGCCGACACAAGGATTTTCAGTCCTTTGCTCTACCAACTGAGCTACAAAGCCATAAATATTAAATTAAAAATGGCGGTCCCGACGGGATTCGAACCCGCGATCTTCTGCGTGACAGGCAGACATGTTAACCCCTACACCACGGGACCGTTTTAAGTCATATCGACTTTACCTATTTTAAAGGTCATTTTATGTAAAGTCAATAACTTTTTTAAAAAAATAA
>NZ_JAQJIN010000016.1:0-594 GCF_027947425.1 Exiguobacterium sp. MMG028
TGTAAAAAAATAAAAATGGTGGAGCCTAGCGGGATCGAACCGCTGACCTCCTGCGTGCAAGGCAGGCGCTCTCCCAGCTGAGCTAAGGCCCCATATAAAAGTGATGATGGTCGGGAAGACAGGATTCGAACCTGCGACCCCTTGGTCCCAAACCAAGTGCTCTACCAAGCTGAGCTACTTCCCGTAAAAATGGTGCACCCTGAGAGATTCGAACTCCCGGCCTTTAGATTCGTAGTCTAACGCTCTATCCAGCTGAGCTAAGGGTGCGAGACGAATAATCATCATGGGAAAATATTAATGGTACCGAGGGCCGGACTTGAACCGGCACGAGGAAACCCTCGCAGGATTTTAAGTCCTGTGCGTCTACCAATTCCGCCACCCCGGCAAGGTATAATTTCTAGCGGTAGACTTTTTAAAAAGATCAAATGGTGCCGGCGAAAGGATTCGAACCCTCGACCCTCTGATTACAAGTCAGATGCTCTACCAACTGAGCTACACCGGCAGGTGTAAATGGTGGAGGATGACGGGATCGAACCGCCGACCCCCTGCTTGTAAGGCAGGTGCTCTCCCAGCTGAGCTAATCCTCCAATATGT